>NZ_CP097800.1:4662500-5977500 GCF_000612545.2 Streptomyces sp. PCS3-D2 | reverse complement strand
CGCTCCCCCACGATTTCCACCCCGAGGTGCACGGGTTCACCGTGACGAGCGATGACGTCTCCCACGGCGCGGACCTGCATGCCGCCCAGGTTCTGACGGGGAAGAACGTCTCGCCGCAGCTGCGCTGGGAGGGCTTCCCCGAGGGGACGAAGAGCTTCGCCGTGACCTGCTTCGACCCGGACGCGCCGACGGGCAGCGGGTTCTGGCACTGGGTCCTCTTCGACCTGCCCGCCTCCGTGACGGAGCTTCCGGCCGGTGCGGGAACCGGGGACTTCCCCGGTCTGCCGGAAGGCGCCGTGCACGCCCGGAACGACTACGGGACGCGGGACTTCGGCGGTGCGGCCCCGCCGCGCGGCGAGCGGCACCGCTACGTGTTCACCGTGTACGCGGTGGACCGGGAGCAGCTGGGCCCGGACGCGGACTCCTCGCCCGCGGTCGTCGGGTTCCACCTGCGGTTCCACGCTCTGGGGCGGGCACAGCTCGTCGCCGAGTACGAGGCGCCCGCCGCGCGCTGATCGTTCGCCCGGCGTTTGCCCGGTCCTGGTCTAAAGAAGCCCGGGACCGGGCATTTTTATTGCGTTGTCCCGCGTGGCGCACGCGGCCAGAGTGGTTGCGGGCCTTGCCGCCGTGGTGGTCGCGGGCCTGCACACGGGAGGTGGGCGAGATGCGGGACACGCTGGTGCTGAATGCGAGCTTCGAGCCGCTGTCGACGGTGACGTTGAACCGAGCTGTCGTCCTGGTGCTCCAGGACAAGGCCGTCGTCGAACAGTCGCACCCCGAACTGCGGGTCCGCGCCGCCACCATGGATCTCCCGATGCCCCGGGTGATCAGGCTCTGCAGGTATGTCAGGGTGCCCTTCCGAAGACATGCTCCCTGGTCGCGGCGGGGGGTGTTGGTCCGAGACCAGCACCGGTGCGCGTACTGCGGCAAGCGCGCGACCACGGTGGACCACGTACTGCCGCGGGCGCAGGGTGGTGGGGACACCTGGCTGAACACGGTGGCCTCCTGTGCCGAGGACAACCACCGCAAAGCGGCCAGGACTCCGGAGGAGGCGGGGATGCCGCTCCTCCGGAAGCCCTTCGTGCCGTCTCCGGCGGACGCCATGCTCCTCGCGCTCGGGGTCGCCGGGCAGGAGGCGCTTCCGGAGTGGCTGGAGCGTTCCGCCTAGACCCCGTCCGCTGAGTGGCGTATTTCTTCTCCGCTGCTCAGCGGACCAGCAGCTGGACGATCGCGAGGAGGCCGACCGTCACGATGACTCCGCGCAGCACGTTCGGCGGGAGGCGGCGGCCGACCTTGGCGCCGATCTGGCCGCCGATCGTCGAGCCGATGGCGATGAGGAGCACGGCGGTCCAGTCGAACTCGGCGACGAAGAGGAAGAAGACGGCCGCGATGCCGTTGACGAGGGCGGCGACGACGTTCTTGACGGCGTTGATGCGTTGCAGGTCGTCATGGAGCAGCAGGCCCATCAGCCCCAGGTACAGCACGCCCTGGGCCGCGCCGAAATAGCCGCCGTAGGCGCTGGAGAAGAGCATGCCGCCGAGCAGGAGCGGGCCGCCGTCGGGGTGGGCCGTATCGCCTCCGGCTTCCTGGCGCCGGCGCAGGGCGGCGGCGAGCCGGGGCTGGAGGATGACGAGGACGAGTGCGAGTCCGATGAGGACGGGCACGATCGTGTCGAACGAGTCGGACGGCAGGGCCAGGAGCAGGGCCGCGCCCGCGAGCCCTCCGACGGCCGAGACCGAGCCGAGCCGCAGGACGCGGGCGCGCTGCCCCCGGAGCTCCTTGCGGTAGCCGACGGCCCCACTGATGGAACCGGGCACCAGACCCAGGGTGTTGGACACGTTGGCGGTGACCGGCGGCAGGCCGGTGGCCAGCAGCACCGGGAAGGTGATGAGGGTGCCGGAGCCGACGATGGTGTTGATCGTTCCCGCGCCGATGCCGGCGGCGAGGACCGCGAGTGATTCCCAGATGGACATGGACGGTGCCATCCCCTTTGCATGAGTGAGTCGCCTCCCCGCCATGAAGGTCGAGGGGCCTCACTGATCATGCCTCAGGGGGCGTGCGCGGCCGGTCGCCGGGGTCAGTCGATCGGGGGCTGCTCGCGGCGCTCGGCGCCGTCCTTGTCCCGGGCTGCCGGGATGCCGCCGTCCTTGCCGGGGCTCTTCGGGTTGAAGCCCGAACCGCCGCCCAGAGGGCCGAAGTTGCCCATGGCGCCGGAGAGGCCCTTGAGTGCGTCGCCGATCTCGCTGGGCACGATCCAGAGCTTGTTGGCGTCACCTTCGGCGATCTTCGGGAGCATCTGCAGGTACTGGTAGGCGAGAAGCTTCTGGTCGGCGTCGCCGGCGTGGATGGACTCGAAGACCGTACGGATGGCCTGTGCTTCGCCCTCGGCCTTGAGCGCGGCGGCCTTCGCCTCACCCTCGGCACGCAGGATGGAGGACTGCTTCTCACCCTCGGCGCGCAGGATCTCGGACTGCCGGACACCCTCGGCCTGGAGGATCGCGGCGCGCTTGTCGCGGTCGGCGCGCATCTGCTTCTCCATCGAGTCCTGGATGGAGGTCGGCGGCTCGATGGCCTTGAGCTCGACGCGGTTCACGCGGATGCCCCACTTGCCGGTGGCTTCGTCGAGGACTCCGCGCAGGGCGGCGTTGATCTCCTCGCGGGAAGTGAGGGTCCGCTCCAGGTCCATGCCGCCGATGATGTTGCGCAGGGTGGTGACGGTGAGCTGCTCGATGGCCTGGATGTAGCTGGCCACTTCGTACGTCGCCGCCCGGGCGTCGGTCACCTGGTAGTAGATGACGGTGTCGATGTTGACGACGAGGTTGTCCTGGGTGATGACGGGTTGCGGCGGGAACGGGACGACCTGTTCACGCAGGTCGATCCGGTTGCGGATCGAGTCGATGAACGGGACGACGATGTTGAGGCCCGCGTTGAGGGTGCGGGTGTAGCGGCCGAACCGCTCGACGATGGCGGCGCTGGCCTGCGGGATCACCTGGATCGTCTTGACCAGTGCGATGAAGACCAGAACCACCAGAATGATCAGGACGATGATGATCGGTTGCATGCGGTTCCCCGTGCCCTTCCGGCTGTCTGTGCTGCCCCGTTGATCGGAGTCTCGCAGACCTGGGGGCCGCGAGCAGGCTGCTTCTCACATCACGACGGCGGTCGCGCCGTCGATCTCCACCACGTCGACGGTCCGGCCCGGTTCGAAGCTGGTGTCCGCGTCGAGGGCGCGGGCGGACCAGATCTCGCCGGCGAGTTTGATGCGGCCGCCGCTGCCGTCGACCCGTTCGAGGACGACGGCGGTTCTGCCCCTCAACGCGTCGATGCCGCTGCGGTGTTGGGGGCGCTGGTCGCGGTGCCGCTGGGCGATGGGCCGGACGACGGCGAGGAGCGCGACCGACACGACCGCGAACACCAGGACCTGGGCGACCACCCCTCCACCGAGGGCCGCCGTGACGGCTGCCGCCACCGCTCCGACGGCGAACATGCCGAATTCCGGCATGGCGGTCAGGACCAGGGGGATGCCCAGTCCGACCGCGCCGATGAGCCACCACACCCACGCGTCGATGTCCACGTGGTCATGGTAGGTCGGCCGGACGGGCTCGGGACAGGGTGCGGGCGGCGGTACCCGGAGGATGACCGCCCGCGGTCCGCGTACCATGGGCGGTCAGCCGAGGGGCAGGCCCTGCGCGGTCCAGCGGTCGGCGCCGTTGCGCTCGACGACCAGGGGGAGGCCGAAGCAGAGCGAGAGGTTGCGCGAGGTCAGTTCGAGGTCGATGGGACCGGCGGTGACGACCTTGCCCTGGCGGATCATCAGGACGTGGGTGAAGCCGGGGGCGATCTCCTCGACGTGGTGCGTCACCATGATCATGGAGGGGGCGAGCGGGTCGCGTGCGAGGCGGCCGAGGCGGCGTACGAGGTCCTCGCGGCCGCCGAGGTCGAGGCCCGCGGCGGGCTCGTCGAGGAGCAGGAGCTCGGGGTCGGTCATCAGCGCGCGGGCGATCAGGGTGCGCTTGCGCTCGCCCTCGGAGAGGGTGCCGAACTTCCGGTCGAGGTACTCGGTCATGCCGAGCCGGTCCAGGAAGGCGCGGGCGCGCTGCTCGTCGACCGCCTCGTACTCCTCCTGCCAGGTCGCCGTCATGCCGTAGGCGGCGGTGAGGACGGTCTGCAGGACGGTCTGGCGCTTCGGGAGCTTGTCGGCCATCGCGATGCCGGCCATGCCGATGCGGGGGCGCAGCTCGAAGACGTCGACCTTGCCGAGGGTGCTGCCGAGGATGGTGGCGGAGCCCTTGGTGGGGAAGAGGTAGCTGGAGGCGAGGTTCAGCAGTGTGGTCTTGCCGGCGCCGTTGGGGCCGAGGATCACCCAGCGCTCGCCCTCCTTCACCGACCAGGAGACCTGGTCCACCAGAGCCCGGCCCTCGCGGACCACGGATACGTCCACCAGCTCCAGAACATCGCTCATGAGCGTGTTGTCACCCCTTGCAGTCACGGTTCACTGTGCGCCGGTAGACGCAGCCCCAGGGGAAAACCTACGCCACTCGGGGAGGGGTCCGGGGCCGGGGCCCGGTGCGGGTGGCGATCCGTAAAGTGGGGGGATGCTTTTCGAACCACGTTCAGGGCGGCTGGCCGCCTGGGGGAACGCGCTGCTGGCCGGTCTGGTCTCGCCCGACGAGGCCGCGATGTCGATCGTGGGCGAGGACGCCGTGCACCGGGTGGAGGGTCTGCCGGGCGAGCCGGGGCCGGTGGGGCTCACGCTGGCGCTCGGCCGGCTCCGTGCGCTGGGGGTCAGGGGGCTGCGGGTGGCGCTGCCGGCACCGGGGCACCCGCTGGGGCTGAGCGGGCCGCCGGAGTTCAACGCGCGGGCGCTGGAGGCCGAGGAGGCCGTCGTCGCGGTGGGGGCGGCGGTGGGGCTGGTGCCGGAGGTGGCCGAGGCCGGTCCGGCCGGGGACGTGCACGTGTCGGTGACCTGGCACTGCCTGCCGGTCCGGGAGGCGCCGCCGGCGGACGTGCCGACGCTCGGCGAGGCGGAGCGGGAGCTGGCGGAGGCGCTGCGCGAGGCGACCGCGGTGCTGACCCGGCTGGACGTGGCGGGGTCGGGGCCGGTGGCGGAGGCGGCGCTGTCGGCGTACCGGGCGCGGGCGGAGGCCGGGCAGGACGCGCTGGCGCCTGGGTATCCGCCCCGGGCGGTGCGGGTGCTGGCGCTGGCACAGCGGGTGGATCTGATGGTGTCGCTGGCGCACGAGAGCGGGCACGGGGGTGCGGTGGCCGCCTCGGAGATGGTGGCGCGGGCGGAGGCGCTGCGGCCGGTGGAGCGGGTCGCCCGGCGGGCGCTGGTGGCCGCCTACAACGCGGCCGTCGAGGCGCGCGAACGGGGCTGAGCAGCGGGCTTGTGGTGCGGTGCCTTCGCTGGGGCGGGGCCGCGCCCGGGTTGTGCGGGGATCGGCCCGCGGCCCCGCTTCCGGGGAGAGGGGGGAAGCGGGGCCGCGGGTCGGGGGTGGGGTCAGGCGTTGACGCCGCTGTTGCCCCACGCGCCGTTGAGCAGGCCGATCACGTTGACCGTGTTGCCCACGACGTTGACGGGGACGTGCACCGGGGCCTGGATCAGGTTCCCGGAGGCCACGCCGGGCGAGTTCAGGGCCTCGCCCTCCGCTGACGCACCGCTGTGCGCCGAGGAGACACCGGCGCCGGCGGCGAGGAGGCCGCCCGCGATCATGGTGACGGCTGCGGCCTTCTTGAAGTTCTTCACGTTCTCGTCCTCCAGTACGTCCGCCGCGACCGGCCGTCGCGGCACGCCATGGAGAACGGCCACCCCGAACCCGGGGATACGCCATGTGGGCTACATACACCCGACCGTATGAATCTCAGCTGATTCCCAGCCCGTAAGCAATCGGTCCGATTCGGGCGGTCTACTCGGTGATTCCGTGCCTGACCGCCCACAACGCTGCCTGGGTCCGATCGGAAAGGTCCAGCTTCATCAGGATGTTCGAGACGTGCGTCTTGACCGTCTTCTCCGACAGCACCAGGGCGCGGGCGATCTCACGGTTGGAGCGGCCGTCCGCGATGAGGCCGAGGACCTCGCGCTCGCGGTCGGTCAGCGAGCCGGACCGACCCGCCTGGGGGCTGCGGTCGTCCTGGGCGATCAGGGCCTGCGCCACCTCCGGCTGGAGCAGGACGTGGCCGGCGTGGACGGAGCGGATGGCGCCCGCCAGGGCGTCCGGGTCGATGTCCTTGTAGACGTAACCGGCCGCGCCGGCGCGCAGGGCGGGGACCGCGGTCCGCTGCTCCGTGAAACTGGTGACGATCAGCACCCGTGCGGGGTTCGCCAGCTCGCGGAGCCGGCGCAGGGCCCCGATGCCGTCCGTGCCCGGCATCTTGACGTCCATGAGGATCACGTCGGGCCGCAGCTCCTCGGCGCGGGTGATGCCCTCGTCGCCGTCGGAGGCCTCCCCGACGACCTCGATGTCCTCCTGGACCTCCAGGAAGGTGCGCAGGCCCCGCCGGACCACCTGGTGGTCGTCCACCAGAAGGACGCGGATGCGGCTGCGGCTGCCACCGCGGGCGGTGCTGTCAGCCACCGGGGACCTCCATCTCGATCGTGGTGCCCTGACCGGGCTCCGAGTGCACGGCGAGGCGGCCTCCGACGCCGCTCGCGCGGTCCCGCATGGAGACCAGGCCCAGATGGCGGCCCGCCCGGCGGACCGCCCGGGGGTCGAAGCCCTCGCCGGAGTCGGTGATGCTGAGGACCGCTCCCCCGGTGGGCGTGCGGGCCAGGGTGACCTCGACGCGGTCGCCGCCCGAGTGGCGCAGGGCGTTGTGCAGGGCTTCCTGGGCGACCCGGAGCATCGCGTCCTCCTGGGCCGCGGGGAGGGCCCGCACGCCCTCGCAGGCGAAGGTGACGTGCGCGGTGTGCGCGCGGTCGAGTACCTGGACGTGGGTGCGCAGGGTGGCCACCAGGCCGTCCTCGTCCAGGGCGGCCGGGCGCAGCTCGGTCACGGCGGCGCGCAGTTCGTCGGCGGCCTCCGCGGCGAGGGCGGCCACCTGGTGGAGTTCGTCCTTGGCGCGGGCCGGGTCGCGGTCGACGAGGGTCGCGGCGGCCTGGGCGGTGAGGCGCAGGGAGAAGAGCTTCTGGCTGACGGCGTCGTGCAGCTCGTGCGCGAGGCGGGAGCGCTCCTCGGCGATGGTGAGTTCGCGGCTGCGTTCGTAGAGCCGGGCGTTGGTGAGGGCGATCGCCGCGTGCTGGGCGAGCAGGGAGAGGAGGTCCTGGTCCTCGTCGGTGAAGACGCGGTCGGCGCCGTCGGGGGCGCTCCTCTTGTTCGCGAGGAAGATCGCTCCGAGGGTCTCGTCGCCGTCCCGGACGGGCATGCCCAGGAAGTCGGACATCTCGGGGTGGGCGGAGGGCCAGCCACCGAAGCGGGGGTCCTTACGCACGTCGGCGAGCCGCTCGGGGCCGTTCTGGTGGAGCATCGCGGCCAGGACGCCGTGCTGCCGGGGCAGCGGGCCGATCCGCCGCCACTGTTCGGCGCTGATGCCGTCGACGACGAACTGGGCGAAGCCGCCGTGGTCGTCCGGGACGCCCAGGGCCGCGTACTCGGCGTCGAGCAGCTCGCGGGCCGACACCACGATCGTGCGCAGGACGTCGCGGACCTCCAGGCGGCGGCTCATGGCGAGCAGCGCCGTACTCACGGCGGCCAGGCCGCCGCGGGGTCCGCGCGACAGGGGGCTTGCGGTCATGGCCTCACCGTACCGGCGGCCGTGACCTGCGGGATCGGACGGTGGGAGGGACCTGGGGCGGGTCGCAGGGCGTAGGTCCAAGGGACCTGTAGGGGCGGGGCCGGCGGCCGACGCGGCGGGGGGCCGCCCCTTCCTACGGTGAGGGCATCTGCTGGTCGGGACGAAGGTGAGGGTGCTGTCGATGTCGGTGGCGATCGTGACGGGGGCGTCCAGGGGGCTCGGCCGGGCGCTGGCCGGGGAGCTGGCGGCGCGGGGCTGGGACCTGGTACTGGGTGCGCGGGGCGCGGCGGCGCTGGAGGAGACCGTGGCCGGGCTGGGGCGGGCCGGTGGGGTGCGGGTCGTGGCGGTGGCCGGGGACGTGTCCTCGGGGGCGCACCGGGCGGCGCTGGTGGCGGCCGCGCGGCGGCTGGGCGGGCTGGACCTGCTGGTGAACAACGCGGGGGTGCTCGGGGCCGAGCCGCTGGTGCCGCTGGCCGTGCATCCGCCGGCCGGGCTGCGCGAGGCGTTCGAGGTCAATGTGCTGGGGCCGCTGGGGCTGGTCCAGGAGGGGCTGTCGCTGTTGCGGGCCTCGGCGGCGGGGGCCGTGCTGAACATCAGCTCGGACGCCGCGGTCGTCCCGTACGCCACGTGGGGTGCGTACGGGGCGACCAAGGCCGCGGTGGACCAGCTGTCGGCCGTGCTGGCGGTGGAGGAGCCGGAGCTGCGGGTGTGGTGGGCGGATCCGGGTTCCATGCGGACCCGGATGATGGCGGCGGCCGAGCCGGAGGAGGACCTGGCGGCGCTGCCGGCACCGGAGGAGGTGGCTCCGGTGCTGCTGCGACTACTGGAGCGGAACCTGCCGAGCGGGCGGTACACGGCGGAGGGGCTGGCCGGGGCCGCGGCGGACGGCGGGGCGCCGCGATGAGCGGGAGGGGCGGCGGGATCCGGGCCGGAAGGCGCGGTCGGGCGGTGGTGGGGGGCGAGGGGCCGAATGCGGGACTGTATATAAAGGACATTCCTCGCGAACTGCTGGCCCGGGTTCCGGCCGAGCAGCGGGGGCCGGGGCTGGGCCGGGACGCGGTGCGACTGCTGGTGTCACGCGGCAGCACCGATGTCTCGCTGCACGCCTTCCGGGAGCTGCCGCACCTACTGCGGGCCGGCGACGTGCTGGTGGTGAACACCTCGACCACCCTCCCGGCCGCCGTGGACGCACGGCTGGGCGGGGAGACCGTAGTGGTGCACTTCTCGACGCAGGGGGACGACGGCCGCTGGGCGGTGGAGCTGCGCAGCCCGGCGGGCGGCGGGACGACCCGGCCCCGCCCCGGCGGACCGGCCGGCGCGGTGGCGGAGCTGCCGGACGGCCGCCGCCTGGGCCTGGAGGAACCCCTCGGCGCGGGCGCGGACCGGCTGTGGTGGGCGCGGCCGGGGCCGGGTCCGGGCGGGATCGCGGAGCTGCTGCGCGATCACGGGCGGCCGATCCGGTACGCCTACACGGAGCGGGACCAGCCGCTGTCCGCGTACCAGACGGTGTTCGCGGTACCGGCGGCGGACGGCTCGGGCTCGGCCGAGATGCCGAGCGCCGGCCGGCCCTTCACCGCGGAACTGGTGGCTCAGCTGGCGGGCCGGGGGGTGCGGTTCGCCCCGCTGACCCTGCACACGGGGGTGGCTTCCCAGGAGGCGCACGAGCCGCCCTACCCGGAGCGGTACGCGGTGCCGGCCGCGACGGCGGCGCTGGTGAACGCCGCGCGGGCGGGGGGCGGGCGGGTGATCGCGGTGGGGACCACCGCGGTGCGGGCGCTGGAGTCGGCGGCGGACGCGCGCGGGGCGGTCCGCGCGGCGGGCGGGTGGACCGATCTGGTGGTGACACCGGAGCGCGGGGTGCGGGCGGTGGACGGCCTGCTGACCGGGCTGCACGAGCCGGAGGCCTCCCGCCTCCTGATGCTGGAGGCGGTGGCGGGGCGTGCCGCCGTACGGCTGGGGTATGCGCAGGCGCTGGCCCGGCGCTGCCTCTGGCATGAGTTCGGCGACCTCCATCTCCTCCTGAAGGATGACAACCGTCACGGAAAGCATTGCTGAAGCAACGCATGGTGAGAACGGCGTAAGGGCGGTGTGAGCCCCGGCATAGGACCCACATCACTTACGAAGCTCCCTAGTGGAAGAGTGCAGGTCCCATCAGTGCGGTCAGGGCCCGCGTCGAGGCCGGAACACCCCCCTCGACGCCCGGCCCTGATCCACTAAGCAGGATCGTACGTCACACCTTTGCCACAGGATTTTGCCGCCGCTAAGAATTGCTCCCGTCGCCAGGCGCCGCGGATCCCGGATCCGCAGGGCGCCTTCCTGCGGCCCCCGCTATTCGAAGAGGTTGCCCCGCCATGTCTGCTTCCCGCACCCCCGGTCACAGTCGTCTGACGAAGGCACACAAGCTGTCCATCGCCGGTGTCGCCACCCTGAGCGCCGCCGCCGTCGCCTTCTCCCTCGTCCCCGCCGACGCCGCCGAGGCCGAGACCATCTCGGCCGCCCCCGTCGCCTGGGCCCAGGCCGTGAACGGCACGCAGACCAAGGCGCTGTACGGGCACCTCTCCGCGCAGCACGTCATCGCCGACGCCAACGCGAAGGCCGCCGCCGCCAAGGCCAAGGCCGAGGCGAAGGCGAAGGCCGACGCCGACGCCAAGGCCAAGGCGGAGGCCGCCGCGAAGAAGGCCCGCGAGCAGAAGGCGGCTGCGAGCCGCTCCGCCGCGCGCACCCCGGTGTTCGCGAACAACCTGGACGGCTGGATCAAGGAAGCGCTCTTCATCATGAAGCGCGAGGGCATTCCGGGCACCTACGCGGGCATTCACCGCAACATCATGCGCGAGTCCAGCGGCAACCCGATGGCCATCAACAACTGGGACATCAACGCCAAGAACGGCATCCCCAGCAAGGGCCTGCTCCAGGTCATCTACCCGACCTTCAAGGCGTACCACGTCAAGGGCACCAAGTTCGACCAGTACGACCCGGTCGCCAACATCGTCGCCGCCTGCAACTACGCGGCCGACCGCTACGGCTCGATGGACAACGTCAACAGCGCCTACTAGGCCTGCGGCGGTCCTCGCCCCACTCACACATGCGCCGCAGGGCGGCACCCAGGATCCGGGTGCCGCCCTGCGGCGTGTGCGCGTGTCGCGGGCGTCCGCGGCTACTTGCCCGCGCGCATGACCTCGGGCTCGTGGCGGCGCAGCAGGCGCTGCACCAGGAACCCGCACGCGATGCCGATGGCCAGCAGGATGATGATGTTCAGGCTCCACTGGCCGACCGTGGCGTCCCAGAGCGGATCGGTGTTGGTCGGGTTGTCACGGTCCCACGGCGGCATGAGCCGGCCGAGGTTCAGGGTGGTGCCGGCGGCGGCGATGGCCCAACGGGAGGGCATCAGCCAGGCGACCTGCTCCAACCCCGGGGAGTCGTAGACCTGGAAGAGGATGCCGGTGAAGACGACCTGGACGATCGCGAACATGACCAGCAGCGGCATGGTCTTCTCGGCGGTCTTCACCAGCGAGGAGATCACCAGGCCGACCATCATCGAGGTGAAGCCGAGCGCGATGACCGACAGGCACAGCTCGACGGCCGGCGGCATCAGCAGGCCCTCGGCGGGCAGGTCGCGCGGGGTGAAGCCGATCACGCAGATGATCACGCCCTGGATGGCCGTGATGAAGCCGAGGACGATCACCTTCGACATGAGGTACGCCGACCTGGACAGGCCGGTCGCGCGCTCGCGTTCGTAGATGACGCGTTCCTTGATCAGCTCACGGACCGAGTTCGCGGCGCCGGAGAAGCACATGCCGACCGCGAGGATCAGCATGATCGTGCCCGCGTCGCCGTTGAAGCGCGACGGCGGGGTCGGCGGTGCCAGGCCGAAGGTCGCCGGGATGACCGTGGAGACCACGCCCAGGACGGCCGGCAGGATCAGCATCAGGCCCATGAAGCCCTTGTCCGACGCGATCACCGAGACGTAGCGGCGGATCAGCGTCCACAGCTGCGCGCCCCAGCCCTGCGGCTTGGCCGGGCGCATCTGCTGGGCCGACGGCATGACGACCGGCTGCGGGGCGACCGCGTCGAGCTCGGCGGCGTAGAGCTGGTAGTGCTGCGAGCCCTTCCAGCGGCCGGCCCAGTCGTAGTCCCGGTAGTTCTCGAAGGCGGAGAAGACGTCCGCCCACGTGCCGTAGCCGAAGAAGTTCAGTGCCTCGTCCGGCGGGCCGAAGTAGGCGACGGACCCGCCCGGGGCCATGACCAGCAGCTTGTCGCAGAGCGACAGCTCGGCGACGGAGTGCGTGACGACGAGGACCGTGCGGCCGTCGTTGGCGAGGCCGCGCAACAGCTGCATGACGTCGCGGTCCATGCCCGGGTCGAGGCCGGAGGTCGGCTCGTCCAGGAAGATCAGCGAGGGCTTGGTGAGCAGTTCCAGGGCGACGGAGACGCGCTTGCGCTGACCACCGGAGAGCGCGGTGATCTTCTTGTCCTTGTGGATGTCCAGCTTGAGCTCGCGCAGCACCTCGTCGATGCGGGCGGCACGCTCGGCCTCGGCGGTGTCGCCGGGGAAGCGGAGCTTGGCCGCGTACTTGAGCGCGGTGCTGACCTTCAGCTCCTTGTGCAGGATGTCGTCCTGCGGGACCAGGCCGATGCGCTGGCGGAGCTCGGCGAACTGCTTGTACAGGTTGCGGTTGTCGTACAGGACGTCGCCCTGGTCGGCGGGCCGGTAGCCGGTCAGCGCCTTGAGCAGGGTGGACTTGCCGGAGCCGGAGGGGCCGATGACGCCGATCAGCGACTTCTCCGGGACGCCGAAGGTGACGTCCTTGAGGATCTGCTTGCCGCCGTCGACCGTGACCGTGAGGTGGCGGGCCGAGAAGGAGACCTCACCGGTGTCGACGAACTCCTCGAGGCGGTCGCCGACGATGCGGAACGTCGAGTGGCCGACGCCGACGATGTCGTTCGGGCCCAGCAGCGCGGTGCCGGACTTCGGCAGCGCCTGGCCGTTGACGTAGGTGCCGTTGTGGCTGCCGAGGTCGCGGATCTCGAAACGGCCGCCGGGCATCGAGTGGAACTCGGCGTGGTGGCGGGAGACCTGGAGGTCGGAGACCACCAGGTCGTTCTCCAGCGCACGGCCGATCCGCATCACGTGTCCCAGCGCGAGCTGGTGGAAGGTCGTCGGGCTGCGGTCGCCGCCGTACTGCGGTGCTCCGCCCTGCGCCGGGAGGGACGCGGCGCCGTCGCCCTGCTGGTGCGGCACGTGGGCCTGCGGCTGCTGCGGCGGCTGGTTCCAGGCCTGCTGGGGCTGCTGGGGAGCCTGGTAGCCGGCTGCCTGCGGCTGGGCGTAGGCCTGGGCCGGAGTCTGCTGGGGCTGCTGCTGCGCCACGGCCGGCTGCGGCGCGGCGGCGGCGCTCAGATTCAGCCGCGGGCCGTCGGTGGCGTTGCCCAGGTGGACCGGCGTCCCCGGAACCAGCGCGGTCTGCTGGACCCGCGCCCCCTGCACGTAGGTGCCGTTGGTGCTGCCGTGGTCTTCGAGCCCCCAACCCTGGCCGTTCCAGGCGATGGTGGCATGCCGCCACGACACCCGCGCATCGTCGATCACCACGTCTCCCTGGGGGTCCCGCCCCAGCGAGTACGACCTGGACGGATCGAGCGTCCAGGTCCTGCCATTCAATTCCAGTACGAGTTCCGGCACTCCAGCCCCACTTAAGTCCCCCGAGATTCCCCCACGACGTCAGGGAGTCTAGGGATGGCGAACATCCGGGGGAACTATTTCAGGCCCACAGCCGTATGTGGAATCCGGGCCTGGCCCGGGCGTCTACGTCTGCCCGTTGACGGGGGCGAAAGTCACCCGGAGAGTGAGATACGGGACTTCTCGCCAGGGGTGTCCCGCCGCGTACGGCTCGGCAGGCATCGGGGGTTCACCGCATGCACCGCATCCGCTGGGGAGACGTGGTCCTGTCCGCCGTGGCCGCCGTGGGCTGGTCCCTGATCGTGATGGCGGGGGTGGCCGGCCTGGGTCTGCGCCTGCTGGGGGCGGACGCCGCCGGGGGTTCGCTGGGGCCGATGACGGCCGCGGTGGTGGTTCTCGCCGTCGGTGGAACCGTGGACCCCTCGGGTGACGTCTCGGTGTTCGGAGTTGCCGGGGCGGGGGCCGAAACCTCCCTGGACGTCATGCCCTTGGGCGTGTCACTGGCCGGCGCCCTGGTGCTGGCCGGGGTGTTCCTGCGGTCGCTGCGGGCCGGGGAGGGTCCGGGCGGGACGGCGGCCAGGGTCGTGGCGTTCACGGCGCTGCTCGTCGCGACGGCGGGCGGGCTGGCATGGGCCGGGCACGACGTGGTCACCCTCGACGGTGTGTCACCGCCGAGCCCCCCGGTGCGGATCGAGGTGCCAGGGGTCGGGGACATCGGCGGGCTCCTCCCGGACCGCGTCGGCGACCTGATCGAGGCACGGACCCGGGTGGGCTTCTCCGTGGCGACCGGGCCGACACTGCTGGGCGCGGGCCTGTGGGCGCTCGCGGTGCTGGCGGTGGCGCTGCTGGTCTCGCGGCGCGGACCCGCCGCGCTGGCCCGACTGCGTCCCGCCGCCTCGGCGGTGGTGACGGTGCTGCTGGTCGCGGTGGCGGCGGGGCTGGCCGCCGCGGTGTGGGCGGCGGCGGGCGACGAACACCCCCGGCGGGTGCTGGGCGCAGCGCTGCTGGGCGCACCGAACGGGAGCTGGCTGGGGGTGCTGCTGGGGCTGTCGGTACCGCTGCGCGGCGTGGCCACGGGCAGTTCGGCACGGCTGCTGCCCGATCCGCTGGACGACCTCCTGTCGGCCTCGGCACGGGAGCCCGTGACGGTGGCCCGGCTCGCGGAGTACGACGGGCGGGCCTGGCTGCTGGTCGTGGGGGTCTCGGTGCTGCTGCTCGCCGCGGGTGTGCTGGCGGCCGTACGGACACCGGGACGCGGCGTCGCGGGGTGCGCGGTGCGGCTGGGCGCGGTGACCGGGGTGGCCCTGGTGGTGCTGGTGCGGCTGACGCGGCTGTCGGCGGACGCCTCGCTGGCGGTGCTGGGCGTGGACCTGGTGGACGCCGGGGTGGAGCTGCGGGGGGACGTCCCCTACGCCCTGCTGCTGGGCTCGGTGTGGGGTGCCGCGGCCGGTGCGGCCGGTGCGGTGCTGGCGGGCCGGAGGCGGCCGGCGGAGGTCCGGGCCGCGGGCGGTACCGGGGGGCCGGCCCCGGTGGATCCCGGCGCGCCCACGGCCCCGTACGGGACGGGTCCTGGCGGGACGGGCGCGCGGGGTGCGCGTGAGGTGCCGGGTGCGCCGCCGGGGTGGGCGGTGCCGTACCTGGACCCGGACGCCTCCTGGGACGTGACGGTCACCGGCATCCCCCCTCGCCCGCCCCGCCGCACCCCGCCCCCGCAGCGGCCGCCGTTCACCCCACCGCCCCCGCCGGGCGCCCCGCCGCCGCCGAAGCCGCCGATGCCGCCGGGGCCGCCGGTCCCGCCGCGCTGACGGCCGGGCAGGACGCGGCACGTTCAGGAAATGGGACGGGGGTCCTGTCGTGGGGGCCGGGAAGATACGGTGAGGGCACCATGAGCGCATCGCAGACCTCCGACGTCCCCACCCTCCTCGTCAAGATCTTCGGCAAGGACCGTCCCGGGATCACCGCCGGGCTGTTCGACACCCTCGCCGCCTACTCCGTCGACGTCGTCGACATCGAGCAGGTCGTCACCCGTGGCCGCATCGTCCTGTGCGCCCTCGTCACCAAGCCCGTCGGCGGCACCGAGGGCGACCTGCGGGCCACCGTCCACAGCTGGGCCGAATCGCACAAGCTGCAGGCCGAGATCCTGTCCGGCACCGGCGACAACCGGCCGCGCGGCAGCGGCCGGTCCCACGTCACCGTGCTCGGACATCCGCTCACCGCCGAGTCCACGGCCGCCATCGCCGCGGAAATCACCGGGGCCGGCGGCAACATCGACCGTATCTTTCGCCTCGCCAAGTACCCCGTGACCGCGGTGGAGTTCGCCGTCTCCGGGGTGGAGACGGAACCGCTGCGCACCGCACTGGCCACGGCCGCCTCGCACATCGGCGTGGACATCGCCGTGGTCTCGGCCGGTCTGCACCGCCGGGCGCAGCGGCTGGTCGTCATGGACGTGGACTCCACGCTCATCCAGGACGAGGTCATCGAGCTCTTCGCCGCCCACGCCGGGTGCGAGGCCGAGGTCGCCGAGGTCACCGAGCGGGCCATGCGCGGGGAGCTGGACTTCGAGCAGTCGCTGCACGCCCGGGTGGCGCTGCTGGCGGGCCTGGACGCGTCCGTCGTCGACAAGGTCCGCGCCGAGGTGCAGCTGACGCCGGGCGCTCGGACCCTGATCCGCACGCTCAAGCGGCTCGGCTACCAGGTGGGCGTGGTCTCGGGCGGCTTCACCCAGGTGACGGACGACCTGCGGGAGCGGCTGGGGCTGGACTTCGCCTCCGCCAACACCCTGGAGATCGTCGACGGGAAGCTGACGGGCAAGGTCACCGGGGAGATCGTGGACCGGGCGGGCAAGGCCCGGCTGCTGCGCCGCTTCGCCGCGGAGGCCGACGTACCGCTGTCCCAGACGGTGGCCATCGGCGACGGCGCCAACGACCTGGACATGCTGAACGCGGCCGGGCTCGGCGTGGCCTTCAACGCCAAGCCGGTGGTCCGGGAGGCCGCGCACACCGCGGTGAACGTGCCCTTCCTCGACGCGGTGCTGTATCTGCTCGGGATCACCCGCGAGGAGATCGAGGCCGCCGACCTGGCCTGACCCGTGACGGGTGCGCGAGGCACCCCGGTCCCCGAACGTGAGGGCCCCGGCGGCCGGTGCGGCTGCCGGGGCCCGCTCGCGTGCCGTGCCGGTCAGTGCCCCTTGGGGGTCCAGTAGTCCAGCAGGGTGCCCACCCCGTGCTCCAGGGACTTCCACGATCCGGTGAAGGAGACGACGGCGAGCGCAGCGGTCGGGAACCCCGTACGGGTCATCCGCGCCAGGGTGTCGCCCTCCGCGCGCCCGGCGAGGGCGTCGGCGAGGGCGTGCATGCCGGGGTTGTGGCCGATGACGAGGAGGTCGGAGACCTCGTCGGAGGTCTCGTTCAGCAGGGCGATGAGCTCGCCCGGCGAGGCGTCGTAGATCCGCTCCTCGTAGTGGGTCTTCGGCCGGTGCGGCATCTCCTGGACGGCGAGCTTCCAGGTCTCGCGGGTGCGGGCCGCGGTCGAGCAGAGGGCCAGGTCGAAGACGATGCCGGTCTCGGCGAGCTTCAGACCGACGGCCGGCGCGTCCTTGCGGCCCCGTTCCGCCAGCGGACGGTCGTGGTCGGACACATCGGGCCAGTCGGCCTTGGCATGCCGGAGGAGGGCGATCCTGCGGGGTGTGTCTGCGCTCATGGCTCCCAGCTTCGCATGAAACGGGCCGTGGAGCGCAGGGTGTTGAGGGGGCTCGTCCCAGGTGGTGGGGGCGCTCGCGAGGTCAGACGACGGCGCGCAGGAGCTGTTCGACGAGCTGGACGAGGCCGGAGACCCCGCCGGTGGCCGCGTGGGCCTCACCGGATCCCGTGAGGAGCAGCAGCAGGAGGCCGAAGGCGAGTGCGGGCAGCGCCGGCGCCCACCAGTGCAGCCTGGTGCTCACGGCGGTGGTCGTGCGCGTCCGGCGGGCGGGGGCAAGGGACCGTGTGTGCGTGGGGGCCGACATGGCCGCCTCCGTGGGTGTGTGGACCGGACTGGCTCGCTGCCTGCGAATCTACGGATCCGGGACGGCGGTTCCCATCCGGGGCACACCCCACTTCACCCTGAGCCTGACCCCCTAGGGGTGGGTGGAGATGTCCCTACCCACGCCAGCGGCCGGGGTCGCGTTCGTCACGGCGAGGCGATCGTCGCGATCACGGAGATGATCACGGATACGACGAGCATGGCGCCGAGGACGAGGCCGAGCTTCCTGCGGCCGCCCTCCGGGTTCGGTTCGAGTACGGGTGACATGCGGTTCAGTCTCGCATGCCGCATTCGTCCTCGATCGTGCGGTCCCTGCCCGCGAGGACGCCGAGGGCGATCTGCGGTACGAGCAGGCCGGCCATCAGGGCGAGCGGCAGGTCCCAGCCTCCGCTGTGCTGGTAGAGGGCGCCGATGACGAGCGGGCCGGGGATGGAGATGAGGTAGCCGGTGCTCTGCGCGAAGGCGGAGAGCCTGACCACGCCCGCCGGGGACTTGGCGCGCAGTCCGATCATGGTGATGACGAGGGGGAAGGCGCAGTTGGAGACGCCGAGCAGGAGGGCCCATGCCCAGGCTCCGGCCGCGGGGGCCGAGAAGAGTCCGAGGTAGCCGACGAGGCCGAAGACGCCGAGGGTTGCCGCGATGGCGCCCTGGTTCCTCATGCGGCCGGCCAGGCCGGGGATGACGAAGGCGAGCGGTACGCCCATGACCATGGTGACGGCGAGCAGCACGCCGGCGGTGGAGGCGGAGACCCCGGCGTCGCGGAAGATCTGCGGGAGCCAGCCCATGGTGATGTAGGCGCCCGTGGCCTGGAGACCGAAGTAGCAGGCCAGGGCCCAGGCGGTGCGGCTACGGACGACCCGCGGGCCCGCGTCGCTCCCTGCGGCGGCATTCGCGCCGGAGCCGGCGGCGTCCCGGGGCCGGTCGGCACGAGCGGCGGCGCGCGCGATGGGCAGCCACAGCAGTACGGCGACCACGGCGAGGGAGGCCCACATCAGCAGGCCGGTGCGCCAGCTGCCGCCGAGGGCCTCGGTCAGCGGGACGGTCGCGGCGGCGGCGAGCGAGGTACCGGCGGCCAGGGCCATGGAGTAGAGGCCGGTCATGGTGCCGACCCGGTCCGGGAAGTAGCGCTTGACGATCACCGGGAGCAGGACGTTGGTGAGGGCGATGCCGGCCAGGGACAGGGCGCTGGCGGCCAGGAACCCGGCGGCGCCGGCCGCGAAGGGGCGGATCAGCAGCCCGGCGGCGACGGCGGCCATGCCCGCGCAGACGACGGCGACCGGGCCGAAGCGGCGGGAGAGCCGGGGCGCGGTGACACCGAAGACCGCGAAGCACAGGGCCGGGACGGAGGTGATCAGGCCCGCGACGGTGCCGCTCATGCCCAGACCGGCCCGGGTCTCCTCGAAGAGGGCGCCGAGGCTGGTGATGGCGGGGCGCAGGTTGAGGGCGGCCAGCACGATTCCGACGATGAGCACGGGGCCGAGCCAGGCCGGCGGGGCCGGC
This sequence comes from Streptomyces sp. PCS3-D2, assembly GCF_000612545.2. Classification (GTDB taxonomy): domain Bacteria; phylum Actinomycetota; class Actinomycetes; order Streptomycetales; family Streptomycetaceae; genus Streptomyces. The sequence continues at coordinate 5,958,578 of NZ_CP097800.1, read as the reverse complement.
GCGTGCGGGGTGGCGACGGCGGCGGCTGCCGCGGCGGGCCGGTGGAGCGTCTTGGTCTCTTCGTCGGACATTCACCCATCATAGAATCATGGGATGATTGGTTGTCCAGCGGCGTCAGCCACACTTGCACCCGCACCGCAGCAGCGGCCGCGACCCCGGCCGCACGTGAGAGGAACCCATGCCGCTGACCTCGCCCCGGCGCTCCGCGCTCGTCGATCAGGTGATCGCCCAGTTGCGCAACCAGATCACCTCCGGCGAGTGGCCGGTCGGCTCGCGCATCCCCACCGAGCCGGAGCTCGTGGAGCTGATGGGAGTCGCCCGCAACACCGTGCGCGAGGCCGTGCGCGCGCTGGCGCACAACGGCCTGCTCGACATCCGGCAGGGCTCGGGTACGTACGTCATCGCGACCAGCGAGCTGGCCGGCGTCATGCACCGCCGCTTCGCCGGGGCAGAGCCGAGGCACATCGCCGAGCTCCGCTCCACGCTGGAGTCCTCAGCGGCCCGGCTGGCCGCGGAGCGCCGCACGGAACGGGACCTGCTCCAGCTGGACGCCCTGCTGGCGCGCCGCGAGGAGGCCTGGGCGGGCGGGAACGCGGAGCTCTTCGTGGCGGCGGACGTGAGTCTGCACATGGCGGTGGTGACGGCCTCGCACAACGACGTGCTGATCGAGCTGTACGCGGACCTCGGCGAGCTGGTCGCCGACTGGCTGCGGGCCGACGTGGGCGCCGTGCTGGACCCCGCAGCCCATCTCGACCACACCCGACTGATCGAGGCGATCCGGCGCGGGGACGGGGACGCGGCGGCTTCGGAGGCCGCGGGCTATCCGTTCGTCTGCCTCGGCAAGGAGGCCGGGCGGACCGAGGAGGCCGGGCGGACCGAGGAGGCCGGGCGGACCGAGGAGCCCGTGGGCGCCCAGGGGCCCGGGGACGCCCAGGGGGGTCCGGTCACGGCCGCCGGTGGCTGACCCAGGCCGCGCGGACCTCCTTCCAGCAGCGGCCGGTGAGTTCGGCCCGGGCGGCCGGGCCCACGGCCACGGCCGCGCCGTCGCCGTCCAGGTCCCACCAGCGGTCGCACTCGACGTGCAGGCTCACCAGGTCGGTCTCCGGATAGGCGTTGTGGCAGTGCGCGGTCACCAGGGAGCCCTCAATGGAGGTGGCGCAGTCGGCGCCGAAGAGTTCGCGGGCGGCGGGCCGCGAAGGCTGCGCGGGGGGCTCGGCGGGGATGTCGGCGAGGTCGACGGCGGCCGGCGTCGCCGCCTCGGCGCCCGGAGCCGCCTCGTCTCCGGAGGACTGAGCGGCCACGGCCGGGATCAGGAGTCCGGTCACGATCACTGATGTGACCAGTATCGATACTGCTCGGCTCGGCCTGGTGCGCACCCCTGCCTCCTCCCCGCCGAAGCCAGGAAGATCCCGACTTGGTCAGTTTGCAGGCATCTGTCCTGGTTTTCGACTCGGGAAGATCCGGTCGGCCGCTGAACATGCGAGCGAAGGCGGTCGGCGGACGCGAGAACGGCGGCGGCCGCGCCTCCCCCCGGGGGGAAGCGCGGCCGCCGCCGTACGGATACTCGGTTGCGGCCCGGGGTCAGGCACCCATCGCGTGGACGCCGCCGTCCACGTGGACGATCTCACCCGTGGTCTTCGGGAACCAGTCCGACAGCAGGGCGACGACGCCGCGGCCGGTCGGCTCCGGGTCGCTCATGTCCCACTCCAGCATGGAGCGGGTGTTCCAGACCTCGGCCAGCTCGCCGAATCCCGGAATGGACTTCGCGGCCATGGAGCCGATCGGACCGGCCGAGACCAGGTTGCAGCGGATGTTCTCCTTGCCCAGGTCGCGGGCGAGGTACCGGCTGGTGGCCTCCAGGGCGGCCTTGGCCGGGCCCATCCAGTCGTACTGCGGCCAGGCGAACTGCGCGTCGAAGGTGAGGCCGACGACGGCCCCGCCCTCCGCCGGGAAGAGCGGCTTGCAGGCCATGGTCAGCGACTTCAGAGAGAACGCCGAGACGTGCATGGCGGTGGCGACCGACTCGAACGGCGTGTTCAGGAAGTTGCCGCCGAGCGCGTCCTGCGGCGCGAAGCCGATGGAGTGCACGACGCCGTCGAGGCCGCCGAGCTCGTCGCGGACGAGTCCCTCCAGGCGGGCCAGGTGCTCGTCGTTGGTGACGTCGAGCTCGATCACCTTGACCGGCTTGGGCAGCTTCTTCGCGATGCGCTCCGTCAGCGAGGGGCGGGGCCACGCGGTGAGGATGACCTCGGCGCCCTGCTCCTGCGCCAGCCTGGCCGTGTGGAAGGCGATGGAGGACTCCATCAGCACACCCGTGATGAGGATGCGCTTGCCCTCGAGAATTCCGCTCATGGTGATCAGTGACCCATGCCCAATCCGCCGTCAACGGGAATGACGGCTCCGGTGATGTACGCGGCGTCGTCGGACGCCAGGAAGCGGACGGCTGCCGCGATCTCCTCGGGCTGCGCGTAGCGGGCCAGCGGCACCTGCGCCACGATCCCCGCACGCTGCTCGTCGGTGAGCACCTTCGTCATGTCGGTGTCCACGAACCCGGGCGCGACGACGTTGAAGGTGATGTTGCGGGAGCCCAGCTCGCGGGCGAGCGAGCGGGCGAAGCCGACCAGCGCGGCCTTGGAGGCGGCGTAGTTCGCCTGCCCCGCCGAGCCGAGGAGCCCGACCACCGAGGAGATCAGGACGACCCGGCCCTTCTTGGCGCGGAGCATGCCGCGGTTCGCACGCTTGACCACCCGGAACGTGCCGGTGAGGTTGGTGTCGACCACGGAGGCGAAGTCCTCCTCGGACATCCGCATCAGCAGCGTGTCCTTGGTGATGCCGGCGTTGGCCACGAGCACCTCGACCGCGCCGTGCGCGTCCTCGATCTGCTTGTAGGCCTGCTCCACCTGCTCGGAGTCGGTGATGTCGCAGCGCACCGCCAGGACACCGAGCTCGGTGAGCGCCTGCGGCGGCTCACCCGACCGGTATGTGATCGCGACCTTGTCGCCGGCCTCCGCGAAGGCTCGGGCGATGGCGAGGCCGATGCCCCGGTTTCCTCCGGTGACGAGAACCGAGCGGCTCAACGGATCACCCTTTCGCTAGCGGTCTGAATACCGAAAACCTATAGGTCGCGTCGCTCGTCCGGGGAATCGACCCCCGACAGGGCCGCGCAGCGGGCTCTGTCGAGTCCCTACAGAAAGATGTAGGCACAAGCACCCCGATCGCGACATGATCGGGGCGACCGTCCCCGACCCCGGGAGGACTTCCGTGCCCCATTCCATCGACGCGGCCTTCACCGCGCTGCCCCTGCGGGCGCTCGCCGACGCGGCGCTCGCCCGGGCCCGCGCGCTGGGTGCCGACCATGCCGACTTCCGGCTGGAGCGGATCCGCAGCGCCTCGTGGCGGCTGCGTGACGCCAAGCCCTCCGGCGGGTCCGACACCACCGACCTCGGCTACGCGGTCCGGGTCGTACACGCCGGCAGCTGGGGCTTCGCCTCCGGCGTGGACCTGACCATGGACGGCGCCGCCAGGGTGGCCTCCCAGGCCGTGGCCATGGCGAAGCTGTCCGCGCAGGTGCTCAGGGCCGCCGGTTCGGACGAGCGCGTGGAGCTCGCCGAGGAGCCGGTGCACGCGGACCAGACGTGGATCTCCGCCTACGAGGTGAACCCCTTCGAGGTGCCGGACGCGGAGAAGGCCGCGCTGCTCGCCGACTGGAGCTCCCGTCTTCTGGCGGCCGACGGCGTGGCGCACGTGGACGCGTCGCTGCTCGCCGTACACGAGAACAAGTTCTACGCCGACACCGCGGGCACCACGACCACGCAGCAGCGGGTCCGGATCCACCCGCAGCTCACGGCGGTCGCGGTGAACGGCACGACGGGCGAGTTCGACTCGATGCGCACCATCGCCCCACCCGCCGGCCGCGGCTGGGAGTACCTGACGGGCACCGGCTGGGACTGGAACGCCGAGCTGGAGGAGATCCCCGGCCTGCTCGCCGAGAAGATGCGGGCACCGAGCGTGCAGGCCGGGCGTTACGACCTGGTGGTCGATCCGTCCAACCTGTGGCTCACCATCCACGAGTCGATCGGCCACGCCACCGAGCTCGACCGGGCGCTGGGCTACGAGGCGGCGTACGCGGGCACCTCCTTCGCCACCTTCGACCAGCTCGGCAAGCTCAGGTACGGCTCTCCGATCATGAACGTGACGGGCGACCGCACCGCCGAGCACGGGCTGGCCACCGTCGGCTTCGACGACGAGGGCGTCCAGGCGCAGAGCTGGGACCTGGTCAAGGACGGCACCCTGGTCGGCTACCAGCTCGACCGGCGGATCGCGAGGCTGACCGGCCTCGGACGTTCCAACGGCTGCGCCTTCGCCGACTCCCCCGGGCACGTGCCCGTCCAGCGGATGGCGAACGTGTCCCTCCAGCCGGACCCCGGCGGACTGTCGACCGAGGACCTCATCGGCGGCGTGGAACGCGGGATCTACGTGGTCGGCGACCGCTCCTGGTCGATCGACATGCAGCGCTACAACTTCCAGTTCACCGGGCAGCGGTTCTTCCGGATCGAGAACGGCAGGCTGGCCGGGCAGCTGCGGGACGTGGCCTACCAGGCCACCACCACCGACTTCTGGGGCTCGATGGAGAAGGTCGGGGGCCCGCAGACCTATGTCCTGGGCGGCGCCTTCAACTGCGGCAAGGCCCAGCCGGGCCAGGTCGCGGCGGTCTCGCACGGCTGCCCGTCCGCGCTGTTCCGCGACGTGAACATCCTGAACACCACGCAGGAGGCCGGCCGATGAGCACGCACGATCACCACGGGATCCGCCGGGGGTCCGGGGGTCGCCCCCCGGGACAGCACAGTCTGAACACCACGCAGGAGGCCGGCCGATGAGCCGATCGACCAAGCCGCACGAGATCGTCGAGCGGGCCCTGGAGCTGTCCACCGCCGACGGGTGCGTCGTCATCGCCGACGAGGAGTCGAGCGCCAACCTGCGCTGGGCCGGCAACGCCCTGACGACCAACGGCGTCACCCGCGGGCGGACCCTGACCGTCATCGCGACCGTCGACGGCAAGGAGGGCACTGCCTCGGGGGTCGTGTCGCGCTCCGCCGTCACCGCGGAGGACCTGGAGCCGCTGGTGCGGGCCGCCGAGGCGGCCGCGCGGGGAGCGGGTCCCGCCGAGGACGCCCAGCCGCTGGTCACCGGGACCCCGGCCTCGCCGGACTTCACCGACGGCCCGGCCGAAACCACCTCCGCCGTGTTCGCGGACTTCGCCCCGGCCCTGGGCGAGGCCTTCGCCCGGGCCCGGGCGGGCGGCCGGGAACTGTACGGCTTCGCCAACCACGAGCTGGTCTCCACCTACGTCGGCACCTCGACCGGCCTGCGGCTGCGCCACGACCAGCCCAACGGCACCCTGGAGCTCAACGCGAAGTCCCCGGACCGCCTGCGCTCGGCCTGGGCGGGCCGCTCCACCCGGGACTTCAAGGACGTGGATCCCACCGCGCTGGACGCGGAGCTCGCCGTACGGCTGGGCTGGGCGGAGCGGAGGATCGACCTGCCGGCCGGACGGTACGAGACGCTGCTGCCGCCGACGGCCGTGGCGGACCTGCTGATCTACCAGATGTGGTCGGCCTCCGCCCGGGACGCGGTGGAGGGCCGCACGGTCTTCTCCAAGCCCGGCGGCGGCACCCGGCTCGGCGAGAAGCTGACCGACCTGCCGCTGACGCTGCGCAGCGACCCGAACGCGCCGGGCCTGGAGTCCGCGCCCTTCGTCATCGCCCACAGCTCCGGCGACGACGTCTCGGCCTTCGACAACGGCCTACCGGTCCCGGCGACCGAGTGGATCCGGGACGGCGAGCTGGCCCGACTCTCGACCACCCGGCACACGGCCGGCCTGACCGGCCTGCCCGTCTCCCCCGGCTTCGGGAACCTGATCCTGGACGGCGGCGGTGACAAGACCCTGGACGAGATGGTCGCGGACACCCGGCGGGGCCTGCTGCTGACCTGCCTGTGGTACATCCGCGAGGTGGACCCGGCCACCCTGCTGCTCACGGGCCTCACCCGGGACGGCGTCTATCTGGTGGAGGACGGGCAGGTCGTGGGTGAGGTGAACAACTTCCGGTTCAACGAATCCCCGGTGGACCTGCTGTCGCGGGCCTCGGAGGCGGGCCGGACGGAGAAGACCCTGCCGCGCGAGTGGAGCGACTGGTTCACACGGGCCGCGATGCCGGCTGTCCGCATCCCGGACTTCAACATGAGTTCGGTGAGCAAGGGCGTCTGACCCACCTAGACTGAGCACGGCATTTCCACAGAACGTAAGGAGTCGAGAGACCGTGACGGACATCGTCGACGAACTGAAGTGGCGCGGGCTCTTCGCCCAGTCCACCGACGAAGAAGCGCTGCGCAAGGCCTTCGCGGACGGTCCGGTCACGTTCTATTGCGGCTACGACCCGACCGCCGCCTCACTGCACGTCGGCCACCTGGTGCAGGTGCTCACGATGCGGCGGCTGCAGCTGGCGGGCAACCGGCCGCTCGCGCTGGTCGGCGGGGCCACCGGTCAGATCGGTGACCCCCGTCCGACCGCCGAGCGCACTCTGAACGACCCCGCGGTCATCGCGGAGTGGGTGACCCGGCTGCGCTCGCAGATCGAGCCGTTCCTGTCCTTCGAGGGCGAGAACGCCGCGGTCCTGGTCAACAACCTGGACTGGACGGCGGGCATGTCCGCCATCGAGTTCCTGCGGGACATCGGCAAGCACTTCCGCGTCAACAAGATGCTGACGAAGGACTCGGTCGCCAAGCGGCTGGAGTCGGACCAGGGCATCAGCTACACGGAGTTCAGCTACCAGCTGCTCCAGGGCATGGACTTCCTGGAGCTGTACCGGCGTCACGGCTGCACCCTGCAGCAGGGCGGCTCGGACCAGTGGGGCAACCTGACGGCCGGCCTGGACCTGATCCACCGGGTCGAGCCGGACGCACACGTCCACGCGATGGCGACCCCGCTGATGGTCAAGGCGGACGGCACGAAGTTCGGCAAGACCGAGGGTGGGGCCGTCTGGCTGGACCCGGAGATGACCACACCGTACGCGTTCTACCAGTTCTGGCTGAACGTGGACGACCGGGATATTTCCACCTACATGCGGATCCTTTCTTTCAGGTCCCGCGAGGAGCTGGAGGAACTGGAGGCGCAGACCGCCGAGCGGCCGCAGGCACGCGCCGCCCAGCGGGCCCTGGCGGAGGAGCTGACCACTCTGGTACACGGCGCCGACCAGTGCGCCGCCGTGATCGCCGCGTCGCGGGCGCTGTTCGGTCAGGGCGATCTGGCCGAGCTGGACGAGGCCACGCTGGCCGCGGCCCTGTCCGAGCTGCCGCACGCCGAGGTGGCGGAGCCGGCCCCGGTAGTGGACCTCTTCGCACAGACGGGCCTGGTCGCGAGCAAGTCGGCCGGCCGCCGGACCGTGAAGGAGGGCGGCGCCTACGTGAACAACGTGAAGGTCACCGCCGAGGACGCGGTCCCCGCCAAGGAGGACCTGCTGCACGGGCGCTGGCTGGTGCTGCGCCGCGGCAAGAAGAACCTGGCGGCGGTCGAGGTCACCGGCGCCTGACCGGCGCGGGAGGCGGACCAGCACGGCACACGGCGGAGGGGCCGGTTCGGACTCGCGGTCCGGCCGGCCCCTCCGGCGTGTGCCGCACCCCTAAGTCGTCTGCCGGCTGCCGCCGCGCATCGCCTTGTAGGCCATTTCGCCGAGGAAGACGAAGAGGACCGCTCCCGCGAGCTGCAGGAGGTGGCGGGTCCAGTCGATGCCCCGGGTGTCGGCGACGCCGATCCAGACGGCGACGGCGTTGCCGAGGATGCCGCCGATGATGCCCATCAGCGTGGTCAGCCACAGTGGCTGGTGCTGTCTGCCCGGCAGGATGGCCCTGGCTATCAGCCCCAGTACGAAACCGACGATGATCGCCCACAACCAGCTCATGTCCAGCCTCCTCCCGGCGCGGTGTGCGCACGTGGGCCCAGTTTCGACCCGTCCGGCGTACCGCGCATTTCGGGCGGCACCGTTGAGGGTCCCCCTGTCCCCGCGGCGGCGGGGGCGGCGTACCGTGGAGAGGGTCCGGGCAGCGGAACGCCCGGCCGGCGATCGGGTGGTAGTGACGTGGAACGGGTCAAGCGACAGAAGCGGAACGGGGCCGAGGTCTTCCGGATCACCGGCGCGCGCATGGGGCTCGCCGAGGACGTGCGGGGCCGCCAGCGCCGCTACGTCATCTCGATGACGGTGCGGACCCTGTCGGTCATCGCGACCGTGCTGTTGTGGAACGTATCGCGCCCGGTGGCTGTGGTGACGCTCGTCGCGGGCGCGCTGCTGCCGTACGTGGCCGTGGTCATCGCCAACGCCGGCCGCGAGTCGACGCCGTCGCTGCCCTCCCATTTCGTCCCGGCTCCCGTCCGTCCGGCGCTGGACGCGGGAAACCTCAATAAAAGCTCAGATCAATCATGAAGTTCCGGTGCACTGCACCGGGTCCTGCGTGACATACTGCTCACGCGCTCCGCATCCCCCGTCGGAGCGACGGACCGACGCCGGGCAGCTCCCCCCGTGGCTGCTCGGCGTCGCCCTTCCGTTCTAGGGTGGGGCCGTGACTTCCTCCGACTCCCCCACCCCCGAAGAAATCCCCACCTGCTCGGCCAAGGGCTGTCGTGACGCGGCCGTCTGGGTCCTCGCGTGGAACAATCCGGCGCTGCACACGCCGGAGCGGCGCAAGACGTGGCTGGCATGCGAGGAGCACCGCGAACACCTCTCCCAGTTCCTGGGGGTCCGCGGTTTCCTCAAGGACGTCGTCGGGCTCGACGCGTGGGTGCAGCCGGAGGGCTCGGAGCGCCCGCGCTGATCAGCCGCCGATCGCGGACATGGGGCGGTCGGGCTGGAGGAACGTCGGGTCGTCGAGGCCGGAGCCGGCCTTCTTGCCCCACATCGCCACCTTCCACAGCCGGGCGATCTCCTCGTCCGGGGCGCCCGAGCGCAGGGCGGAGCGCAGGTCCGATTCCTCGGTGGCGAACAGGCACGTACGGATCTGGCCGTCGGCCGTGAGCCGGGTACGGTCGCACGCGCCGCAGAACGGCCGGGTGACCGAGGCGATGACACCGACGGTGGCGGGGCCTCCGTCGACCACCCAGCGCTCGGCCGGGGCGGAGCCGCGCTCGTCCACACCCTCCTCGGTGAGCGTGAAGCGCGTGCGCAGCGACTCCAGGATGTCGCCGGCGGTGATCATGCCGTCGCGCTTCCAGCCGTGCTGGGCGTCGAGGGGCATCTGCTCGATGAAGCGGAGCTCGTACTGGTTCTCGACGGCCCAGGCCAGCAGGTCGGGGGCCTCGTCGTCGTTGAGCCCCGGCATGAGCACGGCGTTGACCTTGACGGGAGTGAGGCCGGCCTCGCGGGCCGCGGCCATGCCCTCGATGACGTCCTTGTGCCGGTCACGGCGGGTGAGGGTCTTGAACACCTCGGGGCGCAGGGTGTCCAGGGAGACGTTCACCCGGTCCAGGCCGGCGGTCTTCAGGGCCTGAGCGGTGCGGCGCAGGCCGATGCCGTTGGTGGTCAGCGACATCTTGGGGCGGGGCTCCAGGGCCGCGCACCGTTCGACGATCCCGACCAGGCCGGGTCTCAGCAGCGGTTCGCCGCCGGTGAAGCGGACCTCGGTGATGCCGAGCTGCGTGACGGCGATGCGGATCAGCCTGACGATCTCGTCGTCGGTGAGCAGATCGGACTTGCCGAGCCACTGCAGGCCCTCTTCGGGCATGCAGTAGGTGCAGCGCAGGTTGCACCGGTCGGTGAGCGAGACGCGCAGGTCAGTGGCCACGCGGCCATAGGTGTCAAGAAGCACTGTGGGCCCCCTCCCCTGTCCGGAAGTAGACGTACGCGCGACATCGGATCCACTTCACGCGTTCTATTTCGAGACTACGGGACGCATGTGTCGTTCCGTGATGCCCGAATGAACGAGACGTGACACGGCCGTGTCGTAGGGACCTACGACACGGCCACGCCGGGTGTTCGGACGATGTCAGTGCGCCCCCGTTCCGGTGAGGGAGCGCACCTCCAGCTCGGCGAACTTCTGCGGGTCGGCCTTCTCCTTCGTCAGGACGGTTCCCAGCCATCCCAGGAGGAAGCCGAGGGGGATGGAGATGAGGCCCGGGTTCTCCAGCGGGAACCAGAAGAAGTCCGCGTCCTTGAACATCGAGGTCGGCTTTCCGGACACGACCGGGGAGAACAGCACCAGGCCGACGGCCGAAACGAGTCCGCCGTAGATGGACCAGAGCGCCCCCTGGGTGTTGAAGCGCTTCCAGAAGAGGCTGTAGAGGATCGTCGGCAGGTTGGCGGAGGCGGCGACCGCGAAGGCGAGTGCGACGAGCCCGGCCACGTTCAGGTCGCGGGCCAGGGCTCCCAGGCCGATGGCGACCGCGCCGATGACGACGGTGGACCAGCGGGCGGCGCGCACCTCCTCCTGCTCGGTGGCCCTGCCCTTGCGGATCACGTTCACGTACAGGTCGTGGGCGAAGGACGAGGAGGAGGCGAGGGTGAGGCCCGCGACCACGGCGAGGATGGTGGCGAAGGCGACCGCGGAGATCACGGCGAGCAGGACGGCCCCGCCGGTGGAGTCCGCACCGCCGCCGACGGCCTGGGCCAGCAGGGGCGCGGCGGTGTTGCCGGCCCTGTTGGAGGCCAGGATGTCGGCCCGCTCCAGCAGGGCCGCGGCACCGAAGCCGAGGGCGATGGTCATGAGGTAGAAGGCGCCGATGATGCCGATGGCCCAGTTGACGGACTTACGGGCGGCCTTCGCGGTGGGCACGGTGTAGAAGCGGATCAGGATGTGCGGAAGGCCGGCGGTGCCCAGGACGAGGGCGAGGCCGAGGGAGATGAAGTCCAGCTTCGAGGTCGCGTCCTTGCCGTACTTGAGGCCCGGTTCGAGGAACTTGGCCCCCTGACCGCTGTTCTCGGCCGCTTTGCCGAGCAGGTCGGACACGTTGAAGTGGAACTTCAGGAGCACCAGGAAGGTGATCAGGAGGGCGCCCGCGATCAGCAGGACCGCTTTGACCATCTGGACCCAGGTGGTGCCCTTCATCCCTCCGATGGTCACGTACACGATCATCAGGACGCCGACCAGCGCGACGACCGCCACCTTGCCCCCGTCGCTGGTGATGCCGAGGAGCAGGGACACCAGGACGCCGGCGCCGGCCATCTGGGCGAGCAGGTAGAAGATCGAGACCACGATGGTGGAGGCCCCGGCGGCGGTGCGGACGGGCCGCTGGCGCATCCGGTACGCGAGGACGTCGCCCATGGTGTAGCGGCCGGAGTTGCGCAGCGGCTCGGCGACGAGCAGCAGGGCGACCAGCCAGGCCACGAGGAAGCCGATCGAGTACAGGAAGCCGTCGTAGCCGAAGAGGGCGATGGCGCCGGCGATGCCGAGGAAGGACGCGGCGGACATGTAGTCGCCGGAGATGGCGAGGCCGTTCTGGAAGCCGGTGAACTGGCGGCCGCCCGCGTAGAAGTCCGCGGCGTCCTTGGTCTGGCGGCCGGCCCAGACCGTGATGATCAGGGTGGCGACGACGAACAGCCCGAACAGGGTGATGATGAGCGGGCGGTGTTCGGAGGCTCCTGCCGCGAGCGGCGTCAGGTGGTGCGTTCCACTCATTCGGAGCCCTCCATCCGCGCCTTGATGGCCGCCGCCCGGGGGTCGAGCCTGGCGGCGGCGTGGCGCGCGTACAGCCAGGCGATGAGGAAGGTCGTCGCGAACTGTGCGAGTCCGAGCACCAGGGCGACATTGATGTTGCCGAAGACCTTGGTCCCCATGAAGCCGCCCGCGTAGTTGGAGAGCAGGACGTAGAGCAGGTACCAGGCGATGAAGGCCGCGGTGAGCGGGAAGGCGAAGGAGCGGTAGGAGCTGCGGAGTTCGGCGAACTCGGGGCTCTGCTGGACGCTCACGAACTCATCTGCCGTGGGGCCCGCCAGGGGCGTTCCCGCGCTGCCCGGAGGCGGCGCTGCTTCGGTGGTCACGGGGGGATCTCCTTGTGACGCGGGTGCGGTGGGGACGACGGACAAAACAACCTCCGTGTGGGGGGATCGATGGCGCTGAGCCCCCTCTGTCAACGGCACGGCCGGCGTGTCGGGACGGTTCAACGCCCTTGGATTCTTCGGGGACCGATTTCTCGAACTGATGGCGGAAAGGGGAACGTCGGCACTAGGTTCACTTGTCATGGACCCGCCCGACGCGACCGCGTACGGGCGGCTTTTCAAGATGATCTGGAGAACCCATGGCTCATCTGGGACCCGTCCGCCGGCGTGCCCTCGCCGTACCGGTCGGCCTGGCGCTCACCGCCTCGCTCGCCCTGCTGCCCTCGGTGTCGGCCGCCGCCGCCCCGCTGGCCGGCACCGCGGACACGGCGACGGCTTCGAGGGCCGCGGCCACCGGCCCCGAACTGTCGTACGTGGCGAACCTGAACGCCTACGCCACGGTGAAGGCGGCGAAGAAGGCCGTCGAGCGGGCCGGTGGAACGGTGGTGACGGCCTATGAGGAGATCGGGGTCGTCGTCGCACACTCCCAGAACCCGGACTTCGCCAAGCGGCTGCGCGCCCAGCGTGGGCTGTTCGTGTCCGTCGGCGCCACCCGGACGGCCCCGATGTCGGCCGTGCAGACCACCGAGGAGGGCGCGACCCAGCGGCTGAGCGAGGCGGACGCCGCCAAGGCGGCGGCACAGGCCCAGGAGGGGCAGGAACCGCTCGAACCCAACCAGTGGGACCTGCGGGCGATCAAGGCCGACGAGGCTCACAAGATCAACGATGGCAGCCGGAACGTCACCGTGGGCATCATCGACACGGGCGTGGACGACACCCACCCCGACCTCGCCCCGAACTTCTCCAAGGGCCAGTCCGCCAACTGCGTGGGCGGCGTCGCGGACACCACCGAGGGCGCCTGGCGCCCGTACCCGGACGGCAGCGACCACGGCACGCACGTGGCCGGCACCATCGGCGCCCCGCGCAACGGCATCGGCATCAGCGGTGTGGCGCCCGGCGTGAAGATCGCCGCGATCAAGGTGAGCGAGCCCGGGACCAGCCTCTTCTACACCGAGGCGGTCGTCTGCGGCTTCATGTTCGCCGCCGAGAAGGGGATCGAGGTGACCAACAACAGCTACTACGTCGACCCGTGGCTCTTCAACTGCAAGACCGACGACGACCAGAAGGCGCTGGTGGAGGCCATCGGGCGGGCGACCCGGTACGCCGAGCGCAAGGGCACGCTGCACGTGGCCTCGGCCGGCAACTCCAACCAGGACCTGGCGGCGGCCTCGCTGGAGGACACGACCAGCCCGAACGACACCACCCCGGTCACCCGCACCATCGACCCGAAGGTCTGCCTGGACCTGCCCACGCAGCTGCCGGGCGTGGTCACCGTCTCCGCGACCGGCGACAAGGGCCTGCGCTCGTACTACTCCAGCTACGGCCTCGGGGTCGTGGACGTCGCGGCCCCCGGCGGCGACAAGTGGCAGGTCCCGGCCACCCCGGACGCCAACGGGCGCGTGCTCTCGACCGTCCCGGGCGGCGGCTACGGCTACAAGCAGGGCACCTCGATGGCCGCCCCGCACGTCGCGGGCGTCGCGGCGCTGCTCAAGAGCGCCCACCCGTCGGCGACGCCGTCGCAGCTCCGGACGATGCTGAAGGCGCAGGCCGCCAAGGCGGCCTGCCCGGCGCAGATATACGACGCCACGGGCACCCTGGTCAACGCCACCACCTGCCAGGCCAAGTGGGGCCAGACCGGCTACTACGGCTACGGCGTCGTGGACGCCCTCAAGGCCGTGAAGTAGTCCCGCGCGGTGAACGGCCGGGCCGGGCGGGGACCACTCCGCCCGGCCCGGCCGCGCCCGACGGCGGGCCCGGGCCCGTACCGGCCGCGGATCACGGCTCGCGCACCCGGGGCACCGTCAGGGCTTGATCAGCACCTTGAGCGCGCTGCGGTCGTCCATCGCGCGGTAGCCGTCCGGGACCTCGTCCAGAAGGACGGCACGGTCGAAGACGGGCGACGGGTCGATCGCCCCGCTCAGCACGTCCTCCAGCAGCTCCGGAATGTAGGCGCGGACCGGGGCCACACCACCGCGCAGGGTGATGTTGCGGTCGAACATGACGCCGAGGTCGAGGCCGGTGCCACTGCCGTGCGGGACGCCGACGTAGCCGATCGCCCCGCCGTCGCGGGTGATGTTCACCGCGGTGCGCATGGACTGGACAAAGCCGCTGTCAAGACGCTTCAACGGTCCTACACTTCAGGGGCATGGGCACCTACCACGACGGCAAGCGTCTCCGCGTCATCATCTACTGTCGCATCAGCGACGACCGCGAAGGCCGCGGCGCCGGCGTCGCCCGCCAGGAGAAGGACTGCCGCGCCCGCGCGGAACGCAACGGCTGGGACGTCGTTGCCGTGTTCATCGAGAACGACCTCTCCGCGTACAGCGGCAAGAGGCGCCCGAAGTACGAGCAGATGCTGGGCATGCTGCGGGCCGGCATGGCCGACGCGGTCCTCGCACTGACGCCGAAGCGCCTCTACCGCCGTATCGGGGATGCCTTCGACTTCTTCGACCTGATCACCGAGCAGGGCATCCACGTCGAGACCATCAAGCAGGGCCGCTACGACCTCACGACAGCGGAGGGCCGCCGCGACGCCCGCCGCGCGGCGATCGACGGCCAGTACGAGTCCGAGGAGATCGGCGAGCGCGTCCGGGACGCGAAGGCGCAGACGGCCGCCGAGGGCGGCTACCGCGGCGGCCCCCGACCCTTCGGGTACGAGGCGGACGGCATGACCATCCGCGAGTCGGAGGCCCGGTACTTGCGCGAGGCCGCCGAGGCGGTGCTGGCTGGCGCGTCCATCCGGTCCATCGCCCGGGAGTGGCAGGAGGCTGGTGTGCGTACCGTGCCGCGCCGCTACCGGCAGGAGGACGGTACCCGCGGGGAACCACGATCCCGGGAGTGGTCGCCGAGCGAGCTGCGCACGCTGCTGTTGCGGCACCGCAACGCTGGACTGCTGTCGCACCACGGTACGGAGGTCCGGGCTGCTGCGTGGCCCGCGATCATCCCTGAGCCGGTGTGGCGTGGCGTTGTGGCGAAGCTGAAGGATCCGGCCCGGCTGACCGCGGTGAGCAATGCGCGCCGCTGGCTGGGCTCGGGCCTGTTCCGGTGCGCGCATCCCGTGGACGGCGGGGAGTGCGGGCTGCCGGTGCGCTGTTCGACCTCGGGGACCGGCGCGGGTCACAGGCATGTGGCGGCCTACCGGTGTTCGAGCGGGGCGCACGTCACGCGGCGGGCGCAGCCCTTGGACGACTACGTGAAGGCTGTGGTGATCGCCCGTCTGTCACGCAAGGACGCGGTGCATCTGCTGGCGCAGCGCGAGGAGGACCCTGTCGACCTGGCGGCGGCGGACGCTGAGCTGTCGGCGGCTGAGCAGCGGTTGCGGGAGCTGGCGGAGATGTTCGGTGATGGCGATATGAGTAAGGCGGAGTACCAGGCCGCGGCGGCGAAGGCGCGGGAGCGGAAGCGGCGCGCGGAGGAACTGTTGTCGCTGGCGTCGGTGACGAACCCGCTGGTGGGGTTGGCGGGTGCGGCCGACGTTAAGGCGGAGTGGGAGGGCATCGACCTGTCGCGGCAGCGCGCGGTGATCGATGCCCTCCTGGAGGTGTGGGTGCTCCCGGCGCGGCGTGGCCGTATGCCGAAGGGTGTGGAGCTGGATGTCGAGCGGATCGATATCCGCTGGAGGCAGGGCTAGAGGGCAGGGTGCGGGCGGGCGGCTGCGAGGGTGCCGATGCCGGTTCTGCCGGCGTGCTGGATGGCGTTGTTGTACTCGTCGACCGCCTGCTTGCTGACTTTGAGCGGGTGGACGGCGAGGCAGAGGGAGCCGTCCTCTCGTTCGAGGAGAACTACGGCTCGACCGTCGGGGACGAGGACTGACTGCACCATGGGGATGCATGCCGGGGGCATATGCGCATCCGCCTGCGAGACGTCGTCGTCTGCCATGAAACCCCCATGCGTTGGGTGCACTACCTGTTCGACCACATGTTCGATCGATCGGCAGGTACAGGCTACCGAACCTCACGCCCCCCAGGCGGAAAGGCCAGCATGCCACTTCCGTGAGGGGCGCACTACAGGGAGCGCACAACTACTACAAATCGAAACTGTTCACTCCTGAGCATCCAGCGTCCCGCCAGGGGTGCGATTTGCGAACAGGTCGATCAACCGCTGAATCTGCTCCAGCTCCTGAGGGGTGAGCTTGTCAGCGTCGCGGAGGTAGGCACTCCCGCCGCCGGACCCACCTTCGATGCGGTCCACCCCCCAGTACTGGCGGCCGGCCGCATCGCGGACCTGCTGCAGCGGGAGGTCGTACGCCCGTGCGAGAGCCTCTAGCTCAGGCAGGCGCGGCGTCCACTGCATCCGCGGGGAAGCCTTCTCCAGATTGTCGAGCGTGCTGCGCTTGATGAACGGCGTTCCATCCTCGCGCGTTCCCGTCCGTTCCGTGACGTCCGTCAGGGAACGGCGTAGCTCCGCCCGGCGCTCACGCAGTAGGTCGGACAGGTCCGTCCGTGCGGGCGCGCTTGCGCTGTTGTCCTCGACCATGGCGGTCATCTTGCCACTCCCCGGTGGGCGGTGTGCCAGTAGGTGTCCCTGTTGCCGGCGTGAGTTGATCCACAAACGCGCTGGTAACACGGGCAGAACTGCCCCCCAGCATGGACAGAGTGTCCACCGTGATGGACGCGCGCGCCATGCCGGGCGGGATTTTTGACCGGATCGAGGCCCTTGGGGCGCCGACAGAGAGACTTCATCCACGAGGGTGGACAGGCTGTCCACCCCCGTGGCATGCTGGCCACGTCCACCCCAGTGGACACATAGTCCAGGGAGGTGGATATGTCGCCGAGCGAGCCCCTGTATCGGCTGCTCAACGTGGACCTGCTGAAAACGCTCATGGAGCGCACAGGCAGCGGCCAGAAGGTCACAATCCGTGAACTCGCCGCCAATGCAGGCTGCTCCAGCACCACCGTGGGACGTCTCGTCAGTGGCGAGAAAGAGTGCATCGTCTCCAGCAACGCCCACGCCATCGCCACCGCGATCGGTGTCGACGTACTGATCCTCTTCGCCCCGGCCGGCCGTTCGGTACCGGTCCCCCACCGCGAGGCCACGGTCTCCGTCGTACGGGCCGCCGGATGAAAGCCGCGCCCACACGACAGGCCGCAGCCCGGCCGGCGTCGCCCTACGCGGACCACATTGCCGCGCTTGTGGCCGCCGCGCCGCCGCTGACGGCCGAGCAGGAGGCCCGGATCCGCGGGCTGTTCCGCTCGGGCACGGCGCCCCGGCCGGCCTTGCCGGCCTTGCCGCTGGCCGCCTGAGCTACCGCACCACGCAGAAGGGGTCGCTCCGACTTCCCGGCCCGAGCGACCCCGGCATTCCTCAACCCAACGAATCGAGGAACACCATGGACGACGACAGTACTCCCCCCAACACCCCGCCCCGGACGTCGCAGTCCGCGGTCCTGCTGTCCCGGCTGACCCTGCGTGCCGAGCGGGACCGGGACCTCGCCACCCTCCTCACCGCGGTGTACTGGGTTCACCTGCCGGAGGGCCCGATCGTCCTGAGCGGCACCCTCTACCCGTACACACCGGGCCAGGAAGAGCACGGCGCGAGGCTCTTGGACCTGGCCGCCGACCTGTTCGGCGGGACGCCCAAGGCCGACGGCCGGCGGTACAACGACACGCACGACTGGTACCAGCTGGAGTTCACGTACGGCAGCCGCCAGGTCGAGTTGCGCGCCGTCGTGCCGGTCGGGTCGCCCGAGCACCGGCTGCGGGAGCGGATCGCCGAGCTGGAGGCCGTCGTCGCGGGTCGGACCGGCGGTGAGGCGTCGTGAGCGCCGTGCTGCGGGTCCGGCACGCGGCCGGCGCGCTGCAGGCGGCCATGGAGCTCGGTCACACGACGGCCGAGGAGCTGGCGCAGGCGCTGGAGGACTGCCAGCTGCTGCAGTCCCCGGAGACCGCGGCCGCCCGCGCGTCTCTCCGGCCGGTCACTGTCCGGCCGGTGACCGTCCCGGTGCACACCATCGACCCGGACGTGGAGGAGGACTCCCCGGCCGCCGACCTGGCGTTGCGGTTGCGGACGTCGCAGCCCGACGTCCTCGGGACGGTCGTGCGCTCGGCGACGGAGGTGCAGGTCACCGTCCGCCCGCAGTCGCCCGACTGCCTGCGGTGGTGGCTGGGGCGGTTCGAGGCCGACCCGCAGACCGGGACCTACCTGGGCGGCACGTATACCGTGCGCGGCCGCCGCGACGGCGTGACGGTCTACCTGGTCATCACCGGCGACGCCGTCACTGCCTGGTCCGGGGCGGTGCACCGTGCCTCGTGAGCTGCCCTTACTGCTCTTCGCCGTTGCCTGCCTCGTGGTGCAGCTCGTCCAGTACGGGGTGAGGCCTCCGCTGGAGCGCCGGCCGCCCCACCGGTTCCCGCCGGTGGAGCTCCCGGCCGCCGACTGGCCCTACGGCCCCGGCAGCGGACGGCACCGCCGCGCCGCCCCGGACGCCTGGGCCGTCTGCCACACCCCCCACTGCGCCCACCTCACCACCCGCCACACCCGTACCCCGGCCGGCCTCGTCTGCGACGAGTGCGGCGACGTGACTCCCGGAGGACCCATGCACGACTACGCCGAGTACGCCGACGAGGTGGAGCACCCCACCCGCGAGGAGGAGAAGGCCGCCGAGATCGCCCTGGACGTCGCCGACGACGAGCGCCGGGCGGCCGAGGAGGCCGAGGCGGGTGACGGTGCGGGCCCCGAGGACGACGAGGACTGCGGCGCCGAGTTCATCGACGGGTCGTGGACGTACTGCGGGTGCGAGGACTGCGCCGAGCGCGAGACCCGCGAGGAGGCGGACCTGTGAGCGGCTGGTTCGCGTCGCGCCGGCGCCTGCAGGCGGAGGTGGCGTACCTGCGGTCGCGGCTGGAGGAGGAGAAGGCCCGGCCGCGGCTGGCCGTACGGCCCGGGCCGCCCCCGCCGCCGGCCGAGTCCACCACCCCGGACGCCACGGAGACGCTGCTGCGCGGTCAGATCCGCGCCCTGCGGCAGATGACCACGGTCCCCGGCGCGACGGAGCTCGCCACCGAGCTGCGGACCTGGCGGGAGCGGGCGGGCAAACTCGACGCCCTGCTCCTCCAGGCGCAGGCCTGCAACGAGTCGCTGACGAGGGAGCTGCGGGAGCTGCGGACGCCCGCCACGCCGCTGCCGGCCCAGAGAGAGCCCGGGCTGGGATGAGCAACCTGACCGCCCTCGTCCTCCTCGTCCTGCTGTTCATGGGCCTGTTGGCCTGGGCCGTCGGTCTCCTGCTGTTCCTGGTGGTCACGGTCCGCGCCGTGGCCGCCGGGTGGCGGGCCGCCGTGGCCGTGGCCGTCCGCCGCCTGTGACTCGCAGGCCGCCGGCCTGCGAGGCCCTGCTCCTGCCGCACAGCCTGCAGCCCGCCCGCCTGTACCCGTGCGGGTGGCGCTGCGCCCGGCACACCCCGAACGCCTTGGCCGGGCGGCCTGAGACGCCGCCCGGTCCGGGCTGGCCTGCCGGTTCCTACCTCAACCTCCAGCTTCCTGACCCCGACCCGCCCGCCGACGCCACTTCGGAGGACTGACCGATGAAGACCCCGACTCCCGCCGACCTCGCTGCGCGGTTCGCTCCCGCCGTCCTGGCCGGGTCCCGCCGGAAGTTCCGCGGGAACTACCTGCAGGCCGTCCGCGACGCCCGCATGATCCCCCACACCAAGGTCGTCGCCCTGGTCCTCGGGGTGTTCGCCAACCCCGACGGAGTGATCCCCGCGAACAGGCAGCCCGGTGTCCCCGGCCTGGTCAAGGCCACCGGCCTGACCGCGGGGATGGTGCTGGTCCAGCTGGCCGCGCTGGAACAGCGCCAGTGGATCCAGCCCGTCCGGGGCGCCCGGTACGAGACCGAACCGCTGCAGCTGTCCATCCCCGCCGCCGCCATGGCCCGGGTCCGCGGGTGCCGTTGACGCCGCTCCCGCCCGCACTGCAGCACCACCCCGACCCAGAGAGGCGATCGTGCCCGACGAGCAGCAGCCGGACCACGTCAGCGGAGGCGTCCCGCACGCCTACCGCAACGCCTTGTACTGGCGGTGGACGCGGGGCCTCCCCCGGCCCCTGCGCGGTGGCTTCCTGACCGTCCTGTACGCCCTGGCGACCGCCGCGAACACCAGCGGTGTGCTGCGGATGCGGGACGGCAAGGCGATCCGCGTGCAGAGCGTGGCCGCGGCCTCCTGCTCGGACATCAAGGAGGTCCGGGTGTGGCTGCAGGCCGCGGTCGCCGCCGGGGTCGTGACCACCGAGGAACCGCCCGGCCCGGGCCGCCCGACCGTGTACGTACTGGTCATCAGCCCTCGCCCCGACTGGGCCGCGGCAGTCGCGGTCATCGAGGAGCGGAAGCGGCGCCGGCCGAAGAAGGAGTCGGCGCCGTGGGCCGAGGAGGCCGCCCCCGAGATGGGGGGACCGGCCCCCCATTCCGAGGGCCCGAATAGGGGGGACCGGCCCCCCAATTCACCGGAAGGCAAATGGGGGGACCGGCCCCCCTTGGAAATGGGGGGACCGGCCCCCCTTGAAATGGGGGGACCGGCCCCCCAACGTCCCAGGGTTACCCAGGTACTACCCCAGGAATCGGCTGCTGTTGGTGGTCACCTGACCCTGGGGGTCGCTCCCGAGGAGCTCGGCGAGCCGCCCGAGGTCGACGAGGTCGACACCACGCCGACCGAGGCCGACCCGTTCGACACCGCCCCGCCGCCCGCGCCGCCGCGCCTGGCCCTGACCACCCAGGAGCGGCGCGACGCCCGCGCCGCTGAGGTCAAGACGAAAAGCGCCAGCAGCCGGGGGCAGATGCCGCTCCTGCTGTCGGTGCGCGACCCCGAGCACGTGGCCACGGTCGCCGACGTACGCGCGGCCGCCGAGACCGACCCCGAGGCCGTACGGCGGGCGATCCGCAAGCTCGGCCGGACCGAGGCCATCAAGGTCTACGGCTGGCGCCTGGTCTCCCCCCACCTCCGCGACGACACCACCGCCACCGACACCGCCTGAGAGGGCCCACCCATGACGCTCCACGCCGCCCCCACCGCCCCGGACCTCCACGAGGCATGGGCCGACACCGCCCCTGTCCCGTTCGGCAGCCCCGCGCCGGTCCCGCCCGCCCGTACCGCCGCCGAGGACCTGGCCGCCAAGGGCCGGCACGTCCACCTCGTCTCCGGCGACGAGGTGGAGTGCCTCAACCACCGCGGATGCGTCCCGCTCCCGGGCATCTGAGGAGCCACCCATGCCCAGCGACTACGACGTCACCGCCTGCAACAGGTGCGGCCAGCCGATCCGGTGGACCATCACCGCCGCCGGCCGCCGCCAGGCCGTCAACGCCGAACCCAACCCGCTCGGCAACCTCGCCGCCTACCGCGACGGCGTCGGCACCCTGCGCTCCCGCGGCCTGACCGCCGACCGCCCCGACGTCGAAACCTACGAGCGCCGCTACATGCCCCACGCCGCCACCTGCACCGCCCCCCGGCCCGGGCGCAGCGGCCGTGCCACGCCCCGTGAGCGGTCCGGTGTGCGGCCGGTGCGCTGGCAGGGGTGGACGCGGTGAACCGGCCGGCCGGCGTCGTGGCGGACGCGGTGGCCGCGGTCGTCGCGGCGGCCGTGCAGCGCGAGCTCCTGGCGCTCGGCGTGGACCTGCCCGAGCGGGTCGCCGCCCTCGTCGGGGCGCAGGCCGTGGCCGACGTCCGCAGCGAGGGCTGGCACATCTGCCCACCGATCACCGCGGCCGAGGGCCGCCCGTCCCCGAAGGACCCCGAATGATCATCAACCTGACCGGCGACACCGTGCGCGTGTACGGGCCGGACGCTCCCGACGTCATCGCCGACGACGCCCTCGACACCGGGTGCACCGTGTTCGCCGCCGAAGTTCCGCCGGCTTACGTCGACCTCGTCTCCCTCGGCCGGGGCGAGCGCACCTTCCACGGCGGCCGCCCTGTCCAGACCTACCTGGTCCGGCACGTCGTCCGCGACCTGCCGCCCAGCCGCCCGAACACCTACCTCCTCGTCGACGCCGCCATCGGCCTGACCGCGCGCGGCCGCGCCGACCTCCTCATCGGGTTCGACTCCGTCCACGACGCCGCCGGGGCCCTCGTCGGCTACCGCCACCTCGTCAGCCCCTGCTGACCCGCCGCACAGAAGGGACACAGCCCATGAGAGTCTCCGCCGCCGTCGTGATGCAGCTGCACCGCGACGGGTACAGCGACCAGCGGATCGCCGACCAGACCGGCGCCCCCCTGGCCGACGTCACCGCCATCATCGACACGCACAAGACCCTCGTCGCCCGCGGCAAGATCCCGCAGCCCGAGACGCCGCAGGCCGTCCCGAACGCGGTCGCGCTCCTCGCCTGGGGCACCAACCACCCGGCCGCCGCGGTCCGCCAGTACGCCGACCGTGCCCTGACCGCGCTGGAAGCCCTGCAGAACCGCCACCAGCACGAGGAAGAGCTCCTGCGCATCATCAGCCAGGTGGACGAGCTGCAGGAGCAGCTGAACCGGCTGAAGACGCGAGAGGCCGAACTCAAGGGCAAGGGCCGCACCACCAAGCCCCGTCCCGCGCCGGCCGCCCGGGACTACACCCCGGCCGAGGTCCGGTCCTGGGCGCAGCAGGCCGGGGTGGAATGCGCGCCGGTCGGCATCGTCCCGCAAACGGTCGTCGAGCAGTGGCGGTCCGCGACCGGACGGACGACCCAGTGACCGGTGTCCCGGACGCCGCGCTGCTCGTCATCACCGCCGCCATCGAGGACCACCGCGTGATCACCCCGCCCGACCAGTCCACCCCGGCCGCCCTCGCCCAGTTCATCGCCGCCTACCTGATCAGCAGCGACTGGACCCTCACCGTCACCGCCCCGACCAGCACCTGAGGAGGCCTCGATGTCGACCCTCGTCTCCAACCCCCGGTCCCGCCCGCACGCCGACACCGATCCGGCCACCGACTGGGCCGCGCTCGGCGCATGCGTCGGGAAACTGCAGGACTTCCATTCCAGCGACACCGCGGCCAAGGACCTGTGCGCAGACTGCCCGGTCAGGCTCCGCTGCCTCGACCAGGCCCTCCGGGAGGAAGGCACCACCCCACCCGGATACCGCTCGGACATCCGCGGAGGCCTCACCCCGAGCGAGCGCGCCGCCCTCTCCGGCTACCAGCGGCCCGCCGCCCCGACCGGCGGCCGGATCACCGGCGACATGGAGCAGGCCGAACGGCTGCTGCGCGAAGGCCTGCTGAGCAACGAAAAGGTCTCCGACGCCACCGGAGTGGGCCGCCACACCGTCAGCCAACTGCGCCGGGACCTGGGCCTGCCCACACACGCCGACCTGCGGGGCACAACCCCGGCCGAGCGCCTCGCACATCGCACGCGCCCGGGGCCGGACGACCACCTGCTGTGGACCGGCGACGAAGGCACCGTCGTCGGCGGCCGCCGGGTCAAAGGCGTCCGCCTCGCCTTCGAGGTCGGCCACGGCCGGCTCCCGGACGGCACGGTCAAGAGGACCTGCGACGTCGACAACTGCGTGGCCTGGCAGCACCTCACCGACCGGCAGCTGCGCGACGCCCTCGCCGCCCCCACCCCGCCCGCGCCCGCCGTACCCGCGCCCGTGGAGTACCTGTACGACCTGTGGGACGCCAACTGGGACGACGGCCCCGCCGGCAACTACGAGATCCGCCGCCACCCCATCACGAAGAAGACCCCCCAGCGGATCAGCTTCACGTTCATGGGCAAGGCCAGCTACGTCGACCGGCAGCACATCGAAGCCCACGGCGAGGCCTACCACCGCCGACTGCGGTGCCTGCTGTACCTGGCACCCCCGGAGCTCCCCACACACCCGGAACCCGCCTCCCTCCAGACCCTCCGGCAGGCCATGGCCGACGCACACCCCGACCGCGGCGGCACCGACACGGCGTGCATGACCGCCCACACCGCCTACCAGGAAGCCCGCCGCCGCGCGGGTGTCTGACACCCACCCAGGCATCAGGAGCAGCACACCATGATCCTCAACCGCACCCCGCACCCCATACGCGTCTACGAATGGGACCGTCAGGACGGCAACGACGACCTCGGCCTCGGGCTGAAGTCCGTCATCGACCCCGAGCCCGAGCCCGCCCGCCTCGCCACGATCGAACTCGGCACCCAGGCCGACGGCATCGAGCTCGTCGAGTTCGGCCACCGCGTCGACCTCCCGCGCCCCCAGGACGGCGTCCGCCACGTCGTCTCCCTCGTTGTCGCGCTGGCTCTCGCCCCCCGGCGCTCCGACCTTCTCGTCCCGTACAGCGAGGTCCGCAACAGCACGGGCACCGTCATCGGCTGCCGCGCCCTCGCCCAGCCCGTCTGACGCCCGCCCCGACCGCGGCGGCACCGACGCCGCGTGCATGACCGCCCACGCCGCCTACCAGGCAGCCCGCCGCCGCGCGAGCGCCTGACACCCGCCCCAGGAGACACCGATGGCCACCGACCCCACCCCCGGCACCGTCTACCAGGCCCCGTTCGGCAGCACCGTCCTCGTCGCCGGCACCACGCCCACCCACATCACCGCCGTGCCCGTCGCGACGCCGCGTGGCTGGTGCCGTAGCCGGGGTGCCCACACCGTAAGTGACGTCCGCGTGACCGCGCCGCGGGGCGGAACCGCCGCCATCTCGATCACCCGCCGCACCTTCGCCCAGTACCAGCCCGTGGGCATCGCCCGGCCCGCCTGACCCCACCAACGGAGGCACCACCGTGTACCCCACCCTGTTCACAACCCCCGGCCTCGCCAAGTTCGCCGAGGAGCTCGACGCCGAGCGCCGCCGACAGCTCCAGAAGTGGGGCGACCAGCGGCACCGCGACGGCACCAGCACCGGCAACGCCACCTGGGCGCTGGAAGCCCTCGCCCAGTGCCAGCACGCCGCCGACGAGGACGCCCTCACCTGGGGCCACATCCTCTACGAGGAGTTCACCGAGGTCATGGCCGAGACCGACGCGGCCCGGCTGCGCGCCGAGCTGATCCAGGTTGCTGCGGTGTGTGCGGCCTGGGTGTCCGACCTCGACCGGCGGCCGCAGGACGGAGCGCAGGCCGACGCGACCACCCCGGGCGCCGAGTCGGGCCCGCAACCCCGCCGCTTCTACCTGAACCGCCACACGGACGTCTCCGGCATCTCCGGGACGGGAGTGGTCGCCGACGGCGTGCTGTGGCCCGACGGGACCGCGTCCGTCCGCTGGCGCGGCGACCACCCCAGCGTCGTCTTCTGGGACCGCGGCCAGCTCAGCGTCGATCACGTCCACGGGCACGGCGGCGCCACCGAGATCGTGTGGCTCGACGAGCCGCTCCCGCCCAAGCCCGCCGCCTACACGCTCCACATCGACCCCGCCCCGCTCACCGAGACGATCCGCACCATCGTCCGCCGCGGGCCCGGCGAAGCAGGGATGACCCAGTGACCGACCTCCTCAAGTTCTTCATCGCCTGGTGCACGCTCGCCAGCCTCGCCGGCCTCGTCCTCGGCTACCTCGGCTACCGCGCCAACCGGCACAAGGACGCCGCCCCGTCGGCCCCGGAGGCGAGCGGCCGCCACACCGCCAGCACCATCACCGACGACGCCCTCGACGCCTTGTACGCGCGCGCCGAGCAGGCCGAGGCCGCGCTCGCCGCCTTCCACGAGGGCGAAGAACCGCAGCCGGACTGGCGCGCCACGTCTACCCCGGCTCAGTGGATCTGGCTTTGGAACCGGGCCACCTTGGAGCAGCGCCTCGATGTCGCTGCCCGATTCATGGCAAACGGCGCGACAGCCGAGGAGTGCGTCCTCATGAACCACAGGGCGACCGTTGAGGAAGCCCGCCGGATGCGGGCCGCCATCGCCCGCGTCCGCAATCGGTGCCAGAGCGTCCGCGACCGCGTTGGCCCCAGCGGGATGATCAACGCCAGCCAGATCCTCGGCCTGCTCTCGGCGAAATGGCCAGACGGCAACTACGAAGCCCCACTCACCAACGCCGCCCTCGACGAACCCAAGGAGCAGACCCCGTGATCGAGAACTTCAACAACCCGGCCGATTTGGAGCTCCTCCTCCTCGGCGCCATGGCCGGCCAGTCCAACGACGAGCTGATCGGCAGCCAGGAGAAGCGTGGCCAGCAGCAGCTCGTCAACTCCGACCGGCTCCCCACCGAGATCCGCGGCGACCGCGCCGAGTTCGAGGCCCTCGGCTTCACCCTCGGCGACCCTGACCCCGCCGACCCGCTGTTCGCCCCGGCCACGCTCCCGGCCGGCTGGACCCGCGAGGCATCCGACCACGACATGTGGTCGTACATCCTCGACGAGCTCGGCCGCCGCCGCGTCGCCGTGTTCTACAAGGCAGCCTTCTACGACCGGAGCGCAGGGATGTCGCTCGTTACCCTGCACAGCTACCTGCAGGACCACCTCTTCGGGGGCCGCGAGCTGATCTGTGACGACACCTGGGCCACCCCGGCGGCCCTCGCCGACGAGGCACGCCACGCCGCCCAGCAGGCCCAGGAGCGCGCCAGCTCCTGGGAGCAGGTCGCCAACCAGCAGCCCCCCAGGGCCTACTCGGACCAGGCCCCGGAGTACGCCGCGAAATACGCCGCCGAGCGTGACCAGTACGCCGCGCTGGCGGCCCGGTTCGAGGCGGAGGCACAGCAGCCATGACCCGTCTCTGCACCTGCCGCACGGCGCTGGCCGCCAGCGAGCACATCTGCCCGCGCTGTAGGGCCGCGACGGCGGGCCGGCTGCGCCGCATGCCCGTCCTCTACCGGCTCTTGCAGCCGGAGCTGCAGCCCGCGGCCGGCGCCCCCTCGTACGGGCGGGTGGGCCTCGTCGAGGCGCCCATGCCGGTGTCCGCACACGTCCTGACCCTGCGCGGCCCCGGCGGCATCGTGCACGTCCTCGAAGACTGGTGGTCCGCGATGCAGGCCTCACGCGGCGGGTCGGCACCCCTCATCACCGGGACGTACGACGAGCGCGTCACCAGGGCCGCCAAGCAGCTGACCTTCCACCTCGACTATGTGGCCGAGTGGGAGGAAGGCCCGCAGCTCGCAAGGGAGCTCCGCCGGCTCGACGAGACCGCCATGGACATCGTCTGCCCGCACGACACCCGCGAACGTGGCACCCTGCTCGGCCCCTGCCCCGCCGAGCAGGTCGACGGCACCGTGTGCGGGGCCACCCTGCGCCACTACCGCAGCAGCATGCGCCAGGTCACCTGCCCCTGGTGCAGCTCGGTCTACCCCATGCACTCCTGGGCCCGCCTCAAGGCCTGGATCGACCACGACCGCGAGGAACACGCCCCCGAAGACCAGGAAGCCGCCTGACCACCTCTGCCGGGCCCGCCGCACCGCGACAGGCCCGGCCCCAACCGCGACAGGACCACCCATGCCCCGCCCCAGCACCGACGAGGTCGCGCAGCGACGCGCCCGTGTCGCGGAACTGACCCGCGACAAGCTGACCATCCGCGACATCGCCACCGAGCTCGGCGTCACCAAGGACGTCGTCCACCGCGACCAGCAGTGGCTCAAGAAGCAGGCACTCGCGACACCGCGCGCTCTCTTCCGCGACAAGGCTGATCAGGCGCGTACAGCGATGGCGCAGCTGCACGCGGCCGTGACCGCGACAGCAGCCGCCCGGCCCGCCTACCAAGTCCTCATCGACGACGCGACAGCCGCCCAGTGGATCGCCCAGCTGCGCGACGACGCCAACCGCCTCCGCGACATCGCCGACACCTTCCGCGAGCTGTACCCCCACCTCACCGGCCCGGCCGCGACACCCCACCGCGACACCGCGACAACGACCGCGACAGGATGACGACATGACCGACCTCGTGCAGTTCCTCCGCGCCCGCCTCGACGAGGACGCCAGCGTCGCCCGAACCGCCGGCGCTGAACTAGGGGAGGACTGGCGGTACGACGCCGATCACGGATGGGTCCTCGTCGCCCGGGAGGGATACTCGATCGCCACAGGCAGTCAGGACTTCCTCGACGCCGAGCACGGCCACCACATCGCCCGCCATGATCCGGCCCGCGTCCTCGCCGAGGTCGACGCCAAGCGGCGACGCCTCGCCCGCCACACCTCTGAACGGCGACGTCTCGCGCTGGAGGACGCAGACGGTACGACCTCCATGGCGTTCCTGATCTGCGCGTCCTGCACGCCCAACCGGGTCATCCGCCGGGAGGAGCAGGACATCGTTGAGTGGCCGTGCCCAGACCTACTAGACGATGCTGCGGTGTACGCCGACCACCCGGACTACCGCGAGGAGTGGTGGCCCGAGGTCTGACGGCGGCACCGCCGTGTCAGACCCCGCCCGTACCGTCGAGACATCCCACCAGCGTTTGCAGGGCTGCTGACGCTACTCGGGACGGCCCCGCCCGATCACACATCGGGCGGGGCCTCCTGCCGTTCGCGCAGCCGTCCGCTGTTCGGTGACACTGATCCACATGGAGTACCTCGCCCTACCCCCCGGACTGGTCACCACCACCACGGCCGCGCTCGCCTGCGGGGTGCAGCCGGCCACCATCCGCGACTGGGTACGCCGCGGCCTACTCACCCGGATCGGCGGCACACCCAAGCGGCCCATCTACCGCCTGCAGGACGTCCTCGCCGCCCATGCTGCGCCCAAGCCGAGCAGGCCTGGGCAGCGGGCTGCCGATCATGTGGCTTGACACTCGAACAACCACGCGCCACGATTTGCGCGTACAGCCATGCCCAAACGCAGGCTGACCAGGACTCCGAGCCCCGCCCTCGCGCGGGGCTCTCCCGTGTCACAGCACTGCAACGCCGCACCCGCCTCCGGACCACGGAGCCCACCATGTCCTGATGCGCACACACCACACTGCCGCCGCACTCATCGCGGCCACCCTGCTCACGCTCACCGGCTGCGCCGAAGCCGACAAGGACCCCGCCAGCACGAGCAACGAGGGCAAGAACCAACCAACCAGCGCCCCGGCCCCCTCGCCGAGCGTCGACCAAGACGCGGCACGCGCCGCCGCCGGCCTCCCGCCCGAGCCCGACGCCGCCACCCGCAAGGCATACCTCGACGCGCTCAACGCCATCGATCCGCGCATCATCAAGCCCGGCAAGGACGACCAGGCAGTCAGCCGCGGCATCAACCAGTGCAGCAGTATCAAGACCACCAAAGACCAGGCCAAGCTCGCGACCCTCGCACTGGGCCGCTTCACCGTCGACACCAGGCTCCCCGAGATCGCCACACCTGCGAACGGCCAGAAGATCAACGACGTTGTGCACACACACCTCTGCCCCACCTTCTGACTCACGCCCACCCGAGCCCGGCCCGCACCATGCAGGCCGGGCTCACGCGCGCCTAGGAGGCAGCATCATGTCCGACTCGCAGGAAGCCCTCGTCAGTCCGCTCTCCAAGCTCGCCGCGGCTGCGGTGTCCCTGCACGAGCTCTACACCGAGTATGTGAAGGCCGGGTTCACCAAGGCCGAGGCCATGGAGCTGTTGAAGGCGCTGATCACCAAGAAGTCATGAGCCCGCGCAAGGCCCTGCAGGTGTGCCCGACGCCTGGATGCCCCTCCCTCACCCCCCAGGGACGATGCCCCCCATGCCGCGCGAAGGCCGAGGCGAGCAGGCCAGCTCACAAGGACGCAGGACGTAACACGCGATGGCGCAACGCCAGCGCGCAGTACCTCCTCGATCATCCGTACTGCGAGTGCCCAGCCTGTGCCCTGCTGCCCCCCTTGCAGCGCGACGTCGCAACCGAGGTGGACCACATCGACGGACTCGGACCGCTCGGACCGCGTGGCTTCGACCCCACGAACTGGCAGGCCATGAGCAAACGCCACCACAGCCGCAAGACCGCTGAGGAGACCTGGAGTCGCTGATCACACACAGTGGTCGACCCAGGGGGGTAACTCCGGCCGGCGCCGGGGGGCCCAGACGCGGGGGAGGGCGCTGGGGGGTGCGTCAGGTTCAAAGGGTCCCCGAGCGTCACGCACTGTGACGCCGATTTGGTCGCGCAACGCGGCCGAGGAGTGATCATCATGCCCCGTGGTGGAGCCCGCGCCGTGTCCGGCCCGGCACCTGACCCGAACGCGCTGCGGCGCGAGCGGAAGACCGACGCCGCCGGCTGGCGGACGCTCCCGGCCGACGGCCGGCCGGGCCCCGCGCCCGAGTGGCCGCTGACCGAGGCCACCGAGCGCGAGCACGACGTGTGGCTGGACCTGTGGGAGTCGCCGCAGGCGGTGATGTGGGAGGAGCTCGGCCAGGCCCTCGAGGTGGCCCTGTTCGTCCGGACGCTGGCCGAGGCCGAGCGGCCGGACGCCCGGGTCGACATCAAGAAGATGGTGCGCGGCTACCTCGACAGCCTGGGGCTGAGCGTGCAGGGCATGCTCCGCAACCGGTGGAAGATCGCCCCCGGCGTCCCGGCCCCGGCGGCGGACGCGGTACCGGCGCCGGCTGTACGGCGGCCGTCGGCCCGCGACCGCCTCAAGGTCGTGCCCAGTGGCGAAGGCAGCTGACGCCGGCGCCGAGTTCGTCGTCGACTTTCCCACGCTGTGGGTCGTCGCGGACTGGATCGAGGAGCACTGCCCCGTCCCGGACGGGTTCCGCCGCGGCGAGCGTCTGGAGATGTACCCGTGGCAGCTGTGGTGCACCGTCAACCACTACCGGGTCAAGCCGGCCGCGCGCGTGGGCCAGCTGGCGCCCGCGTTCCACTACCGCCGCTCGCAGGTCGTCGCGCCGCAGAAGACCGGCAAGGGCCCGTGGTCGGCCGCGCTGGTCCTGGCCGAGGCCGCGGGCCCGGTCGTGTTCGCCGGCTGGGCCAAGGGCGGGGAGCGGTACGAGTGCGCCGACCACGGTTGTGACTGCGGATGGTGGTACGAGTACCGCCCGGGCGACCCGATGGGCGTGCCGTGGCCGACGCCGCTGATCCAGCTGACGGCCACCTCCGAGGACCAGGTGGCCAACGTCTACCGGCCGCTGCAGGCGATGGTGAAGCTCGGCGCCCTGGCCGGCCGGATGCGGGTCGGCGAGGAGTTCACCCGCGTCGGCGACGAGGGCCGCATCGACGTCGTGACGTCCTCGGCGCTCTCCCGGCTCGGTAACCCGATCATCTTCGCCCTGCAGGACGAGACCGGCCTGTACAACACGGCGAACAAGCTGCGCCGCGTCGCCGAGACGCAGCGCCGCGGCGCGGCCGGCATGGGTGGCCGCTCCATGGAGACCACCAACGGGTGGGACCCGTCGGAGAACTCCGTCGCGCAGACGACGTCGGAGGCGAAGGCCCGCGACATCTTCCGGTACCACCCGCAGGCCCCCAAGTCCCTGTCGTACCGGGACAAGAGGCAGCGCCGGAAGATCCACAGCATCGTCTACGCAGGCTCGGCACACGTCGACCTCGACGCGATCGAGGCCGAGGCCGCCGAGATCATGGAGAAGGACGAGGCGCAGGCCGAGCGGTTCTTCGGTAACCGGTGCGTGGCCGGGGCGGCGTCGTGGCTGGACGTGGCGAAGTGGGCGGCGAAGGAGAAGCCGCGCCGGATCCGGCCGACGACCCGCATCGTGCTCGGTTTCGACGGCTCGGACTCCGACGACTGGACGGCGATTCGGGCCGAGACGATGGACGGCTACCAGTTCACCCCGGTGTACGGGCCGGACGACGAGCCGACCATCTGGAACCCGGCCGACTACGGCGGCCAGGTCCCGCGCGCCGAGGTCCGCGCCGCGATGGATCAGCTGATGCACCGTTACGACGTGGTGCGGCTGTACGCGGATCCGCCGTACTGGGACACCGAGATCGATGAGTGGGTCGACCTGTACGGGGAGGAGCGCGTCATCCGCTGGCACACCCGCCGCATCGTGCAGATGCACTCCGCCTGCGAGCGGCTCAAGACCGATGTGATCAAGCGCAACAGTGCGGGGGCGGCGTTCACGCACGACGGGTGTGAGATCACCGCGGCGCACCTGGCGAACGCGCGCGCGGCCGCCCGGCCGATGGACCGGTACGTGCTCCGCAAGGCGTCCCCGCCTCAGAAGATTGACGCGGTGATCCCGTCTGTTCTGGCCCATGAGGCCCTCGGCGACGTGATCGCGGCTGGCCTGGCCGAGCGCGACGACTCCTACTACTACGGCAGCTGAGGAGGGCCCTATGGCCACAGAGGCAGAAGCCCTCCGGCTGGTCTCGCTCCTGGAGAGCGAGCTCATCCGCCGGCGCGGTCCGATCGATACGTTCAACGGCTACTACCGGGGCGACGGCCGGCTGAAGTTCGCGTCCGAGGAGTTCGCCAAGTTCCACGGCGACCGCTACCGGGACTTCTCCGACAACTGGGTGCAGGTCGTCGCCGACGCCCCGGTGGAGCGCCTCGTCGTGACCGGGTTCGTGGCCGACGGAGACCTCTCGGCGGACAAGGACCTGTGGAAGGTGTGGCAGGTCAACGGACTGGACGCCGACTCGCAGCTGGGGTTCCTCGGCGCGATCACCGGCGCGCGCACGTTCGTCCTGGTGTGGGGAGACCCCAACGACCCGGACATGCCGGTCGTCACCTTCGAGGACGCCACGCAGTGCGTCGTCGCCTACGAGGCCGGCTCCCGCCGCAACCGGCGGGCGGCGCTCAAGCGGTGGCAGGACGGCGGCGACGACTACGCCACCCTCTACCTGCGCGACGAGGTGTGGAAGTTCCGCCGGCCCCTGCAGCGGCAGGACAAGTCGCCGCAGATGGCGGAGGTCGACGAGGAGCTCAAGCGGTGGCAGCCGCGGGAGATGGGCGACGAGCCGAACCCGCAGCCCAACCCGATGGGCGTCGTCCCGATGGTCGAGCTGCCCAACAAGCCGATGCTGGTCGAGGACCCGATCAGCGACATCGCCGGCGTCATCGCCATGCAGGACGCCATCAACCTGATCTGGGCCCAGCTGTTCACCGCCTCCGACGCCGCGTCCTGGCCCCAGCGCGTCATCATGGGCGCCGAGCGGCCGATGATTCCCAAGCTGAACGCGGCCGGGGAGATCATCGGCAAGCAGCCCGTCGACCTGGAGAAGTTCCAGATCGACCGCATCGCGTGGATCACCGGCAAGGACGCGAGGATCGCACAGTGGCAGGCCGCCAACCTGGCCATGTACACCGGGATCATCGAGGTCGCCGTCGGGCACGTCGCTGCCCAGAGCCGCACCCCGCAGCACTACCTGATCGGGAAGATGGCGAATATCGGAGAGGGGACGCTCCTGGCCGCTGAGACCGGCCTGGTCAAGCGCTGTGACGAGAAGACGCTGTGGTTCGGCCAGGGCCTGCGCGAGGTCGCCCGGCTGATCGCCCTGGCCAAGGGGCAGGACGCGAAGGCCGACGCGATGCGCTCGGGCCGGGTGCTGTGGGCGGAAACCGAATCCCGCAGTCACGCGCAGCTGGCCGACGCGCTGCTGAAGTTGAAGCAGCTGGGGTTCCCGTTCGAGTGGCTGGCCCTGCGCTACGGCCTGACCCCGACCGAGGTCGCCACCGTGATCGCTATGAAGGACCGCGAGCTCGAGGCGGACCCGGTCGCGGAGATCACCCGGATGATGGCCAACCAGCCCGGCCCGCCGGCGGACACCGGACCGGAGGAGCAGGAGGAGTCGGAGGGTGAGGAGGCGGACCGTGAGCCCGTCGCCTGA
The DNA here is from genome assembly GCF_000612545.2 of Streptomyces sp. PCS3-D2. GTDB lineage: Bacteria > Actinomycetota > Actinomycetes > Streptomycetales > Streptomycetaceae > Streptomyces. The sequence goes on along the minus strand of NZ_CP097800.1, from coordinate 5,924,914 downwards.
GTCGACCGCCCACATGGAGGCCCGGGCGCGGCTGGCCGCCGCGACGTCGCGCGGTGTGCGCGCGCTGTGGGGGCGGGTGGACCGCGACAACATCCATGCCTCCTGGCTGGAGCTGCTGCTGCACGTGGTCACGGTCGTTTCTGGCGGGCAGCTGGCGGCGGCCTCGACGACCGAGCCGTGGCTGCAGTCCCTCCTCGGCGACGACCCCGACCGGGCGTCCTCCGACCGGCTGGTGCCGTCCTCGCTCGTCGGCGTCACCGGGAACGGGCTGCCCCTGGCCGACGTCCTGATGTCGCCGATGTGGTCGGCGCTGCGGCTGGTCACGGCCGGCGTGCCCGTGGTCCAGGCGATGGCCCGCGGGCAGGCCCTCCTCGACCTGATCGTCCGCACCACGATCGCGGACACCGGGCGGGCGGCTGACTCGGTCGGCATGATCTCCCGTCCGGCGGTCACCTCCTACGTGCGGGTCGTCGAGGCCGGCGCCTGCTCCCGGTGCGTGGTCCTCGCCGGCCGCGAGTACGGCGTCTCCTCCGCGTTCGCCCGGCACCCGCGCTGTCACTGCAGTATGGAGCCGGTCACTCGTGAGCACCGGCCCACCCCGACCGACCCCGCCGACGTCTACGCCAAGATGTCCGACGCCCAACGGCGCAAGACGTTCGGCGAGGCGGCCGTGAAGGCCATCGATGCGGGAGCCGACATCGCGCAGGTCGTCAACGCCCGCCGCGGCATGGCCTCCGCGACCGTGTACGGGCGGACCGTGCAGGCCACCACCGAGGGCATCACCCGCCGGGGCCTGGCCGGACAGCGCCGGAAGAACTTCGAGAAGCTGGCCGGCAACCGGTACCGCACCGCCAAGACGCCTCGGCTCATGCCCGAGGAGATCTTCCGCCGGGCCGAGAGCCGCGAGCACGCCGTCCGGCTGCTGCAGCGCAACGGCTACATCACCTGAACCCGCGCCCGCGCGCAATGCGCACGCGCCCACCCCCGCAACGGGAGCACCCATGCAGCGATCCACCCTGCCCCGCCACGCCCGCGCGCACGCGCCCGGCTGGGCCCGCCCCTACCCGCTCTCCCTGTTCTCCCCCGTCTTCTACGCCAACGGCGACCAGGACGACGACGGCGAAGCCGCCGACGAGGGCGAGGGCGAGGGCGGTGAGGACACCGACGACAACGACGGCGGCCAGGGCGACGACGCCAACGATGCCGGGCAGGATGCCGACGACACGGACCCGGCCGGCGCCGACGCGCTCGGCGACAAGGGCAAGCGTGCGCTGGCCTCCATGAAGGGGAAGTGGCGCGCCGAGCGCGACCGGGCCCGCGAGCTGGAGCAGCGCCTGGCGGAGAAGGACGGCGCCGACGAGGCCGCGGCCATGCGCCGGCAGGCCGAGCAGGACGCGGTCGCCAAGGCCAACGCCCGGATCATCCGGTCCGAGGTGAAGGCCGCGGCCAAGGGCGTCCTGGCCGACCCGGCCGACGCCTTCAAGTTCCTCGACCTCGACCAGTTCGAGGTCGACGAGGACGGCAACCTCGACGAGGACGAGGTCGCCGACGCGATCCAGGACCTCATCAAGTCCAAGCCCTACCTGGCAGCCGCACCGGCCAAGAGGTTCCAGGGCACTGGCGACGGCGGAGCGGCGCGCAAGGCGTCCCGGCCCAAGCAGCTCACCCGAGCAGACCTCAAATCCATGACCGCCGAGGCAATCGACCGCGCCCGCGAAGACGGCCGGCTCGACGACCTCATGGGCGGCAAGTAGGCCAGGAGGCCACCATGACCGTGCGGAACTTCGTTCCCGAAATCTGGAGCAGCAAGCTCCTCGTCGCCACCCGCAAGGCCCTCGTCTACGCGGCCCCGAACGTCGTCAACCGCGACTGGGAAGGCGAGATCGGCGAGGCGGGCGACACCGTCCGTATCACCTCCGTCTCCCGCCCGGCGATCGGCACCTACACCCCGGGATCCACCGTGATCACCCCGGAGAAGCTGACCACCGGCCAGCGCACCCTCGTCGTCGACCAGTCCAAGTACTGGGCGTTCATGGTCGACGACGTCGACAAGCGGCAGACCAAGGCCGGCCTGGTGCCGCAGGCCATGAGCGAGGCCGCCTACGGGCTCTCCGACGTGATGGACCAGTACGTCGCCGGCCTGTACACGCAGATCGCGGCAGCCAACTTCCTCAACGTGGTCGGCTCCCCCATCGACACCTACACCGACCCCAAGCACTTCTACGACAAGGTGCTGGTGCCGCTGCGGACCAAGCTGACCAAGGCCGACGTGCCGAAGGCCGGCCGGTACGTGATCGTCCCGCCGGAGGGCTACGCCTCGCTGCTCCTGGACGACCGGTTCATCAAGGCCGACAACGCGGGCACGGACGCGGGCCTGCGTAACGGCCTCGTCGGCCGGGCCGCCGGCTTCGACATCTACGAGTCGAACAACTGCCCCGTCCCGACGGGTGACACCACCGTGGTCCAGGCCGGCGTGAAGGAGGCCATCACCTTCGCCGAGCAGCTGAACAAGACCGAGGCCTACCGGCCCGAGTCGAGCTTCTCGGACGCGGTCAAGGGCCTGGCCCTGTACGGCGCGAAGGTCATCCGGCCCGACCACCTGGCCGCCGCGTTCATCAACCCCGCCGCCTGATCGGAGACATCACTCATGGCGACAACGCAGCTCAGCTACTCCAACCTCGTGCCGAACAGCAACCTCCTGCAGCCTGCGGGGACGACGCTGGTGGCCGCGCCGACGGACGACATGCAGCTGGCGAACGCGTTCCCCGAGCTGACCGTCCTGCGCGTGTCCAACACCGACGACGACACCGCGCTGACGCTGACCGTCAAGGCCGGCGACCACCCGCCCGCGCTCGCCGCAGGCCAGGGCGACCTGGCCGTCACGGTCGCGTTCGGCACCGTCCAGCTCATCGGACCGTTCGAGTCCGGCCGGTTCGTCCAGTCGGACGGCTCGATGATGATCGAGTCCTCGACGACCACGGGCACGATCACCGCTCTCAAGGTCCCGAGGAACACCTGACATGGTCGAGACCATCTACGTCCGCGGGGAGGGCGGGGCCGTCATCGCGATGGACCTGCCCCTGCCCGAGGGCATTGCCGAACGCTACGAGCGCGGGCAGCTGGTTCGCGTCCACTCCGACGGCTCCCCCTACGCGGCCCGGGCCGCTTCTGCTCCGCCCCCCGGCCCGGACGACCCGGACGACCCGCCGCCGCCCGACCCCGCCCCGGTACCCGAGCCGGCGCGTGCCGCCCGCCCGGGCATCAACGCGCCCAAGGCGGAGTGGATCGCCTTCGTTGTCGCGTCCGGGCTGCACTCCGCCGAGGACGCGGCGAACTACACCAAGGCCGACCTGATCGACATGGTCAGCTGACCGGCTGGAGGCCCCCATGGCACTGACCCCTCTTGCCGGTATCGAGGATCTGTCCCAGCGGGGCCTGGCCATCGACCCGGAGGAGACCGCCCTCACGGAGGTCTACCTCGGCGTGGCGTCCGCGGCCGTCCGGGAAGCGGCCGGGACGCCGATCAGCTTGACGACCTCGACGGTCACCGTGGAAGGGGAGCCGGGCCAGTGGCTGCGGCTCCCCGGCCTGCCCGTCACTGCCGTCGCCACCGTCTCGATCGACGGCGTCACGGTGACGGACTGGCGGCTGCGCTCGGGGATGCTGTGGCGGTCGGCCGGCTGGACCGGCTGCGACGGCCCCGCCGAGGTCGAGGTGACCTACACCCACGGCCTGGCCGCCGTCCCCGCCGACATCATCGACCTCGTCTGCCGGATGGCGGCGGCCGCCCTCGTCTCCTACCGCGCGCAGGAAGACGGCAGCGGCCTGGCCGCGGGGAAGGTCATCACCTCCGAGCGGCTCGGCGACTGGGCCGTCACCTACGCGGCCGACGGCCGCCTCTCGGAGATGGAACTCTCGCCAGCCTGGGCCGAGCGGCTCGCCGCCCGGTTCGGCGGCGGCCTCACCGTGGCACGGTCCCGGTGATCTCCCCGGGCCGCCACCTCAACCGGCGCCTGGAGGTGTGGCGGCCGGTCACCGCCGACGACGGTGCGGGCGGCCAGGACACCAGCCTCGCCCTGCAGGGCACCGTCCGCGCCAAGGTCGATCAGCCCTCCAACGCCGACCGGATGCTCGCCGCCCAGGCGGGCAGCCGACACGACCACACCGTGTTCCTCCTCCCCAGCGCCGACGTGCGCCGCGGCGACGAGCTGCGCGGCACCGACCGGCTCGGACAGCACCAGCGGCTGCGCGTGCTGTCCGTGGTCGCCCCCTCAACCCCTGTCTACCGCCGGGCAGCCTGCGAGCTGATCCAGCGGGAAGGAGCCTGACGTGGCCGCTCTCGCGCTCACCGTCGTCCCCGTGGCCGGAGGCGCCACCCTCGACACCACCGCCGTCGCCGCGGCCGCGGGCGGCGACACCGCCCCCTGCGGCCCCGGCCGGTTCCTGTACGTCTTCAACGGCGACGCCTCCCCCCACACCGTCACCATCGCCACCCCGGGCACCGTCTCCGGCGTCGCGATCGCCGACGTCACCGTGGCGGTCGCCGCGGGCATGACCGCGGCCATCCCCCTGTCGAACATGTTCCGGGGCGCCACCGGTCGCGCCGCGATCACCTACGACGGCGTCACCTCCGTCAAGGTCGGCGCCTTCGAACTGGGCACCTGATGGCCACGCCCGAACCGCCGGCCACGACGGACACCGTCCTCGCGCGCGCCGAGGCCGAGCTGCACGACACCCGCCCCACCTACGCCATCGCGTGGGCGCTGATCGCCATCGCCGGCGAGCTCGCCACGATCCGGCGCGACCTGCGCAAGAGGAGGTAGCCGTGGCCGTGACCGTCCGGGTTACCGGCCTCGAAGAGCTCGCCAGGCGGCTGGACGAACTCCCCGAGGAGATCAAGGAAGCGCTGCGGCGCGCAGTGAAAGAGTCCGCGGAGGCGGTGAAGAAGGACACGCAGGAGGCCGTCCGCGTCGACACCGGCAACCTCCGCGAGAAGGTCGACATCACCTACTCCGATGCCGGGCTGACCGCCCAAGTCGGCTGGAGCGAGGCGGACACCGCGGCCTACGCCACCCTGCACGAGCACGGCACCCGGAAGATCACCGCGAAACCGGCGCTCGGCCCGGCGCTGGAGATCGAACGGACCCGCATCGTCGGCCGGATCACCGACGAGGTACGGCGGGCCACACGGTGACCGCTCCCGCCGCCCTCGGCCCGGTCCAACAGGCCGCCTACACCCTCCTTACGGCCGACACGGAACTCATGGCGTTGATCACGGGCGTCTACGACTACGTCCCCGAGGACGTCGTCTTCGACTACGTGACCATCGGCGAGGCCACCGAGATCCCCGACAACCGGCACGGCGGGTTCGGCCGGCAGACCACGCTCACCCTGCACGTCTGGACCCGGTATCGCGGGCACGCGCGCGGCCAGCGCATCGCGGCCCGCATCGTCGCGCTCCTCGACCACCAGCCACTGACCATCACCGGCCTGCACCACGTCTCGACCCGGTTCGAGTTCTCCCAGACCCTCACCGACCCGGAACCGCCCGGGGACATCCGGCACATCCCGATGCGGTTCCGCATCACCACCGAACAGGAGTAGACCCATGGCAGGACTCGACGGCTTCGGCACCCAGTTCCAGCGCGGCGACGGCGCCGGCTCCGAAGTGTTCACCGCGGTGGCCGACGTCACCAACGTCTCCGGCCCGGGCCTGTCCCGGGAAACCATCGACGTCACCAGCCACGGATCACCGGACGCCTACATGGAGTTCATCGGCGGCCTCAAGGACGGCGGCGAAGTGTCGCTCGACGTCAACTACGACCCCGCCAACCACGATGCCCTGATCGACGACTTCGACGACGACGCGCCCCGCAACTACCGCATCGTCTTCCCCGACCCGGACACCACCACCTGGGCTTTCAAGGCCATCATGACCGGCTTCGAACCCGAGGCCCCCTACGACGACAAGCTGGCCGCGACGCTGACGTTCAAGGTGTCGGGCAAGCCCACCATCAGCTGACCCACCGAGAGAAAGGCGCACGGCCGTGGCCCTGCTGACCCGCGCACAGATCGACGCCGCCGAAGACCGGATCTTTGAGGACGTCGAGGTCCCCGAGTGGGGTGGCAGTGTCCGCCTCCTCGCCCTGTCGGGCACCGAACGCGACGCCTACGAGGCGTCCATGGTCCGCGTCGGCACCACCGGCAAGGTCTCCGGCGTGAACCTCCTGGACGCCTCCGCCCGCCTCCTCGCCAAGTGCATCGTCGACGAGGACTTTCAGCGGCTCTACACCGACAAGGAGGTCCAGGCGCTCGGCGCCCGCAACGGCAAGGTCATCAAGCGCCTGTACGCCAAGGCCCAGCAGCTGTCCGGGCTCGGCAAGCAGGCAGTCGAGGACGCCGCGGGAAACTCCGAGCCCGCCCCGAGCGGGCCTTCTACTTCCGCCTAGCCCTCGCCAAGGGGATATCTGTGGCCGAGCTCCTGGCCACGCACTCCTCGGCCGAGCTCACCGAGTGGATCGCCTACGAGCAGATCACCGGCCCTATCGGCCAGGGCCGCGACGACATCCTCATGGCCATCCTCGCGGCCACGATCAGCAACGCCAGCCGCAGCAAGGGCCGGAAAGCGAAGATCACCGACTTCCTGCCCAAGTGGGACCACGGTGCCGGGCGCCCGCGCATGGACTGGACCGAGATGCTCGCCGCAGCCAAGACCATGAACCGCTCTTTGGGCGGCCGCGACCTCACCAAGGAGGGCCAGCCCAATGGCGCAGACACTGGCCGAGCTCCTCGTCGAGCTCGGCATCAACAGCGATGAACTGACCGAGGGCGCGCAAGGCGCAGCCGACCAAGTGGACCGCTCGCTCGCGGGGATCGGTGGCGCGGCCGCCGGCGCGGCGGTCGGCGCGATGTTCGCGGCCGGGCTGTCCTCCGCGATGGACGCCAGCGCGGCGAACGCCAAGCTGACCGCGCAGCTGGGCCTGACCGAGGCGGAGGCGGCCCGCGCGGGAGACGTCGCGGGAGAGGTCTTCTCCGACGGCTGGGGCGAGTCGATCGCGGAGGTGAACGAGGCGCTCGGCTCGGTCGGGTCCGCCCTGGGCGGGCTGTCCGAGCTGACCGACTCCGAGCTGGAGTCGATGACCCGCTCGGCCCTGGCGCTGGCCAAGACCTTCGAGCTGGACGTGTCGGAGGCGGCGACGGCCGCCGGAGCGATGATCAACAACAAGTTGGTCAAGGACGGCGAGGAGGCCTTCGACGTCCTGACCAAAGCGGCTCAGACGCTGCCCAAGTCGATGATGGCCGACATCCCTTTGGCCATCAACGAGTACGGCAAGCACTGGGCGCGTATAGGCCTGGACGCCAAGGACGCGATGGGCATGATGTCCCAGTACGTCAAGGCGGGCGGCCGGGACATCGACCAGGCCGGCGACGTCCTCCACGAGTTCGCGCGCATCACCTCCGAGGAGACCGACAAGGCCGCCGAGGCGTTCAAGGGGCTGGGGCTGCCGGCCAAGGAGATGCTGGCCGAGATCCACAAGGGCGGTCCCGCCGCCAAGGCCGCGCTGCAGAAAACGATCGAGGCCCTGCGCGGGGTGGAGGACAGCGGCGAACAGTCCGCGCTGGCCATCGAACTGTTCGGCGACATGGCCGGTGAGGGCGCCGACGCGCTGTGGGCGATGGACCCCGCCACCGCGGCTGTCTCCTCCGGGATGGCGGAGGCCGCCGGCGCCGCCGCCTCCATGGAGGACGCCCTGGCCGCCGACCCGATGATGGCCTACGACTCCATCGTCCGGTCCCTGACCACCGCCCTCGGCGAATACCTGGCCCCCGCCCTGGCCACGGTGGCCACCTTCGCCAAGGAACACCCCGAGGCGTTCAAGGCCATCGCCATCGCGCTGGGTGTCTTCGCCGTGGCCATGGCCATCGCCGCCGCCGCGCAGTGGGCGATGAACGCCGCCATGTTCGCCAGCCCGATCACGTGGATCATCCTCGCCATCGTGGCCCTCGTCGCCGCGATCGTGTACGTCGCGACGCAGACCACCTGGTTCCAGACCGCGTGGAAGGTCACCGTCGACGCGGTGGTCGCAGCCGCAAAGTGGCTGTGGGAGCAGGTCTCGGCCGAGTTCATGAAGATCGCGAACTTCCTGCTGACGTGGACCGGCTGGAAGTTCGTCATCGACCACTGGGACCAGATCAAGGCCGGTGTCGCAGCGGCCGGCGCCTGGGTGAGCAACAACGTGCAGGAGACCGTCGAGGACATCACCGCGACGATCGACTGGCTGCAGGCTCTGCCCGGCCGCGTCGGCGCCTACTTCGGCGGCATGGTCTCCGAGGCCAAGGCCAAGGGCGAGTCCCTCATCAACTGGGTCCACGGCATCCCCGGCAGCGTCCAGTCCGCCGTAGGGGACCTCGGCGGTCTGCTGCGCGGCGCCGGACGCTCCATCATCCAGGGCCTGATCGACGGCGTCACCGGCATGATCGGCAGCCTGCAGCGCCGGTTCTCCACGATCACCAACATGATCCCGGACTGGAAAGGCCCGATGTCCCTGGACATGCGGCTCCTGACCCCGTCGGGCGAGGCCCTCATGAGCGGCCTCATGGACGGCGTCGAGGACCGCCTGCCCGCCCTGCGGCGCACCCTCCAGGGCGTCACCTCCGACATCCCCCACAACGTCAACGTCGGCGTCGGGGCGGCCGGCGGCGGCCGCCAGGAGATCGTCACCCGACTCGTCATCGACAGCAACGTCGATTCCGCATTCGCCACCGCCATCAAGAAGTCCGTGCGCACCGACGGCCGCGGCGACGCCGCAACGTACTTCAGCACCGGCCGCTAGAAGGGAGCCCCCATGGCCCACGGCCTGATGACCGAGCTGCAGATCGGCGGAGTGTGGACCCCCATCCAGGCCAGCGTGTACGCGCGGTCGCCGCTCGTGGTCGAGCGGGGCCGGCGCGATGAAGACGCCGTCGTCGGCCCCAGCAGGGCGCGGCTGCAGCTCGACAACCGGGACGGCCGGCACAGTCCGGGCAACCCCCGCTCGGCGAACTACGGGCTGTTCGGCCGCAACGCGCCCATCCGGTTCTCCGTGCCCGGCGAGTCCTACCTGGACCTGACCGGCCTGAGCCCGGACCTGATCAGCACCCCGGACCATGCCAGCCTCGACATCACCGGCGACATCGACCTGCGGATCGAAGCAACGGTCGACTGGGCGAGCACCACTCCCACGATCCTCATGGGCAAGTGGAGTGCGACCACGGGGCAGCGCTCCTACCGGCTGTCGATCAACTCCAACTACCTGCAACTGGTGTGGACCACCGACGGCACGACAACAGCCTTCGCGCAGGCTCCGCTGCCCTCCACGATCCCCGCCCGGGCCGCTGTCCGCGGGGCCCTGGACGTCAACGACGGGACCGGCGGGTGGACCGCGCATCTGTACTGGGCGCGGACTATGGACGGGCCGTGGACGGAGCTCCTGGAGGGCGACCAGCTGTCCGGGACCGGTGTCACCAGCATCCACTCGGGGACGTCCGCGCTGCAGATCGCGCCGACGTCCGGGTCCGTCCTGCCCATGGCCGGCCGTGTGCACCGGGCGGAGGTCCGCGACGGCATCGCCGGGACGGTGGTCGCCAGCCCCGATTTCCGGGCGCAGCCTGCGGGCACGACCTCGTTCGCGGACGGCGCGGGACGCACCTGGACCATCGCCGGGGATGCGGCGATCCGGGACCGCTGGTATCGGCTGCACGCCGAGGTGTCGTCCTGGCCCGCCCGCTGGGACGTCTCCGGGCGTGACGTGTACGTGCCCATCGAGGCCGCGGGAATCCTGCGCCGTCTCGGCCAGGGCCAGAAGGCGCTCGCCTCGACGCTGGCCCGCCGGCTGCCGTCGCAGGGCCCGGTGGCGTACTGGCCCATGGAGGAGGGCCGCGACGCCGTGCAGGCCTACTCGCCGCTGGTGGGCTGCGCCGCGCTCACCACCCCCGGGTTCTCCTTCGGCCAGGATGACAGCTGTCCCGGGTCGGCGGCCCTCCCGTCCCTCGGCGCCGCCGCCATCATGGCCGGAGCCGTGCCCGAGTACACCAGCACCGGCAACGGCTACCTGATCTCCCTGGTGTTCCAGCTGGACGCGCCGAGCGGATCGAAACAGCCCTGGCTGTCCTTCCGCACGACCGGCACCGCGGCTGGCATCGTCATCAGCTACACCGCGGGCACGATCGAGATCGACGGCTACGACTCCTCCAGCGCCCTGATCTGGAACGAGAGCTTCGGTAACAGCGACACCTACGGGCCGGGCCGCTGGTGGCGCTTCGACTTCTCCGCCCAGCAGAACGGCGGGAACGTCGACTACCACGCTGGCTGGGTTGAGGTCGACGGGGTCGGCAGCGCATGGAACTGGTCCGAGGCCGGGACCGTGGGCACCGTCGAGGAGTTCGACACCGCCTTCGGGGCGGCTTTCAGCGGCATGAAAATCGGCCACCTGACCGTCTTCCCCAGCTCCGACCTCGGCGTGTGGGGCGGCAGCGACAACGGGTACGGCGGGGAACCCGCGGATGTCCGGCTCAACCGGCTCGGCGCAGAGGAGGGCGTCGGAATCCGGACACACGGCGGCTCAACACCCCTGGGCGCGCAACGCCCGAACTCGCTGCTCTCCCTGTTCGGTGAGTGCGAGGCCGCCGACGGTGGGGTGCTGTTCGAGGACCGGGAGCGGCTGGCGCTGGTCTACCGGTCCCGGGAGTCCCTCTACACCCAGCCCGTCGCGCTCACCCTGGACTACGAGGCCGACGGCCACGTGTCGCCGCCGCTGGAGCCGATCGACGACGACCAGCGGATCCGCAACGACCGCACGATCACCCGCACCGGCGGCTCCTCCGCCCGCGCAGTCGACGAGACCAGCGCCCTGTCGGTGCTGCCACCGCCGCTGGGGGTGGGCCCCTACGACGACTCGCGCACGCTGAACCTCCGCGCCGACAGCCAGGTCGAGCAGATCGCCGCGTGGGCCCTGCACCTGGGCACGTGGGACGAGCCGCGCTACCCGACCGTCCACATCAACCTGGCAGCGGCACCGTCCCTGATCCCGGCCGTCCTCGCACTGGACATCGGCGACCGGATCCAGATCGTCAACCCCCCGGCCTGGCTGCCGCCCGGCCCGATCGACCTCCTCGTCGAGGGCTACACCGAAGCGTTCGGCCACCCGAACAGCTGGGACATCGTGCTGAACTGCTCGCCCGCCGGCCCGTGGAACGTCGCCGTCGTCGAGGACCCGGTCTATGGGCGGGCGGACACTACCGGGTCGGTCCTCGGCGCCGACGCCACCGACTCGGCGACGACGCTGGTGGTGCACACCGAGCAGACGGCCGTCGCCTGGTCCCGCGAACGGTGGCCCCAGGACCCCGCGCAGTACCCGATGGACCTCCGCGTCGACGGCGAGGTCGTCACCGCGAGCGCGGCCACCTCGCTGGCCGAGGACGACTTCACCCGGACCGTCGCCGCGGGCGGGTGGGGCCTCGCCGCCGACGGGCACGCCTGGACACTCAACGGTGGCGTCAGCAACAACGAGCGGTCCGTGGCGTCCAACCGCGGCGTGGTCACCGTGACGAGCTCGCAGACCCTGCACCGGCAGCAGACCGTCTCCGAGACCTGCCAGGACGCCGACGTGCGCTGCCAGATGGCCGTGTCCGCCACCGCCACCGGCGGCAACCTGACCGGGTGCGTGCTGCTGCGCTGGACGTCGACCACCGCGCACTACCGGGCGCGGCTGGAGTTCACCACCGGCGGCGCCATCAACGTGTCCGTCACCAACGGGTCCACGATCATCGGCACCAACGAAGCCACCGGCCTGACCTACAGCCCGGGCGACACCTTCGAGGTGCGGGTGCGGATCATCGGCTACCGGGTCCTGATGCGGGTGTGGCGCACCGGCACCACCGAGCCGATCCTCTGGCACATCGACCGCACCGACGTCTCCGCCACCAACCCGGCCGGCGCCATCGGTCTCAGCTGCCACGGCGGCACCGGCAACACCAACACGGGCGTGGAGTACCGCTTCGACAACTTCCTCGTCGAGTCGCCGCAGCGCATCACGGTGACGCGCGCCGTGAACGACGTCACCAAGTCCCATGCGGCCGGCGAGCGGATCCGTCTCGCCCAGCCCGCCCGAGCCGCCCTGTAGGAGGGAGCCGTGACCCAAGCCGGGGAGATCATCGACGCCGAGTGGTGCACTCGAATGGAGCGGCCGCCGCTGGCCGTCCTCAAGCAGACCGTGAGCCAGTCCGTCCCTAACGGGACCTGGGGCATCATCGCCTTCGACACTGAGGACGTCGACACCTACGGCGGCCACTCCATCAGCGTCAACACCTCCCGCTACACCTGCCAGTACGCAGGCTGGTACCGGGTCGGCGGTAGGGCCGCTTTCGTCGCGAACGCCACCGGGTCCCGCGGCGCCCGCGTCCACGTCAACGCCAACTACATCCCCGGCGCGGCCACGCTGCAGGGCGCCGGCACCCTCGCCGGCAACCCGTACACCGAGCACATCCTGTACCTGAACGTCGGCGACTACGTCGAGATCGCCGGCGGCCACAACTCCGGCGGCGCCCTGTCCACCGCGGTGACGTTCGAGTCCGCGTCCATGATGTACGTCGAATGGATCCACGCATGATCTGCACCACGTGCGGGGCCGAGGCGGTGGTGCAGTGGCGCCGCCGCACCCCCGACAAGAGGGCCACCGAGCCCGTCGGCGGCTGCGCCGACCACGCCATGACCCCCGCGGCCGCCGGCTACGTCCACGAGGCGACGTGCCCCGGCCCCGGCAAGAGCTGCGGATGCCCGGCCCCGGCCACGCCCGAGTTCCCGTTCACCGGCAACGAGGACCGGCCCGGCGGCCCACCCAAGCGACGCATGCCACCCGGCTGGTAACCCGCTCCCCCCGACCACCCACACGCCCCGCGCCCGCCGGCCGGGGCGTTCCTCATGCCCTGGAGGCCTGATGGCTGATCCACCGTCCGCTGACCGGTTCCTCGCCGCGCTCCGCGCCGAAGGCGTCAACGTCGTCGAGGTCGGCGCGTGGCGCACCCACAACCGCAACCACAAGGGCCCCTGGGGCCCGATCCACGGCGTCATGATCCACCACACGGTGAGCAAGGGCAGCGCCTACACCGTCAGCCTCTGCCGCGACGGCTACGCCGAACTGCCCGGCCCCCTGTGCCACGGCGTCATCACCAAGGACGGCCGGGTGCATCTTGTCGGCTACGGCCGGACCAACCACGCAGGCGGCGGCGACCCGGACACCCTGGCCGCGGTCATCGCCGAGGACTACGGCACTCGGCCGCCCGTGCCCAACGTCGGCAACGCGGACGGCATCGACGGCAACCGCCACTTCTACGGCTTCGAGTGCGAGAACCTCGGCGACGGCAACGACCCGTGGCCCGCCCCGCAGCTCGACGCGATCGAGCGGGTGTCCGCCGCGATCTGCCGCCTCATGGGCTGGACCGCGAAGAGCGTCATCGGGCACCTGGAGTGGTCCGACGACAAGTCCGACCCGCGCGGCTTCTCCATGACGGGCATGCGCGATCGGATCGCGGCCCGCCTGCGCGGTGCCACCACACCCCCGACGCCCGAGGAGGACGACATGCCCACAGCGCAGGAGATCGCCGAGGCGGTCTGGCGGCACACCGAGACCAACGCCGCGACCGGCCGCCCCGTCTACATGGGCGCCGTCATGGCCTGGATGGACCGCGTCCACAACACCCAGACCGACACCATCCTCCGGCAGCTCACCGCCCAGCAGGCCGCGATCACCGCGCTGGCCACGCAGCTCGGCCAGGCCGAGGGCGTCGACACCGCGACCGTGGTCGCCGCGGTCGAGCGCGCCATCGCCGAGGCCGTCATCGACGTGAACGTCAACGTCACCAGCGCCCCCACCACCGGCTGATGAGCCACCCCGCACCCTCTAACTGATCGGAGACCAGTCATGAAGGACAGCACCAAGCGCACCGCCCGCACCGTTCTGCAGACCGGGCTCGGCGTGGCCGTCGCGCTGCCCGCGATCGTGGACGCCTCCGGCATCCCCGAGGCCCTCCCCTGGGTCGCCGGCGCCCTGGCCGTGGCCGGCGGACTCGCCCGCGTCATGGCCCTCCCCAGCGTGCAGCAGCTCCTCCCGGGCTGGCTGCGCACCGCCGACCCGGACGACGCGGCATGACACCCTCCGAGTCGCAGCACGTGGCCACCGAAATCGCCAAGTTGCGCGGGTCCGTCGACACCGGGTTCGCCCGGGTCGACGGGGCCCTGGCGCTCCTCGTCCAGCGGAGTGACCAAACGGACAAGCAGCTCGCCGACCATGAGACGAGGCTGGACGCCCTCGAGCGGAACCGCTGGCCCCTGGCCACCATCGCCACCCTGGCAGGCGTCGGCTCGCTCCTCTACACCCTCTTCGGCCGATAGGAGCACCGCATGCCCACCACCCGTACCGTGACCGGGCTGGTCGGCAGCCAGATCATCGGGGCGTCGTCAGGGATCCGGCGGGTCGTCCTGGCCCCCTACCCGGCCCGCTGGACCGACACCGACGGAGACACCATCCTCGCCTCGCCGGGCGAGGAGCAGACCATCACCAACGGCGCCTGGTCCGCCGAGCTGGTCACCACCGACGACACCACCATCGAGCCGGTCACCGGCCGCCTGTGGCGGTACGAGGAGTACCACCAGGGCGTCATCGTCAAGGTGCTCCACTTCCTGCTGCCCTACGGCGACGGGAGCCCGGTCCCCATCACCGACCTGATCCAGGCCGACCCCGGGAACGTCACCTACCTGCGCGGCCCCGAGGGTCCGGCCGGACCGGCAGGCGCCGACGGCGCGGACGGCGCGGACGGGGCGACCGGCCCGCAGGGCGATACTGGCCCTGCCGGAGAGACCGGAGCGGCCGGGCCCGCGGGCGCCGACGGCGCGCAGGGTCTCCAGGGCCTGGCGGGAGCGGACGGCGCCCCGAGTCGTACCGCAGAGGTCCAGATCTCCGACGGCGCGGTGCAGGACCTGGCGTCCGCCGCATCGTGGACGATCGCGGCGACGAGCGTCGGCACCCAACTCAAGTGCAGCATCCCGGCCGAGCCCGGGGACCGGATCCGCGTAGACCTCGGCATGCTCTACAGCGGCACGAGGTACCTCGACCTGGCGCTCCTCGACTCCGCAGGCGCCATCGCCCAATACGGGGCCTCCGGAACGTCGTCGCCGCTCGCGGAGGGCGCGCCGGAGTTCTACCCGTCCACCTCGTTCGGGAAGGCGACCAGCGGCGGCACGTTCACGGTGGCCGCCAGCCACCTCGCCGGCGGGCAGGCGACGATCGCACTCGTCAACCAGGGCACCGGCGCCGGCCGGGTGTACGCATACTCCGGCTATCCGTGGCGGATGACGCTGACGAACATGGGGCCCGCACCGGCCCCGTCGGCGATCAGCGTGGCGCAGACGTCGACGCCAGCGGCCGGGTACGTCAAGTACGCGCCGCCCGGGGTGGCGTTGGCCGGCTCGGACGTGACGGGCCCGTTCTCGTATCTGGGGGCTGGGGGGTTCCAGATCGGCTCGGGCACACCGGACTCCACCTACGTCCTGCCGACGACCCGCTACCCGAACACCCGCGGCACCCTCAGCAGTTCACAGTCGATCTGGTCGGTGGAGTTCGGCACGGACGCCACCGCGTTCCAGCTCCGATTCAACTGGCAGACGGGCGGCTCCTACCGGCTGTGGGTGGACGGCCGCCGCATGACGGACCTCATGCAGCCCCTCGGCGGGACGACGCCCGGCAACACGCACCTGATGACGGTGACGCTGGGCGCCGCGCAGCCGCGCGTGATCCGGCTGGACTTCAGCGTGGCCCCGTTCGGAGGGATCTTCCTCCCGCCTGGGGCAACGATGTGGAAACCGCCGGCCCCGTCCGGCCGGATCATGGTGTTCGGGGACTCCATCCCGGGCGGCTCCAGCATGAACACCGCCGGCGGCGCCGGCACCTTCTTCCCGCGGGCGGCCCGCGCGCTCGGGTACACGGACGCCTGGAACGAGGCGCTCGGCTCGACCGGCTACATCACTGCCGGGTCCACGGCCACGCTGGGCACGCGCGCGCCGATCGACGTGATCCCGCACAACCCGGACGTGCTGCTGATCTTCGCCGGGTACAACGACTCCGGCGGATCACAGTCGGCCATCGCGGCGGCCGCAGCCAGCCTGTACAGCGCGGTGACCGCCGGGCTACCGGCGGCGCGGATCTACATCCTCGGCTGCTGGGCGCCGACCGGCTCACCGGGAGCCTCGCTGACGACCACGGACGAAACACTCCGGCTGGCCGCGGCCGCCGCGGGCCTGCCGTTCATCTCCCCCATCACGGGAGCGGTGTACGACGCTGCCGGGGCGCTCGTGGCGACGCACGGGCCGTGGATCACCGGCACCGGCCGGGTCGGCGCGCCCACCGGGTCGGGGAATGCCGACCTCTATATCGGGACAGATGCGACCCACCCCACGGACGCGGGGCACAAGTACCTCGCGTCGCGGGTGGTCTCGGCAATCCAAGAACTCGCGGCCTGAACACAGCGCCCCCTCTCGGCCTTCGGGCCGGGAGGGGGCGCTTTCGTGCGTTCTCGATCACACAGAACCGGCCTCGCCCCCTACGCTGGCAGGTGTCTACGCTGCTGCGAGAGGGGCAAGGCCGCCATGTCTACCGATGCTACCCCGGACCCGTACCGCGAGTCGTTGGCGTTCGGCCAGAGACTCCAGCTCCTACGCACCCGCCGCGGCCTCACCCGCGACCAACTCGGCGGCCTTGCCAGCCGATCCGGGGAATGGGTGAAGGCCCTGGAGACCGGCCGGCTGCGCACACCCAAGCTGGAGATGATCCTCCGCCTCGCCGAGGTGCTCCGCGTCCGGGACCTGTCCGACCTCACGGGGGACCAGTCCATGACCGTCAACCTGTTCACCGGCCCCGGGCACCCGCGGTTCGCCGCAGTGCGCGAGGCCCTCAACGCCCTCCAGCTCGGCGCCGACCGACGCGCCCCGTCCGCCGACCACCTGTCCGCCCGCCTGGCCCGCGCGTGGAAGGCCCGGCACTCAGCCCCGAACCACCGCGACGTCATCGGGTCGCTGCTGCCCGACCTGGTCCTCGACGCACAGGCCGCGGTCCGGGCCGCCACCACGATCGCCGACCGCAAGGCCGCCCAGGCCCGCCTCGCCGAGGTGTACTTCCTGGCACAGTTCTTCTGCGCCTACCAGCCGGACGCGCCGCTCGTGTGGCGGGTGGCCGAGCGCGGCATGATGGCCGCGCAGGACTCCGAGGACCCGCACGCCATCGGCCTGGCCGCGTGGCTGACGACGCAGGCCCACCGCGAGTCCACCCACCTCGACGCCGCAGACGCGGTCACCATGGAGACGCTCCGCTACCTGGAGCCGCTGCTCCCCGACGCGGGCGCGGACGTCCGCGCGGTGGCTGGCGCGCTCACCGTCGAGGCCGGGCTGACGGCCGCGCGCCGCGGGGAGACGGGGACGGCGTGGCGGTACTGGGACGAGGCCAGCCGCCTGGCCGCGACGCTGCCTGACGACTACTTCCACCCCGTCACGTCGTTCTCTCGGGCGGTCATCGGCGCGCACGCGGTCACGGTCGCGGTGGAACTGCACATGGGCGGTGAGTCCGCACGGCAAGCCGCCCGCGCGGAGGCGGACACGATCCCGTCGCGGCCGCGGCGGGCCCGGCACCGGATCGAGCAGGCCCGCGCCTACCACCTCGACGCCCAGCCGGACGTCGCGCTGGCGACGCTGGCGCAGGCGCACGAGGCAGCGCCGGAAACGGTGCAGTACAACGGGTACGCCAAGCGCATCGTCCTGGAGGAGGCAGCGAGCAAGAGCCCTGCCCGCCGGCGCCGGGCGTCCGAACTCGCGCAGCAGTTGGGCCTGCTGACTGCCTGAAATCGAGGGGGTACATTCTGTACCCCTGCCGTCGGGTGACCGCCCCTACCGTCGTCCTACCACCCGCTGACGACGGTAGGGAGCCCCAGCATGGCCGCCCGGCAAGACGCGCATACAGAGATCCCGCACCCGCTCCTCCGCAAGCCGGTACGCGACATCGCGTCCGGCACCGAGGGCACGCTGATGGCCGTGCTAGTGGAGAACGCGGCCGAGGTCGGCCAGCCGGAACGCTGGGCGGAGATCGCCTACATTCGGCCGGTCGGCGGCGGCCGCGAACTGTCCACGGCCGTCTCGAATATTCAGGCCATCCGGTGACGACCAACGAGGTCACCTACCAGCGGGCGGCCCAGCAGCCGCCGCGGCCCTGCTCGTGCGGCGCGCGACCGCTGCCGCTCGGCGGCCCCGAGGGCGGCGCCGTCGTCCACGCGAAGGGCTGCCCGCGCGGCGGCCGCCACGGCATCACCTGACCATCCCGTATCCCGCATTTGCGACGCGAAGGGGACAGCCATGTCCACGCCCGTACCGCCCCCGTGCAGCACCGGACCCGACACTCCGCCCCCGCCCTCTCACTCCGGAGGAACCATGACGCTCGCCACCCCTCGCACCCGCAGCGCCCGCGCCCTCATCTCCGAGACCGAGTTCGAGGCCGTCGCCGCGACCGTCGCCAGCAACAACCCCGACATGTCCAGCGCCGACGCCGACCGGATCACCGAGGAGGGGCTGAAGTTCGTCGCGGCCGCCGCCCAGTTCCCCGGCGGCATGCGCCCGTCCCGGGTCGTCGACGAGGGATGGCACGCGCTCATCCTGCACACCATCGTGTACGCCCAGCTGTGCACACGCCTTGGCCGGTTCGTGCACCACGTCCCCGAGCTGCCCGACCCCACCCGGTACCAGCCGGGCGCGCTCGACCACACCATCGACCGGATCCGCACGGCTGGCTTCGAGGTCGACATGGAGCTGTGGACCGCCCCGCTGGAGGGGATCCCCGTCGCTGCCACCTGCCAGCACGACAACGGCTGCGCCGACGGGAACTGCGAGGCGAACTGCCGCGCGGACCACCCCAACTAGACATGCTCGCTAGGCTGACGAGCATGAGCGCGCAGGAACGCCCCGACTACGGTCCGTTGATCAATCACCTGCAGGAGCTGCGCCGTAAGGGTGCGGTATCCCGTCGCAGAGACGTGGCTACCGCCGGGTGCGGCGCGTGTCGGGGTCTCGCACGGACCATCCTCGTAGACGGCCAGTACCAGGTCGTGTATAGCCAGCCGTGCCTCGCGTGCCGCGGCGGTGGATCCAGCGACCGCGAGCACACCTCAGCCTGACGAGCGGAAACCGCCCCGGCCGGTTGTCCCCCTCCGGTCGGGGCTACCTGGCAAGGGGTCTCGCGGATTCGATGCGGAATTGAGTCTTCCGTTTGGCCGCGTAATCCGTATGGTGGCTGCATGCACCTGACGCGGATCTTATCTGCGGCCCACCGAGGCCCTACTCCCTGACCAGCTCCGACAGCGGCATCCCAAGCGCGTCAGAGATCCGCAGCAGGGTGTCCAACCGCGGGGAAACCTTGCCCTGCTCCAGCAGGGTGTACGACGGCCGGTCCATGCCCATGGCGTTGGCGAGCCGCTCCTGAGTGAAGTTCCGGTACTCGCGCGCGGCCCGGATCTGGAGCGCGATGCGTCTTCGACGGGCGAGGATGTCGTCGTCGGGTGGGGCGGAGCGCGGCACCTGTCCACGCTGGGGCAGCCATGATCGAAAGTCAGTTGGCCAAATCCTACATTGCGTGATCATGCATATATGCGGGCAGGAGGCCCGCATCAAGACCGGCCCTTCCCTGCCCTGCCCCCCAGGCGGCGGGAACGGGCCGGCTACGCCCCCGACGGACGCGTCGGGGGCGTAGTCATGCCCCACCCCGGAAGCACAGCGGGCGGGGTCGACGTGACCATCCCGGGCGCCTCGAAATCGATCACGCGGCGAACTCGAACGCGGCGGCATTCAGGCATAGATGCAGGTGAGCCCCGGCTTTCGACCGGGGCTCACAGGGTCCAAATGAGCGTCCTGATGGAGGATTTGACTGCTCGGTGCCGACCGCCTCGATGACGCAGTGCGCGCCACGGCCGCCGGTCAGCTCGCGCACGGCCGCCTCGGCGGCCTCGCCGCGCTCGGCGACGACATCGGTGGCTCCGAACAGCCTGGCGATGTCCGTACGGACGGTGTGGCGGCCCAGGGCGATGATCCGCTCGGCGCCGAGGCGCCTGGCGGCGAGGACGCCGCACAGGCCGACGGCGCCGTCGCCGACCACGGCGACCGTGGCGCCCGGACGCGCGCCCGCGCCCAGGGCGGCGTGGTGCCCGGTGCCCATGACGTCGGAGAGGGCGAGCAGGCCGGTGAGCAGGTGGTCGTCGGAGGCGGCCTCGGCGGGCAGCTTCACCAGCGTGCCGTCGGCGTGCGGGACGCGCACGGCCTCGCCCTGACCGCCGTCGTGGCCGACCGAGCCCCAGAACCCGCCGTGGTCGCAGGAGGTGTAGAGGCCCTCCTTGCAGTACTCGCAGGTACCGTCCGACCACATGAAGGGCGCGACGACCAGGTCGCCGGCGCGCAGGCCCGACACCGCCGGGCCGGTCTCCTCCACGACGCCCAGGAACTCGTGGCCGATGCGCTGGCCGGGCCGGCGCGCGGCCTCGCCCCGGTAGGCCCACAGGTCGCTGCCGCAGATGCAGGCACGCAGGACGCGGACGACGGCGTCCTCGGGGCGCTGGATCGCAGCGTCGGGCACCTCCTCCACGCGGATGTCGTGCGGGGCGTGGATGACGGTGGCGCGCATGGTGGTGCAGTCCTCCGGTTCGAGATCGTTCAGTCTTGTACGACTGTGGAACCGTCCTACCGTACGCCTGCTTCGCGCATGGTCGCTCCGGTGGCCAGCAGGTACTGGGCGGCCAGATAGGTGGCCATGATCCAGAAGTCGGGGCGGGGCAGCTGGGGCCACTCGGCGACACCGGTGGCGATGAGGGTGTCGGACAGCAGGAACAGCGCGCCGCCGATGCCGGCCCGTAGGCCGAGGGCGCTGGAGCGGAAGGCCATGGCGGTCAGCAGCAGGCTGTAGCCGGCCACGGGGATGCGCAGGTCAGCGGGCAGGTCGGGCCACAGCAGGGCGACGGTGCCCAGCAGGGCCAGCGCGTAGGCGCCCCCCAGCAGGGGGTTCGCGGGCCGCTTGCCGAACAGGACGAGGTAGCAGACGTGCCCGACGGCGAAGGATCCCATGCCGACCAGGAAGGCCGCCTCGGCGTCGAAGAGCAGGGCCAGGTCCCCGCCCCAGCCGAAGAGCAGGGCGGCGGCCAACAGGCGGGGCGCGCCGCGCGTGATCACGTGGACCACCAGCAGCGGCATCAGGAGCGGCTTGGCGATGACGTGCCCGAGGTGCCAGTCGGCGAGCAGCGCCCCGAGGTCGGCGGCGGCGGCCACGGCCAGGCACACGAGGGCGGCGCGGCCGAGCCGCTCCCTGCCGGGCACCGCCCGCTCGGCGGCCCAGGAGGGGCCGGGGCGGCCGGTGGACTCAGCGGTGCTCACGCGGTGGCCTCCTGTACGGCGGCCGGGTCGGTGGTGGGGGCGGGTGCGGTGGGGGCAGCGGGCGCGGCCACGGCGGCCTGCGCCGCGGGTGCGGCGGCCTGGGCGGCCGGGGCCGCCTGGACCGATGCCGCGGGCTGCCAGCCGGGGCCGCGGAAGACCCGGCCGGCCCGCTCGCTCCAGCTCCGGGCGGCGCGCACGTCCCGGGCGATGGCGGCGTACTCGTGAGTGGCCACGCGCAGCGGGTTGTAGGTGTCGATGTTCTTGGTGAGCCCGTATACGGGCCGGTCGGTCTCCCCCACCCAGGAGCCGAACATCCGGTCCCAGACGATCAGGATGCCGCCGTAGTTGCGGTCCAGGTAGCCGCCCTGGGACGCGTGGTGGACGCGGTGGTGCGACGGGGTGTTGAAGACGTACTCGTAGGCCCGGGGCAGCTTCCCGATGCGCTCGGTGTGGACCCAGAACTGGTAGAGCAGGTTGATGCCGTAGCAGAACGGGATCACGGCGGGGTGCACCCCGACCGCCACCATCGGCAGGTAGAACCAGTAGGTCGTGGCACTGGTCCAGGGCTGCCGCAGCGCGGTGGTGAGGTTGAACTTCCGGCTGCTGTGGTGGACCACGTGGCAGGCCCACAGGATGCGGATGACGTGGTGGCTGCGGTGCTGCCAGTAGTAGAGGAAGTCCTGGGCGAGCAGCATCAGCGGGACGGTCCACCAGAGCAACGGAACCCGCAGCGGGGTGAGTTCGTAGACGGCGGTGAAGACCGCGACCACCGGGATCTTCCACAGGAGGTCGAAGCCGATGCTGCCGAGCCCCATGCCGATGCTGGTGGCGGCGTCCTTGGTGTCGTACCCGGCCGCGTCCTCGTCGGGATGGAGCCGGTAGCTCACCAGCTCGATGACGGTGAGCAGCACGAAGGCGGGTATGGACCACAGCACGACATCGGGCAGGTTCGGCATGTCCGCACCATAGAGGCGCCTTCGGGGGTGCCGCTAGAGGTTGTTACCGATCGGTATCCATCGAGGTTACCGTCGGTTCGGCCGGGGTGGGGCGCGGCGTGCTGCACGGGGGTCCTCCCGACCGGCGCCGGGGACGGCGGCGGTCGCCCGCCGGGGCGGCTCGTCCGCCGGAACCGAGCCGCCCCGGCGTGCCGCGCGGGGCGCTACCAGACCCGGACCGAGCCGCCGCGGGCGAAGGCCGGGCTGGTGGCCTCGGGCGGGACGTGCGCCAGGGGTTCGGCGATCTCCGAGACCAGGGGGCCGTGCTGCGCGGCCAGGGCGTCCAGCCGCGTCAGGTCGAAGCCGTACACGCGGGCCGCGTTGCCGCCGGCCATCGCGGCGACCTCGTCCCGCGGGAGGCCCGCGTAGGCGATGCGGAGGCCTTCGCGGGAGAAGGGGGTCGTGCCCTCGTCGTGGGGGTAGTCGCTGCCCCACATGATCTTGTCGAGGCCGATCCGGTCCCGCAGCGGCACCTCGTGGGGACGCATGAAGCTGGCCCCCACGAAGCAGTTGTCCCGCCAGACCTCGCTCGGGCCCCTGCCCATCGCCTCGGCGAGGCCCGCCCCGAACTTGGACTCGGCCGTGGCCGAGGCCGCGACCAGGCGGCCGTGGTAGTAGTCCAGCATCTCCAGCACGCCGGGGATCCAGCCGGAGCCCTGCTCGGTCAGGACCAGTCTGAGGCCCGGATGGCGTCGAAACGCCCCGCCGAAGACGAGGTGCCACAGGGCGCGGTGCGAGAACCAGGTGGTCTCCACCATGAAGACGGCCCGGGCCGCCGGTTCGTCGCCGAGCGGCGGCGAGGCCGAGCCGCCGTGGTGGTTGACCGGGACGTCCAGCTCGTCGCACACCGCCCAGAGGGGGTCGTAGACCTCCGAGTACAGCTCGGGGACCGTGGAACCGGGCGGTACGCCGGGCAGCAGGATGCCGCCCGTCAGGCCTGCCTCCTTCGTGCGGCGGACCTCCCGCACCGCCGCGTCCACGTCGTTGAGGAGGATCTGCGCGACGCCCGCCCGCCGGCCCGGGGCGTCCGCGCAGAAGTCCGCCAGCCAGCGGTTGTGGGCCTGCAGGCCGGCCCAGCGCATCGCGTACTCCGCGGCCGTCGGCGGCTGCGCCATCAGGGAGGCCTTGGGGAAGAACGGCGGGATGGTGTTGGGGAAGACGACCTCGGCGACGATGCCGTCGGCCTCCAGCTCCGCCAGGCGCCGCGCCGAGTTCCAGTTGCGGTCCGCGGTGTCCGCGAGGAGGTCCTCGTACGGGTTCACGTAGCCGGCGGCCCAGGCGTCGAAGTCGTCGTGGTGGCGCTTCTCCAGGTACGGCTTGTAGTCCAGGAGGTCGGCGCCCGCGTGGCAGTCCGCCGAGATCACCGTGTAGCGGTCGCCGCCGGTCACTGCGCGACCCCCAGTACCGGGAAGTCGTGGCCGGTCAGCCAGTGCCGGCCCACCTCGCGCGAGCGCGCCCAGGAGGCCGTCACCGCCGCCTGGTCCGGGGACTGGCCCAGCTCGGCCGGGGTGGGGCCGATCCGGCGGGCGAGCGGGGCCAGCTTCGCGGTGTCGAAGCCGAAGACCTCCGCCGCTGCGAGGCCGAGGATCCGGCGGCTCTCGTCGACGGGGATGTCGTGGAAGGTGTTCTTCAGCCAGGTCCGGGTGTTCGGCCAGGTGCCCTCGGGGTGCGGGAAGTCCGAACCCCACAGGATGTTGTCCACGCCGATCTCGTAGCGCTGGGCCAGTTCCCGCCGCTTGGTGTTCGTCGCGCAGACGAACACCTGGCGGTCCAGGTACTCGCTCGGCGGCCGCTTCAGCTCCTCGAAGGGCGAGAGCTTCTTGCCGCCGTGCGCGCCGAGGTAGAGCCGGTCCATGAACCACAGCTGGTTCGGCAGCCACCAGCAGCCCGACTCGGCGACGCCGAACCTCAGGCCCGGGTGCCGCTCGAACACCCCCGACCAGAGCAGGAACCAGAGCGGGCGGGCCGGCCACCAGGTGACCTCGGAGACGAAGATGCCCAGGTGGTCGCCGTACTCGTGGCGCGGCGAGGCCCCGGAATGGGTGACGATGGGCATCCGCGTCTCGGCCGCCGCCGCCCAGACGGGGTCGTAGCGGCGGTCGTGGTAGGGCGCCTGGTCCACCCACATGGCGGGGATCATCAGCGCGCCCAGCCCGGACTCCTTGGCCCGGTGCACCTCGGCGACGACCTTGTCCGGATCGCCCGTGACGGGCAGCAGGGCGACACCGCAATGGCGTTCCGGGGTCTGCGAGACGAACTCGGCCAGCCAGCGGTTGTGCGCCTGCGCGCCCGCCATACCGAGCTCGGGGTCCTGGTCGCCGGAGAGCCCGAGGCCCACTCCGAAGGGGGCCGCGGTCTGGCTGTCGACGGCGTCCGCGTCGGGGAAGACGACCTCACCGGCCACGCCGTCGCCGTCGAGCTCCTTGAGCCGCTGACCGGTGTCCCAGCCGCCCCGCAGCCCTTCCTCGTGGTCGTGGAACCACTTCTCGGCGAAGGCCTCGTTGCGGATGCCCAGCCGGGTGGCCTCGGCGCGGCGGGCGTCGCGCTGGCCGAGGAACTCGTCGAACCGGCGGTGGTGACGGGAGTCGAGATAGGGGCGGTACTGCTCGGTGGGCAGGCCCGCGTGGCAGTCGGAGGAGATGATCAGGTACGGGTCCTCGTACGGTGTGTCACTCACTGCGGTCGCTCCTCAGTCGAGGATGAAGCTCTCCAGGTAGGCGGGGTCGGCGCGGTCGAGCATCGACTGCGACCGAGCGCGGATCTGCCGGTCGCTGTGCTCGCTCGGCGGACAGCATCCAGAAGCGGCCGGCGCGGATGCCGTCGACGACGTGCTCCGCGACCTCCTCGACCGGGGTGAAGTCCACCTCGCGGCCGGCCTGCTTCATCGCGGCCTCGTACTGGTCGAGGCTGCGGTACGGGGTCCGGCGCGGGCGCTGCTTGGCGTACCGCTCGGGCCGGTTGCGGTGGGACTCCCACAGTCCGGTGCGCAGCATGTGCGGGCCGGGGAAGAGCACGGAGGCGCCGACCGACGCGCCTTCCGCCTTGAGGTGCGCGTAGAGGGACTCGGTCATGGTGACCACGGCGGCCTTGGTGACGGCGTACACGGAGGCGGTGGGCAGCGGGGCGATGCCGCCGTCACCGGAGGAGGTGTTGACGACGTGGCCGGGGGCGCCGCCGGCGATCATGCGGGGGACGAAGGCCTGGATGCCGTGGAAGACGCCCCACACGTTGACGGAGAAGGCCCACTTCCAGTCGTTGGGCTCGTGTTCCCACATCCGGCCCTCCGCGCCGGAGCCGACGCCCGCGTTGTTGCACAGGACGTGGACGGCGCCGAAGGCGTCGTAGGCCGCGTCGGCAAGGGCGAGCACGGACTCGCGGTCGCCGACGTCGACGGCCCGGGCGAGCACCTGCGCACCGTCCGCGGTGAGTTCGCCGGCGGCCTTGCGCAGGGCGCCCTCCTCGACGTCGGCGAGGACCACCTGCAGCCCCTCGGCGGCGAAGCGGCGGGCCATGGCGAGGCCGATGCCGCTCGCCGCGCCGGTGACGACGGCCGTCTGTCCCGGTTCGAGCCGCATCTCACAGGCTCCCTTCCGGCGGGCCGTCGAGGAGCTGGAGGGGGTCGTCGTAGCGCTGGTGGACGTACGGGAGCAGGGACCGGGCACTGACCCGCTCGACGACCCGGCCCCTCTGGTCGGTGGTCTTCTCGCCGATGGTGATCTCCACGATCCGGCGGACCGGGAGGTCGGCGACCGGATCGAACATCGACTCGCGCAGGACGACGTCACCGGTGACGTGCTCCAGCCTGCGGACCTTCTCGTTGCGCACGCAGTGCACCAGGACCGGGTCCCCGTCGAAGCCCGAACCGTCCACGGAAGGAAGGAACTTGAAGTAGAAGTCGGTCTTCCGGGTGGGCTCGGGCAGTGGGAGCGGGCGGTCCACGGCGCCGCGCACCTCGACGAAGGCGATCCCGTGCCGGGCGAGGGCTGCGCGTACGACGAGGCCGTCCCGCTCGACGGTGACCTCGCCCAGCTTCTTCGGTTCGCCGAAGACCTCGCGGCCGCCGGTCAGGGCGCGCTCGTGGGTCATCGGCATGACCAGGGGGTACCAGCCCTCCACGCCGTCGTGCCGGGCGGCGACGGCCACCGAGCCGGCGCCGAGCGGGTAGCCGGGCAGGTCGACCTTGCTGATGTTCGCCCGCACCAGGGCCTGTCCGGTCGGCTTGAGCGGCGGCGGCAGGACCGCGGCGACCACGTCGGGATCGGTCTCCCAGACGGCCACCACGCCGGTGGACCAGATGTCGGGGAGCCGGGAACTCTTCTCGCGCGACGCGGCGATCTCGACCTCGGTGCGCGCTCCGTACCGTACGCGTGCCATCTCTCGCACCACCTCTCGGTTCGGTTCTGTAACACAGTTACACCGCTGCCGATGAAGGGTAAAGACCCGTGCACACCAGAACTGACGCGGCAACAGATCGGGGGACGGCTGCCATGGCAAGATCCTCGCTGACCCGTGACGAGGTGCTCGACGCCGCCGCGTCCCTGGTTCGACGACGCGGTCCGGCCGCCCTCACGATGCGGGGACTCGCCGCCGAGCTGGGCACCGCCGTGACGTCGATCTACTGGCACGTCGGCAACCGCGAATCGCTGCTCGACGCCCTCGTGGAGCGGACGGTTCAGGAGATGGGCGCAATCCTCCCGGCCGGCCGCACCCCGGCCGAGCGGATGGTCTCGGTGGCCCGGATCCTGCGCCGCGAACTGCGCGAGCGCCCGCACCTCATCGCGATGGTCCACGAACGCGGCCTCACGGAGCGGATGTTCCTGCCCGCCCAGCAGGCCCTCGTCCGCGAGGTGCACGCCGCGGGCCTGCACGGCGCCCGGGCGGCCGACGCGGTGCGCGCCGTGCAGTTCCAGATCGTCGGGTTCCTGCTCGTGGAGCGCAACCGTGAACGCGCCCCCGCCCAGTCCCCGGCCGAGAGCGAGCTCTGGGACCCGGCCACGGCCTCCCACGACCCCGCCCTGGCCCGCGCGCTGGCCCGGCCCGCGGATCCGGAGCGGCTCTTCCTGCTGTCCGTGCGGGCCCTGGTGACCGCCCTGCTGATGGCGCCGCCGCAGGACCGCAGGAGCGGTCCGTGAGCCGGTTTGCGCCGGGACCCGTTGACGGCTGCGGGCTCGAACAGCTGGCCGCCGCGGACCTGGTCTCGGCCCTGGGCTGACCCAGGGTGGGGCTGCGGTGTCGGTCCGTGCCGATATCCTCTGTGACCATGCTCGACGACCGTACGACCGCAGAGACGACGTGGCCGACCGCCTACCCACAGGGGTACGCGGTCGTCGACGTGGAGACCACCGGGCTCGCTCGCGACGACCGGATAGTCTCCGCGGCCGTCTACCGGCTCGACGCCCAGGGCAACGTGGAGGACCACTGGTACACCTTGGTCAACCCGCAGCGGGACCCGGGGCCGGTGTGGATCCACGGTCTGACGAGCGACGTGCTCGACGGGGCGCCGCTCTTCCGGGATGTCGCCGAGGAGCTCGCCGACCGGCTCGCGGACCGGGTGCTGGTGGCGCACAACGCCATCTTCGACTGGCAGATGATCGCCCGGGAGTACGCGCGCGCCGAGGCTGCCGCGCCGGTCCGTCAGCGGTTGTGCACCATCGCCCTGTCGAAGGAGCTGGACCTCCCGCTGCCCAACCACAAGCTGGAGTCGCTCGCCGCGCACTTCGGCGTGGTCCAGCAGCGCGCGCACCACGCCCTCGACGACGCCCGGGTGCTGGCGGAGGCCTTCCGTCCGTCGCTGCACGCCGCGGCGCGGGGCGGCGTACGGCTGCCCCTGCTGGAGTGCCGGCCGCTGACCGAGTGGTCGGACTCGGCCGCCACCCCCCGCGTGGGCCACCAGACGTCCTACCGGGGAAGCAGCTGGCGGCCCTCGCGCAGGCGGCCGCCGTGCCCGCACCCCAACCCGGGGCGGTTCGAGGACGGCAAGCCGCTGAAGCAGGGCATGCGGATCGCCTTCTCCGGTGACACCTCGGTGGAGCGGGAGCTGCTGGAGGACCGGACGGTCGAGGCGGGCCTGCACGTCGCGACGAGCGTGTCGCGGCTCACCAGCCTCCTGGTGACGAACGACCCCGACTCGGCGACCTCGAAGACGGTCAAGGCGAAGTCGTTCGGCACCCCGGTGGTCGACGAGGCCGCCTTCACGCAGCTGCTGCGGGACGTGGCCCCGGCCGGGGAATGACCGGGCGGTGAGCGGACCGGCCGAGGCCTGTTGGGCCGGCCGGGTGTCCGCGCGGCGACTCACCAGGGTGGATCTTGTTCCACCGCTGCGCCGTGCGCACCATGCGGCGCATGGCACGTTGTGAGGTCTGCGGAAACGATTACGGCATGTCCTTCGAGGTGCACGCGCAGGGCGCCGTGCACGTCTTCGACTGCTTCTCCTGCGCCATCCACCGCATGGCGCCCATCTGCGAGCACTGCCGGGTCCAGATCATCGGACAGGGCGTCGAGGTCGAGGGCCAGTGGTTCTGCGGAGGGCACTGCGCCCGTGCGGAAGGGAAGGTGGGCATCGTCGACCACGTCTGAGCGCCGCTCCGCCTCCTGCCGCGACCCCGGAAGGCCACCCGGCCGCCGGGGTCACCGTCCGCCGGGGTACCGTCGTGGGCGTGTACCGCTTTGTGCTGACCCGGCAGTGGGTGTGCCTCACCCTCATCGCCCTCGTCCTCATCCCCGTGATGATCAAGCTCGGGTTCTGGCAGTACCACCGCCATGTGCACCGGGTCGCACAGAACCAACTGATCGAGGCGAACCTGCGGGCGGAGCCGGTCCCGGTGGCGGAGGTCACCTCCCCCGGACACAAGGTTCCCCGCGCCGACTTCTGGCGCGCGGTCACCGCCACCGGCACGTACGACTCCGCGCACGAGGTGGTCGTACGGATGCGGACCTCGAACGACGACAGGGTCGGCTTCCACGTCCTGACCCCGCTCGTCCTCGCCGACGGCCGGGTGGTGCTGGTCAACCGCGGCTGGGTGGCGGGCGGGGACGACCCGCGCGCCTACCCACCGGTGCCGGCCGCGCCCGCGGGCGAGGTCACGGTCACCGGCCGGCTGAAGGCCGACGAGACGAGCGGCGGCAGCGGCATCAAGGACCGCAAGGGCCTGCCCGACCGGCAGGTGATGCTCATCAACAGCGAGCAGCAGGCCGAGTCCCTGGGCCGGCCCGTGCTCGGCGGGTACCTGGAGCTGACCGATCCGGCTCCGGCGGAGGGCGGCCCCGAGACCGTCGCCGACCCCGACCACGACTCGATCGGCGCGCACATGGCCTACGCGGTCCAGTGGTGGCTGTTCGCCTCCGCGGTACCGGTGGGCTGGCTGGTCCTCGTACGGCGCGAGAGGCGCGATCGCGAGGAGGCCGCGGCCCGGGCCGAAGCCGCCGAACAGGAGCCCGCGACGGCGTAGCGTGTCGGGCATGGATCTTGGACTGAAAGACCGTGTCTACATCGTCACCGGGGCCACGCGCGGCCTCGGCTTCGCCTCCGCCCGGGAACTGGTCGCCGACGGCGCGAAGGTCCTCGTGACGGGTCGCGACGAGAAGCGGACGGCCGAAGCCGCCGCGGAACTCGGCCCCAATGCCGTGGGAGCGGCCGCGGACAACGCGGATCCGGCGGCGGCCGGGCGGCTCATCGCCACCGCGCGCGAGCGCTTCGGCCGTTTCGACGGCATCCTCATCAGCGTCGGCGGGCCCGTGCCGGGCTTCGCCGTCGACAGCACCGACGCGCAGTGGTCGGACGCCTTCGAATCGGTCTTCCTCGGTGCGGTGCGCCTCGCCCGGGCGTCCGCCGCGGTGCTGGGCGAGGGCGGGGTCATCGGCTTCGTCCTGTCGGGCTCGGTCCACGAGCCGATTCCCGGCCTGACCATCTCCAACGGCCTGCGCCCCGGTCTGGCCGGCTTCGCCAAGTCCCTCTCGGTGGAGCTCGGTCCGCGCGGCATCCGCGTCGTCGGCCTCCTGCCGGCCCGCATCGACACCGACCGGGTGCGGGAGCTCGACGCGCTGTCGGGCGACGCCGCCGCCTCCCGCGCGAGCAACGAGTCCCGTATCCCGCTGCGCCGCTACGGCTCCCCGCAGGAATTCGGCCGCACGGCCGCGTTCCTGCTGTCGCCGGCCGCCTCGTACCTGACGGGTGTGATGCTCCCGGTCGACGGCGGCTCCCGGCACGGCTTCTGACCGCACGTCGCCACCCCCGCCCGGCGCACAGCGGGCCCGGCGCACCCTCAGCTGACGCGCCGGGCCCGGTGCGACGTCACCCGGAAGCGGGCCTCCGCCGGCAGTTCCGCCAGGCCCGCCGAGGTCCGGGCGTGGGTGAGGACCGGTCCGGCCAGCCCCGCCAGGGCGTCCGCGGGGACCGCGTGGGGCTCCAGCTCGACCGCCACCCGCAGGGCGGGCGCCCCGCGCCGCCCGCGCAGGACGACCCGGCAGCCGGCGACCCCGTCCAGGGCGCGGGCCTCCGCGGCGACGGCGTCGGACAGGGCGCGCCCGCGCAGCACGGCGAAGGCGCCGTCCCCGGTGTCCACGGCGACCTCCCGCAGCCTCGATCGCCGCAGCTGCGACAGCAGCCACCACAGTGCCAGCACCAGGCACAGGGCGAGGACCGCGCACAGCGCCCACCAGGCCCAGCCCTCGGCGTGCAGGTACCGGTGCCGATCCTCGGCGCTCAGCAGCGGCGCCGTACGGCCCCGCAGCGGGCGCACCCCCGTCAGCAGCACGATCCCGGCCGCCAGCAGGACGGCTCCGGCCACCGCCAGCAGGATCCGGTTCACCGTACCGAGCACCCCGCTCACCTCCTGACCCGTACGCGCCGCCGCGGCGGGTGCACCAGGCCCAGCTCTTCGATGCCGACGGCCAGTACCGCGTCGAGGTCGGCCCGCACCTCGTCCAGCTCGCGGAAGTGCGACCTGGCCCGCACCCGGACGCGGGAGCGGCCCACCCGGACCCGCGCCGACCGCACGCCCGGCACTTCCATGGCCCGGTCCCGCAGGACCTGGGCCGCGTCCCGCCGGCCGATGCCGGCGCGCAGGGGCGGGCCCGCGCCCGCTACCGCGTCCCCGCTCGGGTCGGGGCCCAGCATGGGCAGGATCCTGCGGACCCCGGGAGTGACGGCCAACAGCAGGAGTACCGCCCCGACCAGGGCCAGCGCCCCACCGGCCAGCTGTACGGGCAGGTCCGCCGGGGTGTGGACCTCCAGCTGGTGGGCGAGCTCGCGGCGCCAGGCCATGGCGGGCCGGTCGGCCCGTACGGCGGCCAGGTCGTACAGGAAGAGGCCCGCCACCGCGAGCACGAGCAGGGCGACGAGTGCGGCGGGGATGCGGCGGGCGGATCTGAACCGGGTGGCCGTCACCGCAGCCGCCGGTCCCGCCCGGCGGCGGTTCGGGTGTGCGCCGAGTGCAGGCGCTCGATGTCGATGTCGACCTCGGGTACGGACATCTGCGCACACTCCTCGACACGGCGGGTGACCCGGCTGCGCACGGCCGCGCACTGGGCGGCGAGGTCACCGGGGTAGTCGAGCTCCAGGCTGATCCTGACCCGGGCGATGTCGTGGTGCACGGTGACGGTGGCCTGCGGGGGCGCGCCGGAGCCGGTGGCGACCGCTTCCCGGGCGGCCTGTGCGGCGATCTTGGCGACGACCCGGTCGGCGATCCGGGTGGCCCCGCGGTCGGCGGCGGCCACCGCGTGCGGGGTGGCCCGTGCGGTGCTCCGCGGCGCTGCGGGGCCCGGCGGCGCGTCCTGCGGCGGGGTGTCCATCGCGCCTCACCTGCGCCGGTCGTCGCGGCGGCGGAACAGGTCCCCGGGATCCAGGTCCCCGTCGAGGAAGCGGCCGGCGACGAAGCCCACGGCTCCGAGGGCCGCCACCAGCAGGAAGGCGCCGAATCCACCGAAATAGCCGGCGAACCCCAGGGCCATGCCGGCCAACATGCCGGCGACCGCCATACTCATGTACGGGCTCCTCTCGGCTACTGGAGTCGGGGCTCCGGCTCCTCGTCGGGCTCGTCGGGCAGTTTGACGTCGCTCACGGCGATGTTGACCTCGACGACCTCCAGGCCCGTCATCCGCTCGACCGCGGAGACGACGTTCTCACGGACCGCCCGGGCCACGTCACGGATCGACACGCCGTAGTCGACGACGATCTCCAGGTCGAGGGCGGTCTGGACCTCGCCGACCTCGGCCTTGACCCCGCGGCTGACCGCTGCCTTCCCGCCACCGGGAACCCGGTCCCGGACGGCGCCGAAGGTGCGGGAGAGGCCGCTGCCCAGGGCGTGCACGCCGACCACTTCACGGGCGGCCAGTCCGGCGATCTTCTCGACCACCCCGTCCGCGATGGTCGTGCGCCCCCGGTCGCCGGGAGCCTTGTGGGAGCCCCCTGATGCGTTTTCGGTCATCGCGTGTCCCTCCACGTGTACGGACTCACTCCGCTCCACGGTAGGCGCCCGGGCGCCCGGACGCCCCGGGACTACGCCGGTCGGCGTCGTCCCGGGGCGGTTTCCGGTCCGGGGGCGGCGCGCGACGGGTCAGTCCGAGAGGCCCGCCAGGTCCCGCAGGCGACGCGCCTGGGCGGCGCGCTCAGCGGCGCGCTGCTCGTCGTACGGGCGGGCCAGCGCCCCGCGCAGCAGGGTCTTGGTCTCGATCACGGCGTCCCGGGGCGGGGCGAGCAGGGCGGCGCTCAGGTCGCGGACGGCGGCGTCGAGCTCGCCCGCCGGGACCACCAGGTTGGCGAGGCCGACGCGCTCCGCCTCTTCGGCGTGCACGAAGCGGCCCGTCGCGCAGATCTCCAGCGCGCGGGCGTAGCCGACCAGGGAGGCCAGCGGCTGGGTGCCGGCCAGGTCGGGGACCAGGCCCAGGCTCGTCTCGCGCATGGCGAACTGCACGTCGTCGGCTACCACGCGCAGATCACACGCGAGCGCGAGCTGGAAGCCGGCGCCGATCGCGTGCCCCTGCACGGCGGCGACGGAGATGATGTCGTTACGCCTCCACCAGGTGAACGCCTCCTGGTACTCGGAGATCGTGGCGTCGAGCAGTTCCTCGGAACCGCGCGCCAGGTCGAGGAAGGACGGCTCGCCCTCGAAGCCTTCGGGGGTGAACGCCTGCCGGTCGAGCCCGGCGGAGAAGGACTTGCCCTCGCCGCGCAGCACGACGACCCGGACAGTACCCGGCAACGACCTGCCCGCCTCGGCCAAAGCCCGCCAGAGCGCGGGGGATTGGGCGTTTCGCTTGGCCGGATTGGTCAGTGTCACCGTGGCGACCGTGTCGTCGACGGTGAGTCGTACGCCGTCCTTGTCGAGCAGAGCCATCCGTATGCCTCCGGTGTGCAGTCGGCCGCAAGCCCGGCCTAAGTGACTGCACAGTAACCACCCAGTCGACCGGAGGGCCGACCGGGGGTCACCGAAGGGGACGTCGGTTCATGTGTGAGCCTTGAAGCCGTTGGAGCGTCTGGATCCGATGGACCGGGGTCAGGCCGTAGCGGCCTTCTTGCCACGTGTCGCGCCACCGCGGCCACGCAGCGAGACCCCGGACTCACTGAGCATCCGGTGCACGAATCCGTAGGACCGGCCGGTCTCTTCGGCCAGCGCCCGGATACTCGCACCGGAGTCGTACTTCTTCTTCAGGTCTGCCGCGAGCTTGTCGCGCGCGGCGCCGGTAACCCGGCTGCCCTTCTTCAGAGTCTCGGCCACCCGTGCCTCCTCATGGGAAGTGCGCTCTGGACTTCTCATGATCACCCCTCCCCGGCTTCCTGGCCACCCATTCAGCAAGGTCGGTACGGCGGCATTTCCCGCGCGGTGGACACCCGAGCAGACCGGAATCGACTCTTCCGTTGCATGACTTCCGTCACACTTCGCCCGCCGACCGGAAAATCACCAGGTCAGGGGCCGGAGCGCGGAAGCGCGAAGACCCCGGTCACACCCCCGCGAGGGCGCGGCCGGGGCCGTCGTACGACGCGCAACGGTACGAGACCGTCTCACTCAGATGATGGATCACCCCTGAGCCGAATGATCCATAAGGAACTGGATCAGAGCCGGGAGGGCGTCCCGGCGCCTCCCGGCACGTCCGGGGCGGGGGTCAGGCGAGGGCCACCAGGTCCCGGTAGTCCGGTCCCCACAGGTCCTCGACACCGTCCGGGAGCAGGATGATGCGCTCCGGCTCCAGCGCCTCCACGGCGCCCTCGTCGTGCGTGACGAGGATGACCGCGCCCTTGTACGTGCGCAGCGCGCCCAGGATCTCCTCGCGGCTGGCCGGGTCGAGGTTGTTCGTGGGCTCGTCGAGCAGCAGTACGTTCGCCGAGGAGACGACCAGCGTGGCCAGGGCCAGCCGGGTCTTCTCGCCGCCGGAGAGCACGCCCGCGGGCTTGTCGACGTCGTCCCCGGAGAACAGGAAGGAGCCGAGCGTCTTGCGCACGTCGACCAGGTCCAGGTCGGGCGCGGAGGAGCGCATGTTCTCCAGGACCGTGCGGTCCGGGTCCAGCGTCTCGTGCTCCTGGGCGTAGTAGCCGAGCTTGAGGCCGTGGCCGGGCGTGACCTGGCCGGTGTCGGGCTGCTCGGCGCCCGCGAGCAGGCGCAGCAGGGTGGTCTTGCCGGCTCCGTTGAGGCCGAGGATGACCACGCGGGAGCCCTTGTCGATGGCCAGGTCGACGTCGGTGAAGATCTCCAGGGAACCGTAGGACTTCGACAGGCCCTCGGCGGTCAGCGGGGTCTTGCCGCAGGGCGCCGGGTCCGGGAAGCGCAGCTTGGCGACCTTGTCGGAGACGCGGACGGCCTCCAGGCCGGACAGCAGCCGCTCGGCCCGCTTGGCCATGTTCTGCGCGGCGACCGTCTTGGTGGCCTTGGCGCGCATCTTGTCGGCCTGGGAGTTCAGGGCCGCGGCCTTCTTC
The DNA here is from genome assembly GCF_000612545.2 of Streptomyces sp. PCS3-D2. GTDB lineage: Bacteria > Actinomycetota > Actinomycetes > Streptomycetales > Streptomycetaceae > Streptomyces. Next base: position 5,889,528 of record NZ_CP097800.1, on the reverse strand, counting down.
TCGGCGTTCTGGCGCTCGCGCTTGCGGCGCTTCTCGTCGGCCTCGCGCTGCTGCTGGTAGAGCTTCCAGCCCATGTTGTAGACATCGATCGCGGACCGGTTGGCGTCGAGGTAGAACACCTTGTTCACGACGGTCTCGACGAGGTCGACGTCGTGGGAGATCACGACGAAGCCGCCGCGGTAGTTCTTCAGGTAGTCGCGCAGCCAGACGATCGAGTCGGCGTCGAGGTGGTTGGTCGGCTCGTCGAGGAGCAGGGTGTCGGCGTCCGAGAAGAGGATGCGGGCGAGCTCGACGCGTCGGCGCTGACCGCCGGAGAGGGTGTGCAGGGGCTGGCCGAGGACCCGGTCCGGCAGGCTGAGGGCGGCCGAGATGGTCGCGGCCTCGGACTCGGCGGCGTAGCCGCCCTTGGTGAGGAACTCGGTCTCCTGGCGCTCGTACTGCTTGAGCGCCTTCTCGCGGGTGGCGCCGGATCCGGTGGCGATGCGCTCCTCGTTCATCCGCATCTTCTTGATGAGGACGTCGAGACCGCGGGCGGACAGGATCCGGTCGCGCGCCAGCACGTCGAGGTCACCGGTCCGAGGGTCCTGCGGGAGGTAGCCCACCTCGCCCGAACGGGTGATGGTGCCGCCGGCGGGCTGGCCCTCTCCCGCGAGGCACTTGGTGAGGGTGGTCTTGCCGGCTCCGTTGCGGCCCACCAGGCCGATGCGGTCGCCCTTGGCGATGCGGAAAGAGGCGGACTCGATGAGGACGCGGGCGCCGGCGCGCAGCTCGATGCCGGTGGCGGTGATCACGGAAATACTCCAGGGCGGGTCGGGACGGCGGAAGGGGGCAGGACGCGAGGCTTCGACGCCGCTAATCCGCAAGGAGATTTGCCATGAGAGGCATTCTACCGGGGGTGTGCAACTGGTTTCCGGGGCGGCGGCCGGGCGAGCCGGGGCGCAGGCCGGGGTGAACGGGTCGATACTCGCCGCAGGGGCGGCCGCGCGGCCGCGCCCGCCTCACGGATGGAGGACGGTGCGGGATGCAGTTCGACGACGACGCCGATCTGGACACGTCCGAGGTCAAGGATCTGCGTGGACGTCGCGTCCCGGGCGGGAGGGCCACCATCGGCGGCGGGCTCGTCGGCCTCGTCGCGCTCGTCGTCGCCCTGCTCTTCGGTGTCGGACCGGAGCAGCTGGGGCTGTCCTCCGGGGACGAGGAGCCCGCTCCGGCCGCGTCCTCCGTCAGCCAGGTGCAGCAGGCGTGCCGGACGGGGCGGGACGCGAACGCGCGCGAGGACTGCCGGCTCGTGGCGGTGGTCAACAGCACCCAGGACTTCTGGCGGCAGGAGTTCACGCGCCGCAACGGCCGGTACGCCCCGGCGTCGACGGTCTTCTTCACCGGCCGGGTGAGCACCGCGTGCGGGGCGGCGACCTCGGCCGTGGGCCCGTTCTACTGTCCTGCGGACCGGCAGGTCTATTTGGACCTGGGCTTCTTCGAGGAGCTGCGGACGAAGTTCGGCGCGAGCGGCGGCCCCTTCGCGCAGGCGTACGTGGTGGCCCATGAGTACGGGCACCACATCCAGAACCTGACGGGCACGCTCCAGCGGGCCCAGGACGGGCGACAGGGCGCGGACAGCAACGCGGTCAGGGTCGAACTGCAGGCGGACTGCTACGCGGGCGTGTGGGCGCACCACGCGACGCGGACTCCGGACGAGTCCACGGGGCGGCCCCTGATCACCACGCTGACCGACCGGGACATCAGGGACGGGCTGGACGCGGCGGCCGCGGTCGGCGACGACCGGATCCAGGAGATGTTCCAGGGCCGGGTGACGCCGGAGTCGTGGACGCACGGCTCGTCCGAACAGCGCCAGCAGTGGTTCTACCAGGGCTTCCGGACCGGCGACATGACCCAGTGCAACACCTTCCGCTGAGCGTCGGCGGCGCCTGCCATGCTGTGTGACGCGGGTCACCGTCACGAGAGGGAGTGATCGTCATGGCAGGCGTTCCGTCCATCTGTCCCACGCTGGTCTACCGCGACGCCAAGGCGGCGATCAAGCTGCTGACGGAGGCCTTCGGCTTCAGCCAGGTCGCCGTGTACGAAGGGGACGACGGCGCGGTGGTGCACGCGGAGCTGTCCTACGGCAACGGTGTGGTGATGCTGGGCAGCAAGGGCACCGGCGGGGCCTTCGACAAGGCCATGGAGGGCGCCGGCCCCTCGGGGGTCTACGTCGTGGTCGACGACGTGGACGCCCACCACCGGCGGGCGGTCGAGCACGGCGTGGAGATCGTGATGGGACCCACCGACCAGGACTACGGCTCCCGCGACTACATGGCGCGGGACGGCGAGGGCAACATCTGGAGCTTCGGTACGTACGCGCCGCAGGCCTGAGGGCCGCGGGAGGTACGCGCCGCGGGGTCCGGTCGGGCCCACGGCGCGTACGCGCGTAGCGCGGGAGTCAGGCGCCGCCGGTGTGGACCTGGAAGGCGGCCCGGCGGACCGCCTTGGCCAGGGCCGGGTCCGGATGGGCGGCGGCCAGCGCGACCAGGACCTGCACCGTGCGCGGGTGGCCGACCGCGCGGACCTCGTCCAGCAGCCGGGGGACGGTGGTGCGGACGGCCGAGTCCAGGTGGCGGGCCAGCAGCTCGGCCTCACCGTGGTCGGCGATGGCTGCGGCGGTGTCGACCCAGAGCCAGGTCGACTCCTCCGCGGTGAGCACGTCCTGCGCCTCGTCGGGGTCGATGCCGTCGTGCTCGGCGAGCCAGAGCAGCGCGTACGGGCGCAGCGCGGGCTCGCGCACGGTGGCGCGCACCTCGGGCTCCGCCGGGGCGCCGACCACGCGCAGCGCCTCGAAGGCCAGGCCGCGCAGCAGGGCGTCCTCGCCGCGGGCGGCCTGGAGGAGTTCGGCGACGGCGTGGCCGACGGGGCGGGCGGCGAGCCAGGCCCGGTATTCGGCGCGGGCCGGTCCGGGAGTGAGCCGCGCACAGCCGTGCAGCATGGCTGCGGCGGACTGCTCGATGTTCCCGGCCGGGCTCTGCGCCGCGACGCAGATCTGTTCCAGTTTGACCCAGACGGCCCAGCTGCCGAGCGGAGTGAGGGCGGCCCGGGCGGGTCCGAGGGTGACGGCGTCCACGGCGGCGAGCCCGCCGAGCGCCCAGCGCAGCAGCCGGGCGAGCGGGACGGGGCGTGCTTCGGCGGAGCCGGCCGCGGAGGTCAGTGCCGTCGCGGGCTCGGCCTCGTAGGGGATCTCGCAGCGCTCGTCGCGCAGTTCGGTGACGCGCTGTCCGAGCAGGTCGAGCAGGTCGGGGACGGTCACCGGGCCGGCGGACAGCTGGAGCAGGGAGAGCAGTTGGGGCATGGCCTCGACGACCTCGGCGACGGCCGCGGGGGCGATGTCGGCGGGGGCCGGGTGGACGAGTGACCAGGCGTCGAAGAGCGCGACCCAGCCGCGCAGCACCGCGGTGTCGTCGCGGTCCCAGGCGCGCAGCCGCCAGCCGGGCCGGGCGTGGCCGCCGTGCACCTCGACCAGGCCGGCGAGGCGGGCGCGGTCCCAGCCGACCCGGATCTGGCCGTGCGTCAGGCCCAGCTCGTCGGCGGCGCGTTCGACGTCGGCGGCGGCCAGGGCTCCCGTGGGGGCGGGCCGGCCGCCGTCCACCGCGCCGAGGTTGCGTTCCGCCCAGCGGGTCAGGCGCACGGCGTCCGCGAGTGAGGCCCGGGCCCGGTTCGCGAGGTCGGCGGTGGCCGGGGTACCCGCCGGGGGGCGCGCGGCCGGGCGGGTGCGGCGGTCGGTCACCGCCTTGCGTGCCGCGGCGACGGAGCGCGGGGAGACGAGTCGGAGTCTGGAGTCGCGAGCCAACTGCTCATCAGGCTTTCGGGACGTCACGGAAGCAGTCTCGCCCGTCACTGGCCGAAAGCCCAAACGGAAGCGGCTCCTTCCACCAACTACCCCGGGTGCAGACCGGGACAAGCCGCCCGCAGGGCCCGGCCCGTCACACGGCCTTCACATCAGAGGAGTGAGGAAGCGGCGCAGGGCTTCCTCGTAGCCGGCCGGATCGGCGTTCCACATCGCGCCGTGCCCGGCCTCGCGCACCGTGTGCAGGGTGATCAGGTCGGGGCGGGCGGCGGCGAGCCTTCGGGAGGGCTCCCAGGGGGCGAGCGTGTCGTCCGGGCCGTGGAAGATCAGTACGGGGACCTTCAGCGCTGCGGGGTCGGAGCCCGGTGGGAGGCGGTCGGCACGCAGCCCGGCGCGGCCCTCGGCGGCCCGCACCGCCAGCGGCAGCAGCGCAGCCGGGGTGCGGCGCGCCGCGGCGAGCGCGCGCAGGGTGGTGTGCCAGTCGAGCACGGGCGAGTCCAGCACGAGTCCGGCGATCCGTTCGGCGAGCGCCGACCGCTCGACGGCGTGCAGGGCCATGGTGGCGCCGGTGGACCAGCCGTGCAGGACCACGCGGCGGGCGCCGTAGCGCAGGGCGTAGCGGATGGCAGCGTCCAGGTCCCGCCACTCGGACTCGCCGAGGTGGCCGAGGCCGTCGGGGGGTTCGGGGGCGCCGAGGTCGCCGCGGTAGCCGAGGTCCAGGACGGGCAGCCGGTGGCGGTGCAGGAAGGGCATGACGACCATCGGGTGCTCGCGGCCCGCGCCGAGTCCGTGCACGGTGATCACCCAGGTGTCCCGGGCGGCGGGCACGAACCAGGCGGGCAGCGCGCCGAGCTCGCCGGGGACGTCCACGTCGGCGTGGTCGAGCCCGAGTGCGGTGCGCGGATCGCCGATGTGCACCTGGGGGGTGAGGGTGACCCTGGTGCCGGGGTCCAGGCTGCCGTGGGTGACGGAGAGGAGCCGGCGCACGACGGTGTCCGGGTCGTGGGCCGCGTCCGGGAGCACGGGGCCGACGACGGCGTGCACACCGGGCGCGGCCAGGCCGTACACGCCGGGGCGCAGGGAGGCCAGCGAGCGGGTCAGTGCGATCCTGCCGTCGCCTGCGGAATGGACGCTCAGCCGCGGTCCGCCGGGGAGCGGTACGCCGGGCCGGGGGCGCAGGGCGGCATCGGCGGCGTACCGGCCGGCCGCCACGGCGGCCGCGCCCGCCCCGAGGAGGGTCGTCGTGACGGCCGCTGCCGTCGCTGTCACGGTACGCACCGTTCCAGTGTGGTCGCGCAGAGTCCGGCGAGCCACCGGAGGCACACCTTCCGGGTCTACGCGGGGAGAGTGATCCGGGTCTCATTCCGGGGGCGGCCGGGGTGGCCGCGGGCGCCGTCGGGGACATGCGGAGGGGTTCGTTCACCCGGCTTTGACGTGCATTAATGCTGAAATCAGCGCAACAATCAGGACGAATGTCTCGATCGCGCCCTGTGCCCGTACACCGCTCCGCCGGAGTCAGTTCACCTTCCGTTCATCCAGGTTGCCTACGTTCGCCGAGCCACTGACGCCAAACAGAAGCCTGGGTAAATGGAGCACATAACGCTTCTCCTCGGGATCGTGATCATCACCGCTCTCGTGTTCGACTTCACGAACGGTTTTCACGACACGGCCAACGCGATGGCCACCACCATCTCGACCGGCGCCCTCAAGCCCAAGACCGCGGTGGCCATGTCCGCCGTGCTCAACCTCGTCGGCGCGTTCATGTCCGTGGAGGTCGCCAAGACGATCTCCAAGGGCCTCGTCAACGAGGAAGGCATCCAGCCAGAGGTGATCTTCGCCGCGCTGGTCGGCGCGATCCTCTGGAACCTCGTCACCTGGCTGGTCGGACTCCCGTCCAGTTCCTCCCACGCCCTGATGGGCGGCCTGATCGGTGCCGCGGTCGCCTCCGCCGGCATGGGCGCGGTCAACGGCGGGGTCGTCGTGACCAAGGTCCTCATCCCCGCGATCGCCGCGCCGCTGGTCGCCGGCGTCGCCGCGTACCTGGCCGCCAAGCTCACCTACAAGCTGGGCGACAAGGTCGGCGAGAAGACCTCCGCCAAGGGGTACCGCGCCGGTCAGATCGCCTCCGCCGGTCTGGTCTCCCTCGCGCACGGCACCAACGACGCGCAGAAGACGATGGGCATCATCACGCTGGCCCTCATCGCCGGCGGCGCACTCACGCCCGACGCGAACCCGCCGGTCTGGGTCATCGTCTCCGCCGGCCTGGCCATCGCTCTCGGCACCTACCTGGGCGGCTGGCGCATCATCCGCACCATGGGCAAGGGCCTGACCGACCTGCAGCCGCAGCAGGGCTTCGCCGCCCAGACCTCGGCCGCGTCCGTCATCCTGGCCTCCTCGAACCTGGGCTTCTCGCTCTCCACCACCCACTCGTGCTCCGGTGCGGTCATGGGTGCGGGCCTGGGACGCAAGGGCGGCGTGGTCCGCTGGTCCACCGCGACCCGCATGTTCGTCGCCTGGGGCCTGACCCTGCCGGCCGCCGCGCTGGTCTCCGCCGGTGCCGAGCTCGTCATGCGCGCCGGTGACGTCGGCGTCGCCGCCGTCACCGTCTTCCTGGTCGGCTCCTGCCTGGCCATCTGGCTCATCTCGCGCCGCCAGGTCGTCGACCACCACAACGTCAACGAGGTCGAGCAGGCGGACGCAGAAGAGCCGGGCGTCGTCACCACGGCGATCGCCGCCGTCACCGTCCCGCCCACCGTCGCCGCGGCCGGCACCACCGCCGCGGTCGCGGACGACGACCTCAAGGCCACCATCCCGGCCACGACGCAGACCCCGGCGGCTCCGGCCGCCACGGTCTGACCGAGACAGAGACACAGAGGAATCGGCAGTATGAAGATCGACTGGGAAGCGCTCGGCTCCGTCTTCGGGGTCAGCCTCTTCGCCACCGTCGCCCTCGTGGCCCTCTTCACCCTGGGCCTGGTGGGCCTGTCCAAGCACGAGGCCGCCACCGAACAGGGCGGCACCGCCACCCTGGCCCGCAGCGGCGCGTACCTGTGCTTCGCGCTCGTCGCGGCGGCCGTGACGTACGGGATCTACCTGATCGTCGTCTGATCCCCCGCGCCAGCGCGAGCCAGACGTGAAAGCCCCCTCCGGGTTCGTCCCGGAGGGGGCTTTCCCCAATCCGGCTTTCCCCGCTCCCCGCCCTGCCGCACCGCAGGTCAACGGCGAGTTGACGGGCCTTCCGGGTGCGTGGTGGACTGCCCGAGCCAATACGGCGGCATGGAGAGGAAGTCCGGTGCGAATCCGGCGCGGTCCCGCCACTGTCACCGGAGAGCGCACGCCGCGCGTGCGCCCCGGGAGCCAGGAACTCTCGCCGCCGGACACGTCGAACCAGGGCGCGGACCCTGAGTGAGGACATACCTGCCACCATGCGTGCCGATCGCGTCTTCGCGTACGGCGCCACGGCGGGCCTGATCGGCGACCGGATCCTCGGTGATCCCCGCCGAGGGCACCCCGTGGCCGCCTTCGGACGAGCCGCCGCCGCAGTCGAGCGCTCCCTGTGGCGTGACGACCGCGGCCGGGGCGTCCTGCACACCCTGCTGTGCGCCGGGGGCGCGGCCGCCGTCGGCGCGCTGGGCGCCCGCGTCGTGCGCTCCCGGCCCGCGGCCGCCCGTATCGCCCTGACCGCCGCCGCCACCTGGGCCGTCGTGGGCGGCACCTCGCTGGGCCGTGAGGCCCGTGCCATCGGGGGCGCGCTCGCCGCCGGGGACATCGAAGTGGCCCGTGAGCGCCTGCCCCACCTGTGCGGCCGCGACCCGCAGGCCCTGGACGGGCAGCAGCTGGCCCGGGCCGTGGTGGAGTCCGTGGCCGAGAACACCTCCGACGCCGTGGTCGGGGCCCTGGTGTGGGGCGCCGCCGCCGGAGTCCCCGGACTGCTGGCGTTCCGCGCCGTCAACACGCTGGACGCGATGGTCGGCCACAAGTCCCCCCGCCACCTGCGCTACGGCTGGGCCTCCGCCCGCCTCGACGACCTCGCCGGCTGGCCCGGCGCCCGGCTGACCGCCCTGGCCGCCGTGGTGGCCGGCCCCGACCGGCGCGGAGCCGTGCGCGCCTGGCGCGCGGACGCCGCCGCGCACCCGAGCCCGAACGCCGGTCCCGTCGAGGCCTCCTTCGCCGGGGCGCTCGGCGTCAGACTGGGCGGGACCCTGGCCTACGGCGGCCGGGTCGAGCACCGGGCCGTCCTGAACGGCGGGGCCGGGCGCCCGGTGGAGGTCGCGGACATCGAACGGGCGGTACGGCTGTCGCGACAGGTGACGTGGCTGGCCCTGGGCGCCTGCGTGGCCGCCCGGACGCTGGCGGCACGAGTACGAGGGGGACGCGCATGAGCGGCGCGCAGCGCGGCGGCGGACTGCTGGTCGCCGGTACGACGTCCGACGCGGGCAAGAGCGTGGTCACGGCAGGCATCTGCCGCTGGCTGGCCCGGCAGGGCGTGAAGGTGGCGCCCTTCAAGGCGCAGAACATGTCGCTGAACTCCTTCGTCACCCGGGAGGGCGCCGAGATCGGGCGCGCCCAGGCGATGCAGGCCCAGGCGGCCCGGGTGGAGCCGACCGCGCTGATGAACCCGGTGCTCCTCAAGCCCGGCAGCGACCGCAGCAGCCAGGTGGTGCTGCTGGGGAAGCCGGTGGGCGAGATGAGCGCCCGCGGCTACCACGGCGGGCGGCAGGAGCAGCTGCTCGGCATCGTCACGGACTGTCTGGAGCAGCTTCGGGGCACGTATGACGCCGTGATCTGCGAGGGGGCCGGTAGCCCGGCGGAGATCAACCTGCGCCGGACCGACATCGTGAACATGGGCATCGCGCGGGCCGCGCGCTTCCCGGTGGTCGTGGTCGGCGACATCGACCGCGGCGGGGTCTTCGCGTCCTTCTTCGGGACAACGGCGCTGCTCTCCCCCGAGGACCAGACGTTGATCGCCGGATACCTGGTCAACAAGTTCCGCGGCGATGTGTCGCTGCTGGAGCCGGGCATGGAGATGCTCCGCGGGCTGACCGGCCGGGCGACCTACGGTGTGCTGCCCTTCCGGCACGGGCTGGGCATCGACGAGGAGGACGGCCTGCGCGTCTCGCTGCGGGGCGCGGTCCGCGAGTCCGTGGTGGCACCGCCCGTGGGCGAGGACGTGCTGCGGGTCGCCGTCTGCGCGGTGCCGCTGATGTCGAACTTCACGGACGTCGACGCGCTCGCCGCCGAGCCGGGGGTCGTGGTGCGCTTCGTGGACCGCGCCGAGGAACTGGCCGACGCCGACCTGGTCGTCGTCCCGGGCACCCGGGGCACGGTGAAGGCTTTGGCGTGGCTGCGTGCACGCGGACTGGCGGACGCGCTGGTCCGGCGGGCCGCCGAGGGCCGCCCGGTGCTGGGCATCTGCGGCGGTTTCCAGGCCCTGGGCGAGCGCATCGAGGACGACGTGGAGTCGAAGGCCGGCTCGGTGGAGGGCCTCGGGCTGCTTCCGGTGCGCGTCCGCTTCGAGCGCGAGAAGACCCTGGCCCGGCCCACCGGAACCGCGCTCGGCGAGCCGGTGGACGGGTACGAGATCCACCACGGGGTGGCCGAGGTCCTGGGTGGGGAAGCGTTCCTGGACGGATGCCGGGTGGGGGCGGTGTGGGGCACGCACTGGCACGGCTCGCTGGAGTCGGACGGCTTCCGCCGGGCGTTCCTGCGCGAGGTGGCGGCGGCCGCCGGACGGCGGTTCGTACCGGCCCCGGACACCTCCTTCGCCGCGCTGCGCGAGGAACAGCTCGACCTGTTGGGCGACCTGATCGAGGAGCACGCCGACACCCGTGCACTGCTGGACCTGATCGAAGCGGGCGCGCCGGCGGGCCTCCCCTTCCTCCCGCCGGGCGCCCCGTGACCGGCGGGGCCCCGCGGCCGCCGAGGAGCGGAGTGCGCAACGGAGCCCCGGTGCAGGGACGGAGGACCTACGGGGGACGGTCCCGCACGGCTGCGGCCCGCCCACGGCCCGCGGCCGCCCCGCACCTCCGCGCCGGCACCTGCACGCAGACACACATCCGCCCAGAGAAAGGCATCGCATGAGCACGCCCTACCCGTTCACCGCGGTCGTCGGCCAGACCGACCTGCGGCTGGCGCTCCTGCTGAACGCCGTGAGCCCGGCGGTCGGCGGTGTGCTCGTACGCGGCGAAAAGGGGACCGCCAAGTCCACCGCCGTGCGCGCGCTGTCGGCACTGCTGCCGGCCGTGGACGTCGTGCCCGGCTGCCGGTTCTCGTGCGCGCCCGTCGCACCCGACCCGGACTGCCCCGACGGCCCGCACGGCACCGGCCCCGGCGGCGCCCGCCCGGCCCGCATGGTGGAGCTGCCCGTCGGCGCCTCCGAGGACCGACTCGTCGGCGCCCTCGACATCGAGCGGGCCCTCGCCGAGGGCGTGAAGGCCTTCGAGCCCGGCCTGCTCGCCGACGCCCACCGCGGGATCCTGTACGTGGACGAGGTCAACCTCCTCCACGACCACTTGATCGACCTGCTGCTGGACGCCGCCGCGATGGGCGCCTCGTACGTGGAGCGCGAGGGTGTCTCCGTCCGGCACGCGGCCCGGTTCCTGCTCGTCGGCACCATGAACCCGGAGGAGGGCGAGCTGCGGCCGCAGCTCCTCGACCGCTTCGGACTGACCGTGGAGGTCGCCGCCTCCCGCGAGCCCGCCCAGCGGGTGGAGGTCGTCCGCCGACGGCTCGCCTACGAGGACGATCCCGCGGGCTTCGCCGCCCGCTGGTCGGGGGACGAGGAGCAGGTCCGCGCCCGGGTCACCGCCGCGCGGGCACTGCTGCCGCAGGTCCGCCTGGGGGACAACGCGCTCCTGCAGATCGCCGCGACCTGCGCCGGCTTCGAGGTCGACGGCATGCGGGCCGACATCGTGATGGCGAGGACCGCGACCGCACTGGCGGCCTGGGCGGGGCGGACGGCCGTACTCAAGGAGGACATACGGCAGGCCGCCCTGCTCGCCCTCCCCCACCGGCGGCGCCGCAACCCCTTCGACGCACCGGGCCTGGACGAGGACAGGCTGGACGAGATCCTCGACCAGTTCCCCGACGAGGACCCCCAGGACGACCCGGATCCGGATCCGGAGCCGGAGCCGGAGCCGGAGCCGGAACCCGGCCCGGACGGCGGCCCGGAGAACCCGCAGGGCCCGGACGACGGCGGCGGCCCCGACGGTGGCGGAGTTCCCCCGCAGGGCGGCGGTCCCCAGGACGCCCAGCCCCCGGCGCAGCAGCCCGCCGAGGCCCCCGCGGCCCCACCGGAGGCCGCCCCGCAGCCTCCCGCCGGGGAGGCCGGCGGGCCCGAGCAGGCCGCCGTACGCGCTGCCGAGCCGTTCCGGACCAGGATGCTGAGCGTCCCGGGGCTCGGGGAGGGCGCCGCCGGGCGGCGTTCGCGCGCCCGTACCGCCCACGGTCGGACCACCGGCGCCCAGCGCCCACGCGGGCAGCTCACGAAGCTGCACCTGGCGGCCACCGTGCACGCGGCCGCCCCGCACCAGAAGGCGCGCGGCCGTTCCGGGCGCGGCCTGCTGATCCGCAAGGACGACCTGCGGCAGGCCACCCGCGAGGGCCGCGAGGGCAACCTCGTCCTCTTCGTGGTCGACGCCTCCGGTTCCATGGCCGCCCGGCAGCGGATGAGCGCGGTCAAGGGCGCCGTGCTGTCGCTGCTGCTCGACGCCTACCAGCGCCGGGACAAGGTCGGCCTGGTCACCTTCCGCGGCGCCGCCGCGGAGTTGGCGCTGCCGCCCACCTCCTCGGTGGACGCGGCCGCCGCCCGGCTGGAGAAGCTGCCCACCGGCGGCCGGACCCCGCTGGGGCCCGGACTGCTGAAGGCCCACGAGGTGCTGCGGATCGAGCGGCTGCGGGATCCCAGCCGCAGGCCGCTGCTGGTCGTGGTCACCGACGGGCGGGCCACCTCGGCCGGTTCCGCCGGCGGCGACCCGCGCGAGCTGACGGCGCGCAGTGCCCGCCTGCTGGCCGCCGACGGGGTCGCCTCCGTCGTCGTGGACTGCGAGTCGGGGCCGGTCCGGCTGGGACTGGCCGGGGCGCTGGCCGCCGAACTCGGCGGGCCGGCCGTCACCCTCGACGGGCTGCGGGCCGACTCGTTGGCCGGGCTCGTGAAGGACGTACGTACCGCAGTGACAACTCCCGCTTCCCCCAACACCACCAGGAGGGCCGCGTAATGCCGCAGGGACAGCCGTCCGTCGTTCCCGACGACGGACTCACCACCCGCCAGCGCCGCAACCGCCCGCTCGTCTTCGTCCACACCGGCCCCGGCAAGGGCAAGTCCACGGCGGCCTTCGGGCTGGCGCTGCGCGCCTGGAACCAGGGCTGGCCGATCGGGGTGTTCCAGTTCGTGAAGTCGGCGAAGTGGAAGGTCGGCGAGGAGAACGCGCTGAAGGTCCTCGGCGCCTCCGGCGAGGGCGGCACCGTCGTCTGGCACAAGATGGGCGAGGGCTGGTCCTGGGTGCAGCGGGACGCGCAGCTCGACAACGAGCAGGCGGCCAAGGAGGGCTGGGAGCAGGTCAAGCGGGATCTGGCCGCCGAGACGCACAAGCTGTACGTGCTCGACGAGTTCGCGTACCCGATGCACTGGGGCTGGATCGACGTCGACGAGGTCATCGAGGTGCTGCGGAACCGCCCCGGCGCCCAGCACGTGGTGATCACGGGCCGCAACGCGCCGGAGAAGCTGGTGGAGTTCGCGGACCTCGTCACCGAAATGACGAAGGTCAAGCACCCGATGGACGCCGGCCAGAAGGGCCAGAAGGGCATCGAGTGGTGATCCCGTCCGACATCCCCCGGCTGGTCGTCGCCGCGCCGTCGTCCGGCAGCGGCAAGACCACCGTGGCCACGGGCCTGATGGCGGCCTTCGCGGAGCGCGGCCTCGCCGTGTCCCCGCACAAGGCCGGGCCCGACTACATCGACCCCGGGTACCACGCGCTGGCCACCGGGCGGCCGGGACGCAACCTCGACGCCTTCATGTGCGGGCCGGAGCTGGTCGCTCCGCTGTTCGCGCACGGGGCGGCCGGGTGCGACCTGGCCGTGGTCGAGGGAGTGATGGGGCTCTACGACGGGGCCGCGGGCCGGGGCGAGCTGGCGTCGACGGCGCAGGTGGCGAAGCTGCTGCGGGCGCCGGTGGTGCTGGTGGTCGACGCCTCCTCGCAGTCGCGGTCGGTGGCGGCGCTGGTGCACGGCTTCGCGTCCTTCGACCCGCAGGTGCGCCTCGGCGGGGTGATCCTCAACAAGGTCGGCTCCGACCGCCACGAGGTGATGCTGCGGGAGGCCCTGGAGGAGGCGGGCATGCCGGTGCTCGGCGTCCTGCGGCGGGCTCCTCAGGTGGCCACGCCCTCGCGCCACCTGGGGTTGGTGCCGGTGGCCGAGCGGCGCGCCGAGGCGCTGGCCGCCGTGGCCGCACTCGCCGAGCAGGTCCGAGCGGGCTGCGACCTGGACGCGCTGATGGCGCTGGCGCGGACGGCCCCGCCGCTGTCCTGCGCCCCGTGGTCGGCGGCGGGGCCTTCCGAGCCGGCACCGGTGTCCGCCCGGGGGGACACCGCTCCGGGCCCCAGGAGCGACGCCGGGCGGTACGGCCGCCCCGTCGTCGCCGTCGCCGGCGGGCCCGCGTTCACGTTCTCCTACGCCGAGCACACGGAGCTCCTGCGGGCGGCGGGCGCGGAGGTCGTCACCTTCGACCCGCTGCGGGACGAGGCCCTGCCCGAGGGGACCGGCGGCCTGGTGATCGGCGGCGGCTTCCCCGAGGTGTACGCGCCCGAGCTGTCCGCCAACCAGGCGCTGCGCGAGGCCGTCTCCGCGTTCGCCGCGGCCGGCGGTCCGGTGGCGGCCGAGTGCGCCGGGCTGCTGTACCTGGCCCGGTCGCTGGACGGGAAGCCCATGTGCGGGGTGCTCGACGCGGACGCGCGGATGTCGGAGCGGCTGACCCTCGGCTACCGCGAGGCGGTGGCGGTGTCCGACAGCTCGCTCGCGGCGGCCGGTACCCGGCTGCGCGGGCACGAGTTCCACCGGACGGTCGTCGAGCCGGGCGCCGGGGAGACTCCCGCATGGGGGCTGACGCACCCGGAGCGCCGCGTCGAGGGCTTCGTGCAGGGCGGTGTGCACGCCAGCTATCTGCACACGCACTGGGCGGCGGAGCCGTCCGTGGCCCGCCGTTTCGCCGGGGCCGCGGCCGCGTGGACCGCGACCGTGCGGGAAGCCGCGGCAGCACGGCCGTGAACCCTGCCGGCTCACTCCGCGATGCCCACCACGAGCCAGATCCCGGCCACCCCGCCCACCGTGCACATCAGCGTGGACAGGGCGGGGTGCTCGTGGTGCGCCTCGGGCAGGATCTCGGCGGCCGCGAGGTACAGCAGGAGGCCTCCGAAGAACCCGAGGTACGCGCCGAGGGGTTCCTCCGGAAGGGTGAACAGCAGTGTGGACGCGGCGCCCGCGACGGGTGCGACGGCGTCCGCGAAGAGCATCATCAGGGCCTTGCGGCGGTCGTTCCCGTAGAGGCTGGTGAGGGTGTAGGTGTTGAACCCGTCGGCGAAGTCGTGGGTGATCACGGCGAGTGCCACGGCCACCCCCATCCCGCCACCGACCTGGAAGGCCGCGCCCAGCGCCACCCCGTCGGCGAGGCTGTGGCCGACCATCGCGGCGGCCGCGGTGAGCCCCACCTGCGGGACGCGCCCGCCGTTGTCGGCGCCGTGCGCGGCCCGGCGCACGGCCAGCAGGCGTTCGACGACGTGGGCGACCAGGAAGCCGGCCACGAAGAGCAGCAGGGCGAGCGGGACGCCGAAGACCTCCCGGCCGGCCGCGTGCAGGGCTTCGGGGAGCAGGTCGAGGCCGACGACGCCGAGCATCAGTCCGCCGGCCAGGCCCAGCACGAGGTGGCGGCGGTCGGTGACGCGCTGCGCCGTCCAACCGCCCAACAGGGTCATCAGGAACGCGCCCAACGCCACGATCACGGCCATGTGCCCCTGAATACAGACTCCGCGGCCCGCGCGCACGTCCGCGCGCGGGTGGCGGGTGTCGCGGTGTTGACGATGGACGGGTGTCCGGTGAGGTGCCGGTGACCGTGACGACGGAGGGAGGCCCCGCGGTGGGCGAGTACACGACGCGGCTGGTGGTCGGGGTCGGTGGCCGTGCGGGGGTCTCCGTGGAGGAGGTCTGCGCACTGGTCGAGGAGACGCTGCGGGGCGCCGGGCTGGCCGAGGCGGCCGTGACGGCGCTGGCCACCGTGGACTCGAAGGCGGCCGAGGCGGGGATCACCGGTGCGGCGGAACGTTTCGGCGTGCCCGTTCTGGGCTATCCCGCGGCCCGCCTGGCCGCCGTCACCGTCCCGCACCCCTCGGAGGCGGTGCGGGACGCGACCGGGACCCCCTCGGTGGCGGAGGCCGCCGCCCTCGTCGCGGGCGGAGAACTCCTCGTACCCAAGCGGCGTTCGCTGTCGGCGACCTGCGCGGTGGCCACGGCCGAAGCGCACGACCTGCGCCACCACGGGGACGCCGAGGTGGCGGACGCGGGCTCCGCGCTGGAGGACCTCGCGGTCAACGTACGGGCGCACACGCCGCCGGAGTGGCTCAAGCGGCGGATCGCCGCCTCCCTCGGGGACCTCGCCGCGTACCCCGACGGGCGGGCCGCCCGCGCGGCAGTGGCGGCGCGGCACGGGCTGCCGGTCGAGCGGGTGCTGCTGACGGCGGGGGCCGCGGAGGCCTTCGTGCTGATCGCGCGGGCCCTGGGCGCCCGGCGGCCGGTCGTGGTGCATCCTCAGTTCACCGAGCCCGAGGCGGCCCTGCGGGATGCCGGCCACCGGGTCGAGCGGGTGGTGCTGCGGGCCTCGGACGGGTTCCGGCTCGATCCGGCAGCGGTGCCGCAGGACGCGGACCTGGTGGTCGTCGGCAATCCGACCAACCCGACGTCCGTGCTGCACCCAGCGGCGGCCCTGGCCCAACTGGCCCGTCCGGGCCGGGTCCTGGTGGTGGACGAGGCGTTCATGGACGCCGTCCCGGGCGAGCGTGAGGCCCTCGCGGGCCGGACGGACCTGCCGGGGCTGGTCGTGCTGCGGAGCCTGACGAAGACGTGGGGTCTGGCGGGGCTGCGGATCGGTTACGTGCTGGCCGAGCCCGAGGTGATCGCGAAGCTGGCGGCCGCGCAGCCGCTCTGGCCGGTGTCGACGCCCGCTCTGGTGGCGGCCGAGGCCTGCGTGGCTCCGGCCGCGCTGACCGAGGCGGAGGAGGCCGCACGGCGGATCGCCGTGGACCGGGCCCATCTGTTGGCCGGGCTCGCGGAGTTCGACGAGGTGAAGGTGGCGGGCGTGGCGGAGGGGCCGTTCGTTCTGATCCAGCTGGCGGACGGTGCGGAGGTCCGCACCCGGCTGCGGGCCCTGGGCTTCGCCGTGCGGCGCGGGGACACCTTCCCCGGACTGGACCGGACCTGGCTCCGGCTGGCGGTGCGCGACCGGGCGACGACGGGCCGCCTGCTGCAGGCCCTGGACCGGGCCCTGGCCCTGACCTCCCGCTGACCTCCCGCTTCTCCGGGGGCGGACCGTCCGGGCCGCTGGGAGGTGATGCGGGCCGACTGCCTCACGCATCACTCGGACACGGGGCCGCCGTTCGCGTCCTCTGCGCCTCCTGCGCGGCCCTCGACGGGGCGCTTCCCGCCGCCGGGCGCGACGCGTACGCGCGGATCGACCGGCAGGTCACCGAGGCCGTGACGGCGCGGGGCGCGGGGGGCAGGATCTGGCCCACGCCACCCGTTGAGCACTCCCCTCCGATGTGCTCGCCGGGTGGCGCGGTCCCGTACCCCGGCCACACCGTGCGGCGGGCCGGGACACGGACCGGGGTCGCCCGGCAGTTCTACTGGGTCCTGCTCCGGCGGGTCAGGAAGAGCGCACCGCCGCCGAGCGCCAGCAGGGTCAGCGCGCCGCCCGTGATGTAGGGGGTGAGCGAACCGCCGCCGGTCTCGGCCAGGTTGGCATCGGTGGTGGCGCCCGAACCGCTGCCGCCGGAACCGGCGGTGGTACCCGAACCTCCCGTGGTGCCACCGGTGTTCGTCCCGGTCTGGGTCTTGATGTCGGGCTGCTCGGGCTGCTCGGGCTGCTTGGGCTCCTTCGCCGTCGTGGCCGCGCCCTTCGGGGACTCGCAGTGCGCCTCGGCCAGCACGATCTCGCCGTCCACCTGCGCCACGTTCAGGTTCAGCGGGTTCACGGCCACCTTCAGCCGGAGTGCGGCGGCGGCGGCCGTGGTGGAGGTGGTCTCGGTGCCGGACAGCTCCAGGCTGACCATGCCGACCCCCGGGACTTCGACCTTGGTGGGGCCGCCCGCCGACAGGGTGACCCTCTTGCCGAGCGCGGTCACCGTGCCCAGGACGTTCGCGCTGGCCACGGGCTTCTTCCCGGCTTCACAGACGGCCTTGGAGGTGACCTTCTCCACCTCGATCAGCGAGAGCAGCGGCAGCCCGGGCACGTGCACACGGGCCTTGGCCAGGTTCGCCTCGGCCTCCGCCTTCTTCTTGTCCGCGGTGGCCCTGGAGGTGGCGACGTCCGCGCGCAGGACACTGACCGGCTTGTTCCCCTCGACCCCGTCCAGGGTGACGGTCAGCGCCGTCTTCTCCGCCTTCGCCGGGGCGCTGACCTCGTTGAGGGTGGCCTTCAGCGGGACGTCGACGGTCTTGTTGAGCAGGCCCACGTCCAGTCCGGTGCGCAGGACGACCGCGCCGGACCTGCCCTCTCCGCCGGCGGGGGTTCCTCCCGTGGCGGAGGCGGGCGGTGCGGTGAGCAGAGCGACCGCTCCCGTGGCGAGCAGAACGGCCGCGGGCATGCGGAAGGTGTTGCTGTTCAAGGTGGTGGAACCCCCGGGGAGTTGGGTGCCGTCGCGCGGCCAATGGGGGACATCGCACGCGCCGACGGCTTCGACCCTGGGAATCCTTACTCAATGTGGGTGACGGGGCAGCTACCTGAGGTCACTTCACCCCAAAGGGTGGTTTCCGTGCGGGGTTTCGATTTGCGGCCCCGCTCACCGCGTTACTCCCCGCACCCCCACGACTCCGCTCCTGGCACCGCGTTCAGGCCCTGACCCTGCCGTCGACGACCACCCGTCGAGGCTGCGCCAGGACGGCCACGTCGGCCCGCGGATCGCTGTCGTAGACCACCAGGTCCGCCGGTGCGCCCTCGGTGAGCCCCGGCCTGCCGAGCCACTCGCGGGCCGCCCAGGCCGTCGCCGAGAGGGCGTCCAGTGCCGGGATCCCGGCCTTCACCAGTTCGGCGACCTCCGCCGCGACCAGTCCGTGCGGCAGCGACCCGCCGGCGTCGGTGCCGACGAAGACCCGGACGCCCGCGTCATAGGCGGCCCGGACGGTGTCGTAGCGCCGCTCGTGAAGCCGCCGCATGTGCGCCGACCAGCGCGGGAACTTCGCGTCGCCGCCCGCCGCCAGCTTGGGGAAGGTCGCGATGTTGACGAGGGTGGGGACGATGGCGACCCCGCGTTCCGCGAACAGCGGGATGGTGTCCTCGGTGAGGCCGGTGGCGTGCTCGATGCAGTCGATGCCCGCCTCGACGAGGTCGCGCAGCGAGTCCTCGGCGAAGCAGTGCGCGGTGACCCGGGCGCCCAGCCGGTGCGCCTCGGCGATGGCCGCCTCGACCTCGGCGCGCGGCCAGCAGGCCGTCAGGTCGCCGGCGTCGCGGTCGATCCAGTCGCCGACCAGCTTCACCCAGCCGTCGCCGCGCCGCGCCTCGCGGCCGACGTACTCGACGAGGTCGGCCGGCTCGATTTCGTGGGCGTAGTTGCGGATGTAGCGGCGGGTGCGCGCGATGTGCCGGCCCGCCCGGATGATCTTCGGGAGGTCCTCGCGGTCGTCGATCCAGCGGGTGTCGGAGGGCGATCCGGCGTCGCGGATCAGGAGGGTGCCCGCGTCGCGGTCGGTGAGGGCCTGGTGTTCGGCCGTGGCGGCGTCGACCGGACCGTGGGCGTCCAGCCCCACGTGGCAGTGCGCGTCGACCAGGCCGGGCAGGACCCAGCCGGTCACGGTGGTGACCTCGCGGGCGCCGGGCGGGCGCTCGTAGGAGACGCGCCCGCCGACCACCCAGAGCTCGTCGCGGACCTCGTCGGGCCCGACCAGCACCCGCCCCTTCACGTGCAGCACGTCGCTCACATCGCTCACATCGCTCATGGCGGCACTGTACGTGCGGCCCCCGCGGCGTCAGGAGGCGGAGAGCACGTCCAGGAGCCGGTCCACGTCGGCCTCCGTGTTGTACAGGTGGAACGAGGCCCGCAGCAGGCCCGCGCGGGCCGAGGTGAGGACGCCGGCCGCCTGCAGCACGGGCTGTCGGCCGGCGAGGCCCGGGACGGAGACGATGGCGGCGTCGCCCGGCACGGGCTCGTGGCCGAGGCGCGCGAGTCCGGCGCGGTAGCGGGCGGCCAGGGCGGTGTCGTGGGCGTGCACGGCCTCGATGCCGATCCGCTCGATCAGGGCCAGCGAGACCTCCGCCGCATGGTAGGCGAGGAAGGCCGGAGACTCGTCGAACCGCCGCGCGGAGTCGGCCGGTTTCGGCATCGGGCCGTAGACGGCGTCCCACATCGACTCCGCCGCCACCCACCCCGCATGCAGCGGCGTCAGAGCGTCCTGGGCCTCCCGCGACACGGTCAGGAAGGAGGCTCCGCGGACGCTGAGCAGCCACTTGAAGCCGACGGTGACCGTGTAGTCGTACGGCGAGGCGTCGAAGGGGAGCCAGCCCGCCGCCTGGGACGCGTCCACGAGCATCCGGGCCCCGTGCGCCGCCGACGCCGCGCGCACCGCCGCGAGGTCGGCCCGGCGCCCGTCCGCGGACTGTACGGCGCTCAGTGCGACCAGCGCGGTGTCCGGGCCGACGGCCTCGGCGAGCGACTCCAGCGGCGCGAAACGCACCTTGAGGTCGTCCCGCACGACAAACGGGTTGATCACAGAGGCGAAGTCGTCCTCCGGACAGAGCACTTCGGCGCCGGAGGGGAGCGAGGCCGCGACGAGCCCGACATGGGTGGAGACGGCCGAGCCGACGGCCACCCGGTCGGTGTCCACCCCGACCAGGCGGGCGAAGGAGGCACGGGCCCGGTTGACCCGGTCGAAGTCGCCGAATCCGGCGGGGATCCCGGCCCCCGCCGCCTCGGACAGTTCTTTCACCGCCGCGACGGCGGCACGCGGGACGACGCCGCAGGCGGCGGAGTTGAGGTAGGTGGTGGTGTGGGCGAACTCGGCACGGGTCGCTTCGGCGATCGAAAGATCCATGCCGTCAACTCTGCGCCAGGAGCGAACCAAAGTCCATTGCCGAGTTTTGCGCACCCACTCCAAGCATTGCTTATACCTGTGGGACCGCGCACGCCTCGTCGGGCCCACAGGCCGCAGCCTCCGCCGGCGCCTCCACCTCACGCCCGGCCCACGCCTGCTCAAGGGCCCGGGTGAACACCTCGGCCGGCTGCCCTCCGGAGATCCCGTAGCGGCGGTCGAGGACGAAGAACGGCACCGCGTTCGCACCCAGCTCGGCGGCCTCGCGCTCGTCGGCGCGGACCTCGGCGGCATAGGCGGAACCGTCCGCGAGGACGGCGCGGACCTCGGCCTCGTCCAGGCCGGCCTCGACCGCGAGCGCGATCAGCACCTCGGAGTCGAAGACGGAGCGCTCCTCGGCGAAGTTGGCCCGGTAGGCGAGGTCGAGCAGCGCCTCCTGCCGGCCGCGCGCGCCGGCCAGGTGCAGCAGCCGGTGGATGTCGAAGGTGTTGCCGTGGTCACGCCCTTCCGTCCGGTACGCCAACCCCTCGGCGCGGGCGCTCGCGGCGACATGCTCCTCCATGCCGCGCGCCTCGTCGAGGGTGCGGCCGTACTTCTCGGCGAGCATCTCCACGACGGGGGAGGTCACACCCTTGGGGCTGCCCGGGTCGAGCTCGAAGGACCGGAAGACGACCTCCACCTCGTCGCGGTGCGCGAACCCGGCCAGCCCCCTGGCGAAACGGGCCTTGCCGATGTAGCACCAGGGGCAGGCGATGTCGCTCCAGATCTCGACGCGCATGATCCTTCTTCTCTCCGGGGTCGATGAGGGGACGGTTTGCTGTTCAACCATCAGTGGTGTGAACCATCCGCCTTCGCGCCCCATTCCCCGGACACGCGGCGGGCGGCGAGCGGTGGGCGGTGGGCGGGCCCCCTCGGCCTCAGGCGACGTCCAGCCAGAGGGTGCGGTGGCTGCCCGACGGGGTGGCGGCAGGATCGGGCAGCCAGCCCTGGGCGGCGTAGAAGGCCTGGGCCCGCTGGTTGTGCTCGTAGACCTCCAGGCGCACCCGGCGGACCCCGGCGCGGCGCCAGACCTGCACGCAGGCTTCGTGGAGGGCCGCCCCTGTGCCCCGGCGCCAGCGGACCGGGTCGACGTGGAGCTGGGTGAGCGTGGCCTCGCCGTCCTGCGTGCGGAAGGCGGCGACCCCGGTGAGCTCGCCGTCCTCCTCGGCGCACAGCACGCCGCCCTCGGCGGCGTCGCGGGCGACGGCCAGGGTCCAGCCCTCACGGGTCCGGGCCAACTCGGCCTCGCCCGCGTAGGCCTCTTCAGGTATGTGGCCCTGGTAGTAGGTGGCCCGGGCCCTGGTGTGGAGGGCGGCGATGGCGTCGAGGTCGGCGGGGAGCGCATTCCTGATCATGAAGACAGATACGCGCCGGGAACCACGTCGGTTCCCGGCGCGTCGGGCGCGCACCAGCGCACACCTACTTCTTCAGCCAGGCCTGCATCATCTTCTGCGCGATCGGCGCGGCCAGCTTGCCGCCGCCGATCTCGGAGCGGTCGGTGTCGGAGTTCTCGATCACCACGGCCACCGCGATCTGCTTGCCACCGGCCTTGCCGTACGAGGTGAACCAGGCCAGCGGCGCGAGGCTGTTGTTCACGCCGCGCTGCGCGGTGCCGGTCTTGCCGCCCACCTCGGCGCCGGGCACCTGGGCCGGCTTGCCGCCGCCCTCGGTGGCGACCGTGCGCATGGCGTCCCGGACCATCGAGGCCGTCCGCTCCTTCATGACCTGCCGGGACTCCGGGTCCTTGAAGCTTTCCAGCACGTTGCCGTTGGCGTCGGTGACCTCGGAGACCATGTGCGGGGCGACGAGCTTGCCGCCGTTCTCGATCGCGGCCGTGACCATCGCCATCTGCAGCGGGGTGGCCTGGACGTCGAACTGGCCGATTCCGGTCTGCGCGACCTGGTCGACCGACATCTTCTGCGTCGGATACCTGCTCGGTGGGTTGGTGCGGACCGGTGTGTCGATCTGCGCGTTGAAGCCGAGCTTCTCGGCGGTCGCGAGCATCTTGTCCTGACCGAGCTTGAAGGCGAGCTCGGCGAACACGTTGTTGCAGGACAGCCGCAGGGCGGTGCGCACCGAGACGTTGTTGCAGGCCGCGGAGCCCGCCTCGCTGGGCAGCAGGGTGCGGGTGCCGGGGATCGTGTAGGGGTCGGGAATGCCGGTCTGCCGGTCGATGTCGGTGACCAGGCCGTTCTCGATCGCCGCGGTGAGCGTGACGAGCTTGAAGGTGGAGCCGGGCGCCTGGGGCTTGCGGAGCGCGACGTTCTCCATGGCCTTGCCCTTGTCCGCGGAGAGCGCGTCCCAGGCCTTCTGGTCGTTGGCGCCGGCGATGCTGCCGGGGTCGAAGGAGGGGTTGTTCACGACGGCGAGGATCTCGCCGGTGGCGGGGTCGATGGCCGCGGCAGCGCCCTGCTTGCCCTGCAGCGCGTCATAGGCGGCCTTCTGCACGTCCTTGTCGATCGTGGTGAGGACGTTGCCCGGGTCGGCCCGCTTGTTGGTGAGCGTGTCCATCACGGTCTTCAGCCGGCTGTCGGAACCGTTGAGGACGTTCTTGTAGACGCCCTCCAGCATGCTGGTGCCGAAGGCCTGGGAGCTGTAGCCGGTGACGGGCGCGTACAGGGGGCCGTCGACATAGGTCCGCTTGTAGCCGAAGTCCTTGCCCCCGGTCTTCTCCGAGCCGGTGATCGCCTCCCCGCCCACGATGATGTTGCCCAGCGGGTTCTCGAACTGCCCGATGAGGTTCCTGCGGTTGTGCTTGTCGTCTGCGAGGGCCTGGCCTTGGTACGCCTGCACCCAGGTGACGCGGACCAGCAGGGCCAGCACCAGGAGCAGACAGAAGACCGACGCACGCCTGATCGTCTTGTTCATCCCCCGAAAGGACGTCCCGGCGGCCTCGGGCGTTCCGCTCTGCCCCGATTGTGGCGGACTTCTCAGGCTTTCCTCATGATGAATCCTCCTTCGTAGGCCGCGATGACCGCCTGGGTGCGGTCACGGGAGCCGGTCTTGGTGAGCACCGACGCGACGTGGGTCTTGACCGTCTGCGGCCCCACTCCGAGGCGCTCGCTCATCTCGTGGTTGGACAGCCCCGTGGCCATCAGGCGCAGGACGTCGGCCTCGCGGCCGGTCAGCGTGGCGATCCAGGGAGCGGCGGCGGGGACGGCAGCCGCCGCGTGGGCGGCCGCGAGGGACCGTACGGCGGCCGGGAAGAGCAGCGAGTCCCCGCGGGCGACGAGCCGGACCGCCCCGATCAGTTCGTCGGGGTCGGCCCGCTTGAGGAGGAAGCCGACTGCTCCGGCACGCAGCGCGTCGTAGACGTGGGCGTCGTTCTCGAAGGTGGTGACGACCACGATCCTGGGTGGTTCGGGCATGGTGGAGAGGATCTGTTGGGTGGCCCGGATTCCGTCGATCTCGGGCATCCGCACGTCCATCAGCACCACGTCGGGGGCGAGTGACCGCACGAGCGGGACGGCCTCGGCACCGGTGGCGGCCTCGCCGACGACCTCGAAATCGGCTTCGGCCTCAAGGATGACCCGCAGGGCGGTGCGGACCATCCGCTCATCGTCGCACAGCACGATGCGCAGGGGCGGCCGGACCGCAGGGGCGGCCGCGGTCACCGGTCCGCTCCGGCCAGCGGGAGGACCGCGCGCAGCCGCCACCGGGACTGGTACGGGCCCGCCTCGATGCTGCCGCCGAGCAGTGCGGCCCGCTCCGCGCAGCCGCGCAGCCCGCGGCCCCCGCCGGTACGGGGCTCCCTGCCCTCGGGTGCGGCGGGCGGGTTGGTCATGGTGATCTCCAGTTCTCGTCGTTCGGTGTCCTGGCCGGCCCGGACCAGGATCCGCAGATCCACCGGGCCGGCGCCGTGGCGCAGTGCGTTGCTGAGGCCTTCCTGCACGATCCGGTAGGCCTCGCGCGAGGTGATCTCCGGGAGCCGCGCCCAGTCCCCCGCGGGACCGGGGTCCTGGTGCGCGCTGACGCCGGTGCCCGCGGCACGAGTGCGGTCCAGCAGCCCGTCCAGGTCGGCGGCGAGGGTGGGGGCGCGGCCCGGCGGCCCCTCCGGTCCGGCCGGTTCCCCTTCGCGCAGCAGGCCCAGGACGGCGTCCAGTTCCCCCACCGTCCGCCGGGTGGTGTCCTCGATCGCGGCGAGCGCTTCCCGTACGAAGGCGGGGTCGCGCTCCAGCATCCGCCGGGCGGCGGCCGCCTGGAGAGTGACGGCGCTGAGGGCGTGCCCCACGGCGTCGTGCAGCTCCCGGGCCAGCCGGTTGCGCACGGCCAGGTCGGCGGCACGGTCCTCGGCCGCGGCGAGCCGGTCCGCGGCGGTGGGCCCGAGCAGTACGGGTGCCAGCTTGGCCAGCAGCTCCCCGGCGGCGGCCGCGCACAGGGTGAGCGCGGCCAGCAGGCCGATCCCGACAAGGGGAGCCGCGTACGTCTCGACGCCCGTGCCGAACCACCCGAACCCCAGACGGGCTTCGCGCAGGCCGCTCACGAACGGCAGCACGAGCAGCACCACCGCCAGGGGAGGCACGGCCAGCGTCATGCCGCTGACGAGCGCCCCGACCCCCAGGTGCAGGGTCCACCACGCGGACGCGCGCCCCCGCGCGGCCCAGGACCGCGCCGGCCCTTCGGCCAGCCGCTCCCCCGGCACCTGGCACATGGCCCGGACAGCACTCACCGACAGCGGCCGGACCAGGCCGTACACCCCCGTGACGGCGGCCAGGGGCAGAGCCGCGGCGTAGGCCGCGAGGGACAGCGGCAGGGAGGACAGGGCGTTGGCTCCGTCGGCCGCCATACCGACCCCCACGGTGGCCAGGAGGAAGTAGGGCATCAGCAGGGCTCCGCCGAGGATCTGGTGGACCCATCGCAGCCGGGCCGGCGCGCCCAGCAGCCGGCTCAGGCCGCCGCGCATCAATGCTCGCGTCGGGATATGAGGAACCGGGTGAGGACGGCGGTGGCGAGCGATCCCGTGACCATCTGGCCAGCGTAGATCAACTGCTCGGCGGTGGAGGGGCCTTCACCGCCGTCGACCTGCGGCCCCCATGAGACGGCCAGTGTGAAGACCCCCCACGCCAGGGTCGCGGCGGCACCGACCCAGGCGAGCCCGAGCGGCCACCGCGCCCGAAGGGCTCCGCCGCGGGCCAGGAGCAGCGCCCCCGCTCCTGCGGCGAGCGCGCACATCGCGTGGGCCAGGGACACGACGGCGCTCTCCGCCGTATGGGCCTCGGCCCGCTCGGCACTCAGCCCTGCGGTGCCGCCTGCGGCCCAGTAGAGGAACAGCGCCGTCAGAGCCAGGGCACCGGAGGTCGCGGCTGCCGCCACCACCCCCGTGAGTCGCGGCAGCCGCTCTCCCACCACGCCCTGCCACCGCCGGCCCCAACGCTTGCGCGCATAGGGCACGAACAGCGCGGCCAGGGTGAGTCCTTGGACGGTGAATCCCGTGTACACGACGGTGAAGACCCAGGAGTCCAGGAAGGGCTCCCGCGCGGCCGCCGCTTCGGGGCCGGATCCGAAGCCCAGGGCGCGTACGAGCAACTGCCCCGGGAAAGCCAGGAGGATCGGGGTCAGCAGGCCGGTGGCGGCGAACGCCGGAAGGGTCAGCATCCAGCCGGGGGTTCTCAGCCCCCAGGGTCTGGTGAGCACCAGGACGAGCGGGATCACGCACGCGTCCATGGCCAGGGTGACGGCATTGGCCGCCGTGAGGAACGGACCGGGCTGCAACAGCGCGCTGCCGTCCGGTATCCCGATCCGGCTGCCGGACAGCCAGGCGACCTTGAGCGCCAGATACGGCACCAGGGCCACCAGGGCCACTGCCGTGACGATGCGCCTCCTCCCGGTCGCGGGAACAGGTGCGGAGGACTCTGGTGCCTGCCTCGTGTGAACGGCTCGTGCGGTCATGCCCCAACAGTCCCGTGCGCGGCGGCCCGCCGCCTCCCCCTCAGTGGGGAACCGCCTCCCCCACGCGGGGGAGGCGGCGGGCGGCGCAGCGGCGCACGCACCGTCACGCGCACCCGGCCCACCCCGCGGCCCGCGCGCCGTCACATGCGGCGCGTCACCACCGACAGCCGGTCGCGCGCCTCGAACAGCGCCGCCTTGATGACCTGCTCGTGCCCCGGCGTCAGCCGGGCCACCGGCACCGAGCAGCTCACCGCGTCCCGGGCCGGCGTCCGGTACGGCACGGCCACCCCGAAACACCGCAGCCCGAGCGTGTTCTCCTCCCGGTCCAGCGCGTACCCCTGCTCGCGTACCAGCTCCAGCTCCTCGATGAGCTGCTCGCGGTCGGTGACGGTGTGCTCGGTCACCGCCTCCAGCCGCCGCGGCAGCAGCGCCCGCACCTCCGCGTCCGAGTGCGTGGCGAGCAGCGCCTTGCCGAGCGCCGTCGAGTGCACGGGCAGCCGCCGCCCGACCCGGGTGAAGGGCCGCAGGTAGTGCTGGGACTGGCGGGTGGCGAGGTAGACCACGCTCGTCCCGTCGAGCCGGGCCAGGTGGATGGTCTCTGTCGTGTCGTCGGAGAGCCGATCCAGGGTGGGCCGGGCGGCGGCGACCACCTCGTCGCCGTCGATGTACGAACTGCCGACCAGCAGGGCCCGCACCCCTATGCCGTACCGCGTGCCCGTCGCGTCCGTCTCCACCCAGCCGAGGTTCACCAGGGTTCGCAGCAGCATGTAGAGGCTGGACTTGGGCAGGGCGAGGTCGTTCTGGATGTCGGCCAGGCTGTGCAGGCCGGGGCTGGCCGCGAAGTGCTCCAGCAGCAGGACGGTCCGGACCGCCGATTTGACCGGTGCCGCCTGGGCGGGGATCCCCGACTCGGTCGTCGTCATGCAGCTGCTTCCCCTCTGGTCGCCTCGGGTCGCCCCTTGTCACGCGGAGGACCCGGAAATAGAGTCCCCAACAGATGTGATCATTCATCCACCGGAACCGCGTTCAGAATACTGAACGACCCAGGAGGCAGTGGGCCATGGCAGCGACACCAGTTTGGAGTGTGGACCCCCGCACCGGGAAGCAGCGCGAGCAGGTTGCGGTGGAGGCCACATCCCGCGAAGTGGACGAAGCCGTGCGAGCCGCCCACGCCGCCCGCGGCGCGCTCGCGGACGCCGCCGCCCGCGCCGCCTTCCTGCGCACCGCCGCCGCCCTGCTCGACGAGGCCGCCGCCCACGTCATCGAGGCCGCCGACGCCGAGACCGCGCTCGGCCCGGGTCGGCTGACCGGCGAGCTGTCCCGCACCACCGGCCAGCTGCGCGCCTTCGCCGACGCCGTCGAGGAGGGGACCTACCTCGACATCCGGATCGACCACGCGGATCCCTCCCGCACTCCGCCGCGCCCCGACCTGCGCCGCTACAAGGTCCCGCTCGGCGTGGTGGCCGTCTATGCCGCCTCCAACTTCCCGCTCGCCTTCTCCGTCCCCGGCGGCGACACTGCGAGCGCACTGGCCGCCGGCTGCCCGGTCGTGGTCAAGGCGCACCCCGACCACCCCGCCACCTCCGAGCTGTGCGCCTCGCTGCTGCGCCGGGCGGCCGTCGCGAACGGGCTCCCGCCCGAAGTGGTGGGCGTGGTCCACGGATTCGACGCGGGCCTGGAGCTGATCCGTCACCCGCTGGTCGCCGCCGCCGGCTTCACCGGTTCCATCCGGGGCGGCAGGGCCCTGTTCGACGCGGCCGCCGCCCGGCCCGTACCGATCCCCTTCCACGGCGAACTGGGCTCCCTCAACCCCGTCGTGGTCACCCCGGCGGCCGCCGCCGAGCGCGCCGAGGAGATCGGCGCAGGGCTCGCTGGCTCGGTCACCCTCGGGGTCGGCCAGTTCTGCGTGAAGCCCGGCCTGGTCCTGGTGCCCGACGGCACGGACGGCGACCGGATCACCGGCGAGCTCACCAAGGCCCTCGGCGAGACCGAACCCGGGGTGCTGCTCGACCACCGGATGCGGGAGAACTTCGTCACCGGGGTGCGCGAGCGGGCCGCGCTGCCCGGCGTCGACGCCCCCGTCACCCCCGGGGCCGGCGGCGAGCACACCGTGGGAGCGGGATATCTGACGGTACGGGCGGAGGAGCTCCTCGCGGGCGACCGGCACGACGTCCTCCTCGAGGAGTGCTTCGGCCCGGTCACCGTCGTCGTCCGGTACGCCGGCCAGGCCGAGGCAAGCGCGGTCCTGGAGCGCCTCGGCGGAAACCTGAGCGCCACCCTCCAGCTGTCGGCCGCCGAGACCGAGGGCGCCCCCGGCCCGGCCGCCGAGTTGATCGGGCAGGTGACGGGGCTGGCGGGGCGGATCGTGGTCAACGGCTGGCCGACCGGGGTCGCGGTGGCCCCGGCCCAGCACCACGGCGGGCCGTACCCGGCCGCGACCTCGCATTCCACCTCGGTGGGCGGCACGGCGATCGAGCGCTGGCTGCGGCCGGTGGCCTACCAGTCCGTCCCGGATGCTCTTCTTCCGGCCGAGCTCCGCGAGGCCAATCCGCTGGGCCTGCCGCGCCGGGTGACCGGCGGCTGAGCAGCACACCCGCCGCGCCGCCGGGCGCCGGGGCGCGGCGCGACCGCCCCGGCGCCCGGCGGCGAAATATCGCCAAGGTAAGGGAACGGCAAAGCATCCCCGCTCGTTCTCCCGGCATGACCGCTATGACCCCTGGATCCAATCTGCCGCTCAACGCCGCCCGCGTGACGGTCGACGTGGCTGCGCCGGTGCGGCTCGACGTGTCCGCCCTGCTCCTCACGGCGGACGGCAAGGTGCGCTCCGACGCCGACTTCATCTTCTTCAACCAGCCCTCCGGGCCCGGCGTCACCTACCGGTCCGGTGGGGGCGCGGCACCGGACTCGGTCACCGTCGACACCTCCGCGGTGCCGCAGGGCATCGAGCGGATCGTGGTCACGGCCAGTCCCGACGCCGCCGGGCAGACCTTCCAGGGCATCGAGCCCACCGCCACCGTGCGCAATGCCGACGGCGGCACGGTGATCGCCTCGTTCACCCCGCCGCAGCTGGCCACCGAGACCGCGCTCGTCGTCGTCGAGATCTACCAGCGCGGCGGCGCCTGGAAGGTCCGCGCGGTCGGCCAGGGGTACGCCAACGGCCTGGCCGGCATCGCCACCGACTTCGGGGTCAGCGTGGACGAGGAGCCGGCTCCGGCGGCCGCCCCGCCCGCACCCGCGATGCCCCCCGCCCCGCCCGCCGGCCACCAGCCCTCCCCCTGGCTCACCGCCGGCGTCGGCACCCCCGCCCCGGTCACCCCCGCCCCGGCGCCCGCGCCCCCGGCCGCCCCGCCCGCCACCGGGAAGATCAACCTGGACAAGGGCCGGGTCAGTCTCCAGAAGAACCAGACCGTCTCCCTGGTCAAGGGCGGCCGACCGCTGCTCTCCCAGGTGAAGATGGGCCTGGGCTGGGAGCCCGCCTTCCGCGGCCGGGACATCGACCTCGACGCGTCCGTCATCGCGTACGGCCCGCAGCGCAACCACATCGACAGCTGCTACTTCGGCAAGCTGTCCATCCTGAACGGCGCCATCAAGCACTCGGGGGACAACCTCACGGGTGAGGGCGCGGGCGACGACGAGGTCATCGTCGTGGACCTCGGCCGGCTCCCCGCCGACGCCACCGGCCTGGTCTTCACGGTCAACTCCTTCTCCGGCCAGAAGTTCACCGAAGTGGCCAAGGCCTACTGCCGCCTGATCGACGCGGCCAGCGGCGAGGAGCTGGTGCGCTTCGACCTCACCGGCGCCGAGCCGCAGACGGGCGTGATGATGGCGAAGCTGATCCGTCAGTTCTCCGGCGAGTGGGAGATGACGGCCATGGGCGAATTTGTGAAGTCGCGCACAGTGCGCGGCATGGTCAAGCCCGCCGCGCAGGCACTCTGAGCAGGTGGGCGGGCACAGGCCGCCACCGGACGGGTTCGCGGGTGATGGATGCCACGCGTTGTCCGTCAGTGGCTGTCAGTGCCCGCCCGTAGCCTAGGAAGCATGCACGAGTCACTCACACCCGCGGGGCCCGCCCGCCCGTCCGCCGCCGAGGCGAACGAGGCGATACGGCACCTCGTGGAGACCAGGGTGGACGGCGACTGGCCCTCCGAGGCGTACGAGTTCCTGCTCGCCGAGTGGGCCGAGGCCTCCCGTATGGAGGTCTCCCCGGCCCACTGAGCCCGCGATCCGGCCGGGCGGAGCGTCAGTGTGCGCGCCGCCACGGCCCGGTGATGGCCAGCATGATGCCGGGCTCCTGGATGTTGGCGTACAGGGTGCGTCCGTCGGGTGAGAAGCACACCCCGGTGAACTCGGAGTACTCGGGCTCCTCGGCCGAGCCGATGTTCAGCTCGTTGCGCGCCAGCGGGTAGGTGCGGCCCGATTCGGTCGCGCCGAACAGGTGTTGCAGCCCCGAGCCGTCCTCCGCGATGACCAGCCCGCCGTACGGCGACACGGTGATGTTGTCCGGGCCGTCATAGCCGCCGTCCGCGGCCGGGTCGGCGTTGACCCCGATGAGGACGGTCAGCCGGACCGTGCGCCGCTTGGGGTCGTAGAACCAGACCTGGCCGTCGTGCGCGGCGCCCGGGCTCTCCTCACGGGCGTAGGAGGAGACGAAGTACGCGCCTCCGTCGGCCCACCACATGCCCTCCAGCTTGCGTCCGCGTGTCACCACGTTGTCGGCGAACTGCCGCCGCACCGGCACCGTGCGCGCGTCGCGGTCCGGCACGTCCACCCAGTCCACGCCGTAGACGGTGCCGATCCGCGTGGCGCGCGAGAAGTCGTCGACGAACCGGCCCGAGCTGTCGATGCACTTGGCGGCCTGGAGCACACCGGCGTCGGGGGCGAGCGTACGGAGCCTGCCGCGGCCGTGCCGGAAGCCGTAGGGCGGGGTCCAGCGGTAGAGCAGCCCGTTGGGCCCGGAGGCGTCCTCGGTCAGGTAGGCGTGGCCCTGGCGCGGGTCGATGACCACGGCCTCGTGGTCGTAGCGGCCGAAGGCCTTGACGGGCCGGGGATCGCGGTTGGCGCGGCGGTCGTGCGGGTCCACCTCGAAGACGTAGCCGTGGTCCTTGGTCATGCCGTTCTTGCCGGCGAGGTCCGAGTTCTCCTCACAGGTCAGCCAGGTGCCCCAAGGCGTTGCGCCGCCCGCGCAGTTGGTCGACGTACCGGCGATGCCGACCCACTCGGCGACCTCGCCGCCGCGCCGGACCTCGACCACGGTGCATCCGCCTGCCGCGGCCGGGTCGTAGACAAGGCCCTCGGCGAGCGGGACGGGGCGGGCCCAGTTCTCCCGCCGACCCTTGAGCTCGTGGTTGTTGACGAGGAGGGTGACGCCCCGCCCGCCCTCGAAGGCCGCGGTCCCGTCGTGGTTGGACGGGGTGGTCTCACCGGACTCCAGCCGGGTGACGCCGCTGTGCGTGATCACGCGGTACCGGAAGCCTGCGGGGAGGGCGAGGATGCCGGCCGGGTCGGGGACCAGCGGGCCGTAGCCGGGCTCACAGGGCCGCCCGTGCTGATCGTGGTGCGCGCCGTCCTCGGCCGCGAGCGCGCCCGGTGCGGTGGCGAGGGCGCCGACGGTCCCGGTGAGCGCGACTCCCGCGCCGGCGATGACGGTACGGGCGGTGAAGTCTCTGCGGCTGAGCGGCATCAGGTCTCCAGGGGTGGGGAGTGGTGCGCCTGTCGTGCGGTCGTCGGCGCACACGCTCCCGCCCGCACGTGAACGGCGGCTGAATTACCCACGAAGAGATACCGGCCCCTTGCCCGTCGACGGAATGGCCAGCTCCGGCCCAGGAACGGCGCATTGTCGCCAGCGCTCGGCGAGGGCCCCCGGACCCGGCCACGACCGGACCCGGGTCGGCCCCCGGACCGGCCGCGGACCGGCCACGATCCGAGCTCTCAGGGCTTGCGGGAGCGCGCCTTGAACGCGGCCCTGCGGGCCTCCTTCGCGGTCTTCGGGTCCGGGTGTAGCCGGCCCATCGCCTCCAGGACCCGTACGGTCGAGGGGTGCTCGACGCGCCACACCCGGTCGAAGAAGCCCGTGTGATGTGCGGTCAGGGTCTCCATCAGAAGGGGTAGCTCCTCGGTCTCGCCGTCCGCTGCGAGCTGCGCCGCGATCGTGTCGACGGTCAGCCAGAACACCATCTCCGGGGCGGGCGCCGGTACGTCGGCCGCCCCGTGCTCCGCCAGCCAGACCCGGGCCAGACCGCCGAGCTCCGCCTCGTCCAGGACCGAGCGGACCACCGGCTCGGCCTCCGGGCCGGCCAGCGCGAGGGCCTGCTGGCAGCGCAGCCGGCGCAGCGGTCCGCCCTCGTCGTCCCCGCGTGCGGCGGCCAGCAGTTCGGCGACCGCGGCGGCGGGCTCGCGGTCCGCCATCCACTGCTCGATCTCGGCCTGCGCCGTGCGCTCGGGGTAGGAGGCGACGCCGTCGAGGAGTGCGTCGGCTCCCTTCGCGGCCAGTTCACCGAGGGCGGGGGCCGCCACTCCCGCCTCCAGCATCCGGGCGCGGATCCCGTAGAGGCCGAGCGGGGTCAGGCGGACCATGCCGTAGCGGGAGACGTCCTCGTCCCCCTCCGGCTCGCCGAGCGGCCCGTCCTCGTCGACCTGCGCCATCAGCTCCTCGTCGACGGGGCGGAATTCCACCAGTCCGATCGGTGCCAGCTGCCGGAACTGGTCGTCGAGGCGCATCATCGCGTCCGAGACCTGCTCCAGGACGGCGTCGCTCGGCTCGCCCATTCCGTCGGGCGCGACCATCGACGCGGCCAACACCGGAAGCGGAATTGGCCGGTCCGCCGTGCCGCCCTCTGCGGCGGTGAGCAGGTAGAGGTGGGCGAGGGCCTCGTCGAGGAAGTCCGCCTCGCGGCCCGGGTTCCAGTCCAGCCGGTCGAAGTCGATTCCCCCGTCCGTGTCCACCGCGTCGACCAGGTCCTCCAGGTCGGGCACGGCGGCGTCGGCGAGCACCGCCTCCAGAGCCGCCCGCCACAGGTCGAGCACGTCGCCGGGCGCCCCGCCCGTGACCAGCGCCAGGTCCTCGCCGGGCACGGCCGTGCCGTACGGGCCCTCGCCCGCCTCCCCCTCGGCGACCCCTTCACCGTCCGCGTCCTCCTCCGGCTCCGTCACGTCCACCAGGCCGGTGTCCACGGCCACCCGCCAGGCCTGGCTCGCGTCCCCGGCCGAGTCCTCGTCAGCCGCGTCGAGGCCGAGGTGGGCGGCGGCTCCGGGAAGCTGGTCGGCCGCCAGTTCGCCGGCGGCACCGACACGGGTGGCGGGCCCTGCCCAGCGGGCCAGTCGCACGGCTCGCGCGAACAGCGGGGCACCGAGGGCGTCGCGCGCCAGCTCCGCATCGGAGTGCAGCCGTACCGGCGGCAGTGTGGGGTGCGACTCAGCGGACATGGGAACGGTCTCCTCGCGGACGCGGTGGTGAAGGGCAGGCCGTGACGGTTCGGCCGGGCGGCCGAACCGTCATACGCGCCCGATTACCGGCGACATGGCCGACATGACGGGGCAGGGCGGGCATGGCGGATGTGGCGCAGATGACAGCCGTGGCCGTCGTACGGCGACCCAGCGTAGACGCATATCGGGCGTGCCCGGCGGGCCATCGCCGTTGGTTCATCCCACAGTCGGCCGCCGTCTCCCCTGGAGGGCTTGACAACTTTGCTGGCAACACAGGAAATTGACGCGCGTAGACGTTCGGGGGCTGACCAACCCCCCACAGATTTCGCTGTTCGCAGCCTCTTCCTGCCCT
The DNA here is from genome assembly GCF_000612545.2 of Streptomyces sp. PCS3-D2. Lineage (GTDB taxonomy): Bacteria > Actinomycetota > Actinomycetes > Streptomycetales > Streptomycetaceae > Streptomyces. Next base: position 5,855,713 of record NZ_CP097800.1, on the reverse strand, counting down.
TCTCCCACACCGGAGTTTCCTGACCATGCGCTCCTCGCATCCCCGCTCCGCCGCCGTCGCGGCCCTCGTCGCCTCCGCGCTGGCCACCGGCCTGCTCGCGGGCTCCGCCGACGCGGCCGAGGGCGCGGCGTCCGCCGACCCGGTCCGCATCCACGACATCCAGGGCACCACCCGGATATCCCCGCTCAACGGCCAGCAGGTGGCCGGCGTCGAGGGCATCGTGACGGGCGTGCGGACCTACGGCTCGCGCGGTTTCTGGATCCAGGACCCCGACGCCGACGACAACGACGCGACGAGTGAGGGCATCTTCGTCTTCACCAGCTCCGTCCCGACCGTCGCCGTGGGCGACGCGGTGAAGGTCGACGGCACGGTCGGCGAGTACATCCCCGGCGGCGTGAGCTCCGGCAACCAGTCGGTGACCCAGATCTCCAAGCCGACGGTCACCGTGGTCTCCTCCGGCAACGCGTTGCCCGAGGCCACCGCGATCAACGAGTACACGGTGCCCGCCGAGTACACCCCGGCCGGCGACCCGGCCGCCGGCGGCAGCATCAACGGCCTGACGCTGGAGCCCTCGCGCTACGCCCTGGACTACTACGAGTCCCTTGAGGGCATGAACGTCAAGATCGGCACCTCGCGCGTCGTCGGCGCCACCGACCCGTACTCCGAGCTCTGGGTCACGGTCAAGGGCTGGGAGAACACCGCCAGGCGCGGCGGCACCATCTACGGCTCCTACGAATCCCAGAACACCGGGCGCCTGCAGATCCAGCAGCTCGCGCCGATCGCCGAGCAGCCCTTCCCCGTGGCCAACGTGGGCGACAAGCTGACCGGGACCACGCAAGGCCCGCTGGACTTCAACAAGTTCGGCGGCTACACGCTGGTGGCCCGCACCCTCGGTACCGTCAAGGCGGGCCCCATCGCCCCCGAGAAGACCAAGCCGCAGGCCCAGCAGGAGCTCGCGGTGGCCACCTACAACGTCGAGAACCTCGACCCGACGGACCCGCAGGAGAAGTTCGACGCGCTGGCGAAGGCCGTCGTCGAGAACCTGTCCTCCCCCGACATCCTCGCCCTGGAGGAGATCCAGGACGACAACGGCGCCAAGAACGACGGCACGGTCTCGGCCGAGCAGACGCTCACGAAGTTCACCGCTGCCATCGCGGCGGCGGGCGGCCCGTCCTACCAGTGGCGGAGCGTCGACCCCCAGGACAAGAAGGACGGCGGCGAGCCCGGCGGCAACATCCGCCAGGTGTTCCTCTTCAACCCGGCGCGGGTCTCCTTCACCGAGCGCGCCCCCGGCGACGCGGTGACGGCGACGGGCGTGGTCAAGGAGAACGGCAAGACCCACCTGACCCACTCCCCCGGCCGCGTCGACCCGGCGAACCCGGCGTGGGCCGACAGCCGCAAGCCGCTCGCCGGCGAGTTCGTCTTCCGCGGCAAGACGGTCTTCGTGATCGCCAACCACTTCGGTTCGAAGGGCGGCGACGAGAGCCTGACCTCGCACCACCAGCCGCCGCTGCGTTCCTCGGAGACCAAGCGGCTGCTCCAGGCGCAGGCCGTGAACGGCTTCGTGAAGCAGATCCTGGCAGAGGACAAGAACGCCAACGTCCTCGTCCTGGGCGACATCAACGACTTCGAGTTCTCCGCGACCACCGAGGCCCTGGCGGACGGCGGGGCGCTGTACCCGGCCATCAAGTCGCTGCCGAAGTCCGAGCGTTACTCGTACGTCTACCAGGGCAACGCGCAGGTGCTGGACCAGATCCTGACCAGCCCGGCCATCGAGAAGTTCACGTACGACAGCGTGCACATCAACGCCGAGTTCGCTGCCCAGAACAGCGACCACGACCCGCAGGTGCTGCGCTTCCGCCCGTAACCCGGACGGCAGGAGGGCCAGGGGCCCGGCCGCCGTCCCGGCCGGTCCCCTGCCACAATCCCGTCATGATCTTCCGTGTCGCCACCCGCCGTGACCTTCCGGCCGTACTCGCCCTGCTCGCCGACGAGGACCGGGTTCTCGACCCGGCCGCGACGGTGGTCAGCGAGGAGCACGAGCGGGCCTTCGCCGCGATCGAGTCGGACGCCCGCAACGAGATGCTGGTCCTCACGGACCGGGATGCGGATACGGCTGTGGATGCGGAGAGGGGCGAGGTGATCCTCGGCTGCCTGCAGCTGACGTACATACCGGGTCTGGGCCGGGGCGGTCGGGAGCGTGCCCTGGTGGAGGCCGTACGGGTCCGCGCGGACCGGCGGGGCGAAGGGTTGGGCGCGGAGCTGATGCGGCTGGCCGTCGAGCGGGCCCGCGGGCTCGGCTGCGGCCTGGTCCAGCTCACCAGCAGCAAGCGGCGCACGGCGGCCCACCGCTTCTACGAGCGGCTGGGCTTCGCGCGCAGCCACGAGGGGTTCAAGCTGCCGCTGGAACGGCCGTGACGGGCGGACCCCGGGCAAGATGGGGACTTTCGACCCTGGCGTGACGCTCGCCACATCCCTACCGAATCGACCGGTTGTGGTGTTGAGTGTCTGCACGCCCGATCTTGTCCCGGCCCGTCGCACGCGCCGCCCGCATCCCTGGAGGATCCTGGTGTTCCCCTCGATCGCCCTCGCCCAGGAAACCGGTCTCGCCGTCCTGTTCGCGGCAGCGCTCGTCTGGGTGGTCGGCCTGGGCCACACGCTGTGGGACAGCCGCATCCACCGGCCGGAGCCCGCCGCGGCCGAGGCACTGCCGATGATCCCGGCCCAGCGCACCTCGGCCACGCACCCGATGGAGTCGGTCCAGCTGACCGAGGCCGAGGAGCAGGCCTTCGCGGGCCTGATCCGCCGGATGCCCCTGCACTGAGCGCCTGCGGCACCCGGGCCGCACCCCGCGCGCCCCGCGCGCCGCACCGCCCGGCCCTGCCCACGCCAAGGCGCCCTCCCGGCGGGCCACGGCGGCTCGGGGAGGGCGCTGCGCGACGGGTACGGCCGCCGGTGATCAGTTGTGGCTGTGCAGGACCTCGTTCAGGCCGCCCCAGTTGGCCTTGTACGGGCGGGCCTCGACGGCACCGGTCACCGAGTTGCGGCGGAAGAGGATGTTGTCGGCGCCGGAGAGCTCCAGGGCCTTGACGACCTGGCCGTCCGGCAGGGTGACGCGGGTGCCGGCGGTGACGTAGAGGCCGGCCTCGACCACGCACTCGTTGCCGAGGGCGATGCCGATGCCCGCCTCGGCGCCGATCAGGGTGCGCTCGCCGATCGAGATGATCTGCTTGCCGCCGCCCGAGAGGGTGCCCATGGTGGAGGCGCCGCCGCCGATGTCGGAGCCGTCGCCGACGACGACGCCCGCGGAAATGCGGCCTTCGACCATGGAGGTGCCCAGGGTGCCGGCGTTGAAGTTGACGAAGCCCTCGTGCATGACGGTGGTGCCCTCGGCGAGGTGCGCGCCGAGCCGGACGCGGTCGGCGTCGGCGATGCGCACGCCCTTGGGGGCGACGTAGTCGGTCATCCGCGGGAACTTGTCGATCGAGGTGACCTGGAGGTGCAGGCCCTCGGCGCGGGCGTTGAGGCGGACGGTCTCGACCTGGTCGACGGCGACCGGGCCCAGAGAGGTCCAGGCGACGTTGGTCAGCAGGCCGAAGACGCCGTCGAGGTTCTGGCCGTGCGGCTTGACCAGGCGGTGGCTGAGCAGGTGCAGGCGCAGGTACGCGTCGTGCGCGTCCAGCGGCTTGTCCTCAAGGGAGGCGATCACCGTGCGGACGGCTACGACCTCGACGCCGCGGACCGCGTCCGTACGGATCGCCTTGGCCGCGGCGGCGCCGAGGTGCTCCACGGCCTGCTCGGCGGTGAGGCGCTCGGTGCCGGCCGGGCCGGGCTCGGCGACCAGCTCGGGGGCGGGGAACCAGGTGTCGAGGACGGTGCCGTCGGCGGTGATGGTGGCAAGTCCGGCGGCGACGGCGCCGGTGGTACGCGTAGCAGTCATGCCCGAAACCTAACCGGCGACGGCCTGAGGTTGCGAACCGGTCTCATGTGCCGGTCGGGCCTCGTGTCGCCGCGGACGGGCCCAGGCGTACAGCACCGCCGCGCCCGCCGCGCCCGCAAGCCCGGCGCACAGCGGCCACAGCAGCCCGGGCGCGGCCGAGTACAGCGCTCCGCCCAGCGGCGGGCCGATGACGACCCCGCTGACCGAGATCCCCGCGTACAGGCTCTGGAACCGTCCGACGGCGTGCTCGGGCGACTCGTCGGCGACGTACGCGGTGGCGGTCGTCTTGTAGAGGATCTCCCCGAGGCTCAGCAGGACCATCATCGCCACGGCGGTCGCGACGCCCGCGCCGAGCAGCAGTGCCGCGTACCCGGCGCCGACCAGCACCAGCCCGGCGGCGATCACCGGCAGCGCCGGCCGCTCGCGCAGGGCCGCGGCGGCGGGCAGCTCCAACAGGAGGATCACCCCGCCGTTGAGGGCGATCACGAGGCCGAAGGCGCGCGGGTCCAGGCCGTGGTCGGCGAGGAAGACGGGGAAGGTGGAGTACTGCTGGCGGTAGACGACGTCGGTCACCAGGATCGCGCCGAGCAGCACCAGCAGCGCGGGCCGGGAGCGCAGTTCGGCGACGAGTCCGCGGCCCCGACCCCCGTCCGGGGCCGCGGAGGTCCGGCGCCCGGCGCCGCGTGCCGGGACGACGCGGGCGGTCCACAGGGCGAAGAACAGGGTTCCGGCGCCGTCGGCGACGAAGAGCCAGTCGTAGGAGAGTCCGGTCGCGATCAGGGCGCCCAGCGGAGGCCCGAGGGTGAAGCCGCCGTTGGACGCGCAGCGCACGAGGGCGAAGGCCTGGCGGCGGCCCCCCTCCGGGACGACGACCGCGACGAGTGCGGAGTTGGCGGCCCGGATCACGCCGGAGGCGTACTGGGCCACCGGCATGGCCAGGAAGAGGAGCGGAGTGGGCAGCAGCGGGAAGGCCGCGAGGGCCAGTCCGCCGAGCGTGGCGGCGGCGAGGAGCACCCGGCGGTGGCCGAAGCGGTCCCCGTACCAGCCGCCGCTGAAGTTTCCCGCGACCAGACCGAGCCCGCTGATGCCGCTGACGAGGCCGGCCTGGGCGGCGTCGAGTCCCCGCGGGCCGGTCAGGTAGAGGAAGACGAAGACGAAGGTGAAGCTGACGACGGCGTTGACGAAGACCCCCGCGGCCAGCAGCCACACGACCCTCGGTATGTCCTTGAACCCCTGCAGCACACCCGTGTCCCCCCACCTCAGACTAGTAAGTTCCCTTTGGGAACGGACTATGTCAGCATGACAGCCTTGGGTCAACGGACAAAGGAGCTCCCATGGCCCAGCGCACACACCTCGGCGACGCGGACTGCGCCATCGCCCAGGCCCTCGACGTGGTGGGCGACTGGTGGACGCTGCTGATCGTGCGCGACGCGGCACGCGGCCTGCACCGCTTCGACGAGCTCCAGCGCGAGCTGGGCGTGTCCCGCAAGGTGCTCGCGGAGCGGCTGAAGCTGCTCGTCGAGGCCGGGGTGCTGTCGCGGGAGCCGTACCAGGAACGTCCGGTGCGGCACGAGTACCGGCTGACCCCGCGCGGGCGGGGGCTGCTGCCGGTCCTGGTGGCCCTCCAGGACTGGGGTGACACCTGGGTCCTGGGAGAGGGAGAGATGACGGCGACGACCGACGAGGCATCGCACGAGGCGGAACGGGTGCACGCACTGCGGGGCACCCGCGTGCCGCCGCTGCTGCTGCCGGACCGATTCGGCGGGCTCAGCGACCCGGTGGCGGACACCGCGTTCACGGTCCTGTACTTCTTCCCCGGCGCCTACGCGCGGGCCGAGTCCTACCCACCCGGCTGGGGCGGGATCCCGGGCGCCAAAGGGTGCACGTTCGAGTCCTGCACGTACCGCGACCAGCTCGCCGAGTTCACGGCCGCCGGCGCCACCGTGCACGGGGTCTCGACGCAGCGCCCCGACGAACAGCGGGAGTTCGCGGAGCACGAGCTGCTGCGCTTCCCGCTCCTCTCGGACGCCGATCTGGGCCTGACGGCCGCGCTGCGCCTGCCGACGTTCCGCGCGGCGGGAGTGAGCCGGATCAAGCGGCTGACCCTGGTCGTGGACCGCGACCGCACGGTGCGCGAGGTGATCTACCCGATCCGCGACATCGAGGCGAGCGTGCGGGCGGCCCTGTCGGCCGTCCGCGCCGCCGGCCTCCCCGGACAGAACACCTAGCTCAACACCCGGGCCAGGACCTCGCGGGCGTACGACTCGTCGTACTCGGCATCCGCCAACAGGACCTGCAGGATGACGCCGTCCATCACGGCCACCAGCGCCCGGGCCGTGACCGGGTCGGTCCGCGGGGTCAACGCCTCGGACGCTGCTGCACACCACTCGGCGGCCACCGGCCGCAGGGCCGGGCGGCGCAGCGCCGCCAGGTAGAGCTCGTACTCCAACTCGACCCGACCCCGGTCCGCCGCCAGGAACTCCCCCAAGAGGCGGGCCAGCGCCCCGGCGAGGTCCGCCTCGGGGTCGGTCAGCGCGGGCGAGTCGGCGACCGCCTGCGCGAAGCCCTCGTTCGCCTGCCGCAGCGCCGCGACCAGCAGATCGTCCAGCGTCTTGAAGTGGTACGTCGTCGAGCCCAGCGGCACGTCGGCCTCCGCTGCCGCACTGCGGTGGCTCAGCCCGGCGATGCCCTTGGCTCCCACCACCCGCAGCGCGGCGTCGATGATCCGCTGCCGCCGGTCCGGGTCGTAGCGGCGCCCGCCCCGCGGCATCAGTGCGCCCCGCCCAGGTTCAGCAGGACCACCCCTCCGATCACGAGGGCAATCCCGGCGATCTTCGCCGCGGTGGCCGCCTCCCCCAGGAACACCATGCCGATCGCGGCGATGGCGGCGGTGCCGACGCCGGCCCATATCGCGTAGGCCGTGCCGACCGACATGGACTTCAGCGTCTGCGCGAGCAGGGTGAAGGCTATGGCGTATCCCAGCAGGGTGCCGAGCGACGGCCACAGCTTCGTGAAGCCGTCGCTGTACTTCATGGCGGTGGTGCCGGCGACCTCGGCGGCGATGGCTGCGGCGAGCAGGACATAGGGCATGCGTACAAAGGTACACATCGATGCGTACACCCGTACACACGAAGGCGGCCGCACGCCCCGACCGACCGCCGCAAGGACGGCCCTCCGGGAGGACGGCCCTTCGAGCCGGGACACAGCCGGGGACCCGGAAAGCAGCGAGGTCCCCCGGCACGGCCGTGCCGGGGGACCTCCTGTGCGAGCGGGGTGGTTCAGACGTTGAAGCCGAGCGCGCGGAGCTGCTCGCGGCCATCGTCCGTGATCTTGTCAGGGCCCCACGGCGGCATCCAGACCCAGTTGATCCGGAGTTCGTTGACGATGCCGTCCGTCGCGGACTTCGCCTGGTCCTCGATGACGTCCGTCAGCGGGCAGGCCGCCGAGGTCAGGGTCATGTCGAGGGTGGCGATGTTCGCGTCGTCGATGTGGATGCCGTAGATCAGGCCCAGGTTGACGACGTCGATGCCCAGCTCGGGGTCGACGACGTCGTAGAGGGCCTCACGGACCTCCTCCTCGGTGGCCGGCTTGGTCGACGCCTCGGGCGTCGCGTTCTCGGTCATGCCGTCTTCCTCTCCGCGTCGCCCAGAGCCTGGGCGGTCGCGTCCTTCCACGCCATCCAGCTCAGCAGGGCGCACTTCACACGGGCCGGGTACTTGGAGACGCCGACGAACGCGACCGCGTCCTCCAGCACCTCCTCCATGGCCTCGTCGGGCTCGATCTTGCCCTTGGACTGCATCATCTCCAGGAACACGGCCTGGATCTTCTGCGCCTCGGCCAGTTCCTTGCCCACGAGCAGCTCGTTCAGCACGGAGGCGCTGGCCTGGCTGATGGAGCAGCCCTGGCCCTCGTAGCTGACATCCGTCAGCTTCTCACCGTCGTACTTCACGCGCAGCGTGATCTCGTCGCCGCACGTCGGGTTGACGTGGTGCACCTCGGCGTCGCCGTCGCGCAGGCCACGCCCGTGCGGGTGCTTGTAGTGGTCCAGGATCAGTTCCTGGTACATCGAATCCAGCTTCACTGCGTCCTCGTCGCCTCGTCCGTCAGCCGAAGAAGTTCCGTACGTGCTCCAGCCCGTCGACCAGCGCGTCGACGTCGGCCGGAGAGGAGTACAGGTAGAAAGACGCTCGCGTCGTCGCCGGAATTCCGTAGCGCAGGCAGACGGGACGCGCGCAGTGGTGTCCCACGCGGACCGCGATGCCCTGCTCGTCCAGGACCTGGCCGACGTCGTGCGGGTGGATGTCGCCGAGCACGAAGGAGATCGCGGCTCCGCGGTCCTCGGCCGTGGTCGGGCCGATGATCCGCAGATCGGGCACCTCGGCGAGGCGCTTGATCGCGTACTCGGTGATCGCGTGCTCGTGCGCGGCGATCTTGTCCATGCCGATCGAGGTCAGGTAGTCCACGGCCGCGCCGAGGCCGACGGCCTGGGCGATCGGGGGCGTGCCCGCCTCGAACTTGTGCGGCGCGGGGGCGTAGGTCGAGGCGTGCATCGACACGGTCTCGATCATCTCGCCGCCGCCGAGGAACGGAGGCAGGTCCTCCAGGAGCTCCTGGCGGCCCCACAGGACGCCGATGCCCGTCGGTCCGCACATCTTGTGACCGGTGAAGGCCACGAAGTCGGCACCGAGTGCCTGCACGTCCAGCGGCATGTGCGGGGCGGCCTGGGAGGCGTCGATCAGCACCAGCGCGCCCACGTCCTGGGCGCGCCGGACGATCGCCTCGACCGGGTTGACCGTGCCCATGATGTTGGAGACCAGCGTGAAGGAGACGATCTTCGTCTTCTCCGTGATGACCTCTTCGATGTCGGACAGGTCGAGCCGGCCGTCGTCGGTGAGGCCGAACCACTTCAGCTTCGCGCCGGTGCGCTGCGCGAGCAGCTGCCACGGCACGATGTTGGAGTGGTGCTCCATCTCCGTGATGGCGATCTCGGTCTCGCGGTCGACCCGGTAGGGCTCGTCCGCCCAGCCGAGCATGTTCGCGACCAGGTTGAGCGACTCCGAGGCGTTCTTGGTGAAGATCACCTCATCGCGGCTCGGCGCGTTGATGAAGGCGGCGACCTTGTCGCGGGCGCCCTCGTACAGCGCCGTGGCCTCCTCTGCGAGCACGTGCACGCCGCGGTGGACGTTCGCGTTGTGCTGCTCGTAGTACTCGTTCAGCGCGTCGAGCACCTGGCGCGGCTTCTGCGAGGTCGCGGCGTTGTCCAGGTAAACGATCTTCTTCCCGTCGTGGACCACACGATCCAGCAGGGGGAAGTCCTTGCGGATCGCCTCGATGTCGAGGAGGCCAGGCAGCTGTGTCACGCGGTCGCGCCACCCTTCACGTACTTGTCGTAGCCCTCGTTCTCCAGCTGGTCGGCGAGCTCGGCGCCACCGGACTCGGCGATGCGGCCGTTCGCGAACACGTGCACGAAGTCGGGCTTGATGTAGCGCAGGATGCGCGTGTAGTGGGTGATCAGCAGGGTGCCGACCTCACCGGTCTCGCGGACGCGGTTGACGCCCTCGGAGACGATGCGCAGGGCGTCGACGTCGAGGCCCGAGTCGGTCTCGTCGAGGATCGCGATCTTCGGCTTCAGAAGCTCCAGCTGGAGGATCTCGTGGCGCTTCTTCTCACCGCCGGAGAAGCCCTCGTTGACGTTGCGCTCGGCGAAGGCCGGGTCCATCTGGAGCTGCTCCATCGCGGACTTGACCTCCTTCACCCAGGTGCGCAGCTTCGGCGCCTCGCCGCGGATGGCGGTGGCGGAGGTGCGCAGGAAGTTGGAGACCGAGACGCCGGGGACCTCGACCGGGTACTGCATGGCGAGGAAGACGCCGGCGCGGGCGCGCTCGTCGACGGACATCTCCAGGACGTCCTCGCCGTCGAGGGTCACCGTGCCGCCGGTGATCGTGTACTTCGGGTGCCCGGCGAGGGAGTACGCCAGCGTGGACTTGCCGGAGCCGTTCGGACCCATGATGGCGTGCGTCTCACCCTGCTTGACGGTGAGGTCGACGCCCTTGAGGATCTCGCGGGCGCCGTTCTCGGCCTCGACGGAGACGTGCAGGTCGTGGATTTCAAGCGTTGCCATGGATACCTCAGGACTCCTGGGTGAGGGAGACGAGCACGTCGTCCCCTTCGATCTTTACGGGGTATACGGGGACGGGGCGCGTCGCGGGCAGACCGGAGGGCTTTCCGGTGCGCAGGTCGAAGGCCGACCCGTGCAGCCAGCACTCGATCATGCAGTCCTCGACCTCGCCCTCCGAGAGCGAGACGTTCGCGTGCGAGCAGATGTCGTTGATGGCGAACACCTCCCCGTCGGTGGAGACGATGGACACCGGCGTGCCGTCGAGCTCCACCCGCTTGGGGGTGTTCTCCTCCAGCTCGCTCAGCGCGCAGGCCTTGACGTAGTTCATCAGACGGAACCCTGGAGCTCGGCCTCGATCTTGGAGATCAGTCGCTCCTCGATGTCGTCGACACCGATCTGCTGGACGAGCTCGGCGAAGAAGCCGCGGACGACCAGGCGGCGGGCCTCGTCGGCCGGGATGCCACGGGCCTGCAGGTAGAAGAGCTGCTCGTCGTCGAAGCGGCCGGTCGCGGAGGCGTGTCCGGCACCGACGATCTCGCCGGTCTCGATCTCCAGGTTCGGCACGGAGTCGACCCGCGCGCCGTCGGTGAGGACGAGGTTGCGGTTCATCTCGTACGTGTCGGTGCCCTCGGCGCTCTTCTCGATGAGCACGTCGCCGATCCAGACGGCGTGGGCGTCCTGCCCCTGCAGGGCGCCCTTGTAGACCACGTTCGACGTGCAGTGCGGCGCGTCGTGCGTGACCAGGAGGCGGTGCTCCTGGTGCTGGCCCGCGTCCGTGAAGTACAGGCCGAGCATCTCGGCCTCGCCGCCGGGGCCGGCGTAGGTGACGCGCGGGTGCAGGCGGACGAGGTCGCCGCCGAAGGTGACGACCACGGACTTGAAGCTCGCGTCGCGGCCGATGAGGGCGTTGTGCTGCGAGGTGTGGACGGCGGTGTCGTCCCAGTCCTGGACGGACACGAAGGTCACCTTGGCACCGTCGCCGACGAGGAGGTCCACGTTGGCGGCGCGCACGCCGTCGCCGGTGTGGTCGATCACGATGATCGCCTCAGCGAAGGGCTTCACGTCGAAGACGGTGTGGCCGAAGGTCGTGCCGCCCTCACCGTGCAGGGCGACCCGGATCGGCTCGGTGAGCACGGTCTCCTTCGGCACGGTGACGACCGTGGCCTTGGCGAAGGAGGAGAAGGCCTGCGCGGCGACGCGGTCGACGGGGGTGCCGGCCTTGCCGATCCGCTCGTCGCCGCGCTCCACGGACTCGACGATGACGCCCTCGGGGGCGTCGATCTGGGCCTTCATGGTGCCGTCCGCGACCGCTGTGCCGTCGTGCAGGCCCCGGAGGCGGGCGAGCGGGGTGAACCGCCACTCCTCCTCACGGCCGTGCGGAACCGGGAAGTCGGCCACGTCGAAGGACGGGGGCGCGCTCATCCGGGTGGCGACGGTGGATTCGGCGGCCACCGCGATCGCGCCGGCGGTGGTGGAGCCCGCCGCGGGGGTACCGCCCTGAACCGTCAGGTTCTTGGGGGCGTTCTGAGCCTCAGCCATGGCTGTCGTCTTGCTCTCTTCCTACGTCTACAGAATCGTCGAGGTGCTGCGGTGCTCGGGCGGTCGGCGGGTCAGCCGACCGAGCCCTCCATCTGCAGCTCGATCAGCCGGTTGAGCTCCAGCGCGTACTCCATGGGCAGCTCCTTCGCGATCGGCTCGACGAAGCCGCGCACGATCATGGCCATGGCCTCGAACTCGGTGAGGCCGCGCTGCATGAGGTAGAAGAGCTGGTCGTCGGAGACCTTGGAGACGGTCGCCTCGTGGCCCATCGTCACGTCGTCCTCGCGGACGTCGACGTACGGGTACGTGTCCGAGCGGGAGATCGTGTCCACCAGCAGCGCGTCGCACAGCACATTGGACTTGGAACCGGCGGCGCCCTCGCCGATCTCGACCAGACCGCGGTAGGAGGTGCGGCCACCGCCACGGGCCACCGACTTCGAGACGATGTTCGAGGAGGTGTTCGGCGCCATGTGGACCATCTTGGAGCCGGCGTCCTGGTGCTGTCCCTCGCCCGCGAAGGCGATGGACAGGGTCTCGCCCTTGGCGTGCTCGCCCATCAGGTACACGGCCGGGTACTTCATGGTGACCTTGGAACCGATGTTGCCGTCGATCCACTCCATGGTCGCGCCCTCGTACGCCACGGCGCGCTTGGTGACCAGGTTGTAGACGTTGTTCGACCAGTTCTGGATCGTCGTGTAGCGGCAGCGGCCGCCCTTCTTCACGATGATCTCGACGACGGCGCTGTGCAGGGAGTCCGAGGAGTAGATCGGGGCGGTGCAGCCCTCGACGTAGTGGACGTAGGCGTCCTCGTCGACGATGATCAGCGTCCGCTCGAACTGGCCCATGTTCTCCGTGTTGATGCGGAAGTAGGCCTGGAGCGGGATGTCCACGTGGACACCCTTGGGGACGTAGATGAACGAGCCGCCGGACCACACCGCGGTGTTCAGCGACGCGAACTTGTTGTCGCCGACCGGGATGACCGTGCCGAAGTACTCCTGGAAGAGCTCCGGGTGCTCCTTGAGCGCGGTGTCCGTGTCGAGGAAGATCACGCCCTGCTCCTCCAGGTCCTCACGGATCTGGTGGTAGACGACCTCGGACTCGTACTGGGCCGCGACACCGGCGACGAGGCGCTGCTTCTCCGCCTCCGGGATACCGAGCTTGTCGTACGTGTTCTTGATGTCCTCGGGCAGGTCCTCCCAGGAAGCGGCCTGCTTCTCGGTGGAGCGCACGAAGTACTTGATGTTGTCGAAGTCGATGCCCGAGAGGTCGGAGCCCCACATCGGCATGGGCTTCTTGTCGAACAGCCTCAGGCCCTTGAGGCGGAGGTTCAGCATCCACTCCGGCTCGGACTTCTTCGCCGAGATGTCGCGGACGACGTCCTCGGACAGACCCCGCTTGGCGGCGGCACCGGCCGCGTCGGAGTCGGCCCAGCCGTATTCATAGGTGCCCAGGCCATCGAGCTCAGGGTGAGCGGTCTCCGTGGTCATGCGGGGTTCCTCCCGGCCGTACTTGCAGATACTGATGTGTCGGTCTGTGTGGTGCCCGCGCTGCGCGGAATGAACGTCGTGCACACTCCGTCGCCATGGGCGATCGTGGCGAGGCGCTGCACGTGCGTCCCGAGCAGGCGTGAGAAGACCTCGGTCTCCGCCTCGCAGAGCTGCGGGAACTGCTCGGCCACGTGGGCGACCGGGCAGTGGTGCTGGCAGAGCTGTTCACCGCTGTGCGGACCGGGAGCGCTCTTCGCCGTAGCAGCGTACCCGTCCTGCGTCAACGCCTTGGCAAGGGCCTCCGCGCGACCCCCGGGGGCGGCCGCCTCGACGGCCTCCCGGTAGGTCTGCGCCTGCGCTTCCATCCGGGCCCTGGCGAAGGCGGCGACGGCCGCCTCGCCCTGCTCGCCGCCGCCGACGGACTGCGCGATCCAGCGCAGGGCGTCCGCGGCGAGCGTGTCGTAGGACTGGTCGAAGGCGTCGCGGCCGCAGTCGGTGAGCGCGAAGACCTTGGCGGGCCGACCCCGGGTCCGCGCTCCGTACACACGCCGCTCACGGGCTTCGACCACGTCGTCGGCGACGAGCGTGTCGAGGTGGCGGCGGACGGCGGCCTGGGTGAGGCCGAGGCGCTGCGCGAGGTCGGCGACGGTGGACGGGCCGTGGTCCAGGATCGAGCGCGCCACCCGGTTGCGGGTTGACCGCTCCCCGGTGGTGAGCTCCCCCTGGGGGGCCTCGTTCTGCCGTTCGCCGTATTTCACAACGCCATTGTTGCGTAATTAACCGAGCTCGGACAAGCCGTGACGGACGCCACGCCTGGTGGCCTCCATCACTAAGGGTTACCTTATTTATCTACGGAGAGTTATCCGGAAGAGATTATTCCGATTAGCTCCCGTTGTTGCTCCGGGGCCCCCAGCGCGGCTCCCACCAGCACGCACGCACCCCCGGCCGGCCCGGGCGTCCGGCCCGCCGGCACGGGGAGAAGATCACCGAAACCGGATCGGCCGCGCCTGTCCGCCGGGCCGGAAAAAGCCGTGTCCGCCAGCTCTGCCCGCGCATCCCGGGCGTCCGGCACCCCACCGCTCCGGCACCCGGGGGCCCGGCTCCCGGCCACCCGGCACCCGGGGCCCTGCCCGCAGCTCCGTAGACTCACCCACCATGAGCAACGACCCCGCCGTGGAGATCCGCGGACTGGTGAAGCGGTACGGCGCCAAGACCGCGGTGGACGGGCTGGACCTCACCGTCCGCAGGGCCTCCGTCACCGCGGTCCTCGGTCCCAACGGCGCGGGCAAGACCACCACGGTGGAGACCTGCGAGGGCTACCACCGCCCCGACGCCGGCACCGTCCGCGTCCTCGGCCTGGACCCGGTGACCCAGGCCGAGGCGCTGCGCCCGCGGACCGGCGTGATGCTCCAGTCCGGAGGCGTCTACTCCGGGGCCCGCGCCGTCGAGATGCTGCGCCACATGGCCAAGCTGTACGCGCACCCGCTCGACCCCGACGTCCTGGTGGAACGCCTCGGCCTGGGCAGCTGCGGCCGCACCCCCTACCGGCGGCTCTCCGGCGGCCAGCAGCAGCGCCTGGCCCTGGCCATGGCCGTCGTGGGCCGCCCCGAGCTGGTCTTCCTCGACGAGCCCACCGCCGGCCTGGACCCGCAGGCCCGCCGTGCCACCTGGGACCTCGTACGGGAGCTGCGCGCCGACGGGGTCACCGTCGTCCTCACCACCCACCACATGGACGAGGCCGAACAGCTCGCGGACGAGGTCGCCATCGTGGACGCGGGCCGGGTCATCGCCCACGGCAGCCCCGAGCAGCTGTGCCGCGGCGGCGCCGAGAACACCCTGCGTTTCACCGGTCGCCCCGCCCTGGACCTCCCCTCTCTGCTGAAGGCGCTGCCCGACGGCACCCAGGCGGCCGAGGTCACCCCGGGCGTCTACCGGGTGACCGGCGAGGTGGACCCGCAGCTGCTGGCCACCGTCGCCTCCTGGTGCGCACAGAACGGCGTGATGCCCGACAGCCTCTCGGTGGAGCGGCACACCCTCGAAGACGTCTTCCTGGAACTGACCGGTAAGGAGCTGCGCGCATGAGCGCCGGTACGTTCACCCCCCGCCCGGGGGCCGCGCCCGTGTCCCGCATGATCCTCGCGCAGACGGCGCTGGAGACCCGGATGCTGCTGCGCAACGGCGAGCAGTTGCTGCTCACCGTGATCATTCCGGCGCTGCTCCTGGTGCTGTTCTCCGCCGTCGACATCGTCGACACGGGTGCCGGGGAATCGGTGGACTTCCTCGCCCCCGGCATCCTCGCCCTCGCCGTGATGTCCACCGCCTTCACCGGCCAGGCCATCGCCACCGGCTTCGACCGCCGCTACGGGGTGCTCAAGCGGCTCGGGGCCTCCCCGCTGCCGCGCTGGGCTCTGATGGCCGCCAAGACCCTCTCGGTGCTGGTCACCGAGGTGCTGCAGATCGCCCTGCTGACGGCGATCGCCCTCGCGCTGGGCTGGTCCCCGCAGGGGGACCCGCTGTCGGTCGCCGCGCTGGTCCTGCTGGGCACCGCCGCCTTCTCGGGGCTCGGACTGCTGATGGCCGGGACCCTGAAGGCAGAAGCCACCCTGGCCGCGGCCAACCTGGTGTTCCTGCTGCTGCTGGTCGGCGGCGGGGTGATCGTGCCGATGGAGAAGTTCCCGGGCGCCGTTCAGTCCGTCCTGGGGCTGCTGCCCATCTCGGCCCTCTCCAACGGTCTGCGCGAGGTGCTCCAGCAGGGAGCGGCGCTGCCGTGGGGTGACGCGGCCGTGCTCACGGCCTGGGCCGTACTCGGTCTGGGCGCCGCCGCCCGCCTCTTCCGCTGGGAATGAAACCCTTTCCCTCGCGGCGGCGCAGCCGCGAGGATGGGCGCCTCCACACATGAAGCCGGGGGGCGGACATGGTGCAGCGGGAGGCCGTTCTTCGGCTGGACGAGCGGTGGGCGCGGGTGCGGGCGGGGGTCGCACCGGCGGAGCCGGCGGAGCAGGAGGGGCTCCTCGACGAGCTGATCGGGGCCCTGCGCGCGCTCACCGACGACCCCGAGTGCACCGCGCTGCTCGGGCTGCGCCTCGCCGACCGGGCGGCCCTGCGGTTCGCCGCGGGGGACCGCGCGGGCGCCCTCGCCACCATCGAGGAGGGTCTGCGCAGTTCCGAACGCGCGGCCCGGCACACCCCGGAGTACGCCCGTTGGTACGCCCGCGGGCTGATCAACCACGGGGTGTGGCTGGCCTGGCCGCTGAGCGACGCGGACCGGCTGCCGCGGCACCCGCTGGGCGCGGCCGCCGACCAGGGCCCCAGCGCCATGGAGCGGGCCGCCGGCGAGCGCGCCCGGGACCTGACCCGTACCGCGGTGGAGGTCTGGGCCGGACTGGACCAGCGGGATCCGGTCAACCGGCAGGGCCTCGCCCAGGCCAAGGTGTTCCTCGGGGACCGCCTCGCCGAGCTGGGCCTCACCGAGGACGCGGTGGCCTGGGCCGTGGACGCGGAGGCCGACTTCCGCCGGCTGCTCCTGGCCGATCCCGCCGCGGAGGAGGCCGAGGCCGCCGAAGAGGCCCTCGACCACATCGGCCGCCAGCTGGAGCTGCGCCTGCGCTACCTGGCCTTCGACGAGCTGGTGGGCCTGCGCACGCGGGGCCTGCTGCCCGAGCGGCTGCTGCCCCGGGCCGTGGTGGCCGCCCGCATCCGGTCGGTGGAGGAGCCCGAGATCGCATCCCGGCTGCACCTCGGCGCCGAGCAGGTGCGCACGATGCTGGAGGTCACCCCCTGGCTCGCGGTGTGGCGCTTCGACGTCCGCGGCGCCGACGGGTTGTGGCACGCGCTCCCGCACCCCTGGCGCGGTGCCACGGAGGTGCGGAACCGGACGGCCCAGGACGTCGCATCCTCCCTGGTACGCGGCTTCACGCTGTCGCCGGACCATCCGGGCGACGCCGCGCACTGGCGGGTGCTGCTCTGGTGGCACGAGGAGGGCGACCCCGCCGGGGCCGGGTTCCGGCTGCTCTCCTCCCCCGACGCACCGCCCCCCACCCCCTCGTGAAAGTTTGCACAAGGGGTCGCCTACGATATGGGGCGTGTTGAACCCCCTCGCATTCATCGCCAGCCGCTGGACCCCGTCACCCCGGATCGTCCGGCGGGCCGCGCTCGCCGCGCTCGTCATGAGCGTGGCCATCGTCGTCACCGGCGGCGCGGTGCGGCTGACCGGATCCGGTCTCGGCTGCGACACCTGGCCCAAGTGCACCGACGACAGCCTGATCGTGACGCAGGAGCAGGGCTTCCACGGCGCCATCGAGTTCGGCAACCGGATGCTGACGTACGTGCTCTGTGCCGCCGTCGGCTGGGTGATCCTCGCGGCGCGCTCGGCCGAGCCCTGGCGCCACTCGCTGACCAGGCTCGGCTGGCTCCAGTTCGCCATCGTGATGAGCAACGCCGTGCTCGGCGGCATCACCGTACTGACGGGCCTCAACCCCTACAGCGTGGCCGGGCACTTCCTCCTCGCCACCACGCTGATCGCGGTGACGACCCTCACCTGGCAGCGCGCCGGCGAGGGCGACACCGCCCCCCGCCCGCGCGTCCCCGGCCCGGTGGGCAAGCTGTCGTGGGCCCTGATCGCCAGCACCCTCGTGCTGATCGCCGCGGGCACGGTGGTCACCGGCTCCGGCCCGCACGCCGGCGACAGCAGCGAGATCAAGCGGATGCCCTTCGACTGGGAGGTCACCGCGCACGTGCACGCGATCGCCGCCTGGCTGGTCTGCGCGCTGGCCGTGGCGATGTGGCTGGTGCTGCGCGTGGTCGACGCACCCGCCGACACCCGGGCGCGCGCCCGCGACCTGCTGCTCGTCCTGCTCGCCCAGGGCGGCATCGGCTACGTGCAGTACTTCACCGACGTGCCCGAGGTCCTGGTCGCCGTGCACATGCTGGGCTCCTGCCTGGTGTGGGTCGCCGTGCTCCGGCTGGCCCTGAGCCTGCGGGAACGGCCGGCCACCGAAGCGGGCACACCCGCTCCCGCGGACGCCCGGCTCTCCACCGTCTGAGCCGTCCCGGCCGTTCGCTCCGGGCCGTCCTCACGGCCGGTCCAGCCGATAGACGCGGCGGGCGTTGCCCGCCGCGACCATGGCCGCCACCCGCTCCGCGTCCCGCCAGGACCAGGACCCCTCGGCGACCCAGCCGCCCAGCACCCGGGCCAGCGCCTCGCGGAACACCAGGGCGCCCACCGCGTGCAGTTCGGGCAGCCGCCGCCCCCCGCTGGAGAACAGCACCTTCCCGAACGGGGCGAGCTCCAGCAGCTCGGCCAGGACCGCCGCGGCCCGTGCCCCGGTTCGCCCCAGGCCCGCGCCGGCGTCGGCGTAGACGTGCGGGAAGGCCTCCGCGAGCCGCGCCGTGTGCCGGTGGTGCGGATATCCGCCGAGCAGCACCAGCCGGGTGCCGAAACCCGCGGTGGCCCGTACGAATCCGGTCAGCACCGCGGGATCCCCCGCGCCCGTGTGCAGTTGGAGCGGCAGCCCGGACGCCACCGCGCTCCAGAGCAGGTGCCGCAGGAGTACGGGGTCCGCCACGGCTCCCCCGCGCGGCCGCCCGGTCAGCCAGCGTCCGGCCGCTCCGCGCACCTCTCCCGGACCGGGCGGATCGGGATCCAGGCCCGTGCCCTGCGCGCCGTCGGGACGGGCCGGGGTCGCGGAGCAGGCAAAGGCCGCGGCACCCGAGGCAGCGTGGTGGATCGCCTCGGCCAGATTGGCGAGGAAGGCGGCCACCGTCCCGGAGGTGTCGGCGACCTGTTCGGCCAGTGACTCCAGCCGTACGGTCTCGAAGGCCTCGGCGTCGGCGGCGAGCGCCACATCCTTGGGCGCGGTGAGGTCCTCGGCCGGGCCGGTGGCGACCAGGTAGGCGGCGACCCCGGACCCCCGCAGCAGCCGCCGCGCGGACTCGGCCGGGCCCAGCTCGCGGCGCCGGGCCAGATAGCGGGCGGGGGCGGCGTGCGGCTCCAGCCCCAGCAACGGCGGGCACCAGCGGCGGACCGCGAAACCGGTCTGGGTGTCGAAGAAGGTGGTGCCGGCGGCGGGCGGGCCGGCCGAGCGGATCAGCTGGGCCTCGAAGGTGCCCAGGCCCAGCTCCGTACGGAGGACTCCGTGGCAGTACTGGTCCACCAGGGGCGGCGTTTCGATCATCCGGGCATCCCGTTGCGGACGTGGGGAAGGCGCTTCCACACGTCCTAACGGGTGAGCGGGGTGTGAGGTGTTGCTCGGGCTGTTGACCGAGGGCGCACGCCGGCGCCCCGGATGCCGGTCCGGGCCGGTCAGGCCGCCGGGTTCGGGGTTCCGCCGAGCTGGAGGCCGGCCATCCGCGACCACTCGTACGGGCCCGTCCGCACGCGCGCGGCGAACTCCCCGTCGAACTCGTCGTGGAGGGTCAGCCCGGCCTTCTGCGCGGCCAGCTGCGCCACCGCGAAGGTCGGGGCCACCAGGTCGCCCCAGCCGCCGTCCGTGCCCACGAGCACGATGCGGGTGCCGGCCTGGCCGATGTGGGCGAGCTGGCCCTCGGCCCCGCCGTGCTGCTTGGCGAAGGCGCCGATCTGCCGGGCCAGCTTCGCGGCCGTACGGTCCTGCTTCTTGTCCGCGGCGCCTGCGGCGGCCGCGGTGTCTGCGGTGTCTCCCATGGAAGCCATGCTACCGGCGAGTAATCAACGGAGGAAGGGATCCACGGCCACCGCCACGAACAGCAGCGACACATAGGTGATCGACCAGTGGAACAGGCGCATCTCCTTGAGCTTCGCGCCCGTCACGCCCGCCTTGGCCCGCGCGTGCAGCGCGTGCGCCTCCCACAGCCACCAGCCGCCGGCCAGCAGCGCGACCGAGGTGTAGAACCAGCCGGTGTACCCCAGCGGGGTCAGCAGCAGCGAGACGCCGACCATGACCCAGCTGTAGAGGACGATCTGGCGCGCCACGACCTTGTTGCCGGCGACGACCGGGAGCATCGGCACGCCGACGCGCGCGTAGTCGTCGGCCACCTTCATCGACAGCGGCCAGTAGTGCGGCGGCGTCCAGAAGAAGATGACGAGGAAGAGGATGACGGCGGCCCAGGAGACCTCGTTGCGGACCGCGGACCAGCCGATGAGCACCGGCAGGCAGCCCGCGATGCCGCCCCAGACGATGTTCTGGGTCGTGCGCCGCTTCAGCAGCATCGTGTAGACGACCACGTAGAAGAGGAGCGCGCCGAGGGAGAGCGCGGCCGACAGCCAGTTGACGAGCAGGCCGAAGAACAGGGTGGAGACCACGCCGAGCGTGATGCCGAAGACCAGGCACTCCCGCGGGCTGACCATGCCGGTCACCAGCGGGCGCTGGGAGGTCCGGTCCATCAGCGCGTCGATGTCGCGGTCGATGTACATGTTCAGCGCGTTGGCGCCGCCCGCGGACAGGTAACCGCCGACGCAGGTCACCAGGACCAGCCACAGCGACGGCACGCCCTGCTCCGCGAGGAACATGACCGGCACTGTGGTGATCAGCAGAAGTTCGATGATCCGCGGCTTGGTCAATGCCACGAAAGCCATGACGCGGGTCCCGAACGGCCGGTGACCGGGGCTCGTCCCGAGCACCCCCGCTGGACGGGATTCGACGGCCGTCACGCACACCCCTGAGAGAGAATCCAGCAAGCTCCGACTCGGGCCCTTCACACCATGAAGGCCCGGTTAAGGCTTGCGCGTACCACGCCACTGTAGACGTTGCGCTTCCGTCGCCCCGCGCCGGGGTCGCCTCGTGTTGGGCCGATCGGACCGTGCATACATACGGGGCACGGCGTCCGCCGCGCCCCCGTGGCCGGGTGAACGCGGGTGGGCGGCGCGATGACGGACCGCCTGCACTCGAATAGCTGCACGCCGTTGCGGGGGTAGGCTCGGAATCGCCGGTGCACCGTTCGTCACCGGGACACGAACTTGTGGAGAGGAGCCCTGACCCAGGTGAGCACCAAGCCGACCACCACAGAGCTCGAGTGGACCGAACTGGACCAGCGGGCCGTCGACACCGCCCGCATCCTGGCCGCCGACGCGGTCCAGAAGGTCGGAAACGGCCACCCCGGTACGGCGATGAGCCTGGCGCCCGCCGCGTACACCCTCTTCCAGAAGGTGATGCGGCACGACCCGGCGGACCCCGAGTGGGTGGGCCGCGACCGTTTCGTGCTCTCCGCGGGGCACTCGTCCCTGACCCTCTACACCCAGCTGTACCTGGGCGGGTTCGGGCTCGAACTGGACGACCTGAAGTCCTTCCGCACCTGGGGCTCCAAGACCCCGGGCCACCCGGAGTACGGCCACACGGCCGGCGTCGAGACCACCACCGGCCCCCTCGGGCAGGGTGTCGCCAACGCGGTGGGCATGGCCATGGCCGCCCGCTACGAGCGCGGCCTCTTCGACCCGCAGGCGGCCCCGGGCACCTCCCCGTTCGACCACATGGTCTACGCGATCGCGGGCGACGGGTGCCTCCAGGAGGGCATCTCCCACGAGGCGTCCGCGCTGGCCGGCCACCAGAAGC
Organism: Streptomyces sp. PCS3-D2; assembly: GCF_000612545.2. Lineage (GTDB taxonomy): Bacteria > Actinomycetota > Actinomycetes > Streptomycetales > Streptomycetaceae > Streptomyces. The sequence continues at coordinate 5,834,104 of NZ_CP097800.1, read as the reverse complement.
TCGGCAACCTCGTCCTCCTCTGGGACGACAACCACATCTCCATCGAGGGTGACACGGAGACGGCCGTCTCCGAGGACACCATGAAGCGCTACGAGGCCTACGGCTGGCACGTCCAGCGCGTCGAGCAGCAGGAGAACGGCGACCTCGACCCGAAGGCCCTGTTCGCCGCGCTCCAGGCCGCCAAGGCCGTCACGGACCGGCCGTCCTTCATCGCGGCCCGCTCGATCATCGCCTGGCCCGCCCCGCACGCCCAGAACACCGAGGCCGCCCACGGCTCGGCACTCGGCGACGACGAGGTCGCGGCCACCAAGCGCGTGCTCGGCTTCGACCCGGAGCAGACCTTCGAGGTCGCCGACGAGGTCATCGCCCACACCCGCAAGGCGCTGGACCGGGGCCGCGAGGCCAAGGCCGCCTGGGAGAAGGACTTCTCCGCCTGGCGCACCGCCAACCCTGAGCGCGCCGCCGAGTTCGACCGCATCAACGCGAACGAACTGCCCGCGGGCTGGGAGGAGCAGCTCCCCGTCTTCGAGGCCGGCACGTCCCTCGCCACCCGCGCCGCCTCCGGCAAGGTGCTCCAGGCCCTCGGCGCGGTCATCCCGGAGCTGTGGGGCGGCTCGGCCGACCTGGCCGGCTCCAACAACACCACCATCGACAAGGACTCCTCGTTCCTTCCGGTGGGCAACCCGCTGCCGGAGGCCGACCCGTACGGCCGCACCATCCACTTCGGCATCCGCGAGCACGCCATGGCCGCCGCCATGAACGGCATCGCGCTGCACGGCCACACCCGTATCTACGGCGGCACCTTCCTGGTGTTCTCCGACTACATGCGCAACGCCGTGCGCCTGTCCGCCCTGATGCACCTGCCGGTGACCTACGTGTGGACGCACGACTCCATCGGCCTCGGCGAGGACGGCCCGACCCACCAGCCGGTCGAGCACCTGGCCTCGCTGCGCGCCATCCCGGGCCTGACGATCGTCCGCCCGGCCGACGCCAACGAGACCGCGATCGCCTGGCGCGAGATCCTCAAGCGCCACACGAAGGTGTTCGGCAAGGGCACCCCGCACGGTCTGGCCCTCACCCGTCAGGGCGTGCCGACGTACGAGGCCGACGAGAACACCGTCAAGGGCGGCTACGTGCGCTTCGAGGCGGAAGGCGGCGACGCCCAGGTCGTCCTCATCGGCACCGGCTCCGAGGTGCACGTGGCCGTCGAGGCCCGCGAGCAGCTCCAGGCCGCCGGCATCCCCACCCGCGTGGTCTCGATGCCGTCCGTGGAGTGGTTCGAGGAGCAGGACCAGGCGTACAAGGACAGCGTCCTGCCGCCCTCCGTCAAGGCCCGGGTCGCGGTCGAGGCGGGCATCGGCCTGACCTGGCACCGCTACGTCGGTGACGCGGGCCGGATCGTGTCGCTGGAGCACTTCGGCGCCTCGGCCGATGCGAAGGTCCTCTTCCGCGAGTTCGGTTTCACGCCGGAGGCCGTCGCCGCCGCCGCCCGGGACTCCCTCGCCGCCGCCGCGCGCTGACGCGCGTACTACACCAGTAGGAGATGCAATTCCCATGACAGACGCACTCAAGCGCCTCTCCGACGAAGGCGTGGCGATCTGGCTGGACGACCTGTCCCGCAAGCGCATCACGTCCGGCAACCTGGCCGAGCTCATCGACCAGTCGCACGTGGTCGGGGTCACCACCAACCCGGCGATCTTCCAGAAGGCGATCAGCGGTGGCGAGGGCTATGAGCGACAGCTCACCGACCTCGCGACCCGCAAGGTCACCGTGGACGAGGCGCTGCGCATGATCACGACGGCGGACGTCAGGGACGCCGCCGACATCCTGCGCCCGGTCTACGACCGCACGGACGGCCAGGACGGCCGCGTGTCGATCGAGGTGGACCCCCGACTGGCCCACGACACCGCGGCGACGATCGCCGAGGCCAAGCAGCTGGCCTGGCTGGTGGACCGGCCGAACACGCTCATCAAGATCCCGGCCACGAAGGCCGGCCTGCCGGCGATCACCGAGGTCATCGGCAAGGGCATCAGCGTCAACGTCACGCTGATCTTCTCGCTGGAGCGCTACCGCGAGGTCATGGACGCGTACCTGGCGGGGCTGGAGAAGGCCAAGGCCGCAGGCCTGGACCTCTCCCTGATCCACTCGGTCGCCTCCTTCTTCGTGTCCCGCGTGGACACCGAGATCGACAAGCGGCTCGACGCCGTCGGCACCGACGAGGCGAAGTCCCTCAAGGGCAAGGCGGCCCTCGCCAACGCCCGTCTGGCCTACCAGGCCTACGAGGAGGTCTTCTCCTCGGACCGCTGGGCCGCCCTGGAGCGCGCCGGAGCCAACAAGCAGCGTGCGCTGTGGGCCTCGACGGGCGTCAAGGACCCGGCGTACAAGGACACCCTGTACGTGGACGACCTCGTCGCCCCGAACACGGTGAACACCATGCCGGAGGCCACCCTGGAGGCCACCGCCGACCACGGGCAGATCACGGGTGACACCGTGCGCGGCAGCTACGAGCAGGCGCGTGCCGAGCTCGATGCGGTCGCGAAGCTGGGCATCTCGTACGACGATGTCGTTCAGCTGCTTGAGGACGAGGGCGTCGAGAAGTTCGAGGCGTCCTGGAACGACCTGCTGAAGTCGACCGAGGCGGAGCTGCAGCGCCTCGCCCCCACGGAGGCCTGACCACTTTGTCTGTAAACGGAGCGAACCCGCTTCGTGACGCACAGGACCGGCGGCTCCCGCGCATCGCGGGGCCGTCCGGCCTGGTCATTTTCGGCGTTACGGGTGACCTGTCGCGCAAGAAGCTGATGCCTGCCGTCTACGACCTGGCCAACCGCGGCCTGCTCCCGCCGGGCTTCTCGCTCATCGGGTTCGCCCGCAGGGAGTGGGAACACGAGGACTTCGCCCAGGAGGTGTACGAGGCGGTCAAGGAGCACTCGCGCACCCCCTTCCGCGAGGAGGTCTGGCAGCAGCTGGTGCAGGGCTGCCGCTTCGTCCAGGGCGACTTCGACGACGACGCCGCCTTCGAGACGCTGAAGGCGACGATCGACGACCTCGACAAGGCGCAGGGCACGGGCGGCAACTTCGCCTTCTACCTCTCCGTCCCGCCGAAGTTCTTCCCCAAGGTGGTCCAGCAGCTCAAGGACCACGGTCTGGCGCAGAAGGAGGGCTCGTGGCGGCGTGCCGTCATCGAGAAGCCCTTCGGTCACGACCTGAAGAGCGCCGAGGAGCTGAACAAGGTCGTCCACGAGGTCTTCCCCCGTGACGAGGTCTTCCGGATCGACCACTACCTCGGCAAGGAGACCGTCCAGAACATCCTGGCGCTCCGCTTCGCCAACACGATGTTCGAGCCGATCTGGAACCGGTCGTACGTCGACCACGTGCAGATCACCATGGCCGAGGACATCGGCATCGGCGGGCGGGCCGGCTACTACGACGGCATCGGCGCGGCCCGTGACGTCATCCAGAACCACCTGCTGCAGCTGCTCGCGCTGACCGCGATGGAGGAGCCCGGCTCCTTCCACCCCAAGGCGCTGGTGGCGGAGAAGCTCAAGGTGCTGACGGCGGTGCAGCTGCCGGAGGACCTGGGCAAGCACACCGTGCGCGGCCAGTACGCGGCGGCCTGGCAGGGCGGCGAGAAGGTCGTCGGGTACCTCGAAGAGGACGGCATCGACCCCAAGTCGAAGACCGACACCTACGCGGCCATCCGCCTGGAGATCAACAACCGCCGCTGGGCGGGCGTCCCCTTCTACCTGCGGACGGGCAAGCGCCTGGGCCGCCGGGTGACCGAGATCGCGGTGGTCTTCAAGCGGGCCCCCTACCTGCCGTTCGAGTCGGGCGCGACCGAGGAGCTGGGGCAGAACGCCCTGGTCATCCGGGTCCAGCCGGACGAGGGCGTGACGGTGCGCTTCGGGTCCAAGGTGCCGGGCACGTCCATGGAGGTCCGGGACGTCACGATGGACTTCGCCTACGGCGAGTCCTTCACGGAGTCGAGCCCCGAGGCGTACGAGCGGCTCATCCTCGACGTGCTCCTCGGCGACGCGAACCTCTTCCCGCGCCATCAGGAGGTCGAGCTGTCCTGGAACATCCTCGACCCGATCGAGGAGTACTGGGACAAGCACGGCAAGCCCGCGCAGTACCCGGCGGGCACCTGGGGACCGGTCGAGGCGGACGAGATGCTCGCACGAGACGGACGGAGCTGGCGCCGGCCATGAAGATCGACCTCACGGAGACCAACTCCAGCAAGATCAATGCCGCGATGGTGCAGGCACGCCGGGACATCGGCACGCCGGCCGTCGGCATGGTCCTCACGCTGGTGATCGTGACCGACGAGGAGAACGCGTACGACGCGCTCAAGTCGGCGAACGACGCGTCCCACGAACACCCCTCGCGGATCGTCGTCGTCATCAAGCGGGCCAGCCGCTCCCCCCGCAGCCGCCGTGACGCCCGGCTCGACGCGGAAGTCCGCGTCGGAGCGGACGCGGGCAGCGGTGAGACGGTCGTGCTGCGCCTTCACGGCGAACTGGTCGACCACGCCCAGTCGGTGGTTCTCCCGCTGCTCCTTCCGGACGCGCCTGTGGTCGTCTGGTGGCCGGACGGCGCCCCCACGGACCTGGCGGGCGATCCGCTGGGTGCGCTCGGGCAGCGCCGCATCACGGACACGTACTCCTGCGAGAATCCGGTCGGGACGCTCGGCGCCCGGGCCGGCGCGTACGCCCCCGGGGACACGGATCTGTCCTGGACCCGGATCACCCCCTGGCGGTCGATGCTGGCCGCGGCGCTGGACCAGCAGGCCCTGACGGTCGTGTCGGCGACCGTCGAGGGCGAGGCGGACAACCCGAGCTGCGAGCTGCTGGCCATGTGGCTGGCGGACCGGCTCCAGGTGCCCGTCCGCCGCACGCTGTCGGCGGGTCCGGGGCTGACGGCCGTGCGCCTGGCCACCAAGGACGGCGACATCGTCCTCAACCGGGCGGACGGCGGACTGGCCACGCTGTGCATGCCGGGCCAGCCCGACCGGAACATGGCGCTCAAGCGCCGCGACACGGCCGAGCTCCTGGCGGAGGAGCTGCGCCGGCTGGACCCGGACAACACGTACGAGGCGTCGCTGAAGTACGGCGTGTCCCAGCTGGCGGCGAATGCGCCGGAGCCGCAGGCCCGCGCCGAGGCCGAGGCCGGCGCTCCGGCCAAGGCCGAGCCCTCGAAGCCGGCCTCCAAGCCGTCGAAGAAGGCCCCGGCCACGTAGCCGACCCGCTGCGCGGAGCCTGTTCCCCGCCCCGCTCCTTCCCGAACCGGGGCTGGAGGCGGAGCGGGGAGCGGCTCCGCGCAGCGGTATCACACACCACCAAGAAGGCGGCAGCACATGGGTATGACGACTCCTCAGGTCGTCGTCCACCGGGACAAGGAGCTGATGGCCCAGGCCACCGCGGCCCGGCTCATCACGAAGATCGTGGACGCCCAGGCGGCGCGCGGCACCGCGTCCGTGGTCCTGACCGGCGGACGCAACGGCAACGGCCTGCTCGCCGCACTGGCCGCCGCCCCGGCCCGCGACGCGGTCGACTGGCACCGGCTCGACCTGTGGTGGGGCGACGAGCGGTACGTGCCCGCCGACGACCCCGAGCGCAATCACACCCAGGCCCGTGAGGCCCTCCTGGACTCCGTCCCGGTCGATCCCGCCCGCGTGCACGCCATGCCCGCCTCGGACGGCCCGTACGGCGCGGACGTGGACGCGGCGGCCGCCTCGTACGCGGCCGAGCTGGCGCGCGCGGCCGGTCCGGAGGACCACGGCCCGGTCCCCCGCTTCGACGTGCTGATGCTGGGCGTGGGCCCGGACACGCACGTCGCCTCGCTCTTCCCCGAGCACCCGGCGGCCCGGGAGACCAGCCGCACGGTGGTCGGCGTGCACGGCGCGCCCAAGCCCCCGCCCACCCGGATCTCGCTGACTCTCCCGGCCATCCGGGCGGCCCGTGAGGTCTGGCTGCTGGCGGCCGGCGAGGACAAGGCCGGCGCGGTCTCCATCGCCCTCGGCGGGGCCGGCGGCGTGCAGGCACCGGCCGCGGAGGCGTACGGGCGCTCGCGCACCCTGTGGCTCCTGGACCGCGCGGCGGCGGCGAAGCTGCCGTCCGGGATGTATCCCCCGGCCTCCTCCTGACGCACATGCGTGAGGGGCCCGCTCTCCCCGGGGAGAGCGGGCCCCTCACGCATGTGCGTCAGCCGCGTCCGCGCAGCTTGCGGTAGGTGGCGACCAGGGCCTGCGTCGACGCGTCCAGACCGGGCACGTCCGCACCGTCGGTCAGCGCGGGCTCGACGCGCTTGGCGAGCACCTTGCCGAGCTCGACGCCCCACTGGTCGAAGGAGTCGATGTTCCACACCGCGCCCTGGACGAACACCTTGTGCTCGTACAGGGCGATCAGCTGGCCCAGCACGCCGGGGGTGAGCTCGGTGGCCAGGATCGTGGTCGTCGGGTGGTTGCCGTGGAAGGTCTTGTGCGGGACCAGCGATTCCGGTGCCCCCTCCGCGCGGACCTCCTCGGCCGTCTTGCCGAAGGCGAGCGCCTGGGTCTGCGCGAAGAAGTTGGCCATCAGCAGGTCGTGCTGGGCCGCCGGGGCCGCTTCCAGCTCGGCCACCGGCTTCGCGAAGCCGATGAAGTCGGCGGGGATCACCTTCGTGCCCTGGTGGATGAGCTGGTAGTAGGCGTGCTGGCCGTTGGTGCCGGGCGTGCCCCAGACCACGGGGCCGGTCTGCCACTCCACCGGTTCGCCCTCGCGGTCGACGGACTTGCCGTTGGACTCCATGTCCAGCTGCTGCAAGTACGCGGTGAAGCGGGAGAGGTAGTGGCTGTAGGGGAGCACCGCGTGCGACTGCGCGTCGAAGAAGGCGCCGTACCAGATCCCCAACAGGCCCATCAGGAGCGGGGCGTTCTCCTCGGCGGGCGCCGTGCGGAAGTGCTGGTCCATCAGGCGGAAGCCGGCCAGCAGGTCACGGAAGGCGGCCGGACCGATCGCGATCATCAGGGAGAGCCCGATGGCCGAGTCGAAGGAGTAGCGCCCGCCGACCCAGTCCCAGAACCCGAACATGTTGGCCGGATCGATGCCGAACTCGGTGACCTTCTCGGCGTTGGTCGACAGCGCCACGAAGTGGCGTGCCACCGCGGCCTGGTCGCCGCCCAGTCCCGCGAGCAGCCAGCCACGCGCGGACGTGGCGTTGGTGATGGTCTCGATGGTGGTGAAGGTCTTCGAGGCGATGATGAACAGCGTCTCGGCGGGGTCCAGGTCGCGTACGGCCTCGTGCAGGTCCGCACCGTCGACGTTGGACACGAAGCGCACGGTCAGGGCGCGGTCGGCGAAGGCGCGCAGGGCCTCGTAGGCCATCGCGGGGCCCAGGTCGGACCCGCCGATGCCGATGTTGACGACGTTCTTGATGGGCTTGCCGGTGAAGCCGGTCCAGGCCCCCGACCTGATCTGCTCGGAGAAGGCCGCCATCTTGTCGAGGACCGCGTGCACGCCCGGGACGACGTTCTCGCCGTCCACCTCGACGACGGCGTCCGCCGGTGCGCGCAGCGCGGTGTGCAGGACCGCCCGGTCCTCGGTCGTGTTGATCTTCTCGCCGCGGAACATGGCCTCGCGCAGCTCGGCCACGCCCGTCGCCGCCGCCAGCTCGCGCAGCAGCTCCAGCGTCTCGTCGGTGACGAGGTGCTTGGAGTAGTCGATGTGCAGGTCCCCGACCCGCAGGGTGTAGCCGGCGCCGCGGCCGGGATTCTCCTCGAACAGCTGCCGCAGGTGCGTCTGCCCGAACTCCTCCCGGTGCTTGCCGAGTGCCAGCCACTCGGGCGTCCGGTTGAGCTTGGTACGTGCCGCCCGGCGCCCGCCGCCCCCCTCGCTCGACGCGCTTCGCGTGGCCGCCTGATTTGCGTTCATCTCGGACATCAACCCACTTCTTCCGTCCTGTCGTGCCCCGCCGATCACCAACCTAAGGGATCACAAGCGGCACAACGCACGCAAAGAGGCCCGGCCCCGCAGGGGAGATTCCTGCGGGGCCGGGCCTCACGTCCTGGTCACCGGGCGGTGTCAGATCTCGCCCCGGAGTTTGGCGAGCGCCTCGGCGAGGATCGCCTCGCCGTCGGCGTCCGAGCGGCGTTCGCGCACGTACGCCAGGTGCGTCTTGTACGGTTCGGTGCGCGGCGGCGCGGGCGGGTCGTCCCGGTCCTGACCGGCCGGGAACCCGCAGCGCGGGCAGTCCCAGGTGTCCGGCACCTGCGCGTCGCTGGCGAAGCTCGGCTGCGTCTCGTGCCCGTTCGAGCACCAGAAGGAGATGCGCAGGCGGGGCGCGGACTCGCCGCGCTCCGCCTCGCCCATCGGCCCCGCTCCGACCCGGCTACCACGGATCGCGTTGCCACTTGCCACGGTCGTAACTCCCTGCGTGATGGTGCCGCGGAGTATGAGTGGAATTCCCGCCGCGGAGCGCCCAAGTCTACGTAAGGCCCAACGCACGTCCAGTGAGCGGAGTTACTGATTCCGCGCCGTGGACGCCAGCCTCATCATAGGCAGGGCGATGCCGACCGGGCCGCCGGAATGGCGAGAACGGTCAGCTGCTCGACTTCATCACCAGGCCGAGCGCAACGATGCACGCGAACCAGAGCAGACCCACCACGACGGTCATGCGGTCCAGGTTCCGCTCCGCGACGGAGGAGCCGCCGACCGACGACTGCATGCCGCCGCCGAACATGTCGGAGAGGCCGCCGCCCTTGCCCTTGTGCATCAGCACGAGCAGCATCAGCAGGGCGCTGAAGACGATCAGGGCGATCGAGAACCCCATAATCACGGCTGATTCCTACTTTCTGGCTTCTCAGGCTTCCGGCTTTGCGAGATGTGCGCGGGGGCCGGGGGCTGGCGGTCCAGCCCCGGCCCCCGCAAGGGTACGACGGATCGGCCCTACCGCATACTCACTGGTCGCGGAAGCGGACGATCTTGACGAACTCGTCCGCGTCGAGCGCCGCGCCGCCGATCAGGGCACCGTCGACGTCGGGCTGGGCCATGATCGCCGCGATGTTCCCGGACTTCACGGAGCCGCCGTACTGGATGCGGACCTGGTCGGCCAGCTCCTGCGAGTACAGCTCCGCGAGGCGGCCACGGATCGCCCCGCAGACCTCCTGGGCGTCCGCGGGGGTGGCGACCTCCCCGGTTCCGATGGCCCAGACCGGCTCGTAGGCGATCACGATGGACTCGACCTGCTCGGCCGGGACGCCGCTCAGGCCGCCGTCGAGCTGGGCGAGCGTGTACTCGACCTGCTGGCCGGCCTTGCGGACGTCCAGGCCCTCCCCGACGCACAGGATCGGGGTGATCCCGTGCTTGAAGGCGGCCTTGACCTTGGCGTTGCAGATCTCGTCGGTCTCGCCGTGATACTGGCGGCGCTCGCTGTGGCCGACGGCCACGTACGTGCACTTCAGCTTCGACAGCATGGGGCCGGAGATCTCGCCGGTGTAGGCACCGGAGTCGTGCGCGGAGATGTCCTGCGCACCGTACTTGATCTTCAGCTTGTCGCCGTCGACCAGGGTCTGGACGGAGCGCAGGTCGACGAAGGGCGGCAGGACCGCGACCTCGACGGCGTCGTAGTCCTTGTCGGCGAGCGCGAAGGCGAGCTTCTGGACGTGGGCGATGGCCTCCAAGTGGTTGAGGTTCATCTTCCAGTTGCCCGCCATGAGCGGGGTGCGCGTGGTCATACGGGTTCAGCCCTCCAGGGCGGCGAGGCCGGGGAGCGTCTTGCCCTCGAGGTATTCGAGGGAGGCGCCGCCACCGGTGGAAATGTGGCCGAAAGCGTTCTCGTCGAAGCCCAGCGTGCGGACCGCGGCGGCGCTGTCGCCGCCGCCGACGACGGTGAACGCGTCACTGTCGACGAGTGCCTGCGCGATCGCGCGGGTGCCTCCGGCGTAGTCGGGGTGCTCGAAGACGCCCAAGGGACCGTTCCAGAAGACGGTCGCCGCGTCGGCGATCTTCGAGGCGTACAGCTCGCGGGTCTTGGGACCGATGTCCAGACCCTCCCTGTCGGCGGGGATCTCGTCCGCACCGACGGTGATGTACTCGGCCGGGGTCTTGCCCTTGAGGTCGGGGAAGTCCGTCGAGGCCAGGACGTCGACCGGCAGGACGATCTCGACGCCGGTGGATTCGGCCCGGGCCATGTACTCCTTGACCTTGTCGACCTGGTCCTTCTGGAGCAGGGAGATACCGACCTCGTAGCCCTTGGCGTAGAGGAAGGTGTAGGCCATGCCGCCGCCGATCAGGAGGCGGTCGGCCTTGCCGAGCAGCTCGTCGATGACGGCGAGCTTGTCGGAGACCTTGGCGCCGCCGAGGACCACGACATAGGGGCGCTTGACCTCGTCCGTCAGCTTCTTCAGGACGCCGACCTCGGTGGCGATGAGCTGGCCGGCCGCGTGCGGGAGCCGCTTGGGCAGGTCGAAGACCGAGGCGTGCTTGCGGTGGACGGCGCCGAAGCCGTCGCCGACGTAGACGTCGGCGAGCTCCGCCAGCTGGTCCGCGAAGGCGCCGCGCTCGGCGTCGTCCTTGGAGGTCTCGCCGGCGTTGAAGCGGAGGTTCTCGACGACGGCCACCTTGCCGTCGGTGAGGGCGGCGACGGTCTCCTTGGCGGAGGAGCCCACCGTGTCGGTGGCGAACGCGACGTCCGCGCCGAGCAGTTCACCGAGGCGCGCGGCGGCCGGCGCGAGCGAGAAGGCCGGGTCCGGGGCGCCCTTGGGGCGGCCCAGGTGCGAGGCCACGATGACGCGGGCACCGGCCTCGGCGAGCTTCTCGATCGTGGGCTGGACGGCGCGGATACGGCCGTCGTCGGTGATGGTGCCCTCGGCGAGCGGGACGTTGAGGTCCGCTCGGACGAAGACCCGCTTGCCCTTGACGCCTTCGGCGAGCAGTTCGTCGATCGTCTTCATGTGTTTCTGACTCCTTTGGGCGCCCGTGTCGGGGGCGAAGAACGACTGGCAAGCTACAGGGTCCGGACTGCGCATCGTCGCGCGGCCCGGACCCTGTGCTTCACATCGTGGTGTCAGCCCTGGAAACTCAGAGCTGGCCGCCGACGAAGACCGTCAGGTCCACGAGGCGGTTGGAGTAGCCCCACTCGTTGTCGTACCAGCCGACGACCTTGACCTGCTTGCCCTGGACCATGGTCAGGGAGGAGTCGAAGGTGCAGGACGCCGGCCAGTTCACGATGTCGGAGGAGACGATCGCGTCCTCGGTGTAGTCGAGGATGCCCTTCAGCTGGCCCTCGGAGGCCTTCTGGAAGGCGGCGTTGATCTCGTCCTTGGTGACCTCGCGGTCGAGCTCCAGCACGAGGTCGGTGACCGAGCCGGTCGGGACCGGGACGCGCATGGCGATGCCGTCCAGCTTGCCCTTGAGCTGCGGGAGCACCAGTGCGGTGGCCTTGGCGGCACCGGTGGAGGTCGGGATGATGTTCTCGGCGGCGGCGCGGGCGCGGCGCAGGTCCGAGTGCGGGAAGTCCAGGATGCGCTGGTCGTTCGTGTACGCATGGACCGTCGTCATCATGCCCTTGACGATGCCGAAGTTCTCGTCCAGGACCTTCGCCATCGGCGCCACGCAGTTCGTGGTGCAGGACGCGTTGGAGATGACGTGGTGCTGGGCCGCGTCGTACTTGTCCTGGTTGACGCCCATCACGATCGTGATGTCCTCGTCCTTGGCCGGGGCCGAGATGAGGACCTTCTTCGCGCCGGCCGCAAGGTGCTTGGCGGCGTCGGCCTTCTTCGTGAAGATGCCGGTCGACTCGATGACGATGTCGGCGCCCAGTTCGCCCCAGGGGAGGTTCGCGGGGTCGCGCTCGGCGAACGTCTTGAAGGTGTTGCCGCCGACGGTGATGGTGTCGTCGGTGTGGGACACCTCGGCCTTGAGACGGCCCAGAATGGTGTCGTACTTGAGAAGGTGCACCAGGGTGGCGTTGTCCGTCAGGTCGTTGACACCGACGATCTCGATGTCCGCTCCCTGCTCCAGGAGGGCCCGGAAGTAGTTACGGCCAATGCGGCCAAAACCGTTGATGCCTACGCGGATCGTCACGAACCGATCTCCTCGTTGGTGCGCCGGTGAGAGCGCCGGCGAGCTGAAATGGGATGTCCCCGACCGCTTACGACCCTACCTCTCCGTGAGCTTTTGGGTGACATCGGTCGAGGCCTGACACTCCCCCCACTTCGCGGGGGTATCCCCTCCGGGGCCCGCTCCGGACGCTCCGGCGCGGGCCCCGGGGACCTTGGTCCCGGTCACTCTGGGTGAGCGCCGAGGGTGGCGCTGATCAGCGGTGGAGCGAGCGGAGCGCCTTACCGACGAGTAGGGCGCGGTCCGCCGCCGCGGGCAGGTGTTCCAGGCCGAAGCCCAGAAGTACGGTGTCACGCGTGGTCACCGAGGCATAGGAGCGGAAGAGCTCTCCCGTACGGGACCAGTCCCCCGCGACGTCGGGGCTCCCGGCGGGCGGGCCCTGGGCCGCCCAGGCGCCGAGGGAGGTCTCGAACCCCTCGGCCGCCTGCTCCCCGCCGCCGGTCGACAGGCGCACCTCGTCGGCGAAGACGCCGCGTCCGCCGGAGCCCGGGTCGGTGATGTAGGACAGCGAGAGCTCGACGGACCGGCCCGCGTAGGCGCTCAGGTCGAAGGAGACCTGCTTCCAGCCGCCGGAGGACCCGGTGAAGGTGTTCCACCGGCCGCTGGTGCCCTGCGGGGTGCAGCCGCGGCCGTCCAGCGTGAGGTAGTGGCGCAGGAACGGGTGGCCGTTGATGAAGAATCCGGCCGCGCACTCCTCGGGGACGGCCGGGCTGCTCAGGCCGCCCGCCTCCGGCAGCATGGTCCAGTCGTCGCCTCCGGCGCTGCGGGCCTCCAGCGCGGCGTGGTCGTAGCCCCTCTCGGTGTTCCAGTTGAGGGCGAGCTTCAACTGCGGCCTGTCGGCTGCGGTGACGCCGGTCAGGTCGATGGTGCGGACGAGCCGCTTCCAGTCGTTGTCGGTGTGCAGCGCCGAAGCCATCCCGGTGCCCGCGTAGGGGGCGTACGGATTCGTGATCCCGGTGTACCGGCCCGCCTGCGCGCTCTTGAACCGGGGGAACTGCGCGGGTGCCAGGGTGTCGGAGGTCACCGTGTAGGCGCCGGGGGCGTTGAGCGGGTTGTCCGCGGCGTCGCCGAGGCCGCCGCCGGTGTCCCGCAGGGCGCCGGCGCCTGCGAAGCCGGTGGCGCCGGGGGTGCTCGTGCGGCCGTAGGCCCCGAGCCAGTACTGGCTGAAGTCGTTGGTCACGGCGCGGCCGACCTGGGCGTTGCCCCCGGCCAGCTCGCCGGCCTCGATCAGCCTGCCGCCTTCGTTGAGGAAGTCGCGCACCGCCAACTGCGTGTCCCCGCCCGGTGACGTGGCCCCGGTGTAGTGCACGGCCGTACCGAAGTGGGAGAGGACCCCGAGGTGGTGCGGGACACCCTGGACGGCCACGTCCCAGACCGCCGCGGACCGGCCGTTGGCACGGAGCGCGTCGACGTACTTCCCTGCGTGCCGGGCGGCGGCCCCCTCTTCCGCGATCACCAGGACGTCCGCGCGAGGCCGCTCGGCCACCGTGTACGTGAAGTGCTCGCTGGAGACCCGCCTGCCGGAGCGGTCGCGGCCGGTGAACCAGACATCGACCCGGTCGCCGGGCCCGGCCCCCTCGACCTCTGCCCGGTACTCGTCGAACCAGTTGTTGTCCTCGCCGCCGTAGACCTCTCCGCCCTTCCATGCCTTGAGGTCCTCGCCGCGGGTGCGGCCGCCGTTGATCCGGTAGTTGAGCTCCTTGTCCTTGAGCGCCCTGCGGGCCGTGACCGCGACCTCCTGGTCCTGCCCGCGGGCCGCATAGGAGGTGGTGAAGGAGTCCGGGGTGAAGTCGGGCGCGCTCAGGCCCACGGAGGACACCGGGCGGTCCGGGTGCGCGGCGCTCTCGCCGACCGCGAGGGCGAAGGGCACGTTCTTGGCGAACTCCTCCTGGATGAGCTTCTCGTCGTCCGGGAAGTTGAAGCCGGAGGCGCAGTCCTCGGGCTCCCACCGGTCGTTCGGGTCACTCGCCGAGGCGGTCTGGCAGGTGGTCATCTCCGGGGTGAACATCATGACGCCGTTGACGTTGGCGCCGTGGCCGTCGGCCTCGCCGTTGGTCGTGTAGAGCTCCGAGGACACCTGCGGGTAGTAGCCGGGGACCGCAGGGTTCTCGGGGGTCCCGGCGAGGGCCTTGTAGGCCACGTCGTCGGGCGTGGGGGTGGCCACCTGCCAGCCCACGCCGTAGAGGATCAGCTCGGCGGCGGAGTGGTAGTTGACGGCGTAGTCGAAGCCGATGCGCTTCTCGAAGGCGTCGAGGGCCACGGTCTCGGGCTCGGAAGACGCCTTGGGGCCGCGGTAGGTCTCGCCGGCCCGGTCGGGCGAGGAGCCCTCGTTGTCGTAGCCCCACTTGTAGGCGAAGTTGCGGTTGAGGTCGACCCCGTCGCCGGTGGTGATCTTTCCGTCGCCGTTGTTGTCGCGCAGGTTCTTGCGCCACAGCCGCCGGCCGTCGGCGGCGTGCGTGTAGTCGTAGCCGTCGGGGTTGGCGCTGAGCAGGAACCACAGCTCGGTGGAGTCCACCAGCTTCGTGATCCGCCGGTCCTTGCCGTAGTTGTCGAGGGTGTGGTGCATCAGCCGCCGGGTCATCTCGGGGGTGATCCACTCGCGGGCGTGCTGGTTGGACATGTACAGCACGGAGGGCTTCGAGCCGTCCCTGGCCCTCTTCGCGTTCCTGCTGACCTTGAGGGCGAGGATGTCCTTGCCCTGGACGGTTTTGCCGATGGAGACGACCTTGGTGAGCGCCGGGTTCTCCCGGGCCGTGCGCAGGATCTCCTCCTGGAGGCCGCCCCTGCCGCTGTACGGGCGGAACACGCCGTCGCCGGCCGTCCCGGCCCGGGCCCGGGCCGGGAGCTTGCGCTCGGCGAGCACGATCCCCTGGGCGGCCAGCTCGTCGGCCTGGGCTCCGGTGAGGAAGAGCTCGACCCGGGAGGTCCCGGATTCAGGGGCGCGTTCGGTGAGCTCGTGGGCGTCCTGGCCTGCGGCGAGGACCAGCGGCACCTGTTCCCTGGTGATCTCGGCGTCGTAGACCCGCACCTCCTCGGCGCCGGCTGCGTCGGCGGCGGACGCGGCGGCGCCGCCGGGCTGGGCCTGGGCCACCGCGGGCAACGCGGCGAGTGTGGTACCGATGGCGAGTGCGCTTGCGGCGAGGACGACTCTCGCGCGGTGACTCATGTGCCCCCCTGGGCGTCGGCTGCCACGAAAGGTTCGGACGCCAGACTCAAGACCGCCCATGCTCATGTCAATGGGGCATACCGCGAAGGGCCCGCACGAGTGATCGCGCGAGCCCCTTCCGCAGCAGCGGGCGTCCCGCCCGGCGGGGTCTATCCGGCCATGTTGTCGGCCATCTCCTCGCTGAGGTCGAGATTCGACTCGGTGCCCGGGATGCCCAGGTCCTGGGCCCGCTTGTCGGCCATCGCCAGCAGGCGCCGGATCCTGCCGGCGACCGCGTCCTTGGTCAGCGGCGGGTCGGCGAGCGCGCCGAGCTCCTCCAGGGAGGCCTGCTTGTGCTCCATGCGCAGCCGGCCGGCCGCGGCGAGGTGCTCGGGGACCTCCTCGCCGAGGATCTCCAGCGCGCGCTGCACGCGGGCTCCGGCGGCCACGGCGGCCCGCGCCGAGCGGCGCAGGTTGGCGTCGTCGAAGTTGGCGAGGCGGTTGGCGGTGGCCCGCACCTCGCGGCGCATCCGCCGCTCCTCCCAGGCCAGCACCGACTCGTGCGCGCCGAGGCGGGTCAGCAGCGCGCCGATGGCGTCGCCGTCGCGCACGACGACCCGGTCCACTCCGCGCACCTCGCGCGCCTTCGCGGCGATGGAGAGCCTGCGGGCGGCGCCCACCAGGGCCAGGGCGGCCTCCGGGCCGGGGCAGGTGACCTCCAGGGAGGAGGACCGGCCCGGCTCGGTGAGCGAGCCGTGGGCCAGGAAGGCGCCGCGCCACGCCGCCTCGGCGTCACAGGTGGCCCCGGAGACCACCTGCGGCGGAAGACCCCGGATGGGGCGCCCGCGGCCGTCCACGAGGCCCGTCTGACGCGCCAGCTGGTCACCGCCGGCCACGACGCGGACCACGTAGCGGCTGCCGCGGCGCAATCCGCCGGGCGCCATCACCACGAGATCCGAGGAATGGCCGAAGATCTCCAGGATGTCCTTGCGCAGGCGTCGGGCGGCGATCCCGGTGTCCAGCTCCGCCTCGATGACGATGCGGCCGCTCACCAGGTGCAGCCCGCCCGCGAACCGAAGGATCGCCGAGACCTCCGCCTTCCTGCAGCAGGTCCGGGTGACGGGCAGGCGGGAGATCTCGTCCTTCACCGCAGGCGTCATCGCCATGGGCCGATCCTTCCATGCATCCGAAAAATACGGTCGTACGCGGCGGCCAGCAGTTCCGGGTCGTGCTTCGGCGAGCCGTCCTGCCTGGCCACGGGCGCCAGCTCGACCGCCGCACCGAACCGTTTCGCGGCATCGGAAAGGGACTCGCGGTCGGGCACGGCGGCCTCGTCGGCCAGCACCACGTCCAGGGCGAGTTTAGGGGCGTGTCGGGCCAAAACCTCCAAATGACGCTGCGGAGAGAAGCCCTCTGTTTCGCCGGGCTGCGGTGCGAGGTTCAGCGACAGGACCCGCCGGGCCTTGGTCTCGACGAGCGCGTCCAGCAGTTCCGGCACCAGCAGGTGCGGGATCACGGAGGAGAACCACGAGCCCGGGCCCAGCACGACCCAGTCCGCGTCCAGCACCGCCGCCACGGCCTCCGGCACGGCCGGCGGGGCACTCGGCACGACCTGCACGGAGAGCACCTCGCCCGGGGTCAGGGCCACGGTGGCCTGCCCGCGGACGGTGTCGACGTCCTCGGGCCGGGCCGGATCGTGTCCCCTGACCAGCGCCTGGAGCTCCAGCGGCACCGCCGACATCGGTAGCACCCGGCCCTGCGCGCCCAGCAGCCGGCCCACCAGGTCGAGGGCCTGGACGGGGTCGCCGAGCTGTTCCCACAGGGCGACGATCAGCAGATTGCCGACGGCGTGCCCGTGCAGGTCGCCCTCGGACTGGAAGCGGTGCTGGATGACCCGGGACCAGGTCTGGCCCCAGTCGTCGTCCCCGCACAGCGCCGCCAGCGCCTTGCGCAGGTCGCCGGGGGGCAGCACGCCGAGCTCCTCCCGGAGCCGTCCGCTGGAGCCGCCGTCGTCGGCGACGGTGACCACGGCGGTGAGGTCACCGGTGATCCGGCGCAGGGCGGCGAGGGAGGCCGACAGGCCCTGGCCGCCACCGAGCGCGACCACCTTGGGCGTGGCGCCCCTCCGGCGGCCGGAGCGGCCCGTGCCGTCCTCTCCCCGTCCCGGGGTGAGGCGGCGCAGGCGGCTCAGCCGCGGGGTCCGTGCGGTCACTCGCGCCCCATGTCCCTGTGGACGACGACGGTCTCGACCCCTTCGGAGGCGAGGCGGGCGGCGAGCTTCTCGGACATGGCCACGCTGCGGTGCTTGCCGCCGGTGCACCCGACCGCGATGGTCACGTACCGCTTGCCCTCGCGGCGGTAGCCGGTGGCGATGAGCTGGAGCAGCTCGGTGTAGCGGTCGAGGAACTCCTTGGCGCCGGGCTGGCCGAAGACGTACCCCGACACCTCCTCGTTGAGCCCGGTGAAGGGGCGCAGCTCCGGGACCCAGTGCGGGTTGGGGATGAAGCGGCAGTCGACGACGAGGTCGGCGTCGACGGGAAGGCCGTACTTGTAGCCGAAGGACATGACGGTGGCCCGCAGCTCGGGCTCCTCGTCCCCGGCGAACTGGGCGTCCATCTTGGCGCGCAGCTCGTGGACGTTCAGGCTGGAGGTGTCGATCACCAGGTCGGCGTCGCCGCGCAGCTCGCGCAGCAGGTCGCGCTCGGCGGCGATGCCGTCGGTGATGCGGCCGTCGCCCTGGAGCGGGTGCGGGCGGCGGACCGACTCGAAGCGGCGGACCAGCGCGTCGTCGGAGGACTCCAGGAAGACGATGCGGCGGGTGACGCCCTTGCTGTCGAGGTCGGCGAGGGACTCGCGGAGGGCGTCGAAGAACTGGCGGCCGCGGACGTCGACGACGACCGCGATGCGGGCCACGTTGCCCTGGGAGCGGGCGCCGAGCTCCACCATGGTGGGGATCAGCGCCGGTGGGAGGTTGTCGACGACGAACCAGCCGAGGTCCTCCAGACACTTGGCGGCCGTGCTGCGGCCGGCCCCGGACATGCCGGAGATGATCACCAGCTCGGGGATGGCCGCCTCGGCGGTCTCGCCGGGCTCCATGGTCGTGCCCGTACTCACCTGTGCTCCGTCTCGGTCGTGCGCGGTCTCGTGCTCGGTCATTGCTCGGTCCCCCGTTCGGACGATGCTCCCGCTGGCGCGGGGTTCTCATCCTCAATGATCTCTCCTGTGGCCGTGTTGACCGCAGGACCGGCGGGGGCCGCCCCGGCGAGGGCCGCGGCCACCGTCTCGGCCGTCTTCCGTCCTATGCCCGGAACCTCGCAGATCTGGTCGATTGTCGCCTGTCTCAGCTTCTTCACCGAACCGAAGTGCTTCACCAGAGCCTGCTTGCGGGTCTCACCCAGCCCCGGCACCTCATCCAGGGGACCCGACTTCAGGCGCTTGCCGCGCTTGCTGCGCTGGTACTGGATGGCGAAGCGGTGGGCTTCGTCACGTACCCGCTGGAGCAGGTAGAGGCCCTCGCTGGTGCGCGGCAGGAC
Organism: Streptomyces sp. PCS3-D2; assembly: GCF_000612545.2. Lineage (GTDB taxonomy): Bacteria > Actinomycetota > Actinomycetes > Streptomycetales > Streptomycetaceae > Streptomyces. The sequence continues at coordinate 5,815,334 of NZ_CP097800.1, read as the reverse complement.
GACGGGGTCGTCCTCGCCGGGCAGCCAGACCTCCTCCAGCCGCTTGGCGAGGCCGCACACGGCGACGTCGTCGATGCCGAGCTCGTCCAGGGCGCGCCGGGCCGCGGCGACCTGCGGCTGCCCGCCGTCGACCACGACCAGCTGGGGCGGGTAGGCGAAGCGCTTGGGCCTGCCGTCGTCCTCGGGCGGCACGTCCTCGCCGTCCTGGGGGTCCCACTCCCCCGTCTTCGACTTCTCCAGGAGGTAGCGGCGGAAGCGCCGCGAGACCACCTCGTGCATGGACCGGACGTCGTCCTGGCCCTCGAAGGACTTGACCTGGAAGCGCCGGTACTCGCTCTTGCGGGCCAGGCCGTCCTCGAAGACGACCATGGACGCGACGACGTCGTCCCCCTGCAGGTGGGAGATGTCGAAGCACTCGATGCGCAGTGGTGCGCCGTCCAGCCCCAGAGCTTCGGCGATCTCCTCCAGCGCCCGGGAGCGGGTGGTGAGGTCGCTGGCGCGCTTGGTCTTGTGCAGGGCGAGGGACTGCTGCGCGTTGCGGTGGACGGTCTCCATGAGGGCCTTCTTGTCGCCGCGCTGCGGTATCCGCAGGCTGACCTGGGACCCCCGCCGCCCGGCGAGCCACTGGGCCAGCGCGGATGTGTCCTCGGGGAGCGCGGGGACCAGCACCTCCTTCGGGACGGACTCGCCCTTCTCCTCGCCGTAGAGCTGCTGGAGCGCGTGCTCGACCAGTCCGGCGGTGTCGACGGCCTCGACCTTGTCGGTGACCCAGCCGCGCTGGCCGCGGACGCGGCCGCCGCGGACGTGGAAGATCTGCACGGCGGCTTCGAGCTCGTCCTCGGCGACGGCGATCAGGTCGGCGTCGGTGGCGTCGGCGAGCACCACGGCGTTCTTCTCCATGGCCCGGCGCAGCGCCCCGATGTCGTCGCGCAGCCGGGCGGCCTTCTCGTACTCCATGTCCTCGGCCGCGATGCGCATCTCCTTCTCCAGCCGGGAGAGGTAGGCGCCGGTGCGGCCGGCCATGAAGTCGCAGAAGTCCTCGGCCAGTTCGCGGTGCTCCTCGGGAGTGACCCGGCCGACGCAGGGCGCGGAGCACTTGCCGATGTAGCCGAGGAGGCAGGGCCGGCCGATCTGGGCGGAGCGCTTGAACACTCCGGCGGAGCAGGTCCGTACCGGGAAGACCCGCAGCATCAGGTCGACGGTCTCGCGGATCGCCCAGGCGTGGGCGTACGGGCCGAAGTAGCGCACGCCCTTCTTCTTGGGTCCCCGCATGACCTGGACCCGGGGGTACTCCTCGTTCAGGGTGACGGCGAGCGAGGGGTAGCTCTTGTCGTCCCGGTACTTGACGTTGAACCGGGGGTCGTACTCCTTGATCCAGGAGTACTCCAGCTGGAGCGCCTCGACCTCGGTGGAGACCACGGTCCACTCCACGGAGGCGGCCGTGGTCACCATGGTGGCGGTACGGGGGTGCAGGCCGGCGACGTCCTGGAAGTAGTTGGCCAGGCGCTGGCGCAGGCTCTTGGCCTTCCCGACGTAGATCACCCGGCGGTGCTCGTCGCGGAATCGGTAGACCCCCGGGGAGTCGGGGATCTGCCCCGGCTGGGGGCGGTAGCTGGAAGGGTCGGCCATGCCGACCACCCTACTGGCGCGCGCCGACAACGAACCGCAGCAGTTCGGGCCGGTCCGCGGATCCGCGGGGTCCGCCGCGCGGGGCTCGCGCGGCCCGGGGGGCCTGGCCCGGGCCGAGCCGGGCCGCAGGTCGAGCCGGCGTCCGAGCGTCCGGCCGCGGCGCCGCGGCCGGACGGGGAGGCCCGGCCCCATCGGCGGGGGCCGGGCCCTGCGAGCGGCTACGCCGCGGCGCGCCTGCGGCGCAGGATCAGCACCCCGGCCCCGCCGAGGGCGAGCGCCCCGGCGGCGCCGGTCACGGCGGCGACCGGGGGCCCGGCGGCCGCGGAGCTCTCGGCGTAGCCGCCCGCCGTGCCGCGGTCGGCGTACGGGGAGCCGGGGAGCTTGTCCCCGTACGCCCTGGCGACCCGCGCCCGGTAGGCGGCGAGCGTGGTGCCACCGGCGCCCACGGCGCGCACGGCGTCCTCGTCCAGCGGCAGCACCCGGCTGTCGCCGGCCACGTACCAGGCGTCGATCTGCGGCTCCCGGAACACGGTCCCGCCGGGCAGTTTCGCGGCTCCCAGCCGGGCGTAGCGGAATTCGTCGTCGCCGCTGGCGATGTTCACCACCTGCCAGCCGGCCCCGCTCCGGGCCGTCCACAGGGCGGCCTGCTGCCCGTCGGAGGAGACCGCCCTGCTGGCGAGGAACTCCAGGCGGGCGACGGGCGCCCCCGGCCTGCCCGCGACGAAGTCCGGCGAGAGGTGGTTGACCGGTACCGCCTCGCCCTCGATGCGGGGCTGCGCGGCGGCGGGCGAGACCTTGCCCTCCCGGGCGAAGAACCGGGCGAGCGTGGCCAGGGTGTCGGGGGCGGCCGCCCCGTCCCCGGCGGTGGCCGACAGGGGCCCGGGCACGGGGGCGGCGGCGGTCTGCGGGGCGAGTCCGAGCAGGGCGGTGGCGGCGAGGACGGCGGCGGCGGCCGCAGCGCGCAGGGTCATGGCGGTCACGCCCCGATCCGGTAGAGGGAGTGGGTCCAGGAGAAGGTGTTGTTGTTGACGTACCAGGCGTGGGAGGCCCAGTTGTAGCGGTTGCTGGAGGGCCAGGGGTCGCCCCAGTAGACCCAGCTGCCCGACGTGTCGTAGCCGTAGACGACGTGCATGTGGCCGCCGCCGTTGGACCACTGGATGCGGGTCTCGATCGGGCGGCCCGCATTGATCTCGGTCTGCACGGTGGAGTACTGCAGCCAGCCGTTCACGTACGAGCCGGGGCTGATGCCCGCCCAGCGCAGCCCGGTCTGGACGTTGCCGAGAGTGGCCTGGCTGTTGGGGCACTCGGTGCCCTGCCGGCGGTTGAAGGCGGCGTTGCAGAACTGGTTCTGGCTGTGGTTGCGGCCGAACCAGGTGGCGATGGTGTTGCCGCCCGCGGCCCAGCACCAGTTGGACTTCTGCTGGGCCTGCATGGTGATGTTCAGGCGCTTTTGGGCCAGCGCGGGAACGGGCGAGGCCTCGGCATCGGCGGCGGTGGCGGTGCCGGCGGGCAGGGCGAGGAGCAGGGCGGTGAGAGCGGCGGTGAGGAGGGCGGCCGGGGAAAGCCGCCGGTTTCGGTTGCGCATCGCGTTCCTCCCGAGGTGGGGAGTGGGGGGGGTGGAGGAGCGCGTCCGGACGCTGTGGAGGAGCATCGGGGAGTTGTCGCGATCTGGTCAACACGCTTCAATACGCGGTGACGTTGCAGTGTGAACGGTGGGACTGCGGTGTGAACGGTTGCTGTCGTTCCACCTGGTCCCCCGACGCTGCCGCCGTGACCCCCGCCTCGGCGCGTGTGAACGTTCACAGAGGAGTGGCCATGCGGCCTTCCACGGATCCGGCGAACACCGCGGAACTGAACCGGCTGCTGCGCGACGGCCCCTTCCACCTCGCCCTGCGCGCCGCCCTCGCCGCCCGCGGACTGCCCCTCCAGCGGGTGCGGCACCACTTGGCGGCCCAGGGCATCACGGTCGGCGTGACCAGCCTCAGCTACTGGCAGCAGGGCGCCCGCAGGCCGCGCCGGCCGGAGTCCCTGCGGGCCCTCACCGCCCTTGAGCGGATCCTGGAGCTGCCCGACGGCGCCCTCCTCGGGCTGCTCGCGGCGCCGGGCGCCGGAGCGGCCGCCCGACCGGCCGGCCGCTCCTACCGGACCCTGTTCAGCGGGGGCGGAACGGTGGAACGACTGCTCGACGGGCTGGACCTCCCGCCGGACGGCGGTCTGCACTCGCTCGGCCACCACGAGCGGATCCACATCGGAGCGGCGGGCGAGCTGCGGGGCCGCGATTCGCAGCAGATCGTCCGGGCGCACCGGGACGGGGTCGACCGCTACCTCGCCGTACACCACGGCGACCCGGGCTGCGACGCGTCCCGGGTGCGGGTGACGGCGTACGAGAACTGCCGCACGGGCCGGGTGCGGTGCCATCCGGAGGCCGGGGTCGTGGTCGCCGAGCTGCTCTTCGACGCCCGGCTGCGACGCGGCGACACCCACGTCTTCGGCTACCGCATCGAGGACGGCACCGGCCCGCGCAGCGGCGAGTACGTGCGCGGTTTCAGCTACGCGGGCGGCCAGTACATGCTCCAGGTCCGCTTCGACGCGGCGGCCCTCCCGGTGCGCTGCCGGCGGTTCGCCCGCACCGGACCGGAGGCCCCGCGCACCCGCCTGGCGGACCTGACGCCGAGCGGCCGGCACCGGGCGGTGCACCTGGTGGAGCAGTCGGTGCGGCGCGGGATCCTCGGTATCGCCTGGGACTGGGACTGACCCGCGCCGTCCCGTCGGTGCCGGCCGGCGCCGATCAGCCCGCGACGAGCCTGCCGTTCTCGGCGCGGACCGGCACCTCCGGCAGCGGCCGGTCGGCCGGGCCGCGCAGGACCTTGCCCGTCGCCACGTCGAACCGGCTGCCGTGGCAGGGGCAGTTCCCCTCGCCTTCGTCGATCGTGTCGAGGACGCAGCCGGCGTGCGTGCACTGGGCGCTGAACGCCTTGTACCGGCCCTCCGCCGGGCAGCTGACGATCAGCTTCCGCTCCCGGTAGAGCTTCGCGCCGCCCACCGGGACGTCGGCCGCGGCACCCAGTTCCACGGGGGCGGTGGGGGTCGCGGGGGTGGTGCCGGCGCTGTTGGTCGCCGTCGAGCAGGCCGTGAGCGCCACCCCGGCGCCCGCGGCCCCCGCGAGCGCGGCGGCACCCTTGAGGACGGTACGGCGGGCGGCGGGCATCGGCGCGGACATGCGGTTCTCCTGGGGTGCGGGGGGGTGCCTCTATGTCTTTCGTCAAGGCACCTGTGTCGGGTTTCGGGTGGTTCGGGCTCGCTGAGGCTAAGCGGCGAGCTCGACGTCCGTCGGTGTCCGGGATTCGTAGAAGGTGCCGTCGCGGAGCATGGCGAACAGGACGCTGATGCGTTGGCGGGCGAGGCGGAGGAGGGCCTGGGTGTGGGTTTTGCCGCGTGCTCGTTGCTTGTCGTAGTAGGCGCGGGAGGCCGGGTCGGCGTTCATGCAGGCGAAGGCGGAGAGAAACATCGCCCGTTTGAGCTGCCGGTTTCCGCCTCGGGGTGCGTGTTCGCCATGGATCGAGGTCCCGGACTGCTTCGTGGTGGGGGCGAGGCCGGCGTAGGAGGCGAGGTGGGCGGCGGTGGGGAAGCTGGTGCCGTCGCCGACGGTGACCAGCAGGACGGCGGCGGTCCTGACGCCGACGCCGGGCATCGACGTCAGGACCGGGGAAAGAGGGTGAGCCTCCAGCAGGGCGTTGATCTGGGCTTCCATCGCCCGGCGCTGGGTGTGGACAGCGGCCAGCGAGGCGGCCAGGGAGGGGATGACGATGTCGAGGGTGCCGGTCCCGGGAACGACGACGGTCTGCTCGTCGAGCGCGTTGAAGACGTCGTCGATCAGCCTGGTGGCCATGCGCGGGGCCTTCGGGCGGATCAGCTCGACGAGTCTGCGGCGTCCGGCCTTGCGCAGGGCGGCTGGGGATCCGTAGCGCTCCAGCAGCCAGGTCACGGCCTGGTGGTCCAGGCGCGGGCCCAGGACGCGTTCCAGGCTGGGGTGGAACTGGGTGAGCAGGCCCCGTATCCGGTTGGAGGTGCGGGTGGCCTCGGCGGCCAGGTCCTGGTCGAAGCCGACGAGCACGGTCAGCTCGGCGGTGATCTGGTCGGTCAGCTCCAGCGAGCGCAGGGTGTGCGGCATCGTCCGGGCGGCGTCCGCGATGACGGCGGCGTCCTTGGCGTCGGTCTTGGCCTCGCCCGGGTAGAGGTCGGCGATCCGGCGCATCGCCAGTCCGGGCAGGTAGGCGACCTGGCAGCCCGCGTCGCGGGCGACGGTCAGTGGCAGGGCGCCGATGGAGGCGGGCTGGTCCACGATCACCAGCACGGTGCCGAACTTCGCGGTCAGCTTGTCGAAGACGGCCCGCAGCTTGGGCTCGCTGTTGGGCAGCTGCTTGTCGAAGACCTTCTTCCCGCCCGGGGTGAGCCCATGACCGTGATGGCTGCTCTTGCCGACGTCCAGGCCCAGGAACACGCCCACGTCTTCGATCTCGAACATCGTGCCCCTTCCCAGGGGGTGTTGACGGTGCCGGCCTCGGCTCGGGTGTCGTGCTCGCGCATCCACGTTATGCAGACCTGCCGCCCGCGAACTGTCCAGCATTGCGCCGGACCGGACGGTGGCCGGACCTCTGATCAGCGTCTCCGACGAACACCCCCGGACCCGGTGACACCACCCCCCAGGTCATGCCTTCGACAGGGGGCAACAGTCATGCCGGGCCCGGAGGCCAGCGGCCCCATTGCGGAACCGCAGAAAACATAACGGGGCGGGGCGGTGCGGCGGGCGGTGCGGCGGGGCACGGGCGGCTCCCGGCCGGGCACCGGCCCACCCGACGATACCGCCGCCCCATGGAGTACCTTCCTCCGCGTGATCGTCGTCGGCGGAGAAGCCCTCATCGACCTGGTGCCCGCGGCCGGGCCGCCGGGCGCGCTGCTGCCCCGACCGGGCGGCGGGCCGTACAACACGGCGCGCGCCCTCGGCCGGCTCGGTGCCGAGGCCGCCTTCTGCTCCCGGGTCTCCACGGACGGGTTCGGCGAGAGCCTGCTGGCCGGACTGCGGGCGGCCGGGGTGGACGTGTCGCTGGTCCAGCGCGGGCCGGAGCCGACCACCCTCGCCGTGCCCTCCCTGGCCCCGGACGGCTCGGCCGCGTACGGGTTCTACGTCGAGGGCACCGCGGACCGGCTGTTCACCCTGCCGCCGGCCCTCCCGGAGGGCGCCCGGGCCCTCGCGCTGGGCACCTGCTCGCTGGTCCTGGAGCCGGGCGCGAGCGCGTACGAGGCCCTGCTGCGCCGGGAGTCGCGCCGGGGGCTGCTGACCCTGCTGGACCCCAACGTCCGGCCGGCGCTGATCGCGGACCCGGCGGGCTACCGGGCCCGCTTCGCCGAACGGCTGCTGCCGCACACCGGAGTCCTGAAGCTGTCGCAGGAGGACGCGGACTGGCTGGGTGGACGGGTCGGGGACTGGCTGGCGGCCGGGCCCTCGGCGGTGGTGCTGACCCGCGGCGCGGCAGGTCTGACGGTCTGGACGCGGGAGGGCGCGGAGCACTCGGCGGCGGCCCGCCCGGTCGCGGTGGCCGACACGATCGGGGCGGGCGACACGGTCAACGCCGCCCTGCTGCACCGCCTGGCGGCGGATCCGGGCGCCCCGGTGGACTGGCCGGACGTCCTGGCCTATGCCGCTCACGCGGCGGCCCTGACCTGCACCCGGCCGGGAGCGGAGCCCCCGTACGCGGCGGAACTCGGCTGACAGCGGCCCGGACGCCCCGGGCGACGGCGCCGCGGGCCCGCCGGCCGGCCTGACCGCGGAGGTGCCGCGGCCCCGGGTGTGTGCGGCCCCGGGTGTGAGACGGGGAGGCCCACATGTTCACGAGTCGGGTATGCGCCGTGGCCGTCTCGTCGTCGGTGACGTCGTCGAGGGTGAGGCGAACGATGCGGCTGACGGGTTGCGCGTAGAGGAGATCGATCAGACATCTCGGCCGCCCCTGGCGGCCGTTTCCGATCTCGCTCCAGGAAAGAGCCGTTTCTGACGGTAAGGCGGCGTGCGGCTACGGCTACGGCTCCGCGTCGGCTCCTGCGGGTCATGAGTGCGGCTCTTGACCCTCACGTGACGTCAGGCTGCATAGTCGGCGCCGTGGAAGATCACTGGACCGTGGGGCGCGTGGCCGAGCTGGCCGACGTGAGCGTCCGCACGCTGCATCACTATGACGCGATCGGGCTCGTCCGTCCGTCGGCGCGGACCGCCGGTGGGTACCGGGCGTACTCGGCGGGTGACGTCGAGCGGTTGAGGGAAGTGCTGGCCTACCGGCGGCTGGGCTTCGGGTTGCGGGAGGTTGCGGAACTGGTCGGCGACACGTCCACCGACGCGGTAGCGCACCTGCGCCGACTGCGTGGCCTGCTGCTGGAGCGGCGTGATCGTGCTGACGCCATGGTGGCGGCCCTCGACAAGGAACTTGAGGCACGGGCGAGGGGGCTGAAGGTGACACCGGAGGAGCAACTGGGGATGCTCGGTGCACGGCTGTACGACGCAATCGGCGGCGCATACACGGCGACGCGGCGTACCGAGCCGCGGATCGCAGCGCAGATCTCGGACGCGCTCGGGGACGCGCGGACGGTACTGAATGTCGGGGCCGGCACCGGCTCCTACGAGCCGGCTGATCGCGAGGTGACCGCGGTGGAGCCGTCGGAGGTCATGCGGCGTCAGCGGCCGGCCGACTCGGCCCCGTGCGTGGCAGCCGCCGCCGAGAGCCTGCCGTTCGAGGACAACTCCTTCGACGTGGCGATGGCCGTCTCCACGGTTCACCATTGGGGGGACCCGATAGCGGGGCTGCGCGAGATGCGGCGCGTGGCCCACCGCGTGGTGGTGCTGACCTTCGACACCGACGAGCCCGGATGGCAGGACCGGTTCTGGCTTACCCGCGACTACCTGCCCGAGTTCGCCGCCGTCCTCGCGGAATTTCCCTCACTTGCGGGGATGGCGGACGCGATCGGCGCCCGCGCTGAGCCGGTGCCTATCCCGTGGGACTGCGCTGACGGCCTGTTCGAGGCGTACTGGCGCAGACCGGGGGCGTATCTGGAGGAGCACGTCCGCCGTGCGATGTCGGTGTGGACGAGGGTCGGGCCGGACGCCGAGCAGCGGGCGGTGCGAAGCCTCCGCGACGACCTCGACTCCGGCCGATGGGCCGAGCGCAACAGCGACCTCGCCCACCTCGACACGGCAGACCTCGGCCTCCGCCTGCTCATAGCCTGAATGGGCACCGGTCCGGACTGACCCGGGCTACTCCTCCGAGGTGCGTCCGGCATCCGGGACGGCCCGGCCCCGCTCCGCACGGGCCCGCCTCCCGGTGGGCCCGCACGGCCCGCAGGAGGCGGAGCCGCAGACGGCCGTAGCGGCCCGGCACGAGGGCCGGCCCCTTCCCGCCGGGCCGGGCGGCGGCGGGAAGTCCGGCGGGGCTGCCGGCTAGGCCTTGCGGGTCCGGGCCACCGCGGTTTTGGCCGCCGTCTTCTTGGCGGGGGCCGCCTTCTTCGCCGCGGCCGCCTTCTTCGCCGCGGCCGCCTTCTTCGCCGCGGCCGCCTTCTTGGCCGGGGCCGCCTTCTTGACGGGGGTCTTCTTCGCCGCGGCCCGTGCCGGGGGTGCCGCCGCGTCGGAGACCCGGTCGGCGCCCAGAATGTCCCGCAGGAACTTGCCCGTGTGGCTCGCGCCGACCGAGGCCACCTGCTCGGGCGTGCCCTCGGCCACCACCATGCCTCCGCCGTAACCGCCTTCGGGGCCCATGTCGATGACCCAGTCCGCGGTCTTGATGACGTCCAGGTTGTGCTCGATGACGATCACCGAGTTGCCCTTGTCGACGAGCCCCGACAGCACCTTGATCAGCTTCGAGATGTCCTCGAAGTGCAGGCCCGTCGTCGGCTCGTCCAGTACGTACACCGTCCGGCCCGTCGAGCGCTTCTGCAGCTCGGAGGCCAGCTTCACGCGCTGCGCCTCGCCGCCTGACAGCGTCGGCGCGGACTGGCCGAGGCGGACGTAGCCGAGACCCACCTCGTTCAGCGTCTTGAGGTGGCGCGCGATCGTGGGCACGGCTTCGAAGAAGCCCAGCGCCTCCTCGATCGGCATGTTGAGGACTTCCGCGATGGACTTGCCCTTGTAGTGGACCTCCAGCGTCTCCCGGTTGTACCGGTCGCCGTGGCAGACCTCGCACGGGACGTAGACGTCCGGCAGGAAGTTCATCTCGATCTTGATCGTGCCGTCGCCGGAGCAGTTCTCGCACCGGCCGCCCTTGACGTTGAAGGAGAAGCGGCCCGGCAGGTAGCCGCGCACCTTCGCCTCCATCGTCTCGGCGAAGAGCTTGCGCACGTGGTCGAAGACGCCGGTGTACGTCGCCGGGTTCGACCGGGGTGTCCGGCCGATGGGCGACTGGTCGACGTGGACCACCTTGTCGACGAGGTCGTCGCCGTCCACACGGGTGTGCCGCCCCGGGACCGAGCGGGCGCCGTTCAGCTCCCGCGCCAGGTGTGTGTAGAGGATGTCGTTGACCAGGGTCGACTTCCCGGAGCCGGAGACACCGGTGACGGCCGTGAGCACGCCCAGCGGGAAGGACACGTCGATGTCCCGCAGGTTGTTCTCCTTGGCACCGTGGACGGTCAGCCTGCGCTCGCCGTTCACGGGCCGGCGGACGTCCGGGATCCCGATGGCCTTCTTCCCCGAGAGGTACTGCCCGGTCATCGACTCGGAGTTCTTCAGCAGTTCCTTGAGCGAACCGCTGTGGACCACCTTGCCGCCGTGCTCGCCCGCACCCGGGCCGATGTCCACGACCCAGTCGGCCACCTTGATGGTGTCCTCGTCGTGCTCGACGACGATCAGGGTGTTGCCCATGTCCCGCAGCCGCACCAGCGTCTCGATCAGCCGGTGGTTGTCGCGCTGGTGCAGGCCGATGGACGGCTCGTCCAACACGTAGAGGACACCGACGAGGCCGGAGCCGATCTGCGTGGCGAGCCGGATGCGCTGGGCCTCGCCGCCCGAGAGGGTGCCGGCCGCCCGGTTGAGGGAGAGGTAGTCCAGACCGACGTCCACCAGGAAGCGGAGCCGCTCGTTGACCTCCTTCAGGACCCGCTCGGCGATCTTCTTGTCGCGGGCGTCGAGGCGCATCCGCCCGAGGAAGTCCGCGCACTCGCTGATCGACATGGCGGCGACCTCGGCGATCGACTTCTCCATCACGGTCACCGCGAGCACGATCGGCTTGAGGCGGGTGCCCTCACAGGTCGGGCAGGGCACCTCGCGCATGTAGCCCTCGAAGCGCTCGCGGCTGGCGTCGCTCTCCGACTCCGCGTGCCGCCGCTTCACGAACGGCACGGCGCCCTCGAAGGCCGTCGTGTAGGCCCGCTCGCGCCCGTAGCGGTTGCGATAGCGGACCTCGATCTGGGTCCGGTGGCCGTGCAGCAGGGCCTTCTTCGCCCGCACCGGCAGCCCGGCCCACGGGATGTCCGTACGGAAGCCGAGCTCCGCGGCGAGCGCGCCGATCAGCCGCTGGAAGTAGTCCTTGGTGTGGCCGAGCGACCACGGGGAGACCGCGCCCTCGTCGAGGGACTTGTCCTCGTCCGGGACGATCAGCTCCGGGTCCACCTCCATCCGCGTGCCGATGCCGGTGCACTCGGGGCAGGCGCCGAAGGGCGAGTTGAAGGAGAAGGAGCGCGGCTCCAGCTCCTCGAAGGACAGGTCGTCGTACGGGCAGTAGAGGTGCTCGGAATACATCCGTTCACGCTCGGGGTCGTCCTCGGCGAGGTCGACGAAGTCCAGGATCACCATGCCACCGGAGAGGCCGAGGGCCGTCTCCACGCTGTCGGTGAGGCGGCGCTTGGCACTGTCCTTGACGGTGAGGCGGTCGATGACCACCTCGATCGTGTGCTTCTCCTGCTTCTTCAGCGTCGGCGGCTCGGAGAGCTGGATCGTCTCCCCGTCCACCCGCGCCCGGCTGTAGCCCTTGGTCTGGAGGTCGGCGAAGAGGTCCACGAACTCGCCCTTGCGTTCGCGCACCAGCGGCGAGAGCACCTGGAAGCGGCTTCCCTCGGGGAGCGCGAGCACCTTGTCGACGATCGCCTGGGGCGACTGGCGCGCAATGGGCCGGCGGCACTCGGGGCAGTGCGGCTTGCCGATGCGGGCGAAGAGGAGGCGGAGGTAGTCGTAGACCTCGGTGATGGTGCCGACGGTCGAGCGCGGGTTGCGCGAGGTGGACTTCTGGTCGATCGAGACGGCCGGGGAGAGGCCCTCGATGAAGTCGACGTCGGGCTTGTCCATCTGCCCGAGGAACTGGCGGGCGTACGACGAGAGCGACTCGACGTAGCGGCGCTGACCCTCGGCGAAGATCGTGTCGAAGGCCAGGGAGGACTTGCCCGATCCGGAGAGTCCGGTGAAGACGATGAGCGAATCGCGGGGCAGGTCGAGCGAGACGTTCTTGAGGTTGTGCTCGCGAGCGCCACGAACGATGAGACGGTCGGTCACGCCGGTCTGCACCTTTCTTGAGAGAGCGGGGGGCACGGCCCCCGTCCCAGGGTATGGGGGGCGCCTCTGCGGTGGAGATGGAGTCTGGACTTCGAGCGTATAGCACGCACATTCGATTTACGGCACTCCGCAGACCTCTTCACCCGATCGTGTGGCCACGGGCTCCGAGCACTACGCTCGACGTCATGACTGATCATGTGCACGACCTGCGATCTGTACGTGAAGCCACGGACCGACTGCTGACCGCGGTCGCGAAACTGGACAACGCCGGGCTCTCCGGGGAGTCACACCTTCCCGGCTGGACGCGCGGCCACATCCTGGCCCACCTCGCGCGCAACGCCGACGCCCTCCTGAACGTCTTCGAGGGCCGCCCGATGTACGAGAGCGGCGAGGCGCGCGACGCGGACATCGCACGCGACGCCGGCCGGCCCCTGGAAGAACACCTGGCGGACCTCGGTGATTCCGCGGCCCGCTTCCTCGCCGCCACCGAGCACGACCAGGACTGGTCGCGCACCGTCGAGCTGCGCAACGGCGTCACGGACCTGGCCTCGAACGTGCCCTTCCGCCGCTGGGTCGAGGTCGACCTGCACCACGTCGACCTGAACATCGGCTACGAGCTCACCGACCTCCCGCAGGAGTTCACCGACCGCGAGATCGCCTTCCTCGCCGACCGCTGGTCCGGGCGCCCGGACGTGCCCGCGACGGCCCTGGCCGCCCCCGACGGGCGCACCTGGCGCACCGGCTCCGCCGGGGACCCTGTCGTGACCGTCTCCGGCACCCCCGCCGCACTGCTCGCCTGGCTCGCCGGCCGCGGCGACCGGGGAGCCTCCCTGACCACCACGGGAGGCCCCCTCCCCGAGCTCCCGCCGTTGTAGGAAGACACCTCTAGGATCACCACATGACGTACACCGGAGAGGTCAAGGTCGGCGGTCCGGCCGACGTGCACGAACTCGCGGACCTGATGATTTCCAAAGTCGCCGTGGGTTCGATGAACAACAACGCCTACCTGCTGCGCTGTCGGGCGACCGACGAGCAGCTGCTCATCGACGCGGCGGCCGAACCGCAGACGCTGCTGAACCTGATCGGCGACGACGGCATCGCCTCCGTCGTCACCACCCACCGGCACGGCGACCACTGGGGCGCGCTCGCAGAGGTCGTGGCGGCCACCGGCGCGCGGACCTACGCGGGCGCCCTCGACGCCGAGGGCATCCCGGTCGCGACCGACGTCCCGGTCGCGGACGGGGACACGGTGCGGGTGGGCCGGGTCGAACTGACCGCGCGGCACCTGGTCGGGCACACCCCCGGCTCGATCGCCCTGGTCTACGACGACCCGCACGGCCACGCGCACGTGTTCACCGGCGACTGCCTCTTCCCGGGCGGCGTCGGCAACACCCACGGCGACCCGGAGGCCTTCAAGAACCTCCTCGACGACGTGCAGCACAAGCTCTTCGAGCAGCTGCCCGACGAGACCTGGGTCTACCCGGGCCATGGCAACGACACCACGCTCGGCGCCGAGCGTCCGCACCTGGCGGAGTGGCGCGAGCGCGGGTGGTAGGGACCGTCCGGGGAGCGCAACGCGTCAACTTCGGCACGCGGAGCACTCCTTCCGGTCGTTGACGGCCGAACGCATGTCCCTGCGGGCGGGGAGGCGGTATCTGGTGCGGCATGCAACAGGACCCCTCTCCGCCCCCTGCCGCCTCCGCCCCGGGCCCCGGGGCCGCCGCCGACGAAGCCCCCGGGGCCGCCGCCGACGAAGCCCCCGGGGCCGCCGCCGACGAGGCCCCCGCCCGGCCCGGCATGCTGCGGCTCGCCTGCGCGGCCCTCGCCGGGACCGCGATCGAGTTCTACGACTTCTTCGTGTACGGGACGGCTGCCGCGCTCGTGCTCGGCCCGCTCTTCTTCCCCTCCTTCTCACCACTCGCCGGGACCCTCGCCGCCTTCGGCACCTTCGGCGTCGGCTTCCTCGCCCGCCCGCTGGGGTCCGCCGTCTTCGGTCACATCGGCGACCGCTACGGACGGCGCCCGGTCCTGCTGGCCTCCCTGCTGCTCACCGGCCTCGCCACCGTCGCCGTCGGCTGTGTGCCGGCGTACGAGACGATCGGCATCGCCGCGCCTGTACTACTGCTCCTGCTGCGCTTCCTCCAGGGCCTGGGGCTCGGCGGGGAGTGGGGCGGCGCGGTGCTGCTGACCGCAGAACACGCGCCGGAGCACCGGCGCGGACTGTGGGCGAGCTTCCCGCAGATCGGTCCGGCGGTGGGGTTCCTGCTGGCCAACGGCCTGATGCTGGGACTGTCCGCCTCGCTGACCGACGCCCAGTTCGCCTCCTGGGGATGGCGGGTGCCGTTCTGGGCGGCCGGGCTGCTGGCGCTGGCCGGGCTGTGGCTGCGCCGCTCGACGGAGGAGACCCCGCAGTTCCGCGCGCTCGCGGCCACCGGGCGGCGGGCCGACGCCCCGCTCTCCGAGGTGGTCCGGGGCCACTGGCGGCTGCTCGTGCTGACGGGCGGGGCCCTGGCCGTGGGCTACGCCGTCTTCTACGCGGTCACCACCTGGTCCCTCGCCTACGCCGCAGAGCACCTCTCGGTGGGCCGCACGACGATGCTGGCCTGCATCATGGCGGCCGTCACGGTCAAGGGTCTGGCGACCCCGCTCCTGGCCGCGCTCGGCGACCGCTACGGACGGCGGCCGCTGTGCCTGGCCGGGTGCGCCGTCAGCGCCGTGTGGATGTTCCCGCTGGTGGCCCTCTTGCAGACGGCCGACCCGCTGCTGATGACGCTGGGCTTCGCGGTGGCGCTGCTCGGCATGGTGACGATGTTCGCGGTGGTGGGCGCGTACCTGCCGGAGCTGTACGCCCCGCGGATCCGCTGCACCGGCGCGGCCGTCGGCTACAACCTGGGCGGTGTGCTGGGCGGGGCGCTGACCCCGATCGTGGCGACGGCGCTGGCGGGCGGCTCCGGTCCGCCGTGGGGCGTCGCGGCCTACCTGACCGGGATCGCCCTGGTCAGCCTGGGATGCTTCGCACTGCTCCCGGAGACCAGCCCCCTGCTCGTGGGGAAGCGGTCGGGTGCGGGGACCGCGGAGAGGCCGGTGGACGCGGGGGCGGCCTCGTCGGCCGCCCCCGTGTGAACCCGGGTGCGATCAGGCGCCGACGCTCTCGCTGTCGGCGGCCTCGGCCGCCGCCTGCTTCTTCGAGGCGATCAGGCTGGTGATCGTGGTGATGATCAGGACGCCGCAGATGACGGCCAGGGAGAACGGGATCGAGATCTCCGGGACGTGGACGCCGGACTCGTGGAGGGCGTGCAGCACCAGCTTGACGCCGATGAAGCCGAGGATGATCGACAGACCGTAGCTGAGGTGGACCAGCTTCTCCAGCAGGCCGCCGATGAGGAAGTACAGCTGGCGCAGGCCCATCAGCGCGAAGGCGTTGGCCGTGAAGACGATGTACGGGTCCTGGGTGAGGCCGAAGATGGCGGGGATCGAGTCCAGCGCGAACAGCACGTCGGTGGTGCCGATGGCGAGCATCACGATCATCAGCGGTGTCAGGACGCGCTTGCCGTTGTTGACGACGAAGAGCTTGGTGCCGTGGTAGCGGTCGGCCACGCCGAACTTCTTCTCGACGGACTTGAGGAGGCGGTTCTCCTCGAACTCCTCGTCGCCCTCGTCCTTGCGGGCCTCCTGGATCAGCTTCCACGCGGTGTAGATCAGGAACGCGCCGAAGATGTAGAAGACCCAGCTGAAGCTGGCGATGATCGCGGCGCCGGCGGCGATGAAGACCGCGCGCAGGACGAGTGCGATCAGCACGCCGATGAGCAGCACGCGCTGCTGGAGGTGGGAGGGCACCGCGAACTTCGCCATGATCAGGACGAAGACGAACAGGTTGTCGACGCTCAGGGACTTCTCGGTGATGAAGCCCGCGAAGAACTCCTGGGAGGCCTGCGGGTTGCCGAAGAACCACAGGCCGAGGCCGAAGAGCACGGCGAGGACGATCCAGACGACCGTCCAGGTGCCGGCTTCCTTGATCGACACGTCGTGGGGTTTGCGGCCGATGAAGAAGTCGGCACCGATGAGGAGGGACAGACCGAGGACGGTCGCGACCCACAGGGCCCAGGAAACTTCCATGGTGAATACGCCTCCGGCGGATGGCTCAGCACTTCGTCAGCGTCATCGCTGCCGGAGGTCTCTTCCGCCCGGGCGGCCTGGAGGCCGTGGGCCGACGCCCCGGGACCGACGCGTGCTCATTCAAACGCAACGGTCCGTATTGACGGGTACGCCGTAGCAGGAAAGCAGGAATACTCCCCTCCGCACGGACGAGCTTACCCGCCGGAAGGCAAAAAGGTAAAGGGAATACCAAAGGATGGTCACGGGCGGGTAGTGCGCCGGGCCTCCGCCACCCGGTCCAGTGCCTGGTCGAGGACTCGGCTGCCCTCCGGCGGAAGGTTCGGTTCGAAGGTCCAGGCGTGGTGCACCCACGGGTCGGCGAGGTGGTCGTCCGGTACCGGCGAGAGCCGCATCAGGGAGCGCCACAGCGGGTCCAGCAGCGGCCCGTAGGCGGACGCCTCGTCACGGTCGGCGACCATCAGCAGGTGCACGCCGACCGCCGCGCCCTCGTCGGCCAGGTAGCGGAGCTGGGTGACGGCCCGGTCGTCGAAGCCGTGCGGGAAGTCGTGGACGATGAGCAGCTGCTCGGCCGTGTCCACGTCCGGTGGCAGGTCCTCGGGGGCCCCGGCCTTCAGCGCCATCTGCACCAGGTCCACCCGGCGCGTGAGCTCGGCCAGCGTCCTGCCCACCGCCGCGGCCCCGGTGGTGGGCGGCGCGGCCAGCACCCCGGCCCGCACCAGGGGCTCCAGGGAGGCCGCGCCGGCCCCGGCCGCGTCGATGACGTGGACGGAGAACCGGCCGGCGGGGTGGACCGCGAGCAGCCGTACCGCGTGGGCGACGGCCATGTCCATGGCGGCGCGGCGCAGCCGGTCGGTGTCCATGGCCATCGCCGCCTCGGAACCGGTACGGCCGTTGTCGATCCACAGCCCGCGCTCCAGCGGGACCCTTACCAGCATGGGGATGCGCAGGCCGGGCCGCTCGGGCAGGTGCAGGTCGCCCAGGCGCACGGCGAGGGGGGCCTCCTCCGGCACGCGGTGGCCGTGCCAGACGGGATTGTCCCATCGGGCGTACGGGGCCGGCAGGGCGGGCTCGACGACCTCGGACTCGGCGATGAGCTGGGCGAGGTCGCGGTCGAGGACGGCCTGGGCCCGGGCGATCAGTTCCTCGCGGCGGGCCCGTGCGGCGTCGCGGGCCGCGTCGCCGGAGCCGCCGATGCGGTGGCGCGGGTCGGCGAGGGCGTCGTCGAGCTCGCGGTCCCTGCGGGAGTCGGCGAACTCCACGGCGCTGCGGTAGGCGGCCACCGTGCGCGCCAGGTCCTCGAACATGCCCCAGACCTGGTTGTAGAGCCGTTCGTCCAGGGACCACCCGGCGGCATCGCCGGCGACCGGCTGCGGGTGTTGCCCCGGCTCCGCGGCGGCGGCCCGCGGAGCCGGCTCGGGCGGCTCGCCGCTGGTGCGGCGGCGGCGCGGGTGGGTGTAGCTGATCGTGGGCGGGGAGCCGTCGCCGGCGGGCGCGGGACCGGGCGCACCGGTGTACGGGACCCCGGAAACCGGGTCCGGGGCTGGGGCCGGCGGCTCCGGGGCGGGCCCGGGAGTCCGCGGCGCGGTCTGCGGGGCACGCAGGTCGCCGACGAGGGTGGGCATGGTCGCGAGCGTCGCGTCGGTCTCCTTGGCCGGGGCGGCGGTGCTCAGCGCCGTGGCGGCCAGTTCCCGGGCGGCCGGCACGGGCAGTCCGCCGTCGGCGAGCAGGGCGCCGAGGCCGTCGGCGTAGCCCTGGCCGACGGCGCGGACCTTCCATGCGCCCTGGCGCCGGTAGAGCTCCAGGGCGATCACCGCGGTCTCGGCGTCGAGCCCGGTCAGGGTGTAGCCGGCGATCTCGGTGCCGCCGTCGGGTGCCGCCAGGGCCACGTGGGGGGCCGGGACGGCGCCGAAGCCGACCGGGCCGCCGGGCGGCAGCACGAGCAGCACGCCGACGCGGTGGACGTCCGCCGCGACGGCGTCGAGGTCCACGGCGAAGGCGTGCCGGTCCGCGAGGTCCGCCGGCGCGTGCACGCCGGGCAGGGACCGGGCGCCCGGGTGAGCCAGGGCCCCGGTTCCGGTGAGCCGTCCCTGTGCGTCGGCGAACGAGGCCAGGGCGAGGACGGGCGTACCCGCCGAGACCCTGACCTCCACCCGGCTCCGGGACACGGGGTGGTTCTGCCCCCGGACCAGTTCGGCCGTCATCGTGCAGCCCCTCCCCCGCGCCGTGTTCTCTTCTTCCCGTCCGCTTCCGGTCCTGCTACAGGTGCGGCAGGATCGCCGGCATCAGGTCCTGGAAGGTGCGGCCGTTGGCCGGGGTGCCCAGGGCCGTCATCTGCCAGCCGGAGCCCGCGCGGGACACCTTCGCCATGATCTGCGCCGTGTACGCGCCGCCGCCGTCGAGGGTGTAGCGGGCCAGTTCCTGGCCGTTGGTCTCGTCGACGATGCGGCAGAAGGCGTTCTGCACCTCCTGGAACGTCTGACCGGTGAAGGAGTTCACCGTGAAGACGATCTGGTCGATGTGGACCGGCACCCGCTGGAGGTCGACGAGGATCGCCTCGTCGTCGCCGCCCTGGCCGACGCCGCCGACGAGGTTGTCGCCGGTGTGGCGCACGGAGCCGTCGTCGCTCTGCAGGTGGCGGAAGAAGACCACGTCGACCGGCTGCTTGTCGGCGAAGAGCACCGCCGACGCGTCAAGGTCGATCTCCCGCGTCCGCGAGCCGAACAGCCCGCGGCGCTTCGCAGCCTGCCAGCCCAGGCCCATCCGGACCGCGGTCAGCGTCCCTCCGTCCGTCTTCTGCAGACTGATGGCCTGACCCTTGGTCATGTTGACCGTCACGCGCGTCCCCTCTCCGTAGCCCGCCCCAGTTGACTGGTGCGCAGCGTGTTCCTGCGGCTGTGACCCAACCCTACTGACAGCCCCCGGCTCAGGCGAGGCCCGCTTCCTTCATCTGCCGGAGCTCCTTCTTCAGCTCGCCGACCTCGTCCCTGATCCGGGCCGCGACCTCGAACTGGAGCTCCGCGGCGGCCGCGCGCATGCGCTCGGTCATCTGCTCGATGAGCGAGGCGAGTTCGGCGGCCGGCCGGTCGGTGAGCACCTCGGCCGCCTTGGCCCCCTTGGCCGGTTTCGCACTCTTGGCGCCCTTGGCGCCCGCCGGTGCGTGGGTCGCGAGACCGCCCAGGTCCGGAACCGGCGCCTTGGCGCCCCGGCCCTCCTTGCCCTGCCGGTATCCGGTACCGAGGAGCTGCTCGGTGTCCAGCTCCTCGCGGGCGATGGTGGCGACGATGTCGTTGATCTTCTTGCGGAGCGGCTGCGGGTCGATCCCGTTCGCCGTGTTGTAGGCGATCTGCTTCTCGCGGCGCCGGTTGGTTTCCTCGATCGCCTTCTCCATACCCGGCGTGATCTTGTCCGCGTACATGTGGACCTGGCCGGACACGTTGCGCGCGGCCCGGCCGATGGTCTGGATCAGGGAGGTGCCGGAGCGCAGGAAGCCCTCCTTGTCGGCGTCGAGGATCGCCACCAGGGACACCTCGGGCAGGTCGAGGCCCTCGCGCAGCAGGTTGATGCCGACCAGGACGTCGTACTCGCCGGCGCGCAGCTCGCGCAGCAGCTCGATGCGGCGCAGCGTGTCGACGTCGCTGTGCAGGTAGCGGACCTGGATGCCGAGCTCCAGGAAGTAGTCCGTGAGGTCCTCTGCCATCTTCTTGGTGAGGGTGGTGACCAGGACCCGCTCGTCCTTCTCCACCCGCTTGCGGATCTCGTGCACCAGGTCGTCGATCTGGCCCTCGGTGGGCTTGACCACGACCTCGGGGTCGATGAGGCCGGTGGGACGGATGATCTGCTCGACGAAACCGTCGCCGCGCGATAGCTCGTACGTGCCGGGGGTCGCCGACAGGTAGACGGTCTGGCCGATGCGCTCCTGGAACTCCTCCCACTTCAGCGGACGGTTGTCCAGCGCGGACGGCAGCCGGAAGCCGTGGTCGACCAGGGTCCGCTTGCGGGAGGCGTCGCCCTCGTACATGGCGCCGATCTGCGGGACGGTGACGTGCGACTCGTCGATGACCAGGAGGAAGTCCTCCGGGAAGTAGTCGATGAGGGTGTTGGGCGCGGAGCCCCGCTCGCGGTCGTCCATGTGCAGCGAGTAGTTCTCGATGCCGGAGCAGGAGCCGATCTGGCGCATCATCTCCAGGTCGTAGGTCGTGCGCATGCGCAGGCGCTGCGCCTCCAGCATCTTGCCCTGCTTCTCCAGCTCTCCGAGGCGCTCGGCCAGCTCGGCCTCGATGCCGGCGATCGCCTTCTCCATGCGCTCCGGGCCGGCGACGTAGTGGCTGGCGGGGAAGACGTAGAGCTCGCGGTCCTCGCTGATGACCTCGCCGGTCAGCGGGTGCAGGGTGGACAACGCTTCGATCTCGTCCCCGAACATCTCGATGCGGACGGCCAGTTCCTCGTAGACCGGGAAGATCTCGATGGTGTCGCCGCGCACTCGGAAGGTGCCGCGGGTGAAGGCCACGTCGTTGCGCGTGTACTGGATGTCGACGAAGCGGCGCAGCAGCTGGTCCCGGTCGATCTCCTCACCCACCGTGAGCGAGACCATCCGGTCGACGTACTCCTGCGGGGTGCCGAGGCCGTAGATGCAGGACACGGAGGCGACGACGATCACGTCCCGCCTGGTCAGCAGCGCATTGGTGGCGGAGTGGCGCAGCCGCTCCACCTCCTCGTTGATCGAGGAGTCCTTCTCGATGTACGTGTCCGACTGCGGTACGTAGGCCTCGGGCTGGTAGTAGTCGTAGTACGAGACGAAGTACTCGACGGCGTTGTTCGGCAGCAGCTCGCGGAACTCGTTCGCCAACTGGGCGGCCAGCGTCTTGTTCGGCGCCATGACCAGGGTGGGGCGCTGGAGCTTCTCGATCATCCAGGCGGTGGTCGCCGACTTGCCGGTGCCGGTCGCACCCAGCAGGACGACATCCTTCTCACCTGCACGGATGCGCTTCTCCAGCTCGGCGATGGCCGCCGGCTGGTCGCCGCTGGGCTGGTAGGGGCTGACGACCTCGAAAGGCGCCACCGTGCGTTCGATCTTCGATACGGGCCGCATGAGTCCACCGTACGACCCTCCACTGACACGCACGCCTCCCCGCCCGGCCGCAACGCGCTCGGTGCGGCCCGGCGGTCCGGCGGTCCGGCGGTCCGCGTCATCCGTTCTGGTCCGTTTGTCGTAGTTCGGTGGCGGCTCGGTGATCTTCAACCCCATGATCGCGGTGAAGTGCATCGCCACAACGTCTGCCGCTCCGCACCCGTCTGACGCAGGAACAGGGCTCACGACCCGAGGAGAACGCACATGCACGTCCGACCCGCCACCGCGGCCGCCGCCGCATTCCTGGGCTTCGCCCTCACCCTGCTGGGCGGGACGGCGTCGTCCGCCGCCACCGGCCCCGGATCCGCCCCCGGACCGCTGGGACTGGGCGGTCCCGTCGTGTACGCGCACCGGGGCGCCTCGGCGTACGCCCCGGAGAACACCCTCGAAGCGGTCGACCTGGCGATGCGGCTGGGCTTCGACTGGGTCGAGAACGACGTGCAGCGCACCAGGGACGGCGAACTGGTGGTGATCCACGACGACACCCTGGCCCGCACCACGGACGTCGAGCAGCTCTTCCCGGACCGCAAGCCCTGGCGGGTCAAGGACTTCACGTCGGCCGAGATCGCCCAGCTCGACGCGGGCAGCTGGTTCGGCGAGGAGTACGCGGGCGCCTCCGTGCCGACGCTGCGGCAGTACCTCGACCGGGTGCAGCGCAATCGGCAGCGGCTGCTGCTGGAGATCAAGAAGCCGGAGCTCTACCCGGGGATCGAGGAGCAGACCCTGCGGGTGCTCGGCGAGGCGGGCTGGCTCGACGCGCGACACTCGAAGCGCCTGGTGCTGCAGAGCTTCAGTGCCGACTCCATCCGCATGGTGCACGGGCTGCGCCCCGACCTGGTGACGGCCTTCCTGGGCACTCCGGCGGTGGCGGACCTGCCGCGGTACGCGGAGTTCACGGACCGGATCAACCCGTGGCACACCACCATCTCGGCCGACTGGGTCGCGGCGGTGCACGGCCTGCTCGGGGCGCACGGCAAGGCGATGGAGGTGGACACCTGGATCGTGGACGACGCCGTGACCGCGCGGAAGGTGCGGGAGATGGGCGTCGACGGGATCATCACCAATGCCCCGGACGTGGTCCGGGAGGCGGTCGGCGGCTTCTGACGGCTGCGGGCGGGGAGGGCGGCGGTCCGTCGGAGGAGAGCCGTACCGTGGACGCGTGGACAGCACCGAGCGGCCCCGCGGGCCGCACCTCGAATGGACCGTCGTCGCCAGCGACATCGGCCCCCTGCTCCTTGCCGCGACGCCCGAGGGGCTGGTCCGGGTCGAGTTCCACGCCGGGCCGGACCGGCTCGACCGGATGATCGGCCCGCTCGTCTCCCGGCTCGGCGCCGACGCCCGGCGGCCGGCGCCGGGCGAGGAAGTGCTGCTGGCCGCGCCGGTGCGCCAGGTGGCCGCGTACTTCGCCGGCTCGCTGCGGCGCTTCGACCTTCCGCTGGACTGGCGGCTCAGCTCCGGCTTCAACCGCCAGGTGCTCCAGGAGCTGGACCGTTCCGTGCCCTACGGCTCGGTCGTCGGCTACGGGGAACTGGCGGCCCGCGTCGGACAGCCCGGCGCCGCCCAGGCCGTGGGCAACGCCATGGGGTCGAACCCGCTGCCCCTGGTGGTGCCCTGCCACCGGGTGCTGGAGAACGACGGCGGCATCGGGGGCTTCGGCGGCGGGCTGGAGACCAAGCGGCAGCTCCTCGCCCTGGAGGGGGTGCTCCCGCAGCCGCTGTTCTGAGCCCCGTGTGACGCCCGTGACCTGCGGGCCCGACCACGACGACGGACCGGTTCCGCCGGACGGTAAGGGGTGGCACACTGCGGCGGTGACTACTGCTGCCGCCGCACCCGGCCCCACCGCGTCCCCCGCGTCCCGCGCCGCGCACCCGCGAGGGCGGTGCAGGGCGTGACCGCCGCTCCCGGCACGGACCGGACCGCCCCGCCGCTCGCCCTCGCGGACCTCGCACGACTCCGCAAGCGCACCTCCCGGGTGCTCATCGCCGGCCAGGTGCTGGGCGGGCTCGGCGTACCCATCAGCATCGCCCTGGCCCCCGTCCTGGCCACCGAGGTCAGCGGCACCGAGGCGCTGTCCGGCTTCGCGTCGACCGCCTCGGTGATCGGCACCGCCCTGGTCTCCCTGCCGCTCGCCGCCCTGATGACCGCGCGCGGCCGACGGCCCGGGCTGGTCCTGGCGTACGGGATCGGCGCCGCCGGGGCGGGCCTCGTCGTCCTCGCCGCCACGATCAAGAGCTTCCCGCTGCTGCTGCTCGGCATGGCCGCCTTCGGCGCCGCCTCCTCCGCCAACCTCCAGGCCCGCTTCGCCGCCGCGGACCTCGCCGCCCCGGACCACCGGGCCCGGGCCATCTCGGTGGTCGTGTGGGCCTCCACCCTCGGGGCGGTGCTCGGCCCCAACCTGTCCGCTCCGGCGAGCCGCAGCTTCGCCGGGACCTCCATACCCGAGACGGCGGGCCCCTTCGTGTGGGCCGCCGCCGTCTTCCTGCTGACCGGAGCGCTGATCGCCGTACTCCTGCGCCCGGACCCCCTGCTGACCGCGCGGGCGCTCGCCTCTCCCGAAGAACAGTCCCGCGAAGGCCGCTCGCTCCGCGCCGGACTCGCCGCCGTGAGGTCCTCGCCGCGGGCCCGCCTCGCCCTCCTCACCGTCGCCGTGTCCCACACCACCATGGTCTCGATCATGGTCATGACCCCGATGGACCTGAGCCACCACGGAGCCGGGCTGGAGCTCGTCGGGCTGGTGATCAGCGGTCACATCGCGGGCATGTTCGCCTTCTCCCCGCTCATGGGGTGGCTCGCGGACCGGCTCGGACGGCTCACCGTGATCGGCCTCGCCGCGGGACTGCTGTCGGTCGCCGCGCTGCTCGCGGGGACGGCGGGCGCCAGCCACGGACGGAGCGCCCTCGGTCTCTTCCTGCTGGGCCTCGGCTGGTCCGCCGGGATGGTGTCCGGCTCGGCCCTGCTGACCGACTCGGTGCCGCAGGCCGCGCGGGCCGCCGTACAGGGGCTGAGCGACCTCACGATGAACACGGCCGCGGGCGTGGGCGGAGCCGCCGCCGGCGTGATCATGTCCCAGGCGGGCTACGGCTGGCTGAACGCCGTCGGAGCCTCGCTGCTGCTGCCGATGGCGGCACTCGCTCTGTTCACCGCGCGCCGCCACCCTTCGGATTCCGGGAACGTCAGTAGCTGATGTGGTAGGCCTTGCGGAGCGTCTCGTGGACGGTCCAGACGGTCCTGTCGCCCTCCCGCAGCACGCAGGCCGAGCCGGGCCCGAGCTCCAGGGTCGCGCCGCCCTCGACCTCGACGGTGGCGCGTCCGGCGACCACCACGAACATTTCGTTCGCCTCGACGTCGGTGACCACGCCGGGGGTGATCTGCCAGATCCCGCGTACCTGCGTGCCGTCGGCGGACTCCCACAGGACCCGGCCCGTGACGACCGGATCGCCGGAGACGATCTGGCCCGGGTCGAGGTCGTCCGGCTCCAGCTCGGCGTCCGCCACGGTGACGGCGAAGGACGCGGGGGCGGGGGTGGCGGAGTGATCACTGCTGCTCATGGCGCGCCAGCCTAGTGCGGCCCGTCCGCCCGGCGCGCCGACCACAGCGTCCAGGAACGGACCGGCCCACGCGTCACCCTGTCCAGTGGGGCCGGGGTGCCCGGCGGTGCGGACGACCGGTGGAAGCCGGTGCCCGCCGGCGCGTTCCGGGCGGTGCACGTGGGCCCTCCTCCCGGGCGGACCGGCGGCAGGTGGCGGTCCGCCGGGCCTCGGGAACCGCTGGGTTTCGGGAACCGCTGGGTTTCGGCCGGGGCGGCGGACGTCCGGTGCGGTCGACAGGCGGGGCGGCGGGGCGTCCGCGCGGACCGCGACGCCGCGGGGGCGTCCGGGAAAAGCAGGGCCCGCGGGGCGGCGGGCCCGTGGTCGGGCCGCGCGTCCGCGGGGAGCGCTCCTCGGACAGCGTGGGGCGGGTGTGGCAGGAGTGTGTTTGGAGGCGCCGATCCCGTGCCATGGATGGGGACATGTCACAGCACAGAGCAACCGCGGCCCTGCCCGGTGGACCGGTCCTGTCGGAAGAGGTACGCGACGCGCTCGCCCAGGGCAGGCCGGTGGTGGCCCTGGAGTCGACGATCATCGCCCACGGCCTGCCCCGCCCCCGCAACCTGGAGGTGGCCCTCGAACTGGAGGGACTGGTCCGCGCGGAGGGCGCGGTTCCGGCGACGATCGCGGTCGTGGACGGGGTGGCCCGCGCGGGCCTCGACAAGACCTTGCTGGAGCGGATCGCAGCCGGCGACGGCGTGCGCAAGCTCGGTCATCGGGATCTGGCGCCCGCGCTGGCGACGGGCGCGACCGGTGCGACGACGGTGTCCGCGACGGCCTTCCTCGCGGCCGGGGCGGGACTGCGGGTCTTCGCGACGGGCGGACTGGGCGGCGTGCACCGCGAGTGGGCTCAGACACAGGACGAGTCGGCGGACCTGTCCCTGCTGGCGCGGACACGGATCACGGTGGTGTGCGCGGGCGTGAAGTCGATCCTGGACGTGCCGGCGACGTTGCAGCGGCTGGAGACGCTGGGAGTGGGGGTGCTCGGTTTCGGTACGGACCGGTTCCCCGGGTTCTACCTGGCCGACTCCGGTGAGCCGGTGGACTGGACCGTGCACCGGCCGGAGGAGGTCGCGGCGGTGATGGCCGCTCAGGACGCACTGGGAGGAACGGAGTCGGCGCTGCTGGTGGCCAATCCGGTGACGGCCGGTGAACAGCTGGACCCGGAGCTGCACGACCGGGTCCTGGCCGAGGCCCTCGCCGCCTGCCGCGAGCAGGGGATCACAGGTCAGGCGGTGACGCCGTTCCTGCTGGGGTTTCTGGTGCGGGCGACGGGCGGAGCCTCGCTGGAGGCGAACCTGGCGGCGGTACGCGGGAACGTGCGGCTCGGTGCCCGGATCGCCCGGGCCTGGGCGGCCGTGGCATGACCGCCCCGGGGGCGCTGCTCGTGGTCGGGGACGTGGTGACGGATGTGGTGGCGATACATCCGGAGCCGCTGGCTCCGGCCACCGACACCGCGGCCCGGATCCGCACCCTGCCGGGCGGCGCGGGCGCCAACGCGGCCTGCTGGGCGGCCCGTACGGGGAGCGCGGAGGTACGCCTCCTCGCGCGGGTGGGCGCCGACTCGGCACAGTGGCACGAACGGGCCCTGGTGGACGCGGGGGTGCGGCCGCAGCTGGTGATCGATCCGGAGGAGCCGACCGGGACGGTGGTGGCCCTCGTCGGCGAGGACGCCGAGCGGACGTTCCTGACGGACAGCGGGGCCTCGCTGCGGCTGTGCCCGGCGGACTGGACCCCGTCCCTGCTGGACGGGGCGGCCCACCTCCACCTGTCGGGATACCTGTTCTTCACCGACGGCAGCCGGGAGCTGGCCGCGCTCGCGCTGCGGGCGGCGCGGGCCCGCGGAGTGCCGGTGAGCGTGGACCCGGCCTCGGCCGGGTTCCTGGCGGCACTGGGCCCCCAGCGCTTCCTGGATGCCGTGGCGGGCGCGGAGGTGCTGCTGCCCAACGAGCACGAGGCCCGTCTGCTGGCCGGGCCGTCGGAGGCGGCCGGGGTGGCCCGGGCTGCGACGGCGTTGAGCCGGCGGGTGCCGCTGGTGGTGGTGACCCGGGGCCCGGCGGGGGCTCTGGTGGCCGAGCGCGGCCGGATCACGGCCGAGGTGGCGGCCGTGGAGCCGGGCGGGGAGGTGGTGGACTCCACGGGCGCCGGCGATGCCTTCACCGGCGCCTTCCTGGCGGCCCGCCTGGAAGGCGCGGACCCCCCGGAAGCGGCGCGCGCGGGCTGCCGCGCGGCCGCCCGGGCCATCACCCGCCCGGGCGGCCGCCCGCAGCCCGTCCCGGCGGAAGCCCCGAGCGCGGACGGGGGCGGATCCCGGCCCTCCCTCCGCCGGCGTTTCGGGCGCCGCTCCGGCAGCCGCCCCGACGGCTGAGGCCGGGACCCCGACAGCGTCCGGCACCCCGGCCCCGCAGGCGTGGGCCCGGCCGGGCCCGGGGGTCGGGGCGGACAGCGGGCTCGCCCAGCGGCAGCGGCACCACCGCCGCCCCGCGTCACCGCTCCCGGATCCCCGTCCAGGCGGGATGCCTGGGATCGTCGGCCCGGACCACCACATCGGCGGCCGAAGCCGGATCCGTCTCGGCCTCGTACCGGGCGAACGCTTCCCCCGTCCACCGCTCGGACTCCTCCGTCCGCCGCGCGAGCGCCCCAGCCGACAGGCGTACGTGGACGCTCAGGTCGAAGGGGAACCACCGCCCCAGCAGCAGCGGCCCGTGCACCAGCAGCACTCCGCCGGCGGGGAGCTCGACGTAGGGGCTGCGGGTAGCCCGGTCGGTCACCGGATCCCACAGGTCGGGCAGCACCCGTCCCGTCCCCCCGGGATCGGTCGGTCCGAACACCTCCCGCCAGAGCGCGGCCGTGTCGTACCAGCCGTCCAGGTACGCGTCCACGTCCCGGCGGCCGAACTCGAAGCGGAGGGAGGCCGGCCGCAGGAAACCGCCGGTCGGCACGACCAGTACCGGGCGCCCGCGCAGTTTCAGCTCCTGCGCGAGCAGACCGGCGAGAGTGCCGGTGTCCGCCGCGGGTGCGCCGTCGATGCCCACACGCTGTCGACCGTGCGGCCCGGGGCCTTCGGCGGGTTCGCAGAGGTGGCCGGCGAGTCGCTCGGCCATCCGCTGCCATGTGATCGCTTCCCACTGCACCGGCCCATTGTCAGTGGTCGGTCCTAGCTTTTCCCACGAGGGACCACCGCGGAACAAGGCGCTGGTGGCCCGGCTTTCGGGGAGGGGTCTGTCATGGCTCGGGAGACGACGTATCTGGAGCTGTCGCAGGACGGCGGCGGGGCGCACAAGTTCTACGAGGTGACCGTGGACGGTACGGCCGTCTCGGTGCGCTACGGCCGCATCGGCGCGTCCGGCCAGCTGCAGAGCTCCTCGTTCCCGACCGCCGAGAAGGCCCGGGCGGCTGCCGCCAGGAAGATCGGCGAGAAGGTCCGCAAGGGATACGCCCCGGCCGTGCAGGGTCAGCGCGCCGCCCGGGCGGTGACACGCCGCCAGGTGGCCTCGGCGCCGTCGACGGCGCGTGCCGTCGCCCCGGTGCTGTGGCGCTTCCGTACCGGTTCCGCGGCCTTCGGGATCCACGTCGACGAGGACCGCTGCTGGGTCGGCAACCAGGCCGGCGACGTGTACACGCTGAGCCACGGCGGTGAGGTGCTGGCCCGCTATTCCCTGCCGGACGGGGTGAAGTGCCTGGTGGCGGACGAGTTCTGGATATACGCGGGCTGTGACGACGGCACGGTGTACGACCTGTCGTCGAAGGTCCCCTTCGGCGCCTACGCCATCGCGGCGGACGTGGACATCTACTGGCTGGACATCCACGAGGGCGTGCTCAACGTGTCCGACGCGAACGGCGGTCTGACCGTCATCGACCACGAGGACGAGCACCAGTGGTCACGGAAGTCCTCGGGGAGCGGTGCGTGGATGGTCCGGGCCGACGAGCGGGCGGTCTACCACGGGCACAGCGCCGGAGTGACGGCCTACGCGGCCGACGGCACCGGGCAGGTGTGGCACAGCGCCACCCCCGGCGGAGTCCTGTTCGGCTGGCAGGAGGAGCACTCGGTGTACGCGGGTACGGTCCGCAACACGGTGCAGCGGCTGTCGAAGGCCACCGGGGCCACGGAGGCCACTTACCGGTGCGACGCGGCGGTGTACTCGTGCGCGACCTCGCCGGACGGCCGCCACGTCTTCGCGGGCGACTCCTCCTCCTCGGTCTACTGCTTCGACGCGGACGGGCGCCGGCTGTGGAAGCTGGGAACCGGCGGCGGGTCGGCGCTGTCGATGCAGTACCTGGACGGACGGCTCTACCTCGTCACCACGGACGGCTCGCTGGTCTGCGTGGACGCGAGCGAGCAGGCGATCGCGGCGGCCCAGCAGGGGGCGGTGCCCGCACCGGTGGACGTCAAGTCCGCAGCCGCGCTGCCGGTGTTCACCCCGGCCGCTTCGGCCTCGGCGGTGGCGACGGTCTCGATGGCCGCGGTGGCCTCGGACCCGGCGGGCGGCGTGGTCGTGGAGTGCGTCCAGCAGGGCGGCCGGGTACGGGTGCAGGTGGTGTCGGGCGGCTTCGAGTCGTCCTGGAACGTGCAGTTCCCGCGGGGCATCAGGGAGGTCGGCGCCCGGTACGTGGTCGACGGCCTGCACGCGGCATCGGGCGGCTTCTACCGGGTGCGCGGGGAGATACGCCGACTGGTCTGAGCTCGGCCGGCCCGCTCGGGCGACGGGTCAGCGGGGGTGCTGCCGGCAAACCTCCGGGGTGGCACCGGAGGGAGCCGGCGTGGGTATGGAGAACGCGGTCCCCTCGGGCAGCCGGGGGGTCACGTGGAGTACGACGGGCTCGGTGCCGAGGTTGTGGCCCAGGTGTATGTGACCGATGCCCGCGGGTTCCACAAAGGCGGTTCCGGGCCGGTGCACTTCGACGCTGAGGTCGTGCAGGACCCGGGTGAGGGTGCCCGCGAGGACGACTGCTTCGAGCCGGGTCCGGTGGTAGTGCCAGCCGGTGCAGGCACCGGGCGGAATGACGATCTCGTGGCCCGCCGGGACCGTCGTGACGCATGCTCTTCCGGTGCTCATGCCGAAGCCGGTCACCGGCGGCCTCGCTGTCGTCGTCCGCTGCGCTCCCATGTGCTCCTCCTCCGTGGTCCGGGCCCGTTCGGCCGTCGGTCCCGTGACCACCGTAGGAGTGATCAGGCCGATCCCGGAAGAGTCGGCCAAACCTCAACCTCCCGTCCCCACCAGGTGATACGAGGCGCTCAGGGCGGTATCACACCCGTATGAGCCTGGTCGTTTTCGAGTCTGCGAAGCAGATCCACTGCGCGGAGTGCCGGCGGGGTCCGCTCCGGCACCTGGTCCGCGAGGCCGGTGTGCCCCGGTGCCTGGACTGTGCGGATCTGGGGCATCTCGTCTACCTCCCGCGCGGGGACGCAGCCCTCACCCGGCGGTCCCGCGAGGCGAGTTCGCTCTGCGCCGTCGTGGTGCGCTTCAACCGGCGGCGCCGCCGGTACGAGCGTCTCGGGCTCCTCGTCGAGGACGCCGCCCTGGCCGACGCGGAACGCGCATGCCTCGCGGACTCCGAGGCGCGGGCGCGCCGGCGGGAGCGCGACCGGCTACGCCGTGCGGCGCAGGACGTGCGGTTCACGGCGGCCTTCGCGGCCGAGATCGTGCGGCTGTTCCCCGGCTGCCCGGCCGACCGGGCCGTGGCGATCGCCACCCATGCCTCGGTGCGCGGGAGCGGCCGGGTGGGCCGCAGCGCGGCGGGCCGGGCCCTGGACGAAGCCGCGGTCTCGGTGGCGGTGCGGGCGGCGGTGCGACACACCGACACCGAGTACGACGCCCTGCTGATGGCGGGTGTCCCCCGCTTCGCGGCCCGCGCACGGCTGGCCGCGCGGATCGACGCCGTCCTGGACGGATGGCGCGCCATACCCGAGCAGCGGAACGCTAGTTGAGCCGGAACCGGCGGTAGAGGAGGACACCACCGAGGAGCAGGGCCCCGCCCGCGGGCAGCAGGTAGCCGGCGCCGTCGGCGCCGGTGTGGGCGAGCGCCTCACCGGGCCGCGGGGGCTGCGCCTCGGTGACCGGGACGACGGGTGCGGCGGGGGTGACCGGAGTGACCGGGGTGACCGGCTTCTCAACGACGGGCGGCTGGACCGGCTTGCCTTCGGTGGGCTTCTCGACGTTGACGGAGGTGTTGCCGTGCGCGGGGTTGCCGATGCCGACCACGTTGACGGAGTTGCCGCTGGCGTTCAGCGGCAGGTTGACGGGCAACTGAATGCCATTGCCTGACAATACGCCTGGAGAATCCTTTCCGCGCCCCTCTGCCACCGCGCCCCCGCCGTTCCCTCCGCCCTGCTGCGACGCGTCCGCCCCGCCACCGCCCGACGCGTTGGCGCAGCGGTTCCCGGCCGCGGGGTTCAACACGCCGACGACGTTCACGGTGTTCCCGCAGACGTTCACCGGCAGGTCCACGGGCAGCTGGACGAGATTCCCGGAGAGCAGACCCGGCGATCGCTCGGCCTTGCCATCGGCGTCCGCGTCGGCGTGGGCGAGTCCGCCCACACCCGCGACAGCTAGGCCGCCACCTGCAACGACCGCCGCGATCAGACCACTTCGACGACTGTGACGCATCACTTTCCCTGCCTTCCGGTGGATTTGCGGGGCCTCGCCCGCACCGGAAACAACGCCCCCAAACCCATACGGGTTATAGAAGCGGTAGGCATTTCACTCAATCGTGTACGGGGTACTGGGTACTTCATGACCGCACGACCGCTCCTCCTCCTCGACGTCGACGGACCGCTCAACCCCTTCCGGTCCCTCTCCGCCGGACTGCGCGGGTACCGGAGCCACCGCATGTGGCCGGACGTCTGGCTCTCCTACCGCGATCCGGAGACCCGCAGGGCCCGACGCGGGGCGCGGGTCCGCCTCCACCCCTCCCACGGCGCCCGGCTGCTGGCCCTGCCCTTCGAGATCGCCTGGGCCACGGCCTGGACGCATCAGGCCAACACCCTGATCTCCCCGCACATCGGGCTCCCCGGCGACCTGTCCGTCGTCGAATGGCCCGAACTGTTCGCCGAGGATCCCGACGGCCTCTCCTGGAAGACCCGGCATCTGAGGGACTGGGCGGCGGGCCGCCCCTTCGCCTGGGTCGACGACATGATCACCTCGCGGGACCGGGATTGGGTCGCCGCCCACCATCCGGCGCCGGCCCTGCTGCTGCGCGTCCACCCGCGCCACGGCCTGCGGGACCGCGACTTCACCGCGCTGACCCGCTGGGCGGAGGGCCTCAGCCCAGCAGGGCGCTGACCGGGTCCGCGGAGGGCCGGCCCGTGGGCCACCAGTCGTCGTCGCCCGGACGGGACTCGTAGGCGTACCAGAGGGCGTCGCGGCCGAGCCGCAGCTGGCGGGTGCGGGCCGTCAGGCGGTTGCGTTCGGGGCGGAAGGGGCCCTGCGCCGCGGCGAGGAGCGCCGGGCGGGCCCGGTCGAAGGGGCCGGCCGGCGGATCCCAGGCCTCTTCGAGCGCGGCCAGGGCGGGGCGGCCGCCCTGGCGCCAGGCCGCCGCGGCCCGCGCGAGGTCGGTGGTGGTGCGCCCGGTGGCGCGGGCCAGGTCCCGGTAGAGGGTGCGGGCCGTACCGGTCAGGCCGGACGTGGGCTCGGCGGAGGCCAGCCGTACGGCGTCCTGCCAGAGGGAGAGCCCGGCGACCGGGTCCTCGCCGGTGGTGAGCAGTGCGAGGGCCCGGGCGGCGGCGTCGGAGGCGAGCTGGTCGAGGGCCAGCGGGTCCGGCGCCGCCGGGTCGGCCGGGCAGGCGGGTGGCAGACCCACCGCCGCGGGCGCGCTGAGCGGCATCGGCAGCGGCAGCACCGCACGGGCGCATGCCTCCCGGGCCGCGACACCGGGGAAGGCCGCTGCCGCACCGGGCTGTTCGCGTGCCGCGTGGGCGGCGTTGCGGCGGGTGAGGTCCGCCAGGAGCTCCCGCTCGCCGCGGCCGCGCAGGAGCAGCAGGACGAAGGGGTCGGCGTCGAGGAGACGGGCCGCGCGGTAGCAGAGGGCGGCGGCGTGCTTGCACGGCGGACGCCCGAAGTCCGGGCAGGAGCAGTGCGGGACGAGCTCGCCCGCCCCGGGCAGCACGGTCCCCGCCAGCGTCTGCGGGACCTCGCGCTCCAGGAGGGAGCCGAGTGCCGCCGGGTCGGCGGCCACCTCCTCCAGCAGCTCGCTCCACTCCGGGTCCGCGAAGGCGGGCAGGGTCAGCTCGGTGCGGTACGGGCGGGGTCTGCTGCCCCGGACGTACGCGACGATCCGGCCGGGTGTGACGGTCACCGCGTCGACCCGCCCGGCGGCGGCGTACGCACGACCGCGGGCCAGGCGGGCCGGGTCGCCGGAGGCCGCCTCCAGGGCGGACACCCAGGCGCGGCCCCACCAGCTCACCGCCTCCGCCCCGGCGGGCACGGTCTCGAAGGTGCGGCGGCGGTCGTCCCGCGCGGTGATCATGTGGGCCTCCGCAGGGAGACGAGGTCGGCGAGCTCGCGGTCGGTCAGCTCGGTGAGCGCCGCCTCGCCCGAGCCGAGGACGGCGTCGGCCAGGGCACGCTTCGCCTCCAGCATCTCGGCGATGCGGTCCTCGACCGTGCCCTCGGCGATGATGCGGTGGACCTGTACGGGCCTGGTCTGGCCGATGCGGTAGGCGCGGTCGGTGGCCTGTTCCTCGACGGCCGGGTTCCACCAGCGGTCGAAGTGGACGACGTGTCCGGCCCGGGTGAGGTTCAGGCCGGTGCCGGCGGCCTTGAGGGACAGCAGGAAGACGGGGACCTCACCGGCCTGGAAGCGGTCGACGAGCTCCTCCCGGCGCGCGACCGGGGTGCCGCCGTGCAGGAGCTGCGAGGCGATCCCGCGGGCCGACAGGTGCCGTTCGATAAGCCGGGCCATCGTCACGTACTGCGTGAAGACCAGCACCGATCCGCCCTCGGCGACGATCGTGTCGAGCAGCTCGTCCAGCAGGGCGAGCTTGCCGGAACGGTGCGGAAGCCGGGGCCGCTCCTCCTTCAGGTACTGCGCGGGGTGGTTGCAGATCTGTTTGAGCGAGGCCAGCAACTTCATGATCATGCCGCGTCTCTCGATGCCCTCGCTGGACTCGATCACGGCCATCGCCTCGTCCACCGCGGCCCGGTAGAGGGAGACCTGCTCCCGGGTGAGGGACACCGGGTGGTCGGTCTCCGTCTTCGGCGGCAGCTCGGGCGCGATACCGGGGTCGGACTTCCTGCGCCGCAGCAGGAACGGCCGTACGAGCGCGGACAGTCGGGCGACCGCGGCCTCGTTGCCGCCGTCCTCGGCCTGCTGGTGCTCCACCGGGCGGGCGTGCCGGGCCCGGAAGGCGGTCAGCGGACCCAGCAGTCCCGGTGTGGTCCAGTCGAGCAGCGCCCACAGCTCGGAGAGGTTGTTCTCCACCGGGGTGCCGGTCAGCGCCACCCGGGCCGGCGCGGGGATGGTGCGCAATGCCTTGGCGGTCGCCGAGTGGGGGTTCTTCACGTGCTGTGCCTCGTCGGCGACGACCATGCCCCAGCGCTGTCCGGCGAGCTGGGCGGCGCTGGCGCGCATCGTGCCGTAGGTGGTGAGCACGAACCCGCCCTCGCAGGACGTCAGGTCATCGGTGCTGCGGCCGCCGCCGTGGAAGCGGCGCACGGGGGTGCCGGGCGCGAACTTTCCGATCTCGCGCTGCCAGTTGCCCAGGAGGGAGGCCGGGCAGACCACGAGCGTGGGCTCGCGGCGGTCCCGGTGCAGATGGAGTGCGATGAGGGTGACGGTCTTGCCCAGGCCCATGTCGTCGGCGAGGCAGCCGCCGAGACCCAGCGAGGTCATCAGGTCCAGCCAGGCCAGGCCGCGTGCCTGGTAGTCGCGCAGGGTGGCCCTGAGGGCAGGGGGCTGCGGGAGCGGGACCGGTTCCCCGGTCAGCCGCTCCCGGAGGGCCGCCAGCGCGCCCACGGGCACCGCCTCGACCTGCTCGCCGTCGGCCTCGGCCGTCCCCGACAGGACGGCGGCCAGCGCGTCCACCGGTTCCAGCAGGCCCAGTTCGCGGCGGCGCGCCTTGCGGACCAGCTCCGGGTCCACCCGCACCCACTGGTCCCGCAGCCGGACGACGGGTCGGTGGGCCTGCGCCAGCGCGTCCATCTCGCCCGGGGTCAGCCGGTCACCGCCCAGGGCCAGTTCCCAGGAGAAGGCGAAGAGGTGTTCCGCGTCGAAGAAGGCGGTCCCGTCGATGGCGGACCCGGGCGCGGTGGACCGTACGACGGCGGTCGCGGACAGCGTACGGGCCAGGTCCCGCGGCCAGTGGACGACGACCCCGGCTGCCGCCAGGCGGTCCGCGGCCACCCCCAGCAGATCCTCCAGCTCCGGGTCGGACAGGGCCAGGGCGTCGGGCACGGCCTGGTCCAGCAGCCTCAGCAGCGGCGGCCAGACCCGCGCGGCCCGGCGCAGCGCGAGCACGGCGTCGATCCGGGCGCGGGGGCCGAAGCCGACGCCGGCCGTCCCGGCCCACAGCTGCCCGGCATCGGTGACCAGCGTCGGGTCGGCGAGGCTGTGCACCTGGACGACGGCGGCGCCGGCACGGCGGGTCTCCTCCCCCTCGGCCGCGTCGAAGACGCGGAAGGAGGACAGGTCCAGCCTGAGCGAGAGCCCGACCCCGGCATCGGCCCCGGCCGCGACCTGCGCGGCCCACTCCCGCAGGCCGGGCACCCGCTGCGGTTCCCGGGCGGCGAACGGCCGCCCGGCGGCGACGGCCGCGGCCGGGGTGCGGGGCAGGCTGTCGGCGACGGCATCGAGGAAGGCGCGTACCAGCGCTTCCGGTTCGGGCAGCTGGAGCGGGCGGCGTCCGGCGAGCGGCGTCGCGTATCCCTCGTGGGGCAGGGCGGCGGCGACCGCCCTCAGGTGGGCGAGGTCGGCGGCTTCGAGCGGGCCGGCACGCCACGCGTCGACGCCCTCGGGGGTGAGCCCGGGAAGGAGCCGGCCGCGCGCGGCCAGGGTGAGGGCCTGTGTGGCGGCGGTGCCCCAGGCCCGGGTGGCGGGGTGCGCGGCGGGGTTGCGGGGGGCCCGCGCGAGCAGCGGCAGGGCGGCGTCGACGCCGAAGGCCACCGCGGGCACGGTCCTGCTGCGGACCGCGCTGCCGTGCGGCCGTACGACGGTGAGCCGGTCCGGTGTGCCCGCCTCGGGCAGCGGGCCGCCCTCCGGCGACCAGAAGGCGACCCGCCCTTGCCGGGGGACGGCGGCAGGCAGGAAGACGGCTGCACAGCGCAGCAGCGCGGATTCCTGCGGCATCGGCCGCGTCTGCGCCGTCATGCCGTCCCCCTCTCCCCCTCGATGTCCTCCGGGACCTGCCGGACCCTTCCCCACGAGTCTAGGCGCGACCGCCGACAAAGCCCTCTGACCTGCGAATTCAGCGCGCCCAGCGCCCCTGTTCCAGGGCGTACCCGTAGACCGGCCGGCCGGTGGCGGCGCTGGTGCGCAGCGGACGGCCACCGTCGTCGATGCGCAGGGTGCCCGAGCCGGCCGGTGAGGACCACCTCAGGTCCAGGGACCAGTCGCAGTCGCAGCCCGTGGTGGCCGCCTCCACCCGCAGGACGACCGGTTCCGCGGCCGAGACCCGCATCGGGAACGCCGGGGCCGGCAGTCGCTTGCCGGAGTCGTTACCGGCGACGGGCCGGGCCAGCGGGCGGGGCGCGTCCAGGTTGACGGCGAAGACGGCCGGGGTGAGACCGCCGCCGCAGCCCTGGGACATCTGGTACACGTTCCATGCGGGCGGTGTGCGGCGGGCCGCCACCCGAACCTCCAGGCCTTCCAGGACCACCGCTCCCCCGCCCGTGCCGTGCAGCGTGACCTCCACGGTCTGGTTCCCGGCGTGCACGGCGCGCTGGGCCGACGCCCAGGCCGGCGCGTCCGCCTCCACGGGCGGCGGGGGCACCGCCGCGGGCCCCCGCTCGGCCAGGTAGGCGTGGTCGCAGCCCGCGGCCCACACGTGCGGGCGCACCGCCGCCCTGAGGGGGGCCGCCTGCGTCCGGCCGGGGCCCGGCGGCGAGGCGGAGGGCGGGGTCGCGTCCGGGTCCCCCGGCGGCGGGCCCGGCGCAGGTCCCGTGGCCGGCCCCGTCGGAGCCGCTCCCGCCTCCGACGGGGACGCCGCGGCCGGAGCGGATCCCGAAGGGCCGCCCGTACCGGCTGCCGGGCCCCGCCCGGGTGCGGTGCGCGGTGTCCCCGGGTCGGGTCCGGTCAGCGCCAGCAGCGTCACGGCCACCGCACCGGCCGCCAGCCGCGCGGCGGCGGCCACGGCCGCCCTGCGCCGGTGCCGGGACGACCGCAACGGCGGCTCCACCACCACGTCCGGGCCCTCCGGCGCGGCCTGCTCCGGCGGGGCGTCCGGCACCGGATGCGGTGCCGGTGCGGGTGCGGGTGCCGGTGCCGGTGCGGGTGCGGGTGCCGGTGCAGTTTCCGGATCCGGTGCCGCGGCCGCGGCGCGCCGCCGCGCGTCCGCCAGGAGCCACGCCCGGTGCAGGTCCACCGCCTCCGCCGCCGAAGCCCCGCAGGCCCGCGCGAAGCGGTCCACCACCGCGAACTCCGCGGGCAGCGCCGCCCCGTTGCAGTAGCGGTGCAGCGTCGACGTACTGGTGTGCAGCCTGCGCGCCAGCACGCCGTAACTCAGCCCGCCGCGGTCCTTCAGTTCTCGCATCCGCCGCGCGAAGTCCTCGGCCTCACTCACGGTGTCCCCGTCCCCCGTCCCATCGCTCCGTTCCATGCATGAGGTGTTCCCCCAGGTGACAGTGCGTACGGGCGTTCCAGTGTCCCGGTTTCGCCCCGAACCCTGGCCCCGCGCCCCGGCCGGGGAACAGCCTGGACAGGCACACCGACACCTCCACGGGGAGAGCCCACATGTTCCGACGTACCGAGACCGCCGCCGCCCTCGCCACCGCACTGGTCGCGGCGGCCGCCACCCTCGTCCTCACCGCCCCGACCTCCGCCGCGGCCCCCGGCGCGCCCGGCTTCCTGGCCGGCACCGACCTGCCGCCGCACCCGACGTCCCCCTGGTACGCCGGCGAGATCACCAGGGGGCTGCCCGAGACGGCTCCGTTCTGCCTGGACGGCGTGCTGCCGCGGGCGGGCGGCTGGCACCGGGAGTTCGGCACCGAGTACGACACCGGCGCCGTCCAGGTGTCCGTGCGCGCCGCCTCCCCCTCCGCGGCCGCCAAGCTCGCCGGCAGGCTGGAGCGCAGGGTCGCCGGCTGCGCTGCCGACTGGCTGCGTACGACCCCGGGCGGCACGGCCTCCTGGCAGGACTACGGGACCCTCCCGGTCGAGGAGGGCGCGCACGTCTACGGGGTCCACACCTCGATCCCGGAGTCCGAGCCGGGCGTGCACCTCTATGGGATCGGACGCGACGGTTCCACCGTGACCGTCGTGAAGTGGAGCCAGATGGGCGACCTGTCGCAGGCCCCGGTCGCCGCCTTCAGGAAGACGACCGGCACGGCCGTGAACAAGCTCAACCCGTAGCCCGGCGGGCATCCTGAACCGGGCGGACCGGCCGCGCGGCGCCACGGCCGGCGCACGGCACCGGCCGGATCAGGCAGCTCGGCCGGATCAGGCCGGTCCGGCCTGCTCCTCGAAGCGGGCCGCCGCCAGGTATTCCGGCTGCGGGTCGAGGGCCGCGGCCAGCCGGAAGTGCTTGCGCGCCTGCTCGGGCCGCCCCGCTCGCTCGTGCGTGCGGGCCAGCGCGAAGTGGGCGAAGGCGTTGTCCGGCTCGCGCTCCAGCACGAGCTCGAACTCCAGCTCGGCCGGGCGTAGTTGGGCGGCGGCGAAGAAGGCCCGGGCGCGCAGCAGGCGGGCCGCCGTGTTCTCCGGGTGGGCGGCCACGACCGAGTCGAGCAGCTTGACCGCGCCGCGCGGGTCGCGTGCGGCGAGCAGCTGCTCGGCCGCCCGGAAGTCGATGACGTGTGTTTCCGGGCTGGACGGTGTGGGACGCGCGGTCTCGGACACGGTATGGATCCTTCCCTCTGCCGGAGCCTTCAACGCCCCCACCCCGCCCGCTATTCCATGCACACGTCAAGCAGTCCCAGCGCCCGGGGCTCGGCCCGAGGCCCGCTCCGTGAGCTCCTTCCACACCCTGCGCACCTGCGGCTCCAGCGCGTCCAGCGGCCCGTCGTTGTCGATCACGAGGGTGGCCACCGCGAGGCGCTCCTCGCGCGTGGCCTGCGCGGCCATTCGGGCCCTGGCCTCCTCCTCGGCCATGGCGCGCAGCCCGGTCAGCCGGGCCAGCTGCGTCGACGGGGCCGCGTCCACCACGACCACCAGGTCGTAGAGGGGTGCGAGGCCATTCTCGGTGAGCAGCGGCACGTCGTGGACGACGATGGCGTCGGGG
The DNA here is from genome assembly GCF_000612545.2 of Streptomyces sp. PCS3-D2. Lineage (GTDB taxonomy): Bacteria > Actinomycetota > Actinomycetes > Streptomycetales > Streptomycetaceae > Streptomyces. The sequence continues at coordinate 5,775,991 of NZ_CP097800.1, read as the reverse complement.
CCCGCGGCGGCTTCCAGTTCGGCGGACCGGGCGCCGACCAGCGGATGCACGATCGCGTTGAGCGTCCGGAGCTTGTCCTCGTCCGCGAACACGATGGATCCCAGCCCGGGCCGGTCCAGCGTGCCCTCGGGGGTCAGCACCTCCCGCCCGAAGGCCGCCACGATCGCCGCGAGCCCGGGCGTACCGGGCTCCACCACCTCGCGCGCGATCCGATCGGCGTCGACGACGACCGCCCCGTACCCCGCCAGCAGCCGCGAGACCTCGCTCTTGCCGGCACCGATTCCGCCCGTCAGGCCCACTTTCAGCATGACCCGCAGCTTAGGCCCCCGTACAGCCGTGCGGGAGCCGCGGGGCGGAGGACCCGGGGACGGCGGGTTCAGCCCTCACCCTCGCGCTCCGCCAGGAACCGCTCGAACTCGCGGCCGATCTCGTCAGCCGACGGCAGCTCCGCCGGCTCGGCGATCATGTTGCCCCGGGTCTGGGCCCCGGCGGCGGCGTCGTACTGGTGCTCCAGCCCCTGCACCAGGCCGACCAGCTCCTCGTCGCCCTCGCGGATCTGCCGGTCGATCTCGGTCTGCGTGCGGTGTGCCTCGGTCCGCAGGGCGTGCGCCACGGCCGGCAGCACCAGTCCGGTCGCCGCCGTGATGGCCTCCAGCACCGTCAGCGCGGCGTCCGGGTACGGGGAGCGCGCCACGTAGTGCGGCACGTGTGCGGCGACGCCGAGGACATCGTGCCCGGCCTGGGACAGACGGAACTCCACCAGCGATTCGGCACTGCCGGGCACCTGGGCCTCGTCGAAGGGGCTGCGGTGGCCGGGCATGAGGTCGGTCCGGTTCCCGTGCGGGGTGATGCCGACGGGCCGGGTGTGCGGGACGCCCATCGGGATGCCGTGGAAGTTGACCGAGAGACGGACCCCGAGACGCTCGACGATCTGCCGGACGGCGACGGCGAAGCGCTCCCACTCCACGTCCGGCTCCGGGCCGGACAGCAGCAGGAACGGCGCCCCGGTGGCGTCCTGGACCAGCCGGACCTCCAGCCGCGGCTCCTCGAACTCCGCCCAGTGGTCACGCTGGAAGGTCAGCAGCGGGCGGCGCGCCCGGTAGTCCACGAGCCGGTCCGCGTCGAAGCGTGCCACCACCTGGTGGGGCAGGGTGTCCAGGAGCCGGTCGACGATCTGCTCGCCGGCCTCTCCCGCGTCGATGTACCCCTCGAAGTGGTACAGCATGACCAGCCCGGCCGAGTCCTGGGCGACCGCCAGGTCGGCCACCGCCAGACCCTTGGCATCCCATTCGTACAAGCCCTGTGGATCAAGCACCGCCACCACTCCTCCTCGTCTCGTTCTCTGCCAAGAACGTCCGAGGCTGCGCGGCCATTCCCCGGCCGGGCCCCTTCACAGGAACGGAATGGATCACACGGGCCACCGCCACCGCAGGGATCCCGCCGGGAACGCGGTGAGGCCCGCCCCCCGAAGGGGACGGGCCTCACCGGCGTACTGGGTCAGCTCTGCTCACACCGAGGTGCGATGCGCGCTGCGATCAGCTCTGGCCGCCGGCCAGCTTCTCGCGGAGCGCGGCCAGGGCCTCGTCCGACGCCAGGGCGCCGGAGGTCTCGTCCGACTCCGAGGAGTAGGAACCACCCGAGATGCCCGCACCGGCGTTGCCACCGGCGGCCGGGGCGGCAGCGCCCTCGGCGGCAGCGGCCTCGTCGGCCTCGCGGCTCTTGATGACCTGCGCCTGGTGCTGCTCGAAGCGAGCCTGCGCCTCGGCGTACTGGGTCTCCCAGGCCTCGCGCTGCTTCTCGTAGCCCTCGAGCCAGTCGTTGGTCTCGGGGTCGAAGCCCTCGGGGTAGATGTAGTTGCCCTGGTCGTCGTAGGACGCGGCCATGCCGTACAGGGTCGGGTCGAACTCGACCGACGCCGGGTCGGCACCGAAGGACTCGTTGGCCTGCTTCAGGGACAGCGAGATCCGGCGACGCTCCAGGTCGATGTCGATGACCTTGACGAAGATCTCGTCGTTGACCTGGACGACCTGCTCCGGGATCTCCACGTGGCGCTCGGCCAGCTCGGAGATGTGGACCAGACCCTCGATGCCCTCGTCCACGCGGACGAACGCACCGAACGGAACCAGCTTGGTGACCTTACCCGGGACGACCTGACCGATCTGGTGCGTACGGGCGAACTGCTGCCACGGGTCCTCCTGCGTCGCCTTCAGCGACAGGGAGACACGCTCGCGGTCCATGTCGACGTCGAGGACCTCGACGGTGACTTCCTGGCCGACCTCGACAACCTCGGACGGGTGGTCGATGTGCTTCCAGGACAGCTCGGAGACGTGAACGAGACCGTCGACGCCACCCAGGTCCACGAAGGCACCGAAGTTGACGATCGAGGACACGACGCCGGAGCGGACCTGGCCCTTCTGCAGGGTGGTGAGGAACGTCTGGCGAACCTCGGACTGGGTCTGCTCCAGCCAGGCGCGGCGGGACAGGACCACGTTGTTGCGGTTCTTGTCCAGCTCGATGATCTTCGCCTCGAGCTCCTTGCCCACGTAGGGCTGGAGGTCGCGGACACGGCGCATCTCGACCAGGGAGGCCGGGAGGAAGCCGCGGAGGCCGATGTCGAGGATGAGACCACCCTTGACGACCTCGATGACGGTACCGGTGACGATGCCGTCCTCTTCCTTGATCTTCTCGATCGTGCCCCAGGCACGCTCGTACTGAGCGCGCTTCTTGGACAGGATCAGACGGCCTTCCTTGTCCTCCTTCTGGAGAACCAGGGCCTCGATCTCGTCGCCGACCTTGACGACCTCGTTCGGGTCGACGTCGTGCTTGATCGAGAGCTCGCGGCTCGGGATCACGCCTTCCGTCTTGTAACCGATGTCGAGCAGGACCTCGTCCCGGTCGACCTTCACGATGACGCCGTCGACGATGTCGCCGTCGTTGAAGTACTTGATCGTCTCGTCGATCGCGGCGAGGAAGGCTTCCTCGTTACCGATGTCGTTGACCGCTACCTGCGGAGTGGTAGAGGTGGTCTCGGTGCTGCTCGTCATGTGGGAAAGGGCTCCGGTTACGGACAGAAAGTCGTAGGTACTGCTACGCCGGGAGCCCTTATCGGCATCTGCCGAAGAAGCCGGACAGCCACGGAAGCCCGATCCGCACAGGCGGGAGGCCTCGAAAACCGAGGGGACATCAACAGATGCAAGCGCAGCCTGCTAGGTCTGAGGAGCACAGGCTCGCAGCGCAACTTGTAGCATACGGGGGCTGCCGGACAGGGTCAATGCGCGAAGGCCCACACCCCGGGCGGATCACCGCACAACCGGCACAATTCACGGGCGGGCGCGCGCTGATGGCGCTCCCTGCCGCGTCCCAAGACATTCGCAGACTACGACGGCGGGCCCCATGAACCAAGAGGACGACACCCTCGAAGACGCGTACGCGGCCGATCCGGCCTCCGCGGACGACGCAGAGGCCACGCGCCGTGACGCCGGGGAAGCGGAGAGCAGCCGCGCGAGCCGCGGCTGGTGGGACCGCAACGCCGACGAGTACCAGAGCGAGCACGGCGCGTTCCTCGGCGACGACCGCTTCGTGTGGGGGCCCGAGGGCCTCGACGAGGCGGACGCCGCCCTGCTGGGCCCCGCCGCCTCCCTCAAGGACAAGGACGTACTGGAGATCGGCGCCGGCGCCGCCCAGTGCTCCCGCTGGCTGGCCGCCCAGGGCGCCCGCCCGGTGGCCCTCGACCTCTCCCACCGCCAGCTCCAGCACGCGCTGCGCATCGGCGACGACATCCCGCTGGTCGAGGCCGACGCCGGCCGGCTCCCCTTCCGCGACGGCTCCTTCGACCTCGCCTGCTCCGCCTACGGAGCCGTCCCCTTCGTCGCCGACCCGGTGAACGTCATGCGGGAGGTCCACCGCGTCCTGCGCCCCGGGGGCCGCTGGGTCTTCTCGGTGACCCACCCCGTCCGCTGGGCCTTCCCCGACGAGCCCGGCCCCGAGGGCCTGACCGTCTCCGCCTCCTACTTCGACCGGACCCCCTACGTCGAGCAGGACGAGCGGGGCCGCGCGGTCTACGTGGAGCACCACCGCACCCTCGGCGACCGCGTCCGCGACGTGGTGGCGGGCGGCTTCCGCCTCCTCGACCTCGTCGAGCCCGAGTGGCCCGAGTGGAACGGCCAGGAGTGGGGCGGTTGGTCCCCGCTGCGCGGCAACCTGATCCCCGGCACCGCGATCTTCGTCTGCGAGAGGGCCTGACGCCTTGATCCGCCAGGCCGCCCTCGACGCCCTTCCCGTACGGGGGGCCCTGCCCGGACTCGTCCGCGCGCTCGGCGCGCACGGCACCGCGGTGCTGTGCGCGCCGCCCGGGACGGGCAAGACGACGCTGGTGCCGCTGGTGCTCGCGGGCCTGGTGGACGGCGGGCCGCGGCGCCGGGTGGTGGTGGCCGAGCCGCGGCGGATCGCCGCCCGGGCGGCGGCGCGCCGGATGGCCTGGCTGCTGGGCGAGCGGACCGGCGAATCGGTCGGCTTCACGGTCCGCGGCGAGCGCGTGGCCGGCCCCGGCACGCTCGTGGAGGTGGTGACCACCGGAGTGCTGCTCCAGCGGCTCCAGCGCGACCAGGAACTGGCCGGCGTGGACGTGGTCGTCCTGGACGAGTGCCACGAGCGACACCTGGACGCGGACACGGTCGCCGCGTTCCTCCTCGACGTACGGCAGACCTTGCGGCCGGAGTTGCATCTGGTGGCGGCTTCCGCGACGACCGACTCCGCCGGCTGGGCCCGGCTGCTCGGGGACGCGCCGGTGGTCGAGGCCGCGGGGGTGGCGTACCCGGTGGAGACCGTCTGGGCTCCCCCGGCCCGGCCGGTGCGGCCCCCGCACGGGATGCGGGTGGACCCGGCGCAGCTGGCGCACGTGGCCTCGGTGGTGCGCCGGGCGCTGGCGGAGCGTTCGGGTGACGTGCTGTGCTTCCTGCCCGGCGTCGGTGAGATCGCACGGGTGGCGGGCCTGCTGGGCGGCGTGGACGCCGAGGTGCTCCAGGTCCACGGCCGGGCCCCGGCGACCGTGCAGGACGCGGCGCTGACGGCCTCGGACCACCGCCGGGTGATCCTCGCGACGGCGGTGGCGGAGTCGAGCCTGACCGTCCCCGGGGTGCGCGTGGTGGTCGATTCCGGGCTGGCCCGCGAACCCCGGGTGGACCATGCCCGCGGCCTGGGCGCGCTGGCGACCGTGCGGGCCTCCCGCGCGGCCGGGCGCCAGCGGGCGGGCCGGGCCGGGCGTGAGGCGCCGGGCGTGGTGTACCGCTGCTGGACGGAGGCGGAGGACGGCCGGCTGCCGGCGTTCCCTGCGCCGGAGATACGCGTCGCCGACCTGGCGCAGTTCGCCCTGCAAGCGGCCTGCTGGGGCGACCCGGACGCGTCGGGGCTGTCGCTGCTGGACGCGCCGCCGGCCGGGGCGATGGCAGCGGCGCGGGAGGTGCTCGTGGCCGTCGGGGCGGTGGACGCCGCCGGGCGGCCGAGCGCGCGCGGGCAGCGGATGGCCCGGCTCGGGCTGCACCCGCGGCTGGCACGGGCGCTGCTGGACGGCAGCACCGCGCTCGGCGCCCACCGGGCGGCGGGGCTGGTGGCACTGCTGAGCGAGGAGCCGCCGCGCGAGTACGGGGACGACCTGGCCGCGGCCCTGCGTCGGGCCCGTGCGGGCGGCGATGCCTACGCCGCCCGCTGGCGTGCGGAAGCCCGCCGCCTGGAGCGTGCCGCGGACCCCGCCGCCGGGACCGCGCCCGGCAGCCCGCTCGGGCGCGACGTCCCGGACGATGCCGCCGCCGGCCTCGTCGCCGCCCTCGCGTTCCCCGAGCGGGTGGCGAAGGCCAGGGGCGAGGGGGCCTTCCTGATGGCCTCCGGGACCGGGGCCGGGCTCGGCGACGGGTCGTCGCTGCGGCAGGCGCCCTGGCTGGCGGTCGCCGTCGCGGACCGACCCGCGCACTCCGCCTCGGCGCGGATCGGGCTGGCGGCGGTCATCGACGAGGACACCGCCCTGGCCGCCGCAGCACACCTGCGCACCGACGCCGAGGAGGTGCGCTGGGAGGGCGGGGACGTGGTCGCCCGCGAAGCGCACCGGCTCGGGGCGATCGAACTGGCCGTGCGGCCCCTGCGCGCCCCCGCCCCGGCGCTCGTGCGGGCCGCCCTGCTCGACGGGCTGCGCACGGAGGGGCTGGACCTGCTGCGCTGGTCGCAGGACGCGCGGGCACTGCGGGACCGCCTCGGCTTCCTGCACCGGACGCTCGGCGCCCCGTGGCCCGACGTGTCCGGCGTCGCCGCGCTGCTGGAGCGGGCCGACGACTGGCTGGAGCCCGAGCTGTCCCGGGCCAGGCGGCGCGCGGACCTGGCCCGGATCGACGCCGGGCAGGCCCTGAACCGGCTGCTGCCGTGGGCCACCGGCGAGGCGGTCCGGCTGGACGAACTGGCGCCCGAGCGGATCGAGGTGCCCAGCGGATCCCGGATCCGCGTCGACTACGCGCCCGAGCAGCCCGTACTGGCGGTGAAGCTCCAGGAGCTGTTCGGGCTGGCGGAGACTCCCCGGGTGGCGGGGGTGCCCGTACTCGTCCACCTGCTGTCGCCGGCCGGGCGCCCGGCGGCCGTCACCTCCGACCTGGCCTCCTTCTGGCAGGGCGGCTACCGCGCCGTCCGTGCGGAGCTGCGCGGCCGCTACCCCAAACATCCCTGGCCGGAGGACCCGGCCACGGCTGAGCCCACCCGCCACACCAACGCCCGGCTCAGGCGCTGACCCCGTCCGCGTCCTGCGGGGCGCGCGCGTCCCGCACGCGGCGGCCGCGGGCCTCCAGCAGCAGGGCCAGCCCGAGCAGGGCGAGGCCTCCGGCGGCCAGGCCGGCCGGGGCGTAGGTGTGCAGGGCGAGGACCTTCGCCCGGTTCGCCTTGACCAGGTCGACCGTGTGGTCGGAGTAGTCCTCGCGCAGGGTGACGTGCCCGGCGAAGGCGGTGAGCCTGCCGTCGGGTCCTCCCGAGGCGATGCCGCCGCGCATCTCCTGCTGGATGTCCTGTTCGGCGTTGACGGGCGCCCCGGTCACCGGGTCGACCCAGAAGCGCACGGTGGCGGTGTACCAGAGGGTGGTACCGGTGGCCGCCTCGATCGTCGCCGGGTCGATGCCCTCGATCGGCATCTTCTTCGGCATGGCCACCTTGGTCCAGGGGATGGTCTGCTCGAAGTAGTAGACGTCCATGCCCTTGAAGCGGCGCGGTCCGACGTAGTGGATCGGCGAGGAGGTGCGGGTCTGGGCGTCGAAATAGAGGTAGTCGCGCGGTTCGGTGAAGAAGGGCCACTTGAACTCGATGCCCTGGCGCCTGACCGGATCGCCGTCGACCATCTCCCCGGTGGCGTGCACCGGGTCCTGGGTGTGCGCGTCGAAGATGTAGCGCTCGGGGATCTGGGAGACCATGCTTCCGTCCGGGCCGATGATGTGGGACAGCGTGTCCCAGACGACGACGTCCTTGCCCGTGTCGGCCTCGATCTCCCTGGAGGCCTCCACGTTGCCCTTGAGGGTCTGCACGATCGTGACCTTGTCGACCTTCTTGGGCTGCATGCCGCCGGCGTAGTCGAGGAGGGTGGCGTCCCTCGCCTCCAGGACCATCTCCTGGTACTGGTTCGGCGGGATCTTCGCCAGTCGCGGGTACGCGTACCAGCGCAGCAGCGGCGCGAGCGCTGCGCAGAACACGGCCAGGGCCAGCAGGACAAGGCTCGCTCGGCGTCGCACGGCCGGGCCCTCCTCTACTTTCCGGGCGCGGGGGGCGCGGTGGTGAGCAGCGGCTTGGGCGAGGTCTCGCCTTCGGGCACCCCGAAGGCCGTGACGGCGAGGACGAGGGCCAGCGCGGCCGCGAGGCCGATGGCGGCGGCGGCGAGTGCGCGCATGCCGGGGCTCCGGAATCTGATGAGGTGTCAGAGATAGGGCACCGTAGCAACGCGGGGGCGAGATGAGAACCGTCAGGTCGACGGTCCACCGCGGCGGGCGGACACGCCGGACCGCGCGCCCGCGAGGTGGCGGGCGGCGACCGTCGACGGCGAGCCGCGGGGCGCCGCTACCGGGCCCGGGTTTCCGTCGACGCGGGGGTCCGGGCGGGCTCCGGCGTGACGGCGGGCACGGGGGTCCGGGTGCCCGTCGCGGCCGGGGTGGGCCGGGGGGACGGGGGGACGGTCGGGCTCGGCGTCGGACTCGGCGTGAGGGTCGGCGTCGGCGTCGGACTCGGCGTGAGGGTCGGCGTCGGCGTCGGACTCGGCGTGGGGGTCGGCGTCGGCGTGGGGGTCGGCGTCGGCGTCGGCGTCGGCGTCGGCGTCGAGGGCACGGTCGGGCTCGGAGTCGGGGTCGGCGTGGGGGGCACGGTCGGCGTCGGCGTGGGGGTCGGCGTCGGCGTGGGCGTCGGGCTCTGCGTCGGCGTCGGCGTCGGTGCGGGCGTGGGGCCCGGGTCGGTCGTCGGGGTCGGCTCGGGGGTCGGGGTGGGCTTCGGGTCCGGCTTCGCGGGCGTGGCCGTACCTCCGCTGTCCGGGACCTCGTGGGTGCCGTTGAGGTAGTACGTGAACCAGGACCGGACCGTCCGCAGGTACTGCGTGGAGTGGTTGTAGGAGAGCACCGCCCGGTCCAGGTCGGCCCCCACCCTCAGGTCACGGTCGCCCGCGCACAGGTAGCGGGCCGCCGCGAGGGCCGCGTCGTGCACGTTGTTCGGGTTGCGGCGCCCGTCGCCGTCGGCGTCCTGGCCCCAGACCGCCCACGTCGAGGGGATGAACTGCATCGGCCCGACCGCCCGGTCGTACCGCGCGTCGCCGTCGTGGACGCCGCCGTCGGTGTCGGGGATGTTCGCAAAGCCGTTGCCGTCGAGCACCGGTCCGAGGATCGGCCGCAGCGTGGTCCCGGCCGCGTCCACCCGGCCGCCGCGCGCCTGCCCGGACTCCACCTTCCCGATGGCCGCGAGGAGTTGCCAGCGCAGTCCGCAGCCGGGGTCGCTCCGCCCGACCGTCCTCTCGGCCCGCTGGTACGCCACGAGCACGCTCGCCGGTATCCCCCGCGCCCCTTCCGGCGGCCCGGTCACGACCGGCGCGGAGGGTGGTTCGGGCCGCGCCGCCGGGTCCGCGCCCGCTTCCTGCGGCAGCCCCTCCGGGAGCAGCACCTCGGGCGGCTGCGGGCTGACCAGCGGCGGCAGTTCGGTGAAGTAGGTCGAGTCGCTGCCGCTCGCACCGGCCGGGAGCGACCCGTCCGTCCTCCCGCCGGCGGCCGGCGGCGCGTGCGGACCGGAGCCCGCGGGCCCCTTCGAGGCGGTCAGCGCGGCAACGGTCAGCGCACAGACCAGCGCCGCCGCAGCTCCCTTGCGCGGCCTGCGGCCGAATATCCGGGACGACATGGCCGGACCCCTCCCCCTCGACGTCCGCGTGACCCTACGTCAACTCCCTGCAACCGGCACGCACCACGGGCCGGATTTCACCGGATCCCCACGTCCTCGGGCAGCTCACGCATAATGTCGGCACCCTTCGGGAGCATTGGCCCGAAGTGTGGAACGACCACAGCAACGTCCCGAAGAGGTGCCATGCCGTTCACTCTCAGCCATGCGGCTGCCGTCCTTCCGGCCGTCCGCCGGACGGGGCGTGCACGGGGGCCCCTCGTCGCCTCCGCGATGGTCCTCGGCTCCTTCGCGCCGGACGCCTTCTACTTCTCCGACGCGGTCGTCGAGGGCTTCATGGCGTACGGGAGCTTCACGCACTCGCTGCTCGGGGTGTTCACGCTGGACGCGGTCCTCACCGCGCTCCTCACGGGATGCTGGCTGCTGCTGCGCGAGCCGCTCGTGGCGCTCCTGCCGGGCCGTCGGCAGGGCAGGGTGCACGCCTTCCTGCGGGGTGAGGAATGGCGTGCGCGCCGCCGACTGCCCGCGCTGGCCGCCTGGTTCTACGTGTCGGCGGTCACCGGTTCGCTCACGCACGTGCTGTGGGACAGCTTCACGCACCCGGGCCGGTGGGGGACGAACGCACTGCCCTGGCTGGGCGAGCCCGTCGCCTTCGGTTTCCCGCCCTACACCTTCCTGCAGTACGGCACATCGGCGATCGCGGCCAGTGCGCTGCTGTGGTTCACGGCGACCGCGCTGCGCAGGCTGCCGGCCACCCCGCCGCCCGCGTCCGTGCCGGTCCTCGGCCGCGCGGAGCGCTGGGGCGCGCTGGCGCTGATCGGGGCGGGCGTCGCGGTCGGGGTGGCCTTCCGCGTGGTCCGCTTCTTCACCTTCTTCGACCGGATCCGTACGCCCCTCGACATCGTGCCGACCGTCTGCTTCGGGGCGGGTGGCGGCCTGTGCGTGTCCCTGCTGGTCTACGGGATCCTCGTACGCCTGCGGCAGCGCCGCGACCGCGACCGGCGGGGCACGACCGAGGAGACGCGAACGCCCGTCCCCGCCGGCTGAGCGGACGGGGACGGGCGCTGCGCGCGGGCCGTCATAGGGATCAGTGCGCGGCGGACTCCCAGTCGGCGCCGACGCCCACCGACACGTCCAGCGGGGCGCGCAGCTCGACGGCGGCGCCCATCTCGCGGCGCACCAGTTCCTCCACCTGCTCGCGCTCGCCGGGGGCGATCTCCAGCACGATTTCGTCGTGGACCTGGAGCAGCATGCGCGAACGCAGGCCGGCTTCGGTGATCGCCTTGTCCACGCGCAGCATCGCGACCTTGACGATGTCGGCGGCGGTGCCCTGGATGGGGGCGTTGAGCGCCATCCGCTCGGCGGCCTCGCGGCGCTGACGGTTGTCGCTGTTGAGGTCGGGCAGGTACCGGCGGCGGCCGAAGACGGTCGCCGTGTACCCGGTGGCCCGTGCCTCTTCCACGACGCGCTGGAGGTAGTCCCGGACCCCGCCGAAGCGCTCGAAGAAGGTCTCCATCAGGCCGCGCGCCTCGGCGGGCTCGATGCCCAGCTGCTGGGAGAGGCCGAAGGCGGAGAGCCCGTAGGCCAGGCCGTAGGACATGGCCTTGATCTTGCGGCGCATCTCGGCGTCGACCTGGTCGCGTTCCACGCCGAAGACCTGGGAGGCGACGGTGGTGTGCAGGTCCTCCCCGGAGGCGAAGGCCTCGATCAGGCCCTCGTCCTCGGAGAGGTGGGCCATCACGCGCAGCTCGATCTGGCTGTAGTCGGCCGTCATCAGCGACTCGAAGCCCGCGCCGACGACGAAGCCGCGGCGGATGGCGCGTCCCTCGTCGGTGCGCACCGGCACGTTCTGCAGGTTCGGGTCGGTGGAGGACAGGCGGCCGGTGGCGGCGACGGTCTGGCTGAAGCTGGTGTGCACCCGGCCGTCGGCGGCGATGGTCTTGACCAGGCCCTCGACGGTGACGCGCAGCTTGGCCTGCTCCCGGTGGCGGAGCATGATCACCGGCAGTTCGTGGTCGGTCTGCGAGGCCAGCCAGGCCAGTGCGTCGGCGTCCGTGGTGTAGCCGGTCTTGGTCTTCTTCGTCTTCGGCAGGTCCAGCTCACCGAAGAAGACCTCCTGGAGCTGCTTGGGCGAGCCGAGGTTGAACTCGTGGCCGACCGCCGCGTGCGCCTCCTTGACCGCCTGCTGCACGGCTCCCGCGAACTGCTGCTCCATGGCCTCCAGGTGGTCGCGGTCGGCGGCGATGCCGGCGCGTTCCATCCGGGCGAGGAGCTCGGAGGTCGGCAGCTCCATGTCGTGCAGCAGCTCCGCCGCGCCCACCTCGGTGAGCTTGCCGGAGAAGGCGTCGCCGAGGTCCAGGACCGCGCGGGCCTGTGCCATCAGTGCTTCGGCCTCGGCCGTCTCGTCGGCGCCGAAGGCCAGCTGCCCGTCCGCCGCGGCGGGGGCCAGCTCGCGGTGCAGGTACTCCGTGGACAGGGCGTCCAGGGCGAAGGAGCGCCGGCCCGGCTTGACCAGGTAGGCGGCGAGCGCGGTGTCCATGGTGACGCCGGCGAGGCGCCAGCCGTGCTCGGGGAAGACCCGCATCAGACCCTTGGCGTTGTGCACGACCTTGGGGCGGGCCGCGTCGGCGGCCCAGGCCGCGAAGGCCCGCTCGTCGGCCTCGTCGAGCTCGGCCGGTGTGAACCAGGCGGCGGGTCCCCCGGCGGCGGCCAGCGCGATCTCGGCGACGCTGCCCTGGCCCAGGGCCCAGCTGTCGACGGTCGCGAGGCCCAGCGGCCCGCCCGCGTGGGCCTCCAGCCACGGCGCGAGCTCGCCCGTGCCCAGCACGGAGGCGTCGAGCTCGACGCCGGCCGCGGGCGCCGGGGCGGCCTCCTGCTCGGCGGCGCCCGGGTCCACGGCCAGCAGCCGCTCGCGCAGCGACGGGTTGCGGATCTCCAGCACGTCCAGGACACCGGTGACCGCGGACCGGTCGTACGGCAGGCGGACCAGGTCGGTGGCGCCGCTGGGCAGCTCCACGTCCTTGACCATCTCGGTGAGGACCCGGTTGAGCTTGACGGCCTCCAGGTGGTCGCGGAAGTTCTGCCCGGCCTTGCCCTTGACCTCCTCGGCGCGCTCCACGAGCTCCGCGAACGACCCGAACTGGGTGATCCACTTGGCGGCGGTCTTCTCGCCGACGCCCGGGATGCCGGGGAGGTTGTCGGACGGGTCGCCGCGCAGCGCCGCGAAGTCCGGGTACTGCTGCGGGGTCAGCCCGTACTTCTCCTCGACCTTCTCCGGCGTGAAGCGGGTCAGCTCCGAGACGCCCTTGGTCGGGTAGAGCACGGTCGTGTGCTCGGACACGAGCTGGAAGGAGTCCCGGTCGCCGGTGACGATCAGCACCTCGAAGCCGAGGGCCTCCGCCTGCGTCGCCAGGGTCGCGATGACGTCGTCGGCCTCGAAGCCTTCGACGGCGAACCGCGGCACCTTCATCGCGTCGAGGAGCTCGCCGATCAGCTCGACCTGGCCCTTGAACTCGTCCGGCGTCTTGGAGCGGTTCGCCTTGTACTCGGGGAACTCCGTCGAGCGCCACGTCTTGCGGGACACGTCGAAGGCCACCGCGAAGTGCGTGGGCGCCTCGTCGCGCAGCGTGTTCGCCAGCATCGACGCGAAGCCGTAGATGGCGTTGGTCGGCTGCCCCGTCGCGGTCGTGAAGTTCTCCGCGGGCAGCGCGAAGAACGCCCGGTACGCCAGGGAGTGCCCGTCCATGAGCATCAGGCGGGGGCGGTCCGCTGCGGTCGTCTGGTCCGTCTTCTTCGATGCTGAATCTGCCACGTCCCCGATCCTAGGCGCCCCCACCGACAATTCCGGCCCGTCGTCCCCCCGGGCGCACCGGCCCCGGCGGACGCCCCCGGCGCACCGGCCCGGGCGCCGCGAACACCGGACCGCCCTCCCCCGATACCCGTGGGTCGTGCAAGGATCGAAGCACGCGGCCACCCGTGCTGCGCCCGTACGAACGCTCGAAGGGGAGCGCGATGGCGACCAAGCCGCCCACAGGTGATCCGGTACAGGACGCACCGCAGGTCACACCGCCCAAGCACGCGGCGGCCGGCCTTCCGGCGATCGGCCACACCCTGCGGATCGCGCAGCAGCAGATGGGCCTGGCCCGCACCGCCCGCACCCTCCTCAAGGTCAACCAGAAGGACGGCTTCGACTGCCCCGGCTGCGCCTGGCCCGAGGGCGACAAGCGGCACACGGCCGAGTTCTGCGAGAACGGCGCCAAGGCCGTCGCGGAGGAGGCCACCCTGCGCCGGGTCACCCCCGCCTTCTTCGCCGCGCACCCCCTGAGCGACCTGGCCGGCCGTTCCGGCTACTGGCTGGGCCAGCAGGGCCGCATCACCCAGCCGATGTACCTGCCCGAGGGCGGCGACCGCTACGAGGCGATCAGCTGGGAGCGCGCCTTCGAGGTCATCGCCGAGGAGCTGACCGCGCTCGGCTCCCCCGACGAGGCCCTCTTCTACACCTCGGGCCGCACCAGCAACGAGGCCGCGTTCCTCTTCCAGCTCTTCGCCCGCGAGTTCGGCACCAACAACCTGCCCGACTGCTCCAACATGTGCCACGAGTCCTCGGGCTCGGCGCTGACCGAGACCATCGGGATCGGCAAGGGAAGCGTCACCCTCGAAGACCTCCACCAGGCCGAGCTGATCATCGTCGCCGGGCAGAACCCGGGCACCAACCACCCGCGCATGCTCTCCGCACTGGAACGGGCCAAGGCCGCCGGCGCGAAGATCATCTCGGTGAACCCGCTGCCCGAGGCCGGTCTGGAGCGGTTCAAGAACCCGCAGACCCCCCTCGGCATGCTCAGGGGCACGGCCCTCAACGATCTCTTCCTGCAGATCCGCATCGGCGGTGACCAGGCCCTCTTCCGCCTCCTGAACAAGCTCGTCATCGAGACCGAGGGGGCGACCGACGAGGCGTTCATCCGCGAGCACACCCACGGCTACGAGGACCTCGTGGCCGCCGCGAAGGAAGCGGACTGGGACGAGACCCTCGCGGCCACCGGCCTGACCCGGCCCCAGATCGAGCGCGCGCTGGCCATGGTCCTGGCCTCGAAGCGCACGATCGTCTGCTGGGCGATGGGCCTCACCCAGCACAAGCACGCCGTCGCCACCATCCGCGAGGTCGTCAACCTCCTCCTGCTGCGCGGCGACATCGGCCGCCCCGGCGCCGGCGTCTGCCCCGTCCGCGGCCACTCCAACGTCCAGGGCGACCGCACCATGGGCATCTTCGAGCGGCCCGCGCCCGCCTTCCTCGACGCCCTCGACAAGGAATTCGGCATCACCTCGCCGCGCGGCCACGGCTACGACGTGGTCCGCTCCATCCGGGCGATGCGCGACGGCACCGCCAAGGTCCTGTTCGCCATGGGCGGCAACTTCGTCGGCGCCACCCCCGACACCGAGGTCACCGAGGCCGCGATCCGCCGCACCGCCCTGACCGTCCATGTCTCCACCAAGCTCAACCGCTCCCATGTGGTCACCGGCCGGCGCGCGCTGATCCTGCCCACCCTCGGCCGCACCGACAAGGACGTCCAGGCCTCCGGCAGGCAGTTCGTCACCGTGGAGGACTCCATGGGCATGGTCCACGCCTCGCGCGGCAACCTGGCCCCCGCCTCCCCGCAGCTGCTCTCCGAGCCGGCCATCGTGGCCCGGATGGCCCGCGCCGTCCTCGGCTCCGCCTCCGCCACCCCGTGGGAGGAGTTCGAGCGCGACTACGGCGCCATCCGCGACCGGATCGCCCGCGTGGTGCCCGGCTTCGAGGACTTCAACGCCCGCGCCGCCCGGCCCGAGGGCTTCCGCCTCCCGCACGCCCCACGCGACGAGCGTCGCTTCCCCACCAGGACGGGCAGGGCGAACTTCACCGCGGCGCCCGTCGAGTACCCGCGGGTCCCGCCGGGCCGGCTACTGCTGCAGACCCTGCGCAGCCACGACCAGTACAACACCACCATCTACGGCCTCGACGACCGCTACCGCGGCATCACCGGCGGCCGCCGCGTCGTCATGGTCAACCCCGCCGACGCGGCGGAGCTGGGCCTGGCCGACGGCTCGTACACCGACCTGGTGAGCGAGTGGCAGGACGGCGTGGAACGGCGCGCGCCCGGCTTCCGCGTCGTGCACTACCCGACCGCCCGGGGCTGCGCCGCGGCGTACTACCCCGAGACGAACGTGCTGGTCCCGCTCGACTCGACCGCGGACACCAGCAATACCCCGGCCAGCAAGTCCGTCGTCGTGCGCTTCGAACCGGCCTGATAGAACGACCTCAGGAATTGATGGTTAACGAGCGTTGACGAACGGAGCCTGGCCATGGGCGAGCAGCACGCAGTGAAGTTCCCGCAGGAGGTCCTCGACGAGTACGCGGCCCTGGGGGTCGACCTGCCCGCGCTGTTCTCGGCCGGAGACCTCGGTGAGCGCATGGACCTCCGCATCCTGGAGGCCTCGGCCGACCGCGTCGTCGGCACCATGCCCGTCAAGGGCAACACCCAGCCCTACGGACTGCTGCACGGCGGGGCCTCCGCCGTGCTGGCCGAGACCCTCGGCTCGATCGGCGCCATGATGCACGGCGGCATCAGCAAGATCGCCGTCGGCGTGGACCTCAACTGCACCCACCACCGGGGCGCCCGCAGCGGCATCGTGACCGGCGTTGCCACCCCGGTCCACCGCGGCCGGTCCACCACCACCTTCGAGATCGTCATCACCGACGAGCAGGACAAGCGGATCTGCACCGCCCGCCTGACCTGCCTGCTGCGCGAGGTCGACCAGGTCGCCGGCGGCGCCGAGGCCCACGCACAGGCCTGATCCGGCCGCGCCCCCGAGCAGCGGAGCCGGGGTGGGCACCCCGGCTCCGCAACCGCCCGGAATCCGCCAATCCGCACGCTTCGCGGTGACATCCGTTGTCTCACCGGCGGTCACCGCCTACCGTCCCCCCATGGGGACCATGCCACGCACGGCCCGGTACGCCGCCCACACCCTGCTCGCGGCGCTCGCCCTGGCCGGATGCTCATCCTCCGCACCACCCTCCGCGGCGGGCTCCGTGAGCCGCTCCGCCCCCACTCCCGCCTCCCCCGTACAGGTGTGCACGAGCCTGGTGTCCTACTGGGCGAAGGAAACCCTGCTGGGCACGCAGTGGTCCGGCCTCGACTGGGAGCAGAAGGGGCTGTCCAACGCCCAGTACGCGATCCACGAGGACGCAGTGGCCGCCGGGCGCGCGGAGGAGCGAACTGCCGGACAGGACAAGGCACTTGAGCTGATCGACCGGTTCGTCGCACGGCGCTGCGCCGACCAGGGCGGCGCGACGGAGAGTTCGGAGAACTGGCGCCCACCGATGTGACCGCCGTCACCGCATTCCGTGCATGCTGTCCGCCTTCCGGGCAGATCCCCTCTCCCGAATGAATCGCAGGTGAGAGGCCTTTCCGCCGACAAGCCAAGATCATTCACGGCTTCCACGCAACGCCGAGATCGTTACTCTGCGTAATGTCCAGGACGGCTCGAATCCGCCTTTTCCCCTGGGAATGACCACCCGGAGGATTCCCTCGGGTACGCGCAGCCACATTCGGCTCAATTTGATCAAAGACAGGAGCATGAAGCCCTCAAGCCCCTTAGAAGAACTGCGATTTCTCACGATGCGGACGATCTCAGGGGCACCTAAATGTCCGGTTTGTTGAAACTCCCGCCACACATTCTTGGCCTTGGCATAACAAGAGCGTCACATCCTCCTTTCCCGCCTCCCGGTGCTCGCCACCTCGGCCCTAGAGTCACGGCCAGTCACCGCGCCGCAGGGCGCGAATCAGCACGGCCGTGGACCTCTCCAGTGCGGCCCGGCGACCCAACGGCACCTCGACAGAGGGCTGCGCCAGGGAAAGGAAGAATCGTGCGACACCGTTCTTTGCTCATCCTCACCACCGTGATCACCACGGGAGCACTGACCCTCACCGCTTGCGGATCGCGCGACGGAGGCTCCAAGGACAACAGCGGCGGCAAGAAGACCGTCGTCGTCATCGGCGTCGACGCCCCGCTCACCGGATCCCTCTCCGCTCTCGGTCAGGGCATCAAGAACTCCGTCGACCTCGCGGCCAAGACGGCCAACAAGAACAACGAGGTCCCGGGCATCGAGTTCAAGGTCGAGGCCCTCGACGACCAGGCCGTCCCGGCCTCCGGCCAGGCCAACGCCACCAAGCTCGTCGGCAACAAGGAGGTCCTCGGCGTCGTCGGCCCCCTGAACTCCGGCGTCGCACAGCAGATGCAGGGCGTCTTCGCCTCCGCCAAGCTGGCGCAGGTCTCCCCGGCCAACACCAACCCCGCGCTCAGCCAGGGCGACAACTGGGGCAAGGGCGAGTTCAAGCGCCCCTTCGACACCTACTTCCGCACCGCCGCCACCGACGTGGTCCAGGGCAAGTTCGCCGCCCAGTACCTCTTCAAGGACGCCGGCAAGAAGAAGGTCTTCGTCGTCGACGACAAGCAGACCTACGGCGCCGGTCTGGCCGCCATCTTCTCCGACGAGTTCAAGAAGCTCGGCGGCGAGGTCGTCGGCACCGACCACGTCACCGTGAAGGAGACCGACTTCTCCTCCACCGCCGACAAGGTCAAGTCCTCCGGCGCCGACTCCGTCTACTTCGGCGGCCAGTACCCCGAGGGCGGCCTGCTCGCCGACCAGATCAAGAAGACCGGCGCCAACGTCCCGCTCATGGGCGGCGACGGCATCCAGGACCCGGCGTTCATCAGCGCCTCCGGCGAGCCGAACGAAGGCGACCTCTCCACCTCCATCGGCTACCCGGTCGAGAAGCTGGACACCGCCAAGAAGTTCATCGAGGACTACAAGGCCGAGGGCTACAAGGACCCGTACGCCGCCTACGGTGGCTACTCCTACGACGCCGGCTGGGCCGTCATCCAGGCCGTCAAGGCCGTCGTGGCCGCCAACAGCGGCAAGCTCCCCGACGACGCCCGCGCCAAGGTCGTCGAGGCTCTCGGCAAGGTCTCCTTCGAGGGCGTGACCGGCAAGGTCGCCTTCGACGAGTACGGCGACACCACCAACAAGCAGCTCACGGTCTACAAGGTCGAGGGCGGCAAGTGGATCGACGTCAAGAGCGACACCTTCAACCAGTAAGCCCGCAGCACCAGGCATGACCCGCAACACCTGAACCAACGCCGCGCGAGGGCGCAAACAGTGCCCTCGCGCGGAGTCATATCCGACACGCTCATCGGAGGCCCTGCGGTGCACGAACTGCCGCAACAGCTGGCCAACGGCCTGGCCCTCGGTGCTCTCTATGGCCTCATCGCCATCGGGTACACCATGGTCTACGGCATCGTCCAGCTCATCAACTTCGCCCACGGCGAGATCTTCATGATCGGTGGCTTCGGCGCGCTCACCGCCTACACCATCCTCCCGACCGGCACCACCCTGCTGATCGCGATACCAGTCATGATCGTCGGCGGCGCCCTCTGCTCCGTCGCCGTGGCCTGCGCAGCCGAGCGCTTCGCCTACCGCCCCTTGCGCGGCGCCCCCCGGCTCGCACCCCTCATCACCGCAATCGGCCTCTCGATCGCGCTCCAGCAGCTCGTCTGGCAGTTCTACCCGGACGCCAAGAAGGCTGTCAGCTTCCCCGAGTTCAGCGGCCCGTCCTTCAAGATCTCCGACAGCCTCGCGATCCAGCGTGCGGACCTCTTCGTCCTCATCCTCGCCCCGCTGTGCATGCTCGCCCTCGGCGTCTTCGTCCGCAAGAGCCGCAGCGGCCGCGCCATGCAGGCCACCGCGCAGGACCCGGACACCGCGAAGCTGATGGGCATCAACACCGACCGCATCATCGTCATGGCCTTCGCCATCGGTGCCGCGTTCGCCGCCGTCGCCGCCGTCGCCTACGGCCTCGACAAGGGCCAGATCAACTTCGAGATGGGCTTCATCCTCGGTCTGAAGGCCTTCACCGCGGCCGTCCTCGGCGGCATCGGCAACATCTACGGAGCCATGGTCGGCGGTGTCGTCCTCGGACTCGCCGAAGCCCTCTCGATCGCCTACATCGAAGAGATCCCCGGCATGCAGCAGCTCGGCGGCGGAGCCTGGTCCAACGTCTGGGCCTTCGTACTCCTCATCGTCGTCCTGCTCGTGCGGCCCCAGGGCCTGCTCGGCCAGCGCGTCACGGATCGGGCGTGAGAACCATGACCACCAACACCACCCCGCAGACGCAGGCACCGACGCAGGCCGCGAAGGCGGCACCCGCACCGGCCACGCTCCTCTACGCGATCGTCGGCGGCAGCCTCCTCACCATCCTCAGCGCCTTCCTCGCCTGGACCTGGACCGACGAATTCCCCGGCGACCTCACCTTCTACGGCAGCCCCGCCGGCCTCCAGTACGTCACCCTCGCCGGTGCGGCCCTCACCCTCGTCCACGCGCTCTCCGCGCTCGGCGTCAAGGGCTTCGCCTGGCTCACCCCCGCCGGCTCCCGCAAGGCCATCTGGTTCCTGGCTCTGGGCAACCTGGCCGCCACCTGGTTCACGGTCCTCGCCATCACCGTCGTCCTCGGCGGCGTGATCAACCTCGAACCCGGCGCCTACGTCGCCCTCGTCGGCTCGCTCGTCCCGGCCCTCGCCGCGCACAAGCTCCCCGACGACAGCCGCAAGGCCGCCCCCGGCAAGGAGCTCCCCTCCTGGGCCGAGATCCTCGTCATCACCGGTGTCTTCGCCCTCGGCCTCTTCGTCATCACCTTCGGCATCGACACCGATGACAAGGAGCCGCAGCTCTTCGTCGCCTACCTGATCACGGTCGGCCTCGCGGCCCTCGCCCTGAACAAGTCGGGCCTCCTCGCCCGGTTCTCGGTCCTCACCGCGAAGAACCGCCAGGTCACCCTCCTCGGCACCGCGGCCGCGGCCATCGCCTTCCCGTTCATCCAGCAGAGCGGCGACACCTACACGCTGATCGCGGTCAACATCCTGATCTTCGCGACCGTCGCCCTCGGCCTCAACATCGTCGTCGGCCTCGCCGGCCTCCTCGACCTCGGATACGTCGCCTTCCTCGGTGTCGGCGCCTACGCCGCGGCCCTGGTCTCCGGCAGCACCGCGTCCGCCTTCGGCATCCACCTCCCCTTCTGGGCGGCGGTCATCGTGGGCGCCCTCGTCTCGCTCGTGTTCGGCGTGGTCATCGGTGCGCCGACCCTCCGCCTGCGCGGCGACTACCTCGCCATCGTCACCCTCGGCTTCGGAGAGATCTTCCGCATCGCCATGGGCAACCTCGACGGCACCTCCGGCCCGGACATCACCAACGGTCCCAACGGCATCCCGAACGTCCCCCACCTGGAACTCTTCGGGTGGAACTTCGGCGAGTCCCACACCGTCGCCGGCATCGAACTCGGCGCCTACGCCAACTACTACTTCCTGATGCTGCTGGTGATGGCCGTGGTCGTCGTGGTCTTCGCCCGCGCCGGCAACAGCCGCATCGGCCGCGCCTGGGTCGCCATCCGCGAGGACGAGACCGCCGCCGAAGCCATGGGCATCAACGGCTTCAAGGTCAAGCTCATCGCCTTCGCCCTCGGCGCCACCCTCGCGGGCCTCGCCGGCACCGTCCAGGCGCACGTCAACACCACGGTCGTCCCCGAGAACTACGTCTTCGCCGGGCCCGTCCCGCCGAACTCCGCGTTCCTCCTCGCCGCCGTCATCCTCGGCGGCATGGGCACCATCCGCGGCCCCATCCTCGGCGCCGCACTCCTCTTCCTGATCCCGGCGAAGCTGGCCTTCCTCCAGGACTACCAGCTCCTCGCCTTCGGCATCGCCCTCATCCTGCTCATGCGCTTCCGCCCCGAAGGCCTCATCGCCAACAAGCGTGCGCAGCTCGAGTTCCACGAAGACACCGCTGACCAGGCCCCCCAGGACCTGGCCACCGCCAAGGCGGGGGCGTGAACGCCATGACGACCACCACGGACACCACCACCAAGACGAAGACCACGGTCCTCGAAGCCAAGGGCGTCACCATGCGCTTCGGCGGCCTCACCGCCGTCAAGGGCGTCGACCTCCAGGTCAACGCGGGCGAGATCGTCGGACTCATCGGCCCCAACGGCGCCGGCAAGACCACCTTCTTCAACTGCCTCACCGGTCTGTACGTGCCCACCGAGGGCTCGGTGAGCTACAAGGGCAAGGTCCTCCCGCCCAAGCCCCACCGGGTCACCGAGGCCGGCATCGCCCGCACCTTCCAGAACATCCGGCTCTTCCACAACATGACGGTGATGGAGAACGTCCTCGTCGGACGCCACACCCGCACGAAGGAAGGCCTCTGGTCCGCCCTGCTGCGCGGCCCCGGCTTCAAGAAGGCCGAAGCCGCCAGCGAGGCACGCGCCATGGAACTCCTCGAGTTCATCGGCCTGGAGCACAAGGCCGACCACCTCGCGAAGAACCTCCCCTACGGCGAGCAGCGCAAGCTGGAGATCGCCCGGGCCCTCGCCAGCGACCCCGGCCTCATCCTGCTGGACGAGCCCACCGCCGGCATGAACCCGCAGGAGACCCGCACCGCCGAGGAGCTCATCTTCGCGATCCGGGACATGGGCATCGCCGTACTCGTGATCGAGCACGACATGCGCTTCATCTTCAACCTGTGCGACCGCGTCGCCTGTCTCGTCCAGGGCGAGAAGCTCATCGAAGGCACCGCCTCCGAGGTCCAGGGCGACGAGCGCGTCATCGCGGCCTACCTCGGCACCCCCTTCGAGGGCGAGCCGGGAGCGGCCGAGATCGCCGAGGTCGAGGCTGCGGAGTCCCACGCGGGAGCCGCCGCGGAGGCCGCAGCCGAAGCGGCGGCCGAGCAGCCCGAGGCCGAGGCTGACGCCGAGCCGGAGGCTGAGGCCGAGCCTGAGGCCGACGCCGAGCCCGAGGCCGCGACTGAGGCCGAGCCTGAGGCCGACGCCGAGCCTGAGGCCGAGCCCGAGGCCGACACCGAGCCGGAGACCCGGGTCGCGGCCGACGCCGACGCAGAGGCGGACGCCGCGGACGACGAGGCCCCTGCGGCCGACTCGGACACCGGGGCCCCCGCCGCCCCGGACGCGGGCGCGGACAGCACCACCGGCACCACCAGCACCACGGAAGGAGAGGCCAAGTGACCGCACTGCTCAAGGTCGAGGACCTCAAGGTCGCCTACGGCAAGATCGAAGCCGTCAAGGGAATCTCCTTCGAGGTCAACGAGGGCGAGATCGTCTGCCTCGTCGGCACCAACGGCGCCGGCAAGACGACCACCCTGCGCACCCTCTCCGGGCTCCTGAAGCCCACCGCGGGCAGCGTCACCTTCGACGGCCAGCCCCTCGTCGGTGTCCCCGCCCACAAGATCGTCGCCCTGAAGCTGGCGCACTCCCCCGAGGGCCGCCACATCTTCCCGCGTCTGACGATCGAGGAGAACCTCCAGCTCGGCGCCTTCCTGCGCAATGACAAGGACGGCATCGAGAAGGACATCCAGCGCGCCTACGACCTCTTCCCCATCCTGGGAGAGCGCCGCAAGCAGGCCGCCGGCACCCTCTCGGGCGGTGAGCAGCAGATGCTCGCCATGGGCCGTGCGCTCATGTGCCAGCCGAAGCTCCTCATGCTGGACGAGCCCTCCATGGGCCTCTCTCCGCTGATGATGCAGAAGATCATGTCGACCATCTCCGAGCTCAAGGCCTCGGGCATGACGATCCTGCTCGTCGAGCAGAACGCCCAGGCGGCGCTCTCCCTCGCCGACCAGGCGCACGTCATGGAGATCGGCAAGATCGTCCTCTCCGGCACCGGCCAGGACCTCCTTCACAACGAGGACGTCCGCAAGGCCTACCTCGGCGAGGACTGACCGGACGTGTGAGGCCCGCCTCCCTCGGGGGAGGCGGGCCTCACGCATGTCCGGGCGGGGCGGGCTACTTCCCGCCGCTCTCCTTCTTCTTCGCCTCGGCGTCCTCGATGACGACCTCGGCGACCTGCTGCATCGACATCCGGCGGTCCATGGAGGACTTCTGGATCCAGCGGAAGGCAGCGGGCTCGGTCAGCCCGTACTGCGTCTGCAGGATGCTCTTCGCACGGTCGACCAGCTTGCGGGTCTCCAGCCGCTGGGAGAGGTCCGCGACCTCCTTCTCCAGCGCACGCAGCTCGGCGAACCGGGACACGGCCATCTCGATGGCCGGCACCACGTCGCTCTTGCTGAACGGCTTCACGAGGTACGCCATGGCACCGGCGTCCCGGGCCCGCTCGACGAGGTCCCGCTGCGAGAACGCCGTCAGCATCAGGACGGGGGCGATGGACTCCTGCGCGATCTTCTCCGCCGCGGAGATGCCGTCCAGGACGGGCATCTTCACGTCGAGGATGACCAGGTCGGGCCGGTGCTCGCGGGCGAGCTCGACGGCCGTCTGCCCGTCGCCGGCCTCGCCGACGACGGAGTAGCCCTCTTCTTCGAGCATTTCTTTGAGGTCGAGACGGATGAGCGCCTCGTCCTCCGCGATGACGACCCGGGTCGTCAGCGGCGGAACGTGCGACTGGTCGGCGTCGGGCGTGGGCGTCGACTCGTGCTCGGCGGTCACGGGGGCTCCTCTTTGCCTGGCTCTGCTGCTTGGATGAGCCTACCTAGCTGCAAGGCACGATGGTCACCCGGTACACTCCGACCAGCGACCTAGCCGGGTTGGCGGAATGGCAGACGCTGATGTCTCAAACACATCTGTCCGAAAGGACGTGCGGGTTCGAATCCCGCACCCGGTACATGTCCGAAAAGCGGACGTTCACCTTTCGTGTGAACGTCCGCTTTTTGTTGCTCACAGCCACCCCTGTGCACGCACCGTTCCGGCCGGAAGGCCGTGCGGGTCGCGGGCGCGGCCTCCGGGGCGGCCCGGTCCGTGAGCGCCGCTCCGGGGCGGTGGCCGGGGGTGGACGGGGCGGCGGACAGCCGGTTGATCACGGTTCGGGGTCGCCGGCGAGGCGGGCGTGGAGGTGTTCGTCGTGGTGGCGGCCATCACCGAAGAGGTGGGACTCGCGCAGGACCCCTTCGGGGAGGTAGCCGCAGCGCTGGGCCACGCGGCAGGAGGCGTCGTTGCCGGCAGCGTGGGCGAGCTCGATCCGGCGGGCGTCGGCGGTGTAGAAGCCCCAGGTGGTGACGGCCCGGGTGGCCCGGGCGGCGAGGCCGCGGCCGCGAGCGTCCGGCAGGAGCCAGTAGCCGATGCTGGCGAGGCCGTCGGCCCGGTCGACCCAGCGGAGGCCTATGGTGCCGAGCAGGGCTCCGTCGGTGGCGTCCAGGGCGGCGAAGGCGGCGCCCGCGCCGCGGTCCCAGCCGTCCTCGCGGGCTTCGAGCCAGGTGCGGGCGGCCTGGTGGTCGGCTGTGGGGAGGGGGTTCCAGAGGGCGATCGCGGGGTCCGCCGCAGCGGCGACGAGGTCGTCCAGGAGATCCGGTCCCGCGGGCTCGCGGCCCCATGGGTGGAGTACGGCGTCGCCGAGGTCGAGCGTGGTGCGGACGAAGGTGCGTAGGGAGGTGCGCATGGCGCCTTTCCTACTCGGCCGCGGGACCTGTCGCCAGCCCTTTTCGTCCGTTTGCAGGTCACAGGCCGGGGACGAACGGCCTGTGTCGCGACGGGCGTTGGTACCGAGCGGCCCCGCGGTCGGGGTGGCGGTCCGCACCGCACCGGGGTGTCCGGCGCGGTGCGGGTGTGCCGCGCGGTAACGGGTGCCGAGCGGTGGGTGGTCAGCGGACGGCGTCGCCGATGCGGTGGACGCGGACGAGGTTGGTGGAGCCGCTGACGCCGGGGGGCGAGCCGGCGGTGATGACGACGACGTCGCCGGTGACGCAGCGGCCGATGCGCAGGAGTTCCTCTTCGACCTGCGCGACCATGGCGTCGGTGGAGCCGACGTGGGGGCCGAGGAAGGTTTCGACGCCCCAGGTGAGGTTCAGTTGGGAGCGGGTGGCCGGGTCGGGAGTGAAGGCGAGGAGGGGGATGGGTGAGCGGTAGCGGGAGAGCCGTCGGACGGTGTCGCCGCTCTGGGTGAAGGCGACGAGGAACTTCGCGTCGAGGAAGTCGCCCATTTCGGCGGCCGCGCGGGCGACTGCTCCGCCCTGGGTTCGCGGCTTGTTGCGTTCGGTGAGGGGAGGGAGGCCCTTGGTGAGGATGTCCTCCTCGGCGGCCGCGACGATGCGGGACATGGTGCGGACGGTCTCGACGGGGTATTTGCCGACGCTGGTCTCCCCGGAGAGCATGACGGCGTCGGTGCCGTCGATGACGGCGTTGGCGACGTCGGAGGCCTCGGCACGGGTGGGCCGAGAGTTGTCGATCATCGAGTCGAGCATCTGGGTCGCGACGATGACGGGCTTGGCGTTGCGCTTGGCGAGTTTGATGGCGCGCTTCTGGACGATCGGGACCTGCTCCAGGGGCATTTCGACACCGAGGTCGCCGCGGGCGACCATGATGCCGTCGAAGGCGGCCACGATGTCGTCGATGCTGTCGACCGCCTGGGGCTTTTCGATCTTGGCGATCACGGGAAGGCGGCGGCCCTCCTCGTCCATGACGCGGTGGACGTCGTCGATGTCGCGGCCGCTGCGGACGAAGGAGAGGGCGATGACGTCGGCACCGGTGCGCAGGGCCCAGCGGAGGTCTTCGATGTCCTTGTCGGAGAGGGCGGGGACGGAGACGGCGACGCCGGGGAGGTTGAGGCCCTTGTGGTCGGAGACCATGCCCCCCTCGATGACGCGCGTGTGGACGTGGGGGCCTTCGACGGCGGTGACTTCGAGGGTGACGCGGCCGTCGTCGACGAGGATGCGCTCGCCGGTGGTGACGTCCGCGGCGAGCCCCTGGTAGGTGGTGCCGCAGGTGTGGCGGTCGCCTTCGCGGTCTTCGACGGTGATGGTGAACGCGTCGCCGCGTTCAAGGAGTACGGGTCCTTCGCGGAAGCGGCCGAGGCGGATCTTCGGGCCTTGAAGGTCGGCGAGGATGCCGACGCTCCGGCCGGTCTCGTCGGAGGCCTTGCGCACGCGCTGGTAGCGCTCCTCGTGCTCGGCGTAGGTGCCGTGGCTGAGGTTGAGTCGGGCGATGTCCATTCCGGCTTCGACCAGTGCTTTGATCTGGTCGTACGAGTCGGTGGCGGGGCCCAGGGTACATACGATTTTCGCTCGGCGCATAAGGCGAGCCTATTCCCCTACCAACGGGTAGGTCATCGCTTCCAGGTGTCCTCTCAACAACCTTTAAGCGAAAGGTTGTTGACAACTGTTGAATGTGCGAGGGGGTGCTCCGATGAGCACCCCCCCGGGGCCCTTTCGGCGCGTGTCTCAGAGGTGCGGCGGGGTCATGGTGAAGCGGGCGTTCACCTGGGCGTAGACGGTCTGACGCTGGGGTTCGAGGTCGAGCGGCGGAGGACCGGAGTCCTCGGTGGTGCTGAAGGCCATGGTGCGCATGCCGGCACCCCCCGGAGCCTGTGCGAAGGGGGCTGCGTTCTCGGCTCCGAGGTCGGCGAGTTCGACGAGGGCGGCGAGGCGGGCGCCGAGGGCTTCGGCGTACTCCCGGGCGCGCTGGACGGCTTCGAGCACGGCCTGGCGGCGGGCTTCGCCGTGGGCCGGTGAGGTGGGGCGCAGGGCCCACCAGGGGCCGTCGACCTGAGTGAGCTCCAGGTCGGCGAGGCGGGTGGTGAGTTCGCCGAGGTCGGCGAAGTCCCCGATCTCGGCGGTGATGTGGACGCGCCCGTGGTAAGCGCGGACGCGTTCGGCGCGGCCGTGGCGGGTGAGTTCGGGGGTGATGGAGAGGGCGCCGGTTTCGAGCTTCTCGACGCTGTCGCCGTAGCTCTTGACGAGGTCGAGGACGGCGCCGTTGCGCCGGGTCAGGTCTTCCAGGGCGGTGCGGCGGTCGGTGCCGCGGGCGCTGACGGTGATGCCGATGCGGGCGATCTCGGGGTCGACTTCGAGGCGGGCCTCGCCGCGGACGGCGACGCGGGGTACTTCGGGGGTGCCGTAGGGCTGGTGCGATGCGTCCTGGGTCATGGATTCACTCTCGCACTGTCGCCCGTTCGGGTGTGGTCACCGGATCGAAACCTGACGGGGGTGTCGCGGCCTGTTTCCGGTGGGCCAGAATCTACGCGCGTTGTCCAGGCCTCATAAGGGAGATGACATGGCGTTCGACCGCAGGACTTTCATAGGGACCACGGCCGCGACGGGGGCGGCCGCGGCCCTGGCGGGGGCCACGAGCACCCCGGCCGCTGCCGCCGCCGCGCAGCCGGACGCGAGGAGGCCGGGGCCGCGGACGTACGCGTTCACCGTGATGGGGACCACCGACCTGCACGGGAACGTCTTCAACTGGGACTACTTCACGGACAGGGAGTTCGACGACAAGGCGCACAACGACGTCGGCCTGGCGAAGATCTCGACCCTGGTGAACGAGGTGCGGGCGGAGAAGGGGCGGTGCAACACGCTGCTCATCGACGCGGGTGACACGATCCAGGGCACACAGCTGTCGTACTACTACGCGAAGGTCGATCCGATCACGGCGCGGCGCGGTCCGGTGCACCCGATGGCGCAGGCGATGAACGCGATCGGCTACGACGCGGCGGCGCTGGGGAACCACGAGTTCAACTACGGCATTCCGGTGTTGCGCAGGTTCGAGGAGCAGTGCGACTTCCCGCTGCTGGGGGCGAACGCGCTCGACGCGAAGACGCTGAAGCCGGCCTTCGCGCCGTACAGCATGCACCGGCTGCGCACTCCTCACGGGCGGGACGTGAAGGTGGCCGTGCTGGGGCTGACGAACCCGGGCATCGCGTTGTGGGACAAGGCGAACGTACAGGGCAAGATGACGTTCCCGGGGCTGGAGGAGCAGGCGGCGAAGTACGTGCCGCGGCTGCGCTCGATGGGGGCGGACGTGGTGATCGTGTCGGCGCACTCGGGGTCGAGCGGTACCTCGTCGTACGGTGACCAGCTGCCGTACGTCGAGAACGCGGCGGCGCTCGTGGCGCAGCAGGTTCCGGGGATCGACGCGATCCTGGTGGGGCACGCGCACACGGAGATCCCCGAGTACCGGGTGAAGAACGAGGCCACCGGCAAGGACGTGGTGCTGTCGGAGCCGTTGAAGTGGGGCCAGCGGCTGACGCTGTTCGACTTCGAGCTGGTGTGGGAGAAGGGCCGCTGGTCAGTGGTGAGGGTCGCGGCGAAGGTGCTGAACTCGAACACGGTCGCCGAGGACACGAAGATCACGCGGCTGCTGTCGGACGAGCACCGCAAGGTCGTGGCGTACGTGAACCAGGTGATCGGCACCTCGACCCAGGCCATGTCGTCGGCGGAGGGTCCGGTCAAGGACGTGGCGATCATCGACCTGATCAACCACGTGCAGGCGGAGACGGTGACGTCGGCCCTGGCGGGTTCGCAGTGGGCGGCGCTGCCGGTGCTGTCGCAGGCATCGTGCTTCTCGCGGACGGCGGCCATCCCGGCCGGGCAGGTGACCATCAGGGACGCGGCCGGCCTGTACCCGTTCGAGAACACGATGGAGGCGCGGCTGCTGACGGGGGCGCAGCTGAAGGACTACCTGGAGTACTCGGCACGGTACTTCGTGCGGACGGCGCCGGGTGAGGCGGTGGATCCGGCGAAGCTGACGAACGCCGAGGGCATTCCGGACTACAACTACGACGCCGTGTACGGGCTGGCGTACGACATCGACATCGCGCAGCCGGCGGGCTCGCGGATCTCGGGGCTGTCCTTCCAGGGGAAGGCGGTGGATCCGGCGGCGCAGTTCGTGCTGGCGGTCAACAACTACCGGGCTTCGGGCGGCGGCAACTTCCCGCACGTGCCGCAGGCCAAGCAGCTGTGGTCGAACTCGGACGAGATCCGCAACACGATCATCCAGTGGGTGAAGGCGAAGGGGACGATCGACCCGGCGCAGTTCGCTTCGGTGGACTGGCGGCTGACCCGGGCGGGCGTGCCGGTGTTCTAGGGGGTGGCGCGACGGTGGCCCGTCCGCCCGGAGGGCGGGCCCCGCGGTGTCCGGTGCGTGGGTGCGATCCCAGGGCGGAGGGCCGTCCTCGTGCCGGGCGTGCTCGGACGGTCCCGTGCCGCGGCGGGCGTGCGGAACGGGCCGGTGTCCGCGGCGGCGGTCACCGGCCCCGCGCGTTCCCGGACCGGCCGTTCGGGGCCCGGGACCGGCGGATCCGCGGATCCGGCGGACCGGCGGATCCGGCGGACACCCCCTACGGGTGGTCGACGAGCGGGAGGAGTTCGCCCGCGGGGCGGGGGCGGGTGTGTTCGCGCTGTTCGAGGCCGAAGGTGGTGAACGCGGTGCGCGGGGGCTGGGGGTAGGGCTCCTTGCCGGTCAAGGTGTTGAGGATGGCCGCGCTGCGCCAGGCCGCGAGGCCGAGGTCGGGGGCGCCGACGCCGTGGGTGTGGCGTTCGCCGTTCTGGACGAAGATGCTGCCGGTGACAGAGGGGTCGAGGACCATCCGGTAGCGGTCGTCGATGCGGGGGCGGCCGGAGGAGTCCTTGCGCAGGTAGGGGTCGAGGCCCGCGAGGAGCCGGGTGAGGGGGCGTTCGCGGTAGCCGGTGGCGAGGACGACGGCGTCGGTGGTGAGGCGGGAGCGGGCGCCCTGTTCGGTGTGTTCGAGATGGAGTTCGACCTTGGTGGTGGCGACGCGCCCGGCGGTACGGACGGTGACGGCGGGGGTGAGGACCACGTCGGGCCAGCCGCCGTGGAGGGTGCGCCGGTAGAGCTCCTCGTGGATGGCGGCGATGGTGGCCGTGTCGATGCCCTTGTGGAGCTGCCACTGGGCGGGGACGAGGTGGTCGCGCACCGGTTCGGGGAGGGAGTGGAAGTAGCGGGTGTAGTCGGGGGTGAAGTGTTCGAGGCCGAGTTTCGAGTACTCCATGGGGGCGAAGGAGGGAGTGCGGGCGAGCCAGGTCAGGCGTTCGCGGCCGATGGGGCGGGCGCGGAGCAGGTCGAGGAAGACCTCGGCGCCGGACTGGCCCGATCCGATGACGGTGACGTGTTCGGCGCCGAGGATGCGGCGGCGGTTGTCGAGGTAGTCGGCGGAGTGGACGACCGGGACGGTGGGGGCGTCGACGAGGGGGCGCAGGGGGTCGGGGACGTGAGGGGCGGTGCCGATGCCGAGGACGAGGTTTCGGGTGTGGGTGCGGCCGAGGGCTTCGGCTTCGCCGGCGGGGCCGAGCTGGGTGAAGTCGACTTCGAAGACGTCGCGTTCGGGGTTCCAGCGGACGGCGTCGACCTGGTGGCCGAAGTGGAGGCCGGGGACGCGGCCGGCGACCCAGCGGCAGTAGGCGTCGTACTCGGCGCGGTGGATGTGGAACTGCTCGGCGAAGTAGAAGGGGTAGAGCCGTTCCCGGTGCCGGAGGTAGCTGAGGAAGCTCCAGGGGCTGGTGGGATCGGCCAGGGTGACGAGGTCGGCGAGGAAGGGGACTTGGAGGGTGGTGCCGTCGATGAGGAGCCCGGGGTGCCAGCGGAAGTCGCGGCGCTGCTCGTAGAAGGCGGTGGCGAGTTCGCCCACTCCCTGTCGGGTGAGGCCGTGGGCGAGGGCGGCGAGGGACAGGTTGGACGGTCCGATGCCGATTCCGACGAGGTCGTGGGGTGCATCGAGCTGGGCGGTCATCGGTGGGTGCTGCCTTCCAGGAGGGCGATGAGGGTGTCCAGGTCTCCCGCCGTGGTGTGCGGGTTGAGCAGGGTGGCTTTGAGCCACAGGCGGCCGTCGGCGTGGGTGCGGCCGAGGACGGCGCGGCCTTGGTGGAGGAGGGCGCGGCGCAGGGTGGCGAGCTCGCCGTCGGTGGCGTGGGTGGGCCGGAACAGGACGGTGCTGATGGTGGGCGGGGCATGGAGTTCGAAGCCGGGGTGGGCGTCGAGCCGCTGCGCGAGGTCGTGTGCGAGGTCGCAGGTACGGTCGATGAGGCGGGCGAGGCCGTCGCGGCCGAGTGAGCGCAGGGTGGCGGCGATCTTGATGGCGTCGGGGCGTCGGGTGGTGCGCAGGGAGCGGCCGAGGAGGTCGGGGAGGCCCGCTTCGGTGTCGTCGGTGGCGTTGAGGTAGTCGGCCTGGTGGGCCAGGGGGGCCAGCAGCGCGGTGTCGGGGACGGCCAGGAGTCCCGCGGCGACGGGTTGCCAGCCGAGTTTGTGCAGGTCGACGGTGAGCGAGTGGGCGCGGCCGAGGCCGGTGAGCCGGTCGCGGTGGCGGGGGCTGAGGGCGAGGAGACCTCCGTATGCGGCGTCGATGTGGAGGTCGGCGCCGTGGTGTTCGCAGAGGTCGGCGATGGCGGGGAGCGGGTCGATGAGGCCTGCGGCGGTGGTGCCGGCGGTGGCGGTGACGAGGGTGGGTGCGGGGGCGTCGGCGAGGGCGTCGGCGAGGCGGGCCGGGTCGAGGACGCCGGAGGGCGTGGGGATTTCGGTGGCCGGGGGCAGGCCGAGCAGCCAGGCGGCGCGGGGGACGGAGTGGTGGGCGTTGGCGCCGTGCAGGACGGTGAGGCGGGGGCCGTGGCGTTCGCGGGCGAGGAGCAGGGCGAGTTGGTTGGCCTCGGTGCCGCCGGTGGTGATGAGGGCGTCGGGGTGGGGGGTGTCGTAGAACTCGGCGGCGAGGGTGCGGGTGAGGAGGGCTTCGATCGCGGAGGCCGCGGGGGCCTGGTCCCAGGAGTCGAGGGAGGGGTTGAGGGCGCTCGCGGCGAGGTCCGCGGCGGTGGCGACGGCCAGCGGCGGACAGTGCAGGTGGGCGGCGCAGAGCGGGTGGGCGGGATCCGCCGCACCGGCGGCGAGGGCGTGGACGAGGGTGCGGAGGGCTTCGTGGTCGCCGGTGCCGTGGGCGGGCAGTACGGATCCCAGCGTGCTGCGGACGTGGACGGTGACGGCGTCGGGGCCGCCGGCGGGGAGCGGGCCTCGGCGTTCGGCCGCTCCGCTGCGGAGGGCGTCGAGGACGGTGTCGAGGAGGGGGCGCAGGGCCTGGGGGCCGGCGGCTCCGCCGGCGAGCGCGGTGCCGTACGGCGCCGGAACGGGGTCTTCCGGCCGGCCGGAATGCCGGGTGCCGTGCGGCGCTGTCAACGGAACCTCCGGGGGCTGGCCTGGGTGCGGCAGGGGCACCCGACCGGTACAACGATCAGACCCGAATGGGGTAACCGCCGGGGTTTGTCCGAATCAGGCGGGGCCCTGCCGGCGGACGGGCCGATGCCGGGAGGGGGTGGTGCTGGAGGGTGGGGTGCTGGGGGCGGTGGGGTGCTGTCCGGGACTGCATGGTGTAGGGCGCCCTGGGCCGAGTTGCCCGTACGGGCTCCTGCTGCGCCAACCCATCACATTCTACGTCCCGGACCGCACCCCACCCGCTCCCGTCCCCGGACGCGCGACCCCGCCGGGGTCGGGAGCGGGGGGGCGGGTCGTGCGGACCCGCCCCCGTTCTGCCGGGCCGCCCGCAGGCCTAGCGGCGGACGCGGAGGGCGCGGGACAGGTCGTCCAGCTGGTCCACGAGCTTGCGGCGCAGGAGGGGGATCACGTCGGGGTCGGCGAGGCAGTCCTGGCCGGCCGCGAGGTTGGCCTCGTCGACGGCGTGCGCCGGGAAGGCGTAGCGGCCCGCGGCCTCGCCGATGGCGGGCCCGCGGCGGGCGCCGAGGGCGACGGCCTCGGAGTAGTAGCGGGGCACGTACTGCGCGACGAGGTCGGCCTGTTCGGGCTGCCAGAAGCCCTGGGCGGTGGCGCTGAAGAGGTAGTTGGAGAGGCTGTCGTCATGGAAGAGGCGGTCCCAGGCGGCTTGCTTGGCCTCGGCGGTGGGCAGGGCGGCGCGGCAGCGGGCGGCGCCTTCCTCGCCGGTGGCGCTGGGGTCGGCGGCGACGGCGGCGTCGATCTCGCTCTCGCCGACGGCGCCGAGGACGGCGAGCCGGGTGAGGATGCGCCAGCGCAGTTCGGGGTCGAGGGCGGGGCCTCCGGGCACCGTGTCGTCGGCGAGCCAGGCGGCGATGGTGTCGGGCTGGGCGGCACTGTCCACGAGGGTGCGTACGGCGGTGAGCCGCATGCCGGGTTCGGAGCCGTCCTCGGTGCGGCGGAGCAGGTCACGGGCGATGGTGCTGAGGGTGGCCAGCGCCTCGCGCCGGTCCTCGGGGGCGACGTAGCGGTCGGCGATCTGGGTACGGGCGAAGGCGAGGACGCCCTGGACGATGGCGAGGTCGTGCTCCTCGGGCAGGTGCGCGCCCGCCGCGGCCAGGAAGTCCTGCGGGGCGAGTTCGCCGTCGCGGACCATGTCCCGCAGGCAGTTCCAGACCACGGCGCGGGTGAGGGCCTCGGGGATGCCGGAGAGGCCGCGCAGAACCGTTTCGAGGGAGGTCTCGTCGAGGCGGACCTTGGTGTAGGTGAGGTCGGCGTCGTTGAGGAGGAGCAGTGCGGGGCGGGTGCCCCCGGCCGAGATGATCTCGTCGGAAGGGACGTCGAGGTCGAGCAGTTCGCGCAGTTCGAGGATGCGGCCGTCGGCGGGGTCGCGGTCGTAGACACCGACGGCGATGTGGTGGGGGCGGCTGCCGTCGCGGTCCACCGTGAGGGTCCAGCCGTTGGTGCCTTCGGGGTCCTCGATGCGCGGGGTGAGGGTGTCGATGCCGGTGGTGCGCAGCCAGGCGTCGGCCCAGGCGCGTACGTCGCGTTCGGTGTGGGCGGCGAGGGAGTCGATGAAGTCGGCGAGGGAGGCGTTGGCGAACTTGTGGCGGGCGAAGTGGGTGTTGATGCCGGCCAGGAAGTCCTTCTCACCGAGCCAGGCGACGAGCTGGCGCAAGGCGGAGGCGCCCTTGGCGTAGGAGATGCCGTCGAAGTTGAGGAGGGCGGAGGCGGTGTCGGGGACGTCGTCGGGGGCGGGGGCGACGGGGTGGGTGGAGGGGCGCTGGTCGGCGTCGTAGCCCCAGGGCTTGCGCGTGACGCCGAAGTCGGTCCAGGTGTCGGTGAAGCGGGTGGCTTCGGTGAGGGTCTGGTAGCCCATGTACTCGGCGAAGGACTCGTTGAGCCAGATGTCGTCGAACCAGGCCAGGGTGACGAGGTCGCCGAACCACATGTGGGCCATCTCGTGGGCGATGACCATGGCCCGGGACTGGCGTTCGGTGTCGGTGACGGCGGAGCGGTAGATGAACTCGTCGCGGAAGGTGACGAGTCCGGGGTTCTCCATGGCGCCGGCGTTGAACTCGGGGACGAAGGCCTGGTCGTAGGAGTCGAAGGGGTAGGGCTCGGTGAACTTGGCCTGGTAGCGGTCGAAGCAGTCCTTCGTGATGGAGAGGATCTCGTCGGCGTCGGCGTCCATGTGCGGTGCGAGCGACTGCCGGCAGTGGATGCCGAACGGCAGTCCGGCGTGCTGGGTGGTCACGCTGTGCCAAGGGCCGGCGGCGACGGCGGCGAGGTAGGTGGAGATGACGGGTGTGGGCGCGGACTGCCAGACGCCGGCCGCGGGCCGCTCGCCGGTGGCGGGACGGTCGGCGAGGCGGGTGGTGATGCCGTTGGCGAGGACGGTCCAACCTGCGGGAGCGGTGACGGTGAACTCGAAGACCGCCTTGAGGTCGGGCTGGTCGAAGGCCGGGAAGACCCTCTGGACGTCGTCGAGGAACATCTGGCTGTAGACGTACGTCTGTCCGTCCGCGGGGTCGGTGAAGCGGTGCAGGCCCTCGCCGGTGCGGGAGTAGCGCATGCGGGTGTCGAGGTGCAGCTCGTGGGGGCCCTCGGTGAGGCCGGTGAGCGGCAGCCGGTTGTCGTCGAGGGCGGCGGGGTCGAGGGGTTCGCCGTCGAGGGCCGCCGAGAGCAGCGCGTCCGGTTTCAGCTCCACGAAGGTGTCGCCGGCGGTGCGGGCGGTGAATCGGATGATGGTGGTGGAGTCGAAGGTCTCGTCGCCGCCGGTGAGGTCGAGGGCGACGGCGTAGTGGTGGACGTCGAGGAGCTGGGCTCGGAGCTGCGCTTCGTTGCGCGTGAGTGCGGACATGGGGCCCATGCTGCCCCAGGGGGCGGCCGGACCCCGAGTGGCTATTCCTCGCCGGCGGCGATCGTCTCGTGGTGGCGGATGACCTCGGCGATGATGAAGTTGAGGAGCTTCTCGGCGAAGGCGGGGTCGAGCTTGGCGTTCTCGGCGAGCTGGCGGAGCCGGGCGATCTGGCTGGCCTCGCGGCCGGGGTCGGCGGGAGGCAGCTGGTGGCGGGCCTTGAGGTGGCCGACCTGCTGGGTGCACTTGAAGCGTTCGGCGAGCATGTGGACCACGGCCGCGTCGATGTTGTCGATGCTGTCCCGCAGGCGGGCGAGTTCGGCGGTGACGCTCTCGTCGATGCCGTCGGCGGTGCCGTCGCGGCGGTCGCCCGTGCCGTTGTCGAGGTCGCTGGTGTTCATGGTCCCCGAGAATACGTGGCGCGGGGCCGCAGGTCGCGGGGGTAGTCGGCCTGTGAGACGGCGGCCGGGGCGGCGTCGGGCAGGGGCCGGGCCGCAGGCGCCGGACGGCGGTGACGGCTCAAGGCTCGGGACGGCCCGCGCGGTGGCCGCAGGGTGCTGGCGGGTGCGGCGGGACGGTCTCCGGCAGCCGCTGCCCGAACGGCTTCAACCGCGACGGCCCGGCACGCGTCTTCGAGGGCGAGACCGGGCGCTCCGCGGTGGAGCGCCGCGTGACGTACGCGTGGAGGGCGGAGGCGGCGACGATGACGATGCGTGGCCGGCCGCTGCCGGACGGGCGGCACCGGGTGACGCGGCGGCCGTCCCGCTCCGGCCCGCGGTCGCCGGACAGCGGGGCGCCGGACAGCGGGGCGCCGGGCCGATGCTGCGACCGCCGCCAGGGCGGCCCTCCCGTCGTCGGCGGCGCGGGCTCCGGTGTCCGGCCGGCTCGGCTCACGAGGGCGGTCCGGCCGACGGCTGCGGCCGTCCGCCGGTCGTCCGCGACGACCGCGACGGCCGGTGTGCGCCGCCCGGAAGGAGGTGCGCCCCGTCCTCCCGACCGGTTCGCACCGGGCCGGAAGGACGGGGCGATGCGGGGCCCGTGGGGGCTACAGGGTCGCCGCGGCGCTCTTGATCTGGGCGGCGAAGGTGGAGACCTCGGTGTAGACGCCCGGGTAGTCGGGACGGGCGCAGCCTATGCCCCAGCTGACGATGCCGACCTGGATCCAGGCTCCGGCGTCGTCGCGGCGGAACATGGGGCCGCCGGAGTCGCCCTGGCAGGTGTCGACGCCGCCCTGGCCGAGGTAGCCGGCGCAGATCTCCTCACCGGGGACGAGGTCCCGGTAGGCGGCGCTGCAGGCGGCGTCGGAGACGAAGGGCACGGTTGCCTTCATGAGGTAGCGCTGCTGGCCGCCGCCCTCGCGGGTGGCGCCCCAGCCGGCGACGGTGAAGGTGCCGTTGTCGTAGGCCTTGGTCTCGGCGATCTTGAGGGTGGGCAGGTTGACCGGCTTGGCGAGCTTGATCAGGGCCCAGTCCTTGCCGGTTCCGTTGTAGCCGGGGGCGCGCAGGACCTTGGTGGACTTGACCTTGATGGCGCTGGAGCTCTTGAGGTCGACGACTCCGGCGGTGGCGGTGATGGAGGTGTTGTTGCCGGAACCGCTCACGCAGTGGGCGGCGGTGAGGACGATCTGCTGGGTGTAGAGGGCGCCGCCGCAGCCCATGGAGAGGCGCACCATGAAGGGGAACTCGCCCTGGGCGGCTCGGGTGCCGCCCACGACGGGTACCGGGCCGGCGCTGGCGGTGCCGGGCTGGAGGCTGACGGCCGCGAGGGCCACGGCCCCGACGGCGAGGGTGCGCTTCATGAATCGCACAAGGCTGGACACAGTCAACACACTGCCTTTCGTGGGGGGTTGGGCCGTGCGTGTCATCGGGGAATGACGAGTCCATGACACATCAGAAAAGCGGCGGCCAACAAGAACGTAGTTTCGGCCAACCGCCCCCGGGGCGGCAGGGATTGCGGTAAAGGAGGGCCCGATGGAGAAGAACGGCGGTCCGGGCGGGATCATCGAGCACGGTTTTCCGCACCTGGCGACCGTGCGCGCTTCGATCACCGCGCTCTACCGGCACCTGTCGGCCGACGGGATCCGCGCCTACGCCACCAGCTTCTCCCCCGCCGACGCGGCCTTCGACGCCTCCGAGGACCTGCACCTGGGGGCACAGCGGATCGCCTCGGCGATGGTGCGCGCGCTGCGGCTGCCCGACGCCCGCACGGTGATCGCCTTCCGACCGATGGAGGATGCGGCCACCGTGGAACTGACCGCGGGCCCGGAGTACTTCATCGAGGTCAACGACCGCTTCCGCACTCACCGGCGGGACCTGGCGGCCGCCCTGTCGCACGAGGTCGCCCACGTGCTGCTGCACCGGCTGGCACTCGCCTTCCCCGATCCGGCGGAGAACGAGATCCTCACCGACACCGCCGCCGCCTACCTGGGGGCGGGCTGGCTGCTCCTGGACGCCTACCGCGAGGACGCGCTCACCCACCAGCGGTTCGGCTACCTGACGCCGGAGGAGTTCGGCTACGTGCTCGCCAAGCGCGCAGCGCTGCTGGGCGAAGACCCGTCCCCGTGGTTCACCAGCCCCCAGGCGTACGAGGCCTACGTGCGCGGGAGCGCGCTGGCGGCCCGGGACCACCGCCGGGCACCGCTCGCCGCCGCGGGCCCGCTGGCGCGGCGGCGGTACGCGATGGCACGGCGCACCGGGGCCGCCCCGGCCGGCGGGTCGGCGTACCGCTTCGAGCGCGAGGGGTCCGGCCCCGGACTGCGCGTCAGCTTCCCGTGCCCGGTGTGCGCCCAGCGGGTGCGAGTGCCGGTGCGCGGGCGGCTGCGGGCGCGGTGCGGCCTGTGCCGCACGGTGCTGGAGTGCGACACGTAGTCCCGACGGCCCCCGGGGGCCGGTCCGGGCGGACCTGGCTTGATCATTCACCGATCGGTCGCGAAAAGTTTCCTACCGGCCAGTAGACACGGATGCGGTTCTCGCCAACTCTGGTCACGTCCATGTCAATTCGTGACCGAGGAGCACCCCACATGCCCCTGTCCCGCCGCATTCGAACGCCCCGTACCGCCGCCGCCGGCCTCGCCGCGGCGGCCGCCGTCCTGACGCTCGTTCCGGCCACGGCGGCCGAGGCGGCCCCCGCCGCCGCACCCGCACCCGTCTCCGCATCGGTGAACGCCTCCGCGCCGGGCGGGAACGCGGTGCTCCTCGGCATCGACTACACCGCCTGGCAGCGGGAGGTGGCCGCCATCGTCGACGCGGCCCGGCCGGGCATCGAGCAGCGCATCGCGAACGCGCCCGCCGGGGAAAAGCCGGCCCTCGTCCTCGACATCGACAACACCTCGCTGGAGACGGACTTCCACTGGTTCTGGACCTTCCCGACGCCGGCGATCACCAAGGTCCGTGCACTCACCCAGTACGCCCACGCGCACGGCGTGGCCGTCTTCTTCGTCACGGCCCGCCCCGGCATCATCCACTCCCTCACCGAGTACAACCTCAAGGCCGTCGGCTACCCCGTGTCGGGGCTCTACGTCCGCGACCTGCCCGACCTCTTCGAGGAGGTCAGCACCTACAAGACGGCCAAGCGCGCGGAGATCGAGGCGCGCGGCTACACGATCATCGCCAACATCGGCAACAGCCCCACCGACCTCGTCGGCGGCCACGCCGAGCGCACCGTCAAGCTGCCGGACTACGGCGGCAAGCTCTCCTGACGCGCGGACGGAACCGCCCGGTTCCCCCGCACGCGGTCCGCGCGCCCGGATCCGCGCGCGGACCCCCGTGCGGCCCCCGTGCGGACCCCGTGCGGACCCCGTGCGGACCCCGCGCGGACCCCGCGCACAACATGATGGTCCGACGGCGGTTCAGCCGGTGGGCCCAGCGGGTAGTCATACCTCAACGCACCAACGAAGACTCGGGCCCGACCCCTCGCCAGGGGGCCGGGCCCGCTTCCGTTCCCGGCCTCCGCCGCAGGCGGGTCCCCGCCGGGCCGCCCGCGTCGCAGGCGAGGCGAGGCGAGGCGAGGTGAGGCGACCGAGCCTCCCCTCCAGGCGGAGACGGACTCGGCCCTGGAGATGCTGGGCCTGGAGAAGCCGTCCGCGGACATGGCCAGGGCGGTGTCCGCGCGGTAGCGCCGGCCGCCCGGCGGGCAGGGCGGGCAGGGCGGGCAGGCCCTACCCTCGGCCGGAGCCGTACGCCGGGAGCGGGGGCCGGGCCTGCGCGAGGAGCTTCAGGGCGGTCTCGCCCGCCTCCGCGGGAGTGCGCCGGGCTCCGCGGTCGGCAGCGGGGCCCGGCCGCCAGCCCTCCATGACCGTGATCCGTCCGCCCTCGGTCTCGAAGACCCGACCGGTCACCCCGGCCGATGCGTCCGCGCCCAGCCAGACCACGAGCGGTGACACGTTCTCGGGGGCCATCGCGTCGAAGCCGCCGTCCTCGGGGGCGGCCATGGTCTGTGCGAAGGTCCGCTGGGTCATGCGCGTCCGGGCGGCCGGGGCGATCGCGTTGACCTGGATCCCGTACCGGCCCATCTCGGCGGCGGCGACCAGGGTCAGGCCGAGGACGCCCGCCTTGGCGGCGCTGTAGTTGCCCTGGCCGACGGAGCCCAGCAGCCCGGCCCCGGAGGAGGTGTTGACCACCCGGGCCGCCACCGGGCGGCCGGCTTTCGCCTCCGCCCGCCACCACCCGGCGGCGGCCCGCAGCGGCAGGAAGTGGCCCTTCAGGTGGACCCGTACGACCGCGTCCCAGTCGTCCTCGTCCAGGTTCACCAGCATCCGGTCCCGCAGGAAACCGGCGTTGTTGACGAGCGTGTCCAGGCTCCCGAAGGCGTCGAGGGCTGCCTCCACGAGGGAGTCCGCGCCCTGCCGCGTCGCGATGTCCCCGCCGTGCGCGACGGCTTCGCCGCCGAGCTCCTCGATCTCGCGGACCACTTGGGCCGCCGGGCTGTGCGGCCCGGGAAGCCCGTCCAGGCCCACGCCGAGGTCGTTGACGACGACTTTCGCCCCTTCCGCGGCGAAGGCCAGCGCATGGGCCCGGCCCAGCCCCCGCCCCGCACCCGTCACGATCACGACCCGGCCCTCGCACAGTCCCGCCATCTCAGCTCTCCTTGTTGACAGTTGCCGCATCCAGGAACGCCGGGCGCTCCCCGCCGCCGTGCACCAGCAGGCTCGCTCCGCTCACGTACCGCGCCCGGTCGGAGGCGAGGAAGACCGCCGCGTCGCCCACGTCGGCCGGTTCGGCGAGCCGCCCCAGCGGGACGGTCGCGCCGACGGCTTCGATCCCGGCCTCGTCCCCGTAGTGCAGGTGCGCGCGTTCGGTCCGCACCATGCCGAGGACCAGGCAGTTCACCCGTATCTCGGGCGCCCACTCGACGGCCATGGACCGGGCGAGGTTCTCCAGGCCCGCCTTGGCCGCCCCGTACGCCGCCGTGCCCGGTGAGGGGCGGGTCCCGCTGACGCTGCCGATCATCACCACCGAGCCCCGGGCCCGCCCGAGCCAGGGGCGTGCCGCCAGCGAGGCCGTCATGGGGGCGAGGAGGTTGAGCTCGACGACCCGTGCGTGGCGCTCGGCGTCGCCCTCCCCGAGGAGCCGGTAGGGGGTCCCGCCCGCGTTGTTGACCAGGCAGTCCAGGCGCCCGTAGCGGCGGGCGACCGTGGCGAAGAAGTCCCGTACGGCGGCCGGGTCGCGCAGGTCGAGCGCGGCGAAGGACGCCTCGCGGCCGTCCGCCGCCACCGGTTCACCGGGGGGACGCCGGGCGCAGACGACCACCTGCGCGCCGGCCGCGAGGAACGACCGGGCGATGCCGGCGCCGACGCCCCTGGTGCCGCCGGTGACGACGACAACCCTCCCGTCGAGCTC
Organism: Streptomyces sp. PCS3-D2; assembly: GCF_000612545.2. GTDB lineage: Bacteria > Actinomycetota > Actinomycetes > Streptomycetales > Streptomycetaceae > Streptomyces. The sequence goes on along the minus strand of NZ_CP097800.1, from coordinate 5,734,892 downwards.
CATGGGCTGCTACCTTCCCTGCCTAACAAATGTTTGGTGGAAAGGTAGCTGATCCTCTCATGGGTGTCTCCACCTCCGGACCGGACAAGGGCGTCGCACTGGTCACGGTCGACTTCCCACCCGTCAACGCACTGCCCGTACGGGGCTGGTACGACCTGGCCGACGCCCTGCGGGCGGCGGGCCGCGACCCCAAGGTCCGCTGCGTGGTCCTCGCCGCCGAAGGCCGCGGCTTCAACGCGGGCGTCGACATCAAGGAGTTGCAGCGCGCCACCGGCCACGCGGCCCTGATCGGCGCCAACCGCGGCTGCTACGAGGCGTTCGCCGCCGTCTACGAGTGCGAGGTGCCGGTCGTCGCGGCCGTGCACGGCTTCTGCCTGGGGGGCGGGATCGGCCTGGTCGGCAACGCCGACGCGATCATCGCCTCCGACGACGCCGTCTTCGGTCTGCCCGAGCTCGACCGGGGCGCGCTCGGCGCCGCCACCCACCTGGCCCGGCTGGTCCCCCAGCACCTGATGCGCGCCCTCTACTACACCTCGCGCACCGCCACCGCCGAGGAACTGCGCGCCCACGGCTCGGTCTGGAAGGTGGTCCCGCCCGGGGCGCTGCGCGGCGCCGCCCTGGAACTGGCCGCCGAGATCGCGAGGAAGGACGGCTGCCTGATCCGGCTGGCGAAGGCGGCCATCAACGGCATCGACCCCGTGGACGTGCGCCGCAGCTACCGCTTCGAACAGGGCTTCACCTTCGAGGCCAACCTCAGCGGGGTGGCCGACCGGGTCCGCGACACCTTCGGGAAGGAAGAGCGCGCATGAGCGACAAGTCCATGACCGTCGAAGAGGTGGTCGGGCAGCTGCGCAGCGGAATGACCCTCGGGATCGGCGGCTGGGGGTCCCGGCGCAAGCCCATGGCCCTGGTCAGAGCTCTGCTCCGGTCCGAGATCACCGATCTGACCGTGGTCGCCTACGGTGGCCCCGACGTCGGCCTGCTGGCGGCCGCGGGCCGGATCCGCCGGCTCGTCGCCCCCTTCGCCACCCTCGACTCCATCGCCCTGGAGCCGCATTTCCGGGCCGCCCGCGAGCGGGCCGCCTTCGTGCTCACCGAGTACGACGAGGCCATGTTCATGTGGGGCCTGCACGCCGCGGCCAACCGGCTGCCCTTCCTGCCGGTCCGCGCGGGGCTCGGCTCCGACGTGATGCGGGTCAACCCGGAACTGCGCACGGTGACCTCGCCCTACGCCGACGGCGAGGAGCTCGTCGCCGTCCCCGCCCTGCGCATGGACGCCGCCCTGGTCCACCTCAACCGGGCCGACCGCCTCGGCAACGCACAGTACCTGGGCCCGGATCCGTACTTCGACGACCTGTTCTGCGAGGCCGCCGAAGCCGCCTACGTCTCCTGCGAGCAGCTCGTGGAGACCGCCGAGCTCGCCAAGGCCGGGCCGGCACAGTCCCTCCTCGTCAGCCGGCACTCCGTCACCGGGGTGGTCGAGGCCCCCAACGGTGCGCACTTCACCTCCTGCGCCCCCGACTACGGACGCGACGAGGCCTTCCAGAAGCTCTACGCAAGCACCCCCTGGACCGAGTTCTCGGCCCGCTTCCTGTCCGGGGCGACCGAGCACGACTACCGGTCGGCCGTCCGGACCTGGCACGAGGAGCAGCAGTGACCACGACGACCGTCACCCGCGCCGAGTACTGCGTGATCGCGTGTGCCGAGGCCTGGCGGGGTGACGGCGAGGTGCTCGCCAGCCCGATGGGCTTGATCCCCTCCTTCGGGGCCCGGCTGGCGAAGCGGACCTTCTCCCCCGACCTGCTGCTGACGGACGGCGAGGCCATGCTCGTCGGGCTCGACGGCACGCCCGAGGGCTGGCTCCCGTACCGGCGCCACCTGACCCTGGTCACCGGCGGCCGGCGGCACGTGATGATGGGCGCGAGCCAGATCGACCGGTTCGGCAACCAGAACATCTCCTGCATCGGCGACTGGGAGCGGCCGTCCCGCCAGCTGCTCGGGGTACGCGGCGCACCCGTGAACACCCTGAACAATCCGGTGAGTTACTGGATCCCCAAGCACTCCACTCGGGTTTTCGTCGAGCGCGTCGACATGGTCAGCGGGGTCGGCCACGACCGGGCCGTCGAGGCCGGGGTGACCCGGTTCCACCGGCTGCCCCGGGTGGTCAGCGACCTGGGCGTCTTCGACTTCACCGGCCCCGGCCGCACGATGCGGCTGGCCTCCCTGCACCCCGGGGTCACCGTCGAGCAGGTCCGGGCCGCGACCGGCTTCGAGCTGGCGCTGCCCGAGGAGGTCCCGTACACCCGGGAGCCGGCCGGGGACGAGCTGCGGCTGATCCGCGAGGTGATCGATCCGAAGGGTCTGCGCGACCGGGAAGTGCGGGGCTGATCCGGTGGAAACGGCGTTCACGAAGCTGGTCGGGGTGGAGCACCCCATCGTGCAGACGGGCATGGGCTGGGTTGCGGGCCCCCGGCTGGTGTCGGCCGCGGCGGGCGCCGGCGCCCTGGGCATCCTCGCCTCGGCCACGATGACCACGGAGCAGTTGCGGTCGGCGATCCGCGAGGTCAGGTCCCGCCTACCGGAGGGAACCCCCTTCGGCGTCAATCTGCGCGCGGACGCCGGGGACGCACCCGAGCGCGTCCGGCTGATCGTCGACGAGGGGGTGCGGGTCGCCTCGTTCGCGCTCGCGCCCTCCAAGGAGCTGATCGGGCGGCTGAAGGACGCCGGGGTGGTCGTCATCCCCTCGATCGGGGCCCGGAGGCATGCCGAGAAGGTGGCCGCCTGGGGCGCCGACGCGGTGATCGTGCAGGGCGGCGAGGGCGGCGGGCACACCGGGGACGTGGCCACGACGGTGCTGCTGCCGCAGGTCGTGGACGCCGTGGACATCCCGGTGGTCGCGGCGGGCGGCTTTGCCGACGGCCGCGGTCTGGTCGCCGCCCTGGCCTACGGGGCGGCGGGCATCGCGATGGGCACGCGGTTCCTGCTGACCTCGGACTCGACCGTCCCGGACGCGGTGAAGGCCGAGTACCTGACGGCGACCGTCAGGGACGTCACCGTGACCCGGGCCGTCGACGGGCTCCCGCACCGCATGCTCCGCACGGAGCTGGTCGACTCCCTGGAACGGGCGGGCCGTGCCCGGGCGCTGGTGCGGGCGGTCCGGCACGCGGCGGCCCTGCGGGAGCAGTCCGGTCTGAGCTGGCCGCAGATGGTCCGCGACGGCCTGGCGATGAAGCACGGCAAGGACCTGTCCTGGAGCCAGGTGCTGCTCGCCGCGAACACTCCGATGCTCCTCAAGGCGTCCATGGTCGAGGGCCGAACGGACCTCGGGGTCATGGCATCGGGCCAGGTCGCGGGGGTGATCGACGATCTCCCGTCCTGTGCGGAGCTCGTCACGCGCCTCATGGCCGAGGCCCATTCCGTGCTGGACCGTCTGCACGGCCCGCACGAACCGCACGAACCGCACGAACCGCACGAACCGCACCCGCTCGACGCCCTGCCACCACCAGGGTGATCCCCCTTCTCCGTCACAGGAGTCGCCTCCATGAGCCGTGTCAGAATCCGCAGAGCGGCCGCAGCAGCCGTCGCCGCCCTCACCCTCGCCGCCCTGCCGTCCGCCGCGTATGCGGCGGCGGCGCCCGCAGCCGCGTCCGGTGCCCGGCACCACCAGCGGGCCGAGACGTACTCCCGGATCACCCTCCAGGGCGCCGTCAACGTCCGCGACCTCGGCGGCCACCGCACCTGGACCGGCGGCCAGGTCCGCCACGGGCTCGTCTACCGCTCCGACGCACTGGGCAAGCTGACCGACGCCGACGTCACCACCGTCTCCGGTCTCGGCCTCACGAAGGTCATCGACTTCCGGATCCCCATGGAGGTCCAGTACGACGGCGCCGACCGGCTGCCCGCCGGACTCTCCGCCACCGCCCGCCCGGTCAGCGACCTCGGTCTCTACGGGACGCTCGTCGGGGCCATCGGCAGCGGGGACCCGGTCATCCAGGAGCAGATGCTCGGCGGCGGCCGCGCCGAGGCCTACATGCGCGCCATCTACCGCACGTTCGTGACGGACGCCGGGAACCGGGCGCAGTTCGCCGCAACGCTGCGGGAGCTCGCGGACGGCCGGCAGGGCCCGGTCCTGTACCACTGCACGTCCGGCAAGGACCGGACGGGCTGGATGAGTTACGTGCTGCTGCGCGCCCTCGCCGTCCCCGAGGACACCGCCGAGCGCGACTACCTGGCCTCGAACACCTTCCGCGCCGCCTACGACGCATCAGTGCGGGCGGGCCTCAAGCAGTCGGGCCTCATGCAGAACCCGGATCTGCTGATCCCACTCCAGGAGGTCCGCCAGGACTACCTGGACTCGGCGACGGCGCAGATGGAGGCCGACTACGGCAGCTTCTACGGCTACCTGACGCAGGGCCTCGGCCTGGACCTGCGGACGCTGGCGCAGCTGCAGAGCAGGCTGGTCCGGTAGCGGACGCGCCGACGGGCAGTGCGCGGAGCACTGCCCGTCGGTGCAGGGAGCGGGGAGGGGATCAGCCGGTGCGGCGGCGGCCCTGGCCGCCGGTGCCGACCCGACTGCGCGCGGAGGCCGCCGCGGCTCCGGCTCCGGCGCCGGAGCCGCCGGCCGAGCCGCCCTGGCCGCCGCGACGGCCCTGGCCCGAGCCGGACGCGGCCGGGGCCTGCCCGGACCCGCCGCCGGAGCGGCGGCCCCGGCCCGCGGCCGCCGGGGCGCCGCCGGTAGCGGTGCCGGTGCGGGGGCCGCCCGAGCGGCGGCGCGAGCCGGAACCGGAGCCGGAGCCGGAGCCGCTGCGCGCCTTCGGCGCGGGCTGCTGCGGCACCTCCAGCACCACCGGGATGCCCGAGGGCTCCTTGGCGCCGGTCAGCCGGGCCAGCTCCTCGTCGGAGGACTTGATCTGCGCGGTGCGCGGGGTGATCCCGGCGTCCGACATGAGCCGGGTCATGTCCCGCTTCTGGTCGGGCAGCACCAGGGTGACCACGCTGCCGGACTCGCCGGCGCGCGCGGTGCGGCCGCCGCGGTGCAGGTAGTCCTTGTGGTCGGTGGGCGGGTCCACGTTGACGACCAGGTCGAGGTCGTCGATGTGGATGCCGCGGGCCGCCACGTTGGTGGCGATCAGCGCGGTGACCTCGCCCGTCTTGAACCAGTCCAGGGTGCGGTTGCGCTGCGGCTGCGAGCGGCCGCCGTGCAGGCCGGAGGCGCGCACACCGTCCGCCAGGAGCTTCTTGACCATGCGGTCCACGCCGCGCTTGGTGTCCACGAACATGATCACCCGGCCGTCGCGAGCGGCTATGCGCGTCGCCACGGCCTTCTTGTCGGTCTCGTCCATGACGTACAGGACGTGGTGCTCCATGGTGGTGACCGCACCGGCCGAGGGGTCGACGGAGTGGCCGACCGGGTCGCTCAGGAACATCTTGACCAGCTTGTCGATGTTCTTGTCGAGGGTCGCCGAGAAGAGCATGGTCTGGCCCTCGGGCCGGACCTGCTTGAGCAGCGCGGTGACCTGCGGCATGAAGCCCATGTCGGTCATCTGGTCGGCCTCGTCGAGGACCGTGATCGACACCTGCGACAGGTCCGCGTCGCCGCGGTCGATGAGGTCCTTCAGGCGGCCGGGGGTGGCGACGAGCACCTCGGCGCCGCGGCGCAGGGCGCCCGCCTGCCGGTTGATCGACATGCCGCCGACGACGGTGGCGATGCGCAGGTTGACGGCCGTGGCGTACGGAGCCAGGGAGTCGGTCACCTGCTGCGCGAGCTCGCGGGTCGGTACGAGGACCATCGCGAGCGGCGCCCTCGGCTCCGCGCGGCGGCCGGCGGTACGGGCCAGCAGCGCCAGGCCGAAGGCGAGGGTCTTGCCGGAGCCGGTGCGACCGCGGCCGAGCAGGTCACGGCCGGCGAGGGAGTTCGGGAGGGTCGCCGCCTGGATGGGGAACGGCTCGGTGACGCCCTGGGCCGCGAGGGTCTTCAGCAGCGCCTCGGGCATGTCCATGTCCTCGAACGCGGCGACCGGCGGCAGTGCCGGGACGGTCGGCTCGGGCATGGTGAATTCCTGGGGCCGGGGTGCGGGCGGGGCGGACTTCTGCCGTCCCGCACCAGTCTTCGGACGCCCCTGGGCCGCTCCTCGTCCCCGGGCGGGGCGGCGGCTGGGACGTGCGGAGCTGGAGCTGGTCATGCGAGAAAGCCCTCCTGAAACCGGCAGGTGAAACACAGGTCGAGACAGCAGACAAGCCGGGGCCCGCACCTCGCGGTGCGGACCCCGGCATGCTGAAGGAATTAGGCGGGGATGATGTTCTCCGCCTGGGGGCCCTTCTGGCCCTGCGTCACGTCGAAGGACACGCGCTGGCCCTCGGTGAGCTCACGGAAGCCCTGGGTGGCGATGTTCGAGTAGTGGGCGAAGACGTCCGGGCCGCCGCCGTCCTGCTCGATGAAGCCGAAGCCCTTTTCCGAGTTGAACCACTTCACGGTGCCAAGTGCCATGTTGAATCTCCTGAATAGGCGGCAAGGGCCCCATCCGGAGATTCCGGGAAAAACAATAAAAGCGCCTGAGGAACATTCCCGTCAGGCGCACATAGAGTTTATGGGTACCACAACTGCAACGCCGCTTAAGTTAGCACATGTACGCCCCGGTGTGCGGACCGGCCGGTGTGACCTGTGCCCCCGCGCTGTCGGCGGGGGCGGTGGACCGCCGACCGGCTACAGCCGTTCGATGATCGTCACGTTGGCCTGGCCGCCGCCCTCGCACATGGTCTGGAGGCCGAACCGGCCGCCGGTGCGCTCCAGTTCGTGCAGGAGGGTGGTCATCAGCCTGACCCCGGTCGCGCCCAGCGGGTGGCCCAGGGCGATGGCCCCCCCGTTGACGTTGACGCGCTCCGGATCGGCCCCGGTCTCCTTCAGCCAGGCCAGCACCACCGGGGCGAACGCCTCGTTGATCTCGACCAGGTCGATGTCGGCCAGCGACATGCCGGTCTTCTTCAGCGCGTACGCCGTCGCCGGGATGGGCGCGGAGAGCATGCGGACGGGGTCCTCGCCGCGCACCGAGAGGTGGTGGATGCGGGCACGCGGCCGCAGGCCGTGTTCGTGCAGCGCCCGCCCGGAGGCGATCAGCAGGGCGGCGGCGCCGTCGGAGACCTGGGAGGAGACCGCGGCGGTGATGGTCCCGCCCTCGACGACGGGCTTGAGGGCGGCCATCTTCTCCAGGGTGGTGTCCCTGCGCGGCCCCTCGTCCGCGGCCACGTCCCCGTAGGGTGCGATCTCGCGTTCGAAGCGCCCCTCGTCGACGGCCCGCACGGCCCGCCGGTGGGAGCGGAGCGCGTACTCCTCCATGTCGGAGCGCGAGATGCCCCACTTCCGCGCGATCAGCTGCGCGCCGTGGAACTGGTTGACCGGGGCGTCGCCGTACCGGGCGCGCCAGCCTTCCGAGCCGGCGTAGGGGCCTTCCGTGAGGCCGAGGGGTTCGGCGGCCTGCCGGGAGGCGAAGGCTATCGGGATCATCGACATGTTCTGGGTGCCGCCGGCGACCACGAGGTCCTGGGTGCCGGAGAGCACGCCCTGAGCGGCGAAGTGCACCGCCTGCTGGGAGGAGCCGCACTGGCGGTCGACGGTGACCCCGGGCACCTCCTCGGGCAGGCCGGCGGCGAGCCACGCGGTGCGTGCGATGTCCCCGGCCTGCGGGCCGACCGTGTCGAGGCAGCCGAAGACCACGTCCTCCACGGCGGCCGGGTCCACCCCGGACCGTCCGACGAGCTCCCTGAGGACGTGCGCGCCGAGGTCGGCCGGGTGGACGGCGGACAGGCCCCCGCCGCGCCGCCCGACGGGGGTGCGTACGGCGTCGACTATGTAGGCCTCGGGCATCGGGACTCCTCAGACGGTCGGACCGGTCAGGTGGGGCGCAGGGCGATCCCGTCCAGGACCATCGACAGGTACTGGCGGGCGATCTCTTCGGGGCTGTGCTGTCCGCCCGGCCGGTACCAGGACGCCGCCACCCACACCGTGTCGCGCACGAAGCGGTAGGTGAGGCGGATGTCGAGGTCGGCCCGGAAGACCTGGGCGGCGACTCCTCGTTCCAGCGTCCCCAGCCAGGCCTTCTCGAACTTCTGCTGTGAGTCGGACAGGTAGTGGAACCGGGGCTGGGCGGAGAGGGTGCGGGCTTCCTTCTGGTAGATCGCGACGGCGGCGCGGTGCCGGTCGATCTCGCGGAAGGACTCGGTGACGAGGGCCTCGATGGTCTCCCTGGGGCCGAGTCCGGCGGCGAGGACGGCGTCGTACCCGTCCCACAGCTCGGTCAGGAAGGCGGAGAGGATCTCGTCGAGCATCGATTCCTTGGAATCGAAGTGGTAGTAGAGGCTGCCGGCGAGCATCCCGGCGGCGTCGGCGATCTTGCGGACGGTGGTGGCGTCGTAGCCCTGTGCGGCGAAGACCTCGGCGGCGGTGTCGAGGAGTTCGCGGCGCCGCTCGGGCGAGGGCGTCACCTGCTGCTTCTTCCTGGCCGCCGGCCTGGCTCGCGGCGTGGCTCGGGGCGTGGCTTCCGGCTGGTTCGTTGGCACGCGTCCATTGTCGGGCCAGGTCGTGTCCGGCGGATCCGGGCGGGCCCGCGGCGTCCGGCGCCGGGTCGCGCCGCGCCGCCCCCGGTCGCCGATCCCCCGCGGGGGCTCCCCCGTCCGTGCCGCGGCCCGCGGCGGCGGAGGCCGCGAGCCGGTACGTCCCGATCCACCGGACCCGGCCTAGGCGCGCTGGCTGCTGACGGAGACGGTTTCGCCCGTCATGTACGACGCGTAGCCGCTGGCCAGGAACACGATGACGTTGGCGACCTCCCAGGGCTCGGCGTGGCGGCCGAAGGCCTCGCGGGCGGTGAGTTCGGCCAGGAGTTCCCCGCTGGTGACCTTCACCAGGTGCGGGTGCATGGCCAGGCTCGGGGCGACCGCGTTGACGCGTACACCGAACTCCGCGGCCTCCAGGGCCGCGCAGCGGGTGAGCGCCATGACCCCGGCCTTGGCCGCGGCGTAGTGGGCCTGGCCCGTCTGGGCGCGCCAGCCGACGACGGAGGCGTTGTTGACGACGACTCCGCCCGTGCCGGTGGCCCTGAAGGAGCGCAGGGCGGCCCGGGTGCAGCGGAAGGTGCCGTTCAGGGTGACGTCGAGGACGCGGTTCCACTGCTCGTCGGTCATGTCGGCGAGGGCCGCGGTGCCGCCGAGCCCGGCGTTGTTGACGACGATGTCGAGGCGGCCGTGGGCCTGTTCGGCGTGGGCGAACAGGGCTCGGACCTGGTCCTCGTCGGTGACGTCGCAGGGCAGGGAGGTGATGCGGCCGGCACCGAACTCGGCCATGAGCGCGTCCTCGGTCTCCTTGAGCCGGCGGACGTGGGCGTCTCCGATGACGATGCGGGCGCCCTCCTCCAGGAAGCGGCGGGCGGTGGCCCCGCCGATGCCGGCACCGGCGGCGGCGGTGATGACGGCGGTGCGGCCGTGCAGCAAGTGGTGGCCGGCGGTGTACCGGGGCTCGTTCATACGAACTCCTCGACGCTGCTCATGGCCGTACGTTAACCTACCAAACACTTGTTAGGGAAGTGTGGCGTTCGAGGAGGCGGGCACCCGATGGACCTGACCCAGACGGCCGGAGTGGAGGCCTTCCGGGCCGAAGCGCGCGCCTGGCTGGCCGACCACGTACCCGCCTCCCCCCTGCCCTCGCTGGAGACCCGGGAGGGCTTCGCCGCGCACCGGGAGTGGGAGGCCCGGCTGCACGCGGACCGCTGGGCGGTGGTGTCCTGGCCCGAGGAGTACGGCGGCCGGGGCGTCGACCTGGTGAGGTGGCTGGTCTTCGAGGAGGAGTACTGGGCGGTCGGCGCGCCGGGCCGGGTCTCGCAGAACGGCATCAGCCTCCTCGCGCCGACGCTCTTCGACCATGCGACGGCCGAACAGCGGGCCCGCGTACTGCCGCCGATGGCGAGCGGCGAGGTGGTCTGGGCGCAGGCCTGGTCGGAGCCGGAGTCGGGCTCCGACCTGGCCTCGCTGACGTCGCGTGCGGTCCGCACCGAGGGCGGCTGGCTGCTGTCCGGGCAGAAGACCTGGTCCTCGCGGGCGGCCTTCGCGGACCGGGCCTTCGGTATCTTCCGCACCGACCCGGACACCCCGAAACCGCACCAGGGGCTGACGTACCTGATGTTCGACCTGCGGGCGCCGGGGGTCACGGTGCGGCCGATCGGCCGTCTCGACGGCAAGCCGGCCTTCGCGGAACTCTTCCTGGACGAGGTCTTCGTCCCGGACGAGGACGTGATCGGGGAGCCCGGGCAGGGCTGGCGGATCGCGATGTCCACCACCGGCAGCGAACGCGGGCTGACCCTGCGCTCCCCCGGCCGGTTCCTCGCGGCGGCGGACCGGCTGGCCGCGCTGTGGCGCGCGCAGGGGGACCCGGCCGACACGGCGCTGCGCGACCGGGTGGCCGACGCGGTGGTCGGGGCGCGCGCCTACGAGCTGTTCACCTGGGCCGGCGCCTCCCGGTTCGCCGCGGGCGGGGCCGTCGGCGCCGAGTCCAGCCTGAACAAGGTGTTCTGGTCGGAGTACGACATCGCCCTGCACGAGACGGCACTGGACCTGCTGGGTGCGGACGCCGAGCTCGCGGACGGGGAGTGGGCCGAGCCGTGGGTCTTCTCGCTGGCCGGGCCGATCTACGCCGGGACCAACGAGATCCAGCGCGACATCATCGCCGAGCGGCTGCTCGGCCTGCCGAAGGGCCGCCGCTGATGCGCTTCCTGCCGACCGACGAGCAGTCGGACTTCGCCCGCACCCTGCGCTCCCTGCTGGGCTCGGCCCGGGTTCCGGCGACGGTACGGGCCTGGGCGGACGGCGCGTACGCGCCCGGGCTGGCGCTGCGCTCCCGGCTCGCGGCGACGGGCCTGTTCGCGCTGGCCGCCCCCGAGGCCTACGAGGGGGCCGGCCTGCTCCCGGCGGAGCTCTCGCTGGGCTTCGTGGAGCTGGGCCGGGCCGGGATGCCGGGGCCGGTGGTGGAGAGCGCCGCCGCGTCGGTGCTGCTGTCGGAACTGGGGGACGAAAAGCTCGCCGAGCGGTTCCTGCCCGGCCTGGTCGCGGGTGAGGCCTGGGCCACCCTGACGCTGCCGGACGGCGGGCCGTACGCCCTGGACGCGGACGCGGCCACGTACTGCTTCACCGTGTCGGCGGCCGGCGAGCTGCGGCTGGCCGCCCCCGCGCCGGGGGAAGTCCTGCGGTCGACGGACCCGGCGCGGCGGCTGTCGCGCCCCACGGCGGCCGGGGGCACACTCCTGGCCGCGGGGCCGGCTGTGGCGCGCGCGGCCGGGGCGGCCGGGCGCTGGGCCCGGCTGCTGACGGCGGCCCAGTGCCTGGGCGTGGGCGAGGCACTGCTGGAGCGGACGGTCGGATACGTCCGGCAGCGCACGCAGTTCGGGGTGCCGGTCGGCTCCTTCCAGGCGGTCAAGCACCGGCTGGCCGACACCCTCCTGGCCCTGGAGTTCGCCCGCCCGCTGCTGTGGGCGGCGGCGCTGTCGCTCGCCCCCGGCGACGTGGCGGCGGCGAAGCTGCGGTGCGGAGAGGCGGCGTACCGGGCGGCCATGACAGCCCTCCAGCTCCACGGCGCGGTCGGCTACACCGAGGAGCTGGACCTGTCGCTGTGGCTGCGCAAGGCACGCCCGCTGCGGGACGCCTGGGGCACGCCGTCGGCGTGCCGGGCGGAGGTGCTGCGGTCGGTCACACCCGGCTGACGTGGAGTCCGACCACGTAGTTCTCCTCGACCGTGCCGTCGGGGAAGAGCGGGGCCAGCAGCTCCCGTTCCGCCGCGAAGTAGTCGCGGGTGCCGGCCTCGCCCAGCATCAGGAAGGCGGAGTGGCTGGCCAGGTTGGCGAGGTGCGCGTCCAGCGGGATGCGCCGGGACCAGCGCACGGTGCGGGAGGTGAACCCGCCGAAGCCGCGGGGCAGGGTACGGAAGCCCTGCCCGCCGGCCGCCCCGAAGAACGCCGCCAGCCGGGCCTCCTGCTCGGCGATCCAGGGCACGGTGAGGTCCGGGTCGTTCCACCAGAGGGCGAGCGCGCCGCCCGGGCGCAGGACGCGGCGGGCCTCGGGGACGGAGCGGGCCGGGTCGGTCCAGTGCCAGGCCTGGGCGTAGGTCAGGAGGTCGAACGCGGCGGTGGCCAGCGGAAGCCGGTCCCCGTCCCCGCGTACGACCGGGATCCCGGGATGCGCCCGGCGCAGCTGCGCGGCCATCCCGTCCCCGGGCTCCACGGCGAGGACGTCGGCGCCCCGCTCGTGCAGCACGGCGGTGGCGATCCCGGTGCCCGCGCCCACGTCGGCCACGCGCGCCCCGGCGAGCGGGCGCCCGGCGAGCTCCTCGACGGCGTCGAAGAGGGCCGGCGGGTAGCCGGGGCGGTGGGCGGCGTAGGAAGCGGCAGCGGCGTCGAAGGAACGGGCACGTGTCGTCATGCGTCCATTGTTTTCGATCACATGGGCCGGGCAACAGGATCGAGGTGTCAGGGCCGGATCGCACCGGACTCCCCCGTCAGACGCGGGCCGTTGCGCAGGACCGCACCGACGCTCTCCGCGCCGTCGCATACGAGGACGGGTCTGAGCAGCGGAGGCCGCACGGGGCGACCGGCGTCGACCGCCGGAGCAGTCACGGCCGCGGAGCGTTCGGCATACCCTCACCCCATGACGAGCAGCGCCATCAGCCTCCGCAAGGTCGAGGAGTCGGCTCCGGCCCTCGTGAAGCTCTACAAGACGGCCGGGGTGTCCCTGCGCACGTACGGCCTGGAGGGCGGACGCGCCGCCGTCTACCTGGTCCTGGACTACTCGGGGTCGATGCGCCCCTACTATCAGGACGGCAGCGTGCAGGCCCTCGCCGACCGCGTGCTGGGGCTGTCCGCGCACCTGGACGACGACGGCCGCGTGCCGGTGGTCTTCTTCTCCACCGAGGTCGACGCGGTCGAGGAGATCTCCCTGGCCGGGCACGAGGGCCGGGTCACCGAGATAGCCTCCCGCCTGGGCCACATGGGCAAGACGGCCTATCACGCGGCGATGGACGCGGTGATCGACCACTACCTCGACTCCGGCGCGACGGCCCCCGCCCTCGTCGTCTTCCAGACCGACGGCGGGCCGATCAACAAGCCCCTGGCCGAGAAGTACCTGTGCAAGGCGGCCCGGCTGCCGCTCTTCTGGCAGTTCGTCGGCTTCGGCAACACCCGCAGCACCCAGTTCGACTTCCTGCGCCGGCTGGACGAGCTGCCCGTGCCCGCCCGACGGCCCGTGGACAACGCCGGCTACTTCCACGCGGGCCCGGACCCGCGCACCGTGCCGGACGGCGAACTGTACGACCGCCTCGTCAGGGAGTTCCCGGCCTGGCTGGCGGCGGCACGCGGTGCGGGCATCGTGCGCGCCTGACCGGGGTGCGCGGGTGCCCGCGCTTTGATGGACGTATGACGCATACCAGTTGGGCAGTCTTCGAGAAGGCGGAACCGGACCTCGCGGCGGCCGTCCAGGCCCGCTTCGCGCAGTACCCGCACCACGTCCTGGCCACCCTGCGCAAGGACGGCTCCCCGCGGGTGACCGGCCTGAACGTCGACATCCGGGGCGGCGAGCTGTGGCTGGGGATGATGGCCGGCTCGATGAAGGCCAGAGACCTCCAGCGCGACCCGCGCTTCGCCCTGCACACCAATCCGGGCGAGGGCGAGACCATGCCGGACGGGGACGTACGGATCTCCGGGCGCGCGGTGGAGCTCGTGGACCCGCCCGAACTCCACCGGTACGCGGAGGAGACGGAGACCCCGCACCCCTTCCACCTCTTCTACGCCGACCTCACGGAGGTCGTCCACATCGGCATCGAGGGCGACGACCTGGTGGTGCGGACCTGGCTGCCGGACCACAGCCTGCGCACCCAGCGCCGGGGAACCGACGACGAACCACCGCGCGAGGACCCGGCGCCGGAGGACGAGCCGGGCGGCGGGGGCCTGCCCCGGAGCGGCGCGGCCCCCGGTGCGTAGGCCGGCGGGGCGGCGGCGCAGCGGCCGGGCGCAGAACCAGTAGCGGTCGGGCGGGCCGGTGGGCGATCCGTGCGGAGGCCGGAGGTGGTGAAGCGGCCGAAGGGGTCCGCTTCCCGGTCCGCGCGGCCCCAGACCTGCCGGGCGGACCGGACGAGCACCGCTCCCGGGTCGTAGGCTCTCGGTCCATGACGACTCCCCACTGCTATGCGTGCAGCCAGGAGGCCGTGTTCGACGACCTTCCACCACGCGAGTGCGTGGCACACGACCGGCAATGGCGGGTGGCGCACGCCTTCAACACCGCATTGCCCGGCTGGCTGGTGCTGCTGCCGCGGCGCCACGTCCTCACGGTTCACGACCTCACCGCCGCCGAGGCATCGTCCCTGGGGGTGTGGCAGGTGAGACTCTCCCGGGCGCTGCGGAGCGTGACCGGTTGCGCCAAGACCTACGTCGTCCAGTTCGCCGAGGCCGAAGGCTTCGCGCACGTTCACTTCCACATCGTTCCGCGCACAGCGGATCTGCCGCCCGAGCATCGCGGGCCGGGTGTTTTCGAGCTGCTCCGGCGACCGGAGCACGAGCGGGTGACGACCGGGCAGGCCGACCGGATGGCCCTCTCCCTCCGTGACCGGCTGAACGGATACCCGGACGCTCAGTAGGCGGCCCGTGCCTCCGCGCCGGCGCCTGCCGGAATCCCGACCGGCACCGAGCCGCCCCGGCCGGGTCCCCGCTCCGCACCGCCCGGCGGAACGGAGCGCGCGCCCGCTCCTGCTCGGTGGAACGGGAGAGGAACCGGGAACCGCACGGCCGCGACGAACAACGCCCATGAGGCGGCGGGGAACGCGAGAACCGGGCCGGTGTCGGCCAGCTTGCTGTCACGGACGCGGATCGGGCCGGGAAGGTCGTCTGACACCTCGACGCAGTCGCCTCCTTCGCCGTTGCTGTACGAGGACTTGCGCCAGGACAGGCCGTTCACGTCTGCGCGCATGTCGCGTACTCCTCCGCCACCGACTCGATCAGGTTCAGGGACACCTCCGGTGACAACGCAGCAGCCCTGGCAAGATCGTATGACCTCCAGTAGCGCTGAACCAGGGCCGGATAGTCGAGCAGTTGCCCCGCATGGGGTCCCTCCGTATAGGCGACATCGGGCGCGTCCGGGAACTGGATGATGCGCACCATCGAGTTCAGGGCGCCATGGGCGCCGGCCGAGAACGGCACCACCTGCACGGTGATCCGGTGCGCCCGGACGTACGAAGCGATGTGCCGCAACTGTGCGGCCATCACAGCAGGCCCTCCGACGGTCGTCCGGAGCACCGACTCGTGCAGAACCACCCACATCTCGGGCGTCTCCGGATCGACGAGGAGTCGAGCACGTTCGGTGCGCGCCGCGACCAGGGCTTCAACGCGCTCTGACAGCGCGGTCGGGCTGGCTGCCCGGATGACCGCCCGCGCGTAATCGTCCGTCTGGAGCAGTCCGGGAACCAGCATGCAGGCGTACTCGTAGGTGGCCGTCGCCAGCCCTTCCAGCTCGGCCACGGCGGCGAAGTACTCGATGTGCTTGGACTTGAAGGCCCGGGCCAGGCGGAAGAAGTAGTCCCCTGTGTTCAGCTCTCTGTCGATGAGCTTGGCGATCTCCGGGCGCAGTCGGCGCCGCCCGCTCTCCATCATCCCGACGTAGGCCCCCGTGGCGAAGATCCGCTCGCCCAGCCCCTCCTGGGTCAAGCCCGCGGCCTCCCGCTTGCCCCGCAGTTCCTCACGGGCGAACTCCTCCGGCGTCTGTGCCCCGTCCTCGTCATTCGGCTTGGCCATGAGCCAACTCCCCGCTCCCGCAGTGCCCTCGTTCCGTGAAAAGCGTAGTCCTCGCCTCCCCGACGGTTCAGCGGAACGCATGGATACGACCACCCGACGCCGCAGCGCCCGCCACCCCTGGTCGGGGACGTGGCGGGCGCTGCGTCGGGTGTTCCGTACGCCGTTGTACGGACCGTATGAGGGGTCCCGCCCTTCGCGAGGCGGGGGTGCTTGCCGGTGCCTACACGGTCAGCGAGCGGTCCGTCGGCTTGACCGGGTACGGGAGGGTGCTGCTGCCGGTCAGGTAGCGGTCCACGCCGCGGGCGGCCGAGCGGCCCTCCGCGATGGCCCAGACGATGAGCGACTGGCCGCGGCCCGCGTCGCCGGCGACGAAGACGCCGTCGACGTTGGTCGCGTACGAGGCGTCGCGGTCGATGTTGCCGCGGGCGTCCAGCTCCACACCGAACTGCTGGACCAGGCCGTTCGCCTGGTCGGTGCCCGTGAAGCCCATCGCCAGGGTCACCAGCTGCGCGGGGAGGACGCGCTCGGTGCCGGGCTTCTGGACGAGCTTGCCGTCGACGAACTCGACCTCGACCAGGTGCAGGGCCTGGACGTTGCCGTCCT
This sequence comes from Streptomyces sp. PCS3-D2, assembly GCF_000612545.2. GTDB lineage: Bacteria > Actinomycetota > Actinomycetes > Streptomycetales > Streptomycetaceae > Streptomyces. The sequence goes on along the minus strand of NZ_CP097800.1, from coordinate 5,718,480 downwards.
CGTCGCCCTCGAAGTGGGTGGTGGAGACGGAGTAGACCCGCTCGCCGCCCTCCTCGTGGGCCGAGGTGACCTTGTAGAGCATCGGGAAGGTCGGCCACGGCTGGTTGGCGTTCCGCTCCTCGCCCGGCTTCGGCATGATCTCCAGCTGGGTGACCGAGGCCGCGCCCTGGCGGTGGGCGGTGCCCACGCAGTCCGCGCCGGTGTCGCCGCCGCCGATGACGACCACGTGCTTGCCCTCGGCCGTGATGGGCGGGGCCAGGAAGTCGCCCTCCTGGACCTTGTTCGCGAGCGGCAGGTACTCCATCGCGAAGTGGATGCCGTTCAGCTCGCGGCCCGGTACCGGCAGGTCGCGCGAGACCGTGGCGCCGGCCGCGACGACCACCGCGTCGAACCGCTTGCGCAGGTCGGTCGCCGTGATGTCCCGGCCGACCTCGATGCCGGTGCGGAACTTGGTGCCCTCCGCGCGCATCTGCTCGATGCGGCGGTTGATGTGCACCTTCTCCATCTTGAACTCGGGGATGCCGTAGCGCAGCAGACCGCCGATGCGGTCGGCGCGCTCGTACACGACGACGGTGTGGCCGGCCCGGGTCAGCTGCTGGGCGGCGGCCAGGCCGGCCGGTCCGGAGCCGATCACGGCGACGGTCTTGCCGGACAGGCGCTCCGGGGCCTGCGGGGTGACGTCCCCGTTGTCCCACGCCTTGTCGATGATCGAGACTTCGACGTTCTTGATGGTGACGGCGGGCTGGTTGATGCCGAGGACGCACGCCGACTCGCACGGGGCCGGGCACAGGCGGCCGGTGAACTCCGGGAAGTTGTTCGTCGCGTGCAGCCGCTCCGACGCCGCCGCCCAGTCATCGCGGTAGGCGTAGTCGTTCCACTCGGGGATCAGGTTCCCGAGCGGGCAGCCGTTGTGGCAGAACGGGATGCCGCAGTCCATGCAGCGGCCGGCCTGCTTGCTGATGATCGGCAGCAGCGAGCCCGGGACGTAGACCTCGTTCCAGTCCTTCAGCCGGTCGGCGACGGGACGGGAGCAGGCGGTCTCGCGCGTGGTGGTGAGGAAGCCCTTCGGGTCAGCCATGGGTCGCCGCCTCCATCATCTTCTCCGTGGTCTCGGATTCCGAGAGTCCGGCGAGCTCAGCGGCGTCCTTGGCGGCGAGCACTGCCTTGTACGTGGTCGGGATGATCTTGCTGAAGCGGTCCACCGCGGCGGACCAGTCAGCCAGGAGCTTCGCGGCCACGGTCGAGCCGGTCTCCTCCTCGTGGCGGCGCACCACATCGTGCAGCCACTGCTTGTCGGTGTCGGACAGGGCCTCGACCGCGCCCGCGTTGCCGACGTTGACGTTGTGCGGGTCGAGGTCGACGACGTACGCGACGCCGCCCGACATGCCGGCCGCGAAGTTGCGGCCCGTCTCGCCCAGGACGACTGCCGTGCCGCCGGTCATGTACTCGCAGCCGTGGTCGCCCACGCCCTCCGAGACGACCAGGGCACCGGAGTTGCGGACGCAGAAGCGCTCGCCGGTGCGGCCGCGCAGGAACATCTCGCCGCCGGTGGCTCCGTAGCCGATGGTGTTGCCGGCGATGGTGGAGTACTCGGCGAGGTGGTCGGCACCGCGGTCCGGGCGGACCACGATCCGGCCGCCGGACAGGCCCTTGCCGACGTAGTCGTTGGCGTCGCCCTCCAGGCGGAGGGTGACGCCCTTCGGGACGAAGGCGCCGAAGGACTGGCCGGCGCTGCCCGTGAAGGTCAGGTCGATCGTGTTGTCGGGCAGGCCCGCGCCGCCGAACCGCTTGGTGACGTGGTGGCCGAGCATCGTACCGACGGTCCGGTTGATGTTCCGGATGGCGACCTGGGCGCGGACCGGCTGGGCCGCCTCGGCGGTCTCGGCGTTCAGCGCGTCGGCCGCGAGCTCGATCAGCTCGTTGTCGAGGGCCTTCTCCAGACCGTGGTCCTGCTCGATCAGGGCGTGGCGGACCGCGCCCTCGGGCAGCTCGGGCACGTAGAAGAGCGGCTCCAGGTCGAGACCCTGCGCCTTCCAGTGCGAGACGGCCTTGGTGGTGTCCAGCAGCTCGGCGTGGCCGACGGCCTCCTCGATCGTGCGGAAGCCCAGCTCGGCGAGCAGCTCGCGCACCTCCTCCGCGATGAACTCGAAGAAGTTGACGACGAATTCGGGCTTGCCGGAGAACCGGTCGCGCAGGACCGGGTTCTGGGTGGCGATGCCGACCGGGCAGGTGTCCAGGTGGCAGACGCGCATCATGACGCAGCCGGAGACGACGAGCGGCGCGGTCGCGAAACCGAACTCCTCGGCGCCGAGCAGGGCGGCGATGACCACGTCGCGGCCGGTCTTGAGCTGGCCGTCGGTCTGGACGACGATGCGGTCGCGCAGGCCGTTGAGCAGCAGGGTCTGCTGGGTCTCGGCGAGACCCAGCTCCCAGGGACCGCCCGCGTGCTTGAGCGAGGTGAGCGGGGAAGCGCCCGTTCCGCCGTCGTGGCCGGAGATCAGGACGACGTCCGCGTGGGCCTTGGAGACGCCCGCCGCGACCGTGCCGACGCCGACCTCGGAGACCAGCTTCACGTGGATGCGGGCGGCCGGGTTGGCGTTCTTGAGGTCGTGGATCAGCTGGGCCAGGTCCTCGATGGAGTAGATGTCGTGGTGCGGCGGCGGGGAGATCAGGCCGACGCCCGGGGTGGAGTGCCGGGTCTTGGCGACCCACGGGTAGACCTTGTGGCCGGGCAGCTGGCCGCCCTCGCCGGGCTTGGCACCCTGCGCCATCTTGATCTGGATGTCGTCCGCGTTGACCAGGTACTCGCTCGTCACGCCGAAGCGGCCGGAGGCGACCTGCTTGATGGAGGAGCGGCGCGCCGGGTCGTACAGGCGCTCGGGGTCCTCGCCGCCCTCACCGGTGTTGGACTTGGCGCCCAGCTGGTTCATGGCGATGGCGAGGGTCTCGTGCGCCTCCTTGGAGATGGAGCCGTACGACATGGCGCCGGTGGAGAAGCGCTTGACGATCTCGGAGACCGGCTCGACCTCGTCGAGGGAGATCGGGGTACGCCCCGGCAGTCCGGTCTTGAAGCCGAAGAGGCCGCGCAGCGTCATCAGGCGCTCGGACTGCTCGTTCACACGGTCCGTGTACTGCCGGAAGATGTCGTACCGGCGGTTGCGGGTGGCGTGCTGGAGGCGGAAGACCGTCTCCGGGTCGAACAGGTGCGGCTCGCCCTCGCGGCGCCACTGGTACTCGCCGCCGATCTCCAGGGCGCGGTGCGTGGCCGCGACGCCGGAGACCGGGTACGCCTTGGCGTGGCGGGCGGCCACCTCCTTGGCGATGACGTCCAGGCCGGCGCCGCCGATCTTGGTGGCGGTGCCGTTGAAGTAGGTCTCGACGAACGCGTCGTCCAGGCCGACGGCCTCGAAGACCTGGGCGCCGCGGTAGGAGGCGACGGTGGAGATGCCCATCTTGGACATGACCTTCAGGACGCCCTTGCCGAGCGCGTAGATCAGGTTCCGGATGGCCTGCTCCGGCTCCAGGCCGGACAGGAAGGTACCGGCGCGCAGCAGGTCCTCGACGGACTCCATGGCGAGGTACGGGTTGACCGCGGCGGCGCCGTAGCCGATGAGCAGCGCGACGTGGTGGACCTCGCGCACGTCACCGGCCTCGACCAGCAGCCCCACCTGGGTGCGCTGCTTGGTGGCGATGAGGTGGTGGTGCACGGCGGCGGTGAGCAGCAGCGACGGGATCGGCGCGTGCTCGGCGTCCGAGTGGCGGTCCGAGAGGACGATCAGGCGGGCGCCGCCCGCGATGGCCGCGTCGGCCTCGGCTCGGATCTCCTCGATCCGGGCGGCGAGCGACTCGCCGCCGCCGGAGACCCGGTAGAGGCCGGAGAGCGTGGCGGCCTTCATCCCGGGCATGTCGCCGTCGGCGTTGATGTGGATGAGCTTGGCCAGCTCGTCGTTGTCGATCACCGGGAAGGGCACGGTGACGCTGCGGCAGGAAGCCGCGGTCGGCTCCAGCAGGTTGGACTGCGGGCCGATCGAGGACAGCAGCGAGGTGACGAGCTCTTCGCGGATGGCGTCCAGCGGCGGGTTGGTGACCTGCGCGAACAGCTGGGTGAAGTAGTCGAAGAGCAGCCGGGGGCGCTCGGACAGCGCCGCGATCGGGGAGTCCGTGCCCATGGAGCCGAGCGGCTCGCCGCCGGTACGGGCCATCGGCGCGAGGATGACGCGCAGCTCCTCCTCGGTGTAGCCGAAGGTCTGCTGGCGGCGGGTGACCGAGGCGTGCGTGTGGACGATGTGCTCGCGCTCGGGCAGGTCGGTCAGCTCGATCTCGCCGGTCTCCAGCCATTCGGCGTACGGGGCGGCGGAGGCGAGCTCGTCCTTGATCTCGTCGTCCTCGACGATCCGCTTCCGGGCGGTGTCGACGAGGAACATCTTGCCGGGCTGCAGGCGGCCCTTGCGGACGACCTTGGCCGGGTCGATGTCGAGGACACCGACCTCGGAGCCGAGGACGACGAGGCCGTCGTCGGTGACCCAGTAGCGTCCGGGGCGCAGGCCGTTGCGGTCGAGGACCGCGCCGACCTGGGTGCCGTCGGTGAAGGTGACGCAGGCGGGGCCGTCCCAGGGCTCCATCATCGTGGAGTGGTACTGGTAGAACGCGCGGCGGGCCGGGTCCATGGAGGTGTGGTTCTCCCACGCCTCCGGGATCATCATCAGCACGCTGTGCGGCAGCGACCGGCCGCCGAGGTGGAGCAGCTCCAGGACCTCGTCGAAGGAGGCCGAGTCAGAGGCGTCCGGGGTGCAGATCGGGAAGATGCGGTCGAGCGCGCCCTCCCCGAAGGCGGTCGAGGCGAGCTGGGACTCGCGGGCCTTCATCCAGTTCCGGTTGCCCTTGACCGTGTTGATCTCGCCGTTGTGCGCGACGAAGCGGTACGGGTGGGCGAGCGGCCAGGACGGGAAGGTGTTCGTGGAGAACCGGGAGTGGACCAGGGCGAGCGCCGAGGCGAAGCGGCGGTCGGAGAGGTCCGGGAAGAAGGGCTCCAGCTGGCCGGTGGTCAGCATGCCCTTGTAGACGATGGTCCGGGCGGAGAGCGACGGGAAGTACACGCCGGCCTCGCGCTCGGCGCGCTTGCGCAGCACGAAGGCCTTGCGGTCCAGCTCGATGCCGGCCGCCCCGCCCCCGGAGACGAAGAGCTGGCGGAAGGCCGGCATGGTGGCGCGGGCGCCGTTGCCGAGCAGGTCGGGGGTGACCGGGACCTCGCGCCAGCCGAGGACCGTGAGGTTCTCCTCGGCGGCGATGGCCTCGATCCGCTCCGCGGCGACGGCCTGTGCGGTGCCGTCGGCGGGCAGGAAGGCGATGCCGACGGCGTACGCGCCGGCCTCGGGGAGCTCGAATCCGGCGACCTCGCGGAGGAAGGCGTCCGGCACCTGGGACAGGATTCCCGCGCCGTCGCCGGAGTCCGGCTCGGAGCCGGTGGCGCCACGGTGCTCGAGGTTCCGCAGAACGGTCAGGGCCTGCTCAACGAGGGTGTGGGTGGCCTCGCCGGTGAGGTTCGCCACGAATCCGACGCCGCAGGCGTCCTTCTCGTTGCGCGGGTCGTACATGCCCTGCTGGGCGGGGCGACCGTCCATGGGCGACCAGGCGGTGTTCAGGCCGGTCGCGGAGTGCGTGGATGCGGAACGCATCGGCTCTCCCGTCGTCGTCGTGGCATATGTGCTGGCCGAGGGACGACGTTGGCCCTCTGCGAAATTTCGTGCAGATTACATGATGACGACAATCCCGAGAAGCGGATATGCCATTCCAGCATGCGGACACTGCGCGAGGCAGAAAGAGGGGACTTCCGCGGCGCTCTACGGGCGGATCGCGGGGTGGCGCCGGGCGATCCCGGCGTGTTCCCGCGCATCCCGGCGCAGTGCGTGGGGCGAAGGTCCCGATACAGGGCGAGCATCATTGCCCGCCCGGAGTCCTGGAGTGATGCCCAGGGGACACGGGATCGAAACCACCGAGTAACGGACTACTTATGTTGCGTACTGCATAGTGTCTCACTCCGATGGTCGTCAGCCTATGGCCGCGCCGATCCAGGTGCCCAGGACGTACGTCACACCGGCGGCCGCGCCGCCGAGCAGCAGCTGGCGCAGGCCGCTGTACCACCACGACCGGGCGGTGACCCGGGCGACGACCGCGCCGCAGGCGAAGAGGCCGGCCAGCGCGAGCAGCACCGCGGGCCACAGGGCCGTGGCGCCGAGCAGGTACGGCAGTACGGGCAGCAGTGCACCCAGGGCGAAGGAACCGAAGGACGAGACGGCGGCGACGAGCGGCGACGGCAGGTCGTCGGGGTCGATGCCGAGCTCCTCGCGGGCGTGGATCTCCAGGGCCTGCTCGGGGTCGCGGGACAGCTGCAGGGCGACCTCGCGGGCGAGCGCCGGCTCGACGCCGCGCGAGACGTACAGCTCGGCCAGCTCCTCCATCTCGTCGACGGGGTGCTTGCGCAGCTGCTGCCGCTCGACGTCGAGCTCGGCGAGGACCAGTTCGCGCTGGGAGGCCACGGAGGTGTACTCGCCGGCGGCCATCGAGAAGGCTCCGGCGGCGAGTCCGGCGAGGCCCGTGATCACGATGGTCTGCGGGGCGACGGCTCCGCCGGCCACGCCGGTCATGAGGGCGAGGTTGGAGACGAGCCCGTCCATCGCGCCGAAGACGGCCGGCCTCAGCCATCCGCCGTTGACATCGCGGTGGGTGTGGTTGTCGCGGTGGGCGGTGTGCAGCGGCGCTTCGACGTCGATGATGGACATGTGGTGCTGTCTCCCCAATTGTCGTGGCGGACGCCATGACGCGCCCCGCTCCCCCTGAACGCCTCGAAACTACGCACGATTTCCGTCGCCCGCCAGCAAGGAAGGCCGTACTTACCTGCGGTTTTGCGGGTCGGCGACCGGGTGACGCCGGTGTTCGCGGGGTGTTTCGCGGCGCGCGGCAAACCGTATGTCATGGCACAAATCCCCCAGGGGCTCATGATGGGCCCCATCCACGTGGGAGAGGCGCGCCAATGGAGCCGGTGAAGCAGATTGCATGCGATCCGCAGGTCCTCCTGGAACGGGCCAGGGGCGCTCTTCTGGGGCTCGCGGTGGGCGACGCGCTCGGCGCCCCCGCGGAGAACATGAAGCCGTCGGAAATCCGGGCGCGATGGGGCCGCATCGAGGGCTTCGTGTCGGACGACCCGGCAGGCACCGACGACACCGAGTACGCGATCTTCTCGGGGCTGCTCCTGGCCCGCCACGGCTCGGCGCTCACCGTCTCCCATGTCGAACGGGCGTGGCACCACTGGATCGCGGACCTCGACGAAGGCCCCTTCCGGGGGGCGGGGTTCTCCGAGCGCGGCACCCTGGAGAACCTCCGCCGCGGCCTGGCCGCGCCCATTTCCGCGCAGCACCGGCACGCGTGGTCGGACGGACTGGCCATGCGGGCCGCGCCGTTCGGGGTCTTCGCGGCGGGCCGGCCCGCCGAGGCGGCGCGGCTGGTCGCCATCGACGGCACGGTCAGTCACGACGGGGAGGGCATCTACGGCGGCCAGGCGGTGGCGGCGGGCGTGGCGGCGGCCATGGCGGGCGGCAGTGCGGCGTCCGTGGTCTCCGCCGCCCTGTCGGTCATTCCGTCTGACTCGTGGACGGCCCGTTCCCTGCGCCGGGCGGTCACCGCCGCCCCGCGCGGGGAACGGGCGGTGCGCTCGGCGGTGGTCATCGGCGGCTACCCCTGGACGGACCTGGCGCCGGAGGCAGTGGGCCTGGCGTTCGGCGCCTTCGCCGCCTGCCGCGGCGACTTCCCCTCCTCCGTGCTCACCGCCGTGAACATGGGCCGCGACGCGGACACCACCGCCGCGGTGGCGGGCGCCCTGGCCGGCGCCATGTCGGGCGCCGCGGCGATCCCCGCCGCCTGGGGCTCGGCCATCGGCCCGGTGCGCGGAAGCTGCCTGCCGTCGATGCGGGGCTACCACGTCCTGGACATCGCGGACCTCCTCACCCCGGAATACGAGGCCGCCCGATGACTCCGTCCCCCGCGACCGGACCCACCCCACCCGAGCCCGCACCGGCCCTCCCGGCCGGGCAGCGGCGTCCCGCACCGGCCGACCGGGCGGAAGCCCTGGCCGGACGCGGCCCGGACGGGCGGCCGCAGGCGGCTGCGACCGGCCCCGGCGACACCTCGGGCCGCAGGGCGCAGGCCCTGCCGCGGATCGGACCGGCGGGGCCGGCGGCCGCGCGCCCCGGACCGGCCGGGCCGGAGGGCGGGGCGGCGGCGCTGCGACCGCCGGTGCGGGCGGACACCCACGGCGGGGCGTCGGCACTACGGGCCGTGATCCGGCCCGCGGCGGCCCCGCGGCCCGGACAACGGGCAGCGGACCGGCGCCCCATCGAAGGCCTCCTGCTCGGGCTGGCCGCAGGCGACGCGGCCGGCTGGCCCGCAGCCCGGCACCGCGCCAGCCGGATGCCGCAGTGGACCCGCCGCCTCACCCGCGAGCTCGACACCTTCGCCGAGCAGAACGCCACCACCACCCTCCCCGTCCCCATCGCCCTCAACCAGCCCCCGGAGCCACTGCGCCTCGGCCCGTCCGACGACGCCGAATGGGCGGCATTCGCCGCCGAGTCCGTGCTCACCGCCGCGGGCGTCCTGCTCAGCGACCTCTCCCGTTCCCGCCGCATGCGCGCCGCCATCGACCTCGCCTGGAACGCCCTCGCCTCCGAGGTCGCCGCGGCAGCGGAACGCGCACCCGAGGTGGAGTCCGCCGTCCTGCCCCTGCGCGCGCGGATCTCGGTACGCGCCGGCCTCGGCAACCTCGCCGCGGGCCTGCGCCCGCCGGCCACCGGCCACGACAACCCGCACTACTTCGACGACGCCGCCTGCGTCCGCGCCTGCGTGCTCGCCGTCGTGCACCCCGGCGACGCCGGGGCAGCCGCCGACCTCGCCGAGTTCGACGCCCGCTACACCCAGGACGGCGACGGCGTGCACGGCGCCCGCGCCATGGCCGCCGCCATCGCCACCGCCCTGACCACGGCGGACGTCGACGCCGCCGTCGACGCCGCGCTCGCCCGGCTGCCCGCTGCCACCGAGATCGGCCGCAACGCCCGGCACGCCGTCGGTCTGGCCCGCGCCCATGCGGACGGCGGCGCGTTCGCCATCGTCCCGACCCTTGAGCACGAGATCGTGGACCACGTGTACAGCTACGGCATCGCCGCCGCCGAGACCGTCCCCGTCGCCCTCGCCCTGGCGACCGCCGCACGCGGCAGGACGGGCGAGGCCGTGCCGGCCGCCGCGTGCCTGTCCCGCGTCGCGGACTCCGCTCCCGCCCTGGCCGGCGCGCTCACCGGCGCGATCGGCGGCGGCGACTCCGTTCCCGCCGCCTGGCGCGAGGCCTGCCGCACCCTCTCGGGGTGCGCCCTCCCCCGCCTCGCCGGCACCGACCTGGTCGAACTCGCCACGCTCCTCGCACGGACGGAACTCACCTCACCCAAGGGATGATTCGGACATGACGCTCACGTTGGAGGACCGGGCCCTCGGGGCCCTCGTCGGCGCCGCCGTCGGCGACGCCCTCGGCGGCCCGGTGGAGGGCTGGACCCCGGACCAGATCGTCGAACGGCACGGCGGCCGCGTGCACGGCGTCGTCGGCCCGTGGCACGAGAACTGGCGCACCGCCCGCCCCATCGCGCCGTACCACAAAGGCGACGGACACGTCACGGACGACACCTTGATGACGCACGCGCTGGTACGGGTGTACGAGACGGTACGGGACCACCTCGACGCGTACGCCGTCGCCGAGCACCTGGTCCCCGATCTGATGACCATCCCGCGCTGGATCCCCGAACTGGAGGCCGAGGCACTGCCGTTGCAGCGGATCTTCCTCGCGGAGAAGTGGATGGTGACCCGCCTGCACTACGCGCACGCGGATCCACGCGAGGCCGGCACCGGCAACATCGTCAACTGCGGCGCGGCCATGTACATGGCCCCGGTGGGCATCGTCAACGCGGGCAACCCGGCCGGGGCCTACGCCGAGGCCCTGGACGTCGCCGGGGCGCACCAGTCCTCGTACGGGCGGGAGGCCGCGGGCGTCTTCGCGGCGGCGGTGGCGGCGGCGTGCCTGCCGGGGGCGACGGCCGCCTCGGTGGTGCAGGCAGCCCTGTCCCTGGCCAAGGACGGCACGCGCGCGGCGATCGCCGCCGTCGGCGAAGTGGCGTGCCGGTACCGGGACTTCGAGTCGGCGCTCGCCCCGCTGCGGGCAGCGGTGGCCCCCTACGACTCGGTCGGCCCGGACTACCGCACCCCGTCGCTCGACGCCCGCCGCCCGTCCCGCCTCCATGCCATCGAGGAGCTCCCGATCGCGCTGGGGATGCTGCTGGTCGCGGACGGACGGTACGAGACGGCCGTGCTCGGCGCCGTCAACTACGGGCGGGACTGCGACTCCATCGCCACCATGGCGGGGGCGATCGCCGGAGCCCTGGGCGGCGAGGCCGCGGTGCCGGCGGTCTGGGCCAAACAGGTCGCCGGAGCCAGCCGCCTGGACCTGCACGCCCCGGCCGTCGCGCTGGCCGCCGTGGCCCGGGAGGTCTTCGCCCGCGACCGGGCCCGCCGCCGCGCCCACGAGTCGGCCTTCGCCGCGATCGCGACCCCCTGATGCCCCCGCCGACGCCCCCGTCCCCCTGCGGCCCCCCTCCGGCCGGCCCCGCGCCCCGGTCCGGGAGCCCGGGCCCCACCCGCCCGGCCCCCCGGACCGCCGCGACACCGCCGAGGGCGGTCACCGGCTCCGCCCCCGGTGCGGGCCCGAAGCCCGGCACCGGATCGGCACCGGGCACGCCGGAACCGCCGTTCGGCTCCCCGGCAGCGGCCGCCACCCCGAGCGGAGCGGCAGCGGCCCGGGAACGCCCTGCCGGACCCGGCCCGGTCGGCGGCGTGCGTCTGACCTGGGCGCAGCCCGAGGACCTGGTCGGGCACGAGCTGCGTCAGGCGGCCGAGGACGGCCGGGACCCCGGCCCCGCCCTGCGGACCTGGTCCGCAGCGGGCGGCCACCCGGCGCCGGAGCGCGCCGGGGCCTCTCCCGTCCCGGCGTCCCCGCACCTGCGGGCGTTGGCCTCCCGCCTGCTGGACGAACTCGCCCTCCTGCCCTCGCCGTTGGCCGCCGCCGAGCCCACCGCATGGGCGGCCATCGCCGCCGCCTGCACGACGACCGGCGCACCCGCTCCCGCGACGCCCCGGCCCGCCCCGGACCGGGACTCCCGGCCGGCGCCGCGCGCGAAGTCCGGACCGGGGGCGGGGCCGGGCGGGGACGGGCTGCGCAGCCGGCTCGAAGCCGCCTGGGTCGGGCGGGCCGCCGGGTGTCTGCTCGGGAAGCCCGTCGAGAAGCTGCCGCTGGAGGGGATCAGGGCACTGGCCCGCGCCGCCGGGAACTGGCCGCTGGACGACTGGTTCAGCGCCCGCGACGTCCCGGCGGAGCTGCTGGCCGCGTACCCCTGGAACCGCCGCTCCGCACCCACCTGCCTCGCCGAGAACATCGACGGCATGCCCGAGGACGACGACCTCGACCACCCCCTCCTCGGCCTCCTCCTGCTCCAGCGCCACGGCAAGGCCTTCACCACCGCCGACCTCGCCCGCCTGTGGCTGGACGAGCTGCCCGCCGGGCGTACCTTCACCGCCGAGCGCGTCGCGTACCGCAACCTCCTGCTCGGGCTGGAGCCCCCCGAGACCGCCACCCACCACAACCCGTTCCGCGAATGGATCGGTGCACTCATCCGCGCCGACGTGCACGGCTGGACCAACCCGGGCGACCCGGCCGCCGCCGCGGCCCAGGCCTACCGGAACGCCGCCCTCACCCACACCGGCAACGGCGTCTACGCCGCCCTCTTCGTCGCCGCCGCCACCGCCGCGGCCGCCACCGGCCGCGCGGACGTCCACACCGCGCTGCGGACCGGGCTGGCCGCCGTACCGCCCCGCTCCCGTCTCGCCGGGGCGATCCGCTTCGGGATCCGCACGGCCGCCGAGGAGGCCGACTTCGACCGCGTCGTCGACCGGCTGCACGCCCGCTTCGGGCACTACCACTGGGTCCACTCCGTCCCGAACACCGCCCTGATCGCAGCCGCCCTCACCCATGCCGACGGGGACTTCACCCGCTCCGTCTGCCGTGCCGTGTCCGGCGGCTGGGACACCGACTCCAACGGGGCCACCGCCGGGGCCCTCGCAGGCCTCGTCGCCGGGGCACCCGAACGGATCCCGCACCGCTGGACCGCCCCGCTCAAGAACCGCCTCGCCAGTACCGTCCCCGGCTTCGACGGCATCGGCTTCGACACCCTCGCCCACCTCACCGCACAGGAGGCAGCACGCTCATGACGGTCATCGCCGTGCTCGGCAGCACCAACATGGACCTCGTCGCCTACGTCCCCAAGGCCCCGCTCGCCGGGGAGACGGTCACCGGTCGCGCGTTCCGGACCGTCCCCGGCGGCAAGGGCGCCAACCAGGCCGTCGCCGCCGCCCGCTCCGGCGGGAAGGTGGTCATGATCGGCGCGGTCGGGGCCGACGAGTTCGGGGTCCGGCTGCGCTCCGCGCTCACCGCCGCCGGCGTCGAGACGGCGGCGCTGCGCACCGTCGAGGGCGCCAGCGGCACCGCGCACATCACCGTGGACGACGAGGGCGGCAACCGCATCGTGGTCGTCCCGGGGGCGAACGGCAGCGTCACCGGTCTGGAGGCGGGGGACGAGGCGCGGATCGCCGCCGCCGGTGCCCTCCTCCTCCAGCTGGAACTGCCGCTGCCCGCCGTGCTCGCCGGGGCCCGCACCGCCCGCGCGCACGGTGTCCGTACGGTACTCACCCCGGCCCCCGCCCAGCCCCTGCCCGCCGAGCTGCTCGCCGTCACGGACCTGCTGGTGCCCAACGAGCACGAGGCCGCCGCCCTGACCGGGCTGACCGACCCCCGGCAGGCCGCCGAGGCCCTGCTGGACGCGGTGCCCGAGGTGGTCGTCACCCTCGGCGCGGCCGGGGTCCTCCACGCGGCACGCGGCCGGGACCCGCTGCGGGTGCCCGCGCCCCGGGTCCGGGCGGTGGACACCACCGCGGCCGGGGACACCTTCGTCGGGGCCCTGGCAGTGGCCCTGGGCGAGGGCCGGCCGATGCCGGAGGCGCTGCGCTGGGCTTCGGCCGCGGCCGCGCTCTCGGTGCAGCGCCACGGCGCCCAGGACTCGATGCCGACCCGGTCCGAGACGGAAGCCTTCGCCCTGGCCGCGTGGCAGGCGGACCCCCGGCCGGGGAGCGGCACCCTCACCGGTGCCGACGAGGCCGGGACCGTACCCCCGGACCGCCCCGGCGGCCACCGGACCACCGGTTCCGACGGCGCCGGGACCGGAGCCGGCTGGTGACCCCGGACACCCCGTCGGGCAGCGGCGCCGGGCCGACGCCCTCCGAAGCCCGCCCCCTCCGTGGCGGCCGGGACGCAGAACCGAACCGGGCCGGCCCGCCGGCCCCCGCGGCCGGGCCCGTGCCGCCGGGCGTCGCACCGGGCCCCCACCCGGCGGCGGGCCCCGGCGGGCCCCGGCCACGGACCGGGCGCCCGCCCGCACCCACCCGGCCGGGGCAGGGGCGGGGGCCGCTGCGCGGGCTGCGGGTGCTCGACCTCGCCACGCTCTTCGCCGGACCCCTCGCCGCGACCCTGCTCGGCGACTTCGGCGCCGACGTCGTCAAGGTCGAGCACCCGGCCCTGCCCGACCCCTCCCGCGGTCACGGCCCCGCCAAGGACGGCATCGGCCTGTGGTGGAAACTGCTCGGCCGGAACAAGCGGACCATGACCCTCGATCTGTCCACCCCCGGTGGTCGGGACACCCTCCTGCGGCTCGCCGCCACCGCCGACGTGGTCATCGAGAACTTCCGCCCCGGCACCCTGGAGAAATGGGGCCTGGGCTGGTCCGAACTCTCCGACGCCAACCCGCGCCTGATCCTGGCCCGTGTCACGGCCTTCGGCCAGCAGGGGCCGTACGCCCACCGCCCCGGCTTCGGCACCCTCGCCGAAGCCATGAGCGGGTTCGCCGCGGCCACCGGCGAGCCGGACGGGCCGCCGACCCTGCCGCCTTTCGGACTCGCCGACTCGATCGCAGCGCTGACCTGCGCGTACGCCGTGATGACAGCGCTCGCCGGACGGGAGCGCACCGGACACGGGCAGGTCGTGGACCTGGCCATCGTCGAGCCGATCCTCACCGTGCTCGGCCCGCAGCCGCTCTGGTACGACCAGCTGGGGTACGTCCAGCCCCGCACCGGAAACCGCTCCGCCAACAACGCCCCCCGCAACACCTACCGCAGCGCCGACGGCCGCTGGCTGGCGGTCTCCGCCTCCGCCCGGTCCGTCGCCGAGCGGGTGGTGCGGCTGGTCGGCCGGCCGGAGCTGATCGCCGAGCCCTGGTTCGCCACCGGTACCGGGCGGGCCCGGCACGCGGACGTCCTCGACGAGGCCGTCGGCGGATGGATCGCCCGCCACAAGGCGGAGGAGGTCGTCTGCGCCTTCGAGGAGGCCGACGCGGCGGTCGCCCTCGTCTACGACGTGCGCGACGTGATGGACGATCCGCAGTTCGCGGCCCTCGACACGCTGACCGAGGTGGAGGATCCGGAGCTGGGGCCGCTGCGGATGCAGAACATTCTGTTCCGGTTGTCCGAGACCCCGGGCGGGATCCGCTGGGCGGGCCGCCCGCACGGCGCGGACACGACCGAGGTGCTGGCCGAGCTCGGACTGTCCGGCGCCGAGATCGCCGCACTGCGCGCCGAGGGGGCCCTGTGATCCTGACCTGGCTGTACGCACCGGGCGACCGCCCGGCCGTGGTCGCCAAGGCACTGGGCTGCGGAGCGGACGCCGTCATCGTCGACTTGGAGGACGCGGTGGCGGTCTCGCGCAAGGAGTACGCCCGTGCCGCCACCGCCGAGCTGCTCGCCGAACCGCTGCCGGTCCCCGTCCACGTGCGCGTCAATGCGATCGACTCCCCGTGGGGCGGCGCCGACCTGGCCGCTCTCGCCGGGCTGCGCGGGCTCGCGGGGCTGCGGCTGCCCAAGGTCAGCGCGCCGGAGCAGATCGCCGCGACCGCCGACCGCACGGGCGGGGTGGGCCTGTACGCCCTGCTGGAGTCGGCGCTGGGCGTGGAGCGCGCGCACGGGATCGCCCGCGCGCACCCGGCCCTGCGCGGGCTCTCCCTCGGCGAGGCGGACCTGCGGGCGGATCTGGCGGTCAGTGCGGAGGAGGGGCTGGACTGGTGCCGCTCCCGGGTGGTGGTCGCGGCGCGCGCGGCCGGGCTGGCTCCCCCGTCCCAGTCGGTCTTCCCCGACATCCGGGACCTGGAGGCGCTGGCGGCCTCCTGCGCCCGCGGCCGGTCCCTCGGCTTCCTCGGCCGGGCGGCGATCCACCCGCGTCAGCTCCCCGTGATCGAGCGGGCCTATCTCCCGGCGCCGGAGGAGGTGAACGCCGCGATGGAGGTGCTCGGCGCGGCGCGGGCCGCGCCCGGCGCGCTGGCGCTGCCCGACGGGCGGTTCGTGGATCCGGCCGTGGTGGCCTCGGCCCACCGCACCCTGGCGCTGGCCGCCCGGCTGCCGGTCCGCTGATGCCGCACCGGGCGGGCCACCGGGCCCGCACCGCGGGACCGCGCGCCGGGCGCCCTGGGCCGGGGCGCGCGTGGGCGGCGCGTCGCGGACGCCGGCCGGTACGGCAGAGGGGGTGCCGCATGGCGTGCGGCACCCCCTCTCCCGACCGGTTCGCGGTCAGGGCGTGTCGGCCTCCGGGGCCCCGGCGTCCACGGCCGGCTTGCGCAGGTCGGCCTTGACCGCTCCCTGCCGTACCGCGGTGTCGGCGCTCCCGGCGCCGGTCGGCGGGGCGTCCACGGGCGCGGCGTCGGCCTTGGCCTCGGGCCCCGGCTCGGTGTCGGTCTCGGCCTCGGTGTCGGCCTCGGTCCCGGCCTTGGCCGCGCCCTTGTCGCCCTCGCCGCCGGGGGCGTCCGGCTCGACGATCTCCTCGCGGCCCGGCCGCAGCTTCGCCGAGACGACCAGGTAGACCACCGCGAGCACGAAGACGATGATCGAGGTCCAGACGTTCAGCCGCACGCCGAGGATGTGGTGCGCCTCGTCGACGCGCATGTACTCGATCCAGCCGCGGCCGACGCAGTACGCGGCGACGTAGAGGGCGAAGGCCCGCCCGTGGCCGAGCGTGAAGCGGCGGTCGGCCCAGATCACCAGGAAGGCGACGCCGACGCACCACAGCGACTCGTACAGGAAGGTCGGGTGGTAGGTCCCGGCGTCCCGGTTCGGGCCGGCGCTGATCTCCACCGCCCAGGGCAGGTCCGTGGCCCGGCCGTAGAGCTCCTGGTTGAACCAGTTGCCCCAGCGACCGCACGCCTGGGCCAGCGCGATGCCGGGGGCCAGGGCGTCGGCCCAGGCCGGCAGCGGGATACCGCGCAGTCGGC
This sequence comes from Streptomyces sp. PCS3-D2, assembly GCF_000612545.2. Lineage (GTDB taxonomy): Bacteria > Actinomycetota > Actinomycetes > Streptomycetales > Streptomycetaceae > Streptomyces. Next base: position 5,702,035 of record NZ_CP097800.1, on the reverse strand, counting down.
AGCCGATCCAGGCTCCGACCGCGCCCAGCGCGATCGCGCCCCAGATGCCGAGGCCGCCCTCCCAGATCTTGAAGGCGTCGACCCAGTTGCGGCCCTCGCCGAAGTAGAGCTGGTAGTCGGTGACCACGTGGTAGAGGCGACCGCCGACCAGGCCGAACGGCACCGCCCACACGGCGATGTCCGCGACCGTGCCCGGCTTTCCGCCGCGCGCGATCCAGCGCTTGTTGCCGAGCCAGACGGCGACGAAGACGCCGATGATGATGCAGAACGCGTAGCCGCGGAGCGGGATCGGTCCGAGATGGATCACGCCGGTCGACGGACTGGGGATGTAAGCAATGTCCATGGCAGACCTGACGCTACCCTGCCGGGCGGTGCGTACCGCAACCCGCCCGGCGGGGTCGAAACCAAATCCACACATGGACCGGCGGACGTCAGTCCGCCGCGGAGCCGCTCCCGGAGCTGTTCGCGGAGCTCTTCGCCGCCGTCCTGGAGGGCGACGGTGAGGCCTGCGCCCCGCTCTTGCCGGTGTCCTTCTCGGAGCCCTTCTCGGAGCCCTTCTCGGAGCCCTTGGCACCGGCCGCCCCGCCGGAGCCCTGGGCGCCCGCCTCCACCTTCTGCTTCAGCTTCTGCGGGGTCAGCGGGTCCGCCTGGTCGGAGAAGACGTCCTTGCCGTCGAGCAGCACGGTCGGCGTGCCGCGGAAGTTCCCGGCGGCGAAGGCCTCGTGCGACTTGGCCACCCAGCTGTTGTGCGTGCCTTGCTCGACGCACGCCTCGAACGCGGGAGTGACCAGCCCGTCGACCTTGGCGGCGAGCTCCAGGAGCTTGGCGTTCTTGCCGTAGGCGTCGTCGATCTCCTCCGGCTGGTTCTGGAAGAGGACGTCGTGGTATTCGGTGAACTTGCCGGCGTCCTGGGCGCAGGCGGCCGCGTTCGCCCCCTTCAGGGAGCCGCTGCCGCCCATGTTGCCGTCGATGAGCGTGACCAGGTGGTAGTCCACCTTGAGCAGGCCCTTGGCCTCCAGCTCGTGGATGGTCTCGCGGTAGTTGTCCTCGAAGGACTTGCAGGCCGGGCAGCGGAAGTCCTCCCACACCGTGAGGGTGGCCTTCGCCTCGGGCTTGCCCGTCTGGATCGCGAGAGCGTCCTTGCCGGTGGCGCCACTGGGGGCGACGACCGGGCCGCCCTTGGCGCTGGTGTCCTTGCCGGCGTTGGCCGCGATCACGCCCACGACCGTCGCCAGGCCCAGGACGCCGACCACCGCCGCCGCCACGATCAGGGTCCGCCGGCGCTTGTCCCGGGTCTTCTGCCGCTCGCGCTCCGCTTGGAGTCGCTCCCGGGCCGATCGTTTCGTCGCATCGCGGTTGGCACCGTCGTTCTTGTCGCTCACGCTCCGCCAAACGAAGCAGGGAGGCACTCGCGTGCCTCCCTGTCCGCCATTCCACCCGATCGGACTACAGAACCCGATCGGGTGTCGGTTTTGTCTTAGCTCCTGCGTACGCCTGCCGCAAGTTCGCCCGCCAGCGCCCGTACGGCGTCCAGCCCGGCCGGCAGGTCCGGCGCGTCCAGCAGCAGCTTCACGAAGGCCGAGCCGACGATCACCCCGTCGGCGAAGCCGGCCACTTCCTTGGCCTGGGCCGCGTTCGAGACGCCGAGGCCGACGCAGACCGGGAGCCCGCCGCGGGCCCCGGCCGCGGCACGGGTGCGCCGCACCAGGTCCTGGGCCTGGTTGCCGACCGACTCGCGGGTGCCGGTGACGCCCATCAGCGAGGCGGCGTAGACGAAGCCGGAGCCGGCCGCCGTGATGGTGGCCAGACGCTCGTCCTTGCTGCTCGGCGCCACGACGAAGACGGTCGCCAGGCCGTGCTTCGCGGCGTGCTCGCGCCACAGCGCGGACTCCTGGACCGGCAGGTCGGGCAGGATGCAGCCGGCCCCGCCCGCCTCCGCCAGCTCGGCCGTGAACCGCTCCACGCCGTAGCGGTCGATCGGGTTCCAGTAGGTCATCACCAGGATCGGCGCGCCGGTCGCCTCATGGGCCTCGCGCACGGTGCGCAGCACGTCGGCGATCTTGACTCCGCCGCGCAGGGCGATGTCGTCGGCGGTCTGGATGACGGCGCCGTCGAGGACCGGGTCACTGTGCGGGAGGCCGATCTCGACCACGTCCGCGCCGCCCTCGACGACGGCCTTGACCGCGTCGATGGCGCCGTCGACGGTCGGGAAGCCGGCCGGCAGGTACGCGACGAGCGCGGCGCGGTCCTCGGACTTCGCCTTGGCGAGCGTATCGCTCAGCAGCTGGATGTTGCCGTTGCTCACTTCGACTCCCCCTCGACCGTCTCTGCGTCGTACAGCCCGAAGTAGCGGGCCGCCGTGTCCATGTCCTTGTCGCCGCGGCCGGACAGGTTGACGACCAGCAGGCCGTCCTTGCCCAGCTCCCTGCCCAGCTCCAGGGCGCCCGCGAGAGCGTGCGCCGACTCGATCGCCGGGATGATGCCCTCCGTGCGGGAGAGCAGGCGCAGGGCCTGCATCGCGGCGTCGTCGGTGACCGCGCGGTACTCGCCGCGGCCGGCGTCCTTGAGGTAGGAGTGCTCCGGGCCGATGCCCGGGTAGTCCAGGCCGGCGGAGATGGAGTAGGGCTCGGTGATCTGGCCCTCCTCGTCCTGCAGGACGTAGGAGCGGGAGCCGTGCAGGATGCCGGGCTCGCCCGCGGTCAGGGTGGCCGCGTGCTCGCCGGTCTCGACACCGTGCCCGGCGGGCTCGAAGCCGACCAGGCGGACGTCGGTGTCCGGGATGAAGGCGTGGAAGAGGCCGATGGCGTTGGAGCCGCCACCGACGCAGGCCGCGACGGCGTCGGGCAGCCGGCCGGCGCGCTCCAGGATCTGGCGGCGGGCCTCGACGCCGATCACGCGGTGGAAGTCGCGGACCATCGCCGGGAAGGGGTGCGGCCCGGCCACCGTGCCGAAGAGGTAGTGGGTGCGGTCCACGTTGGCGACCCAGTCGCGGAACGCCTCGTTGATCGCGTCCTTCAGGGTCCGCGAACCGGACTTCACCGCGATGACCTCGGCGCCCAGCATGCGCATGCGGGCGACGTTCAGCGCCTGCCGCTGGGTGTCGATCTCGCCCATGTAGATGACGCACTCAAGGCCGAAGAGGGCGCAGGCGGTGGCGGTGGCCACGCCGTGCTGGCCGGCTCCGGTCTCGGCGATCACGCGGGTCTTGCCCATGCGCCGGGTGAGCAGCGCCTGGCCCAGCACGTTGTTGATCTTGTGCGAGCCCGTGTGGTTGAGGTCCTCGCGCTTGAGGAAGATCCGAGCGCCGCCGGCGTGCTCGGCGAAGCGGGGCACCTCGGTGAGGGCGCTCGGGCGGCCGGTGTAGTTGACCATGAGGTCGCCCAGCTCGGCCGCGAAGGACGGGTCCTCCTTGGCCTTCTCGTACTCGACGGCCACCTCGTCCACGGCGGCGACGAGCGCCTCCGGGATGAACTTGCCGCCGAAGTCGCCGAAGTAACCCTCGGCGTTGGGAACGTGACCCTCCGGGTCCGGGATGAAGAACTCGCTGGACATGTCCAGTGCTCCTACGGGTGCGAGATGCGGCGGGTGGTTTCACCGTAGGGCGCCGCCCGCCCGTGCCGCGCACACCCCGCTGGGGGTGTCCTGCGTACGGTGCGGGGCAGCCCGCTCCCGGAGCCGGTCGGCCCGGGCAGCGGGCCGTACGGGACCGCCGGGCGACGCGGTACGCCTTCGCGCACCGGGTCGCGGCAGCCCTCGTTACGGCGCTTCTCCGCGGCGCCATCGCATGCCGTTGACCTGGCCGGGCTCGGAGCCGATCACGTACCGGACCCGCCGCCCGTGGACGCGCCGGGCCGGGGCGCGGCAGCCGCGGGGGCGGCAGCCGCGCGCCAGGGGCGCGTACGCCGTCGGCACGCCGCCCGGGCCGCGGCGGGATGCCGGCGGCGCGGACCGCGCGCGGACGCGGGGACGGTCGGGGGTCACGGGAAGGGTCAGCTCCGTCCGTGGCGCAGGGCCGGGTGGGCCCCGGCGGCGACGAGGTCGGCCACGGCCGCCTTCGGGTCGCGGCCGGTGACCAGGGACTCACCGACGAGGACGGCGTCGGCGCCCTCGTTCGCGTAGGCGATCAGGTCGTGCGGTCCGCGGATGCCGGACTCGGCGACCTTGACGATGTGGGGCGGGATCTCGCCGACGACGCGCTCGAAGGTGGAGCGGTCGACCTTGAGGTCCTTGAGGTTGCGGGCGTTGACCCCGATGATCCTGGCGCCGGCGGCCACCGCCCGCTCCACCTCCTCCTCGTCATGGACCTCGACGAGCGGGGTGAGACCGATGGACTCGGCCCGCTCGATGAGGGAGACGAGGGCCTCCTGCTCCAGAGCCGCGACGATCAGCAGCGCGAGGTCGGCGCCGTAGGCGCGGGCCTCCCAGAGCTGGTAGGCGGTGACGATGAAGTCCTTGCGCAGGATCGGGATGTCCACGCGGGCGCGGACGGCCTCCAGGTCGGCCAGCGAGCCGCCGAAGCGGCGCTGCTCGGTGAGGACGGAGATGACCGCCGCACCGCCTGCCTCGTAGTCCGCGGCGAGCCCGGCCGGATCCGCGATCGCGGCCAGCGCGCCCTTGGAGGGGCTGGAGCGCTTGACCTCGCAGATCACCTTGACGCCGTCGCCGCGCAGGGCCGCGACGCCGTCCTTGGCCTGGGGCGCCTTGGCGGCACGCTCCTTGAGCTCGTCGAGGCTCACGCGGGCCTGCCGTTCGGCAAGGTCTTCGCGGACCCCTTCGATGATCTCGTCGAGCACACTCACGCGAGCGGCCCCCTTCCGGGTCGATGACGGTCGGCCGCCCTGCAGACACGAACCACTGCAAGGTCGGCCATCAAATGGTATCCGGCGGAGGCGTCGCCCTCCGCACTCGGTTGACGGCGTCCCAGTAACTGGACATTCGGAATGCGCCCTTCATCCCGGCTGTACGCCGGGCTCAGGGCGCCAGCGCCGACCCGAAAGAGAGATTTCGGACAACGGCGAAAACCAGTACCACCGCGCCCACCGCCCACGAGTGGGCGGGACGCAGGACGATCCTGGGGGCCGGCCGGCCGCGGAAGGCGCGAACCAGCCACAGGGCCATGAAACCCGCGAAGACGAAGTAGCCGACGACGGCGAGGGCATTCGACCCGAAAGCAGCGGCCAGGTCCCCGTGGGCGAACGCGTGCGCGCTGCGCAGCCCGCCGCAGCCCGGACACAGGAGGCCCGTCAGCTGCAGCAGCGGGCAGACCGGGTAGTGGCCCGGCTCGTTCGGGTCCACGGCGCCCACGTACGCGAACGCCGCGCCGACCGCGGCCAGGTAGGACGCCGGGACGGCGAGCCGCCTGGCCAGGGAGGCCCGCTCGACGGGACCGCGGGGGCCGGCGGGCAGGGCGGGACCCGCGGGGCCGGCCTGCGGGCCGGGTACGGCGTCGGGGGTGCTGGAGGCGTCCACCTGCTGATTCTCTCCGCTCACGACAAAAGGCGCAGCCCGGCGGGGCCGCGCCTTTCGGCTCTCTTCCAGGACCGGCGCAGGTGGCGCGCTCAGGCCTTGGCGGGGACCTTGTTCGCGGCGATGACCTCGGCGAGGTCCTTGTGGGTGGCCTTCGGCGCGCCCATGCCCGCGGCCTTCATCCCCAGGCCGACGACCCCGCCGAGCGCGACGACGACCATCCCGGCCCAGAACCCGATCGGGTTCGCGAGCACCATGAAGGCGCCGGAGATGCAGAAACCGATGAAGGCGATGATGACACCGGTCCAGGCGGCCGGGGTGTGTCCGTGGCTCGTGCCCGCCATGAGTTGCTCCTCGTTTGCTCTGTCGCACTGCTTCGTCGAACGTGTGGTCCGGGTCGGACGCTCGGTGACATTGTCCCGCACCGGGCGGCCTCGCCGTCCAGGGGGGTCGGCTCGGGGCCGGGCGAGGGGCCCGGTCAGCGGGTCCGGTCGCCGCTCGGGCCCGTGGTCGGGTCCTCGCCGCGGTCCAGAGCCTTCCACAGATCCTCCGGCCGGTCCGGATCAACCGCCGCCGCGGCCCGTGGGCGGGGGGTGCCGTCACGCTCGTAGCGGCCGCCCATCGCGGGCCAGCCGCTGCCGAAGCGCAGTGCCAGCAGCCCGGCGGCCAGGATGAGGACCGCGCCGGCGGCCGTCACGTACGGCCACGTGGTCTGCGTGAGGCCGGCCACGTGCGCCGCGTTGTCCGCGGTCGAGCGGACCGCCTGGGCGTCCAGGGCGGTGCGTCCGTCGGAGCCGAAGAGGGCCGACAGCGCCGCACCGAGGCCGCTGAGCGCGAGCAGGCCCGACACCAGGAGCCGACCCTTGCCCCGGACGGCGAAGACGGCGACCAGCGCGGCCAGTCCCACGATGGCCAGGGCCGCGGGGAGCCCGGTCACGGCCCGCCCGTCGGCGCTCAGCTGGAGCGAGTCGCTGCCGATGGCGGCCGTGCCCCGGGCCCAGACCCGGCCGGAGGCCAGCAGGACCACGGTGGCGCCGAGCGCGCCGAGCAGCAGCGCCGCGGCCACGCTGCGGCGGCTGCTGCGGCTGTCGGGGGCCTCGGACTCGGTGGAGGCTTCGGATCGGGGCGGGGGTACGGCACTCACGCACCCCACTATCCCCTACGCCCTCAGGAGCCGCTCAGGCGGTTCGCCGCAGCCACGGCGCGCAGCACGGCGGCGGCCTTGTTGCGGCACTCGTTGTCCTCCAGCTCGGGCACGGAGTCGGCGACGACACCGGCCCCCGCCTGCACGTACGCCGTACCGTCGCGCAGCAGCGCCGTTCGGATGGCGATGGCCGTGTCGGAGTCCCCCGCGAAGTCCAGGTAGCCGACGCAGCCGCCGTAGAGGCCGCGGCGGGAGGGCTCCAGTTCCTCGATGATCTGCATGGCGCGCGGCTTGGGGGCGCCGGAGAGGGTGCCCGCCGGGAAGCAGGCCGTGAGCACGTCGAAGGCGGTCTTCCCCTCGGCCACGCGTCCCGTCACGGTGGAGACGATGTGCATGACGTGGGAGTAGCGCTCGATCGACATGAAGTCGACGACCTCGACGGACCCCGGTGCGCAGACCCGGCCGAGGTCGTTGCGGCCGAGGTCGACGAGCATCAGGTGCTCGGCGCGCTCCTTGGGGTCGGCGAGCAGTTCCTCGGCGAGGTCGTTGTCCTCCTGCGGGGTGGCGCCCCGGTGGCGGGTGCCGGCGATGGGATGGACCATGGCCCGCCCGTCCTCGACCTTGACCAGCGCCTCCGGGCTCGACCCGACCACGTCGAAGCCGTTCTCGAAGCGGAAGAGGTACATGTACGGGGACGGGTTCGTGGCGCGCAGCACCCGGTAGACGTCCAGCGCGGAGGCCTCGCAGGAGGTCTCGAACCGCTGCGAGGGCACCACCTGGAAGGCCTCGCCGGCCCGGATGCGCTCCTTGATGTCCTCGACGGCCGCCTGGTACTCCTCGCCGCCCCACAGGGCGGAGTACTCCGGGAGCGCGGAGGCGGGCAGCGGGGCCGGGACGTAGGGCGCGGGCCGCCCCAGGTCCGCCTCCATGGCGTCCAGCCGGGCCACGGCGTCCGCGTGCGCCTCATCGACGCCGGAGTCGAGGTCGTTGTGGTTGATGGCATTGGCGATGAGCTGGACGGTGCCGTCCCAGTGGTCCAGCACCGCGAGGTCGGAGGTGAGCAGCATCGTCAGCTCGGGCAGTTCCAGGTCGTCGCTGCCGTGCTCGCCGATGCGCTCCAGGCGGCGGACGATGTCGTAGCCGAGGTAGCCGACCATCCCTCCGGTGAAGGGGGGCATGCCACCCGCGAGGTCGCGGGGGGTGTGCAGGGTCTCGACGGTGGCGCGCAGGGCGTCGAGGGGGTCGCCGTCGGTGGGTACGCCGACGGGCGGGGTGCCGATCCAGTGCGCGCGCCCGTCCCGGACGGTCAGGGTCGCGTCGCTGCGGACCCCGACGAAGGAGTACCGGGACCAGGACCGGCCGTTCTCCGCGGACTCCAGGAGGAAGGTGCCGGGGCGTTCGGCGGCCAGCTTGCGGTAGAGCCCGACGGGCGTGTCCCCGTCGGCGAGCAGCTTGCGGCTCACGGGGATGACGCGGCGGTCGGCCGCGAGCTTGCGGAACGTCTCAAGATCCATTGCGTGGGACCCCTACCTAGTCGGCTGCGCGGAGGAGGACGTCGTCGTCGAAGCAGGTGCGGGATCCGGTGTGGCAGGCGGCTCCGACCTGGTCGACCTTGACGAGCACGGTGTCGGCGTCGCAGTCGAGGGCGACGGACTTGACGTGCTGGAAGTGGCCGGACGTGTCCCCCTTCACCCAGTACTCCTGCCGGCTGCGGGACCAGTACGTGCAGCGGCCGGTGGTCAGGGTGCGGTGCAGGGCCTCGTCGTCCATCCACCCGAGCATGAGCACCTCACCGGTGTCGTACTGCTGGGCGATGGCCGGTACCAGGCCGTCGGCGGAGCGCTTGAGGCGCGCGGCGATGGCGGGGTCGAGGTTGCCGGGGCGGGGGGTCGTACTCATGGGCCCATTGTGCCGGGCCCGGATGGGTGTGGTGATCCATGTCCGTCCGATGGGCGGGCATCCGGCGCGTTCCGGCCGTAGGCTGGCCCGCATGTCTACCCATGCGAAGCGTGAACGCCTTTTGCTGGCGGACCTGTTGGAGGCGGCCGGCCCCGAGGCCCCCACGCTGTGCACCGGCTGGAGGTGCCGCGAGCTGGCCGCGCACGTGGTGGTGCGGGAGCGGCGGCCGGACGCGGCGGGCGGCCTGCTGCTGAACGTGCTGAAGGGGCGGCTGGACGCGGCGATGGCCGAGTACGCCGCCAAGCCGTACGAGGAGCTCGTCCGGCTGATCCGCACCGGGCCGCCGCGGATGTCGGTGTACGCGCTGAAGCAGATCGACGAGGCGGCGAACGCGGTGGAGTTCTACGTCCACGCGGAGGACGTCCGCCGGGCCCAGCCGGACTGGTCCCCGCGGGAGCTGGACCCGGTGTTCTCGGACGCGCTGTGGTCCCGTCTGGAGAAGATGGCACGGCTGACGGGGCGCCGTTCGCCGGTGGGTCTGGTGCTGAGGCGCCCGAACGGGCAGACCGCGGTGGCGCACAAGGGTGCGCCGGTGGTCACGGTGACGGGCGAGCCGGGCGAGCTGACGCTGTTCTGCTTCGGCCGGCAGGCGTCCGCCGCGGTGACGCTGGACGGCGAGCAGGAGGCCGTGGCCAAACTGACGGTGGCCGAACTGGGCCTCTAGGCGTGCGGTGAGCGTGCGCGCCGGGCGCCGCGGGGCAGGCGGGACGTCCGCGACCCGCCCCGGCGCTGTGACCGGCTGCGGACCATGGCCCGCGCCGGGCGGTGCTCCCACCCGGCGCGGGACAGACCTAGCGGACGGGGTGACCGGCTTCGCGGAGGGCGGCCTTGACCTCGGAGATGCGGAGGTCGCCGAAGTGGAAGACGGATGCCGCGAGCACGGCGTCCGCTCCCGCCTCGATCGCCGGGGCGAAGTCCGCGAGGCGGCCCGCGCCGCCCGAGGCGATCACCGGCACGGTGACGTGCTTGCGGACCGCCGCGATCATCTCGGTGTCGTAGCCGTCCTTGGTGCCGTCGGCGTCCATCGAGTTCAGCAGGATCTCGCCGGCCCCCAGCTCCGCGGCCCGGTGGGCCCACTCGACGGCGTCGATGCCGGTGCCCCGGCGACCGCCGTGCGTGGTGACCTCGAAGGAACCCGACCCGGTGCGGCGGGCGTCGACCGACAGGACGAGGACCTGCCGGCCGAACCGCTCCGCGATCTCCTGGATCAGCTCGGGCCGGGCGATGGCGGCCGTGTTCACGCCCACCTTGTCCGCTCCCGCGCGCAGGAGCTTGTCGACGTCGTCGGCCGTGCGGACGCCGCCGCCCACGGTCAGCGGGATGAAGACCTGCTCGGCGGTGCGGCGCACCACGTCGTAGGTGGTCTCGCGGTTGCCGGAGGACGCGGTGATGTCGAGGAAGGTCAGCTCGTCGGCGCCTTCGGCGTCGTAGAGCTTGGCCATCTCCACCGGGTCGCCCGCGTCGCGCAGGTTCTGGAAGTTGACGCCCTTGACGACCCGGCCGTTGTCCACGTCCAGGCAGGGGATCACGCGTACGGCGAGGCTCATGCGGGCACCGCCCGGTACGCCTCGACCTCCACCTCGACGACCATCGACGGGTCGACGAAGCCGGAGACGATGAGCATCGTCGCGGCCGGGCGGACCGCGTCGAGGAGCTCCTTGTGGGCGCGGCCCACCTCGTCCACGTCGCGGGCGTGCGTCAGGTACATGCGGGTGCGGACGACGTCCTCGGGGCCGAGGCCGGCCTGGGCGAGGGCCTTGAAGGCGACGCCGAAGGCCGCGACGGTCTGGTCGTACGGGCCGCCCGCGTCGGCCGCGGTGCAGCCGGAGACCAGCACGAGGCCGTTGGGCAGCTGCACGGCTCGGGAGTAGCCGATGACGTCCTCGTAGGGGCCGCCGGAGGAGATGCGGCGCACGGCGCCGGCGTCGGAGGTGTTGCTCATGCGGAGACCACCTTCAGGGCTTCTTCCAGGGTGAAGGCCTTGGCGTACAGGGCCTTGCCGACGATCGCGCCCTCGACGCCCAGCGGCACCAGCTCGGACAGGGCCCGCAGGTCGTCGAGGCAGGAGATGCCTCCGGAGGCGACGACGGGCCGGTCGGTGGCGGCGCAGACGCTCCGCAGCAGCTCCAGGTTGGGGCCGGTGAGCGTGCCGTCCTTGCCGATGTCGGTGACGACGTAGCGGGCGCAGCCCTCGGAGTCGAGGCGGGCCAGGGTCTCGTAGAGGTCGCCGCCCTCGCTGGTCCAGCCGCGGCCCTTGAGGGTGGTGCCGCGCACGTCGAGGCCGACGGCGATCCTGTCGCCGTGCTCGGCGATGGCCTTGGCGGCCCACTCGGGGGTCTCCAGGGCCGCGGTGCCGAGGTTGACGCGGGTGCAGCCGGTGGCGAGGGCCGCGGCGAGCGAGGCGTCGTCGCGGATGCCGCCGGACAGCTCGACCTTGATGTCCATGGTGCGGGTGATCTCGGCGACCAGGGCACGGTTGTCGCCGGTGCCGAAGGCGGCGTCCAGGTCGACCAGGTGGAGCCATTCGGCGCCCGCGGCCTGCCAGGCGAGGGCGGCCTGCAGCGGGGAGCCGTAGGACGTCTCGCTGCCGGAGACGCCGTGGACGAGGCGGACGGCCTGGCCGTCGCGGACGTCGACCGCGGGAAGGAGTTCGAGCGGGTTCGGCATCAGAGGGTCTCGATCCAGTTGGTGAGGAGCTGGGCGCCGGCGTCGCCGGACTTCTCGGGGTGGAACTGGGTCGCCCACAGGGCTCCGTTCTCCACCGCCGCGACGAAGCGTTCGCCGTGCGTGGCCCAGGTGACCTTGGGGGCGCGGATCAGCGGGTTGGTCGTCTCCAGGGTCCACTCGCGCGCCGCGTAGGAGTGCACGAAGTAGAAGCGTGTGTCGGCGTCCAGGCCGGCGAAGGCCTGGCTGTCGGCCGGGGCCTCGACGGTGTTCCAGCCCATGTGCGGGACGACCGGGGCCTTGAGCGGGCCGACCGTGCCGGGCCACTCGTCGAGACCTGAAGTCTCCACGCCGTGCTCGATGCCGCGCTCGAAGAGGATCTGCATGCCGACGCAGATGCCCATGACCGGGCGTCCGCCGGAGAGGCGGCGGCCGATGATCCAGTCGCCGCGGACGTCCTTGAGTCCCCGCATGCAGGCGGAGAAGGCGCCGACGCCGGGGACGAGGAGTCCGTCGGCGTCCATGGCCTTGTCGTAGTCGCGGGTGATCTCGACGTCCGCGCCGACGCGCGCGAGGGCGCGTTCGGCGGAGCGGACGTTGCCGAAACCGTAGTCGAGGACCACGACCTTCTTGGTGGGGTGTGCTGTGCTCATTCCCAGATTCCTTGGATTCGCAGGACTCCGGCTGCCAGACACATCGCGGAGGCGAGGGCGAGCAGGATGATGACCGACTTGGGCATCTGCTGCTTCTGGAAGGAGTAGACGCCCCCGGCCAGGAAGAGGCCGAGGACGATCAGGATGGTGTTCAGCCCGTTCACTGCTAGAGGGCGCCCTTCGTGGAGGGCAGGATGCCGGCGGCGCGCGGGTCGAACTCGGCGGCGTAGCGCAGCGCGCGGGCGAGGGCCTTGAACTGGCACTCCACGATGTGGTGGGCGTTGCGCCCGTACGGGACGTGGACGTGCAGGGCGATCTGGGCCTGCGCGACGAAGGACTCCAGGATGTGCCGGGTCATCGTCGTGTCGTAGGCGCCGATCATCGGCGCCATGTTCTCGGGCTCGGTGTGCACGAGGTAGGGGCGGCCGGACAGGTCGACGGTCACCTGGGCGAGGGACTCGTCGAGCGGCACGGTGCAGTTGCCGAAGCGGTAGATGCCCACCTTGTCGCCGAGCGCCTGCCGGAAGGCGGCGCCGAGCGCGAGGGCGGTGTCCTCGATGGTGTGGTGGGAGTCGATGTGCAGGTCGCCGTCGGTCTTGACGGTGAGGTCGAAGAGGCCGTGGCGGCCGAGCTGGTCGAGCATGTGGTCGTAGAAGCCCACGCCCGTCGAGACGTCGACCCGGCCGGTTCCGTCGAGGTTTATCTCGACGACGACGGAGGTCTCCTTGGTGGTCCGTTCGACCCGTCCGATGCGGCTCATGCGTGCTGCTCCTTCTTCAGTGCGCGAACCGCTTCCAGGAACGCGTCGTTCTCTGCCGGGGTGCCGGCGGTGACCCGCAGCCGGCCGGGTACGCCGTTGTCCCGGACCAGGACCCCGTGATCGAGGATCTTCTGCCAGGCGGTGTGCGCGTCCTCGAACGTCCCGAACTGGACGAAGTTCGCGTCGGACTCGGTGACCTCGTAGCCGATGGCGCGCAGTTCGGCGACCAGGCGGTCCCGCTCGGACTTGAGCTGCTCGACGTAGCCGAGCAGGGTGTCGGTGTGCTCCAGCGCCGCCAGGGCCGTCGCCTGGGTGACGGCGGACAGGTGGTACGGCAGGCGCACCAGCTGCACGGCGTCGACGACGGCGGGGTGCGCGGCCAGGTAGCCCAGGCGCAGGCCGGCCGCGCCGAAGGCCTTGGACATGGTCCGGGACACCACCATGTGGGGGCGGCCCTCGATGAGGGGCAGCAGGGAGTCCCGGTGGCTGAACTCCACATAGGCCTCGTCGACGATGACGAGGGAGGGCTTGGCCGCCTGGGCCGCCTCGTAGAGGGCCAGGACGGTCTCCGCCTCGACGGCGGTGCCCGTGGGGTTGTTGGGCGAGGTGATGAAGACGACGTCGGGGGCGTGCTGTGCGATCGCCCGCTCCGCGGCCGCCACGTCGATGCGGAAGTCCTCGCGGCGCGGGCCGGAGATCCACTCCGTGCCGGTACCGCGGGAGATCAGCGCGTGCATGGAGTAGGAGGGCTCGAAGCCGATCGCGGTGCGGCCCGGCCCACCGAAGGTCTGCAGCAGCTGCTGGATGACCTCGTTGGAGCCGTTGGCGGCCCATACGTTCTCCCGCGTGACCGGGTGCTTGCCGGTACGCGTGAGGTAGGCGGCCAGCTCGGTGCGCAGCTCGACCGCGTCCCGGTCCGGGTAGCGGTTGAGGGTGCGGGCGGCCTCGGCGACGCGCTCGGCGATGCGCGCGACGAGCTCCGCGGGCAGCTCGTAGGGGTTCTCGTTGGTGTTCAGCTGGACCGGCACGTCCAGCTGCGGGGCGCCGTACGGGCTCTTGCCGCGCAGTTCGTCCCGGATGGGGAGGTCGTCGATGCCGATGCTCACGGGGTGGGCACCTTCCATCCGAAGCGTGCCTTGAGGGCGGCACCGTGGGCGGGCAGGTCCTCCGCCTCGGCCAGGGTGACCACGTGGTGGGTGACCTCGGCGAGGGCGTCGCGGGTGTAGTCGACGATGTGGATGCCGCGCAGGAAGGACTGCACGGACAGGCCCGAGGAGTGGCAGGCGCAGCCGCCGGTGGGCAGCACGTGGTTGGAGCCGGCGCAGTAGTCGCCGAGGGAGACCGGGGCCCACGGGCCGACGAAGATCGCGCCGGCGTTGCGGACGCGGGCGGCCAGGGCGGCCGCGTCGGCGGTCTGGATCTCCAGGTGCTCGGCGCCGTAGGCGTCGACGACCTTGAGACCGTCCTCCAGGCTGTCGACCAGGACGATCGCGGACTGCTTGCCGGCGAGGGCGGGCTTGATCCGGTCCTCGACGTGCTTGGTCGCGGCGACCTGCGGCTCCAGCTCCTTCTCGACCGCGTCCGCGAGCTCGGCGGAGTCCGTGACGAGGACGGCCGCGGCCAGCGGGTCGTGCTCCGCCTGGCTGATGAGGTCGGCAGCGACGTGGACCGGGTCGGCCGTGGAGTCGGCGAGGACGGCGATCTCGGTCGGGCCGGCCTCGGTGTCGATGCCGATGCGTCCGGTGAAGTAGCGCTTGGCGGCGGCGACCCAGATGTTGCCGGGGCCGGTGACCATGTTGGCGGGACGGCAGTCCTCGGTCCCGTAGGCGAACATCGCCACGGCCTGGGCGCCACCGACCGCGTACACCTCGTCCACGCCGAGCAGGGCGCAGGCGGCGAGGATGGTCGGGTGCGGCAGGCCCCCGAACTCCTTCTGCGGCGGGGACGCGAGCGCGACCGACTCGACGCCCGCCTCCTGGGCCGGCACCACGTTCATGACGACGGACGACGGGTAGACCGAGCGGCCGCCCGGGGCGTACAGCCCCACACGCTCCACCGGAACCCACTTCTCGGTCACGGTGCCGCCGGGGACCACCTGGGTGGTGTGCTCGGTGCGGCGCTGCTCGCGGTGCACCGTCCGGGCCCGCCGGATCGACTCCTCAAGGGCTGCGCGGACGGCCGGATCGAGCGCGTCGAGGGCGGCCTTGAGAGCCTCAGCGGGCACCCTGACCTGCTCCAACGTCACTCCGTCGAACTTCTGCGCGTACTCGATCAGCGCCGCCGTACCACGATGATGCACGTCCTCGCAGATGGGCCGCACCTTTTCCAGGGCGGCTTCCACGTCGAACTCGGCACGGGGCAGCAGATCGCGCAGGGCGCCGCCCTCGGGGAGGGCGTCACCGCGCAGGTCGATACGAGAGATCACCTCCCAATTCTCTCAGACCGCCACGCGCCACCGTCCGCCCGTATCACTGGCTGATACACGCCACGGGCACCACAGGCACCCGTGGGCGTTCACCCGCACGTGCGCGGCGGCCGGGCGGAACCGCCGGAGCGGGCCGGCCCGGACGGGGGACCGGCGGATCCGGCCGCCCCCGGGCGCCGCGCCGATTCGGCGGCGGGATCCGGCTCCGGGGCCGGCGGCGGAGGCCCCCCGACTGCTGCGGCGGGGGGTGACGGGCTGCGTCCGCGGACGATTACCCTGTGCGTCGTGACCACCGTTCGCCTGCCCCTCTTCCCGCTGAACTCGGTGCTGTTCCCGGGCCTCGTCCTCCCGCTGAACGTCTTCGAGGAGCGTTATCGCGCCATGATGCGCGAGCTGCTGAAGTCGGGCGAGGACGAGCCGCGCCGTTTCGCCGTCGTCGCGATCCGTGACGGCCGGGAGGCCGCCCCGACCGCGTCCGGCCTGCCGGACCCGACGTCCATGCCGGAGCGCGGCCCGGCCGCGGGTTTCGGGTCGGACCCGATCCAGGCGTTCCACCGGGTGGGCTGCATCGCGGAGGCGGCGACGATCCGGGAGCGGGAGGACGGCACCTTCGAGGTCTTGGCGACCGGTACGACGCGGGTCCGGCTGCTCTCGGTCGACTCCTCGGGGCCCTTCCTGACGGCGGACCTGGAGGAGCTCCCGGAGGATGCGGGAGACGGCGCCGGGGTCCTCGCGGAGGGTGTGCTGCGTGCCTTCCGCAACTACCAGAAGCGGCTGGCCGGGGCTCGCGAGCGGTCCCTGACGGGCGCCGAACTGCCCGACGAACCGTCGGTGGTGTCGTACCTGGTGGCCGCGGCGGCGGTGCTGGACGTCCCGGCGAAGCAGCGGCTGCTCCAGGCCCCGGACACGGCGACGCGGCTGGCGGAGGAGCTGAAACTGCTGCGCACGGAGACGGCGGTGATCCGTCATCTGCCGTCCCTTCCGGCGGTGGACCTGACCCGGGCTCCGACGAGCCCCAACTGAACCGACCGACGGGGGACCGATGGCCAAGAAGACGAAGCAGGCAGCCGGCACTCCGGCGATCGCGGCCCTGACGGCGGCCGGAGTCGCCTTCACCACGCACGCGTACGAGCACGACCCGTCGCACCCCTCGTACGGCGAAGAGGCGGCCGAGGCCATGGGGGTCTCTCCGACGCAGGTCTTCAAGACCCTGGTGGCCGACGTGGACGGCGTCCTCACGGTGGCGGTGGTCCCGGTCTCCGGGTCGCTGGACCTGAAGGCGCTGGCGACGGCGGTCGGCGGCAAGCGGGCGGCGATGGCGGACCCGGCCCTGGCGGAACGCACCACGGGCTACGTCCGCGGCGGCATCTCCCCGCTGGGCCAGCGCAAGCGGCTGCGCACGGTGATCGACGAGTCCGCGACGGAACACTCCACGATCTGCTGCTCGGCGGGCCGCCGCGGCCTGGAGATCGAACTCTCCCCGTCGGACCTGACCAGCCTCACGGGAGCCGCCCTCGCCCCGATCGGCCGGGCATAGGGCGTGTCGCGACAGGGGCGCCGTCCGCCCGAAGGGCGGGCCCTGCGGCGTCCGGTGCGTGCGCTCGCACGACGCAGGGCCGACCCCGGATCGGGCGTACCCGGACGGTCCCGACCACGCGGCGAGCGTGCGCACGCACCGGACGCGCGCGGGGCAGGCGGGACGTTCGCAACGCGCCCCGGGGCGCGCCCTTCCGGGCGCGGTCCCGGGCAGCGCGGGAGGGCGGGCCTTCGCGCGGCGCCGCCGGCCCACCGCCCCGGACGGGTCAGGTGCGCGGGGCCTCGGACGCGGTCGGGCCTGCGTCGGCGGGCGGCAGCGGCACCCCGGCCGGCGGCGCCGGCCGGTAGTGGCCGCTCCACCCGTACAGCGGATCCGGCTCCGGTTCCCTCGGCGTCCACAGCGCGGTCAACCCCAGGTGCAGCAGCACCGCGGTCATCGGCCAGGCCAGCAGCGCCCCGTACGCCAGCAGTTCCAGCGGCGCATCGAACGGCACCCCCTTGCCGGCGGCGGAGGCCGCCGCGGCCAGGTCCGTCGACGAGGACCCGAGCCACAGTCCGAACCGCCACCCCGCCAGCGCGGCGAAGCAGGACCCGACGGCGAGACCGATCACCAGCGGCACCCCGCCGGCCCGGCGCCACAGGAAGGTGGCGACGGCGCTCACCACGCCCAGCCCCAGGGCCAGCAGGAAGAAGGTCCCGTCGGCGGCGATCCGCGCTTCGCTCTCGCTGTTGCGCAGGAACACCGCCTCGCCGTTGGACACGTACTGCACCCGGGGCGCGAGCCACCACCACAGCAGGCCGAGGAGCAGCCCGGCCACCCCGACCGCCAGGGCCACGACGGCCCCGTCGCGGATGTCCTCCGGGCGGATGGCCGCGGCGGTGCCGCCCGGCTTCTCGGGCGGCGACGGCGGCGGGTCGAACGGGGACTGCGGGGTCACGGCTTCGGTCACCCCCACATCGTGCCAGGTGTGTCCGGCGGTGGTGTCAGCGGACGGCCGCCCGGCGGTACGCCCAGGTCGCCACGGCCAGGGAGACGACCCCTACGGCCGCGCACACGCCGAGGTCGAAGACGACGGCGGCCCAGTCCGGCGACGCCTCGAAGGTCCGCGCGAAGGCCTCCACCCCGTAGGTGGACGGCAGCAGGTCCCGCGCCCACACGATCACGGCCGGCATCCGCTCGGGCGGCAGCACGCCCAGCAGCAGCGCCGCCGACATGCCGAGCTGCCCCGCGAGGGTGGCGAGCTCCTGCCGCGGTGCCAGCAGCCCCAGGGCCGCGCCGAGCCCGGCCAGCGCGGCTCCGGCCAGCGGCACCACGGCGGCCAGGATCCACAGTCCGCCCATCGGCAGGCCGAAGAGCAGACATCCGAGGACGGCGGTGACCAGCGTCCCCGGCAGCGTGAAGGAGGCGTAGGCGGCGGCCGCGCCCAGCACCACCGAGGCGGGCGGCACCGGCAGGGTGGCGTAGTGGTCGAGTCCGCCGCCGGCCCGCAGCTGCCCGAAGTACTGCGCGAGCAGGTTCAGCGCGACGAAGGCGACGACCAGCACCGAGGACCCGGCCACGACGGCCCGGGCCTCGGATCCCCCGTCGACGACGCCCCGCATCAGGATCATGATTCCGACGGACTGGAAGGTCGCCACGAACAGCAACGGAATGCGGGCCACCCGCGCCCGGGACAGCTGCGCGCGGTAGACGGCGGCCAGCGAGGGGAGGAAGCGCGCGGCGGGCGCCAGCGGCGCGGCCTGAGGTTCCCGTGCGCAGCCCGTGGGAAGCGCGGCCGGTGCGGCCTGAGCCGTGGGTGCGGCATCGGGCGCGAGCACGGCCCGGACGCCCCCCGTCGAACGGTCGCTCACGACTTCACCAGCCCTTTCGTCCTGCCGCCGAGGGCCAGGTACACGTCTTCCAGGCTGGGGGTGGCCAGGGTGAAGTCGTCGAGCGCGGCGAAGGCCGGGCCCCCGGTGACCGAGGCGACCGCCGCCCGTGCCTCGTCCGGCGCCAGTCGGAGCACCCAGCGGCGCCCCGACTCGACGGCCCGCTCGCGCAGCCGGGCGACCTCCGGCACCTCCAGCGGGGCGCCCTCGCGCCACACCAGCTCCAGCCGGACCTCGCCCGAGACGCGCGCCTTCAGCGCGGTCGGCGTGTCGCAGGCGATGACCTTGCCCTGGTCGATGACGGCGACCCGGTCGAGGACCGTCTCGGCCTCGATGACGTTGTGGGTGACGAGCAGCACGGTCACGCCGTGCCGGGCGCGGCGGCGGTCCACCGCCGCCCACACGGCCCGCCGGGCCACCGGGTCCATTCCGGTGGTGGGTTCGTCGAGGACCAGCACGGGCCGTTCGCCCACGAGCGCGGCGGCGACGCAGGCCAGGCGCCGCTGGCCGCCGGAGAGCTTCTTCAGGGGTCGCCCGGCGATCCCTGCCAGTCCGAGTTCCTCCAGTACGGCGTCGCGCGCGGCGCGTGCCGACCGTACGTCGAGCCCGCGCAGCCGTGCGGTGGTCTCGGCGGCCAGCGCCACCGTGAGCTCGTCGAGGGCGGTGGACTCCTGGCCGAGGTAGGAGAGCAGTCTGGAGGCCCGTCGGGGGTGGCGCACGAGGTCGTGGCCGAGGAGGGTCACGGTGCCCGAGTCGGGCCGCATGAGGCCGGTGAGCTGGCGGACCAGGGTGGACTTGCCGGCGCCGTTGGGGCCGAGCAGGCCGAAGATCTCGCCGCGCCGGACGTCGAGGCTGACGCCGTCGTTGGCGCGGGTTTCGGGCAGGGCGGGGGCTCCGCGCCGCCCGCGCACCGCGGGATACGTCTTGACCAGGTCACGCACCGTGCAGACCACGTCCGACGCCGCTCCCGCGGCCGCCGCCGTGCTGTCCTGCGCCTGTGCTGTGCCCGTACTCACGAGGGAGCAGCCTACGGGGTTCCCGCCCCTACTCGGCCGCCGGGGTCAGCGGGGCGGACAGGTCGGCGGGTCCCGTTCCGGGTGCGGCGGCCGGTACCGCGGCGACGTGCTCGGCGGCGGCGCGGACGTCGATCTCCCTCCAGAACCCGGCGCGGATGGCGTAGCGGTCGTGCTCGTCGATCTGGTCGTCCTTGTGCGCGAGCAGGCCGAACCGGGCGGCGTAGCGCAGCAGCTCGCCGTCGATCCGGTGCGGGATGCGCGGGTACATGGTGGCCAGTTTCTGGAGGTGTGCGGTCTCCGGGAGGCGTTCCATCCAGCGCCGGGCGAACACCTGTCCCACCTCGAATGGGTCCCCGCCCACGGTGGTGATGTCCTCCTCCCGGTCGGCCCAGCGCTGTTCGGCGCTGGTGAGCTGGGCGAGGGTGGGCAGCGAGGCGGTCTCGGCGGGCTCGCCCAGCGGTCCGGCGCGGTCGATCCAGCCCCGGTCGGAGGACCAGCGCAGGGCGCTGGCGGGGGACGGCGCGCTGCTCGCCGCGGCCTGCTGGCCGCTGTGCGGTCCGGTGGCGCGCAGGGCCCCGGCGAGGTCCTTGGGCGTGGGGACGCTCTTTCCGCCGGGGGCGGTCGGCGCCGGTACGGGGACGGCCTCCCGATCGTCCTCCGCGGGGGCGGCGGCACCGTTGCGGGCGGCCTCGGCGAGCGCGGCCTCGGGCAGCGGTGCCGAGAGGATGGCGGCGATGTCGGGGCGGGGCACGGGCGGCGGGGAGCAGAGTCCGGCGAGGTCCTTGGCGCGGACGGCACGGGTGATCCAGGCCCGGTCGAGGACGCGGCGTTCGTCGGCCTCGGCGACGAGGTCCTCGGACTGGTTGTAGTCGCCGTCGGCCGCCTGGACGGCCCACAGGTGGACGGCGACCCCGTGCTCCTTGGCGGACATCAGGCCGGGCAGCAGGTCGCCGTCGCCGGTCACGAGGACCACGTCGGAGCAGGCGCGGTTGCGGGCGAGTTCGGTGAGCTCGGCGTGCATGGCGGCGTCGACGCCCTTCTGCGCCCAGCGGCCGTCGCTGCGGGTCAGGGCGCCGAGCCGGACCGTGACCCGGGGCATGACGCGCAGTCTGCGGTGTTCGGGCTGCGGCACCCGGTCGGGTGCGCCGTCGAACCAGTAGATGCGTAGCAGGGGCTGCTGGGTGTCGGCCTCGGCCCGCTCGCGCAGGCCCTGGATCAGGGCGGCATGGTCGACGGTGATCCGGGAGCGGGAGGGCTCCCCGGCGAGAAGGCTGGCGGCGGCACCCAGCAGGTAGCCGGCGTCCACCAGGACGACGCAGCGGTCCACGCGTTCCACCCTCTTCCCTGGGGGTCCCCACGTGTTTTCGCGGGTTCCCCGAGTCTGCCCGACCTCGCGGGCGTTGAAGGCCGGAACTCGATCATCGGCGTGGCGGATCTCACGCGGCGGCGGGGCACCGCCCTCGGCTACACGCGGTAATGATCCAAAATGCGCGGTTTCTGGTGCTGTGTGAGTGTGAAGGCGGTCCTGGCCCCTAGACCCTCACGGAGGCTCCACCATGGCCAAGAACAAGAACCAGAAGCAGCCGGCGAAGCAGCAGACCCGCTCGTCCGGGCAGGACGCGTCGCGTTCGGACTCCCCCGAGCAGTCGTCCCAGGCGCCGAGTCCGATGGACCTGGCCCACAAGAGCAAGCAGAAGAAGTTCGGACACAACTGACGCCTTCGCGCCGGTCTGTGACGGCCGAGAACCGCAAGGGGGCCTGCCCGGCGACACCGGGCAGGCCCCCTTTCGGGCGGGTGGCGGACGACGCTATCCGGCCAGGCAGGACGGTCCGAGCAGGACCTTGAGATCGCCGAAGAGGGCCGGGTCGGGCTGGACGCGGTGCCGGTCGAGGCGCAGCACGGTGGTGGTCCGCGGCCCCTGGAGCTTGATCCGGACCTCGGTGTTGCCCTTGTGGTGGCGCAGGATCTCCCCCAGACGGGTCACCATCGGGGGCGTGACCTTGACCGTGGGGATGGTGAGGACCACGGGGGCGTTGGTGCCGGCCGAGGAGAGGTCGGGGACCATCATCTCCATGGCGACCAGGCGGGGGACGTCCTCGCGCTTGTCGAGGCGGCCCTTGACGAAGACGACGGTGTCCTCGACCAGCTGGGTGGAGACGAGCTGGTAGGTCGCGGGGAAGAACATGCACTCGATGGAGCCGGCGAGGTCCTCGACGGTGGCGATGGCCCAGGCGTTGCCCTGCTTGGTCATCTTGCGCTGGAGGCCCGAGATGATGCCGCCGATGGTGACGACGGCGCCGTCGGAGTGCTCGCCGCCGGTCAGCTGGGAGATTCCGGCGTCGGTCTTGTCGGAGAGCACGTGCTCCAGACCGAAGAGCGGGTGGTCGGAGACGTAGAGCCCGAGCATCTCGCGCTCCTGGGCGAGCAGGTAGGACTTCTCCCACTCGACGTCGGAGAACTCCACGTCGAGGCCGAAGCCGGGCTCGTCGCCGCCGCTGTCGTCACCCATACCGCCGAAGAGGTCGAATTGCCCCTCGGCCTCCTTGCGCTTGACGGCGACCACGTTGTCGATCATGGATTCGTGGTGGGCGACCAGGCCCTTGCGGGTGTGGCCCATCTCGTCGTAGGCGCCGGCCTTGATCAGCGACTCGATGGTGCGCTTGTTGCAGACGACGGCCTCGACCTTGTCCAGGAAGTCAGGGAAGGAGGAGTACTTCCCCTTGGCCTTCCTGGTCTTGATGATCGAGTCCACGACGTTCTGGCCGACGTTGCGGACGGCGGTGAGGCCGAAGAGGATCACGTCGTCGCCCTGGGCGGCGAAGTTCGACTCGGACTCGTTGACGTTCGGCGGGAGCACCTTGATGCCCATGCGGCGGCACTCGTTCAGGTAGATCGCGGACTTGTCCTTGTCGTCCTTGACCGAGGTGAGCAGACCCGCCATGTACTCGGCCGGGTAGTTCGCCTTGAGGTAGGCGGTCCAGTAGGAGACCAGGCCGTAGGCGGCCGAGTGGGCCTTGTTGAAGGCGTAGCCGGCGAAGGGGACCAGGACGTCCCAGAGCTTCTGGATGGCCTCGTCGGAGTAGCCGTTCTTGCGGGCGCCCGCCTGGAAGATCGTGAAGTTCTTCGCCAGCTCCTCGGGCTTCTTCTTGCCCATGACGCGGCGCAGGATGTCGGCCTCGCCGAGCGAGTAGCCGGCGATGATCTGGGCGGCCTTCTGGACCTGCTCCTGGTAGACGATCAGGCCGTAGGTGACCGCGAGGACCTCTTCGAGCGGCTTCTCCAGCTCGGGGTGGATCGGGGTGATCTCCTGCTGCTTGTTCTTGCGCAGGGCGTAGTTGGTGTGCGAGTTCATGCCCATCGGGCCCGGCCGGTAGAGGGCCGACACGGCGGAGATGTCTTCGAAGTTGTCCGGCTTCATCAGCCGCAGCAGGGAGCGCATGGGCCCGCCGTCGAACTGGAAGACGCCGAGGGTGTCGCCGCGGCCGAGCAGCTCGAAGGTCTTGGGGTCGTCGAGCGGGAGGGCCAGGAGGTCGATGTCGATCCCCTTGTTGGCCTTCACCATCTTGACGGCGTCGTCCATGATCGTGAGGTTGCGCAGGCCCAGGAAGTCCATCTTCAGCAGGCCGAGCGACTCGCAGCTCGGGTAGTCCCACTGGGTGATGGTGACGCCGTCGGTGTGCCGCACCCAGACGGGTACGTGATCGGTGATCGTCTCGCTGGACATGATCACGCCGGCGGCGTGCACGCCCATCTGGCGGACCAGGCCCTCCACACCGCGGGCGGTGTCGATGACCTTCTTCACGTCCGGCTCGTTCTCGTACATGCCGCGGATCTCGCCGGCCTCGCCGTAGCGGGGGTGCGAGGGGTCGAGGATGCCGGAGAGCGGGATGCCCTTGCCGAGGACGTCGGCGGGCATGGCCTTGGTGAGGCGGTCGCCCATGGCGTACGGGTAGCCCAGCACGCGGGCCGAGTCCTTGATCGCGTTCTTGGCCTTGATGGTGCCGTAGGTGCCGATCATGGCGACCTTGTCGGCGCCGTACTTCTCGGTCACGTACCGGATCACCTCGACGCGCCGGCGCTCGTCGAAGTCGATGTCGACATCGGGCATGGACACGCGCTCGGGGTTGAGGAAGCGCTCGAAGATCAGGCCGTGCGGGATCGGGTCGAGGTCGGTGATGCCCATGGCGTAGGCGACGATCGAGCCGGCCGCGGAGCCTCGGCCGGGTCCGACCGCGATGCCCTGGTTCTTGGCCCACATGATGAAGTCGGCGACCACGAGGAAGTAGCCCGGGAAGCCCATCGAGATGATCGTGTCCATCTCGTACTCGACCTGCTTCATGCGGTCCTCGGGGATGCCCCCGGGGAAGCGGCGGTGCATGCCGCGCATGGTCTCCTCGCGGAACCAGGTGACCTCGGTGTAGCCCTCCGGGATGTCGAACTTCGGCATCAGGTTCCGGAACGTGAACATGCCCTCGGTGTCGATCTGGTCCGCGACCAGCCTGGTGTTGGCACAGCCCTCCTGCCAGGCGTCCGAGGAGTCGATCGCGTACATCTCGTCGGTCGACTTCAGGTAGTAGCCGGAGCCGTCGAAGCGGAAGCGGTCGGGGTCCGAGAGGTTCTTGCCGGTCTGGATGCACAGCAGGGCGTCGTGGGCGGAGGCCTCGCTGGCGTAGGTGTAGTGCGAGTCGTTCGTCACCAGCGGCGGGATACCGAGCTTCTTGCCGATCTCCAGCAGCCCGTCGCGGACCCGGCGCTCGATCTCGATGCCGTGGTCCATCAGCTCCAGGAAGTAGCGGTCCTTGCCGAAGATGTCCTGGTACTCGGAGGCCGACTTCAGGGCCTCGTCGAACTGGCCGAGGCGCAGGCGGGTCTGCAGCTCGCCGGAGGGGCAGCCGGTGGAGGCGATCAGCCCCTCGGACCACTGGGCGATGGTCTCCTTGTCCATGCGCGGCCACTTCGTCAGCCAGCCCTCGGCGTACGCGTCGGAGGACAACCGGAAGAGGTTGTGCAGGCCGGTGGCGTTCGCCGCCCAGATCGTCTTGTGGGTGTAGCCGCCGGAACCGGAGACGTCGTCGCGCTTCTGGTGGGGCTGGCCCCACTGGATGCGGCGCTTGTTGCGCCGGGACTCGGGGGCGACGTACGCCTCGATGCCGATGATCGGCGTGACCCCGGCCTTCTGGGCGGAGTGGAAGAAGTCGTAGGCCCCGTGCAGGTTGCCGTGGTCGGACATGGCGATGTGCGTCATGCCCATCTCGTTGCACGCGTTGAACATGTCCTTCAGCCGCGCGGCACCGTCCAGCAGCGAGTACTGGGTGTGGACGTGCAGGTGCGTGAACGGCGTCTGGGTCACGGCGCTGGTCTCCTGGCGGCGGGGGGAGGGGGCAGCTTCGAATCCTACGTCCCACGGGTGACAGATCACGGGCACGCGGCGGTACGGTCGGGCGTTGCAGAACCAGGGGCGCCGGTCCCGCGTCCGGTCCGGCAGAGCCCGTACCACCCCGTGCACCAGGAGGAACCCGCCATGGCGGTCCCCGAGACGACCGACGAGCAGCGTGCCGAGCAGATCCTCGACGTGTTCGACACCGCATTCGGTGAACTGCTCGCCGCCGACCCCGCTGCCTTCCGGGTCAAGTTCCGCAAGATGGCGGCCTCGGCCTTCGCCTTCTACCGGGGCACGGCCTGCCTCTTCTACTCCGACCTGGAGCGGGACCGGCACGGCGGTCCGTACCTGGACGAGCGGACGGGCCGGGTGTGGATCCACGGCGATCTGCACGCCGAGAACTTCGGCACGTACATGGACGCCAACGGCCGGCTGATCTTCAACGTCAACGACTTCGACGAGGCGTACGTCGGCCCCTTCACCTGGGACCTCAAGCGCTTCGCGGCCTCCGTCGCGCTGATCGGCTACACCAAGGCGCTCAGCGACGGCCAGATAAGCGAGCTGGTGCGGATCTACGCCGGGGCCTACCGGGAGCGGATCCGCCTGCTGGCCGTCCGGGACCAGGCACCCGACAAGGACGAGGTCCCCTCCTTCACCCTGGACACCGCCGAGGGCCCGCTGCTGGACGCGCTGCGCTCGGCCCGCTGCCGCACCCGCTTCTCCCTGCTGGACTCGATGACGGAGATACGGGACCACGAGCGCCGCTTCGCCTGCGGCGGCGGTTCCGTCGAGCTGGACGCCGCGACCCGCTACAAGGTGCTGGCGGCCTTCGACGGGTACCTGGAGACCCTGCCCGACGAGTCCCTCGTGCGCCCCGACTCCTACCGGGTCAAGGACGTGGTCGGCCGCCGGGGCGTCGGCATCGGCTCGGCGGGCCTGCCCTCCTACAACATCCTGCTGGAGGGGCACAGCGACGCGCTGGAGAACGACGTCGTGATCTACCTCAAGCAGGCGCAGACCCCGGCCGCCTCCCGACACGTCACGGACCGGGAGGTGCGGGAGTACTTCCTGCACGAGGGCCACCGCACGGTGATCTCGCAGCGGGCGCTCCAGGCGCACGCCGACCCCTGGCTCGGCTGGACGGAGCTGGACGGCACCGGCCAGCTGGTGGCGGAGGTGTCCCCGTACGCGGTGGATCTGGACTGGTCGGACCTGGACGACCCCGAGGAGATCGCCGCGGTGGTCGCCGACCTCGGCCGGGCCACGGCGACCATGCACGCGTCGGCCGACGAGGCGGAGAGCGGACAGTCCCTGGTGCCGTTCTCCACCGAGCGGGCCATCGACGCGGCGATCGCCTCGGACGAGGAGGGTTTCGCGGACCTGCTGGTCGACTTCGCCCACGCCTACGGGGCGCGGGCGCGCGCCGACCACCAGATCTTCGTGGACCTCTTCCGCAACGGCCGTCTCACCCCCTGAAACGGCTCCCACAGGAACACGTGGCACACTCGCGAGGATGGACTTTTCCGGGACGGGACTCAGAGGGCTGCGGGCCGCGTTGTTCAGCGCTGTCGTCGTGCTGCTCTCCTCCGGCTCGCACGTCCTGATGTCCCGGGTCCCGCTGCCTCCGGCGATGGTGGCCGGGGCCTTCGCGGGCGTGTTCGCGATCGCCTGGGCCCTCGCGGGCCGTGAGCGCGGCTTCGGCCCCATCGCGGGGCTGCTCGTACCGCTGGAGCTGGCCGCCGACACCGTCTTCACCGCCGGGCAGCACCTCTGCTACGGCCCGGCCGGTGGGCCGGTCGCGGGGCCGCTGCGCGCCATGGGCCTGGAGGAGCTCTGCGGGGGCACGCCGGTGGGCGGCCCGCTGGCCGAGGTGACCGGGCCCGCCGCCGGTACGGCCGCGCTGCTGGCCTCGCCCGGCCCGTACACGCCGTGGCTGCTGCTCGGCGCCCATGTCTCGGTGGGGCTGCTCGCCGCCGCCTGGCTGCACCACGGTGAGCGGGCGCTGGGCCGGCTGCTGCGGGCGGTGGCCGCCTTCGCGTTCCGGCCGCTGCGGATGGCGGCGGCCGCGCTGGCGGGGGCCCGTCGGCCGGCACGGCGGGCGCGGCGGCCGGTCCCGGCGGGAGCCGGGGCCCGTACGCGCTTCCCCGCGCACTCCGTGGGACGGCGGGGACCTCCCGTGCTCGGTGCGCTCGCGCGCGCCTGACGCACGTACGGCAGTCCCTTCCCCACGTCACACACCACGGAGATCATGATGAGTTCACGCAACAGCCAGGCGAACAAGGCGGCGGCCCGCGAGCGGCTTCGGGCCGAGCGCGCGGCGCAGGCCAAGAAGGACAAGATCCGTCGACAGGTCATAGTCGGCGTCGGGGTCGTGGCCGCGCTGGGCCTGGCCGGCGGTATCGCCTACGGGGTCATGAAGGCCAACGAGCCCGACTACTGGGAGAAGGCCGCCAAGGCCGAGCTGGTCAAGCCCAAGAACACCTCGGGTGACGACGGCACCACGGTCGTCGTCGGCAAGGCCGACGCGAAGAAGACCCTGGAGCTGTACGAGGACTCGCGCTGCCCGGCGTGCGCCTCCTTCGAGCAGGCCGCGGGCGAGCAGATCAAGACGGACGTCGAGGCGGGCAAGTACAAGCTCCAGTACGTCGGCGCCACCTTCATCGACAACGCGGTCAAGGGCGAGGGCTCGAAGAACGCGCTGAGCGCGCTGGGCGCCGCGCTGAACGTCAGCCCGGAGGCCTTCCTGGAGTTCAAGGGAGCGCTGTACTCGAAGGAGCAGCACCCCGAGGAGACCGTCGACAGCTTCGCCAAGGACGACTACCTGCTGAAGGTCGCGGACACCGTTCCGGCGCTCAAGGGCAACGCCGAGTTCAAGAAGGCCGTCGAGGACGGCACCTACGACCGGTGGGCGCTGGAGATGTCGAAGGTCTTCGACAACTCCGGGGTGAAGGGCACGCCGACCTTGAAGATGGACGGCAAGAAGATCGACACCCCGCAGACGGCGGAGGCGTTCACGGCCGCGATCGACAAGGCCCTGCAGGGCTGATCCGGGACGTTCCGGGACACGGCCTCCCTTCCGGCAGCACCGGCGAGCGGGCGAACTCCGAGAGTTCGCCCGCTCGTTGCATTCCGACATCTGTTCCCAGGGGTGTACCCGTCGGTAATGTGATGGTCCGTGACCAGTCATCTCACCCCTCACCCCGCCGCGTCGACCCCCCGCCGCCGTACTGTCGTCCTCGCCGCGGCCGCCACCGCCACACTGGCCCCCCTCGCCACGCTGGGCGCCGGAACCGCCCATGCGGCGGGCAGCGCCCCCGCCTTCCTGCACGGCGTCGCCTCGGGCGATCCGCTGCCCGACGGCGTCCTGCTGTGGACGCGCGTCACCCCCTCCCCCGAGGCCGTCCCCGGATCCGGTATCGGCCCCACCGTCCAGGTCGGCTGGGAGGTGGCCGCCGACCAGGCCTTCTCCCGCGTCGTCGGCTCAGGGACCGTCACGGCCGGCGCCGCCTCGGACCACACGGTCAAAGTGGACGTGCGGGGGCTCCGGCCGCAGACGCCGTACTGGTACCGCTTCACCGCCGGCTCGGCGGTCTCCCCCGTGGGGCGCACCCTGACCACCCCCGCCCACGGCGTGACGACCCCGGGAGTCCGCTTCGGCGTGGTCTCCTGCGCCAACTGGGAGTCCGGCTACTTCTCCGCCTACCGCCACCTGGCCGCCCGCACGGACCTGCACGCGATCCTGCACCTGGGCGACTACATCTACGAGTACCAGTCCGGGGGTTACCCGGAGGCGAAGTACACCGTGCGCCAGCACGAGCCGAAGCACGAGATCGTCTCGCTGGCCGATTACCGCACCCGGCACGGCACGTACAAGACGGACGCGGACCTCCAGGCCATGCACCAGGCACACCCGGTCATCGCCATCTGGGACGACCACGAGTTCGCGAACGACATGTGGGCCGGCGGCGCCGAGAACCACACCCCGGGGGCCGAGGGCGACTGGACCGCCCGCGCCGAGGCCGCCAAGCAGGCCTACTTCGAGTGGATGCCGGTACGGAGCTCCACCGCGGGCACCGTCTACCGCAGGCTCCGCTTCGGCACCCTCGCCGACCTGCACCTGCTCGACCTGCGCTCCTTCCGTTCGCAGCAGGCCAAGGTGGGCAGCGGATCGGTGGACGACCCGGAGCGGACCATCACCGGGCGCGCCCAACTGGACTGGCTCAAGGCGGGCCTCGCCGGCTCCGACGCGACCTGGAAGCTGGTCGGCACCTCGGTGATGATCTCGCCGGTGGCCTTCGGCTCGCTGCCCGCACACCTGCTGGGGCCGTTCACCAAGCTGCTCGGGCTGCCCGAGGGCGGCATCGCGATCAACGTGGACCAGTGGGACGGGTACACGGACGACCGCAAGGAGCTGCTGGGCCACCTGAAGGAACGGAACATCCGGAACACGGTGTTCCTGACCGGCGACATCCACATGGCCTGGGCGAACGAGGTGCCGATGAACATGGCCACCTATCCGGGCTCGGGCACGGCGGCGACGGAGTTCGTCGTCACGTCGGTGACCTCCGACAACCTCGACGACATCCTGCACGTGCTGCCGAACACGGTCTCGCTGGTGGCCGAAACCGCCATCAAGGCTGCCAACTGGCACACGAAGTGGCTCGACATGGACGCGCACGGCTACGGCGTGCTGGACGTGACGCCGGAGCGCTCGCAGATGGACTACTACGTCATATCCGACAAGCGCCGGCCGGACGCGACGTCCGCATGGTCCCGCTCCTACCGGACCCTGAACGGGACCCAGAAGGTCGAGCGGTCCTACCACCCCGTTCGCTGATCTCCTGAACGACCGTCAATTCTTCTGCCACAAGGGGCATCTGGTACATACCAGGTGCCCCTTGTGCGTTCGAAGCAACAAATCTTTTACGCAAGACCCTTGACCTGAATATGTCATGCACACATAAGCTTCGCGCCAGCTGAAGAAGATCCTTCAGGCCACCACCCCCCACCACCCCCCACTCGCGAGGAGCACACGTGCGCGCGTCCGCCCGCATATCCCCCCTTCTCCGCCGCCGCCTGATGGGCACGGCTGTCCTGGCCGGAACCCTGGCCTTCACCCCGCTCGCCGCCCCCACCACGCTCGCGGCCGCCAAGAGCCCCGCCGAGGTGTGCGCCGACGGGGCAGCCGCCCCCGCCAACGCCCGCGTGACCCGCGCCCACGACGAGCGCGCGGACGAGCCGAACGAGCTCACTGACGCGCAGGCCAAGGCCATGGACTCCGACCTCAAGTCGAAGCTGGACAAGGCCCTCAAGAACCAGCCGCAGCGCAGCCTGGCCGCGGCCGAGGCCGTGGTGAACATCCCCGTGTACTTCCACGTCGTCCACTCCGGCACCGCCGGCAAGCTCACGTCCACGGACGTCAGTAACCAGCTCTCCGTCCTCAACGCGGCCTACGGTGGCCAGGGCAGCGGCAACGTCAACACGAACTTCCAGTTCACCCTGGCGTCGACCGACTACACGGACAACGCCTCCTGGTACAACCTGGCCTCCGGCTCCCAGGCCGAGAAGGACATGAAGAACACCCTGCGCAAGGGC
The DNA here is from genome assembly GCF_000612545.2 of Streptomyces sp. PCS3-D2. GTDB lineage: Bacteria > Actinomycetota > Actinomycetes > Streptomycetales > Streptomycetaceae > Streptomyces. The sequence continues at coordinate 5,671,567 of NZ_CP097800.1, read as the reverse complement.
GGCCCGGGCGCGCTCAACTTCTACACCGCCAAGCTCTCCGGCGGCCTCCTGGGCTGGGCGACCTTCCCGACCTCCTACGCCTCCAACCCCACGATGGACGGCGTGGTCGTGCTCGACAGCTCGCTGCCGGGCGGCTCCTCCGCCAACTACAACGAGGGCGACACCGCCACCCACGAGGTCGGCCACTGGCTCGGGCTCTACCACACCTTCCAGGGCGGCTGTAACGGCAACGGCGACTACGTCTCCGACACCCCGGCCGAGAAGAGCGCCGCGTACGAGTGCCCGACCGGGCGCGACAGCTGCACCAAGAAGTCGGGTGCGGACCCGATCCACAACTTCATGGACTACACCTACGACTCCTGCATGTACCAGTTCACCGCCGGCCAGGTGGCCCGCATGAGCAGCAGCTGGACCGCCTACCGGGCGGGCTGACCCCAGCGACGGGGAGGGCCCGGTCCGGCATCCGCCGGACCGGGCCCTCCCGCGTGTCCCCGCCTACCGTCCCCCGCGCGGCTACAGGCTGTCGAGGAAGCCGATCGCGGCCGTCCATGCCTGCCCCGCAGCCTCGGCGTCGAAGTCGTCGAGGTCCGGGTCGGTGAACAGGTGCCCGGCGCCCGGGTAGCTGTGGACCTCCACGTCCGCGCCGGCCCGCTGCATCCGCAGGTACCAGGCCGTCAGCCAGTCGTGCGGCTCGAAGGGGTCCGGGTCCGCGATGTGCAGCTGCACCGGAAGCCCGTCCACCGACGCACCGTCCTCCAGGTCGGCCGTCCCGTGCAGCAGGAGCAGCCCGCGCGCCTTCTCGTCGGCCAGCGCCAGGTGCTGGGCGAGGGAACCGCCGAAGGAGAAGCCCGCGTACACCAGGCCCGCGTCGGAGTGGGGGGCCGCGGCCAGCACGGCCCGCTTCAACAACTCGTCACGGCCGATCTCGTCCTGGTGGGCCATGCCCTCCTCGACGGTCTCGAAGGTGCGCCCCTCGAAGAGGTCCGGTACCTGGACCTGGTGACCGGCCGCGCGCAGCCGGTCGGCCGCCGCGTGCACCGCGGGCCGCAGCCCGTACGTCGAATGGAAAAGCACGATGTTCATGCCTCCATCGTGCCAGCCGTCGCAGGCGCCGGTGCGCCGGCGCTTCCCGCTACGTTCATCCCCATGGAGACGGAGAACTTCGTGCGCCCGGTGGCGGTCGTCGGCGGCGTGCTGGTCGCCACCCTGATCGCGGGCCGGCTGCTCGACCTGCTGCTGCGCCGGGCAGACGCCCGGCATCCGGAGACCCCGCTGTGGGACCTGCTGCGCCGCTGCCGGCTCCCCTTCCAGGTGGTGCTGTGCACCTCCCTGCTCAGGGGCTCCTACCGCCGGGCGGGCCTGCTGCCCGACCATCCCGTCGGCGTCGGCCGCTTCCTCGCGCTGGTGCTCATCGCCGCGGTGGCCTGGCTGGCGGTGCGCATCGCGACGGCCGCCGTCGACTCCGCGTACGCGCGCTACGCCGCGGCGACCGAGGACGAGGCCCGGGTCCGCCGGGTGCGCACCCAGGTCACACTGATCCACCGGGCGGTCACGGCGGTCGTCGTCGTGGTCGCCGTCGCGGCGATGCTGCTGACCTTCCCCCCGATGCGTGCGGCCGGCGCCTCGCTCCTGGCCTCCGCGGGCGTCCTCGGCATCGTGGCCGGCATCGCCGCCCAGTCCTCACTGAGCAACCTCTTCGCCGGGCTCCAGATCGCCTTCGGCGACACGGTCCGCATCGGTGACACGGTCGTGGTCGACGAGGAGTGGGGCCGGGTCGAGGAGATCACCCTGACCTTCCTGACCGTCCGCACCTGGGACGAACGCCGCATCACGATGCCTGTGTCGTATTTCACGAGCAAACCGTACGAGAACTGGTCGCGCGGAGGTGCCCAGATGACCGGGACGGTCTTCTGGCACCTCGACCACCGCGCACCCCTGGACCTGATGCGGGAGCGGTTCCGGCAGATCCTCGCGAGCCTGCCCGAGTGGGACGGCCGCGGCGGTGGCCTCGCCGTGACGGACACCACACCGCACACCGTCCAGGTCCGCGGCGTGGTGACCGCCAAGGACGCCGACGACCTCTGGACCCTGCGCTGCGCGGTCCGCGAACAGCTGATCACCTGGCTGGCGGCCCACCATCCCTACGCCCTCCCGCGCGTCGCGACCTCCCCGGCGCCCCCTGCCCCGGAGACCCCGGACCGGCCCTAGGGGGCGCGCAGGCTGCGCACGTCGAGGTGGCGCAGCACCCGGTCGACGACCTCCGGGTCGGAGCCTGGTTCGCTGCGGGCGGCCAGCACCTCGTGGCGGGCGGCCGACATCATCTCCCGCTGGATCCGCTGGATGTCGTGGAGCCGCTGCACCCGCTGCGCGTACGCCTCGCGCCGCTCCTCGTCCACCATGTCCGGGCTGATCCTGGCCCCCACGTCGTACGCGCGCCGGCTCAGCTGCTCGATCAGGTCCTCCGGCAGCTCCTCGACCTCCTCGATCTCCTTCAGCCGGCGCCTGGCGGCCTTGGCGGCGCGGATCGCCAGGTGCCGCTCGGCGTCCCGCCGCGCGTCGGTGTCCTCCTCCACGCCCAGGCGCCGCACCAGCCACGGCAGGGTGAGCCCCTGGCACACCAGCGTCACCATGATCACCGCGAAGGCGATGAAGACGATCTCGTCGCGCGCGGGGAAGGGCTCGCCCGCGTCCGTCTCCAGGGGGATGGCCAGGGCCAGGGCGACCGAGGCCACCCCGCGCATGCCCGCCCACCACATCACGACGCTCTCCCGCCAGCTCAGCGGGATCTCCTCGTCATAGTCGCGCCGCCGGTGCAGTTTCTGCGCCAGCCAGCCCGCCGGCAGCAGCCATACCAGCCGTACCCCGACGACCACCGCGACGACGACAGCAGCCCATCCCGCCATCTCCCACTCGCGGTCGTGGGCCGTCCCGAAGACGTTGTGCAGCTCCAACCCGATGAGCCCGAAGGCCACGCCGGTGACCAGCGTGTCCACCACCTCCCAGAAGGTGTGCCCGGCCAGACGCCCCAGCACGTCGTCGGCGTCGGAGGCGTACTCGGCGAGGAACAGGGCCGTGGTCAGCACGGCCAGCACCCCGGACCCGTGGAGCTCCTCGGCGACCGTGTACGACACGAAGGGCACGAGCAGTGTCAGGCCGATCTGGAGGGTGGCGTCGCCGAGCCGGCCCATCAGGCGGTGGGCGGTCCAGCCCAGTCCGAGGCCGACCGCCACGGCGACGACGGCGGACAGCACGAACTCCCCGAGCGCGTCGGGCCAGGAGAAGCCGCCGCTGACGGCCGCCGCGACCGCCACGTGGTAGAGCACGATCGCCGTGACGTCGTTGAAGAGCCCCTCGCCCTCCAGGATCGAGACCATGCGGCGGGGCAGCCCGAGCGATCCGGCGACGGCGGTGGCGGCCACCGGGTCGGGCGGCGCGACGAGCGCACCGAGCGCGACGGCGGCGGCGAGCGGCAGCGCGGGCACCACGGAATGGGCGACGGCGGCCACGGCGGCCGTCGTGACGAAGACCAGGGCCACGGCCAGCAGCAGGATGGGCCGCACGTTGGCGGCGAACTGGCGCCACGAGGTCCGTTGCACGGAGGCGTACAGCAGGGGCGGCAGCACCAGCGGCAGGATGAACTCGGGCGGTACCTCGACCTCCGGCACGGCCGGCACGAGCGCGAGGACCACCCCGCCGAGCGTCATCAGGACCGGGGCGGGCAGTCCCAGCCGGTCCCCGAGCGGCACCATGACCACGGCCCCGAGCAGGAGCACGAACAGCAGAGCAAGCTGATCCACTCCCCCACCCTGCCAGTCCGCCGCGCCCGGCCCCGGCGGTCGCGGCCGCGGTCGCGTGTCGGGTGCCGGGCCGCCCCTCGGGGGCCGTGCGCCGGGCCGCTACTCGCTCTCGGCGCGGATCACGTCGAGGGCGTGCTGGAGGTCCGCCGGGTAGGTGCTCTCGAACTCCACCCACTGCCCGTCCGCCGGGTGCTCGAAGCCCAGCCGGACCGCGTGCAGCCACTGGCGGGTGAGCCCGAGCCGCTTGGCGACGGTCGGGTCGGCGCCGTAGGTCAGGTCGCCGACGCACGGGTGGCGGTGCGCGGACATGTGCACGCGGATCTGGTGCGTACGCCCCGTCTCCAGCTTGATGTCCAGCAGCGAGGCGGCGCGGAAGGCCTCGATCAGGTCGTAGTGGGTGACGGAGGCCTTGCCGTCCTGGGTCACCGCCCACTTGTAGTCCGCGCTCGGGTGGCGGCCGATCGGCGCGTCGATCGTGCCGCTCATCGGGTCCGGGTGGCCCTGGACCAGTGCGTGGTAGCGCTTGTCCACGACCCGCTCGCGGAACTGGTTCTTCAGCGAGGTGTAGGCACGCTCCGACTTGGCGACGGCCATCAGACCGGACGTGCCGACGTCGAGGCGGTGCACGATGCCCTGGCGCTCGGACGCGCCCGAAGTGGAGATGCGGTAGCCCGCGGCGGCGAGGCCACCGATGACGGTGGTGCCGGTCCAGCCGGGGCTCGGGTGGGCGGCGACGCCCACCGGCTTCATGACGACGACGACGTCGTCGTCATCATGGATGATCTCCATGCCCGGGACCGGCTCGGCCACGACCTCGACCGGCCGCGGGGGCGCCGGCATCTCGACCTCCAGCCAGGCGCCGCCGTGCACGCGCTCGGACTTCCCGACGACGCTGCCGTCGACCGACACCTTCCCCTCGGCCGCGAGCTCGGCCGCCTTGGTCCGGGAGAAACCGAACATACGGGCGATGGCGGCGTCGACGCGCTCGCCTTCGAGGCCATCGGGAACGGGCAGGGTGCGGATCTCGGGAATCGTACTCACCCGTCGAGTATGCAGGACTCGGCGGACGGGCCGTCCCGCGATCAGCGCATCGGTCAGTCCTTGTGGACGGTGCCGTCCGGGTCCAGGCCCTTGAACGACAGCAGCACGATGAGGATGCCGCCGCACACGATCGCCGAGTCGGCGATGTTGAAGACGGCGAAGTGGGCCGGGGCGATGAAGTCGACGACCGCCCCGCGGAACACACCCGGCGAACGGAAGATCCGGTCGGTGAGGTTGCCCAGCGCGCCGCCCAGCAGCAGACCGAGGGCGATCGCCCACGGCAGGCTGTAGAGCTTGCGGGCCAGCCGCACGATCACGACGATCACAGCCGCGGCGATAGCGGTGAAGATGATGGTGAAGGCCTCGCCGAAGCCGAAGGCGGCGCCCGGGTTGCGGACCGCCTCGAACTTCAACAGGTCCCCGATGATCTCGATCGGCGGCTGGTGCTCCAGCTTCGCCACGACCAGCATCTTGGTGCCGAGGTCCAGCAGGTAGGCGAGCACCGCGACGACGAGCAGTGCCGCGATCCGCCGACGCCCCTTGGGCGCGGCCGACTCCGGCCGGGCGCCGTCCCCGACGTCCCCGACCTCCGGCGTACCGATGATGCGCTCCGCCTCTGCCACGTGAGTCCCTCGAACTAGCCGACCCAGGCTCCTCCTGGACCCTGACCAGACGAGGGTACGTCAGGGCCCAGGCAGACCGCCTGCCCCGCCTCCCGCCTTCCCGTCACCCGCCGGCGCGGCGCCCGGTGCCGCGCCGGCGACGCCCGGTCACGGACCTAGTGGCGCCGTTCCTGCTTCTGCTTGCAGTCCACGCACAGCGTGGCCCGCGGGAAGGCCTGCATCCTGGCCTTGCCGATGGGCTTCCCGCAGTTCTCGCAGAGCCCGTAGGTGCCCGCCTCCAGCCGTTCCAGGGCCCGCTCGGTCTGCTCCAGCATCGAAGTGGCGTTGGCCGCGAGCGCGAGCTCCGACTCCCGCGTGATGTTCTTGGTGCCCGTGTCGGCCTGGTCGTCCCCGGCGCCGTCGCCCGAGTCGCGCATCAGGCCGGAAATGGCCACTTCGGAGGCGTCGAGCTCGGCGCGCAGCCGCAGCACCTCGGACGCCAGCTCCGCGCGGGCCCCCTCGACCTCCTCGGGCGTCCACGGGTCCTCCCCGGGCCGTACGGCGAGGTCACCTGGGGCGGCGGGCGCCGTGACCCGGGTCTTGGGGAGCCCGCTCGTGGCGGCCGCGGCCGTCTTCCGCGCCGCACCGGTGCTCTTCTTGGCAACCACGTTCGGGACTCCAGTCTTCTCGGCGGCGTGCGCCGCCCCCTCGGCCGCGGCCTTCCTGGCCGTGGCCGTCCGCTTCGGGACGGCGGCCGTCTTCTTCCCGGCCGCCGCCTTCTTCCCGGCCGCGGCCGCCTTCCCGGCGGACGTCGCCTTCCCGGCCGGAGCCTTCTCGGCCGCGGCCGTCTTCTTCGCCGATGCCTTCTTCGCCGGAGCCTTCTTCGCCGGAGCCTTCGTGGCGGCCGTCGTACGCGCCGCCGTCGCCTTCTCGGCGGGCGCCGGGTCCCCGGAGACCGCTGTCTTCTTCGCCACCATGGCCGCGGCCCCTTCACATACTGTGATATTGCTCGCGAATCGTGCCGGAACGATAAATCGGCTCCGCCCCCGCGGCAACGGGGCACGCATCCGTCGAGGTCAACCTGCATCCGTTGTGCCCATCCGGAGCCCCGGTAATCCGCCGCTGCCGGCCCGCCGTCGTGCCGCTGCGGCACGTTGGCCCGTTCGGGTCACTCCCGGCACCGCCCCGGCTCCTCCTCCGCACCCCCGCCACGCCGAGACCACGGGGCCCCACGGGGCCCCCGAAAACCGGTCTGCCGAGCACGGCCCGCACCCGTACACTGGGCCCAGCGAAAGGCATGGACGGGGACGAGTAGCGTCGGACGCAGCCAGGAGCGACCCGGGGACGGTGAGAGCCCGGGGGCGAGCGCGACGTGAAGGATCACCCCTGAGCCGCCGGAAGAAAGCCACGGGTCCCCCGCAGGGCTAGTAGAACCGGCTTCGCACCCCAATGAGGGGGCCACCGGATCCGTCCGGCGGCCAAGGAGGGTGGTACCGCGGGAGCAGCAGTCGGCTCTCGTCCCTCCGGACGGAAGTGACAACCCGCCGGAGGAAGAGTTCAGCCTCATGACCACACCGCCGCAGTACCGCCCGGTACCCGCCCAGGTCGACCTGCCTGCCCTTGAGCACGCGGTCCTCGACTTCTGGCGCGAGAGCAAGACCTTCGCCAAGACCCTGGAGCAGTCCGAGGGCCGCCCCGAGTGGGTCTTCTACGAGGGCCCGCCCACCGCGAACGGCATGCCCGGCGCGCACCACATCGAGGCCCGCGTCTTCAAGGACGTCTTCCCCCGCTTCCGCACGATGCGCGGCTACCACGTGGCCCGCAAGGCCGGCTGGGACTGCCACGGCCTGCCCGTCGAGCTCGCCGTCGAGAAGGAGCTGGGCTTCAACGGCAAGCAGGACATCGAGGCCTACGGCATCGCCGAGTTCAACGCCAAGTGCCGCGAGTCCGTGACCCGCCACACCGACGCGTTCGCCGAGCTCACGACCCGCATGGGCTACTGGGTCGACCTCGACGACGCCTACCGGACCATGGACCCCGAGTACGTCGAGTCCGTGTGGTGGTCGCTGAAGGAGATCTTCAACAAGGGTCTGCTGACCCAGGACCACCGCGTCGCCCCCTGGTGCCCCCGCTGCGGCACCGGCCTGTCCGACCACGAGCTGGCCCAGGGCTACGAGACGGTCGTCGACCCCTCCGTCTACGTCCGCTTCCCGCTGACCTCCGGCCCGCTCGCGGGCGAGGCGGCGCTGCTGGTCTGGACGACCACGCCGTGGACCCTGGTGTCGAACACCGCGGTGGCCGCGCACCCCGAGGTCACGTACGTCGTCGCCCGCCGTACCGACGGTGAGGGCACCGAGAAGCTCGTCGTCGCCCAGCCGCTGCTGGAGAAGGCGCTCGGCGAGGGCTGGGAGGCCACCGGCGAGTCCTTCACCGGCAAGGAGATGGAGCGCTGGACCTACGAGCGCCCCTTCGAGCTGATCGAGTTCCCGGCCCCGGCCCACTACGTGGTGAACGCCGAGTACGTCACGACCGAGGACGGCACCGGTCTGGTCCACCAGTCCCCCGCCTTCGGCGCGGACGACCTCGCGGTCTGCCGCTCGTACGGCCTGCCCGTCGTGAACCCGGTCCGCCCCGACGGCACCTTCGAGGAGGACGTCCCCCTGGTGGGTGGCGTCTTCTTCAAGAAGGCCGACGAGAAGCTGACCGCCGACCTCGACGCGCGCGGCCGGCTCTTCAAGCACATCGCCTACGAGCACAGCTACCCGCACTGCTGGCGCTGCCACACGGCCCTGCTCTACTACGCGCAGCCGTCCTGGTACATCCGCACCACCGCCGTCAAGGACGCGATGCTGCGGGAGAACGAGAAGACCAACTGGTTCCCGGACTCCGTCAAGCAGGGCCGCTTCGGCGACTGGCTGAACAACAACATCGACTGGGCGCTCTCCCGCAACCGTTACTGGGGCACCCCGCTGCCGATCTGGCGCTGCGAGGAGAACCACCTGACCTGCGTCGGCTCGCGCGCCGAGCTGTCCGAGCTGTCCGGCCGGGACCACTCGGACCTGGACCCGCACCGCCCGTACATCGACGACGTCACCTTCACCTGCACCCACGAGGGGTGCTCCCTCGAAGCGGTCCGGGTGCCGGAGGTCATCGACGCCTGGTACGACTCGGGCTCGATGCCGTTCGCTCAGTGGGGCTACCCCTACAAGAACAAGGAGATCTTCGAGAAGCGCTATCCGGCGCAGTTCATCTCGGAGGCCATCGACCAGACGCGCGGCTGGTTCTACACGCTGATGGCGGTCGGCACCCTCGTCTTCGACAAGTCGTCCTACGAGAACGTGGTCTGCCTCGGCCACATCCTCGCCGAGGACGGCCGCAAGATGTCCAAGCACCTGGGCAACATCCTCCAGCCGATCCCGCTCATGGACCAGCACGGCGCGGACGCGGTCCGCTGGTTCATGGCGGCCGGCGGCTCCCCGTGGGCGGCCCGCCGGGTGGGGCACGGCACGATCCAGGAGGTCGTCCGCAAGACGCTCCTCACCTACTGGAACACGGTCGCCTTCCAGGCTCTGTACGCCCGTACGTCGAACTGGGCGCCCTCGGCGTCCGACCCGGCCCCGGCGGACCGCACGGTCCTCGACCGCTGGCTCCTCTCCGAGCTCCACGCCCTCGTCCGCGAGGTCACGGAGGCGATGGAGGCCTACGACACCCAGCGCGCGGGCAAGCTCCTCTCCGCCTTCGTGGACGACCTGTCCAACTGGTACGTCCGCCGCTCGCGCCGCCGCTTCTGGCAGGGCGACGCGGCGGCGCTGCGCACCCTGCACGACGTGGTCGAGACGGTCACCCGGCTGATGGCGCCGCTGACCCCGTTCATCACGGAGCGGGTCTGGCAGGACATGGTGGTCCCGGTCACTGCGGACGCCCCCGAGTCGGTGCACCTGTCGACGTGGCCGACCGCGGACCCGGCGTCGATCGACCCCGCCCTGTCGCAGCAGATGCAGCTCGTACGCCGCCTCGTCGAGCTCGGCCGGGCGACCCGCGCGGAGTCGGGCGTGAAGACCCGCCAGCCGCTCTCGCGGGCGCTGGTCGGCGCGGTGGGCTTCGATGCGCTCTCCCCCGAGCTCCAGGCCCAGATCACGGAGGAGCTGAACGTCTCCTCCCTGGCCTCGCTCTCGGAGGTCGGCGGGTCCCTGGTGGACACCACGGCGAAGGCGAACTTCCGCGCGCTGGGCAAGCGCTTCGGCAAGGGCGTCCAGGACGTGGCGAAGGCGGTGGCCGCGGCCGACGCGGCGGCGCTGTCGCTGGCGCTGCGGTCCGGCTCCGCCGAGGTCGAGGTGAACGGGGAGTCGGTCTCCCTCTCCCCGGAGGAGGTCATCATCACCGAGACCCCGCGCGAGGGCTGGTCGGTGGCGTCCGACTCGGGCGCGACGGTGGCCCTGGACCTGGAGATCACCCCGGAGCTGCGGCTGGCGGGCCTGGCCCGTGACGCGATCCGCCTGATCCAGGAGGCCCGGAAGAACTCCGGCCTCGACGTGGCGGACCGGATCGCGCTGCGCTGGTCCGCCTCGGACCCGGAGGTCGTGACGGCCCTGACGGACCACGCCGGCCTCATCGCGGAGGAGGTGCTCGCCACGGACTTCGCGTCCGGCGACGCCGACGCCGCCTACGGCGAGCCTTTCGCGGACGAGCCCCTGGGCCTGACGTTCCGCCTGCGCAAGGCGTAGCCCGCTCCGCGGCGGCCCGCACCCCCTCCCCCACCCGGGGCGGGGGTGCGGGCCGCCGCCGTTTCCCGGACTCCGTCCGGACCCGGTCGCCGGGGCTCTCCCTGCTGCCGCCGGAAGGCGGCCCGGGACCGGCCGGAGGGGCAGGCCCGCCGGGGTGCGAGGCGCGGGGTCCCGGGGCGGAGCGCCCGCGGCTGCGGCTGCGGCTGCGGCTGCGGCCGGGTACGGAAACGGGCCGGGCCCGGTGCCCCCGAAGGGGAACCGGGCCCGGCCCGTGACTGCCGACTGCGCGGCGGCGCCTAGTTGTCGTCCTCGTCGATCAGGAAGCCGCGCATCGGCGACGGCGCCTGCATCGGCTGCGGTGCGGCCGGCCGCACCGGAGCCATCGGCTGGGTCATCGCCGGGGACATCTGCTGCTGGCCGCCGTACGACGGACCGGCACCCATCGGGGAGGGACCGCCCATGGACGGACCGCCCATGGAGTGGCCCATCGCGCCGGCCGGAGCCATCGAGGGCGACGGCGACGGGGGCAGCGCCGGACCGGCCGGGTTGCGCGGCGGGGCCAGGGAGTCGTCCGCCTGGGTCTCCAGCTGGCGCAGCTGCGACTCGAGGTAGGACTTCAGCCGCGTGCGGTACTCACGCTCGAAGCCCCGCAGGTCCTCGACCTTGCGCTCCAGCGTGGCGCGGGCGGACTCCAGGGAGCCCATCGCGACGCGGTGCTTCTCCTGGGCGTCCCGCTCCAGTGCGTCGGCCTTGGCGCGGGCGTCCCGCTCCAGGCCCTCGGCGCGCGACCGGGCCTCGCCGACGATCTTGTTGGCCTCGGAGCGGGCCTCCGCGATCGCCTGGTCGGCGGTCTGCTGCGCCAGCGACAGGACGCGGGCGGCGCTGTCGCCACCGGGGCCCTGCTGCGGGAGCTGCGGCTGCTGCATCTGCTGCATGGGCTGGCCCATGGGCTGCATCTGCTGACCCATCGGCTGCATCTGCTGACCCATGGGCTGCATCTGCTGGCCGAGCGGGTTCTGGCCGCCCATCGACTGCTGCTGGCCCATGGGCTGCTGGCCCATGCCCTGCGGTCCGCCCATGGGGTGCTGCTGCATGGGACCGCCCATGGGGCCGCCCATCGGGCCGGGGCCCTGCTGGCCCTGGCCGCCGGGGCCCGGCGGGAGCTGCGGGGCGCCACCCGGCAGCTGGGGCGGGCCCATCTGCGGGTTCTGCTGCTGCGGCGGGCCGGATATGGCCGCGGGCACGGGGGCGCCGGGGCCGCGCTGGTCCTGGGGCTCGGGCTTGCGCATGCCCTGCTGCTGCTGGCTCTGCGCGGCGGCACGCGTGGCGGCGGCCAGCTTGGCGCGCAGGTCCTCGTTCTCGCGCAGCAGGCGCGTCAGTTCGGACTCGACCTCGTCGAGGAAGGCATCGACCTCGTCCTCGTCATAGCCTTCTCGGAGGCGGACGGTCGTGAACTGCTTGTTCCGCACGTCCTCGGGAGTCAGCGGCATGTCTTCTTCACCTCTACGTAGTCGTCGGCAGTCGGCAAGACCGTATCGGGACCGTCCCCGCGCGTGCGGGGAAGCTCATCGTTCACACGCTTCTCGCAGCGGTGCTCACGAAGCTGATGAGGATGTAAACGATGATCATCAGAACGAAGAAGGACAGGTCGAGTGCCACGCCGCCGAGACGCAACGGCGGAATGAACCGCCGAAGGAGCTTGAGCGGTGGATCGGTGACAGTGTAGGTGGCCTCCAGAACGACCACCATCGCCTTGCCGGGTGTCCATGAACGTGCGAACTGGAACACGTAGTCCATGACCAGTCGGAAGATCAGCACGATCAGGAAGCACATCAGCACGACGTAGACCACCTGCAGCGCGATGCCCATCCCGTGCTTCCCTCTCCCCGTTTTCCGATCTGTTCCCGGTCCCGTATCTGACGGATCGGTCTAGCTTTGGTTGAAGAACCCGCCCTCCGCGATGCGGGCCTTGTCCTCCGCCGTGACATCGACGTTAGCAGGCGACAGCAGGAACACCTTCTGTGTCACGCGTTCAATGCTGCCGTGCAGACCGAACACGAGTCCGGCGGCGAAGTCCACGAGACGCTTCGCGTCCGTGTCGTCCATCTCCGTGAGATTCATGATCACCGGAGTGCCCTCACGGAAGTGTTCCCCGATGGTACGGGCCTCGTTGTAGGTCCGGGGGTGCAGTGTCGTGATGCGGTACGGCTCCCGCTCGGAGACGACCTTGGGCATGATCACGGGGGCGTTCTTCTCCAGGTTCGTGCGATCAGGTGTGATGGATGCCACGGGGGCAATTCGCGCAGGACGTCCGCTTTCCGCCGGGATTGGGATGGGTTCCCGCTGCGCCGGAGGCTGTACGGCTCGTACCGGTTCGTCCGATACGGGCGACTGGTGCACGGGCTGCTGTCGGCGATCCCGCTCCCGAGCCCGCTCCATCTCCGGCTCGGGCTCGAACTCGTCGTCGGGGTCGTACCCCGGGTTGTCGTACCGGTCGTCCTCCACGAGGCCGAGGTAGACCGCCATCTTGCGCATCGCGCCGGCCATTCTCCGAGTCCTCCGCTCTGTGGTGGATCGCCCTGTCGCAGGTGCCGCCGTGTCACGAATGTCACCAACTGCCCGCGATCCACGTGGTCTGCCCGCTCATCGGCGGGAATGACCATATTTTCTGCTGTGGTCCGACTTTCTTCGCGACGTTACCCGAGCCGGGGTCTCGCGCCGAGTACCGCAGTGCCGACGCGTACATGTGTCGCACCGGCCGCAACGGCCTGTTCCAGGTCTGCGCTCATCCCGGCCGACACCATCGTGGCAGTCGGATGGTCCGCGCGCAGCTGGGATGACAATTCCACCAGCCGCTCGAAGGCGGCCTGTTCGCGTCCCGCGTAGTGGCCGGACAGCGGTGCGACGGTCATCAGTCCGTCGATCCGCAGCCCCGGCGCCCCGGCGACGAGGTCCGCCAACTCCGCGAGCTGCTCGGGCGAGGCACCGCCCCGACTCCCCCGCTCACCCGACTCGGCGTCGAGGGCGATCTGGACGAGACAGCCGATCTCGCGTCCGGCGCCCGTCGCGGCCGCCGAGAGGGCGGTCACGAGCCGGGCCCGGTCGACCGACTGCACCACGTGCGCGTACCGCGCCACGGAACGGACCTTGTTGGTCTGCAGTTGACCGACGAAGTGCCAGCTGAGCGGCAGATCCACGCAGGCCGCGGCTTTGGGGGCGGCGTCCTGGTCACGGTTCTCCGCAACGTGGCGGACGCCCAGCTCCGCCAGCAGGCGCACGTCGCTCGCGGGGTAGGTCTTGGTGACCACGATGAGGGTCACCTCCTCGCGCCGGCGGCCCGCCGCCGCACAGGCGGACGCGATGCGCCCCTCCACCCGCGCCAGGTTCTCGGCGAGCTCCGACTTACGATCCGTCATTCTTCTTTTCCCCCGGGGGTCCGGGGGTCTCCCCCCGGGAAAGCTCCGTCAACCAGACATAACCCGCAAGTCGCCCGGTCACCCGGTCACGGCGGTACGAGAAGTGGTCCCGCGACTCCAGTGTGCAGACCGGGGAACGGTCGCCGTTCACCACCCCCGCCTCCGCGAGCTGGGCGTGCACCCCCGCGACCACGTCCACCGCCGGCGTTCCCCAACTGGTCTCGGCCCGGGCGGCGGGCACCGCCTCGGCCACCGCCTCCCGCATCTGGGCCGGCACCTCGTAACAGCGCCCGCAGACCGCAGGTCCGGTGCGGGCGACGATCCGCCCGGGCTCGGCGCCGAGGGAGACCATCGCCTCCACCGCCGCCGGCACCACCCCGGCGACCAGTCCGGGCCGTCCGGCATGGGCGGCCGCGACGACTCCGGCGACGGGGTCCGCCAGCAGGACCGGCGTGCAGTCGGCGGTGAGCACGGCGAGGGCGAGCCCCCGACGGGCGGTCACCACCGCGTCCACGGCCGGAATACCGGCGTCTCCCCAAGGGCCGTCGACCACCGCCACGTCCCGGCCGTGGACCTGGTTCATCCAGACCACCCGGTCCGGGTCGAGGCCCAGCGACCGCGCCGCCAGGGCCCGGTTCGCGAGAACGGCGGCCGGGTCGTCGCCGACCGCGCCGCCGAGGTTGAGCTCTTCGTACGGAACGGCGCTCACTCCGCCCCACCGGTCGGTGAAGGCGAAGTGGGCGCCGCCCACGTGGTGCTGCTCGGGTGTCACTTCAAGAAGTCCGGGACATCCAGTTCCTCGGCCGGGCTGTCCTGGTACGGCCGGGCCGTGGGGACCTGCGGCGCGGGGGCCTGGACCTCGACCGGGGCCGGCTCGGCGGGGGCCGGGGGCTCCTCGCGCGGCGGGACCGTACCGAGTCCACCGAAGGCCGGGCGGACCGGCTCGGGGGCGCGGACCGGGGCCGGGGCGGGCTCTTCCCGCTTGGTGGACGCGGCGCCGATGACGTTGTCCCGGCGGGCCGGGGGCTGTCCGCCGTCGAATCCGGCCGCGATGACGGTGACCCGTACCTCGTCGCCGAGCGCGTCGTCGATGACAGCCCCGAAGATGATGTTCGCCTCGGGGTGCGCGGCCTCGCTCACCAGCTGCGCGGCCTCGTTGATCTCGAAGAGACCGAGGTCGGAGCCGCCGGAGATGGAGAGCAGCACGCCGCGGGCGCCGTCGATGGACGCCTCCAGCAGCGGGGAGGAGATCGCCATCTCGGCCGCGGCCACCGCGCGGTCGTCGCCGCGGGCCGAGCCGATGCCCATCAGGGCCGAGCCCGCCTCGGACATCACGGACTTGACGTCGGCGAAGTCGAGGTTGATCAGACCCGGGGTGGTGATGAGGTCGGTGATGCCCTGGACGCCCGAGAGCAGGACCTGGTCCGCCGACTTGAAGGCGTCCAGGACGCTGACCTGGCGGTCCGAGATGGACAGCAGGCGGTCGTTGGGGATGACGATGAGGGTGTCGACCTCTTCGCGGAGTTCGGCGATGCCGTCCTCCGCCTGGTTCGCGCGACGCCGGCCCTCGAAGGTGAACGGCCGGGTGACCACACCGATCGTCAGGGCGCCCAGCGAGCGCGCGATGTTGGCGACGACGGGTGCGCCGCCGGTGCCGGTGCCGCCGCCCTCACCGGCGGTGACGAAGACCATGTCGGCCCCCTTGAGGACCTCCTCGATCTCCTCGCGGTGGTCCTCTGCCGCCTTGCGACCGACGGCCGGGTTCGCTCCGGCGCCGAGGCCCCGGGTGAGTTCACGGCCGACGTCGAGCTTGACGTCGGCGTCGCTCATCAACAGCGCTTGGGCGTCGGTGTTGATGGCGATGAACTCGACGCCCTTGAGACCGACCTCGATCATTCGGTTGATGGCATTGACACCACCGCCGCCGACACCGATGACCTTGATGACTGCGAGGTAGTTCTGCGGTGCTGCCACGTCGAAGGCCTCTCGCCTCGAGTTACGTGTCGCCGCCTCGCGGGCCTGCGTTGCGACGACTGATGCCGAAATAGGGACGGTCCGAACGCGCCGACCCGAACCCTCACCCTGAAGTTTAGGGTTAGGGGTGTGTCTGTTCCTTGGACTCTTCCGAACAGGACACTAAGTCGACAAGTAGCGCGTGTTCAACGAACACGCCGAACCTCCCGTTTTTCTTTTCACCCTATGTGATCACCCGTATCGCTGGCCAACCAGGGTGCGCCGCTGTTCGACCTGACGTCAACTCCCGGCCGCCGCAGGGGCGGTGGGGACGCTCACGTCGAAGTGGACGGCCTTCGGAGCGGCTTTCAGCAAAGCGGTCAGTGCGCGCCCCTTCGCGTCGCTCTGTTCGCCGCTGCCCCACCGCACGGACCGGCCCCCGGCCAGCTCCAGCACGATCGAATCGTAGGAACCCACCGTGACCTGCACGGTTTCCCTGGCGATCGGCGCCGGGAGGGATCCGGCGACCAGCACGGCCTCGTGCAGCAGCCGCTCTTCGTCGAAGCGGCGGGCGCTCGGGGAGCCCGCCGCGTTCAATTCGAGGACCGGAACACCCCCGGGTGCTTTCGGAACCGTGTCGAAGCGCACACCCGATGCGTCCACTTCCACGAAGTTGACGTCCTTTTTGATGAGCAGGACCGGTTTGCGTTCGGTCACCTTCAGTCCGATTCCGTGCGGCCAGGCCCGCACCGCATCGACCGATTCGATGCGGGGCAGACGCCCCCGGACACGGCTCTCGATCTCGTCCGTGTCGACGCTCACGAGGGGGGCGCCGACCGGGACGGCCGCGGCGGCGAGCACCTGCTCGGAGGTGAGGACCTCCGTGCCGGTGGCGGTGACCCTCTCGACACGGAGCCAGGAGGACCCGTAGAGGACCCAGGTGCCACCGGAGACGAGGAGGACCGCGGCGGCCAGGGACGCCAGCACAGGACCCCGGCGCAGGTGTCTGCCGGGGCCCCGTGGGGCGGCCTTCTTCGCGGCCTTCGCGAACTTCGGGGGCTTGGGGGGCTTCGGAGGCTTCGGGGACCTGGGAGAGCCGGCGCCCTTGCGGGGCGACCGGCCGGGCCCGTCGGAAGACGGTGTTCCGCGCTGTGCGGTCGTCGCTCCGGCCACTCCTGTGCCTCCTGCGTCCGTGTGCTCCCGCGTCAGCGGGCTCGGTGGGCTGCGATCGCCTCGTACACCATGCCGACCAGCAGCTCGTCGGCATCCCTGCGGCCGAACTCACCGGCCGCGCGGGACATCTCGTACAGGCGGTGCGGATCGGACAGCACCGGGAGGACCTCGCCGAGCACCCAGTCGGGCGTCAGCTCCGCGTCGTCCACGAGCAGGCCGCCGCCGGCCTTGACCACCGGCTGGGCGTTGAGCCGCTGTTCGCCGTTGCCGATCGGCAGCGGGACGTAGGCGGCGGGCAGCCCGACGGCGGACAGCTCGGCGACGGTCATCGCTCCCGCACGACACAGCATCATGTCGGCTGCGGCGTACGCGAGATCCATCCGGTCCAGGTACGGTACCGGCACATAGGGCGGCATCCCGGGCATGTTGTCGACACGCGGCAGTTCGTTCTTCGGCCCGACGGCGTGCAGGATCTGCACGCCGGAGCGCTGGAGGGTCGGAGCGACCTGCTGGATCGCCTCGTTGAGGCGCCGGGCGCCCTGCGAGCCGCCGGAAACCAGCAGGGTGGGCAGGTTGGGGTCCAGGCCGAAGGCGGCGCGCGCCTCGGGTCGTACGGCAGCCCGGTCGAGGGTGGAGATGGAGCGGCGGAGCGGGATGCCCACGTAGCGGGCGCCGCGCAGCTTGCTGTCGGGCGTGGAGACGGCGACGGCGTGCGCGTAGCGGGAGCCGATCTTGTTGGCCAGCCCGGGCCGGGCGTTGGCCTCGTGGACGATGATCGGCACGCCGAGCCGCTTGGCCGCGAGGTAGCCGGGCAGAGCCACGTAGCCGCCGAAGCCGACGACGCAGTCGGCCTTGGTGCGCAGGAGGATCTCCTCCGCGGCCTTGATGGTGCCGCGCAGCCGTCCGGGGACGGTGATCAGCTCGGGCGTGGGCTTGCGGGGCAGCGGCACGGCGGGGATCAGCCCGAGTTCGTAGCCGCGCTCCGGCACCAGGCGGGTCTCCAGTCCGCGCTCGGTCCCCAGGGCGGTGATGCCCACTGAAGGGTCCTGCCTGCGCAGGGCGTCCGCGAGGGCGAGCGCCGGCTCGATGTGGCCGGCGGTCCCCCCACCGGCGAGTACGACATGCACCGAATTTCACCGCTCTCCGGACGGCCGCTTCTTGACGCGCCGTCTCATCGACTTCCATCTCACCCCGGTCCGCCTCCAGCCGTTCTTCGGCTGGCGCATCGCGAGGGCCGCGCGCGCGGCCGGCTCCTCCCGCGCGAAGGCGATGAGCAGTCCGACCGCGAACATGGTCGGCAGCAGGGCGGACCCTCCGTAGGAGAACAACGGGAGGGGGACTCCGGCGATCGGCAGCAGGCCGAGCACCGCACCGATGTTGATCACGGCCTGGGCCGTGATCCAGGTGGTCACGCCTCCCGCGGCAAACCGTACGAAGGAGTCCTCCGTGCGTCCGGCCACGCGGATACCCGCATAGCCTAGAGCCGCGAACAGGGCCAGCACCGACAGCGTCCCCGCCAGTCCCAGTTCCTCCCCCGTGATGGCGAAGATGAAGTCGGTGTGGGCTTCGGGTAGTTGACCCCATTTTTCCACGCTTGCACCCAAGCCGGAACCGAACCAGCCGCCCGACGCGAGGGCGTAGATGCCGTGTACGGCCTGCCAGCAAAGGTCGTTCTTGCCCGGTTCTGTCGCGCCGAGGCACTCCAGCCGGTCCATCCGGTGCGGGCTGGTCTTGATGAGCAGTGCGACGATCGCACCCGCGAAGGCCAGCACTCCGACGAACATCCGCGTCGGGGCGCCCGCGAGCCAGAGCAGACCGAACAGGATGGCGCCGAGGATCATCGCGGTGCCCATGTCCCCGCCCAGCATGATGAGCCCGAGCAGCAGGAAGGCCACCGGGACCAGCGGCACCAGCAGGTGCTTCCACTGGCTCAACAGGCCCCGGTCGCCCTTGCGGGCCAGCAGGTCGGCACCCCACAGGATCAGCGCCAGCTTGCCGAACTCACTGGGCTGCAGCATGAACGGGCCGCCGAGGGAGATCCAGTTCTGGTTGCCGTTGATCGACACCCCTATCCCGGGCACCTGGACCAGGACCATCAGGAAGAGCGTCCCGGCGAGCACCGGATACGACAGCGCCCGGTGCAGCTTCACCGGCATCCTGGTGGCGACCAGCAGCAGCACCGCGCCGATGAGGGCGGCCAGGAACTGCTTCTTGAAGAAGTACGCGTCGCCCAGGCCCAGCTGGAGGGCCTTGATCATGGAAGCGGAGTACACCATCACCAGACCGAGCACGGTGATGAGCAGGGAGCTGCCGAAAATCAGGTAATAGGCCGTGAGGGGGCGGTCCCACGCCTTGCGCAACTGCTGCTGCGTGTGCCGGAGACCGGCCAGCGGCCCGCGCCCGGCGGGCCGCCCGGGGCGCCCCGGGCGCTTCACGCTCATGCCGGGGCGCTTGCGGCCCTGCGCCTTCACGGCGGACGGCCGCCGCCCCGGCAGCATCTGCTTGGCCGGCATCTGTGATCTTCCCCTCCACTCGTACGAGGCGAGCATCCGGCCGGAGGGAACCAGTCCCGGCGCCCCGGCCTAGGCCGTGTCCGCGGCGTTCTCGGCGGCCAGTTCGCGCACCGCGTCGGCGAATGCTTCACCGCGCTTGTTGTAGTTCGCGAACATGTCCATCGAGGCGCAGGCCGGTGCCAGCAGGACCGTGTCACCCGGCTCGGCGAGCGCGGCCGCCTCCCGGACCGCTGCGAGCATCGCCCCAGTGTCGGTCCGGTCGAGGTCGACGACCGGGACCTCGGGGGCGTGTCGCGCCAGTGCCTCGGCGATCAACGCCCGGTCGGCGCCGATCAGGACGGCACCGCGCATCCGCTCGGCCGACTTCTGCACGAGCTCGTCGAAGGTCGCCCCCTTGGCGAGGCCGCCGGCGATCCAGACGACCTTGTCGAAGGAGGCCAGGGAGGCCTCCGCCGCGTGGGTGTTGGTGGCCTTGGAGTCGTCGACGTAGACGACCGAGGCGACCTCGTCCACCCGGGCGACCCGGTGGGCGTCCGGACGGAAGTCGCGCAGCCCGTCGCGGACCGCGCGCGGCTCCACTCCGAAGGCCCGGGCCAGGGCCGCCGCCGCGAGCGCGTTGGCGATGTTGTGCGGGGCCGGCGGGTTGACGTCCTTGACCTCGGCGAGCTCCTGGGCGTTCTTCTGGCGGTTCTCCACGAAGGCCCGGTCGACGAGGATGCCGTCGACGACGCCGAGCATGGAGGGGCCTGGGGCGCCGAGGGTGAAGCCGATCGCCCGGCATCCCTCCTCGACGTCGGCCTCGACGACCAGGTCCTCGGTGGCCTTGTCGGCCACGTTGTAGACGCAAGCGACCGTGTTGCCCTCGTAGATGCGGCCCTTGTCGGCGGCGTACGCCTGCATCGAGCCGTGCCAGTCGAGGTGGTCGGGGGCCAGGTTGAGGACGGCCGCCGAGTGGACGCGCAGCGAGGGCGCCCAGTGCAGCTGGTAGCTGGAGAGTTCGACGGCGAGGACGTCGTAGCGCTGCTCGCCGAGCACCACGTCGATGATCGGGGTACCGATGTTGCCGACGGCGGCGGTGCGCAGTCCGGCGGCCTTCAGGATGGACGCCAGCATCTGCGTGGTGGTCGTCTTGCCGTTGGTCCCGGTGACGGCGAGCCATGCGGCGGGCTCGCCCGGGCCGGCGCCGACCCCATCGCCGGCACCCTCGTCGGCGGCCCCGCGGGCGGCGCGGAGTTCCGCGCCGGCCTCGCGCAGTCGCCAGGCGACCTCGACGTCGCCGACGACGTCGACGCCCGCCTCGGCGGCGGCCAGGAAGAGCGGGCTGTGCGGCGGCCAACCGGGCGAGGTGACGACCAGTTCGGTGTCCTCGGGCAGGGTCTCGCCGGCGCGCGCGCCGTCGGGCAGGTGACCGAGGCGGACCTCGATGCCGAGCTCCGCGAGCTCGGCCGCCCTGGCCCGGTGTGCGTCGCCGTCGCCGTTGTCGACGACGGTGACGCGGGCACCCAGCCCGGCCAGTGCCCGGGCGGCGCTGATGCCGCTGACACCGAGGCCGGCCACGGTGATCCGGCCCGGCAGGCCGAACCGGCCCAGGGCGTCGGGGCCGAGCAGGCCGGCCAGGTCGGAGGCGCTCACTTGTCGGCTGCCCATCCCGCGTAGAAGAGACCGAGACCCACGATCACGCACATGCCCTGGATGATCCAGAAACGGACCACGACGAGGACCTCGGACCAGCCCTTGAGTTCGAAGTGGTGCTGCAGCGGAGCCATCCGGAAGACGCGCTTGCCGGTCAGCTTGAAGGAGCCGACCTGGATGACGACCGACATCGTGATGAGCACGAAGAGGCCGCCGAGGAGCGCCATCAGGAACTCCGTGCGGGAGCAGATGGCCAGACCCGCGAGCGCGCCGCCGAGGGCCAGAGAACCGGTGTCACCCATGAAGATCTTCGCGGGCGAGGTGTTCCACCACAGGAAGCCGAAGCAGGCGCCCATCAGCGCGGAGGCGACCACCGCGAGGTCGAGCGGGTCGCGCACCTCGAAGCAGGCGTTCGGGTTCGTGAGGTCGGCCGCCATCGCGCACGACTCCTGGAACTGCCATACGCCGATGAAGGTGTAGGCGCCGAAGACCATCACTGCGGCGCCGGTGGCCAGACCGTCCAGGCCGTCGGTGAGGTTCACGCCGTTGGACATGGCCAGGATCATGAACAGCGCCCAGACCACGAAGAGCACCGGGCCGATCGACCAGCCGAAGTCCGTGACGAACGACAGCTTGGTGGAGGCCGGGGTGAGTCCGCGCGAGTCCTTGAACTGGAGTGCGAGCACGGCGAAGGCGATGCCGACGATGAGTTGGCCGGCCATCTTGGCTTTGGCCCGCAGACCCAGCGAACGCCGCTTGACGATCTTGATGTAGTCGTCGAGGTACCCGACGAGGCCCATGCCGGCCATCAGGAACAGGACGAGCAGGCCCGAGAAGCTCGGCTCCTCACCGGTGATGACCTTCGTCAGCGCGTACGCGACGAGCGTGGCCAGGATGAAGGAGATGCCGCCCATGGTGGGCGTTCCCTTCTTCCCGGCGTGGCCGCGCGGACCGTCGTCGCGGATGAACTGGCCGTAACCCTTGCGGGCCAGCAGCTTGATCAGCAGCGGCGTGCCGATGACGGTCAGGAACATGCCGATGACACCGGCGAACAGGATCTGCCTCATCGGCCGGCGACCTCGCCCTCGACAGTGCCCTCAAGCAGGGCCTGCGCCACCCGCTCCAGACCGGCCGACCTGGAAGCCTTCACCAGCACGACGTCACCCGGGCGCAGTTCACTGCGCAACAGGTCGACCGCCGCCTGCGCGTCGGACACGAGCACCGACTCCTCACCCCACGAACCCTCGTTATATGCGCCCAGTTGCAGCCAGGAGGCTTCCCTGCCCCCGACCGCGACGAGCTTGCTCACGTTGAGCCGGACGACAAGTCGTCCAACCGCGTCGTGCTCGGCGAGAGCGTCGTCTCCGAGCTCGGCCATCGGGCCGAGCACCGCCCACGTGCGCCCCCCCTTCGCCCTGCCGGCACCGCCCATCGCGGCGAGCGCGCGCAGTGCGGCCCGCATGGACTCCGGGTTCGCGTTGTAGGCGTCGTTGACGATCGTCACACCGTCCGCCCGCTCGGTGACCTCCATCCGCCACCGGGACAGCGTGCCCGCCCCGGAGAGCGCGGTGGCGATCTCCTTGACGGACATGCCCAGTACATGGGCGACGGCGGCCGCGGCGAGCGCGTTCGACACGTGGTGCTCACCGTACAGCCGCAAGGTCACGTCGCTGCACCCGGTCGGTGTGTGCAGTGTGAAGGAAGGCTGTCCGGTGTCCGTCATCCGGACGTCGGTGGCCCGGATTTCGGCGTCGTCGGCCTCTCCGAACAGCACGGTGCGCGCCTTCGTGCGCGCGGCCATGGCACGAACGAGCAGGTCATCGGCGTTGAGGACGGCGACGCCGCCCTCCGCCTCGGCCGGCAGGGCCTCGACGAGCTCGCCCTTGGCCTGAGCGATCTGCTCCCGGCCGCCGAACTCGCCGATGTGCGCCGTGCCGACGTTGAGCACCAGGCCGATCCGAGGAGGCGTCAGTCCGGTGAGGTACCGGATGTGGCCGATGCCGCGGGCGCCCATCTCCAGGACGAGGTGCTGGGTGTCCTCGGTGACGCGCAGCGTCGTGATCGGCAGGCCGATCTCGTTGTTGAGGTTCCCGGGGGTCCACACGGTGGGCGCGTGCTGCTGGAGCACCTGCGCGATGAGGTCCTTGGTGGAGGTCTTTCCCGCGGACCCGGTGAGGGCCACGACATCGGTGCCCAGGCGGGCCACGACGGCCCGGGCGAGGGCCCCGAGGGCGGCCACCACGTCGGGGACGACGATCGCCGGGACACCCACCGGCCGGGTCGCGAGGACGCCCACGGCGCCGGCGGCGAGTGCGCCCTCGGCGTAGTCATGGCCGTCGACCCGCTCGCCGACGAAGGCCGCGAACAGGCTGCCCTGCCGGACCTCTCGGGAGTCGTAGACCACCGGACCGGTGACCCTGACGGACGGATCCGGTATGTCGTGGGGCCGCCCGCCGGTGATGTCGGCGATCTCGGCGAGGGAAAGGGCGATCACTGGTTCACCTCGGCCTGTCGGACCTGGGTCGTTCGATCGAGCACGCGTTGGCGTTCGATCGCGGCGCGGAGCACCGTGCGGTCGTCGAAGGGCCGGACGACCCCCGCGGTGTCCTGGCCCTGCTCGTGGCCCTTGCCGGCCACGAGCACGGTGTCGCCGGGCTCGGCGCGCGCGACGGCGGCGGCGATGGCCGCCGCACGGTCGGCGTCGACGAGGACGGTGCCGCGCTCCGCGGGCGGTACGGACACGGCTCCCCCGAACATCGCGGCGAGGATCGCGAGCGGGTCCTCGGAACGCGGGTTGTCGGAGGTCAGGACGGCCACGTCGGCGAACCGGGCGGCCGCGGCGCCCATCGGGGCGCGCTTGGTGGTGTCGCGGTCGCCGCCGCAGCCCAGCACGATGTGCAGCCTGCCGGTGGTGACTTCGCGCAGGGCGCGCAGGACCGACTCCACGGCGTCCGTCTTGTGCGCGTAGTCGACGACGGCGAGGTACGGCTGTCCCGCGTCCACCCGCTCCAGCCGGCCCGGGACTCCGGGGACCGCGGCGACGCCGTCGGCGGCGGTCTGCGGGTCGAGGCCGGCCGCGGCCAGCGTGACGATCGCGGCGACGGTGTTGGCGACGTTGAACGGGCCCGGCAGCGGGGCCTTGGCGCGCACGCGCTGCCCCTCGGGGCCGACCAGCGTGAGCGTGGAGTCCATGTGGCCGGTGACGACGTCCTCGGCGCGCCAGTCGGCGGCCGGGTCGCCCGCGACCGAGAAGGTGACGACCGGGACGGTGGCCTCCTTGGCGAGGCGGCGGCCGTACTCGTCGTCGAGGTTGACCACGCCCAGGCGGGACCGGCGGGGGGTGAAGAGCCCCGCCTTCGCCTGGAAGTAGTCCTCCATGTCGGTGTGGAACTCCATGTGCTCGGGGCTCAGGTTGTTGAAGACGGCGACGTCGAAGACGCAGCCGTCGACGCGGCCGAGTACCAGGGCGTGGCTGGAGACCTCCATGGCCACTGCCTCGACGCCGCGTTCGCGCATGACCGCGAAGAGCGCCTGGAGGTCGGTGGCTTCGGGGGTGGTCCGCTCGGACTTGATGCGCTCGTCTCCGATGCGCATCTCGACCGTGCCGACCAGTCCGGTGCTGCGGCCCGCCGCGCGCAGGCCGCCCTCGACGAGGTACGCCGTGGTGGTCTTGCCGGAGGTACCGGTGATGCCGATCCGGAGGAGGTCCTCGCCGGGGTGACCGTAGATCGCGGCGGCGAGCTCGCCCATCCGGCCGCGCGGATCGGCGACGACCAGCACCGGCAGGCCGGTGGCCGCGGCGCGCTCGGCGCCGGCGGGGTCGGTCAGCACGGCGGCGGCACCGAGGCCGGCGGCCTGCGCAGCGAAGTCGGCACCGTGGGTCCGGGCTCCCTGCAGGGCCGCGTACAGGTCTCCGGGGCGGATCGCACGGGAGTCGTGCGTGATCCCGGTGATCTGCGCAGCGCCTGGCGACGGGATGCCCAGCAGCGCGGCCAACTCGCCCAGCGGGCTCGGAGCGGCGGACGCGGGCCTGGGCGCTCCCGGCGGCGCTGCCGGGGCGTCTTGCTGGGTGGTTCTGGGCTGATCAGCGTGGGGCACGGCGGTGAGCGTACCGGGCTCGGCGGCCGGGCCGCGAAGCGAGGGGCCGGGCTCTGCTCCGACGGCCGGTCGGTTCCCGGGTTTCGGGGTGATCGTTGTCACTGATGGTGCCTCACGCTTTTCTGGCGGGCAGGCCGCGGCCGTGGGTCACTGGCCGGTCTGCGGGGCGGGCTGCGGAGCGGGCTGCTGGGCGGGCTGCGGGCCGGGCTCATAGGTGACCGGGAGCCCTGCGGGGGCGGTGCCGGTGGGGGCGACCTGGAGGGTCTTGAGGGCGAACTCCATGACCTTCTTGTAGATGGGGCCGCAGATCTGGCCGCCGAAGTAGCTGCCCTTCGTGGGGTTCTGGATCGCGCAGTAGACGGTGATGCGCGGATTGTCCGCCGGAGCGAAACCGGCGAAGGAGGCGGTGTAGCCCTTGTAGCGGCCGGTGGCCGGATCCACCCGGTTGGACGTGCCGGTCTTGCCGCCGACCCGGTAGCCCGGGATCTTCGCCTTGGTTCCGGTGCCCTCCTGGTCGTCGACGACGGATTCGAGCATCTCTGCGAGGGTCTTCGCGGTCTCCTTGCTGATCACACGGTTCTGCTCGGGCGCCGGGGCCGGGGTGAAGCGGCCGTCGGGGCCCTTGGTGCCGCGGACCAGCGTCGGTGCGATGCGGACCCCGCCGTTGGCGATGGTCGAGTACACGGAGGCCGCCTGCATGGCGTTGAGGGAGAGTCCCTGGCCGAAAGGGATCGTGTACTGCTGCGAGGTGGACCAGTCCTGGGGATCGGCGAGGATGCCGCGGGACTCGCCCGGGTAGTTCAGGCCGGTGGGCCGGCCGATGCCGAAGTCGGTCAGGTAGGAGTGCAGGACCCGGTTGGCATCGGGCTGGGTGGGACCGAGCTGGCCCGTGGCCAGGATGGTGCCGATGTTGGAGGACTTGGCGAGGACCCCGTTGAGGGTCAGGTACCAGGTCGGGTGGTCGACGTCGTCCTTGAACAGCCGGTCGCCGCGGTGCAGGCGGTTGGGGACCTCGACGCGGGTGTCGGGGGTCGCCTTCTTCTCCTCCAGCACGGCGGCCATCGACATCACCTTGGCGGTGGAGCCGGGCTCGTAGACGTCCTGGAGGGCGGCGTTGCCCATGGCGGCGGAGCTGGCCCGGGTCAGGTCGTTGGGGTCGAAGCCCGGGGCGTTGGCCATGGCCAGCACCTCGCCGGTGCGGGTGTCCTGGACGATGACGTAGCCGCGGTCGGCCTCGGACTTCTGGACCTGCTCGGCGATGGCGCTCTGCGCCGCCCACTGGATGTCCCGGTCGATGGTCAGCTCGATGTCGTCGCCGGGCACGGCGGGCTTCTCGCTGGAGCCGGCGGTGGGCACCTTGCGGCCGCCGGACTGGGCGTAGGTGATCTCCCCGTCCCTGCCGGCCAGCTTCTTGTCGAGGGCGGACTCCAGCCCGCCGGCGCCCTTGCCCTCGGCGTTGACGTAGCCCAGTATCCCGGCGGCGAGGTCCCCGCCCGGATACACGCGCTTGCTGCTGTCCTCCTTGAACACCCCGGCCAGGACGTTGGCGCCGGGGGCGTTGTTCTTCTTGTCCGCGGACGCCTTCTCCGAGAAGACCCGCTTGAGGTCCTTGATCTGGTTCCAGACCTGCGGGGTCTGGCGCTGGGCGAGGACCACGTACCGGCTGTTCCTGGTGCTGAGCTTGTCCGCGAGCTCCTTGGCGTCCTTGCCGAGGATGGGCGCGAGGAGGGCCGCGGCCTGCTCGGGGGCGTCGGGGGCCTTGCTGTCCTGCGGGGTGAACATCTTCGGGTCGGCGGTGATGTCGTACGCGTCGACGCTGGTGGCGAGGGCGACGCCCCTGCGGTCGGTGATCTCGCCGCGCTCGGCGGCCAGTTTGACCTTGGTGTAGCGGTTCTTGGAGGCCGCGGCGGAGAACGCCGGGGCGTCGACGGCCTGCACCTGGAGCAGCCGTACGACGAAGGCGAGCATGACGAGGGTCAGGCCGACGCCGACCAGGCGCAGCCGGGGCCGGGGGCTGCCGAGCCGGATGGTGTGCGGCGTGCGGGGGCCGGCGGGGCGGCGGGTCGCCGGACGCGAGGCCGGGCGGGCGGTGGACCGGGCCCGGTCGCCGGGCCGCGACGGCCTGGCCGGGCCGGGCACCCGCCGCCGCGGCGGCTCCGGCGGGCTCACCCGGCCACCGTCCGCGCCTCGAACGCCGGCGCTGCCGGTTCAGACGGGATCCGCGTCACGACGTCACCTTCCAGGGGTCTGGCTGGGCTGCGGGTTGCCGGTGGGGGCGGGCTGGGCCGGGGAGGCGGCGTGGGCCGGGGACGGGCCCGGCCCGGTCGGCGCGGCCGGCACGTTCGGCGCGGTCGTAGGCGCCGCAGTGGGCGTGGGCGTGGGCGTCGGTGAGGGTGGCGCCTCGGCCACAGAGACGCTGCCGGAGACCTTCCCGTCCGGGCCGATGAAGACGGGGCTGCCGCCGGGTACCAGGCCCAGCTCCCGGGCGCGGCGCTGGAGGGCGTCGGGGGCCGAGTAGGCGTCCACGTCGCGCTGGAGGGCCTGCTCCTCGTCGGTGAGGGCGGTGGTCTCCTTCTTCAGCCGGCTCAGCTGGAAGGAGCCCTCGTTGAGCGCCGAGTTCAGCAGCAGCAGGCTGATCAGGCCGCCCGCGAGCAGGGCCACGACCAGCAGGACGAACGGCATCCGCGCCGCCTGCCCGCCGGGCCGCGGCCGGGCCGGGCGGGCGCCGAGGGCCCGCCCGATGCGGGCCGCCTGGCCGCGGGTCAGCGTGGCGACCTTCCCGGCCCTGCTCACAGTCGCGCCTCCCGGATGCGCTCGACCCCCCGGAACCTCGCCGGGGCGGCCCGCCGGTTCTCGGCGATCTCCTCCTCGGTCGGCAGCTCCGCGCCGCGGGTGAGCAGTTTGAGCTTCGGCTGGTACTTCTCCGGCACCACCGGCAGCCCGGGCGGGGCGGTGGAGGCCGCTCCCGCCGAGAAGACCTGCTTGACCAGGCGGTCCTCCAGGGAGTGGTACGAGAGCACCGCGATCCGGCCGCCGACCGCGATGCGGTCCACCGCCGCCGGGATGGCCCGCTCCAGGCCGGAGAGCTCGCCGTTGACCTCGATCCGCAGTGCCTGGAAGGTGCGCTTGGCCGGATTGCCGCCGGTCCGCTTGGCGGCCTGGGGCAGGGCGTCGCGGATGAGCTCGACCAGCCGGGCGCTGTTGCTGAAGGGGGCCTTCTCGCGCTCGCGGACGATCGCGGACACGATCCGCTTGGCCTGCTTCTCCTCCCCGTACTGGCGCAGGATCCGCACGAGCTCGCCCGGCGCATAGGTGTTGAGGACCTCGGCGGCGCTGATGCCCGTCGTCTGGTCCATGCGCATGTCCAGCGGGGCGTCCTGCGCGTACGCGAACCCGCGGTCGGCCTCGTCCAGCTGCATGGAGGAGACGCCGAGGTCGAACAGGATGCCCTGGACCGCCGGGAGGCCCAGGCCGTCGAGCACCTCGGCGAGGTCCGCGTAGATCGCGTGTACGAGGGTGGCGCGGTCACCGAAGGGGGCGAGCCGCTCGCCGGAGAGCCGCAGGGCCTCCTTGTCGCGGTCGAGGCCGATCAGGCGGGCCTCGGGGAACCGGGTCAGCAGGGCCTCGCTGTGGCCGCCGAGGCCGAGGGTGCAGTCGACGACGACGGCCCCCGGCCTCTCCAGCGCCGGGGCCAACAGGTCCAGGCACCGCTGGAGCATCACCGGGACATGTCGGGACTCGCTAGTCAAAGCGCCCTCTCAGATAACGGCGCGGCAGGTGTACGCACCGCCCGCTCCCCCGGCCGGTGAGCGGAAGAGGGCCGGGCCGGACGTACGCGCCGCGCACGCGGAGTCTTCATCGGTGGCCGGGAGGCCGGTCAGGGCCGGGCTCCGGCCGGTTCGCGTCACTTTAGTGCAACGGTCGCCGCGGTCAACGAACCGGCCCGCGCGCCGTACGCGCCCTCTCGGACCGAAGCCGCCCGGGCCGGCGAACCACCCGGACGGCCGCCCCCCGCCCACCCCTGTGGGTTAGCTCACACAAGCCCCGTTGACGTTCTTTGTCCGCCCTCACCACCGGACTGCGCCGCCCGTGACCACTAACGTCGTACCCATGACGACTTCCGCATCCCTGCCTGCAGACTCCGCACCCGAGGCATCCGTCGGCGGATCCGTCACCGACCGGCTGGTCGAGGCGAACCAGCGCTACGCGGCCACGTTCGCCGATCCGGGCATGGATGCCCGCCCGGTCCTCCACGTCGCCATCGTGGCCTGCATGGACGCCCGCCTCGACCTGCACGCCGCACTCGGCCTGGAGCTCGGCGACTGCCACACCATCCGCAACGCGGGCGGCGTGGTCACCGACGACACCATCCGCTCCCTCACCATCAGCCAGCGGGCCCTCGGCACGCGCACGGTGATACTGATCCACCACACCGGCTGCGGCCTGGAACGTCTGACCGAGGACTTCCGCCACGAGCTGGAGGACGAGGTCGGCCAGCGTCCCGCCTGGGCCGTCGAGGCATTCCGCGACGTCGACCAGGACGTCCGCCAGTCCATGCAGCGCGTCCGCACGAACCCCTTCCTGCCCCACAAGGACGATGTGCGAGGCTTCGTCTTCGACGTGCACACCGGGCTCCTCCGGGAGATCGATCCCAGCTCCTGAGTGACACAGGGCCGCAACGGCGTCAAGAATGCGGGGAGGCACCACCCGGAAGACCCCGGGTCCGGTGTCCGTGTTTCGGGGTGGGCCGGTCATGCGCGTAGAGCGTCGGCCCTGAGCAATGGGCCGAGGAGTACCAGGTGACGACGTACGACGACCGAGCGAGCCTCGCGGATCTGACCAGCACGGCGGAGCGGGTCCGCCAGTCGGTCGAGAGCGTGATCGAGGGCAAGCCCGAGGTCGTCCGCCTCGCGCTGACCGTGCTCCTCGCCGAGGGGCATCTGCTGATCGAGGACGTTCCGGGCGTCGGCAAGACGATGCTCGCGAAGACGCTGGCCAAGTCCATCGACTGCTCGGTGCAGCGCATCCAGTTCACGCCGGACCTGCTGCCCTCCGACATCACGGGCGTCAGCATCTACGACCAGCAGCGCCGCGAGTTCGAGTTCAAGCCCGGCGCGATCTTCGCGCAGATCGTCATCGGCGACGAGATCAACCGCGCCTCGCCGAAGACGCAATCGGCACTGCTGGAGTCGATGGAGGAACGCCAGGTCACCATCGACGGCACCACCTACACGCTGCCGAGCCCCTTCATGGTCGTCGCCACCCAGAACCCGGTGGAGATGGACGGCACCTACCCGCTGCCCGAAGCCCAGCGCGACCGCTTCATGGCCCGCGTCTCCGTCGGCTACCCGAGCCCGGAAGCCGAACTCCAGATGCTCGACGTGCACGGCGCGGTCAACCCCCTCGACGACCTCCAGGCCGCCGCGCACGCCCACGACATCGTCAAACTGATAGAGGCCGTGCGCGAGGTCTACGTCGCCGAGCCGGTCCGGCGCTACGTCGTCGACCTGGTCTCCGCCACCCGCAGCCACCCCGACCTGCGGCTGGGCGCCTCGCCCCGGGCCACCCTGCACCTCCTGCGCGCCGTAAAGGCCTCCGCCGCGCTCGCCGGCCGGGACTACGTCCTGCCCGACGACGTCCAGTCGCTGGCCGCGCCGGTCCTCGCGCACCGGTTGCTGCCCACCGCGCAGGCGCAGTTGAACCGGCGTACCAGCGAGCAGGTCGTCGGCGAGATCCTGCAGCGCACCCCCGTCCCGGCCGCGCACACCCGCGGCGAGATGCCGCCCGGCGCCGGCGCCCGGAGCTTCTGATGGGTGCCGGTGCCCCCCGCGGCGCCGGCGGCCCGGGAGGCGGCGGGCTGCGCGCCTCGCTGTCCGGGCTGACCACCCGCGGCCGCTCCTTCGTGGCCGCCGGGGTCGCCGCGGCCGCCTGCGCCTACGTCCTCGGCCAGGGCGCGCTGCTGCGCGTCGGCCTGCTGCTCGCGCTCCTGCCGCTGATCTGCGTCTACGCCCTGCACCGCACCCGGCACCGGGTCTCCGGCAGCCGCCGGCTGACCCCCGGGCGGGTGCCCGCGGGAGCCGAGGCCCGGGTGCAGCTGCGCATGGACAACGTCTCCCGGCTGCCCACCGGCCTGCTGATGCTCCAGGACCGGGTCCCGTACGTGTTGGGGCCGCGCCCGCGGTTCGTGCTGGACCGGGTCGAGCCCGGCGGCCGCCGTGAGGTGTCCTACCGGGTCCGCTCCGACCTGCGCGGCCGCTACCCCCTGGGTCCCCTCCAGCTGCGGCTGACCGACCCCTTCGGTCTGGTCGAGCTGACCCGCTCGTTCAGCACCTACGACACCCTCACCGTCATCCCGCGCACCGAACCCCTGCCGCCGGTCCGGCTGACCGGGGAGTCCAACGGCTACGGCGACGGCAGCCGCCGCTCCCTGGCCCTGGCCGGCGAGGACGACGTGATCCCGCGCGGCTACCGGCGCGGCGACGACCTGCGCCGCGTGCATTGGCGCTCCACCGCCCGCTACGGCGAGCTGATGGTCCGCCGCGAGGAACAGCCCCGGCGCATCAAGGCCACCGTCCTGCTCGACACCCGGCGCCTCGCCTTCGACGGCGCGGGCCCCGACTCCGCCTTCGAATGGGCCGTCTCCGCCGCCGCCTCCAGCCTCGTGCACCTCCTGGAGCAGGGCTTCTCCGCCCGGCTGCTGACCGACACCGGCGACGCCGTGCCCGGCCAGGGCGGCGGCGGGTTCTCCGCCGGCGGGCAGGAGTCCGCGGAGGCCGCCGGGCTGATGATGGACACCCTCGCCGTGGTCGGGCACTCCGACGGCGCCGGGCTCTCCCGGGCCTACGACGCGGTGCGCGGCACCGACGGCTTCGGTGAGGGCGGCGGCGACGGGCTCCTCATCGCCTTCTTCGGCGACCTGGACGACGTACAGACCGAGCTGGCGGCCACCATGCGCCAGCGCACCTCGGGCGCGGTGGCCTTCGTGCTGGACACCGAGACCTGGGGCGGCAGGCCCGCGCCCGGGCACCACGTGGTCCCGCTCCAGGAGCGGCTGCGCAGGCTGCGCGACGCGGGCTGGACGGCTCTGGCCGCCACCCCGGGGGCGGCCTTCGGTGAACTGTGGCGGCAGATCGGGACCGCGCGCGTCGGTACCGGAACGAGCGGAGGCCGGCCATGAGCGGACGGGCGAAACTGACGGTGTTCGCGGCACTCGCGACGCTGCTCACCTCGTGGTCGCTGAGCCCGCTGGTGGAATCGCAGGCCTGGCTGCTCCAGGCCGCGCTGCTGCTGACCGTGCAGAGCGCGGTGGGAGCGGGGGCCCGGCGGGTGCCGCTGGCCCGGTCGCTGACCGTGGCAGCACAGCTGCTCGTGTCGCTGCTGCTGCTCGCTCTGCTCTTCGCCGGCAAGGTCGAGTCCGCCGGCAGCGGCCCGCTGGCCTATTTCGTGACGGACTTCGGCTCGCTGTTCGCCCAGGGCGTCCACGACGTGGGCGAGTACGCGATACCGGCCCCGCTGACGGACGGCATCCAGCTGCTGCTGGTGTCCGGGGTCCTGCTGATCGGCCTGCTGGTGGACCTGCTGGCGGTGACCGCGCGCACGGCCGCCGCGGCCGGACTGCCGCTGCTCGCGCTGTACTCGGTCGCCGCGGGCCTGTCGGGTGGCGGGGACGCCTCCTGGTTCGCCTTCCTGCTGGCGGGCTGCGGGTACCTGATGCTGCTGCTCTCCGAGGGCCGTGACCGGCTCGCCCAGTGGGGGCGGGTGTTCGGCTCGGCACCGCGCGGACGCGGAGCGGCCGACTCGGGCATCAGCAGCGGCGGCGTGCAGGCGACGGCCCCGGTGCGGTTCGGCCGGCGGATCGGCGCCCTGGCCCTGGGTGTGGCGCTGGTGGTGCCGGCGGCGCTGCCCGGCCTCGACGACGGTCTGCTGGGCGGTCCGAAGGACGGCGCCGGGTCGGGCGGCTCGGGCGGCACGATCTCGGCGGTCAACCCGCTGGTCTCCCTGCAGAGCAACCTCAACACGCAGGACAACCGCGTGATGCTCCGCTACCGGACGGACAGTCCGCAGCAGAGCGAGCAGTACCTGCGCATCATCGCCCTGGACGAGTTCAACGGCGCCAGGTGGGAGGCGTCCGGCCGGGCCCTGACCGACGTCCCGCAGCAGATGCCGCCCCCGCCCGGTCTCGCTGACGAGGTCCGCGTCGGCGCGAGCGAGGTGACCACGAACATCACGGCGTCGGACGGCTACGGCCAGCGCTACCTCCCCATGCCGTACCCGGCGACCGCGGTGGAGATCGGCGGGAAGTGGCGGTTCGAGCCGGTCGGCCGCACGCTGGTCGGCGACCAGCTGGGCCGGGACCGGTACCAGACCGTCCAGGGCGCCGAGTACCGGGTGCGCAGCCTGCTGCTGAAGCCGACCGCGCAGCAGCTCCAGGAGGCCCCGGCGCCGGATCCGGCGATACGGGAGGAGTACACGAAGACCCCGGACAGCCTCCCGGCGGTGGTCGCCGACACGGCCCGCCAGGTGACGCAGGGGGCGGAGGACGACTACTCGCGCGCGGTGAAGCTCCAGGACTTCTTCGCCGTGAGCGGTGGGTTCCGCTACGACACGCAGACCACCTCGGGGACGGGGCCCCAGGCCGTCGCCCGGTTCCTCGCCGACAAGGAGGGCTTCTGCATCCACTTCGCCTTCTCGATGGCGGCGATGTCCCGCACGCTGGGCATCCCGGCCCGGGTCGCGGTGGGCTTCACCCCCGGCACGAAGCAGTCGGACGGCACCGTGAACGTGTCGATGCGGGACGCGCACGCCTGGCCCGAGCTGTACTTCCAGGGCGTGGGCTGGACCCGATTCGAGCCGACCCCCCGGTCGGGCCTCAACGTGCCGGACTACTCCCGTGTCGAGGCCCCGGCGGCCCAGCCGTCCGCGCCGGCGCCGCTGCCCTCGCAGGGCGCGGCGCAGCCCGCGCCGGCACCCTCGGCGTCCGTCGAGTGTCCGCCGGTGCTGAAGAAGCTGGGCGAGTGCGGACCGACCGCCCCGCAGCAGAGCGCGGCCTCCGACGACGGGCCGGCGCTGACGGCGGTCCTCGGCTGGCTGGCGGTCGTCCTCGCGGTGTTGGGACTGCCCCTGCTGCCGTCGCTGTGGCGCCGCCGACTGCGGGCCCGCCGACTGGGAACCGGGGAGGTCCTGGCGGCCTGGCGTGAACTGGGGGACACCGCCTGGGACGTGGGCGTGGTCCCGGACGAGGCGCTGTCCCCGCGCCGGGCGGCGAGCCGGGTGGTGGATCTGGGCGGCCTGGATCCGGACGCCGCGGCGGCGGTGCACCGGGTGGCGGGCGCTGTGGAACGGGCTCTGTACGCGCCGCCGGGCGCGGAGGTCTCGTACCCGGGCCTGGCGGACGACGTACTGGCAGCACGGGCGGGCCTGCTGGCCGCGGCGGGTCGCCCGGCCCGGCTGCGCGCCCTGGTGCTGCCGCGCTCGGCGGCCCGGATCTCCTGGGCGGTCTCGGCCCGCCGGTCGGCCCTGGCCTCGGCGGTCTCGGCCCGCCTGGCGTCCCTGCGCCTCCCGCTGTGGGTCCGCGGCGGGGGCGTGTTGCGCAAGTAGCGCCGTCCGCCCCGGGGCCGGGCGCGCGGCGTCGGGCCCGGCTCCTTGCAGCCCGTCAGGGGACGATCCCGGCGGCATCCGGAGCGTGCGGCGGGGCGGGGCGAGCGGGGCGGAGTTCCCGCGACGGCGCCGGACCCTGCCGAACCCGGGTACGCGAGAACGCGGCGAGGCCCGATCCCCCCGGGCCCCGCCGCGTCCGCGCCTTTCCCACCGGGTCCCCGTACCTCCGCCCGGTTGCGGACGGAGGTACCCGGTCCGCTCCGCAGCCCCGTGTCGGCGGCGCGGACCGGGGCTCCTGTCCGTGGCTCCCAGTCTGGCGTCCGCGCAGGTGGGAGCCCATCCGCGTGCGTACTCATTTCCGCGCCTAGGTACGGATACTCAGCGGCAGCGGCGGGCCCCACCAGTTGTACGGGCTGCCGTGCCCGCGCGGCACCGCCGACCGGGGGGTGCCGGGCGGGTCAGCGGTTTCCGCTGACCCGCCCGCGCAGCAGCAGCGACAGGGCCGAGTGCACGTCGTCGAGGGACCGCTCCCGCTGGAAGGACTGCCAGTCCAGGGCGGCCACCAGCACCATGCCCACCAGTGCGGCCGCGGTGAGCTGCACGTCGATCTCGGGGCTGAGCTCCCCGCGCTCGACGCCCTCGCGCAGCACCTTCTCCACGACGGCCACCGCCTCCTGGCGGACCACCATCAGGGTGGACTGCCAGGTGCGGTTGGTCCGCCACAGCTCGGCGACGTACAGCTGGGTGAAGGCCGGGTAGCGGTCGATGAAGACCAGGCCCGCCCGGATCATCGCGTCGAGCGCCTCGACGCGGCTGCCGCCGGCTGCCTCGGTCTCCTCCGCCGCTGTGCGCAGCGAAGCCGTCAGCAGGCCGACGCCGTGCCGCAGCAACTCCTCGAACAGCTCGTTCTTACTGGCGAAGTTGTAGTAGACCGTGCCCTTCGCCACGCCCGCCCGCTCGGCGATCTCATCGACCGTGGTCGCGGAGAAGCCCTTCTCGGCTATCAGGGTGACGGCCGCTTCGTAGAGCTTCTGCCGGGTGGCCGCACGACGGCCCCCGCCGGTACCCGTACCGGTGCTGCTGCTGTCCATGGCGCTGATTGTCACAGGTCAACACATCCCTACAGGCTCAGTTCCGGGTGCAGTCGGTCCATGGTCCACACCTGCTTGCCGCGGGCGGCGAGCGCGGTGAGGGCGAGGGCACCGACCGTGAAGGCGATCAGGACCAGGCTGCCCTGCCAGACCGGGGTGAGGTCGCCGCCGGTGATGAGGCGGCGCAGGCTCTCCACGACGTACGACATCGGCAGGTAGGGGTGGACGGCGTTGAAGAAGTCCGGGCTGGTCTGGACGGGGTAGGTACCGCCCGCGGAGGTCAGCTGGAGCATCAGGACGGCGAGGACGAGGATCCGCCCCGCCGCGCCGAACTTGGCGTTGAGCCACTGGATGATCGCCGCGAAGCAGCCGGTGACCAGCAGCAGGAAGCCGATGGTGAGGGCCGGGTTGGCCATCTTGAGGCCGAGGTCCGGGGCCCAGCGCAGGACGGACATCAGCAGGGCGACCTGGGCGGCGCCGATGCCCATGACGGGCAGCCAGCCGGCCAGGGCGATCCGCCAGGGCGAGGCGCCCGCGGACAGGGCCCGCTTGTTCATCGGGGCGATCAGCATGTAGGCGACCATCGCGCCGACCCAGAGGGACAGCGGGATGAAGTAGGGCGCGAAGCCGGTGCCGTAGTTGGGCGCCTTGTGCAGGGACTGGTTGGCGAGCCTGATCGGGTCGGCCATGACCTCGGTGCGGGCGTCCCGCTGCTGCTGGTCGTAGTCGGGGATCTTGCCGACACCCTCGTGCAGGCCGCCGGCCAGCTCACCGGTGCCGTCGACGAGCTTGTACATGCCGCCGTCGAGGCGGTGGGCGCCGTCGCCGAGCCTGCCGACGCCGTCGCTGAGGGCGCCGGAGCCGGTGGTGGCGGAGCCGAGGCCGGTGTGCAGCTGGGACATACCGGTGGCGACCTTGTGGGCGCCGGTGTTGAGGGCGTTGACCTTGGCGACGGCCGCGTCGAGGTCGCTCGCGAGATGGGGGGCCTTGTCTGCGAGCTCGCGGGCCTTGCCCTCCAGGTCGGTCAGCTGGGTGCGGAGCTTGGCCACGTCCCCGCCGGCGCTCTTGGCCAGGGTGCTGACGTCGCCGCTGAGTTCGGCGGCCTCGGCCGCGTCGTCCCTGACCTTCTTCAGGTCGGGGCAGGAGGCGAGGTGCGGTTCGGCGCCGGGGGTGACGCAGTGCTTGGTGTAGTAGGCGTCGGCGCCGGTGGAGGCCCGCTTGGCGACGGCCGCGGCGGCTGGGGCCTTCTCCACGAACGTGTCGAGGTGGTTGTTGACCACCTGCGCGCTGTCGGCGACCAGCTCGGCGGTGGCCGCGAGGCTCTTGGGGTCCTTGACGAAGGGGCGGGCCTTGTCGGCGGCACCGTTGACCCGGTCGGCGAGGACCTGGGTGCCGTTCGCGATGTCCCGCGTACCGGTCTCCAGCTTGGCGGCGGCCGCGTTGAGCTTCTTCAGGCCGCTGTTGAGCTCGCCGCTCTTCTCCCCGGCGGTGTCGAGGCCGTCGGCGAGTTCCTTGGCACCCTCCTGGGCCTTGCCCGCGCCGTCCTTGAGCCGGTCGGCGCCGTCGGCGGCCTCGGCGGTCTTGTCGTGCAGGTCGGAGAAGCTGACGAAGATCTTGTCGAGGAAACCGCGGGAGGCGTTGGCGGACGCCGCCGAGCGGACCTCGGAGAAGACGGAGCGGGAGATCGAGCCGACGACGTAGTTGTTGGCGTCGTTGGTGCGGACCTGGAGGGCTCCCGTGGCGGGGTCGTCGCCCGAGCTGGAGGCGATCTTCTCGCTGAAGTCGGCCGGCATGGTCAGGGTCAGGTAGTACGTACCGTCCTCCAGCCCCTTGGCCGCCTTCTCGGCGCTCACCTCCCGCCAGTCGAAGGTCCTGCTGTCGCGGAGCTTCTTGGTGAGCTCACCGCCCGCGTCCAGGTGCTTGCCGTCGACGGTCGCACCCCGGTCGGAGTTGACGAGGGCGACGGGCACCTTGTCGAGGCGGCTGTAGGGGTCCCAGAAGGACCAGAGGTACAGGGCTCCGTAGAGCAGCGGCAGCAGGAGCAGAGCGACGAGGGCGGCCCGGGGCAGCTTCCCCCGCCCGAACCGCTTCAGCTCAAGCGCGGCCAGCTTCGGCGAGCGCATCGTCCGTCCCCTTCGTGTCGTCGTTGTCGTGGGCGGCCGTCTCGGACTTCTCCACCTTGTCGGCCTTCTCGACCTTGTCGGCCTTGTCGGTGCCGGAGCCGGCGTCCGCGGCGGAGCCCTGCCTCGCGCCGGAGTCCTGTTCCGCGGCCGGTTCCGCCTGCGCCGTCGGCTCCGCGCGCCGGTCGGTCCCGGCACCGCCGTCCTCCCTCGGGGCGGTCCGCAGGACCACGGCGTCGGCGGGGGCCTCGCTGCACACGGCGAGGACGGTGGTCCCCCGGGCGGCGATCGAGCGCAGCATCGCCCAGACCTCGGTGCGTTCGGTGTCCGAGAGCTTCATGTCGAGGTCGTCGAGGGCCAGCAGCCTCGGCGAGCCGAGCAGGGCGATCGCAACGGACAGCCGGACGGCTTCCAGGCGTTCCAGGTCCCGGACGGTGGTGCGCTCCCCCTTGGGCAGCGTGGCCAGGTCCAGTCCGGCGGCGTCCAGGGCGGCCTCGATCCGGGTGGAGGCCGCGGCGCGGCGCTCGGCCCTGGGCCGCAGCAGGGAACGGATCGGGGCGTCGTAGTGGCGCTGGAGCAGAGCGCCCTCACGCAGCTGTTCGGCGACCGTGAGGGACTGGTCGAGGTCGTTGACCCCCGGGACCGGGCCGAGGGCGGCGATCCGGCGGACCGCGGCCATCTTCTTCGGCAGCCGGTGCCGGCCGATCTCGGCGTGACCCTCGGTGGGCTTCATCCGCCCGGTGAGGGCCAGGAGCAGGCAGGTGCGGCCACTGCCGGAGGGGCCTTCGACCGCGATGAGCGAGCCGGGCGCCGCGTCGATGCCGAGCCCCCGGAAGGCCCAGCCCCGCGGGCCCTTGAGTCCGAAGCCCTCGGCCTTGACGGCCGCGCCGTGCGGGCTGTCCACGCCGTCCCCCTTCTTTTTGAACTGACCGGTCAGTTCAAAACTATCACCCCGTCGCGCACCAGGCGTACAGGAGGGGGCAGTTGCTATGCATTTGACGGAAAACATGCAGGTCAGGCTGATTGTCAGTGGGGCCCGTCACGATGGAGGCAACGCACCACGCATCGACAGGAGGTTCGTCATGGCCACACCGTCCCCGTCCCCTGTCCACCCCGTCCTGCGGAAGTCGGCGGCCCCGCCGGCCGCCCTCGACCTCCTCGCCAAGGCCCGCAGCGGCCTGGCCGAGGCCGCCCTGCTCACCCGGCCCAACGAGCGCTACGCCACCGCCCACCTCTCCGCGCTGCGCACCGCCGCGGCCGTGCTCGCGGCGCGCGCTCGGCCCGAGCCGCCGCACCCGCGGCGGCGGCCCCGGATCCGCAGCGCGTGGGAGGTGCTGCCGGAGCTGGCACCGGAGCTCGCGGAGTGGAGTGCGCTCTTCGCCTCCGGCGCCGCTCGCCGGGCCCGGGCGGAGGCGGGGATACCGGATGCAGCCGGCGCCCGGGACGCGGACGACCTGCTGCGCGCCGCCTCGATGTTCCTGCGCCTGGTGGAACGGATGCTCGCCGTCCCGGTGCCCGCCGACACCGCGCCCCGAAGCCCGGGACAGACCGTGCCACAGCCGCGCCCGGAGCGTCCGGACGCGGGATGACCTGCCCGGCTGCGGAAGGCAATAGGGTGGGGCACGGACCGCTCACCCTTACCCCGCCGAGGAGCCATCAGCCGTGTCGGACACTCCACGCCCCCGTGCCTCCCTCCGCACCGCCGTGGTGTGGGAGGTCCTCAAGGAGGCGCTCGACCGCCGGGTGAAGGCGACCGGGCGGGATGTGCTCGACGTGCTCGACACCGGCGGCGGCACCGGCAAGTTCGCCGTCCCGGTGGCCCGCCTGGGCCACCGGGTCACCGTGGTCGACCCCAGCCCGAACGCACTGTTCGGGCTGGAGCGCCGGGTGTCCGAGGCGGGCGTGGCCGACCTGGTCCGCGGCGTCCAGGGCGACGCCCAGGGCCTGCTGGACGTGGTCGAGCGGGACGCGTACGACGTGGTGCTCTGCCATGGCGTACTGGAGTACGTGGACGACCCGGCCGAGGGCGTGGCCAACGCGGTGGCGGCCCTGCGTCCCGGCGGGACGCTCAGCCTGCTGGCCGCCGGACTCGGCGGGGCCGTGCTCGCCCGCGCGCTGGCCGGGCACTTCACGGAGGCCCGCAACGCCCTCACCGACCCCGCGGGCCGCTGGGGCTCCGGCGACCCGGTGCCGCGCCGCTTCACCGCCGAGCAGCTGTCCGGCCTGGTCGGCGACGCCGGTCTGGCGGTCGGCGCGGTGCACGGGGTGCGGATCTTCGCCGACCTCGTTCCGGGCGTCCTGGTGGACACAGAGCCGGGCGCGGTCGAGGCACTGCTGCGTCTGGAGGAGGCCGCGGCGGAGCTGCCCGCCTTCCACGCGGTGGCCACACAGCTGCACGTCCTGGGCGAGAAGCGGGCCTGAACTGCTGCTCCTGCCCGCTCGGAGTCTGCCGCTCATCCTCCGTCCGACCGGTCCGCCCCGTATGATCGGGAGCAGTGACCGGCATGGTGAACGGACCATTGGGGAATAACGGCCCCAGTGACCGCTCCCGCGGCGGTACGGTTTTCACGCAGTGGCTTTACCGGCTCCGTCTACGCCGTGCTTTGTCATTTTGGAACGTGGTTTGAGGGCGGGTGTCACGGGGGCGATTCCCCGCCTATCCTGAAGGGGACCCCTGGTCGCCACCCCCGCGACCGACGGATGAGGAGGACTCCCGTGCCGCTCTCGGAGCACGAGCAGCGAATGCTCGAGCAGATGGAGCGAGCGCTGTACGCCGAAGACCCCAAGTTCGCGACAGCGCTTGAGGGAAGCGGGCTGCGTACGTACACCCGGCGACGGGTCTACCAGGCAGTCGCAGGCATTGTGGTGGGTATCGCGCTCCTCATGACCGGTGTGATCATTCCGAACGTGCTGTGGATCAGCGTGGTGGGGTTCCTCGTCATGCTGGGATGCACGGTCCTGGTGGTCACCGGTTGGCGCAAGGCACCCAAGCCCGGCGAGCAGCCCGTCTCCGGAAGTACCGGCGGTTCGACCCGCGGCCACAACCGGCAGCGTCGGTCGATGATGAACCGCATCGAGGACCGGTGGCAGCGCCGCCGTGACGAGCAGGGACAGTAGGCTCCGGAACACGTGAGTGAGGGGACGGCCGCCGCCGCGCGACCGTCCCCTCACTGTTCCGCGCCGGCCTCCGGCACGCCGACGCGCCCGTACGGCATGATGATCCGATGAGTGTGCTCCCCCTGGTCTTCACCAGCGGCTGGGCCAGTGGGATCAACGCTTACGCCGTGGTCCTCCTGCTCGGCGTCTTCGGCCGTACCGGCCTGACCGACGAGGTCCCCGCGTCCCTGCAGCGCACGGACGTGCTGATCGCCGCCGCCGTGCTCTTCCTGTGCGAGGCGGCCGCCGACAAGATCCCGTACGTCGACTCGATATGGGACAGCGTCCACACCGTGATCCGCCCGGTGGCGGGTGCGGTGATCGGCGCGCTGCTGGCCGGGCAGAGCGGCTCCCTCTCCGACCTCACCGCCGGGGCGGTCGGCGGCACCACGGCGCTGGCCAGCCATTTCGTGAAGGCCGGCACCCGGATGGCGATCAACACCTCACCCGAGCCGTTCACCAACGTGGCGGTGAGCATCGCCGAGGACCTCGGCGTGGCGGGCCTCGTCACCTTCGCGATCTTCCACCCGGTACCCGCCGCGGTCATCGCGGGCTCCCTGCTCGTCGTCGGACTGGCCATAGTGGTCTTCCTCTGGAGCCGGATCCGCCGCTTCCTCCGCCGCCGCGCCCAGCGCCGCGAGGAGAAGCGGCTGGCCGCCGAGGCCCGCGAGGTCACCGGGGCGCCACCCCGCTGACCGCGGCCGCCCGCCCGGGGCCATAGGCTCGGCCGCATGGCACGAATTGCGGTGATCGGCGCCGGCATGGGCGCGATGGCGACAGCGGCCCGGCTGGCCGTGGCGGGGCACCGGGTAACGGTGTACGAACGTGGCGCGACCTACGGCGGGGCGGTCGGCCGGTACGAGCGCGACGGCTTCGCCTTCGACACGGGGCCCGGCCTGCTGCACCTGCCCGCCGTCTACCGCGACCTCTTCGTGAAGACCGGCAAGCGGCCGCTGGAGGACTGCGTCGACATGGCGCAGGTGAACCCGGCGGTCCGACACGTCCTGCCCGGCCACGGCATCGACGTCACCCTCCCCGGTGCCTCGCACGGCGGTGTCGCCGCCGCCCTGGAGGCCGCCTTCGGCGAGGGTGCCGGCGCGCGCTGGAACGCCGTGCTGGGCCGCGCCCGCGACGCCTGGGACGCCACCCGCCGCCCGCTGCTGGAGGAGCCCCTGCGGGACGGTGCCCGGCAGACGCTGGGCGGCGATCCCTACCCTGCCCTGCGGCGCAGCGGCCTGCTGCGGCGCCGCAGCCCGACCCTCGCCGAGGTGGCCGGACGGGAACTGGGCGGCCCCCTCGCGGAGGTACTGACCGGAGTGGTCCGCGGCTACGGCCTCGACCCCGCCACCGCTCCCGGCTCGGCGGCCGTGCTCCCGTACATGGAGCAGACCTTCGGCAGCTGGTACGTGCGCGGCGGGATGCGGGCGCTGGCCACCGCCGTGTACGAGCGCTGCGTGGAGCGGAAGGTCGCCTTCGTCTTCGGGGCGCGGGTGCGGGAGGTGCTGGTCCGAGACGGCCGGGCGGCCGGCCTGCTGCTGGCCGACGGCACCGAGGCGGCCGCCGACTTCGTCGTCTGCGGGATCGACCCGCGGCTGCTTCCGGCCGACTCGCTGCCGTGGCCGGCCGGGGCGGTCCCGGCCCGGGGCGACGGCGTGCCCGGCCGGATCACGCTGCTGCTCGCGCTGCGCGGCGCCCGCCCCGCGGGGACCGCCCACCGCACCCTCGTGCACGCGGCCGGACGCCAGGTCACCGTGAT
Organism: Streptomyces sp. PCS3-D2; assembly: GCF_000612545.2. Taxonomy (GTDB): domain Bacteria; phylum Actinomycetota; class Actinomycetes; order Streptomycetales; family Streptomycetaceae; genus Streptomyces. The sequence goes on along the minus strand of NZ_CP097800.1, from coordinate 5,628,898 downwards.
GCGGCCGGACGATCCCGCCACGCGGCCCGACGCGGAGCACGAGGCGGTCACCGTGAGCGCCGTGCACGGGCCGGGGACCTCGGAGCCCGGGGAGCTGCTGGACCTTGCGGAGAAGGCCGTGGAGGGCCTGCGCGAGCGACTGTTGTGGCAGGAGGTGCGCACCCCGGCCGACGTCGAGGCGGCGACCGGCGCCGTGGGCGGCTCGGTACCGCCGCCGGCGCTCGCGGGTGCCGGCGGCGGGCTGCTGTACCCGGCCAACGCCACGGCGGTGCCGGGCCTGTACCTGGCGGGCGGCTGGGCCCATCCGGGCGGCGGGCTCGCGCACGCCGGGATGACCGGGGCCCTGGTGGCCGGGCTGATCGTGGAGGGCACGGGGTTCCGCGGCTCCCAGTGAGCCCGCCGCGGCCCCGGCCGGCTCAGTAGCGGTACTGCCCGTACTCGCCCTGCTGCGGGTACGGGTACTGCTGCGGCGGCTCGCCCTGCCCGTCCCCCGGGTACGGTCGGCCGCCCGCGTCCGTGGACCGCTGCTGGGGGACCCAGACGCCGCCGGGCGGGGTGTCCGTGGAGTACTGCTGCTGCCCGTAGTCGGCGTACGGGGTGTAGTCGTACGGCTGGGGCGGGACGACACCGCCGCCGGTGCCGATGTACGGGTCCGAGTAGGCGGCGTAGACCTGCTGCTGCTCGCCTGTCGGGTAGCCGGCGGAGTAGTCGTAACCGCCCTGGTCGTGCTGGTCGTAGTAGGCCGCGTACTGGTGGGCGTCCTGCTCGGCGGTGGTGAACGGCGAGGCGAATGCGGCCGTCTCGTCGACCTCGGGGGCCTGGGTCGCGAAACCCTGCATCCCGTAGGAACCGGTCTCCTCGGGCACCGGCTGCGGGCTGTGGACCTCCTCGGCCGGGGCTCCGTCCGCGTCGTCGTATGCGAGGGCGGTGACCTGGAGCGCCGGCTCCTGTGCGGCAGCCCCACCTCTGCGGCGTCCGGTCTTCCGGACCGGCGCCCCGCCGCGGCGCACCGCCCAGCCGGCGACGAAGCCCTTGCGGAAGGAGAGCGTCACCAGGGTCTGGCCCACGGCGAAGGCCGCCGCGCCGGCGCCGATGACCGGTACCGACGGCAGGATCACCCCGGCGACCACGCCGAGGAAGCCGGCGAAGGCGAGCAGGCGCCAGCGCAGCCGGGCCTTGTACTGCATCAGTACCTCGGCAAGCAGCCACAGCGCGACGATTCCGAACGCGATGTAGAGGACCGTCATACCCATGCAAGGCCCCTCTCGGTACGGCCGTCACACGGGTACGGCCGGTCAAGCCCGCTGGTGCAGGCCCAGGTTCTCGTAGATCTCGAGAGTCGCCGTGGAATTGTTCAGCGTGATGAAGTGCAGTCCCGGTACACCCTCGGACAGCAGCCGCGCGCAGAACTCCGTGGCGAACTCGATGCCAATGGAGCGTACAGCGGCCGGATCGTCCTTGACGGCGAGCATGCGCTCTTTCACGTCCGCGGGGAAGACCGCGGTGCTCAGCTGGGGCAGTCGGTCGAGCTGCTTGATACCCACAACAGGCATGACCTCGGGGATGATCGGGGTGTCGCAGCCCGCCTTCGCGACGCTGTCGCGCAGCCGCAGATAATTCTCGGGATCGAAGAACATCTGGGTGATCGCGTAGTCGGCGCCGGCACGGCACTTGTCCACGAAGTGTCGGATGTCCGTATCCCAGTCCGTCGAGCGCGGGTGCATCTCGGGGAAGGCCGCGACGCCGACGCAGAAGTCCCCGGACTCCTTGAGCAGGCGCACCAGGTCGGCCGCGTAGTGCACGCCCTCCGGGTGGGCCACCCACTCGGCCATCGGGTCGCCCGGCGGGTCGCCGCGCAGGGCGAGCATGTTGCGGATCCCGGCATCGGCGAACTGGCCGATGACGTGGCGCAGCTCGGCGATGGAGTGGTCCACGGCGGTCAGGTGCGCCACCGGGGTCAGCGTGGTGTCCGCCGCGATCTCCTGGGTGGCCTTGACGGTGCCGCCGCGGGTGGAACCGCCGGCTCCGTAGGTCACGGAGACGAAGCTGGGGGACACCGCCTCGACCCGGCGCAGGGCGTTCCAGAGGTTGCGTTCGCCCTTCTCGGTCTTCGGTGCCCAGAACTCGAAGGAGTACGAGCGCCCGGACGCGAGGAGGTCGCGGACCGTATGTGCGCGGTCCGACCAGGTGGAAGCGGTACCAGAGGCCATGTGGGCAGGTTAGACGCGCCCCGGCGCTCCCCGAAGCGGCGTCCGCCTTTTGGACATGTTTTTGGACACCTGCGGGCGTGTCTCGGGCCCGCACGGGCTTCCTCGGGCTGTGGCGGCGTGGAATGCCACCGGTTGTCCGGGCGGATTGTCCGGGCGGACGGGACCCGTCGCCGGACCCCCGCCGGATCCGGACTCAGCCGAGGCGGGCCCGGACCCGCCGGGCGAGGTCGGCGGCGGCAGCAGCGGGGTCGGCGGCCTCGGTGAGCGCGCGGACGACCACGATGCGGGTGGCGCCGGCGTCCAGCACCTGGTCCAGGTTGGCGGCGTCGATGCCGCCGATGGCGAACCAGGGCCGGTCCTGCTCCAGCGAGGCCGCGTAGCGGACCAGGTCCAGGCCGGGAGCGTGACGTCCGGGCTTGGTGGGCGTGGGCCAGCAGGGCCCGGTGCAGAAGTAGTCCACGCCCGGCTCGGCGGCGGCCGCCGCGACCTCGTCCTCCGCGTGGCAGGAGCGGCCGATGAGCACCTGCCCGCCGAGGATGGCGCGGGCCGCGGGGACGGGGATGTCGCCCTGCCCGAGGTGCAGGACGTCGGAGCCGATGGCGTGGGCCACGTCGGCACGGTCGTTCACGGCGAGGAGCTTGCCGTGGCGGCGCGCCGCCTCGGCGAACACCTGGAGGTGGTCGAGCTCCTCGCCCGCCTCCATGCCCTTGTCGCGGAGCTGGACGATGTCCACACCCCCGGCCAGGACGGCGTCGAGGAACTCGGGGAGGTCACCCTGGCGCTTGCGGGCGTCCGTGCACAGGTAGAGCCGGGCGTCGGACAGCTGCATGGGTGTACCCCCCGTGATGGAGGCGGTGTACGGGCGCCTGGCCCGTACACCGCGGTGGAGCTACTGCGGATCGGTTCAGAGGGCGAGCGCCTGAGCGCGGCGCTTCACCTCCGTGCCGCGATTCTCGCTCAGCGCCTGGGCGGGCGTGCCGGGCAGGGTCGGGTCGGCAGTGAAGAGCCATTCCAGCATCTCCTCGTCGGAGAAGCCGTCGTCGCGCAGGACGGTCAGCAGGCCGACCAGGCCCTTGACCACCTTGTCTCCGTCGATGAAGGGGGCTGGAACCTGCAGGGCCCGGTTCTCGCCCCGGCGGACGGCGATGAGCTGCCCTTCCTTGACCATCTGGCGGACCCGCGTCACCTCGACGTGGAGCATCTCCGCGATGTCGGGGAGGTACAGCCAGTCGGGGACGAGGGAATCGATCTTTGCGTCAATCTCGGTCACAGGCCAAGCCTGCCACCTCCCACCGACAGCCGGTACCCGGGCGGACCGTCCGTGGCACGCCGCGGCCCGGCGCGCCCGTACCGCCCGTGCCACCGGCTAGAGGGTGGCCGATTTCAGCGGGGTGCCCGGGTCCGCGACCCCGGCCGGGTCCACGGCGGCGCCCGTCTCGATCAGCTTGCGGCCCTGGGCCAGGTCCCGGGGGCGGCCGACCGCGAGGACCGCGACCAGGGCGCCGTCGCGCAGCCAGCACACCGACCAGGTCTCCCCGGCCGGGTCGCCGCGCCACACCGGGGCCCCGGCCCCGCCGTGGTGGCCCGCGTACTGCACGAAGCGCCCGAACTGCTCGGACCAGAAGTACGGAACCGGGTCGTAGACCGCGGTGGGCTCCCCGGCCAGGATGTTGGCCGCGACCGCCCGCGGCCCCTGGAGCGCGTTGTCCCAGTGGTGCACGAGCAGCCGCGCCCCGTAGCGACCGGACGGGAAGGAGGCGCAGTCGCCGACCGCGTACACCCCCGGCAGGGAGGTCAGCAGGTGTGCGTCGGCGGTGACCGAGCCGTCGGCGCCGCGCTCCACGCCGGACCCGGACAGCCAATCGGTGGCGGGCCGCGCGCCGATGCCCACGACGACCGCGTCGGCGGGCAGGGTGCGCCCGTCCGCCAGGAGGACGCGCCCCTCCTCGACGCCGGCCACCTTCGCTCCGGTGATCAGCTCGGCGCCGGCCTCGCCGTACCAGCGCGCCATCGGTTCGGCCACCTCGGCGGGCAGGGCGCCCGCCAGCACCCGGTCCGCCGCCTCCACGACCGTCACCGCGCAGCCGGCCTCCCGGGCCGCGGTGGCGAACTCCGCCCCGATCCAGCCCGCGCCGACCACCACGACCCGGGACGCGGCGGCCAGCACCGGGCGCAGCCGCGCCGCGTCGTCCAGCGTGCGCAGCAGGTGGACGCCCGGGACGCCCTCGGCGCCGGGCAGGGTCAGCGGCTGCGCGCCGACCGCCAGGACGAGGGTCCCGTACGGGACCGGTCCCGCCTCGGTGTCCAGTTCGCGGTCCGCGGCCCGCAGGCCGGTGACCTCCGTGCCGAGCCGGAGGTCGATGCCCAGGCCTTCGAAGTCCACGTCGAACGCGGAGTCCTCGGCCTTGCCGAGCAGCACCGCCTTGGACAGCGGGGGCCGGTCGTAGGGCTGGTGGGGCTCGGCTCCCAGCAGGGTCACGGGGCCCGCGAAGCCCTGCTCACGCAGGGCGACAGCGGTCTGCACCCCGGCCATTCCGGCGCCGACGATCACGACGCCGCGCTGATTGTGTTCCGTCTGCTCGCTCACGCCGCCACCCTAATCACCTGACGCTCCGTCAGGAACAGGTGCCGCCTTACCCGCCGTCCCCCGCCGGGATAGTCTGGCCACCGTACCTATCGCGGGAGTCCGGCGCACCGGGCTGAGAGGGAGGCTGGCCGGCCTCCGACCGTACGAACCTGATCCGGGTCATGCCGGCGAAGGGAGGGGCTGGACGCCCATGCACTCATCTCGAACGGGATCCGACCGCGGATCGGACGTCCTCGTCGTCGGAGGCGGGATCATCGGCCTGGTCACCGCCTGGCGGGCCGCGGAGCGCGGACTGAGCACCGTACTGGCCGACCCGGCACCCGGCGGCGGCGCCGCCCGGGTCGCGGCCGGCATGCTCGCCCCCGTCACCGAACTCCACTACGGCGAGGAGGCCCTCCTCGGCCTCGGCCTCGCCTCCGCCGAACGCTATCCGCGGTTCGCCGCCGAGCTCGCGGAAGCGAGCGGCGGCATGGACATCGGCTACCGCGCCTGCGGCACCCTCGCGGTCGCTCTCGACGCCGACGACCGCCTCCACCTGCGCGAACTGCACGCCCTCCAGCAACGCTGCGGCCTGGAGTCCGCCTGGCTCACCGGCCGCGAGTGCCGCCGTCTGGAGCCCATGCTCGCCCCGGGGGTTCGCGGCGGCCTACGCGTCGACGGCGACCACCAGGTCGATCCGCGGCGGCTCGCGGCCGCCCTGCTGGCCGCCTGCGAAGGCGCCGGGGTGACCGTCCACCGGGCGGCCGCCGAGCAGCTGCTCACCACCGCGGACCGGGCGACCGGCGTGCTCCTCGACGACGGCACGGAGCTGCGGGCCGACCAGGTGGTCCTGGCCGCGGGCTCGCTCAGCGGCAGGCTGGCGGGGGTTCCCGCCGAGGTGCTGCCGCCCGTGCGGCCCGTCAAGGGCCAGGTGCTGCGGCTCTCCGTACCGCCCGTGTACGCGCCGTTCCTCTCCCGCACCGTACGGGCGGTCGTGCGCGGCAGCCACGTCTACCTCGTGCCCCGCGAGAACGGCGAACTCGTCATCGGTGCCACCAGCGAGGAGCTCGGCTGGGACACCACCGTCACCGCGGGCGGGGTCTACGAACTCCTGCGCGACGCCCACGAGCTGGTACCCGGCATCACCGAACTCCCGCTGACCGAGACCCGTGCCGGACTGCGCCCCGGATCACCCGACAACGCCCCGTTGCTGGGCCCCACCGACCTGCCCGGCCTACACCTGGCCACCGGGCACTACCGCAACGGGGTGCTGCTGACCCCGCTCACCGGCGAGGTGATGGCCGAGCTGCTGGTCAGCGGCGAACTGCCCGGGATCGCACGCCCCTTCACCCCCCGCCGCTTCTCCGCCGCACGTCAGGAGTCGTACGCATGACCATCTCCGTCAACGGCGAGCCGCGCGAGGTCGCGGCCGGCACCACGCTCGACACCGTCGTCGCGACCCTGACCGCCGCTCCCTCCGGGGTGGCGGCCGCACTCAACGAGACCGTGGTCCCGCGCGGACAGTGGCCGGCCACCCGCGTGGGCGACGGCGACCGCGTGGAGATCCTCACCGCGGTCCAGGGAGGCTGACCGGCATGGCCGACGACCTGTTCGCACTGGGCGACCGGACCTTCTCCTCCCGCCTCATCATGGGCACGGGCGGCGCCCCCAGCCTGGACGTGCTGGAGCGCGCCCTGGCCGCGTCCGGCACCGAACTCACCACCGTGGCCATGCGCCGCCTGGACCCGACGGTGCAGGGTTCCGTCCTCTCCGTCCTGGCCGGCCTCGGCATCTCGGTCCTGCCCAACACCGCCGGCTGCTTCACCGCGGGCGAGGCCGTCCTCACGGCCCGCCTCGCGCGGGAGGCCCTGGGCACCGACTGGATCAAGCTCGAAGTGGTCGCCGACGAGCGGACCCTCCTGCCCGACGGCGTCGAGCTGCTGGACGCCGCCGAGATCCTGGTGGACGAGGGCTTCACCGTCCTGCCGTACACCAACGACGATCCCGTGCTGGCGCGCAGGCTGGAGGACGTGGGCTGCGCGGCGATCATGCCGCTCGGCGCTCCCATCGGCTCCGGCATGGGCATCCGCAACCCGCACAACTTCGAACTCATCACGGAGCGGGCGGGCGTACCGGTGATCCTGGACGCGGGCGCGGGCACTGCCTCCGACGCGGCCCTGGCGATGGAACTGGGCTGCGCGGCGGTGATGCTGGCCTCCGCCGTGACCCGGGCGCAGGAACCGGTCCTGATGGCATCCGCCATGCGGGACGCCGTCTCGGCCGGCCGCCTGGCCTTCCGGGCGGGCCGCATCCCCCAGCGCCGCTTCGCCGAAGCCTCCTCCCCCAGGGAGGGCCGCGCGGCGCTGGACCCGGAGCGGCCCGCGTTCTGAGGACGCAACGGGGCGGCCGGGGGGCGGGGCGGGAGGCCTCCGGTGCGGGTGCAGCGGTGGCCGGGCGGCCGTCGGGCGGTCGCCGGGGACGTGCCCCGGGAGTCCCGCCGGCCCCCGCGCCGCTCCGGTTCACGCCGGCCGGGAATCCCGCCCCGCCCCCTGCTCACGTCACAGCTGCGCTGCAACGAGACCCGCCCCCGCCGGGACACCGGCGCCGGCTCGTAGAATCGGCGGGTGGATACGACCCTGGAAGACCCTCTCGTCGGGCGCGTGCTCGACGGCCGCTACCGCATCGACGCCCGCATCGCGGCCGGCGGCATGGCCACGGTCTACCGGGCCGTCGACACCCGGCTGGACCGGATCCTCGCCCTGAAGGTGATGCATCCGGCCCTCGCCTCCGACGCCGGCTTCGTCGAGCGGTTCATCCGCGAGGCCAAGTCCGTGGCGCGGCTCGCGCACCCCAACGTGGTCGCCGTGTTCGACCAGGGCACGGACGGACCCTACGTCTACTTGGCGATGGAGTACGTCTCCGGCTGCACCCTGCGCGACGTGCTGCGCGAGCGCGGTGCGCTCCAGCCGCGGGCGGCCCTCGACATCCTCGAACCGGTCCTGGCCGCCCTCGGCGCCGCCCACCGGGCCGGGTTCGTGCACCGCGACATGAAGCCCGAGAACGTCCTGATCGGCGACGACGGCAGGGTCAAGGTCGCGGACTTCGGGCTGGTCCGGTCGGTGGACTCGGTGACCAACACCACCGGCTCGGTGCTCGGCACCGTCTCCTACCTGGCACCCGAGCAGATCGAGAACGGCGTCGCCGACACCCGCGTGGACGTCTACGCCTGCGGTGTCGTGCTCTACGAGATGCTCACCGGCTCCAAGCCCCACGTCGGCGCCACCCCCGCGCAGGTGCTCTACCAGCACCTGCACGAGGACGTCCCGCCGCCGTCCGCCTCGGTGCCCGGCCTGCCCGCGGGCCTCGACGGGCTCGTGGCCTGCGCCACCGCCCGCACCCCCGACCTGCGCCCCTACGACGCCGCCGCCCTGCTCGGCCTCACCCGCGAGGCCCGCGCCGGACTCAGCGACGTCGAGCTGGACGCCGTACCGCCGCAGGCGCGCGCCGTGGACCGGTCGTCCGCCGAGGACCGCACCGGTGTCATCCCGCGCCCGGTGGCGGCGGAGCCCGTGAACCTCACCTCCCGCTTCGAGGCGCCCCCACTGGACCCGCCCGCTCCGTCCGGGCGCCGGTCGGCGGTCGGCGGCCGGCCGCGCCGCGGCGTGCTGCTGGCGGTCGTCGGCGTGCTGCTGGCCCTCGGCATCGGCACGGGCGTCTGGTACATCAGCTCGGGCCAGTTCACCAAGGTCCCCAACCTGCTCGGCAAGACCGAGGAGCAGGCCCGCGCCCAGCTCTCCGAGGCCGGTCTCGGGGTGAAGGGGGTCGACCGGAAGTTCAGCGACGCCTTCGAGCGCGGGACGGTGATGAACACCGACCCCGCGGGCGGGCAGCGGATCCGCGGCAACGGCGCGGTGACCATCACGATCTCCCGCGGTCCCGAGGTCGTGTCCGTGCCCAACCTCCGGGGCAGGCCGCTGGAGGAGGCCAAGGAGGAGCTGACCAGGACCGGGCTGGCCCCCGGAATCGTCACGCAGGCCTTCAGCCAGGACGTCGCCCAGGGCTCGGTGATCAGCACCAATCCGGCGGGCGGCGAGAAGCGTGCGCCCGACACGGCGGTCTCGATCGTCGTCAGCAAGGGCCGGCCGGTGCCGGTGCCCGGCGTGACGGGGCTGCCCTTCGAGCAGGCGAAGGCCACCCTGGAGGGTCTGGGCCTCAAGGTCGCCACGGCTCCCGAGCAGGTGAACGCGCCCTCGGATCCGGGGACGGTGGCCAACCAGTCGATCGGCGCCGGCACCCAGGCGGCGGCCGGGGACACGGTCACGCTGACGGTGTCCAAGGGACCGCGCCAGCTGCCGGTCCCGAACGTGATCGGCCAGGACGTGGACACGGCCCGCAAGACCTTGGAGGACGCGGGCTTCAAGGTGAAGGTGGACCGGCCGCTGCTCTCCTTCAGCAGGACGGTGGACGCCCAGTCGGTGCTCCCCGGGCAGACCGCGGCCGAGGGCCTGACGATCACCATCCGGATCAAGGGGCTGTAGGCGCACGTGGTACGCAATCCAGTGGGCGGACATGTCCCCGTCGCGGGCGGTCTGGCCTCGGTCGGGCTGGCGTACGCCCGGGAGATGGGCGCCGAGGCCGTCCAGGTCTTCGTCGCCAATCCGCGCGGCTGGGCCACCCCGGTCGGCAATCCGGCGCAGGACGAACGGTTCCGCGAGGAGTGCGCGCGGGAGGGCATCCCCGCGTACGTGCACGCGCCGTATCTGATCAACTTCGGCTCGCACACCGCCGCCACCGTGGAGAGGTCGGTGGAGTCCCTGCGGCACTCGCTGCGCCGGGCCCGGCGGATCGGCGCGCTCGGGGTGGTCGTCCATACCGGCTCCGCGACCGGCGGTCGCCCGCGGGAGGCGGCGTACGAGCAGGTCAGGGAGTACATGCTGCCGCTGCTGGACGAGCTGACGCACGACGACGACCCGTTTCTGCTGCTGGAGTCGACGGCCGGGCAGGGTTCCTCGCTGTGCTCGCTCGCGGAGGACTTCGGTCCGTACTTCGATGCGCTGCGCCACCATCCGAAGCTGGGGATCTGTCTGGACACCTGCCACGTCTTCGCGGCCGGTCACGACCTGGCGGAGCCGGGCGGGACGAAGGTGACGCTGGATCTGCTGGTGGACACCGTGGGCGAGGGCCGGCTGAAGCTGGTCCACGCGAACGACTCCAAGGAGGGGGTGGGCGCGCACAAGGACCGGCACGCGAACATCGGCCAGGGCCACATCGGCCGGGACGCCTTCGCCGAGCTGTGCACGCACCCCGCGATGGACGGCGTACCCCTGATCATCGAAACGCCCGGAGGCAAGGAAGGGCATGCGGCGGATGTGGCGCTGCTGAAGGAGCTGCGCGGCGCCCAGTGATCCACTGACCCTTGAGGAATACCCCCTGGGGGTATACGGTTCGTCATGTCGACGGACCGCTACCCGGCTTTCCCACGAGGGGGTCGTCATGGAGCAGACGCACGAAGGGCACGACCACCGGCACCACCCGCACGACGAGCACCACCCGCACGACCAGCAGGGCCACGGCCAGGCTCACGGCCATGGCGGCGTCGGCGGGGTCGACTGGGCGGCGGCCGCCCGGGCCACCCTGCACTGCCTCACAGGATGCGCCATCGGTGAGGTTCTCGGGATGGTCATCGGCACCGCCCTGGGCTGGGGGAACGTCTCGACGATGATCCTCGCGATCATCCTCGCCTTCTTCTTCGGCTACGCACTCACCCTGCGCGGGATCCTCGCCGCCGGCGTCGGCCTGGGGGCGGCCGTCCGGGTGGCCCTCGCCGCGGACACCCTGTCGATCGCCGTCATGGAGTTGATCGACAACGGGGTGATCGCACTGTGGCCGGGCGCGATGGACGCGCACGTGTCGGACCCGAAGTTCTGGATCGTCCTGGTGGTCGCGCTGGCGGCCGCCTTCGTGATCACGACGCCGGTCAACAAGTGGATGATCGGCCGCGGCATGGGTCACGCGGTCGTCCACCAGTACCACCACTGAGGGGCGCCCCCCGGGGCGCCCTCGCAACGCCCCTAGAGTTCGGGGCCCTCCCCCGGCTCCTCCTGGTACGAGTAGCGCTGCTCGCGCCAGGGGTCGCCGATGTTGTGGTAGCCGCGCTCCTCCCAGAAGCCCCGGCGGTCGGCGGTCATGTACTCGATGCCGCGGACCCACTTGGGGCCCTTCCAGGCGTACAGGTGCGGGACCACCAGCCGGACGGGGAAACCGTGCTCGGCGGTGAGCAGTTCACCGCCCTGGTGGGTGGCGAAGACGGTCCGGTCGGATGCGAAGTCGGCCAGCCTCAGGTTGGAGCTGAAGCCGTACTCGGCCCACACCATCACGTGGGTGACCTGCGGTGCGGGAGGCGCCAGGGCCAGCACCTCGCGGGCGAGCACACCGCCCCATTCCGCGCCCTGCATGCTGAACTTCGTGACGCAGTGCAGGTCCGCCACGACGGAGGCGAACGGCAGCGCCGTGAACTCCTCGTGGTTCCAGCAGTGCTTGTCACCGTCGGCGGTGGCGCCGAAGACCCGGAACTCCCAGCGGTCCGGCTTGAACTTGGGCACGGGACCATAGTGGGTGACCGGCCAGCCCTTCTGCAGCCGCTGCCCCGGTGGAAGCTCCAGCTGCTCTGCTCCCGGAGATTCCCGGCTTTCCGGCTGACCCATGACTCCATGGTGACAGACTGGGCAGGGTGGTCATGACCAGGCCGGGGCCGATTCGGGCAAGTCACGGTAACTCCCACTAAGGAGGCACTTACTGGACGGCCCTCAGCGGCGGTGCAAGGATGCGCGCAACTGCCCCGTCACATAGCTGACATTGCCTGGAAGGAGCCTCTGCGATGCAGGGCGACCCCGAGGTCCTTGAGTTTCTGAACGAGCAGCTGACCGGCGAGCTGACGGCCATCAACCAGTACTGGCTGCACTACCGCATCCAGGACAACAAGGGCTGGACCAAGCTCGCCAAGTACACGCGTGAAGAGTCCATCGACGAGATGAAGCACGCGGACAAGCTCACCGAGCGCATCCTGATGCTGGACGGCCTGCCGAACTACCAGCGCCTCTTCCACGTGCGCGTCGGGCAGACCATCACCGAGATGTTCCAGGCGGACCGCCAGGTCGAGGTCGAGGCCATCGACCGGCTGAAGCGGGGCATCGAGGTCATGCGCGGGAAGGGTGACATCACCTCGGCCCGCCTCTTCGAGGAGATCCTGGAGGACGAGGAGCACCACATCGACTACCTCGACACCCAGCTGGAGCTCATCGAGTCCCTGGGCGAGGCGCTCTACATCGCGCAGCTGATCGAGCAGCCGAGCTGACCGTCGGCCGATCGGGCGAACCGGCTGCCGGCCGACGCGCGCCGGCCCGGTCCGGTTCCTAGGCCGCTTCCGCCAGCTCGGGCGAGGGCGTCGCCTCCGGGTCGGCCGCGAGCACGGACACCGCGCCGCCCTTCTCCAGCAGCTCCCTGCGCGGGCACGCCCCGCGGCCGAGGATGCCCTGGATGGTGCGCACGCAGGAGCCGCAGTCGGTGCCGGCCTTGGTGGCCGAGGCGATCTGGCGGGGCGTGCAGGCCCCGGCAGCCGCGTGCTCCTTGACCTGCTGGTCGGTGATCCCGAAGCAAGAGCAGACGTACACGCGGTTCACCTCCTGGCGCTGAGCGGTGCGGCGAGCCATCCCCTATTCGGTGAGGCTTACCTAACCGTACCCAAAGTCAGGGTGGCCGGAAAGCCCCGGGTACGACTGTGGGGCGCGGATCACATCGATCCGCGCCCCACAGTCGTAGGAACGCACCTGCTGATCGCGACGCCTAGTCGCGGTAGAGCTCCGCCACCAGGAACGCCAGGTCCAGCGACTGGCTGCGGTTGAGCCGCGGGTCGCAGGCCGTCTCGTAGCGCTGGTGCAGGTCGTCGACGAAGATCTCGTCGCCGCCGCCCACGCACTCGGTGACGTCGTCACCGGTCAGCTCGACGTGGATGCCGCCCGGGTGGGTGCCCAGCGCCTTGTGCACCTCGAAGAAGCCCTTGACCTCGTCGAGCACGTCGTCGAAACGGCGCGTCTTGTGGCCGGAGGCCGCCTCGAAGGTGTTGCCGTGCATCGGGTCGGTCACCCAGGCGACCGTCGCGCCCGAGGCCGTGACCTTCTCGACCAGCTCGGGGAGCTTGTCGCGGACCTTGTCGGCGCCCATGCGGACGACGAAGGTCAGCCGGCCCGGCTCGCGCTCGGGGTCCAGGCGGTCGATGTAGGTCAGCGCCTCGTCCACCGTGGTGGTGGGGCCGAGCTTGATGCCGATCGGGTTGGTGATCTGCGAGCAGAACTCGATGTGCGCGTGGTCCAGCTGACGGGTGCGCTCACCGATCCACACCATGTGGCCGGAGGTGTCGTACAGCTTGCCGGTGCGCGAGTCGGTGCGCGTCAGCGCGCCCTCGTAGTCCAGCAGCAGCGCCTCGTGGGAGGCGTAGAACTCCACCGCCTTGAACTCGGCCGGGTCGGTGCCACAGGCCTTCATGAAGTTCAGCGCGTTGTCGATCTCCCGGGCCAGCTGCTCGTACCGCTGACCGGACGGGGAGGACTTCACGAAGTCCTGGTTCCAGGCGTGCACCTGGCGCAGGTCGGCGTAACCACCGGTGGTGAAGGCGCGCACCAGGTTGAGCGTGGAGGCGGAGGCGTGGTACATGCGCTTCAGCCGCTCGGGGTCCGGGACGCGCGCCTCCTCGGTGAAGGCGAAGCCGTTGACGGAGTCGCCGCGGTAGGTCGGCAGGGTCACGCCGTCGCGGGTCTCGGTGTCCTTGGAGCGCGGCTTGGAGTACTGCCCGGCGATCCGGCCGACCTTGACGACCGGTACGGACGCCGCGTACGTCAGAACAGCACTCATCTGGAGCAGCGTCTTGAGCTTGGCCCGGATGTGGTCGGCGGAGACGCCGTCGAAGGCCTCGGCGCAGTCGCCGCCCTGGAGCAGGAACGCCTCGCCCTTGGCGACGGCTCCCAGACGGGCACGCAGCTGGTCGCACTCACCCGCGAAAACGAGCGGAGGATACGATTCGAGGTCCGCGACGACAGCGCGCAGAGCCTCGGCATCGGGGTACGAAGGCTGCTGCGCCGCGGGAAGGTCTCGCCAGGTCGCCTTGGCGGCGGGGGCTTGGTTTTCAGCGTTCACGGTCACCTCGTACACATTACGGCGTTACGGGTGGCGTCCGGCCCCCCGCCCACAACGTGAGACGGATTCCTCGAAGGCCGTGGACGCCCGGCGGAACGGAATCGATGGTTCGGCACGCGTTGCGGAACCGATCCGGCGCCACCGGGGCGTTCTGGGCTATGGTTCACCGCATGTACGCGCACACGAACCAGAACTGGTGGTGGACCGCTCCCGGCGGCCCACTTCCTGCGCGTACCTGACGACACGCACGACGCGAAGGCCGCCCCGAGGGGCGGCCTTCCGCGTTCCCGGCACCGGCGCCGGCAGCGCGAGCCGCTCCTCCCCCGACGGAAGGACGCTCCGCCCATGGACACCAGCCGACCGAACCGACCCGACGTACCCGGCCCGCTGGGCCGGCTGCTCGACGACTCCTGCCCGCCCTTCGCCCTGCTGCGCCGGCGGACCCCCGGCCGCGACCACGAGAGCGTCGAGGTCCTCCTCGGGCCGGTCCACGAGGTCGAGAACCTCGCCGACCTGCCCGTCGGCACTCTGCCCACCCTCGCACTCGTGCCCTTCCGGCAGATCCGGGAGCGGGGTTTCGACGTGCGCGACGACGGCACCCCGCTGAGCGCACTGGTCGCCGAGGAGGCGTACGAGATCCCGCTCGCCGAGGTGCTGGCCGTGCTGCCGGCGCACGCGGTGCGGGTCGAGGACGGTGGTTTCGACGTCTCCGACGAGGCGTACGCGGACACGGTGGAGCGGGTGATCCGGGAGGAGATCGGCCGGGGCGAGGGCTCGAACTTCGTCATCCGGCGCACGTTCGAGGGCCGGATCGACGGTTTCGGCCGGGCGGACGCGCTGGCCCTGTTCCGGCGGCTGCTGGAGGGCGAGCGGGGGGCGTACTGGACCTATGTCGTCCATACCGGGGAGCGCACGCTGGTCGGGGCGAGCCCCGAGGTCCACGTGCGGATGTCGAACGGGCGGAGCGGGTGCGAAGGGCACTCGGCCGAGGGGGGCGGCGGACGGCGGGCGGGCGGCACGGTCGTGATGAACCCGATCAGCGGCACGTACCGCCATCCGGCCACCGGGCCGACCGCCGAGTCGCTCCTGGCCTTCCTCGGCGACCGCAAGGAGACCGAGGAGCTGTCGATGGTGGTCGACGAGGAACTGAAGATGATGTGCACGGTAGGCGACCGGGGCGGGGTCGTCGTCGGACCGCGGCTCAAGGAGATGGCCCACCTCACCCACACCGAGTACGAACTGCGCGGACGCTCCTCCCTGGACGTGCGGGACGTGCTGCGCGAGACGATGTTCGCGGCGACCGTGACGGGTTCGCCGGTGCAGAACGCCTGCCGGGTGATCCAGCGCCACGAAAGCGGCGGGCGCGGCTACTACGCGGGGGCGCTGGCGCTGGTGGGCCTGGACGCCGCGGGGGCGCAGACCCTCGACTCCCCCATCCTGATCCGGACGGCCGACATCGCCCGGGACGGGCGGCTGCGGGTGCCGGTGGGCGCCACCCTGGTGCGGCACTCCGATCCGGCGGGTGAGGTCGCGGAGACGCACGCGAAGGCGGCGGGAGTGCTGGCGGCGCTCGGGGTACGGCCGGCGGCGCCGCGGCCGGCCGCCGCGGGGACCCGACTGGCGCAGGACCCGCGGGTGCGGGCGGCCCTCGACGCCCGGCGTGCCGACCTGGCCCCCTTCTGGCTGCGGATGCAGGAGCGGCCGGCCCAGCCGTCGGGGCATGCGCTGGTGGTGGACGGGGAGGACACCTTCACCGCGATGCTGGCGCACGTGCTGCGGGTCATCGGGCTGGAGGTCACCGTACGGCGCTTCGACGAACCGGGGCTGCGGGAGACGGCCCTGGCCTGGGAGGGGCCGATCGTGCTGGGGCCCGGCCCGGGGAACCCGGCCGACTCTGCCGATCCGAAGATGCGGCTGCTGCGCGGGCTGACCGGCGAGCTGCTGGCCGGGCAGCGCCACGGCCTGCTCGGGGTGTGCCTCGGGCACGAGCCGCTCGCCGCCGAGCTGGGCCTGCCGCTGGTCCGCAAGGCGGAGCCGGCGCAGGGCGCGCAGACCCGGATCGAGCTGTTCGGGGCCGAGGAGGTGGTCGGCTTCTACAACACCTTCACCGCGCACTGCGACGACCGCCTGGCTGCCGGACTGGCCGCCCGAGGGGTCGAGGTGGCCCGGGACCGGTCCACGGGGGAGGTCCACGCACTGCGCTCCCCCGCCGGGGGCTTCGCCGGGGTCCAGTTCCACCCGGAGTCGGTCCTCACCCTGCGCGGCGCGGAGCTGCTGCGCGAGCTGGTGACGCAGGTGCGGGGCGCAGCCGTGTGAGCGGCGCGGCCCGCCCGGCCCGCGGGTGATGTGCCGGGCCCAGCGGTTGAAGATCAAGCTAGTCCCCTGTGGGGACCGCTCCCCCGCCGGCCGCCGGTGCCGTCCTCGCCGCGCGGCGGGCGAGGAGGGCCCGGATTTCCTTGCAGGCCCCGATCGCGAGCAGTACCGGGCCCGCGACCAGCAGTACGTCGAGGGAGCCGAGCGCCAGCCCGACGGGCAGCACCACCCCCATCACGTCGTCGGCGACCGCCAGCCACGGGTCCGTCCGGCGGCCCGGACCGGCCTGGCGCAGCAGTTGCACGCTGCGGTAGGTGAAGATCAGTTGCACGGCTGCGAAGGCACAGGAGGTCCAGCGCATCCAGTCGGGTACGTCCACACCGGGAGGGTAGGGCCGCCGCCGGACCGCGCCGCGGGCGGGGGGTGCCTCTATGTCTTTCGTCAAGGCACCTGTGTCGGGTTTCGGGTGGTTCGGGCTTGCTGAGGCTAAGCGGCGAGCTCGACGTCCGTCGGTGTCCGGGATTCGTAGAAGGTGCCGTCGCGGAGCATGGCGAACAGGACGCTGATGCGTTGGCGGGCGAGGCGGAGGAGGGCCTGGGTGTGGGTTTTGCCGCGTGCTCGTTGCTTGTCGTAGTAGGCGCGGGAGGCCGGGTCGGCGTTCATGCAGGCGAAGGCGGAGAGAAACATCGCCCGTTTGAGCTGCCGGTTTCCGCCTCGGGGTGCGTGTTCGCCATGGATCGAGGTCCCGGACTGCTTCGTGGTGGGGGCGAGGCCGGCGTAGGAGGCGAGGTGGGCGGCGGTGGGGAAGCTGGTGCCGTCGCCGACGGTGACCAGCAGGACGGCGGCGGGCCTGACGCCGACGCCGGGCATCGACGTCAGGACCGGGGAAAGAGGGTGAGCCTCCAGCAGGGCGTTGATCTGGGCTTCCATCGCCCGGCGCTGGGTGTGGACAGCGGCCAGCGAGGCGGCCAGGGAGGGGATGACGATGTCGAGGGTGCCGGTCCCGGGAACGACGACGGTCTGCTCGTCGAGCGCGTTGAAGACGTCGTCGATCAGCCTGGTGGCCATGCGCGGGGCCTTCGGGCGGATCAGCTCGACGAGTCTGCGGCGTCCGGCCTTGCGCAGGGCGGCTGGGGATCCGTAGCGCTCCAGCAGCCAGGTCACGGCCTGGTGGTCCAGGCGCGGGCCCAGGACGCGTTCCAGGCTGGGGTGGAACTGGGTGAGCAGGCCCCGTATCCGGTTGGAGGTGCGGGTGGCCTCGGCGGCCAGGTCCTGGTCGAAGCCGACGAGCACGGTCAGCTCGGCGGTGATCTGGTCGGTCAGCTCCAGCGAGCGCAGGGTGTGCGGCATCGTCCGGGCGGCGTCCGCGATGACGGCGGCGTCCTTGGCGTCGGTCTTGGTCTCGCCCGGGTAGAGGTCGGCGATCCGGCGCATCGCCAGTCCGGGCAGGTAGGCGACCTGGCAGCCCGCGTCGCGGGCGACGGTCAGTGGCAGGGCGCCGATGGAGGCGGGCTGGTCCACGATCACCAGCACGGTGCCGAACTTCGCGGTCAGCTTGTCGAAGGCGGCCCGCAGCTTGGGCTCGCTGTTGGGCAGCTGCTTGTCGAAGACCTTCTTCCCGCCCGGGGTGAGCCCATGACCGTGATGGCTGCTCTTGCCGACGTCCAGGCCCAGGAACACGCCCACGTCTTCGATCTCGAACATCGTGCCCCTTCCCAGGGGGTGTTGACGGTGCCGGCCTCGGCTCGGGTGTCGTGCTCGCGCATCCACGTTATGCAGACCTGCCGCCCGCGAACTGTCCAGCATTGCGCCGGACCGGACGGTGGCCGGACCTCTGATCAGCGTCTCCGACGAACACCCCCGGACCCGGTGACACCACCCCCCAGGTCATGCCTTCGACAGGGGGCAACAGTCATGCCGGGCCCGGAGGCCAGCGGCCCCATTGCGGAACCGCAGAAAACATAACGGGGTGAACGCGATCCGAAATCCCGGGGCTGCGGGACCGAGGGGGCTACGGGGCGTCCGGGAGGAGGGTGTTCTCGGAGCGGCGGCCGGCCAGGTAGTCGGTGACATTGGCGACGGTGGTGTCGATGATCTGGCTCACCGCGTCGGTCGTGTAGTAGGCCTGGTGGGAGGTCACGACGACGTTCGGGAAGGTCATCAGCCGGGCCAGGGTGTCGTCCTCGACGGTCTGCAGCGAGCGGTCCACGAAGAAGACCCCGGCCTCCGCCTCGTACACGTCGAGGCCGACACCGGTGAAGCGGCCGGCCCGGAGTTCCGCGACGAGGGCCTCGGAGTCGATGAGGCCGCCGCGGCTGGAGTTCACCAGGATCGCGTCGTCCTTCATCCGCCGCAGCGCCGCCGCGTCCAGGAGGTGGCGCGTGGACTCCAGCAGCGGCACGTGCAGGCTGATCAGGTCCGAGGAGGCGAGCAGCTCCTCCTTCTCCACGTACCTCATGCCCATTTCCACACAGGCCGGGTTGGGCTCCAGGTCCCAGCCGAGCAGCTTCATGCCGTGCCCGTGCGCGATGCGGGTGAACGCCTCGCCGATCTTGCCGGTGCCGAGCACCCCGGCCGTCCGGCCGTGCATGTCGCGGCCCATCAGCCCGTCCAGGCGGAAGTCGAAGTCCCTGGTGCGGGTCGCGGCCCGCACGATGCGCCGGTTCACGGTCATCGCGAGGGTCCAGGCGAACTCGGCCACGGAGTAGGGGGAGTAGTACGAGACCCGGCTCACCGTCAGGCCGAGCCGGCGCGCGACGTCCAGGTCGATGTTGTTGAAGCCGGTGGAGCGCTGGGCGATCATCCGGGTCCCGCCGGCGGCCAGGATCCGCAACACCCTCCCGTCCAGGTCGGCGTTGACGCTGGAGGAGACGACCTCGTACCCGGCGGCGATGGGGGCGGTGTCCTCGGTGAGGAAGACGTCCAGGCAGCGCACCTCGTGCCGGCCGGCGAACGCGGCCTCCAGCATCGGCTTCTCGTCCGACTGCACGCCGAATGCCAGGATTTCCACGTTCGCTCCCGTCCGCAGGACCATGGGCCGTCCCCCACGATACGGCCCATGGCGTGCCGTCCCCCCGGCGGCTCAGCCGAAGAAGACGCCGGCCTCCTGGTAGAGGGCGGGATCGACCGTCTTCAGCTTCGCCGTGGCGTCGCCGATCGGCACCCGGACGATGTCCGTCCCCTTCAGCGCGACCATCTTCCCGAAGTCCCGCTCGTGCACGGCGTCGATCGCGTGCAGACCAAACCGGGTCGCCAGCCACCGGTCGAAGGCGCTCGGGGTGCCGCCACGCTGGATGTGCCCGAGCACCGTCGTGCGGGCCTCCTCGCCGGTGCGCGCTTCGATCTCCTTGGCCAGCCACTCGCCCACGCCCGAGAGCCGGACGTGCCCGAAGGAGTCCTTGGTGCCGTCCTTCAGCACCATGTCCCCGTCCTTGGGCATGGCGCCCTCTGCGACCACGACGATCGGCGCGTAACTCGCCTTGAACCGGGAGGTCACCCAGGCGCACACCTGGTCGACGTCGAAGCGCTGCTCCGGAATGAGGATAACGTTGGCCCCGCCGGCGAGCCCGGAGTGCAGGGCGATCCAGCCCGCGTGCCGGCCCATGACCTCGACAACGAGGACGCGCATGTGCGATTCGGCCGTGGTGTGCAGGCGGTCGATGGCCTCGGTCGCGATGCCGACGGCGGTGTCGAAGCCGAAGGTGTAGTCCGTGGCCGACAGGTCGTTGTCGATGGTCTTCGGCACGCCGACGCAGGGGATGCCGTACTCCTCGTAGAGACGGGCGGCGACCCCCAGCGTGTCCTCGCCGCCGATCGCGATGAGCGCGTCCACCTCGTACTTGGCCAGGTTGTCCTTGATGTCGCGCACCCCGTTCTCCGTCGTGAACGGGTTGGTGCGCGAGGAACCGAGGACGGTGCCGCCGCGGGGCAGGATGCCGCGGACGGCGGGAATGCCGAGGGGGACGGTCCGCCCCTCGACCGCGCCCCGCCAGCCGTCCTTGAACCCGACGAATCCGCAGCCGTATTCCTGCTCGCCCTTGCGGACGACGGCCCTGATCACCGCGTTGAGCCCGGGGCAGTCGCCGCCGCCGGTCAGCACTCCGACCTTCATTGCATCTCCCTTCGCCATGACGGTCACGCTAGTGGTGACGCAGGTCACAACAGGGGACCCGAAGGGGGCAATTCCGGTGGAATCGAGGGGCGTTGCGTACGCCCGTTCACTCGTACGAGGACGTAAGTACGATCGACGGTCGCGCGCACGGCCCTCAGGCGTCGTCGAGGCCCGCCTCTATCGCGTACCGCACGAGCTCCACCCGGTTGTGCAACTGCAGCTTGCCCAGGGTGTTCTGGACGTGGTTCTGCACGGTGCGGTGGGAGATGACCAGCCGCTCCGCGATCTGCTTGTACGACAACCCCTTGGCCACCAGCCGCAGCACCTCGGTCTCGCGGTCGGTCAGCTGCGGCGCCTTCGGCTCGTCGGAGGCGGTCGGCGCCGGATCGGTGGCCAGGCGCCGGTACTCACCGAGCACCAGGCCGGCCAGGCCCGGGGTGAACACCGGGTCCCCGGCGGCCGTGCGGCGGACGGCGTCGATCAGCTCCCCCGCGCCCGCGGACTTCAGCAGATAGCCGGTCGCGCCGGACTTCACCGCCTCCAGCACGTCCGCGTGCTCACCGCTGGCCGACAGGACCAGCACCCGCAGCGCCGGGTGGGCGCCGACCAGCTCCTTGCAGACCTGCACGCCCGGCATTCCGGGGAGGTTGAGGTCGAGGACCAGGACGTCGGGGGTGACCGCGCGGGCCCGGCGTACCGCCTCGGGGCCGTCGCCGGCGGTGGCCACCACATCGAGGCCGGCGGCGGCCAGGTCGCGAGCCACGGCGTCGCGCCACATCGGGTGGTCGTCGACGACCATCACCCTGATGTCGGGGTGCTGCTGCGGCTGCTGCGGGTCGTTCACGTCGGTTCGCTCGCTCACTTCTTGTCCGTCCTGCCCCTGGGTACCTTCAGTTCCACTTCGGTGCCCTGCCCGGGGACGGACACCAGATCGGCGCTGCCGCCGAGGTCACGCAGCCGGCCGCGGATGGAGAGGGCCACTCCCATACGGCCCTCGCCCTCCGCCTGGTCGAGGCGGCCCGCCGGGATGCCGGGGCCGTCGTCGCGGACGGTCACTATCACCTCGTCGCCCCAGTCCTCGACCAGGATCCACGCCCTGGCCCCTTCCCCGGCGTGCTTGCGCACGTTGTCGAGGGCGGCGCCCACGGCCGCCGCCAGCTCCTTCGCTGCCGGTACCGGCAGCGGGACCGGGGTGCCCGGCTCGGCGAAGCTCACCCGGGAGCCGGCGTGCGGCGCGAGGAGCGTGCGCAGGTCGAGATCCTCGCCGTCCGCGCCGGGCACGTCGTCCTCATAGGCGTCCACCAGCGCGCCGCGCGACTCGTCGCGGGAGACCCGGGAGGGCTGCACCAGACCGCTGGAGACGAGCGTGCGCAGTGCCACCTCCTGCTCCCCCGCCATCCTGCCGAGCTCCTCCGCCTCTCCACCCAGTTCGAAGCCGCGGCGCTGGACCATGGCCAGGACCTGGAGGACACCGTCGTGGATGTCGCGGGCGAGGCGCTCGCGCTCGCGGGTGGCGGCTTCGATCTCCAGGGCGCGGGCGAGGGTGTTCTCACTGGCCCGGGCGACCTCGACGACGTAGCCGATGGCCACCGAGGCGACCCAGACCAGCAGGACGTTGTGCAGGGTGTCCCGGGTGGGCTGGCCGCTGTGGATGAGGATGTTGGCCATCGCCACCAGCGTGGAGGCGAAGCAGGCCCAGCGCCAGCCACCCTTGATGGCGAAGCCGAGGACCGCGCCCGCCGTCCAGATGGTGGGGAGGGTCGGGCCGCCGCCGACGATCCGCTCGTGGCTGTCCACGAGCGGCGTCAGCAGGATCCCGACGATCGCGACGGTGAGGTCCGCGACGAGGAAGCCCTTGGTGCAGCTCGCGGCGCTGGAAACCCTGCGGAAGGTGGCGAGCGTCCACAGGGCGAGGACCGCGAGGTAGCCGGCGGCGGGCCAGGGGTGCGGGAACTGCCGGTACGCCGAGGCGAACAGCAGCACCGCGTAGAGCATGGTCAGCAACCGGTACGCGGTCAGGGCGCGCCAGAGCGGCTGCTCGACCGACATGCGTACGACGCGTTCGCGTTTCGCCATCTCCCCCACCCCCCTGACGGGCGGTACCGCCTGCCGCTACTCGCCGCTGTCGGCCGTGCCGCTCTTGTCGCCCTTGTCGGCCCGGTCGGCCTTCTCCGCCCTGGCCGCCTTCTCGGCTTCCTTGGCCGCCTTCTCCGCGTCGGCGATCTGGCGCTTGGCCGCCGTCGCGTAGATGTCGACGTACTCCTGACCGGAAAGCTTCATGATCTCGTACATGACCTCGTCGGTCACCGAACGCAGGATGAAGCGGTCGCCGTCCATGCCGTGGTAGCGGCTGAAGTCCAGCGGCTTGCCGATCCGGATGCCGGGGCGCATGAGCTTGGGGATGACCTTGCCGGGCGGCTGGATCTTCTCCGTGTTGATCATCGCCACGGGGATCACGGGCGCGCCGGTGGCCAGGGCCACGCGGGCCAGGCCACCGGGCTTGCCGCGGTAGAGGCGTCCGTCGGGTGAACGCGTGCCCTCGGGGTAGATACCGAACAGTTCACCGCGTTCGATGACCTCGATACCGCTCCTGATGGCTGCCTCGCCGGCGCCGCGGGCGCCGGAGCGGTCCACCGGGAGCTGGCCGACGCCCTTGAAGAACGCGGCGGTCAGCTTGCCCTTGACCCCGGGGGAGGTGAAGTACTCCGCCTTCGCGATGAAGGTCACCTTCCGGTCCAGTACGGCCGGCAGGAAGAACGAGTCGGAGAAGGACAGGTGGTTGCTCGCGAGGATCGCCGGCCCCTCCGCGGGAATGTTCTCGAGGCCCTCCACCCACGGCCTGAACGCGAGCTTCAGCGAACCGCCGATGGAGAACTTCATTGCGCCGTAGATCAACTCGAAAGCCTTCCTGTGTCTGTCGAACAGACCTTATCCCGTGCCCCCGCCGACAGGGGCCCGACGACCCTGGCCGGTGCCACCCCGGTCGCGTACGGTGAAGTCACACAGAGCAACGCACCCGCCCGACGTACGTCATGATCAAGGAGACCCCTGGTGCCCGTCCTCCCTGGAGCCGAGCCGTTCCGCCACGAGGGCGGAGAGGTCGGCGTCCTTCTCTGCCACGGCTTCACCGGTTCCCCGCAGTCCCTCCGTCCCTGGGCTGAGTACCTCGCCGGGCGGGGCCTGACGGTGTCGCTGCCGCTGCTGCCCGGGCACGGGACGCGCTGGCAGGACATGCAGCTCACCGGGTGGCAGGACTGGTACGCCGAGGTGGACCGCGCCCTGCGCGAGCTGCTGGAGCGGTGCACGCAGGTGTTCGTCTTCGGACTGTCGATGGGCGGCGCGCTGACCCTGCGGCTGGCGGCCAAGCACGGGGACGCCATCAGCGGCATCGTGCTGGTCAACCCGGCCAACAAGGTGCACGACCCGCTGGCCTTCGCCCTCCCCGTGGCCCAGCACCTCATCCGGTCGACGCCGGGCATCGCCAGTGACATCGCGAAGCCGGGCTCGGTGGAGGTCGGCTACGACCGGGTCCCGACCCGGGCCGCGCACTCGCTGCGAAAGTTCCTGCAGCTGGTGGACGCCGAGCTGCCGCAGGTGACCCAGCCGCTGCTGCTGCTGCACAGTCCGCAGGACCACGTCGTGCCGCCGGCCGACTCGGCGCGGGTGCTCGCCCGGGTCTCGTCGACCGACGTGACGGAGACCCTGCTGGAACAGAGCTACCACGTCGCGACGTTGGACCATGACGCGGAGCGGATCTTCGCGGACAGTTTTGCGTTCGTCGGCCGACTGGCGGAGAGCGTGGGCAGGGAGGGGGCGGAGGCCGGTGGCTGAGCACGAGGAGCAGTCGGGCGGTATCCCGCCGCTGGACGAGGAAGCGGCGTGGGCCGCGATCGTGGCCGGGTACGGGCAGGAGCCGCCGGACCCGCCGGGGTCCAGGCCGTTCCGGCCGATCGAGAACCTCCTGCTGCCGGAGGAGGACGTCAAGCCGCTGCCCCCGGAGCCCGGCCCGGACGCCGGGACCGGGTCCGAGCCGGAACCGCCCGCACCGCCGGCGCCCGCACTGGGCAGCTCGGTGGTCTTCGCCCCAGGCGTGGGCATGGCGGGTCCCCGGGACCACTCGCTGGCGGAGCCCGGGGACGACGACCTGACCCCGGCGGACGAGGGCCATTTCGTCCAACCGGAGCCGGAGCTCCCGCCCGCGGACACGACGGCGAAGTTCGCGTGGCTGGCGGTGATCGGCGGCCCGGTGCTCCTGCTGCTGGCGGTGCTGCTGCAGTGGGAGATGACCTGGTGGCTGACGACGCTGGGCATCGGCGGCTTCCTGGGCGGGTTCGCGACGCTGGTGGCCCGCATGCAGCACGGCGACGACGAGGACGACGACCCGGGCCGCGGCGCGGTCGTCTGACCGGCCGGGCAGGCGGCACCTGCCCGCCCCCCTGCGGCCGGGGAGCGCGGGGGCCGCGGTGCCCGGGGAGGGCACCCCGCGGTTTCGGCCCCGCCGAGGATCGGGGCGCGGGGTCACGGGAGCAGCACCCGCGCCACGGCGCCGTACCCGGACCGCCCGGCTACGGCGCGGCCGGCAGCCGCAGTGCCGCCAGGACGGGCAGGTGGTCCGTGGCGGACCGCAGGTCCGTGGCCGAGACCCCGGCCAGCCCCGCAGGAACACCGCAGGCCAGCACCTGGGCATCCGCCGTGGCGAAGACCGCGTCGATCCGCCGGTCCGGAGCCGCCGCCGGGAAGGTCCGCTCCCCGCCCCACGGCGCCACCGACCAGCAGTCCTGCAGTGCGCCGGCGAGCCGCCGGAAGGCGGGACCGGCCGGCCCCTCGTTCACGTCGGCCGCGGCGATCCCGTAGGGGGTGTCCAGCGCCGCGAGCCGGTCGAGGAGGAGGTCCGCCTGGTCCCGCCGCTCCGCCCGGTCCAGGGACAGGTGCGCCGAGACCACGCCCAGCCGCACGCCGCCGATGCGCACGACCGCGGTGGCCAGGCCCCGGCGGTGCAGACCGGGCCTGTGCGGCAGCAGCACGTCCTGCGTCCGCTCCACGAAGACCCGTAGCGAGCACAGCAGCAGCGGCCCGGTCGCCGTCGCGCCGCCGCCCAGTACCACCAGGTCGCACCGGGCGGCGAGGCGCGCCGCGTGCTTGCGCCAGCGGAAGAACCGGGGCGCTTCCTGGACGAGGACCAGGTCCGGCTCGCAGGCCCGGATCACCCGGACCAGCGCCTCCTCGTCGTCGCGCAGCGAGCGGATGTTGTAGCTGAGCACCCGGATCACGGCGGAACCGTCGGGCTCCGTACGGGACTTCGGCAGCGGGCGGGGCGACTGGTCCATGGACGGCACGATACGCAGCCGCCCGCCGCTCCCCCAGGGGGCGCGGCGGGCGGCCGGGGTGGCAGAGGTCAGCCCTGGCGGGCCAGGTCGGCCGCGCCGACGAGCCCGGCCCTGCCGCCGAGCTGCGCGGCGAGGACCTGGGCGTGCGGGCGCCAGGCGCCGCCGACCAGCCAGCGCTTGAAGGACTTGCGGATCGGGTCGAGCACCAGGTCGCCCTCGTCGGAGACACCGCCGCCGACGATGAAGGCGGACGGGTCGAAGAGGGAAGCCAGGTCGGCCAGCCCTGCTCCGGCCCAGCGGGCCAGCTCGCGGAAGGCGTCGACGGCGACGAGGTCGCCCCGTCGGGCGGCTTCGCTGATGTGCTTGCCCTCGATGCCCTCGGGGGTGCCGTCGCCGAGCCCGAGCAGGATCGTCGCGTGCTCGGGGGTGGCGTTGGCGCGCTGCTTGGCGTAGCGGACGAGGGCGCGCCCGGAGGCGTACTGCTCCCAGCAGCCCTGGCTGCCGCAGCCGCACAGCAGGCCGTCCGGGACGACCCGGATGTGGCCGAACTCGGCGGCGACGCCGAAGCGTCCGCGCCGCAGCTTGTTGCCGATGATGATGCCGCCGCCCAGGCCGGTGCCGAGCGTGATGCAGATGACGTCGTCGTGCCCCTGGCCGGCGCCGAAGCGGTATTCGCCCCAGGCGGCGCAGTTCGCGTCGTTCTCGACGACGACGGGCAGCCCGATGCGCTGCTCGACCTTGTCCTTGAGCGGCTCGTGGCGCCAGTTGATGTTCGGCGCGAAGAGGACGGTCGCGCGCTTGTCGTCCACGTATCCGGCGGCGCCGATGCCGACGGCCTCGATGGTGTGGTTGCTGCTGACCTCGGAGACGGCGGCGCAGATGGCCTCCGTCACTCCGTCCGCGGTCGGCGGGGTGGGCACCTTGTACGTCTCAAGGATCGTGCCCTCTTCGTCGACCACGCCGGCCGCGATCTTCGTGCCGCCGATGTCGACGCCGATGGTGAGTCCCATTAGTCCCTCGGTTTCCGGTCAAGCCCCGCCACGGCCAACGGTACCCGAGGGCGCCGGGGGTTCAGTCGAGATCGATCCGCTCGGCGGGACCTTCGTCGGGGCCGTCCCCGCGGGGGTCGCGGTCGTCGGACGCCCTCCGGGGCCCCCGGGTCTCGCCCCGGGTCCAGCGGCCCTCGTGGCCCTCGACGGCGGAGCGATAGGCGGCGAGCAGCTCGGATCCGGCGGCCGCGAGGTGGTCGAAGACCTCGGGGTTGCGTTCGACGACGGGCTTCGCGGCGGTCTTCGCCTGGTCGACGATCTGGCGGACCGCCCCCTGTGCGGCGGCGCCGAAGAGCGGGTTGTTCAGCCCGGATACCTTGTCGGCGACCGCCTCGAAGAGCCTGAAGAGCTCTTCGGCGGCCGTCCCGGTGGCTCCGGAGCCGGATCGCTCCTGCCCGCGCAGGCGCTCCTTCTCGGCGGCGAGGTCCTCGGCACAGGCCTTGGCCCAGGCGTCGTCGTCGGTGGGACGGTCGGTGGCCTCGCTCATGGCGGACTCTCCTGCGGGCGGCTGCTGGGCGTGCGTGCTGTCTCCCTTCGACGGTACCCGAACGGGGGTATCCGGTTCAGCGCGCACGGGGCCACAGGTCGGGGTCCGGGGTGAAGCGGATGCGGAGCTCGCCCCCGGTGAGGGCGGCACCGGAGACGGTGCAGCGGCGCAGTACCGGGGGCAGTGGAACGATCCTGCGGTACGGGCCCGCGGTGAGCAGCAGCTCGTCGCCGCGGCGGACGAGATCGAGGTCGCGTTTGTGCGCGCCGGGCAACGGAACCACCCAGACGAGGACGCCGTCGTCGGCGAGCCGGTCCTCGACGGTCCAGGCCCGGCGGGGTGCGGCCGCGTCCGGGAGGAGTCCGCCGGCGGCGGCGAGCCGGTCGAGGTCGTCCTGGCCCTGGGGGGCGGGGCCGAGGTGGGCGAGGGCGACGACGGGGCTGTCGCCGGCCCACTCGGCGGCGTACTTCTCCTGCTGGGCGGCGAGCCCGGCGAGCCAGGGGTCTGCGGAGCCGTGCGGGACCATCCGGTTGGCGACGACGGCGGAGACCGGCAGCTGCTGGAGGGCGAGGCCGAGGCGGCCGAGGCGCAGCGCGTCGGCGGCGGCCGGGCCGGGCTCGGCGACCAGGCGCACTTCGGTGGTGTCGGCCTCGACGACGGCCTGGACGGCTGCCAGCTCCTCGTCCCAGTGCGCGGCGGCCTCGTAGAGCCACTGGGCGGGCATGGGCACACCGGCCAGCTGCGCCAGTACGGGGCGCAGGGCGCGGGCGGCCTGCTTCTCGGCGGGGAGCAGGCGGGCGAGGTAGCGGCGCAGCTGGGCGGGGAGGGCGAGGGTGGCCACGGCCTGGTGGAGCGGGGGCAGGTCGACGACGACGAGGTCGGTGGCGGGTGCGGAGGCGGCCCGGCGCAGGGCGCGGAGCAGGGCGAACTGTTCGGATCCGGGCAGTTCGGTCAGTTCCTCGGCGCCCAGCGGCCGGGCGCCGACCATGGAGAGGAGAGCGGATCCGCGTTCCTGGAGGGCGACGAGTTCGTCGCGGAACTCCTGGCCGGAGTCCACCCTGGCGATGCTCAGGCCGGGCGGGAGCGGGTCGCCGAGGAGTTCGGCGAGCGGGTCGGCCGGATCGCCGGAGAGCAGCAGCACCCGCCGGCCCCTCCGGACCGCGGCGAGGGCGGTGGCGGCCGCCACGGTGGTCCGCCCGGACCCGCCGGGGCCGGTGATGAGCAAGGTGTGCATGTGCGGTGCTCCGGATCGGTGGGGTGCGCCGCCGCGCGGGGCTGCGGCGGGAACCCGCGGGTGGTGCCGCGCCGGGCCGGGCGCGGCACCACCCCTGGGTGCTCGGTCGGACTCGGGTGCCCGGTCGGGATCGACCCCGTCGGGATCGACCCGGTCGGGATCGACCCGGTCGGGATCAGACGGACTCGACGCGCTTCTTCAGGCCCGCCAGGGCGCGGTCGATGATGACCTTCTCGGCCTTGCGCTTGATCATTCCGAGCATGGGGATCTTGACGTCGACGGTCAGCTGGTAGGTGACCTCGGTGCGCGTGCCGCCGTCCACCGGGACCAGCCGGTAGGAGCCGTCGAGCTGGCGCAGCATCTGGGACTTGTCCAGGGTCCAGCTGACCTCGTCGGTGCCCTTCCAGGTGTAGGCGAGGGTGTGGTCGTCCTTGATCGCGCCCGCGTCGAGCAGCAGCCGGACCTTCTCGGCCCGGCCCCCGGCGTCGGTGGCGAGGACCTCGGCCTCCTTCACCTCGCCGGTCCACTCGGGGTAGCGGGCGAAGTCGGCGATCACGGCCATCACGTCGCCGGGCGCGGCATCGATCGTGATGCTTGAGCTGGTGTGTTCCGCCATCGCGGTCGCTCCTCCGGAGATTGTTCGAGGATGTGTACGGCCTCCGGCCGCCGCGTGAAGGCTACCGCGCGTGCGGACGCGGCCACTCCAGTGGTCGGGCGGTCCGGGTGCGGGCCGCATGGATCAGGCCGGTTCTCACCACTCCATGGCCCAGGGGCGGCCGGTCGAGGCGAAGTGTCCGACGTTCACGCACTCGGTGGCGCCGATCCGCATCCGCCGGACCAGCGGCTGGTGGACGTGGCCGAAGAGGGCGTAGCGGGGCCGGGTGCGACGGATGGCGGCCAGCAGGGCCTCGCTGCCGCGTTCGAAGCGGCGTGCGACGGTGTCGTAGCAGAGCTCGGGCACCTCCGGCGGGATGTGCGAGCACAGCACGTCGACCTCGCCGAGCGCCTCGACCTTGGCGGCGTACTCCTCCACGTCCACTTCGTAGGGGGTGCGCATGGGCGAGGGCAGACCACCGCCGACGAAGCCGAAGATGCGGCCCGCGATCTCCGCGCGCTGCCCGTCGAGCACGGTCAGGCCGTGGCGGTCGGCGTACTCGGGCCACAGCGTCGGGATGTCGACGTTTCCGTAGGTGGCGTAGGTGGGCCGGGGGAAGGCGGCGAACATCTCCGCGTACTGGCGGCGTACGGCGTTTTCGATCATCTGCTCGCGGTCGAGGCCCGCCCACAGCCGCCGGCCGAGGGCGCGAGCATCTTCGAAGCGGCGCTGGTTGCGCAGCTCGACGATGAGGTCGGCGTTCTCGACGCCGAACAGGTCGGGGAAGATCCCGCGCGAGTGGTCGGCGTAGTCGAGGAAGAGGACGAGGTCGCCGAGGCAGATCAGGGCGTCGGCGCCGTCGCCGGCGCGGGCGAGGGCTTCGGTGTTGCCGTGCACGTCGCTCACGACGTGGACCCGGGTGCGGCTCGATCCGCTCGCGCCGCCGCCGTTCCCGTCCCGCTTGCTGCCAGCCATGCGCACCACCCTAGGGGCACTGGTGAGGGCCGGGTAGTGGCGGTGTGAAAGGTCGGCCTACCTGCGGTTACTTCCGAGTCTCCGGAGGGGTCGACTACTGTCGGCGAGTCGGGGCCGGACCCCGTGAGTGCAGAATGTGACGCACGGAACATCTGGCCGGTTCCCTCTATCGGGAACCCACTACCGGTGGGTAACGTCCGGTCGGTCCACATGGTGGCGATGGCGCCCAGAGGAGCAGCAGTCTTGCGCGAGTTCAGCCTTCCGGCCCTGTACGAGGTCCCGTCGGACGGGAACCTGACGGATCTCATCCGCCGCAATGCCGCTCAGCACCCAGACACCGCCGTGATGAGCCGCAAGGCCGGCGGCCGGTGGCAGGACGTGACGGCGACTGAGTTCCTGGCCGAGGTCCGCGCCACGGCCAAGGGTCTGATCGCGGCGGGCGTCCGCCCCGGCGACCGCGTCGCCCTGATCTCCCGCACCCGCTACGAGTGGGTGCTCATCGACTTCGCGATCTGGAGCGCGGGCGGCGTCACCGTCCCCGTGTACGAGACGAGCTCCCCCGAGCAGATCCAGTGGATCCTCGGCGACTCCGGCGCGGTCGCCGTGGTCGTGGAGGGCCCCGGGCACGGCGAGGCCGTGGCCTCGCTGCGTGACCGCCTGCCGGAGCTGCGCGAGGTCTGGGAGATCGAGCAGGGGGCGGTGGAGGCGCTGAAGGCCGCGGGCGCGGCCGTCACCGACGCCGAGGTCGAGGAGCGCAGCAGTCTGGCGAACGCCGACGACCCGGCCACCATCGTCTACACCTCGGGCACCACCGGCCGCCCCAAGGGCTGTGTGCTGACCCACCGCAACTTCTTCGCGGAGTGCGGCAACGCGGTGGAGCGGCTGAGCCCGCTGTTCAAGACCGGCGAGTGCTCGGTGCTGCTGTTCCTGCCGGCCGCGCACGTCTTCGGGCGCCTGGTGGAGGTGGCGGCCGTACTGGCGCCGATCCGCCTGGGCTGCGTACCGGACATCAAGAACCTCACCGACGAGCTGCAGTCCTTCCGCCCCACCCTGATCCTCGGCGTCCCCCGGGTCTTCGAGAAGGTCTACAACTCGGCGCGCGCCAAGGCGCAGGCCGAGGGCAAGGGGAAGATCTTCGACGCGGCGGCCGACACGGCCATCGCCTACAGCCGTGCGCTGGACACCCCGCGCGGCCCGTCGTTCGGGCTGAAGCTCAAGCACAAGATCTTCTCGAAGCTGGTCTACAGCAAGCTGCACGCGGTGCTCGGCGGGCGCGGCGAATACGCGATCTCCGGCGGCGCGCCGCTGGGCGAGCGCCTCGGCCACTTCTTCCGCGGCATCGGCTTCACGGTCCTGGAGGGCTACGGCCTGACCGAGTCCTGTGCCGCGACCACCTTCAACCCGTGGGACAAGCAGAAGATCGGCACGGTGGGCCAGCCGATGCCGGGCTCCGTGGTGCGCATCGCGGACGACGGCGAGGTGCTGCTGCACGGCGAGCAGATCTTCACCGGCTACTGGAACAACGAGGCGGCGACCGCCGAGGCGCTGACCGACGGCTGGTTCCACACCGGCGACGTCGGCACCCTCGACGAGGACGGCTACCTGACGATCACCGGCCGCAAGAAGGAGCTCATCGTCACGGCGGGCGGCAAGAACGTGGCCCCCGCGGTGATCGAGGACCGGATCCGGGCGCACGCGCTGGTCGCCGAATGCATGGTGGTCGGCGACGCGAGGCCCTTCGTGGCCGCTCTGGTGACCATCGACGAGGAGTTCCTGGGCCGCTGGGCGGCGGAGAACGGCAAGCCGGCCGGGGTCACGGCGGCGGAGCTGCGCGAGGACGCGGACCTCATCGCCGCCGTCCAGAAGGCGATCGACGACGGCAACGCGGCGGTCTCCAAGGCGGAATCGGTGCGGAAATTCCGCATTCTGCCCTCCCAGTTCACGGAGGAGTCGGGACACATCACGCCGTCGCTGAAGCTCAAGCGCAACGTGGTGGCGAAGGACTACGCGGACGAGATCGAGGCGCTCTACCGCGGCTGATCCCGCCTCGGCGGGCCCGCGGCCGAGGCCGTGGTCAGCGGGGGTCGGCGGTGAGGATCCGGGCCATGTTCCGCTCGGCGAGGGCGGTGATGGTGACGAACGGGTTCACACCGAGCGACCCCGGCACCAGGGAGCCGTCCACCACGTAGAGCCCCTGATAGCCCTTGACCCGCCCGTAGGCGTCGGTCGCGTCCCCGAGGACGCAGCCGCCCAACGGGTGGTAGGTGAAGTCGTCGGCGAAGGCCCGGTTCCCGCCGAACAGGTCGTAGCGGTAGATCGTGAAGTTGCGCCGGTTGATGCGGTCGAAGAGGCTCTTCGCCGCGTTGACCGCGGGCGTGTTCTGGTCCCGCCGCCAGTTCAGGCGTGCGGAGTCGGTGGCCGCGTCGTAGGTGAAGTACCCGCGCTCCGGGTTCCTGGTGATGGCCAGGTACATCGAGATCCAGTGTTCGAGGCCCATCGGGAGCGGGGCGATCTCGGCGAAGACCGGGTGTGCGGCGTTGTCCCAGTCGTCGATGCCCAGGGCGGGCATGGTGGCCTGGTGGGCGCCGACCGTGTCCCAGAGGTGGTTGGCGCGGGCGGTCATGACGTTGCCGTTCGGGCCCCAGCCGCGCCCGACCTGCTCACTGAGCGCGGGCAGGGCGCCGGTCTCACGGGCCCGCAGCAGGATCTCGGTGGTTCCCAGGCTGCCGGCGCCGAGGAAGAGCTGTCGGCAGCCGAGTTCGCGGACCTGGGTGACCTTCCCCGTCACGTCGCTGGTCCGGACCGTCAGCACGTACCCGCCCGCGGGGTCGGGCCGCACCCCGACCACGCGCTGCATGGTCTCGATGGTGACGTTGCCGGTACCGATGGCGGCGGCGAGGTAGGTCTTGTCGACGCTCTTCTTCCCGTGGTTGTTGCCGTAGATGACCTCGCCGGCCAGTGCCGAGCGGGGCGCCGTGCCGGCGGCCTCGCGCTTCATGTGGGCGAAGTCGTAGACGTTGGGCACGAAGACGGTCCGCAGACCGGTGTTGCGGGCGTGCTTGCGGGAGATCCGGGCGAAGCGGTACCACTCGGTGGACTCGAACCAGGCCGGGTCGATGTCGTTCACGCCGAGCATGGCGCGGGCGCGCGGGAAGTACGTGCCGTACATCTCGTCGGCGTCCACCCCGGGGAAGACCTCGGTGAAGTACGACCGCCTGGGGGTGGGGGCCATGCCGCCGTTGACGAGGGAACCGCCGCCGACGCCGCGCCCCACGTAGACGGACATGCCTCCGTAGTTCACGCGGTCCAGGACGCCGGGGTACGGGCTGATGTCCCGGTTGACCACGTCCAGCCAGAGGAACTGCGCGAGCGGGGCCTCGGTGCGGGTGCGGAACCACATGGAGCGGTGGTCGGGGGCGGAGGTGGAGGGGAAGACCTTGCCGTCGGGCCCGGGGGTGTCCCACAGCCGGCCCATCTCCAGGACGACGGTCCGCACGCCCGCCTGCCCGAGCCGCAGGGCGGCGACGGCGGATCCGTAGCCGGACCCGACCACGACGGCGGGGGCGTAGGGAGTGGCGGCGGGCTCGACGGCGGCGGCGGAGGCCGCCCCGATCCGTGTGAAGCCGAGCGCGGCGGCGGTCGAGAACGCGCCGAGACCCAGCATTTGACGACGTGTCAGGTTGGGTGTCATGGCCGCATCATGAGCGGATTCGGGCCGTCCGCCCAGACGCGGTGTTGACAGACATCCGAGGAACAGTCAGGCGTGGGAACCGACTCCGCCCGGTTCCTCCCGGCCGCCGCCGGCCTCTCCCGGCGGCTCCGGGCCCCTCCCGGCCGCCGCGGGCTACAACAGCTCGCGCAGGCGGGACGCCAGGAGGTCCCAGCGCCACTTCTCCTCGACCCAGGCGCGGCCCCGCTCGCCCATGCGGGCGCGCAGGTCCGGGTCCCGGAGCAGGGCCACGATCCGGTCCGCGGCCTCCTCGGGGGCACCGCCCCGCACCACCCAGCCCGTCTCGCCGTCCAGCACCGCGTCCGGCGCGCCGCCGGAATCGCCCGCGACCACCGGCAGGCCCGTCGCCGAGGCCTCCAGGTAGACGATGCCGAGCCCCTCCACGTCGAGACCGCCCCGCCGGGTCCGGCAGGGCATGGCGAAGACGTCGCCCGCGCCGTAGTGCGCGGGGAGTTCGGACCACGGGACGGCTCCCGTGAAGACCACCGACCGGGCCACGCCCGTGGACTCGGCCAGCGCGCGCAGGTCCGACTCGTACGGTCCGCCGCCGACGACCAGCAGCACGGCGTCGGGGACCGCGGCGAGGATCCTCGGCATGGACTCGATCAACGTGTCCTGGCCCTTGCGCGGGACCAGCCGCGACACGCACACCACCACGGGCCGGTCCGTCAGGCCGAGCCGGGCCCGGACCCCGTCGCCCCCCGACCCCGGGTGGAAGGTCTTCTCGTCGACGCCCGGCGGGAGTTGGACCATCCGCGCCGCCGCCCGGCCGGTGACCGCCGAGGCGATCCGGGACCGCGTGTACTCCCCCAGGTACGTGAGGGTGTCCGTGCCCTCGCCGATCCGCCGCAGCAGCCCGCGCGCTGCCGGCAGCTGGGCCCAGCCCGCCTCGTGCCCGTGGGTGGTGGCCACGATCCGCCGGGCACCGGCCCGCCGCAACGCCGGGCCCATCAGGCCGAGCGGGGCGGCGGCCCCGAACCACACCGACTCGCAGCCGTGTTCGCGCAACAGGCCGACGGCGCGCCGCGTCACCCGCGGGGTCGGCAGCAGCATCGTCGTACGATCGCGGACCACCTGGAACGGCTGCTCGGCGTCGAAGGCCGCGGTGGCCTCACGGCCCTCCGCGCCGTGCTTCCACGTGGAGGCGTAGACGACGACCCGGTCGGGATCCAGTCGCAGCGCCATGTTGTGGAGGAAGGCCTGGATGCCGCCCGGTCGCGGCGGGAAGTCGTTGGTCACGATCAGGGTCTTGTGCATCGCCTGCCGACAGTACCCGCTCAGCGCAGTTCCTCGCGAAGGAACTCCCGCCAGGCCTTCGACAGCTCCGCCCGGTCCACCCCGAGGGCGGTCGGCAGCGCGGTCTCCAGCGGTTCGCGGCCCGCCCGCCCGTACAGGTCCACCAGGGCCTCCTCGCCCCATTCGGCCGCGATCAGCCGGCAGGCCAGCCACGCCCCCTCGTAGGCCCGCGCGGCCGCCTCCGGGTCGCCACCGAAGGCGAAGTCCTCCGTCCGGGGCAGGTCCCCCGGCAGTTCGCCGCGCCGCACCGCCCGGGCGAGCGCCGGGGCGGCCTGCGCGGGGGGCGTGGAGGCACCCCGGTACGCCGCCCAGTCCGCGAAGCCCTCGGAGAGCCACTGGGGGGTGGTGGCGGAGGTCGCGGCGCGCGTGGCCACGTGCGTGACCTCGTGGGTCAGGATGATCCGCCGGCCCTCCGCACCCAGCCCGGCGTACCCCTCCGGATTGAGCACGACCCGGTCCGCGGGGGCCGGGCCCGGGCCCGCCCGGCCGGTGGTGACGGCGCCCAGCCCCCGGTAGGTGTCGGCGGGGCGGCCCAGCAGCCGCGCCATCGCGTCGAGGGAGCCGGGGACCAGGACGACCACCCGCCCCGCCCACGGACCGGGCCAGGCGGCACGCGCGGCGGGCACCGCCCGGTCGGTCTCGGCGGCGACCTCCCGCAGCGTCCCGGCGCCCTGGCCTGCTCCGCCGAGCACCAGGGAGTAGGTGCCGGCGGCCACCGAGACCGGGCCCTGGTCCCACAGCTGCGGCAGGGCGCCCGGCGCGGGCCGGTCGGCGCTCACCCGCCAGGTGCCGCCCTCCCGGGCCAGC
Organism: Streptomyces sp. PCS3-D2; assembly: GCF_000612545.2. Classification (GTDB taxonomy): domain Bacteria; phylum Actinomycetota; class Actinomycetes; order Streptomycetales; family Streptomycetaceae; genus Streptomyces. The sequence continues at coordinate 5,593,009 of NZ_CP097800.1, read as the reverse complement.
TCCACCTCGCGCGCCGACTCCTCGGGGGCGGTGTCGTGACCGGCCAGCCGGTAGCGCAGCCGGGCCGTGGCGACGGCCCGGTCGCCGTCGCGCCGCACCGCGGAGACCGTGTACGACCAGTCGGCCAGCGGGATCCCGGCGAGCCGCTCGGGCACCGACCGGGACCAGTCGGCGACGGCCCGGCGGACGTCCCGGCCGGCGGTGTCGGCGGTCCCGGCCGGCCGCGGGCCGCAGGCGACCGGCAGCGCGCACAGCAGGAGCAGCACGAGCGGCAGGAGGCGCGGCGGGCGGCGGACGGGGAGCATCCGCCGATCGTACGCAGGCCGCCCCGGACGGCGGGGAGGGGAGGGCGGCGGACGGAAGGGCGGCGGGGGGCGGTCCGCCGCCCGCGGGGTCAGGGGCGGGTCACCGCCGACACCGGCATCATCCCGACCGGGTCGTAGCGCACCCGCGCCCCGGGATAGGGGGCGTGGACCACCTGGCCGTTGCCGACGTACATGCCGACGTGGCTGGCGTCGGACCGGTACGTCACGAGGTCGCCCGGGCGGGCCTGCGAGAGCGGCACCTGCCGCCCCGCGTGCCGCTGGGCCTGCGAGGTCCGCGGCAGCGAGACGCCCGCCTGCCGGTAGGACCAGACCATCAGCCCGGAGCAGTCGAAGCCGGAGGGGCCGGTGGAGCCCCACACGTACGGGCGGCCGACGGCGGCCCGGGCAGCCATCACGGCGGCCGCGGCGCGGCCGGAGGAGGGGCCTCCGCCGCCGGCGGGGCCCAAATCCGGCAGCGTTTCGTGGCGCCCGCCGGAGCGCGAGGAGCGCTCGAAGTCGGCCCGCTCCTCGGACGGCATGGAGTTGAGCAGCCGCTGGGCCGCGGCGAGCTTCGCGGTGACGGAGCGCTTGTGGCGGGCGACGTCGGAGCGCAGGGCGTCGAGTTCGGCGAGTTTGTGGGAGGCCTCCGCCCGCACCTGCCCGAGCCGGCGCTGTTCCTGGCGCAGTTCGTGGAGCTGCCGGGCCTGGCGCTCGGTCAGCCGGTCCAGGGCCGCGGCCTGTTCCAGGTAGGCGTCGGGGTCCTCGGCGAGCATCAGCCCGACGGCGGGGTCGATGCCGCCGCTGCGGTACTGGGCCCCGGCGAAGGTGCCGAGGACGCCGCGCAAGGTGTTGATGCGCTGCTGGCCGCGGGCGACGGCGTCCTGGGCCCGGTTGACCTCGGCGCGGAGCCTGTCGGCCTTCTCGCCCGCCTCGTTGAAGTGCTCGGTGGCCTGCTCGGCCTCCTCGAAGAGCCGGTCCACTTGGGCGCTGACGCCGGACCTGGTGCCGCCGCCGGGCTCGTGCGGGAGGGCCGGGGCCGCGCTCGCGGGTGCGGCGGCCATGGCGACCGCGGCGGTCGCCGCGGCGGCGGTGAGGACGGTGACCTTCGGGTTCCGGTCGAGGCCGCCGAACCCGGGCCGACGATGGGACGCCACGTGCACCCGCTCCCTTCCGCTGAGCGGGGCCCGGGGCCGCCCCCCGTGGACGGCCGTGTGCCGGGTTCCGCGCTGGCAGACAGTAGCCGTGCGACCACGCACCGACCAACGACCGCCGGAGGGCACACACGCCGACGCCCCGCCGGAGACGCAGGTCACCGGCGGGGCGTGGGTCAGAGCGGGGCCGCGGAATTCGCCCGGATGGGCGGTGTGCGGCGCGTCAGATGCGGACGCCGAACTGGAACGGCATGTTGTCCATCGACTCGTACTTGACGCCGCCGCGCGGGTTCGAGGCGTGCAGCGTCATGTTGTTGCCGGCGTACAGGCCGACGTGGTGCAGGTCCCCGTAGAAGAAGACCAGGTCACCGGGCTGGAGCTGGCTGCGGCTGATGCGCGTGCCGTCGTTGGCCTGGGTGTAGGTGACGCGGCTGATGCTGACGCCGGCCTGCTTGTACGCCCACTGGGTCAGCCCGGAGCAGTCGAAGGAGTTGGGGCCCTCGTGGCCCGATATGTACGCGCTGCCGAGCTTGGTCTTGGCGGCCGCCAGGGCGGCTCCGGCACGACCGGAGGCACTGACGTTGCCGAGGTCGACGCGCTGGCCGTCGGCGCGGCTGGCGCGCGACTCCTCGTCCTTGAGCGCGGCGCGCTCCTGCGCCGTAAGGGTGTTGAGGATGGCCTGGGCGGCGGCCAGCTTCTCGGACGAGACCTTCTTCTTCTCGGCCAGCTCCTTGCGGGTGGCGTCGAGATCGGCGAGCTTGCCGGATGCCTCCTGGCGCTGCTGCGCGAGGGTGCGCTGCTTCGCCTGGATCTTCTGGACCGCTTCGACCTGCTTGCCGCTCAGGTGCTCCAGGGTGGCGGCCTTGTCGAGGTAGCCGTCGGGGTCCTCGGAGAGGAGCAGGGCGAGGGAGGGGTCGATGCCGCCGCTGCGGTACTGGGCACTCGCCATCGAACCGAGCGCGCTGCGCAAGTCGTTGAGCTCGCTCTGGCCGCGCGCGACCTGGTCCTGGATCTGCCCGATCTCCTTCTCCAGGGTCGCCTGGCGCTCCTTGGCCCCGTTGAACTTCTCGGTGGCCTGCTCCGCCTCTTCGTAGAGGGCGTCGACCTGGCTCTTGACCTCGTCCTTGCTCGGCTTCGCCGGGGCGGCGGAGGCACTCTGCGCGGTGAGCGCGACGGCCGCGGCCGCGACCGAGGTGAGCACGGTCACACGAGCGCGGGTCGGCTGCTTGGGTCGACGGTGGGACGCCACGAAGGCGAGCTCCTTCTTCCTAGAGCCGCCGAAGAACGCAACTCGGCAGCACCTCCGCCGCCACTCCGAATGAGTGATCTACCGCACGAAGGTTTGAGCAGACCCTAGTGACCCAGCTGTGATCAGTTCAAATCCTGCCGGGAAAAAACTCGGGCCCCGACCAGGTTCTTTACTTTCAGCGCACGCTCCGTGCCGAGCACTTGACGGTGCGTCCCCCACAGGAGGTGCCAATTCCGGCATTCAGGCTGGGAGTTACGAAACGCGCGAAAGCCGCTTCAGCAGCAAAGCGGACGTTACGGGCCGCGCCCCGGCCTTGGCCACCCCGTCGGCGACCTCCCGGTCCGTGGAGACCACGACCACCGGCCGGCCGGCCGGCTCCGCCCGCACCAACTGCCGGATCAGCTCGTCGGCGGTCACCCCGGCCTTGGAGAACAGCACCCGCACACCGCGCGGCGGAGCGAGCAGCACCGGGGCCGCCAGCTCCGCGCCGTCGAAGACACAGGTCATCTCCGCGCCCGTCTGCGCGGCCAGCATCGACAGCCCGCCCAGCAGCCGCAGCCGCTGCTTCTCCAGCGGCATCGTCGGATAGCCGGTCTTGGTCACGTTGTAGCCGTCGACCACCAAGTGGGCCTGGGGCAGCGCCAACAGCTGGTCCAGCAGGGCCGGATCGGTCTCCGACAGGGCCCGCGCCGCGATGTCCTTCGGCGTCATCCGGCCCGGCTCCACCGCGTCCACCGTGTCGGCCGGGCGGGTGTTCACCGGCGGCAGCGCCAGCTCGCGGCGCAGCCCCTGCGCCGCGTCCAGCACGGTGTCCAGCAGCAGTCGCAGCCGCATGTCCTCGATGCTGCGCCCCTCGCGGGTGGCCCGGCGCGAGGTCTCCAGCGCCGTCTCCACCTCCGCCAGGCGGGACTTGAGCCGACGGTTCTCACTCTCGGCCGCCGCCACCCTGGCCGCCGCCTCCCCGCGGATCCCGTCGATCTCGGCGGTCGCCTTGCGCAGGGCGGCCTCGCCGCGCTTGACGTCACTGAGGGCGCTGCGCAGCCGCCGCTGAAGCGATTCCGCTTCCTTTCGCGCGGCCTCCAGCTCGCCCCGCACCTGCTCGCCGCCTGTGCGCTGCAGCTCCCGTACCTGCTCCAGCTCCTCGCGCAGGCGCTCCAGCTCGCGCCGGGTCTCCTCGCCGACCCGCTCGGCGTCGGCGCGCTGCGCTTCCTCACCCGCGGCGGCCACCAGCTTGACCCATCCGGCGGGCCGCAGGACGAAGGCGGCCGCCGCCACGTCCAGCGGGTCCGCGGCCGCCGGCGGTGCGCCGGACTCCAGCGCACCGGCCAGGTCCGCCTGGGCCTCGCGCAGCTTCTCGGCGACCCTGCCGCGGAACACCGGATCGGTCTCGACCGCCGCGGCCATGGCGTTGCCCGCGAACTTGGCCCGCCGGGTCGGGGTGAAGCGGGCGTACTGGCGCAACTGCGCCGGCAGGTCCGCGACGGTCAGCGCGCCGAAGGCGTCCGAGACGAGCGCGACGACCCGGCGCCGCACACCTTCCGGAAGCGGGCGGTCGAGCGCCTCCGCGGCGTCGTCGGCCGCGTCGGCCGACCCGGCGCCGCTTGCTGGCTCCACAATCCGTCACCCCTACCGTGATGGTCTACCTGCGGACGGGGCTCCGTCAGGAGTCCGCGCCCGGCCTGTCCACGAGCTCGATCTGGTCCACCGCGTTGCACCAGCGGCAGCGGACCGACTCGATGGTCTCATTGACCACCTCGCGCTCCTCGACCTTGGGCTCCCCGGCGAGGTCCAGGTGGACGTACTCGACGACCTTCGACGAGCGGGTGACATCGAAGCGCGTGAGGTTGCCGCACAGGGTGCAGCGCCACCGCGTGGTGTCGGTCGGCAGGGGAACCGTCATCGGGCTGCTCGCTCCTTCGTAGCTGATTCAATTAAAGCGGCCCGTTCGGCCGTCCGCGTCGGCCTGCGTACCGCAGCTCGTAACCCTACGGCCTGGCAGCGCTTCAGGTGGGGTGCGTTGCGTCATGCTCTGTCACATGATCGTAAGGTGGCGGACTGTGCGCGAGGCTGTCCGGGGACCGGTGGTCACCCACGCGCTGATCGCGGGCTGCGGCGTGGTGTTCGTCCTGAGCCCGGCCTCGGGGCTCAACCCGGTCTACGGCACCGGCGACGAACTACTGGTCGCGGGCGCCGAGTACTTCCGGCGCTGGGGCGTGGTCCCGGACGAGCTCTTCACGGACACCCCCCGTGCCTGGCTGACCCCGCTGACCGCGCTCTTCGTCCACGGCAGCTGGCTGCACCTGCTGGGCAACATGCTCTTCCTCTTCGTCTTCGGCGCGATGGCCGAGGAGCGGATGGGCCGCCCGGCGTTCCTCGTCTTCTACCTCTGCACGGGCTACCTGGCACTGGCGGCGTACGCGGCGGCCAACGCGGAGTCCGCGCAGACACTGGTGGGTGCTTCGGGGGCGATCTCGGCCGTCCTGGGGGCGTTCCTGTACCTGCTGCCGAGGGCGCGGGTGACGAGCCTGTTCCCGTTCCTGTTCTTCCTGCCCCTGCGGTTCCCGGCGTGGATCGTGCTGCTGTTCTGGTTCGCCCTGCAGTGGGTGGCGGCGCACCGCGCGGAGAGCGGGCCGGGAGTCGCCTATCTGGCCCATCTGGTGGGGTTCTCGCTCGGCTTCCTCTACGCATGGGCCCGGTATCGGGGTACGACTAGAGTGAGGCGACCAGCGACGGCCACCGAGGGAGACAGCCAGCCGTGATCACCGCGATCGTGCTCATCAAGACCAGCGTGGACCGCATCCCCGAGATCGCCGAGTCCATCGCCGCCCTCGACAACGTCAGCGAGGTCTACTCCGTCACCGGGACGTACGACCTGATCGCGCTGGTCCGCGTGAACCGCCACGAGAACCTGGCCGACATCATCCCCGGCCGCATCAGCAAGATCCCGGGCGTCGAGGCCACCGACACGCACGTGGCGTTCCGCACGTACTCGCAGCACGACCTGGAGGCGGCGTTCGCGATCGGCCTGGACGCGTAGCGCCGGCTTCGACCGTCCACATCCCGGGCGCTGCCCGGACCCGCGCCTCCATCGCCGGCGAGGCTCAATGGGTGCGGGTTGCCCTGCGGGCGGCTCGGCGGGGCGGTGTCGGTCCGGTCCGGGGAGCGGCGCCGCCGCCGGGGCGTCTCCTCGCGCGGGGCACCGACCCGCGCTCCTGCGGAGCAGCCCCCGCGGAAAGCCGTCAGCCCACGGGGACGCAGCGGCCCTCCTCCGTGCGGTACTGCCACTTCGCGCCGTCCTCGACGAGCTCCTTGACCGCCCGGACGAAGCGCTCCACGTGCTCGTCCGGGGTGCCGGCGCCGAAGCTGACGCGGATCGCGTTCAGGGAGCGCTCGCCCGGAGCGGCCTCGGGGGCCCCGCACTCGCCCGGGGCCTGCGGCTCGCTGCCCAGCAGGGTCCGTACCAGCGGGTGGGCGCAGAACAGGCCGTCCCGGACGCCGATCCCGTACTCGGCGGAGAGCGCGGCGGCGAAGTGGGAGCTGTTCCAGCCGTCCACCACGAAGGAGATGACGCCGACGCGCGGGGCGTCATCGCCGAAGAGGGACAGGACCCGGACCGCCGGAACCTCCGCCAGACCCTCGCGGACCCGGGCCACCAGCCGCTCCTCGCGGGCCACCAGGGTCTCGAACCCGGCCTCGGTCAGGGCCCGGCAGGCCGAGGCGATGGAGTAGACGCCGATGACGTTCGGGGAGCCGGCCTCGTGGCGGGCCGCCGTGGTGTGCCACTCGACGTCCACCCCGCCGTCCTCGCGGCGGGAGACCTTGCGGGAGGCCCCGCCGCCTGCCAGGTACGGCTCGGCCTCCTGGAGCCAGTCGGCACGGCCGGCGAGGACGCCCGAGCCGAAGGGCGCGTAGAGCTTGTGGCCGGAGAAGGCGACCCAGTCGACGTCGAGGTCCCGCACGGAAACGGGGTGGTGCGGGGCCAGCTGGGCGGCGTCCAGCACGATCCGTGCGCCGTGGGCGTGCGCGGCAGCGGCGAGTTCCTTCACCGGCCACAGCTCGCCGGTGACGTTGGAGGCGCCGGTGACGCACACGAGCGCCGGGCCGTAGGGCTCGCGGTCGGCGAGCGCCCGCTCCAGGGTGGCGACGGCCTCGGCCGGGGTGCGCGGCGCGTTGAGGTAGGTGACCTGCGCGTTCGTCCACGGCAGGAGCGAGGCGTGGTGCTCGGTCTCGAAGACGAAGACCTGGCAGTCGGCCGGGAGCGCCGCGGCGAGCAGGTTCAGGGAGTCGGTGGTGGAGCGGGTGAAGACGACCTGGTCTCCGGGGCGGCAGTCGAGGAACTCGGCGACCGTGGCGCGGCTCTGCTCGAAGAGGTCGGTGGACAGCTGCGAGAGGTATCCGGCGCCGCGGTGGACGCTGCCGTAGTAGGGGGCGTAGGCGGCCACGTCGTCCCAGACCCGCTGGAGGGCGGGGGCGCTGGCGGCGTAGTCGAGGGCCGCGTAGGTGACCTCGCCGCCGGTGACGAGCGGGACGGTGACGTCGCGGCCGAGGACGGCGAGCGGCTCGGCACAGGCGGGGTCCTGGGCGGTGGCGACGGCGGTGGTGGCGGTGGCGGTGGCGGTGTTCAGGGATGCGGACATGGCGGTATCTCCCGGCAGGCAGGGCTGAATGGCTTCGGTGTGCCCGTACGCACGTGGGTACGGGAAGATCCCCGGGACGAGAGGAGGGCGCACGGAAGTGACCCTGGTCCGAGGGTGAAGAAGGGGCGTCGGTCGCCCTATCGCATTCGCTTGCTCACGGAAAACGCTCCTCGAAAGACCAGGACCCCTGGTGTCGAGGGATCCGCGCTTGCCGTAGGCCTTGCTGCCTACGACCTGGTCATCACCCGGGGCACCCCGCCACGGAAGGAGGGTTGCCGGACAGCAAGCCGGGGCCTACACGCTGTCACTCGTGACCTGGTCTGCATCCTGCCACATGATCGGCCGGCCGCCGGACCCCGGTCCACATCGCGGACCGGGGTCTGGCCGGAAACGGGCGCCGCGGTCAGGCGTTGCTGGCCGTCACCCAGCGCTCCAGCGCGGCCCTGGCGGCACCGGAGTCGATCGACTCGGCCGCGCGGGTGATGCCGGCCGCGATCTGCTCCTCCAGGCTGCCCGTGCCGGGGTCGAGGGCCACCAGGGCGGCCGCCGAGTTCAGCAGCACGGCGTCGCGGACCGGTCCGGTCTCGCCGGCCAGCAGGCGACGGGCCACGTCCGCGTTGTACGAGGGGTCTCCGCCGGCCAGGGCCGAGACGTCCACCAGGGGGATGCCGACGTCGCGCGGGTCGAAGGACTGCTCGGCGACCTCCCCGCCGCGGACCCACCAGACGCGGGAGGTCGCCGTGGTGGTCAGTTCGTCCAGGCCGTCGTCGCCGCGGAAGACCAGCGCCGAGGAGCCTCGCTCGGCGAGCACGCCCGCGACGATGGGCGCCATCCGGGGGTCCGCCACGCCGGTGGCCTGGGACCGGACGCGGGCCGGGTTGGTGAGCGGGCCGAGGATGTTGAAGGTGGTGCGGATGCCCAGTTCCCGGCGGGCACCGGCGACGTGGCGCAGGGCCGGGTGGAACTTCACCGCGAAGCAGAAGGTGATGCCGGCCTCCTCGGCGACCTCGACGACCCGGGCGGTGCTCAGGTCGAGGTTGACGCCGAGCTTCTCCAGGACGTCCGAGGAGCCGCTCGCGGAGGACGCGGCCCGGTTGCCGTGTTTGACGACCTTGGCGCCGGTCCCGGCCACGACGACCGCCGACATCGTGGAGATGTTCACCGTCTTGGCCCCGTCGCCGCCGGTGCCGACGATGTCGACGCTGGGGCCGGGCACCTCGATGAGGTTGGCGTGCTCGTACATGGCCCGCACAAGGCCGTTGATCTCGGCGACCGTCTCCCCCTTGGCACGCAGGGCGACCACGAAACCGGCGATCTGGGCATCGGTGGCCTCCCCCCGCATGATCCGGTCCATGGCCCAGGCCGTGTCGTCCGCGCGCAGGTCCCGGCCGGTCAGCAGGGCGTCGAGGACGCCCGGCCAGCCACGGGCCGCCACGCTGTCGCCGCCTGCCGGGGTCACAACGTTCATGGTCAGCTCCTGCTGCTGGTAGGGGTCCCCGTCGATTGGGAAGGAGATCAGCCTATCCAGCCCCGGTTACGGCAAAGAGCCCCGTCCAGACACTGGACGGGGCTCTCGCCGTGGCGACACCAGGACTGACCGAAATCAGTCCCTCATGCGGTGGTGCGGGGGATCAGTGGTGGCCGTGGCCGGACTGGATCTCCTTGTACTCCTCCACCGTGGGCTTCGGGATCTGGTTGCCCTCGGCGTAGAAGCCCTTGCTGAGCTTCGCGCGCAGCTTCTCGGTGGCCTTCACCTTGCGCTCGACGCCGTTCTCGTCGACCGTCGGGCCGATTTCGAGCGGCTTGTACTGCTCGTGCGCGGTGAGGGTGTGCAGCTTGCCCTGCGAAAGCGGCTCGTGGACCTCGACGAACTCACCGTGCGGCAGGCGCTTGATGATGCCGGTCTCGCGACCGTGCAGCACCTTGTCCCGGTCCCGGCGCTGGAGGCCGAGGCAGATCCGCTTGGTGACGATGAAGGCGAGGACCGGGCAGACGAAGAAGCCGATCCGCGCGAACCAGGTGATCGAGTTGATCGACAGGTGGAAGAACTGCGCGAACATGTCGTTTCCACCGGCGATCAGCAGGACGACGTACCAGGTCAGCCAGGCCACACCGAAGGCGGTGCGGGTCGGGACGTTGCGCGGGCGGTCCAGGATGTGGTGCTCGCGCTTGTCTCCGGTGACCCAGGACTCGACGAAGGGGTACACGGCGATCGTCGCCAGGACCATCGGGAAGATCATCAGCGGGATGAACACGCCGAGGACCAGCGTGTGACCCCAGAGGTTGATCTCCCAGCCCGGCATGGCACGGATGAGGCCCTCGGAGAAGCCCATGTACCAGTCCGGCTGCGCGCCCGTGGACACGTGGTCCGGGACGTAGGGTCCGAGCGCCCAGATCGGGTTGATCGAGGCGATGCCCGCGATGGCCGCGATGATGCCGAAGACCAGGAAGAAGAAGCCGCCCGCCTTCGCCATGTACACCGGGAGCAGCGGCATGCCGACGACGTTCTTGTTCGTCTTGCCGGGACCCGCGAACTGGGTGTGCTTGTGGTAGAAGACCAGGATCAGGTGGGCCACCAGCAGGCCCATCATGATGCCCGGCAGCAGCAGGATGTGGATCGAGTAGAACCTGGCCACGAAGTCGTGCCCGGGGAACTCGCCGCCGAACAGGAACATCGACAGGTACGTGCCCACGACCGGCACGGACAGGATCGCGCCCTGCATGAAGCGGACACCGGTGCCCGAGAGCAGGTCGTCCGGCAGGGAGTAGCCGGTGAAGCCGGTGAACATGCCGAGGACCAGCAGCAGGAAGCCGAACAGCCAGTTGATCTCGCGCGGCTTGCGGAACGCGCCGGTGAAGAAGACGCGCATCATGTGCACCATCATCGCCGCGACGAAGATCAGGGCCGCCCAGTGGTGGATCTGCCGGATGAGCAGACCGCCGCGGACGTCGAAGCTGATGTCCAGCGTCGAGGCGAACGCCTCGGACATCCGCACACCCTGCATCGGCACGTACGAGCCGTGGTACACGACCTCGTTCATGCTCGGGTGGAAGAACAGCGTCAGGTACACACCCGTGAGGATGATGATGATGAAGCTGTAGAGCGCGATCTCACCCAGCATGAAGGACCAGTGGTCCGGGAAGATCTTGCGCATGTTCGCCTTGGCCAGGCTGTAGATGCCCAGGCGGCCGTCCGCCCAGTCAGCCACGCGCTCGCCGGCGGGCGCTTTGCGCGCCTGTGCGTCAGTGGTCGCAGTACTCATCCGCGCTCCCAGAATGCAGGACCGACGGGCTCTTCGAAGTCGCCGAGCGCTTCGAGGAAGCCTTCGTCATTCACACCGATCCGCAGCTGCGGAAGCGCGTGACCGGCCGGGCCGAAGATGACACGGGCGCCGTCGGAGAGGTCGAAGGTGGACTGGTGGCACGGGCAGAGCACGTGGTGCGTCTGCTGCTCGTACAGGCTGATCGGGCAGCCGACGTGGGTGCAGATCTTCGAGTAGGCCACGATGCCCTCGTGGGACCACTCCAGCTCCTGCTTGTCCTTGATGTCCTCCGGCTTGAGCCGGACGATCATCAGGGCCGCCTTGGCGATCTGGGTCATGTAGTCGTGCGCGTCCTCCTCCAGGCCCTCGGGCTTGGCGAAGGTGAGCGAACCGACCAGGACGTCCTCGGGACGCAGCGGCTCCATCGTGTTCTGGTTGATGAGCAGCTTGCCCTTCGCCCAGACCGTCTTGCGCAGCTTCTCCTCGGGCAGCGGGCCCAGGTCGCGCAGCAGCATCACACCGGAGAGCGGGACCAGAGCCAGCGCGCCCAGCATGGTGTTGCGGATCAGCGGCCGCCGGCCGATGCCGGACTCGTTCGCGCCGTCGGCGAAGTCCTGCATGACCTTGGCCCTGACCTCCGGCGCGGCGGAGATCTCGTGGCGGTCGTCGGCGACCTCCACGTCGGACATCAGGGTGCGGGCCCAGTGCACGGCACCGGCGCCGATGCAGAACAGCGCGATGCCCAGGGTGACGCCCAGCGCGAAGTTGAGCGCGCTCACCTTCCCGATGGGGAAGATGTACACGATCTTGTCGACCGGGAGGATCACGTAGGAGGCGATGAAGGCGACCGTGGCCAGCATCGACACCGTGAACAGCATCGCGACCGTGCGCTCGGAACGCTTCGCCGCCCGCTCGTCGATGTCCTGGATGCGCGGCTTGTGGACCGGCAGGCCCGGGTCGGCGAACGGGTCGTCCGCGACCGCTACGCCACCGTGGTGCGCGTCGCCCTGCTCGCTCGGCAGGTGCTTGTCTTCGGGAATCTCTTGGCTACTCATGACTTCTTGGCCTTAGCGGTGTGGGCCGCGACCCAGACGGCGACAGCGATCAGCGCACCCAGTCCGAAGACCCAGCCGAACAGGCCCTCGGAGACCGGGCCGAGCCCGCCGAGCTTGAGGCCGCCGGGGTTCGTCGACTTCTCGCCGTTGACGTTCTGGAGGTACGCGATGATGTCCTTCTTCTGCTGCTCCGGCATGGTGCTGTCAGGGAAGGAGGGCATGTTCTGCGGGCCGGTCTGCATGGCCTCGTAGATGTGCTTCGGCGTGACGTCCTCAAGGTTGGGGGCGTACTTGCCGTTCGTCAGCGCGCCGCCCTCGCCGGTGAAGTTGTGGCACTGCGCGCAGTTGTTGCGGAACAGCTCACCGCCCTTGGCGATGTCGGCGTCCGCCGGGTCGTACTGCTTCTCGGTCGGCGTGATCGGGCCGGCACCGAGGGAGGCGATGTACGCGGCCAGCTGGTCGATCTGCGCCTGGGTGTAGATGACCGGCTTCTTCGGCACCTGGGCGCCGGGCTGCTGGGCGGGCATGCGGCCCGTGCTCACCTGGAAGTCGACGGCCGCGGAGCCGACGCCGACCAGGCTCGGGCCGTCAGAGGAACCCTGACCGCCGGTTCCGTGGCAGCTTGCGCAACCCACGGCGTAGAGCTTCTTGCCCTCCTCGATGGCGAGGGACTGGGCGGTTTCATCGGCCTGCGCCTTGCCCGCGGGAGCAAAGGCGGCGTACAGCCCCCCAGTGGCCGCCAGCGCGAGGAGTAGAACGACGACCGCCGCCAGCGGATGGCGTCGTCGTGCGGAGAGCTTTTTCACGGATTACCCCGGTGTCAGGATCTTCTGCGTCGGTGTGTCTGGATGGAGTGCCGGGTCGGGCCCGGTGACGTGTTCGCTACTTGATCAGGTAGATCGTGGCGAAGAGGCCGATCCAGACGACATCGACGAAGTGCCAGTAGTAGGACACGACGATGGCCGACGTGGCCTGTTCGTGGGTGAACCTCTTGGCCGCGTACGTCCGGCCGAGGACCAGCAGGAAGGCGATGAGGCCGCCCGTCACGTGCAGACCGTGGAAGCCGGTGGTCAGGTAGAACACCGAGCCGTACGGACCGGACGAAAGGCTCATGCCCTCGTGCTTGACCAGCTCGGTGTACTCGAACACCTGGCCGCCAATGAAGATCGCACCCATGACGAACGTGATGATGAACCACGTCCGGAGCTTCTTCACGTCACCGCGCTCGGCGGCGAACACGCCGAGCTGGCAGGTGAGGGAGGAAAGCACCAGGATCGTCGTGTTCGTCGCCGAGAAGGGCAGATTCAAGGCCGAGGCCTGCTCTGTCCAGTACTCGGGACCCGTCACGGATCGCAGGGTGAAGTACATCGCGAAGAGGGCCGCGAAGAACATCAGCTCGGAACTCAACCAGATGATGGTTCCGACGCTGACGAGGTTCGGCCGGTTGACCGTCGGGTGCGCGTGCCCGGTATCTACTGTCGTTGCTGTCGCCACGACCGACATTATGTCGGTCGCTTATCCCGCCCTCACCCCGGGGGGTGCCGTTCGGAGTGTCAGGGGCGTGTGCAAGGCCCGAACGGCCCATCAGATGACGGCCCCGCGCACTCTCGTGCACCTGTCCGAACCGATGCTGACACGGCGGTGGGAGGAGTAGCATCCCGCGCAACATCAACGTGATTCATGGGACACGTGGAGGATCGAAATGCGGGCGACTGCGCGGGTTCTGGTCTACAGCGACGACGCGGGCACCCGGGAGCAGGTGAGACTGGCGGCGGGCCGCCGTCCCGCCGCTGATCTGCCACCGGTGGAGTTCCTGGAGTGCGCGACGCTGCCGGCGGTCCTGACGGAGCTGGACGCGGGCGGGATCGACGTGTGCGTGCTGGACGGCGAGGCGGTCCCGGCCGGGGGCATGGGTGTGTGCCGGCAGATCAAGGACGAGATCTTCCGGTGTCCGCCGGTGCTGTTGCTGATGGGGCGCCCCCAGGACGCCTGGCTGGCCACATGGAGCCGCGCGGACGCCGCGGTGACCCTTCCGGTGGACCCGGTGGAGTTCGCGGACGCGCTGGCGGGCCTGCTGCGTTCCCGACTGTCCCTGGACGCCTAGGGCCCGCCGGCGGATCGGCCGGACGGGCCCCGGGGACCGGCCGTCAATCCGGGGCGCCGCCCGTCGCACGGGCGGGTGATCCCGAGCGGCACGTACGACGGGGAGTGGGGGCGCACGCGCCGGGAACCGCCGGGCACCAAGCGGTTCTCCTGACGCGTGCGCCCTCACCGGCCGGCCGGCGGCGCCCCGGAGGGGGACCGGGCCGGATCCTCAGACCGTGGGCCGCAGACGGGCCTGGTCGATGGTGCTGCGGCCTTCCTGGGTGCCCTTGAGGAGGGCGCTGCCCTCGCGCCAGTCCTTCCAGTCCATGTTCCAGTCGCCGAATCCGTTGCCGAAGATGTCCATGTCGTCGCCGATGCTGTTGATCACCTGGACGATGTCGCCCTCGGTGATGTTCTCGTAGAACCAGGCGGCGTTGCCCGTGCTCATGCCGGTGCAGCCGTGGCTGACGTTGGCGTAGCCGTGAGAGCCGATGGACCAGGGCGCGGCGTGCACGTATTCACCACTCCAGGTGACGCGGGTGGCGTAGTAGACGGGCAGGTTGTAGTACTCGCTGCCGCCGATGCCGACGGTGTCCCCGCGCATCTGTACGTAGTACTGCTTCCCCAGCACCACCTTGATGCCGTTGCGGGTGGAGAACCCGGGCTTGCCGGTGGTGACCGGAATGGAATTGATCACTTCTCCGTTGCGCTTGAACGTCAGCCAGTGGGCGGCGGCGTCGGTGGTGACCTCGACCCGGTCGCCGATCTCCAGCTTCAGCGGCTTGGCGGCGGCCCCGTGGAGCTCGTCGGTGATCCTGATGCCCTCCAGGTTGCTCCGTACGGAGACGGCGGTGTTGGCGGGCCAGTAGTCCTTCGGGCGGTAGTGCAGGTGCTTGTCGTCGACCCAGTGCCAGGCGCCCTCGACCCCGGGAGGGGCATCGACGACCAGGCCGCGTTCAACGACGGCGCGGGCCGCCTTGTCCTTGACGGGCTCGTTGAGTTCGGCGGTGAGGGGCTGGCCGACGCCGTACTTGCCCTCCTCCGGGCCGAACTCGACCTTGAGGACTCCCTTGGACGGGGTGGTGTCGAAGGCCATCGTGCGCTGGCCCGGGGTACCCCTCTCGTCCTCCGTGCTCACGGTGACGGTGTAGCGCACACCTGCGGCCATGGGGACGGTGCTGTGCCACCGGTCCCCCGTGGCGCTGAGTTCGCCCGCCAGGCGGCGGCCGTGGGTGTCCACGACCGTGACGTCGGTGATCCGGCTGCCCTTGGCCTTGGCGGTGATTTCGAGGGGCCGGTTGGGGTCGACGGGCCGGCTGCCCGCCGTCTGGTTGAAGGCGACCTGCTCGCCCGCGTCGACCGGGCGGGCTGACAGCGGGTTGTCGCCGGACCCGCATGCGGTGGCGCCGGCCCCGAGGGACGCGACCAGCAGGGAGCAGCTGAGTACCGTCCAAAGACGCGGTGAGTGCTTCATGGACCCAACGCTATGAAGATATGACAATTACGGCGCGCGGGGTGACTGCAAACGAGGGGCCCGGACTCCTCCGAAGAGGTGTCCGGGCCCCACGTGGTGCGCGGCCGGGCCGCGCGCATGCTGCTTCTCGCGCCTACTGGTTGGCGTTCTCACCGCGGTAGTACTCGTACACCCAGCCCCACAGGCCGATCAGGATGATCGGGGCCGAGAAGTACATGAGCCACCAGCCGAAGACGACGCCCAGGAAGGCGAGCGCGCCACCGATGCCGAGCGAGAGCGGCTGCCAGCTGTGCGGGGAGAAGAACCCCAGCTCGCCGGCCTCGTCGGCGACGTCGGCCTCCAGGTTGTCCTGGGCCATCTCGTCGACGCGCTTGGCCGTGAAGGCCAGGTAGTAGCCGATCATGACGCTCAGGCCGAAGGCCAGGAAGAGCGCAGTGGTACCGACGGGCTCCTTCGACCACACGCCGTACACGACGGCCATGATCAGGATGAAGAAGGAGAGCCAGAGGAACATCTTGCCCTGGATCTTCACTTGCCGGCCTCCTTGCCACCGGTGACGGCCGCCTTGGCGCCGTGGTCCTCAAGGTGGTCGAGCGCCGCGATCTCCGGGTGGTGGAGGTCGAAGGCGGGCGACTCGCTACGGATGCGCGGCAGCGTGAGGAAGTTGTGCCGCGGCGGCGGGCAGGAGGTCGCCCACTCAAGCGAACGGCCGTAGCCCCACGGGTCGTCGACCTCGATCTTCTTGCCGTACTTGGCCGTCTTCCACACGTTGTAGATGAACGGCAGCATCGACAGGCCGAGCACGAAGGAGCTGATCGTGGAGATCGTGTTCAGCGTGGTGAAGCCGTCGGCCGCCAGGTAGTCGGCGTAGCGGCGCGGCATGCCCTCCGCACCCAGCCAGTGCTGGACCAGGAAGGTGCCGTGGAAGCCGATGAACAGCGTCCAGAAGGTGATCTTGCCGAGGCGCTCGTCCAGCATCTTGCCGGTGAACTTCGGCCACCAGAAGTGGAAGCCGGCGAACATCGCGAACACCACGGTGCCGAAGACGACGTAGTGGAAGTGGGCGACGACGAAGTACGAGTCGGAGACGTGGAAGTCCATCGGCGGCGAGGCCAGGATGACGCCGGTCAGACCACCGAAGGTGAAGGTGACCAGGAAGCCGATCGTCCAGAGCATCGGGGTCTCGAAGGACAGTGAGCCCTTCCACATGGTGCCGATCCAGTTGAAGAACTTCACACCGGTCGGTACCGCGATCAGGAAGGTCATGAAGGAGAAGAACGGCAGCAGCACACCGCCGGTGACGTACATGTGGTGCGCCCACACGGTCACCGAGAGGCCGGCGATCGCGATCGTCGCGGCGATCAGGCCGATGTAACCGAACATCGGCTTGCGCGAGAAGACCGGAATGATCTCCGAGACGATGCCGAAGAACGGCAGCGCGATGATGTACACCTCTGGATGTCCGAAGAACCAGAAAAGGTGTTGCCAGAGCAGTGCGCCACCGTTGGCGCTGTCGAACACGTGCGAGCCGAACTTGCGGTCGGACTCCAGCGCGAAGAGCGCGGCGGCCAGGACCGGGAAGGCGAGCAGGACCAGGACACCGGTCAGCAGCACGTTCCAGGTGAAGATCGGCATGCGGAACATCGTCATGCCCGGAGCGCGCATGCAGATGATCGTGGTGATGAAGTTGACCGAGCCGAGGATCGTACCGAAGCCGGAGAAGGCCAGACCCATGATCCACATGTCGGCGCCGATGCCCGGCGACCGGACCGCGTCCGACAGCGGGGAGTAGGCGAACCAGCCGAAGTCGGCGGCGCCGTTCGGCGTCACGAAGCCGGCCACCGCGATGGTCGAGCCGAAGAGGTACAGCCAGTACGCGAACATGTTCAGCCGCGGGAACGCCACGTCGGGCGCGCCGATCTGCAGCGGCATGATCCAGTTGGCGAAGCCCGCGAACAGCGGGGTGGCGAACATCAGCAGCATGATCGTGCCATGCATGGTGAACGCCTGGTTGAACTGCTCGTTCGACATGATCTGCGTACCCGGACGGGCCAGCTCGGCGCGCATGAAGAGCGCCAGGAGACCGCCGATGATGAAGAACACGAACGAGGTGACCAGGTACATCGTGCCGATGGTCTTGTGGTCGGTGGTGGTGAGCCACTTCACGACCACGTTGCCCGGCTGCTTGCGCCGCACCGGCAGCTCGTTCTCGTACGAGTCAGCTGCGGCGGCACCCTGGGATTCGTTGAGGATGCTCACAGTTTGTTCACTTCCGCATTCCGGGCCGGGTCGGTCTGCTGGATGCCGGCGGGGAGGAAGCCGGTCTGACCCTTCTCCGCCAGGTCCTTCAGGTACTCCTGGTACTTCTCGGGCGAGACCACCTTGACGTTGAAGAGCATCCGGGAGTGGTCGACGCCGCAGAGCTCGGCGCACTTGCCCATGAAGGTGCCCTCTTGGCTCGGGACGACCTCGAAGACGTTGGTGTGGCCCGGGATGACGTCCTGCTTGAACAGGAAGGGGACCACCCAGAAGGAGTGGATGACGTCGTTGGACGACAGGATGAAGCGGACCTTCTCACCCTTGGGGAGGACCAGGGTCGGACCCGGGTTGCCCGTCTGCGGGTTGCGGTCGCTCGGGACGCCCTTCTCGTAGACGCCCTCGGCGCCCGCCGGGAAGTCCTTGGTGAAGCGGTCCGGAATGGAGGCGAGCTCCTTGGGAACCGCACCCGCCTTCGGGGTAGCCGCGTCGCCGTCGACGTTCTCGATGTAGTTGAAGCCCCAGCTCCACTGGAAGCCGATCACGTTGATCGTGTGCGCCGGCTTCGGGGTGAGGGCGAGAAGCTTGGACTCGTCACGCGCGGTGAAGTAGAAGAGCACCGAGACGATGATGAGCGGGACGACCGTGTACAGCGCCTCGATGGGCATGTTGTACCGGGTCTGCGGGGGGACCTCCACCTTCGTCCGGCTGCGCCGGTGGAAGATGACGCTCCAGATGATCAGGCCCCACACCAGGATGCCCGTGACGAGCGCGGCCGCCCAGGATCCCTGCCACAGGGAGAGGATGCGCGGCGCCTCCTCGGTTACCGGAGTCGGCATTCCGAGGCGGGGGAAGTCTTTCCATGTATACGAGCAACCAGTGGCGGTCGCCAGGACCACGCCCGCAGTCAGCGCCTGCAGCAGCTTCCGCCGCATCGGGCGCCGCGGCGAGCGGTCGGAGCCGTAGGGACTCACGTAGCGCCTTCCCGAGAGTCTCGGCCCGCGCGGCCGGCCGCGGCCGTGTTCGGGTCGGTCGCCGGCCCTGACGCAGGCAGGGGTTTGGATGTTTATGCGGACCAAACCCTACTGGACGCTATTTGGGGTCGCGCGGGGAGGGTGCCCAACGCGCCGCTACTGCCCCCGAAGGGATGGATCCGCCGTACGGGGGACGGCGGACACGCCCCTGAACGACGGGCTCCGGGGCCCATCTGACGCCCCCTGACCTCGAACGCTCCGGGGCCGGCGCTAGCGTGGCGGGATGCCGTACTTCGACAGCGCGTCCGCCGCTCCCCTGCACCCCGTGGCCCGGCAGGCGCTGCAGGCCTCCCTGGACGAGGGCTGGGCCGATCCGGCCCGGCTGTACCGGGAGGGCAGGCGCGCGCGGTTGCTGCTGGACGCGGCGCGGGAGGCCGCCGCGGAGGCGGTGGGATGCCGCGCCGACGAGCTCGTGTTCACTCCTTCGGGGACGCACGCGGTTCACTCGGGCATCGCCGGCGCCCTCGCCGGCCGCCGACGCGTCGGCGGCCGTCTGGTCGTATCGGCGGTCGAACACAGTTCTGTACTGCATGCGGCGGCGGCGCACGAGGCGCGCGGCGGGCACGTCACCGAAGTCCCCGTGGACCGCTGGGGCGCGGTGTCCCCCGCCGGGTACGCGCAGGCGCTGGCACCGGCGACGGCGCTCGCCTGCCTCCAGTCCGCCAACCACGAGGTGGGCACGGTCCAGCCGGTGGCCGAGGTGGCGGAGGTCTGCGGGGCGGCGGGGGTGCCGCTGCTGGTGGACGCGGCGCAGTCGCTGGCCTGGGGGCCCGTGGAGGGCGCCTGGTCCGTCCTGGCGGCGAGTGCGCACAAGTGGGGCGGCCCGCCCGGGGTGGGCCTGCTGGCGGTCCGCAAGGGGGTGCGCTTCGCACCCCAAGGCCCCGCGGACGAAAGGGAGTCGGGGCGCTCCCCCGGCTTCGTGAACCTTCCCGCGATCGTGGCGGCGGCGGCCTCCCTGCGGGCGGTACGAGCGGAGGCGGACGCGGAGGCGGCCCGGCTGCGGATCCTGGTGGATCGGATCCGGCGGCGGGTGGTGCGGCTCGTCCCGGACGTGGAGGTGGTCGGCCACGCGGACCGGCGGCTGCCGCACCTGGTCACCTTCTCCTGCCTGTACGTCGACGGGGAGGCGCTGCTGCACGAGCTGGACCGGGCGGGCTTCTCGGTCTCCTCGGGCTCCTCCTGCACGAGCTCCACGCTGACCCCCAGTCACGTACTGCGGGCGATGGGCGTGCTGTCGGAGGGGAACGTACGGGTGTCCCTGCCGGCGGGGACCCCGGCGGCCGAGGTCAACGCCTTCCTGGAGGTGCTGCCGGGTGCGGTGGCGGGCGTACGGGAGCGGCTCGGGGTCTCGGAGGCGCCCGCGGTGGTGCCGGAGGCGGAGTCCCTCGAACTGGACGCGCTCGGGCTGCGCTGCCCGCAGCCGGTGATCGAGCTGGCCCGGGCCATCGGCCGGGTCCCGGTGGGCGGCACGGTGACCGTCCTGTCGGACGACGAGGTGGCGCGGCTGGACATCCCGGCGTGGTGCGCGATGCGCGGGCACGCGTACCTGGGCGAGAGCCCCCGTGCCGCCGGCTCCGCGTACACGGTCCGCCGCGGGGCGTAGCCGCGGCGGGGCACAGCCGCGGCGGGGCCGGATCCGACCCCGCCGCCTCCGGCCCCGGCCGCGATCCGCCGGGCGGAGCCTAGGCCAGGTGGGCGCGGACCTCGGCCGCGGCCTCTTCGCCGTAGGCCTTGGTGAAGCGCTCCATGAAGTGGGCACGGGCGAGCGTGTACTCCTGGGTGCCCAGCGTCTCGATGACGAGGGTCGCGAGCATGCAGCCGAGCTGCGCCGCGCGCTCCAGGCCGACGCCCCAGCCCAGGCCCGTCAGGAACCCGGCGCGGAAGGCGTCGCCGACACCGGTCGGGTCGACCTTCGCGTTCTCCTCGGGGCAGCCGACGACGATCGGGGCCTCGCCGGACCGCTCGATCCTGACGCCGTTGGAGCCCAGCGTGGTCACGCGGGTGCCGACCTTGGAGAGGATCTCCTCGTCCGTCCAGCCGGACTTCGACTCGATGAGGCCCTTCTCGTACTCGTTGGAGAAGAGGTAGGTCGCGCCCTCCATCAGGGTGCGGATGTTGTCGCCGTCCATGCGGGCGATCTGCTGCGAGAAGTCGGCGGCGAAGGGGATCCCCCGCGTCCGGCACTCCTCCGTGTGGCGCAGCATCGCCTCGGGGTCGTCCGCGCCGATGAGGACGAGGTCGAGGCCGCCCACGCGGTCGGCCACGGACTTCAGCTCGATCAGGCGGGCCTCGCTCATCGCGCCCGTGTAGAAGGAGCCGATCTGGTTGTGGTCGGAGTCCGTGGTGCACACGAAGCGCGCGGTGTGCAGCACCTCGGAGATGCGGACGGACTGGGTGTCGACGCCGTGCCGGTCGAGCCAGGCCCGGTACTCGTCGAAGTCGGAGCCGGCGGCTCCGACCAGGATCGGGCGGCTGCCGAGCTGCCCCATGCCGAAGCAGATGTTCGGGCCCACACCGCCCCGCCGGACGTCGAGGTTGTCGACGAGGAAGGAGAGGGAGACCGTGTGCAGCTGGTCCGCGACGAACTGGTCGGCGAAACGGCCGGGGAAGGTCATGAGGTGGTCGGTGGCGATGGAGCCGGTGACTGCGATGCGCACGGCGTGGACGCTCCTGCTGAGGACGGCGAGGGACAGTCAAAACTACCCGGTAAGTGCCCCCCGGCCGAACCCCCGGACGAACCCCAGAAACTACCCCTTAGTAGGTCTTTCTTCGCGAGAGCTCCGGTGCCTACGGTGCCCTCATGACCTATACCGACGGTTACGGCTGCTCCGAGTACACCGCCGACCGGCGCGGAGCGGAAGGCCCGGGACGGCCCGGCTTCGCCCGCCTGCTGGGGGACTGCGCCCGGATGGCCCCGCACTGGGGCGTCGAGGAGGGCCCCCGGCAGGTCCGGGTGGCTCCCTCGCAGATCCACGGGGTCAGGGTTCCGGCCGCCTCGGCCCGGCTGATCGCCTCCACCGCCGCCTACGGGGACCAGTAGGAGGGCGCCCGGAAGCCGGAGGGAACCGGTTGCGCCCCCGTTCCGTCACACCCGCATCAGACACTGCGGGACCAGTGAAGGAGCGATGCGGTGACCAGCGAAGAACCCGGCACGTCAAGCGGCACACGACGGCGGCCCGCCTGGGTCGTCGGCTCGATCACGGCCGCCGTCCTGCTCGCGGGCGGTGGTACCGCCTACTGGGCGTCCGCGGCCCAGGGGGACGGAACGGCCCGCCGGACGGGTGACAGCGCGGCATCCGCACCCCGTGACGCGGGTGACCCCTCGGGTCCGGGCATCGCGCCCGGGGAGCCGGATCCTTCGGGCGGGGGTGTGGTCTACCGGGCCGATGTGAAGCTGCCCGAGGCCCCGCCGGCGGCGCCCGCCTACCGCGTGTCGGGGGAGGTCGCGCAGGCCGATGTGGCCCGGCTCGCGGCGGCCCTGGGCCTCACGGGCGCCCCGCGGCTGGAGGGGGACGTCTGGCTGGCCGGTGAGGCCGCCGACGGCTCCGGGCCCCGGTTGACGGTGGCCCGTACGGCACCGGGCACCTGGAATTTCAACCGCTTCCAGGCGGGCGGCGACGCCGCGGGCAACGGCGCCGGGGACGACTGCGTGCGCGGCAAGGACACCTGCGGCCCCGCCGCGCTCCCCCGGGACGCCGGTGCCGACGCGAGCGGCCGACCGGTGTCCGAGGAGGCCGCCAAGGCCGCCGCGGCTCCGGTGCTGAAGGCCGTGGGGCAGGACGGGGCCCGGCTGGACGCCCGGCTCACCCAGGGCGC
The DNA here is from genome assembly GCF_000612545.2 of Streptomyces sp. PCS3-D2. GTDB lineage: Bacteria > Actinomycetota > Actinomycetes > Streptomycetales > Streptomycetaceae > Streptomyces. The sequence goes on along the minus strand of NZ_CP097800.1, from coordinate 5,570,684 downwards.
GATCCGGGTGGTGACGGCCGATCCGGTGGTCGGCGGCCTGCCCACGCAGGGCTGGTCCACCCAGGTGAGCGTGGGCGCGGACGGCACGGTGGTGGGCGGCAGCGGCGAGCTGACGGCGCCGGTCCGGGCCGCCGACCAGCAGGTGGTCGGGGCCGCGGAGGCGCTGGCCCGGCTGAACGCGCGGTCGAACGGCTCCGGCGGCACGCCGGAGCCCAGCGGCTGCGCGAGTGCGGTCCCGCTGGCGGCGGACACCCCGGTGGGCGCCTCGGAGCCGGTGCCCTGCAATCCGGAGCCCCGGCCGATGAAGCCGCCGCGGACCGAGACGGTGACGGGCGCGGTGCTCGGGCTGGCTCCGGGGACGGTCGACGGAGCGCGCGGGCTGGTTCCGGCCTGGCTGTTCGAGGTGGCGGGGCGGGGCGGGGCGCCGGGTCACACGGTGGCCGAGCCGGCGTCCGCGCAGGAGAACACGCCGGGGCCGGGCGCTCGTACCGTGCCCGGCTTCTCGTACCGGGAGGCCGACCGGAAGCTGACGGTGAACTTCTGGGGCAGCGTGTGCAGCACGTACGCCGTGGAGGCGCGGGAGCAGGCCGGGTCGGTCATGGTGAAGATCACTGACACGCCGAACAAGCCGGGTCAGGCCTGCATCATGCTGGCGGAGGAGATGTCCCTGTCGGTGACCCTGAAGGAGCCGCTGGGCGACCGGAAGGTGCTGGACGCGGCGACGGGCAAGGTGCTCCCCCGGCAGTAGCGCCCCTGGGCATGCGCGAGGGCCCGCCCCGGTCGGATGCGACCGGGGCGGGCCCTCGTCGTAGGTGTGCCGCAGGCTCAGCTGAAGGAGTCGCCGCAGGCGCAGGAGCCCGTGGCGTTCGGGTTGTCGATCGTGAAGCCCTGCTTCTCGATGGTGTCGACGAAGTCGATGGAGGCGCCGCCCAGGTACGGGGCGCTCATGCGGTCCGTGACGACCTTCACACCGTCGAAGTCCTTCACGACGTCGCCGTCGAGGGAGCGCTCGTCGAAGAAGAGCTGGTAGCGCAGGCCGGAGCAGCCGCCGGGCTGGACGGCGACGCGGAGCGCCAGGTCATCGCGGCCTTCCTGCTCCAGCAGGGTCCTGACCTTCTCGGCGGCGGCGTCGGACAGGAGGATGCCGTCGCTCACAGTGGTCTTGTCGTCCTGTACGGACATCTGCATTCACTCCCGAAGTGGGCGGCTCCCCGCGGAGGCGCGGGGAAACGTCGGACTCTTGCCGTCGGTGGCAACGAGCGGGACCGCGGATTCATTCCGGGACCCGACGCTTGTTTCAGATATTCATGCTCGCACACCCCGCGCGGACGCGGGCCCGGCGAATCGGGGGCTGATGCGTCACATTGACACTATCGGCATCGTCAAACTGACGTGAAGCGGTTATGATAGATAGCGTCAAGTAGACGAGAAGTCGAAGCGATGATCCTTAAATCCCTCGTCGCAGAACAGAAAGGGTGCGTGTCGTGACCACCGCCCAGCCGTTGGACGTCCAGCCGACGCCCCTTGCCCTGCTGCTGCTCGGCCGTGAGGCCGACCCCAAGAGCGAGCGCGGGGTGGAGTGCCCCGGCGACCTGCCCTCGCCGTCCGACCCGGACCTCGTGGAGCGCGCCCGCGCGGCCAAGGAGAAGCTCGGGGACAAGGTCTTCATCCTCGGCCACCACTACCAGCGTGACGAGGTCATCGAGTTCGCCGACGTCACCGGCGACTCCTTCAAGCTGGCCAGGGACGCGGCCGCCAAGCCGGAGGCCGAGTACATCGTCTTCTGCGGCGTCCACTTCATGGCCGAGTCCGCGGACATCCTGACCTCGGACGACCAGAAGGTGGTCCTGCCGGACCTGGCCGCCGGCTGCTCGATGGCCGACATGGCCACCGCCGAACAGGTCGCGGAGTGCTGGGACGCGCTGACTGATGCCGGTATCGCCGGTGTGACGGTCCCCGTCTCGTACATGAACTCCTCCGCCGACATCAAGGCCTTCACCGGCAAGCACGGCGGCACGATCTGCACCTCGTCCAACGCGAAGAAGGCCCTGGAGTGGGCGTTCGAGCAGGGCGAGAAGGTGCTCTTCCTCCCGGACCAGCACCTGGGCCGCAACACGGCCGTCCGCGACATGGGCATGTCCCTGGACGACTGCGTGGTCTACAACCCGCACAAGCCCAACGGCGGCCTGACCGCCCAGCAGCTGCGCGACGCCAGGATGATCCTCTGGCGCGGGCACTGCTCGGTCCACGGCCGGTTCTCGGTCGACTCGGTCAACGACGTGCGCGCCCGCATCCCCGGCGTGAACGTCCTGGTCCACCCCGAGTGCAAGCACGAGGTCGTGGCGGCCGCGGACTACGTCGGCTCGACGGAGTACATCATCAAGGCCTTGGAGGCGGCCCCGGCCGGCTCCAAGTGGGCCATCGGTACCGAGCTGAACCTGGTCCGCCGTCTGGCGAATCGTTTCGCTGCCGAGGACAAGGAAGTCGTCTTCCTCGACAAGACGGTCTGCTTCTGTTCGACGATGAACCGCATCGACCTCCCGCACCTGGTGTGGACCCTGGAGTCGCTGGCCGAGGGCACCCTCGTCAACCAGATCCAGGTCGACAAGGAGACGGAGAGCTTCGCGAAGCTCGCGCTGGAGCGCATGCTCGCCCTCCCGTAGAGGTAGCCGAACATCGAGAAGGGGCGCCCGGCATCTGCCGGGCGCCCCTTCTCGTGCTCCTCCGGGCGGCCCAGGCCGAGGGGCACCGGGCGGCGGCCGGGCTCAGGCTGGGAACCATGGCCGATCGCACACGGCATCGCTTCCGCACGGGACACACCTGGGTCGCGAGCATCGCTTCGCTGACAGCCCTGGCGTTCTCGGTCTACAACTTCGTGGAGGCACGAGAGAGCCCGCAGACCGTAGTCACCCTTCCGATGTCCCTGAAGATGATCCGGTCCGGGGACGCGACCTCCCTCTTCCTCCAGCCGACCGTGTTCACCCGGTTCGACACGGAGGACGTGGAGATAGTCACTGACGTCCAGATCCGCCTGCGACCGAAGACCACGCGAAGCGAGCCGAAGTTCTTCTGGGAACAGAACGTGCAGTGGTGGGTGCAGCGCGGCGGCAGTGCCTCCGCCAGGGTTGTCGACAAGACAAGCGTCTGGTACGAGTTCGCATCGGACCCCACACCGTTCGTCGTCACGCAGTCCGACCCCAAACAGCCCGTCATGCAGTTCACCACCCACGGCTGGACGCTCAAACCCGACCGTTTCGAGGGAACGCTGACCGTCGAACGCGCCAGTACGGGCCGGCCCATCAGACTCCCCTTCTGCCTCGTCATCCGCTCGGAGGACATCAGCAACCTGATGAAAGGCGACGGATGGTACGAGTGGCGCACGGACGTCCCGGGGCGCCAGGAGGGCGGCTGCTACCACTGGTACGCGTGATGCCCCGGGCACCACTCGCAGCGGTGCCCGGGGCCTCTGCGCCCAGCCCCGGTCAGACCGGGGCCGGGGTCTCCTCCGGCCGGTCCTGCGGCGCCGCCGCCGGGCGGGCCGCCTTCTTCGCTCGGCGGCGTTCCTTGCGGAGCTCGACCATCGTGTAGAGGGTCGGCACCAGGAGCAGCGTCAGCAGGGTCGAGCTGACCAGGCCGCCGATCACCACGACCGCCAGCGGCTGCGAGATGAAGCCGCCCTCACCGGTGACGCCGAGCGCCATCGGGAGCAGTGCGAAGATCGTCGCCAGGGCCGTCATGAGGATCGGGCGCAGCCGGTGCCGGCCGCCCTCGACGACCGCCTCGACGACGCCCAGGCCCTGGGTGCGGTACTGGTTGACCAGGTCGATCAGGACGATCGCGTTGGTGACGACGATGCCGATGAGCATCAGCATGCCGATCATCGCCGGGACGCCCATCGGGGTGCCGGTGACGATGAGCAGGCCGAGCGAGCCGGTCGCCGCGAACGGGATGGACACCAGCAGGATCAGCGGCTGGACGAGCGACCGGAAGGTCGCCACCAGCAGCATGAACACGATCGCGATGGCCGCGAGCATGGCGAGGCCGAGCGAGCCGAACGCCTCGTCCTGGTCCTCGGAGACTCCCCCGATGGAGGCCGTGGCGCCGTCGGGCAGGTCCAGGGCCTTGAGCTTCGTCTGGAGCTCCGCGCTGACCGCGCCCGTGTTGTCGCCCTGCGGGCGCGCGGTGATGGTGGCGGCGCGGGCGCCGTCGATCCGGGTCATCGCGACCGGACCGGGAACCTCCGCGACCTCGGCGACGTCACCGAGCCTGACCGGGCCGACGGGGAGCGCCCGCAGTTCGGCCAGGGTGGTGGCCGGCTGCGCGGACGTGATGACGATGTCCCGCTCGGTGCCGTCCAGTACGGCCCTGCCCGCCGGGTTGCCGCGGACGGCCTGGGCGACGAGTGCGCCCAGCGCGGCCTGGTCCAGGCCCGCCTCCGCCGCCTTGGGAGTGGCGGTCACCGAGATCCGGGGCACGGACTGGGACAGGTCGCTCTGCACGTCGGTGACGTTGTCCAGCTTCGCCACCGCGGCCCGGACCTGCTCGGCGGCCCGGGCCAGGACCTCGCCGTCGCCCGCCTTGACGACCACGCTGAGGTTCTGGCTGCCGAAGGCGTCGCCGGCCGCGATGCGGGTCTCGCCGATGCCGTCGAGGGCGGCGAGCCGCTCCTCGATCCGCCGCTTCACGGCCTCGGCGTCGCCGGCGTCCTTCAGGGTGACCTGGTAGGAGGCCTGGTTGGAGCCGGTACCGCCACCGAAGGCCGCGAGGAAGCCGGAGGAGCCGACGGTGACCTGGTAGCTCTTGACTCCGTCAACGGAGGCCAGCACCTTCTCGACCTTGCGGCTCGCCTCGTCGGAGGCGGCCAGCGAGGTGCCCGGGGCGAGCTCCTGCTTGACCGTCAGGAGGTCCTGCTCGCCCTGGTCGAAGAAGTTGGTCTTCAGCAGGGGGGTCATGCCGAGGGTGCCGACGAGGACGACCACCGCGATGGCCACGCTGGTCAGGCGGCGCCGGGTGGCGAAGCCCAGGACGCGGACGTAGAAGCGCTGGAGGCGGCTGCGTGCCTCCTTCTCCTCGGCTTCGCGACGGGCCTCGGCGGCGCTCTCGGCGTCCCCGGGCGTGACGCCCTTCGGCGCGCTGAGGAACCAGTACGAGAGCACCGGAACGACCGTCAGCGAGACCAGCAGCGAGGCCAGCAGGGCCGCGGTGACGGTGAGCGAGAAGGAGCCGAAGAGCTCGCCGATCATGCCGCCGACGAGGCCGATGGGCAGGAAGACGGCGACGGTGGTGAGGGTGGAGGAGGTGACCGCCCCGGCGACCTCCCTGACTGCGGTGGTGATCGCGGCCTCGCGCTCCTCGCCGTAGCCGAGGTGGCGCTTGATGTTCTCCAGTACCACGATCGAGTCGTCGACGACCCGGCCGATGGCGATGGTCAGCGCGCCCAGGGTGAGCATGTTGAGCGACAGGTCGCGCGTCCACAGCACGATGAGGGCGAGGACCACGGACAGCGGGATGGACACCGCGGTGACCAGCGTCGAACGCACCGACGCCAGGAAGACCAGGATCACGATCACCGCGAAGAGCAGGCCGAGCATGCCCTCCGTGGTGAGGCTGGAGATGGACTTGGCGACGGCCGGCCCCTGGTCGCTGACGACGGTCAGCTCGGCTCCGGAGCCGAGCGTGGAGCGCAGCTCGGGCAGCTTGTCCTTGACCGCGTCGGAGATGGCGACGGCGCTGCCGTCCTTGTCCATGGTGAGGACGAGGGCGAGGCTGGGCCGGCCGTTGGTGCGGGTGATGGATACGGCCTTGGCCGGCTCCTGCCTGACGACGGCGACGTCGCCGAGGCGGACCGCCGGCCTGCCCTGACCGGGGCTCAGGCGCAGGTCCTCGACCTGGGCGAGGGAGGTGAAGCCGTTGCCCACGCGGACGGTGCGGCTCTGGCCCGCCTCGTCGAAGGAGCCGGCGGGGACGGCCGCGCCGCCCGCCCGGAGACCCTGGGCGAGGGCCGCGCCGTCGAGGCCGGCCGCGGCGAGCCGGGCGTCGTCGGGGGTCACGGTGACCTGGATGTCCTGGACCCCGTCGACGCTGACCTGGCCGACGCCGTCGATGTCCGACAGGACCGGGACCACGGACTTCTCCAGCTGGTCGGCGAGGGCCTGCTGGTCCTTGTCGGACGTGGCGGCGAGGACCACCGTCGGGATGTCGTCGGTGGAACCGGCCACCACCTGCGGGTCCACATCGGCGGGCAGCCGGACGCGGGCCCGGTTGACGGCCTGCTGGACGTCGGCGACGAGCTGCTTGGTGCCGCTGTCGCCGTAGTCGAAGGTGGCCATGATGAGGGCGTTGCCCTCGCTGGCGGTGGAGGTGATGCCGGTGATGCCGTCGACGCCCTTGAGCGTGGCCTCGATCGGTTCGACGACCTGCTTCTCGACCACGTCGGGTGAGGCGCCCTGGTACGGCGCGAGCACGGACACCATCGGGAGTTCGATGGAGGGCAGCAGCTGCTGCTTGAGCTGCGGGATGGCTATGGCGCCGAAGAGGAGCGCGACGATCGACACGAGGCCGACCAACGCCCTTTGGGTAAGGCTGAAGCGGGACAGCCAGGACATGTGTGTGGGATCTCTCTGCAGTGACGAACGCGAGGGCGCTCCCACCCTGTCCCATGCGGCGGGGACGTTTCGTCGCTCGCAGGTCCCGTCCTTATGTGCGGCATACCGCGTCCGTAGTAGGCGGCGCTACTCCACTCGGGGCCGGACGAGTCCCGATTCGTAGGCGATGACGACCAACTGGGCCCGGTCGCGGGCGCCGAGCTTGGCCATGGCCCGGTTCACGTGCGTCTTGACGGTGAGGGGGCTGACCTCCAGCCGTTCGGCGATGCCGTCGTTGGACAGGCCCGCGGCGACGTGGACGAGGACCTCGCGCTCCCGGACGGTCAGCGCGGCCAGCCGCTCCGCATGGGCCCCGGCCGAGGCGCCGGAGGCGGCCGGGTCGGCGCCGCCGCCCTGGGCGAGGAAGGTGGCGATGAGACCCTTGGTGGCGGCCGGGGAGAGCAGCGCCTCACCGGCGGCGGCGACGCGGATGGCGTTGAGCAGCTCCTCGGGTTCGGCGCCCTTGCCGAGGAAGCCGGAGGCGCCCGCCCGCAGCGCGGAGACCACGTACTCGTCCACCTCGAAGGTCGTCAGCATCACCACGCGCACGGCCGCGAGATCCGGGTCGGCGCTGATCATGCGGGTGGCGGCGAGCCCGTCGGTACCGGGCATCCGGATGTCCATCAGGACGACGTCGGGGCGCTCCCGGCGGGCGAGCGCGAAGGCCTGCGCCCCGTCCGAGGCCTCCCCGACGACCTCCATGTCGGGCTCGGAGTCGACGAGCACCTTGAACGCGCTGCGCAGCAGGGCCTGGTCGTCGGCGAGCAGCACCCTGATCGGTGCGGCGGGGGGCGGGTCCGTAGGAGTGTGGTGCACGGGGTGAGCGTACGCGGGGCCGTCGCGGTCCGTCCGGGGTCCCGTCGGACCGGACGCTCTCAGCCGAGGGCGAGGACGAGGAGCGCGGTGGTCGCCGCCACCTCGGCCAGTGCTCCGAACACGTCGCCGGTGACCCCGTCGAAGCGGCGCACACAGCGGCGGAGGAGGAGTTCCGCGGCGAGCAGGGCGACGAGCACCGCCGCCGCCGCCCGGGCCGCGGCGGGCGGGCCGACCGGGAGGGCGGCCGCCGCGGCGGCGACGGTGACGAGGGCCACGAGGGCGGCGGCCACCGGGCGCGGGACGGCCCCGGCGACCGCGGCGCCGAGCCCCTCGGGCCGGGCCGGCGGAACGCCTTCCCGGGAGGCCAGGGTCATGGCGAGGCGGGCCGTGACGGCGGCGACCACGACGGCGAGGGCGCCACGGACCCAGCTGTCGGCGTACAGCTCGGACAGGGCGGCCGTCTGTACGAGCAGGACGACGACCAGGGCGATCACACCGAAGGGCCCGATGTCGGACTTCTTCATGATGCGCAGTGCCTCGTCGGCCGGTTTGGCGCTGCCCAGGCCGTCCGCCGTGTCGGCCAGCCCGTCCAGGTGCAGTCCCCTGGTCAGCGCGGCCGGTACGGCGACCGTCACGGCCGCCGCGAGCAGTGGTTGGGCGCCGAGCAGCAGCAGGAGTGCTCCGGGGACGGCCGCGAGCGCGCCGACGACCAGTCCGGCGAGCGGGGCGCAGGCCATTCCGGTGCGGGCCGCGGGGCGGTCCCAGCGGGTGATGCGGGCGGGCAGCACGGTGAGGGTGCCGAACGCGAAGCGGACGCCGTCGCGGAACGAGGCGCGCTCCGCGGGCGGCGTCAGGGGCGGGCCGTCGTACGAATCTGTCATCGGCGCGAACGCTACCCGCTCGGGGCGGGCGGTAAATTACCCCATACGTTTCACATAGGGAGAAGTGGGATGGGTCACTGGTGGTATCGGAACATCGTCGAGCCAGGAAAGCTGCCCATGCTGCTCGCCCTGGTCTCCTTCGTGATGTCGTTCCTGGTCACCCGCGTGATCACCCGCATGATCCGGGCCGGCCGCGGCCCCTTCAAGAACGTCACCCCCGGGGGCCTGCACATCCACCACGTCGTGCCGGGCGTGATCCTCGTGATCATCGGGGGGTTCGGCGCCATCGGCAGCGGAAGCAACGGCATCGGGGCGGCGCTCTCGGCCGTGGTCTTCGGGCTCGGGGCCGGGCTGGTCCTGGACGAGTTCGCGCTGATCCTGCACCTCGACGACGTCTACTGGAGCGAGCAGGGCCGCAAGAGCGTGGAGATCGTGGTCGTGACGGCCGCGGTGGTGGCCCTGATCCTGGGCGGGTTCGTGCCCTTCGGGGTGAACGACCTGACCCCCGAGGAACGCCAGAGCCGCGGGCTGGTCGTCATGAACGCGGCCGGCAATTTCTGCCTCGCCCTGGTCGCCCTGTGGAAGGGCAAGGCGCGCACCGCGCTGTTCGGCGTCATCGTCCCCTTCGTGGCGCTGGTCGGCGCGGTCCGTCTGGCCCGGCCCGGCTCCCCGTACGCGAAGCGGTTCTACGCCAACCGTCCGCGCGCCCGGGCCAGGGCGGGGCTGCGGGCCTTCCACCACGACCGGCGCTGGACCGCACGGCGGCGCAGGTTCGAGGAATTCATCGGCGGCGCCCCGGACCCGCGGCCGGTGTCCCTGGAGAAGCCGCCGGCTCCGCCGGACTGAGAGCGGACGGCGCCGGACCGGACGTACGGCGACGGGCCCTCCCCCGGCCGGTGGAGGGCCCGTCGCCGCGCCGGTGCGTCCGGTCCGTGACGGTCAGCCCGGGATCAGGCCGTCGTCGCTGAGCATCTCCCGGACCTCGCCGAGGCTCGCGTCGGAGGCCGGGAGGATCAGCTCGGACGGCTCCAGGGAGTCGTCCGCAAGCGGCGTGCCCAGCCGCCGGACGGCTTCGAGCAGCGCCCCCAGGGTGCGCCGGAAGCCCTCCTCGTCACCGCCCTCCATCTCCGCGAGCAGTTCGTCGTCCAGCCTGTTGAGCTCGGCGAAGTGACTGTCGGCCACGTCCAGCTGGCCTTCCCCCATGATGCGGACGATCATGACGGCCCCGTCCTACTGCTTGTCGAACCGGTGCTGGGTGTGCGGCTGCTGGGCGCTGCCCTGGGCGCCGCCCTCGATGGCCTGCTGCTGCGCGGACGGGCCGCCGGCCAGCTCCGCCTTCATCCGCTGGAGCTCCAGCTCCACGTCGCTGCCGCCCGAGAGGCGGTCCAGCTCGGCCTGGATGTCGTCCTTGGAGCCGAGGCCGCTGCGGTCGTCGAGCGCTCCGGAGGCCAGCAGTTCGTCGATCGCCCCGGCACGGGCCTGGAGCTGGGCGGTCTTGTCCTCGGCCCGCTGGATGGCCAGGCCGACGTCGCTCATCTCCTCGGAGATGCCGGAGAAGGACTCCGCGATCCGGGTCTGGGCCTGGGCCGCGGTGTAGGTGGCCTTGATGGTCTCCTTCTTCGTGCGGAAGGCGTCCACCTTCGCCTGGAGCCGCTGCGCGGCCAGCGTCAGCTTCTCCTCCTCGCCCTGGAGGGTCTGGTGCTGCACCTCCAGGTCGCTGACCTGCTGCTGGAGCGAGGCGCGGCGGGACAGGGCCTCACGGGCCAGGTCCTCGCGGCCCAGGGCGAGGGCCTTGCGGCCCTGGTCCTCCAGCTTCGCGGACTGCCCCTGGAGCTGGTTCAGCTGCAGTTCCAGGCGCTTGCGGGACGTCGCCACATCGGCGACGCCGCGGCGCACCTTCTGCAGCAGTTCCAGCTGCTTCTGGTACGAGTAGTCGAGGGTCTCGCGCGGGTCCTCGGCCCGATCAAGGGCCTTGTTCGCCTTCGCGCGGAAGATCATCCCCATACGCTTCATGACACCGCTCATGGGCTTCGCGCGCCCCCTTCTAGACGGACTGTGCTCCAGCTGACCGACAGAACCCACAGTACGGGCCCTGTCTCCATTACCGCACTGTTCGAGGACGGATGCGCTCCTCCTCCAGGACGACTACGCCTCCGCCGTGTCAGGCGTGAGGAGTAGGTGGGTCCCCGACCCACCGGGGCGGGCCCCGCCGCTCGGACCGTACACAGGGAAGGACGCCCGCCGTTGCCGGATCGTTCCCCACAGGAGTGGGGCCCGTGCCCGTGACCACGTACGCTTGGGTTTTGTGTTTGGTAGCCGCTCCTCCAAGGAAGAGAAGGCCGCCGCCGCCGACAAGGTGAGCGCCGACCTCTCGCAGCCCCGTGACCCGCAGGCCCCGAAGGGCCGCCCTACGCCGAAGCGCGCCGTGGCCCAGTCGCAGCGCAAGGCCGTGGTGGCCTCGACCGGCAACCGCAAGGAGGACGCGAAGCGGGCCCGTGAGCGCCGCCGCGCCGAGATGGCCAAGCAGCGCGAGGCGCTGGCCAACGGCGACGAGCGCTACCTCCCCACGCGCGACAAGGGCCCCGTACGCCGGTTCGTCCGCGACTTCGTGGACTCCCGCTTCTCGGTGGCCGAGATGTTCCTGCCGCTGGCCGTCGTCATCCTCGTGCTCAGCATGGTGCGCCAGCCCATGATCCAGAACATCGCGCTGCTGTTGTGGCTCGGTGTGATCGCACTGATCATCCTGGACTCCATCGGTCTGGTGTTCCGCCTGCGCAAGGCCCTCAAGGAGCGCTTCCCGGACGAGCCGCGGCGCGGCGCCGTCGCCTACGGCTTGATGCGCACTCTGCAGATGCGCCGGCTGCGCCTGCCGAAGCCGCAGGTCAAGCGCGGGGAACGACCCTGACCGGAGGGACGCCCGGCGCGTCGGGGGAAGGTTTCGCCGAGGGGGCACGCCTGTGGCTGGAGGGCTTGGGCGGACTGCGCAACGCGGTCCGTCAGGAGCTCGTGGGCCGACAGGTCGACGAACAGATCGCGCAGCGCTTCCCCGTGGGGCAGCGGCTGCGCGTTCTCGATGTCGGCATGGGGCAGGGCACCCAGGCTTTGCGCCTCGCCCGCGCCGGGCACATGGTGACCGGCCTGGAACAGGACCCGGGGATGCTGGCCGTCGCCCGAGAGGCGCTGGCCGTGGAGCCCGCCGGGATCCGCGACCGGGTCAGGCTCATGGAGGGGGACGGGCGCGAGACCGGCGCCCACTTCCTGCCGGGCAGCTTCGACGTGGTGCTGTGCCACGGAGTGCTGATGTACGTGCCCGAGCCGGACGCCATGCTGGCCGGGCTGGCCCGGATGCTGGCCCCCGGCGGGCTGCTGTCCCTGCTGGTGCGCAACGGCGACGCACTCGCCATGCGGCACGGGCTGGACGGGGACTGGAAGGGCGCGCTGGCCGCCTTCGACAGCACCGACTACACCAACCGCCTCGGCCTGGACGTACGCGCCGACCGGCTGGCGGGCCTGACCGCGACGCTGTCGGGGATCGGGGCGCCGCTGCAGGCCTGGTACGGCGTACGCGTCTTCACCGACGGCACCGAGGCGGGCGGGGAGCTGCCGCCCGATGAGGAGCTGCAACGACTGCTGGCCGCCGAGGACCGCGCGGGCCGCACCGACCCCTACCGGGGTGTCGCCGCGCTGCTGCACCTCTGCGGCGTCCGGGGCTGACCCCGGCCCTTCGGCCCGCCGCAGACCGGCGGGCCGAAGGGCTCGGAGAGGTCAGGCCTCCAGCGCGGACCGCAGGCTCATGGTGTAGAGCTCGGTGCCGCTGTCGTCGGACAGCCTCACCTGTTCGGTACCGCCCTCCAGCAGGTCCTTCCAGTACTCGCCGATCCAGGACTCCGCGTCGCCCTGCGTGGTGAACTCCTCGGGCACCACCGACGGGCTCGTCTCGCTGCCCTCGGCCGTCTCGAACCGCCACGTCCACGCCATGTCCGCCTCCGTTGCTCGTCCGCTGCTCACACGCTTCTCGCCTTGAGTGTGCCCGCAGAGTAACCGGGCGCGCAGCAGTCTCCGCGACGCGGGAGGATCATCCTGTGGAACTCACTCTGCTCGGCACCGGTACCCCCGAGGGGCTGCCCCGCCCCGGCTGCCCCTGCGCCGCGTGCGCCGTCTCCGTCGGCCCGCGCTCCCGCGCCGCCACGGCGGTCCTCGTCGACGGTGCGCTGCTGCTCGACCTGACCCCCGGTGCGGTGCTGGCCGGCGCGCGGGCCGGGCGTTCGCTGACCGGTGTCCGGCAGGTCCTGCTGACCCACCCGCACGACGGGCCCGCGGTGGAGCTGCCGCCGGGCCTGCCCACCGCCGGGCGGGTGCCGGACGGGCAGGAGCTCTCGGTGATCTCCGGGCACCGGGTGCGGGCGGTGCCGATGGACGCCCCGGGCACCGGGTACGAGGTGACCGGACCGGACGGCGGCCGACTGCTGTACCTGCCGCCCGGCGGGGCGCCGGCCGGGACCGCCGGACGGGCCGGGCAGCGTCCGTACGACGTGGTGCTCGCCGACGTGCCGGGCCGCCCCGAGGCGCTGGCCCGGCTGCGGGCGAGCGGTGCCGTCGGCCCGGCCACGGACGTGATCGCCGTCCACCTCGACCACGACGTGCCGCCGGGCCGGGAGCTGGAGCGCCGGCTCGCGGCCTCCGGGGCACGGGCGGTGCCGGACGGGACCACCGTGCTCGCCGGCGACTACCGGGCGGTGCCGGACCTGCCGCGCCGCACGCTGGTGCTGGGCGGGGCGCGCTCGGGCAAGTCCGTGGAGGCGGAGCGGCGCCTGGAGGGCTTCCCCGAGGTGGTGTACGTGGCCACCGGCGGCACCCGGGACGGGGACGCGGAGTGGGCGCGGCGGATCGGCCTGCACCGGGAGCGCCGGCCGGCGAGCTGGCGGACGGTGGAGACCTGCGAGCTGGTCGGGCTGCTCGCCGAGGACGGGCCGCCGCTGCTGATCGACTGCCTGGCGTTGTGGCTGACCGACGCCATGGACCGGGCCGGGGCCTGGGACGACGAGGTGTGGGCCGAGCACGGGCGCCGGGAGCTGGGCGAGCGGACCGCCGCTCTGGTGGCGGCGGTGCGCGCGACCGGCCGCCAGGTGGTCCTGGTGAGCAACGAGGTCGGCTCGGGCGTGGTTCCGGCGACCGCCTCGGGGCGGCGCTTCCGCGACGAGCTGGGCCGGCTGAACGCAGCGGTGGCGGGCGAGTGCGAGCACGTCCTGCTCGTCGTCGCGGGGCAGGCGGCCGTACTGAAGGAGTAGGCCGGGACGGGGTGTTCACCCGGGCGGCCCGCCCGGCGAGGTGCCCGGACCGGCCGGGCCCGCCGGGGCCTGAGGGAGGACTTCACCGGCTGTACTCTCTGGCAGATGAGCACGCTGAATCTCGACGACTTCTCCGATCTGATCGAGCGCCCCGACGGGGGCGTCCGGCGTGACGCCGAGGAACGCCGCGAGCGCCTCGCCGTACCGCCCGGCGCGCTGGGGCGGCTCGACGAACTCGCCGAGTGGCTCGCCGCCGCGCAGGGGCAGGTCCCGGTCAGGGCGATCGAACGGCCCCGCGTGGTGCTGTTCGCCGCCGACCACGGCATCGCCGCCCAGGGGGTCTCCGCCCGGGCCGCGTCCACCGGGCACGAGCTGGTGCGGGACGTGCTCGACGGCTCCAGCCCGGTCGCCGTGCTGGCCGGCCGGTTCGGCGCCACGATACGGATCGTCGACGCGGGTCTCGACTGCGATCCCGGGCTGCTCCCGGCGGACGTGGTGGCACACCGCGTCCGGCGCGGCAGCGGCCGGATCGACGTCGAGGACGCGCTGACGGTCGAGGAGGCGCAGGCCGCGCTGCGGCTGGGCATGCGCGTCGCCGACGAGGAGGCCGACTCGGGCACGGACCTGGTCGTCCTCGGCGACCTGAGCGTCGGCGGGACGACCGTCGCCGCGACCCTCGTCGCGGCGCTGTGCGGAACGGACGCCTCGGTGGTCACCGGCCGTGGCGGCCGGCCCATCGACGACCTGGCCTGGATGCGCAAGTGCGCGGCGATCCGCGACGCGCTGCGCCGGGCCCGTCCGGTGCTGGGCGACCAGGTCGCGCTGCTCGCGGCGGTCGGCGGCGCGGACGTCGCCGCCATCACCGGATTCCTGCTCCAGTGCGCGGTGCGCCGTACGCCCGTCATCCTCGACGGTGTTGTTTCGGCCGCGTGCGGACTGGTGGCCCAGCGGGCCGCGTTCCGGGCTCCCGACTGGTGGCTGGCGGGTCAGGCCAGCGGCGAGCCGGGCCAGGCGAAGGCACTTGACCGAATGGCACTCAACCCCGTGCTCGATCACGGCGTCACAGTGGGTGAAGGCACCGGGGCATTGCTGGCTCTCCCCCTCGTCCAGGCGGCCGCCGCGCTCGCGGCGGAGCTTCCTGAACGCGCGGCGGAGAAGCCGACGGAATGAGCCGCCGGGGGCCGCGGCCCTGACCAGGCCGTGGCCCCCGACCGCACCATCACGGACAGCGACGCCCCATATGATCGCTTTTTATGGGAGAGGTCCGTTTGACCAGCGCACAGACCGACCGCACCGCCGTACCGGCGACCGGTCCGTCATCCGGCAGGAAAGAGACCGGCGGGGACCCCGCCGGCAAGGCGGCGGGGGGCGGCCGGGAGACCGGTCGGGGGAGCGCCCGCTCACAGCGCGGAGCCGCGTTCGCGGTCTGGTACCTGCGCGCCGTCACCTTCATCAACTTCCTCAGCGCGGTGTGGGTTTCACTCGGCCAGGACCTGCGGCGCCACAACATCGAGGACTTCTACACCCCGTACATGCTCACCGCGGGCTTCGCGTCCGGGCTGTTCACGCTGCTGCTGGCCGTCACCCTCGGCCGCCGCAAGCGCGCCTCCTGGATCCTGAACCTCGTCCTGAGCGGCCTCCTGGCCCTGCTCCTCGCCTACGCGCTCGCCGCGTACGAGGAGATCCGCGAGCACCCGCAGAACTGGGTCTCGCTGGCCCTGACCGCCCTCTTCACGGGTGCGCTGCTGCTGGGCCGCCGGGAGTTCTACGCCAAGGGCGACCGCTCCAACCCGGCGTTCGCCGCCGCCGTGGCCGCCGTCGGCCTGCTCGTCACCTCGCTCGTCGCGGCCCTCCTCGTGGGAGCCGCCAACACCTCCCCCGACAGTGCCGGCGTCTCCTTCCCGGAGCGCTGGAAATACGGCGTGATGCGGCTGATCACCCTGGCCCCCGACGACCGGACCTCCGCGGCGATCACCCCGCCCGGCTGGGTGGACGTCTTCATCAACGTCATGTCGATGCTGCTGCTGCTCGCCGTCCTGTTCGCGGCGTTCCGCTCGCGGCGCGCCGTCGACCCGATCAGCGAGGAGGACGAGGAGCGGCTGCGGGCGCTGCTGGCCCGGCAGGGAGACCGCGACTCGCTCGGCTACTTCGCGCTGCGCCGCGAGAAGTCCGTCATCTGGTCCCCCACCGGCAAGGCCGCCGTGACCTACCGCGTCGTCGGCGGGGTCTCGCTCGCCTCCGGCGACCCGATCGGCGACCCGGAGGCCTGGCCCGGGGCCATCGACCCGTGGCTGGCCGAGGCGCGCGAGCACGGCTGGGTACCGGCCGTGATGGGCGCGAGCGAAGAGGCCGGGCAGATCTACGCCCGGCACGGCCTGGACGCCCTGGAGCTCGGCGACGAGGCGATCGTGGAGACCGCCGAATTCACCCTGGAGGGCCGTGCCATGCGCACCGTCCGGCAGGCGTACAACCGCGTCAAGCGGGCCGGGTACACGGTCCGCATCCGCCGCCACGCCGACATCCCGGCCGAGGAGATGGCCGAGCTGGTGCGCCGCGCCGACGACTGGCGCGACGGTGCCACCGAACGCGGTTTCTCCATGGCGCTGGGCCGGCTGGGCGACCCCGCGGACGGCCAGTGCGTGATGCTGGAGTGCACCGACGGAGACGGCGATCTGCGGGCCGTGCTGTCCTTCGTGCCGTGGGGCCCGGGGGGGCTGTCGCTGGACCTGATGCGCCGCGACCGGGACTCCGAGAACGGCCTGATGGAGTTCATGGTCATCGAGCTGCTCGCACGCTCCGCGGAGATCGGGGTCACCCAGGTCTCGCTGAACTTCGCGATGTTCCGGTCGGTCTTCGAACGCGGGTCCCGGCTCGGAGCGGGCCCCGTGCTGCGGCTGTGGCGCTCGCTGCTGAGCTTCTTCTCGCGCTGGTGGCAGATCGAGTCCCTCTACCGGGCCAACGCCAAATACCGCCCGATCTGGGAACCGCGGTTCATGCTCTTCGAGAAGAGTTCGGACCTGCTGCGCATCGGTGTCGCGGCCGGCCGGGCCGAGGGCTTCCTGGAGGCCCCCGGCCTTCCGAAGTGGCTGCACCGCAGACACCTGGAGACCCGCCGTTGACAGCGTGGAACAGCACACCACTGCGGCGGTTCGCCCGCCGCGAGTGGGGCCCCATGTTCTGGACCGTCCGGGACGCCCTCGCCCGCGACGGATGGCGGGCGATCCCGATGACCCTGGGCGCGGTCTGCCTGACCCTTGTCTTCCAGATCGTGCAGAACACCTCGTGGGGCTTCCAGCCGGTGCAGGACCTCGGTTCGGTCAAGGCCGTCGACCCGTTCTGGCTGGCCCTGCTGCGCACCCCCCTGTCCTTGTTCGTTCCGGCCCTCGACCTGCCGGTGTGGGGTGCGCTCGCGCAGATGCTCCTGGTGTTCGGCATCGCGGAGATCTGCATCGGCTGGTGGCGCACGCTGGTGATCGGCTACCTCGCCACCCTCGCCGGGACCACCTACGCGCGGATCGGTGTCGCGCTCGGCCCGGAGCACCCCTTCGGACTGCCGGTCTCCGACCGCATCGTCAACGACACCGGGCCCTCGGCGGCGGTGGTCGGCCTCGCCCTCTACCTCTGCTGGCGCCACCGGGCGTACCTGACCGGCGCCCTGGTGATCCTCTCGATGATCGGCGAGGTGCTGGTCAAGAACAACCTGGCCGGCAAGGAGCACCTGGCGGCCATCGCCGCCGTCATGGCCGTGTGCGTGGTCCGGGCCCGGTGGAGCCAGGTGCGCTCCCGCGTCCCGGTCGGCCAGGGCCCTCCGCCCTGAGCGGCTCCCCGGTAGGCCGTACCGTATCGGGGTGACGACAGACCGCGGGCCGTTCGCCCCCACCCGACAGTGGTTGCGGGGCCATCCGCTGGCCACGGACGGCGTACTGGCGTTCGGCGCGCTCGTCGCCATGGTCGTCGGCTCCTTCGCCGATCCGCACGGGCCGCACGGGCCCACCTTCGGGACGCGTACCCCCGAGCCCTTCTCCCTGCTGCTGATGCTGCTCGGCTCGGCGGCGCTGGTGTTCCGGCGCCGGCGGCCGCGCTCCGTGCTCGCGGTGACCTGCGGGCTTTCGCTGCTGGAGCTGACCACCGGGGAGCCGCGGGCACCGGTCGCCATGTGCACGGTGATCGCCCTCTACACGGTGGCGGCCCACACCGACCGGCCGACGACCTGGCGGATCGGGCTGCTCACGATGACGGGCCTGACGGGCGTGGCGATGCTCGCCGGGCCGCTGCCCTGGTACGCGCAGGAGAACCTCGGGATCTTCGCCTGGACGGGCATGGCCGCGGCGGCCGGGGACGCCGTGCGCAGCCGACGGGCCTTCGTCGACGCCATCCGCGAGCGCGCCGAACGGGCCGAGCGCACCCGCGACGAGGAGGCCCGGCGGCGGGTCGCGGAGGAGCGGCTGCGGATCGCCCGGGACCTCCACGACGTGGTGGCCCACCACATCGCCCTGGTCAACGTGCAGGCCGGGGTGGCCGCGCACGTCATGGACAAGCGGCCGGACCAGGCCAAGGAGGCGCTGGCGCACGTACGGGAGGCCAGCCGGTCGGCGCTCAACGAGCTGCGGGCGACCGTCGGCCTGCTCAGGCAGTCCGGGGACCCGGAGGCGCCGACCGAGCCGGCCCCGGGGCTCGGCGTCCTCGACGAGCTGGTGGACACCTTCCGGCACGCCGGACTGCCGGTGGAGGTGATCGTCCAGCTGGACTGCGGGACGGGGCCCCTGCCGGCGGCGGTGGACCTGGCGGCGTACCGGGTCGTCCAAGAAGCGCTGACCAACGTGCGCAAGCACGCGGGGCCGGGGGCGCGGGCCGAAGTGAGCGTGGTCCGGGTCGGCCCGTCGGTGGAGGTGACCGTGCTCGACGACGGGGGCACGGAGCCCGCCGACGTCGAGCCGGGCGGCGGCCACGGCCTGCTCGGCATGCGGGAGCGGGCCACGGCCCTGGGCGGTTCCTGCTCCACGGGCCCCCGCTTCGGCGGCGGCTACCGCGTGCACGCCGTCCTGCCGTGGGCCTGACCGGCGGCCACGCAGGACACGCGTCCTAGGGGCAGGTCCTGCGCCAGGCGTCGAGGTCGTACCGCTTCTGGATCGAGCTGAGCCGCAGTGTCTTCGACCCCCTGCAGAAACTCGACGTCGACCGTTCGTACTCCGCGTGGAAGACGGCCTTGCCGGCCTCGATGAAGGGGGTCAGCCGGTCGCACTCGTCGTACTGCGCGCACTGCTCGTTGACCGCGAAGTCGAAGTCCCCGACGAGCTGCGGGATCTGGTCGAGGTCGTTCTTCAGGCCGACGGCCATGCCCCGGTCGTGTGCGAGCTTCGCGATCAGCCGGTTGTAGCGCAGCTGATCGTCGGCGGTGAGCGGGAATCCGGAGGCGTTCTTGTAGCCGTCCATGTTGTCCGGCTCGACCGCGTCGAAACCCTTCTCCCGGCACATGTCGAACCGCTTGGCCATCAGGGGCTCCAGTTCCGCCACGCGCCGGATGTCCAGCCAGCGCTCGCCCTCCCAGCCGTTGCCCTTGCCGAGCAGGTCCCGCGGGAACGCTTCCGCGTCCGGCCGGAAGTCCTCCCACGCCCCGGTGGAGAGGTAGCAGATGGTCCGGCGGCCGGCCTTGCGCAGCTCGGCGACCTGTTCCCGCGTGGTGGTGAACCCGTCGACGTCGTAGACGGGCGCCTTCACCGAGGTGTCGAGCCTGCCGGTGAGCTGCCACTGCCAGTCGGTGCCGGGCGGGGGCTGCCAGCGCCCGCCGGGAGCGGTTTCCGGCCGGCGGCGCGGTTCGCCGTCGTCGTCCGGTCCGGCCGTGCAGGCGGCGAGCAGCAGGAGGGGCAGGACCAGCAGGAGTCGCAGCGGCCGCGGTGTCCTCATCCCGCCGTCTCCAGGGCGTACGGGAGGGTGCCCCACGGGTGCGGGCCGTTGCCCGGGACCGCGCAGTGCACGCCCGCACCCCGCTGCGCGGCGAGTGCTCCGGCGAGCCGGGCGGCGATCTCTCCGGGAGGGACGCCGTACACGAGGTGGCAGAACCGCTGGGCGGGGTGGTCGGCGGTCCAAGGCGGTGGCGCCCCCGCCGCCCGGTAGGCGTCCCAGGGGCCCTCGAAGGTGACGAGCAGGTCGGCGAGTTCCACGTAGCCCGGATGCGGGTGTGCCCCGTGGTTGAGGACGAGCGTACGGGCGCCCGCGGCCCGGGCGGCGACCGTGAGCCGCCCGTAGTGCGGGAGCAGTTCGGGGTCGGCGGCGGCCTGGTCGAGGAAGGCCCCGTCGGCGGCGTACCAGTCGCGGTGGCGCAGCAGGTCCTGCACCACCGCGGCGTGCGGGCGGCGCCCGTAGTCGGTGTCGACGTAGCCGAGGACGGGCACGCCGGCCTCCCGGAGCCGCTCGGCGACGCTCGCGAACCGCTCGTCGCGGGCGGCGCCGGGTCCGCTGCCGGGGTTGAGGACCACCGAGTGGAGCCGGTCCGCGCCGCGGATGAGCCGCTCCCAGGCCTCGGGCCGTTCGGCGGGATGCTCGTACAGGGGCACCAGCAGCATGGGGTCCTTCTTCTTGTCCGGCAGATACGTCTCGGGCGTCATCGGTGGGCGGTCGCGCGGCCCAGGAGCAGGCATACCAGGGTGGCCAGCGCGGCGGCGGCCGTGCCCGCGACGATCAGCTGGACGGCCCGGGGCTGGGCCAGCCCGGTCAGCAGGGCCAAGCTCTGGGCGACGGCGGCCGAGGCGCAGACCACGGCCGCGGGCCGGACGGCTCCGAAGGACTGCAGGAGCAGCCCGCTCCACATGACCGTCCCGAGGAGCAGCAGGGTGGCGACGCGGACCCCGGTGAGCCCGGGGGCTCCGGGCCACAGGAGGGTTCCGGTCACGCCGAGGGCCAGCAGCACCGACAGGTAGACGCCGAGGCAGCGGGCCAGGGTGGTCAGCATCCGGCGCCGGAACTGGCGGGGCGAGCGGGCCCCCTGGAGCCCGGAGAGGGTGCCGCTGCGGAAGCGGTGCAGCAGCCACTCGGCGGGGCCCATGCTGAGGGTGAGGGCCACCGCCGACGGAGCGGCGACGGCCTCGGCCGGACCTCCGGCGAGCACCTCGCCCAGGGCGGCGTAGAGCACGAGCAGGCCCGTGCCCAGGCCGAACACGCCGAAGGGCACCGAGTCCCCGAGCCGGGGTCCGCGGGACGCGTACTCCTCCTCGGCGCCGCGCAGCATCTGCCAGCGCACCGGACCGACGCGGGCGGGCCGGCGGGCCGCCCGGCCCCGGATCCGGCGTGCGGCGGCCCGGAGCCCGTCGGCCAGCGGGAGCTCCCGTAGGGCCAGGGTGCAGGCGGCCACCAGGGACACCACCAGGAGCGTCACCCGGACCGGCACGGGCAGGTCGACGAAGAGCACGGCCACGGCTCCGGCGGCCATCGGGGCGAGGGCCGCGAGCAGCACCCGCTCCCGGCCGAGGACCAGCAGGCAGGTGGCGGCCCCGACGTACAGGGCCTGACCGGCGGCGAAGGCGGAGGAGAACGGCGGCCCGCCGGGCACGGACAGCGCCGCGGCGGTGCCCAGCAGGGCTCCGACGGGGGCGCCGACGAGCAGGGTCCGCCCGGCGGCGGGCCGGTCGCCGAGGCCGAGCCAGGAGTAGGCGCGGTGGGACAGGGTCTGGTCCCAGCACCACCCTATGAGCGCTCCGGCGAGCAGGGTCAGGGTCCCGGCGGGCAGGCCGAGGCGGTCCGGCGGGCCTTCGAGGAGGGGGGCGCCCAGGAGGTAGGCCAGGCCGGGCAGGGCGAAGATGACCCCGCGCAACAGGCAGGCGGAGAGGGAGACCTTCCAGGGGTCGGCGGCGGGCCCCGGCTCCGGGAAGGAGCGGGGCACGCGTGCGTAGAGCTCCTCGGCGAGGGCGAAGGAGTCACGTCGGCCGTAGGTGAGCCGGATGTACTCGTCGGTCATGCCGTCGGATTCGAGGACGGCGGCGATCTCGTCGGGGTGGACGGCGGAGGCGATGAACACGTCGAGGCGTTCGGCCAGTTCGTCCATCGGGTCGGCGGCGGGCCCGGCGTCCCCGGCACGCGGCCGGGGGATCGCCGGGAGGGTTCCGGAGCCGGCGCCCGGCCCGGATCCGGGCGGCTTGAGCCAGAGGGATCCGCTCACCAGGCCCCCCCTTTCCCGGCCTCTTTGTGGGAACGCCCCAGGGCCGCGAGTTCGCGGTACCAGGGGTCGGCGAGCCGCTGGGTCCACGCGTCGCCCGCGTGGACGGGCAGGACGGGCTGGCCCGCCAGTTCCCGGTAGATGTGCCGGAAGCCGTCGACGGACTGGTGGAGGGTGAACTTCTCCACGACCCGCTTGCGCGACATCCGGCCGAGTTCGGCACGGCGTTCGTCGTCGCGGAGCAGGGCGAGGGTGGCGCGGGCCATGGTTTCGGGCTCGCGCGGCGGCACGACCAGACCGGTGTCCCCGACGGCCTCGCGGACGCCGCCGACGTCGGTGGAGACGGTGGTGCGGCCGCAGGACATGGCTTCGATGATGCTGAAGGGGAAGCCCTCGCTGATGGAGGAGAGCATCACGACGGAACCGGCCGCGTAGGCCCGGGCGACCTGCTCGATGCGGCCCTCGTAGGTGATCCCGTCGGTCACGCCGAGTTCGGCGGCGAGCTTCTCCAGGCGCAGCTTGTAGTCCTCGCAGCCGGCCGGGACGGGGCCGAAGAGGCGCAGCCTCAGGGCGGGCAGCTCCTCGCGCATGAAGGCGTAGGCCCGGACCAGTGTTTCGAGGTCCTTGATCGGGTCGATGCGGCCGCACCAGCTGAGGGTGGGCACGTCCGGTTCGGGCCCGGCCTCGGGGAAGGCGTGCGGGTCGACGCCGTTGTAGACCGTGCGGATCCGCTCGGAGTCGGCGCCTCCGCGCTCCTCCCAGCGGCGGTTGTACTGGTTGCAGGGGGTGATCAGGTCGGCCTGGCGGTAGCCCTCGGTGTTGAGCTCGCGGTAGAAGGCGAGCATGAGCGCCTTGACGGGCCAGCGCTGTTCGGCGGTGCGGTAGCCGAGGTAGCGCTCGCGCAGGTAGATGCCGTGCTCGGTGAGGAGGAAGGGCACCCCGTCGAGGTGTTTGGCGGCGAGCGCGGGCAGGGTGGCGAGGCCGCTGCTGACGGCGTGCGCGACGCTGTCGGGCGGGATGCGGACCGCGAGCGGGCGCAGCGCGTGTTCCAGCAGGTCGGTCACGGTGAGCGCGTCGTGGATGGTGGGCGCCGCCTCGGCGGTGGACAGGCCGGGCCGGGTCCAGACCTTCATCAGGAGGCGCAGAACCGATTCGGACCGCAGGGCCGCGGCGAGTTTCCCGGCCCGGGCCAGCACCGCGAGCTCGCGCAGGGCCTCGGAGAAGGTGCGGTCGGCAGGGTCGGCAGCCGGGTCGAGCAGGGCGAGCAGGAGGCGCTCGTAGACCTCGGTGAAACGGCGGTGGGCCTTGCCGCGCAGGGCCGACCGGCGGCCCCGGCCGGGTGGCGGCCCCCAGAGCGGGACGGCCGTGTGCCGGTAGACGTTGCGGGGCAGTTCCCAAGTGACCGGCTCGCGTCCGGAGCCGGTCAGGGCTATGACGTTGAAGTCGACCTCCGGCATGCCGCGGACCAGTTGGTCGCACCAGGTGCTGACGCCCCCGTGGACGTGTGGATAGGTGCCTTCGGTGAGCATGGTGACGTGACGCCCATGACTCATGCGGTGTGTCCCCCCAGGACGGAAAAGGGGCCGGCGCCCGTGGGTTCGCGGAGCGCCGGCGCGGTGCTACTCGGTGGTGTCGTGCGGGACGGTCAGCTGGGCAGCTTGAGCGTGATGGAGCGCTGCAGGAGCTCGGGGGCGGTCCAGGCGGAGCGGCTGCCGGCGTAGGCGGTGCCGAAGTCCGCCGTGCCGAGCAGCATCTGCTTCTTGGTGCCGTTGGGGGCGGTGATTGGTGCGACGACTCCGGAGGGGGCCTTGATGGTGACGTCGTTGCCGATGCGGTAGGCCGTGACCTTGCCGTCGGCGAGGGCCTTGTCCCAGGCCGCGCGGCGCTGGAACTCGACACCGGTGTCCTTCATGGACTGGTTGACGATCGGAGCGCTCGGCGCGTAGAGGGCACGGTAGGTGTCGAGGACCTGGTTGAGCACCGGGTAGAGGGTCCGGTCCTCGGCCAGGTTGGACTGGTGGACGTAGTGCGGCCGCGGGTCGTTGGCCAGGACGTGCCGCAGGGCGGTGCGGGCCTCGGCCGGGACGATGTAGTCGAGGTAGCCGGTGGTGACGTCCAGCGGGGCGGGCAGGCAGGTGGACGTCGCCGGGTTGTCCTCGCAGACGCCGCTGCCGCCGTGGGCGCGGCTGGTGTAGATCCAGTTGTACTCGTCGGCCATCTCGGCGTTGGTGCCCGTGTTGTAGTACACGTTCATGGGGTGGCGGGGGACCGTGAGGGCGGAGCCGACCGGGCGCTGGTCGGGCTCGCGGGAGTTGTCGCTGCCGGCCCACTTCACGCCGTTGTCGGCGAGGGCGGCGGCCAGGTTGGGGTTGTCCACGGGCTGGTGGGGAGCGGTCTTGAGGCCGGAGTGCTCGCCGGTGACGAGTTCGGTCCTGTCGAGGACGATGCCCTTGGCGGCGGCCCAGTTGTTGTTGTCGCGGATCTGGGCGGAGATCTCGGCGCGGCTCATGTACTGGATCGCGCCCTGGGCGTCCGTGGTGCAGGTCCACGGCACGACGGCGGTGTTCTGGATGCAGCCGAGGAACGGGTGCGTGTAGGTGTGGTTCATCCAGCGGTACTTGGCCCGGTCGGCGACGAGCTGGGCGGTGAGTTCGTCGACGCCGCCGTTCTCGGCCTTCCACTCCTCACCGGCCCCGCCGTTGAAGAGCATGTCCAGCTTGAAGTTCTTGGACGTCTGCCACTGCGCCGCGTACACCGCGTCCGCGGCGCTCATCCGGATGGTGCTCTCCTGGCCCTCGCCGCCCGCGCAGGCGTAGTCGCCCGGCGTGCAGTTCAGCTCCTTGTTCCAGCGGGCGTCGGGGGCGAACACGTCGTCGACGTGGACCGCGAAGTAGTTGCGGCTCTGGCCGAGGTGCACCCCTTGGGTCAGCCAGTCGACGATGCCGCGGGCCAGCAGCCGGAACTGCTGCTGGTACTGGTTGTAGCCGAAGGTGACGACCAGTTCGCTGCGTCCGTCGTGCGTGTACTCGCCGACCAGGGAGGCCCGGCCGGAGCCGACGGGCGCGTCGAGGTAGCTGGTGTAGCCGGGGCGCGGCTTGGCCATGTAGCCGTAGCTCTCGGGCACCAGGGCGGAGTTGTCCTCGAAGGTGACCTGCCCGCCGAGGTAGGCGAAGGGGCCGGCCTTGCCGGCCGCGGTGACGGCGGCCTGGGTGCCGTCGAGCTGACCGCTGTAGCCTCCGTTGTCCGTGTACTCCAGCCCGACGCCCGGGTGGGCCCAGGTGTAGGCGTCGACCTGGCGGATCCCGTACGTCGTCTCGTACGCGGTGAGCGCGGCCATCTCGGCCGAGCCCTCGCCGAACGGGTTCTCGTTGGGCAGCACCACGCCCTGGTACTTGGCGCGCGGCCGGCCGTCGACGGTGTCGCTCAGGAACGCCGCGTTGATGACCGGACGGCCACTGCTGCCCAGCTGGACACGGGTGTAGGGCACTCCGGTGTCGCGGAGCTCCGCGGTGATCGCCTCGACCGAGCTGCCGCCGTCGTCGACGACGAGCACCTTGAGGTCGATCCGCGGTGCCGTGGCCGCCTGGGCGGCCGCGGCGGGTACTGCGACGGACACCAGGGCGGCCGCG
Source organism: Streptomyces sp. PCS3-D2 (assembly GCF_000612545.2). Taxonomy (GTDB): domain Bacteria; phylum Actinomycetota; class Actinomycetes; order Streptomycetales; family Streptomycetaceae; genus Streptomyces. The sequence goes on along the minus strand of NZ_CP097800.1, from coordinate 5,545,277 downwards.
GCCATGACGGCGGCCAGCCTGTTCATCCGATTCTTGTTGACCATGTCGGCCTTTCCCCCCGCAGGGCATCCCTCGACACGGCCCTTGGCGGTCGGCCGGGCCGGGGAGGCTCTGTGGAAATCATGCAAAGGGACCCCGCGTCCCCTTGCGAGAGTGGACCGAGTCTTTCGGACCTCGTCAGGTCTACGCGGCAAACCTGGAGCAGAGTCCACGGATGGGTGAACCTGGCGGCTGCTTGATCGAACAACTTGCCAAACCTTCGAGTGACGTACGGGCGAGCGCGTGCGCGTAGGCTCCCTGCAGGCGGCCGTCGGGCCCCGAATACGATCGCTACGGATGGCCGTCCACCCACTCGGCCCACACACACAAACGGAAGCGAGACTTCACCACCGTGACTGCTCTGACTCTCAGCACTGCCGGCGCGGCGACGCTGCGCGCCGACGCCCTCGTCGTCGGTGTCGCAAAGGGCCCCAAGGGCGCGATCGTCGCCGCGGGCGCCGAGGCCGTGGACAAGGCGTTCGACGGCAAGCTCGCCGGTGTCCTGGACGCGCTCGGCGCCTCGGGTGCCGAAGGCGAGGTCACCAAGCTGCCGGCCCCGGCGGGCCTCAAGGTCCCGGTCGTGCTGGCGGTGGGACTCGGCTCCGTCCCGGAGAAGGACGAGTCGTTCGACGAGGAGGTACTGCGCCGCGCCGCCGGTGCCGCCGCCCGCGCGCTGCACGGCAGCAAGAAGGCCGGCTTCGCCCTCCCGCTGGAGGACGCCTCCGCCGTCACCGCCGTCGCCGAGGGCGCGCTGCTGGGCGCGTACGCCTTCACCGCCTACCAGGGCGGCGAGAAGAAGGCCGGCAAGGAGAAGGACTCCGGTCCGAAGCAGCCGCTCGCCGAGGTGGCCCTGGTGGGCGCCAAGCCTCGCGACAAGGAGCACAAGGCCGCCGCCGAGCGCGCCGCGGTCGTCGCCGCCGAGGTCAACGTCGCCCGTGACCTGGTCAACACCCCGCCGAACGACCTGACCCCCGAGGCCTTCGCCGCGGTCGCCTCCGCGGCCGCGAAGGAGAACGGCGTCAAGGTCCAGGTGCTGGACGAGAAGGCCCTGGTCAAGGGTGGCTACGGCGGCATCATGGGCGTCGGCAAGGGCTCCGAGAACCCGCCGCGCCTGGTGAAGCTCAGCTACACGCACCCCAAGGCGGAGAAGACGCTGGCCTTCGTCGGCAAGGGCATCACCTACGACTCGGGCGGCATCTCCCTGAAGCCGGCCGGCCACAACGAGACGATGAAGTGCGACATGGCCGGCGCCGCCGCCGTCTTCGCTTCCGTCATCGCCGCCGCGAAGCTGGGCCTGCGGGTCAACGTCACCGGCTGGCTCGCGCTCGCCGAGAACATGCCGTCCGGTTCCGCCACCAAGCCCGGTGACGTGCTGCGCATGTACAGCGGCAAGACCGTCGAGGTCCTCAACACGGACGCCGAGGGCCGCCTCGTCCTCGGTGACGCGCTGACCAAGGCCTCCGAGGACGCTCCCGACGCCATCGTCGACGTCGCCACCCTGACCGGCGCGATGGTGCTGGCCCTCGGCGACCGCACCTTCGGGATCATGGCGAACGACGACGCCTTCCGCACCTCGATCCACGAGATCGCGGAGGAGGTCGGCGAGGCCTCCTGGCCGATGCCGCTCCCCGCCGAGCTGCGCAAGACCATGGACTCCCCCACCGCGGACATCGCGAACATGGGCGTCCGCATGGGCGGCGGCCTGATCGCCGGCCTCTTCCTGCAGGAGTTCGTCGGCGAGGGCATCACCTGGGCCCACCTCGACATCGCCGGCCCGGCCTTCCACGAGGGCGCGCCGCACGGCTACACCCCCAAGGGCGGCACCGGCTCGGCCGTGCGCACCCTGGTGCGGCTGGCCGAGCGCACGGCCACGGGCGACCTGGGCTGACCCGGGCGGTGTGACGCCTGACGCACCCCGGGGCCCGGCGGGCCCCGGGGTGCGTTCAGCCGACGACGAAATCCGTAGGTTCCTACGCCGCGGTAACCCTCGCTTCGGAGAGAACGCCCTCTCACAACGTGGGCCCGGCGTCCCGCGTTCCCCCGACAAATGCGAAGATGGGTTCTCGGCAGGACAGGGCCCCCACCACAGGGCCGAAGAAACAGCGGCCGATTACCAGCCGCCGCCCGGTCACAGAGGACCGGTGCCCGGCGCACATGCATGGAGGACGTGACGTGGCGAACGACGCCAGCACCGTTTTCGACCTAGTGATCCTCGGCGGTGGCAGTGGCGGTTACGCCGCGGCGCTGCGCGCATCCCAGCTGGGTCTGGACGTTGCCCTGATCGAGAAGAACAAGCTCGGCGGCACCTGCCTGCACAACGGCTGCATCCCCACGAAGGCTCTGCTGCACGCGGGTGAGATCGCGGACCAGGCGCGCGAAGCCGCCCAGTTCGGCGTGAAGGCCACCTTCGAGGGCATCGACATCGCGGGGGTGCAGAAGTACAAGGACGAGGTCATCTCGGGCCTGTACAAGGGCCTGCAGGGCCTGGTCGCCTCCCGCAAGGTGACGTACATCGAGGGTGAGGGCCGCCTTTCCTCGCCGACCTCCGTCGACGTGAACGGCCAGCGCATCCAGGGCCGCCACATCCTGCTGGCGACCGGCTCCGTGCCGAAGTCCCTGCCGGGCCTGAACATCGACGGCAACCGCATCATCTCCTCGGACCACGCGCTCGTCCTGGACCGCGTGCCCGAGTCCGCGATCGTCCTGGGCGGCGGCGTCATCGGCGTCGAGTTCGCCTCGGCGTGGAAGTCCTTCGGGTCCGAGATCACCGTCATCGAGGGCCTGAAGCACCTCGTGCCGGTCGAGGACGAGAACAGCTCCAAGCTGCTGGAGCGCGCCTTCCGCAAGCGCGGCATCAAGTTCAACCTCGGCACCTTCTTCGACAAGGCCGAGTACACCGAGAACGGCGTCCGCGTGACGCTGGCCGACGGCAAGACCTTCGAGGCCGAGGTGCTGCTGGTCGCCGTCGGCCGCGGCCCGGTCTCGCAGGGCCTGGGCTACGAGGAGCAGGGCGTCGCGATGGACCGCGGCTACGTCCTGGTCGACGAGTACATGCAGACCAACGTGCCGACGATCTCGGCCGTGGGCGACCTCGTCCCGACCCTCCAGCTCGCGCACGTCGGCTTCGCCGAGGGCATCCTGGTCGCGGAGCGTCTGGCCGGTCTCAAGACCGTCCCGATCGACTACGACGGTGTCCCGCGCGTCACCTACTGCCACCCCGAGGTCGCTTCCGTCGGCATCACCGAGGCCAAGGCCAAGGAGATCTACGGCGCGGACAAGGTCGTGGCCCTCAAGTACAACCTGGCGGGCAACGGCAAGAGCAAGATCCTGAAGACCGCGGGCGAGATCAAGCTCGTCCAGGTCAAGGACGGTGCCGTGGTCGGCGTCCACATGGTCGGTGACCGGATGGGCGAGCAGGTCGGCGAGGCCCAGCTGATCTACAACTGGGAAGCCCTGCCGGCCGAGGTCGCGCAGCTCATCCACGCGCACCCGACCCAGAACGAGGCGCTCGGCGAGGCCCACCTGGCCCTGGCCGGCAAGCCGCTTCACTCGCACGACTAGTTCGTCCCGGGCGCGACGACCACTTCCGCACTTTCGTAAGGAGCAACAGAAACCATGTCGGTTTCCGTAACCCTTCCGGCGCTCGGCGAGAGCGTCACTGAGGGCACTGTCACCCGCTGGCTGAAGGCCGAGGGCGAGCGCGTCGAGGCCGACGAGCCGCTGCTCGAGGTCTCGACCGACAAGGTCGACACCGAGATCCCGTCGCCCGTCGCCGGCATCCTGGCCTCCATCAAGGTCGCCGAGGACGAGACCGTCGAGGTCGGCGCCGAGCTGGCCGTCATCGACGACGGTTCCGGCGCCCCGGCGGCCGCCCCGGCTGCCGAGCCGGCCGCCGCCGAGGCCCCCGCGGCCGCTCCGGCCCCCGCTGCCGAGGCCCCCGCGGCCCCGGCTCCGGCCGCCGAGGCCCCCGCTGCCGAAGCCCCTGCCGCCTCCGGCACCGATGTCGTGCTGCCCGCCCTGGGCGAGTCCGTCACCGAGGGCACCGTCACCCGCTGGCTGAAGGCCGTCGGCGAGTCGGTCGAGGCCGACGAGCCGCTGCTGGAGGTGTCCACGGACAAGGTCGACACCGAGATCCCCGCGCCGGTCTCCGGCACCCTGCTGGAGATCCTGGTCGGCGAGGACGAGACCGCCGAGGTCGGCGCGCGTCTGGCCGTCATCGGCGTCGCCGGTGCCGCCCCGGCCGCTCCGGCCCCGGCCGCAGCCCCGGCCCCCGCCGCCGAGGCCCCCGCGGCCCCGGCTGCCGCTCCGGCCCCGGCTCCGGCTCCGGCTCCGGTCCAGCCCGCCCCGGCCGCCGCTCCGGCTCCGGTCCAGCCCGCCGCCCCGGTGGCCGCCCCGGCTCCGGTGACCCCGGCTCCGGCCGCTGCCCCGGCGTCCGCCGGCGACGAGGGCGCGTACGTGACCCCGCTGGTGCGCAAGCTCGCCTCGGAGTCCGGCGTGGACCTGTCCGCCGTCTCGGGCACGGGTGTCGGCGGACGCATCCGCAAGCAGGACGTCCTGGCCGCCGCCGAGGCCGCCAAGGCCGCTGCCGCCGCGCCGGCCCCGGCCGCCGCTCCGGCCGCCAAGGCCCCGGCCGCCGCGGTCTCCGAGCTGCGCGGTCAGACCGTCAAGATGACCCGCATGCGCAAGGTCATCGGCGACAACATGATGAAGGCCCTGCACTCGCAGGCTCAGCTCAGCTCCGTGGTCGAGGTGGACATCACCAAGATCATGAAGCTGCGCGAGAAGGCCAAGGCCGGCTTCCTCGCCCGCGAGGGCGTCAAGCTGTCCCCGATGCCGTTCTTCGTCAAGGCCGCCGCCCAGGCGCTGAAGGCCCACGCGGTCGTCAACGCCCGGATCAACGAGGACGAAGGCACCATCACCTACTTCGACTCGGAGAACATCGGCATCGCCGTGGACTCCGAGAAGGGCCTGATGACCCCGGTCATCAAGGGTGCGGGCGACCTCAACCTGGCCGGCATCTCCAAGGCGACCGCCGACCTGGCCGCCAAGGTCCGCGGCAACAAGATCACGCCGGACGAGCTGTCGGGCGCGACCTTCACCATCAGCAACACCGGTTCGCGCGGTGCGCTGTTCGACACGGTCATCGTGCCGCCGAACCAGGTCGCCATCCTGGGCATCGGTGCCACGGTCAAGCGCCCGGTGGTCATCGAGACCGCCGAGGGCACCAACATCGGCATCCGCGACATGACGTACCTGACCCTGTCCTACGACCACCGTCTGGTGGACGGCGCGGACGCGGCCCGGTACCTCACCGCGGTCAAGGCGATCCTCGAGGCCGGCGAGTTCGAGGTCGAGCTCGGCCTCTGAGCCGAACGGCTTGTAACCAGCCTCACTGTCGGCGCCCCCGTCCGGGATACTCCCGGGCGGGGGCGCCGCCGTATTGTCTACGCATCAGGCCCCGCAACGACCCTGCTCACCCATCAGGAGATGAAGCCCCGATGATCACCCCACCCGTCGTGCACTCGCTGCGCGAGCAGATCCGCGAGCACATCGTGGAGGGGATCGTCAGCGGGCGCTGGAAGCCCGGTGAGCGGATCGTGGAACGGCGCATCGCCGTGGAGCTGGAGGTCAGCCAGACCCCCGTGCGGGAGGCCCTGCGCGAGCTGGAGACGCTCCGGCTGATCGAGTCCGCGCCGAACAAGGGCGTGCGCGTACGGAACCTCTCCGCCGCCGACCTGGAGGAGATCTACCCGGTCCGGGCCGGTCTGGAGCAGATCGCGGCCGAGCTGGCGGCCCCGCGACTGGCAGCGGACTGCTCGGCGCTGGAGCCGCACGTCGCGGCCCTGTGGGAGGCCGACCGCAGTTCGGACGGCACGGCGCAGGTGCGGCACACGGTGGGCTTCCACCGGGAGATGGTGCGGGCCGCCGGGAACAGCGTGCTGCTGCACACCTGGGAGAGCCTGGGCATCGAGGTGTTCACGGCGCTGTCCATCCGCTGGCTCGGGACCGTCCAGAAGTCCTACGCGGAGGAGCACGAGGCGCTCGTCGAGGCCTTCCGCAGCCGGGATCCGGACATCGGTGTCCTGGTGAAGCGGCACGTCCTGGGCTGCGCGCCGAGGGCCTGAGCGACCGTTTCGCCCCTGTTTGCCCGGCACCGCGTGCCCGTTTTCCTGGCACGCGGTGCCGACTTTTCCCCGGATCGACGTTTCTTTGTCACTTTCATTTGATCGATCATCGATCAGGGATTTACAGTCGTCGCGGACCTCAACCAGGTCCACCGACCCTGTCCTGCCCCGTCAGGGATTTTCTTCACCACCTCTCCTTTGTCCGGAAGGCGGCGCACAGCGATGTCCGACCCCGTAGGAAAGCTTCCGAGCGAGCTCGACCAGCTCCCGGACCGCGACACCGAGGAGACCGCCGAATGGGCGGCCTCCCTCGACGCCGTCGCCAAGGCCGCCGGTACGCGCCGCGCCGAATACCTGCTCCGCCGCACGCTCCAGCACGCCGAGGCCGCCGGCCTCGCCCTGCCGAAGCTGCTGGAGACGGACTACGTCAACACCATCCCCACCTCCGCCGAGCCCGAATTCCCGGGCGACGAGGAGATGGAAGCCCGGATCACCGCCTGGAACCGCTGGAACGCGGCCGCCATGGTGACGCGCGGTTCGAAGTACGGCGTCGGCGGCCACATCGCCACCTTCGCCTCCGCCGCGTGGCTGTACGAGACCGGCTTCCAGCACTTCTTCCGCGGCAAGGAGGCGGACGGGTCGGGCGACCAGCTCTACATCCAGGGCCACGCCTCCCCCGGCATCTACGCCCGCGCCTTCCTCGACGGGCGCATCTCCGAGCAGCAGCTCGACAACTTCCGCCAGGAGTCCGGCGGCGACGGCCTGCCGTCCTACCCGCACCCGCGGCGCCTGCCGTGGCTGTGGGAGTTCCCCACGGTCTCCATGGGCCTCGGCCCGCTCTCCGCGATCTACCAGGCGCGCTTCAACCGCTACCTGCAGAACCGGAACATCAAGGACACCGCCAACTCGCACGTCTGGGCCTTCCTCGGCGACGGCGAGATGGACGAGCCCGAGTCGACTGCCGCCCTGGCCCTGGCCTCCCGCGAGCGGCTCGACAACCTGACCTTCGTCATCAACTGCAACCTGCAGCGCCTCGACGGTCCGGTCCGCGCCAACTTCCGCGTGGTCCAGGAGCTGGAGGCCCAGTTCCGCGGCGCCGGCTGGAACGTCATCAAGACCCTGTGGGGCTCCGCCTGGGACGAGCTGTTCCAGCTCGACACCACGGGCGCCCTGGTACGCCGCCTGCGCGAGGTACCCGACGCGCAGTTCCAGACGTACGCGACCCGCGACGTGGCCTACATCCGCCAGCACTTCTTCGGCGCCAACGCCGAGCTCACCGCCCTGGGCGGCCTGCTCTCCGACGCGAAGATCTCCGAGTGCTTCCACACCTCGCGCGGCGGCCACGAGCCCCGCAAGGTCTACGCCGCGTACAAGGCCGCCCTGGAGCACAAGGGCGCGCCGACGGTCATCCTGGCGCAGACGGTCAAGGGCTACACGCTGGGTGCCGGGTTCGAGTCGAAGAACGCGAACCACCAGATGAAGAAGCTGACGATCGACGAGTTCAAGGGCATGCGCGACCTGCTCGGACTCCCGATCCCGGACAGCGCCTTCGCCGACGGCACGGTCCCGTACGGCCACCCGGGTGCGGACAGCCCCGAGGTGCGCTACCTCAACGAGCGGCGCGCGGCCCTCGGCGGTCCGGCTCCGGCCCGCAAGGTCCACCCGGTGGCCCTGCCCGCCCCGGCGGACCGCTCCTTCGCCCCGCTCCTCAAGGGGTCCGGCAAGCAGGAGATGGCCACCACCATGGCCTTCGTCCGCCTCGTCAAGGACCTGATGCGGGACAAGGAGACCGGCAAGCGCTGGGTGCCGATCGTCCCCGACGAGGCCCGCACCTTCGGTATGGAGTCCCTCTTCCCGTCGGCCGGCATCTACTCCCCGCTGGGCCAGACCTACGAGCCGGTCGACCGCGACCAGCTGATGTACTACAAGGAAGCCAAGGACGGCCAGATCCTCAACGAGGGGATCACCGAGGCCGGCGCCATGGCCGACTTCATCGCCGCCTGCACGTCGTACGCGACGCACGGCGAGCCGATGATCCCCTTCTACATCTTCTACTCCATGTTCGGCTGGCAGCGCACCGCCGACCAGATGTGGCAGCTCGCCGACCAGCTCGGCAAGGGCTTCATCGTCGGCGCCACCGCCGGCCGCACCACGCTGACCGGTGAGGGCCTCCAGCACGCGGACGGCCACTCGCACCTGATCGCGTCCACCAACCCGGCGTCGCTCAACTACGACCCGGCGTTCGCGTACGAGATCGCGGTGATCGTCAAGGACGGCCTGCGCCGCATGTACGGCGAGCCGACGCCCGGCGAGGACTCCGACGTCTTCTACTACCTCACGGTCTACAACGAGCCGAAGGTGCAGCCGGCCATGCCGGAGGGCGTGGAAGAGGGCATCATCAAGGGCCTCTACCGCTTCAACCAGGCCTCCGACCTGGAGGGCGCGCCGGCCGCCGACGCCCCGAAGATCCAGCTCATGGCCTCGGGCACGGCGATCCACTGGATCCTGGAGGCGCAGAAGCTGCTCGCCGCCGACTGGAACGTGGCCGCCGACGTCTGGTCCGCCACCTCCTGGGGCGAGCTGCGCCGCGACGCGCTGGAGTGCGACGAGGCGCTGCTGCGCGGCGAGGTGCGCACCCCGTACGTCACCCGCGCGCTGGAAGGTGCAGCCGGCCCGGTCCTCGCGGTCTCCGACTGGATGCGCCAGGTCCCGGACCAGATCAGCCAGTGGGTGGAGCAGGACTACACCTCCCTGGGCACGGACGGCTTCGGGCTGTCCGACACCCGTGAGGGCGCCCGCCGCCACTTCGGTGTCGACGCCCCGTCGATCGTGGTGGCCGCGCTGGCCCAGCTCGCCCGCCGTGGCGAGGTACCGGCGTCCGCCGTCAAGGAGGCCCGGGAGCGCTACGGCCTCTGAGCCGTGTGAATCCGGACGAGAAGGGCCGGTGCCCGCCCCGCAGGGGGCGGGCACCGGCCTTTCGCCGTACGAGCGGTGGCGGCGCCGGGGCGCAGCCGTGATGCTGGAGCCGTGATGGACGAGACGGAGTTCTGGGAGATCGTCGACCGTACCCGTGAGGCCGCCGACGGCGACCCCGAGGAGCATGCCGAGCTGCTCGTGGAGCGGCTGGCACAGCTCGATCCGGATTCCGTCCTGGACTTCGCCCGGCACTTCGAGTCCCGGTACAACCGGGCGTACACGTGGGACCTGTGGGGCGCGGCCTGGGTGCTGCTCGACGGGGCGAGCGACGACGCCTTCGACTACTTCCGCTGCTGGCTGATCGGCCAGGGGCGGGAGGTCTTCGAGGGCGGGGTGCACGATCCGGACCACCTGGCGGAGCTGCTCGGCGACTTCGACGAGGAGATCGACGGGGACGGCGAGGAGCTCGGGTACGCGGCCGACGAGGCGTACGAGCAGTTGACCGGGGCGGTGGCTCCGGACCTGGGCATCGCGTTGCAGGCGGCGGAGCCGGAGGGCGCCCCGCTGGACTTCGAGAACGAAGCCGTGCTCGCGGAGCGCTTCCCCCGGCTCTGGGACCGGTTCAGAGGCTGACGCCCCGGTTCAGCAGTGCGTGCCGCCGTCGATGCGGATCTCGGTTCCGGTGATGAAGGCGCCGTCCTCGGATCCCAGCATGGCGACCACCCCGGCGACGGTCTCGGGGCCGGCGAAGCCCTGGCCGATGGCCGGGGCCAGCTTGGCGAAGAGGGACCAGTCGGTGTCCTCGGGCAGGCCGGGGCCGCTGCCGGTGGTCATGCCGCTCTCGATGGATCCGGGCGCGACGCTGACGAAGCGCAGGCCCTGCTTGCTGTACTCGGCGGCGAGCGCGTGCGTCATGGACTGGATGCCGCCCTTGCTGGCCGCGTAGGCGGACATGTAGGGGTGGGCGAAGGACGCCGAGGTGGAGCTGAAGTTCACGACGACCGGCCGGTCGGCGGCCAGCAGGGCCGGCAGGGACTCCCGGATCATCAGGAAGGTGCCGGTCAGGTTGACCGCGATCACCTGGTTCCACAGGTCGAGCGTGGTGCGGTGGGTGTGCGCGGAGCGCAGGATGCCCGCCGCGTTGACGAGTACGTCGATCCCGCCGAGGGTGCCGGTCGCGGTGGCGACACCTTCCTTGACGGCGTTCTCGTCGGATATGTCGAGGAGCGCGGTGGTGAGCCGGTCCCCGTGGCCCGCGGCGGCGGCTTGTTCGGCGGTGGCCTCCAGTCCGGCCCCGCTGACGTCCACCGCGTGGACCCGGCCGCCCTCGGCGAGGAGGCGGTGGACGGTGGCGCGGCCGATGCCGGAGCCGCCGCCGGTGATGAGGACGCGACGTCCTTCGTAACGGTTCATGGCGTGAGCGTACCGAAGGAGTGGCACATTTTGCCATAGTGGCAGGAAATGCCTTACGACAGGAGGCGAACGGTAGGCTGCACCTCGTGAGATCCCCTCGTCCGTACGCCCCCCAGGCCGGCCCCGGCGCGCTGTCGCTGACCGAGCGCCGCAAGGCCGCCACGCAGCTCGACATCGCCCGCGCCGCCTGCGAACTGTTCGCCGCGCACGGCCCCGACGGCACCACCGCCGAGGACATCGCCCACCGGGCCGGCGTGGCCCTGCGCACCTTCTACCGCTACTTCCGCAACAAGCAGGAGGCCGTGGCCCCGCTCCTGGCGGGCGGCGGCGACGCCTGGCGCGCACTGCTCGCGGAGGAGGACCCGGGCACACCCCTCGCCGAGGCCCTGGAGCGCGCCGTCACGCGCTCGCTGAGCGGCCCGCAGGCGGTCGGGGAGGGCCTGGAGGTAACCCGCGGCCTGCTGCGCGCGGCGGCGGACGACGAGGCGCTGCGCGCGGTCTGGTACCGCGTGAACCAGGATTCCGAGGAACGCCTGGTACCGGTGATCGGCAGGCTGGCGGGGCCGGACGCCGAGCTGCGGGAGGTACGGCTGTTGGCGGCTGCGGCCACGGACGCGATCCGGGTTGCGTTGGAACTGTGGTCGGCGACGGACGCCCCGGTCTCGGGGCCCGGTTCCCCGGCTGAGCTCGCGGTCCTGTGCCTGCGCGACCTGACCGGGGCGATGCCCCTGCTGCGCTGAGCCGGCGCAGCAGGGGCATCGCCCGGGTCCCGCAGCCTCTGCGGTCCGATCGGCCTCAGCGGCCGCCGCCCCAGTTCCCGCCGCCGCCGTCACCGCCACGGCCACCGCCCCAGTCCCCGCCGCCGTCACCGCCACGGCCACCGCCCCAGTCCCCGCCGCCGTCACCGCCACGGCCGCCGCCCCAGTCGTTCCCGTGGCCGTTGCCGCCGCGACCGTTGCCCCAGTCCCCGCCGCCGTCGCCACCGCGACCATTGCCCCAGTCGTTCCAGTGGCCGTTGCCGCCGCGGCCGGAGTTGTTCCAGTTCGCGTCGTCGTGCCAGTTGTTGTGGCGCCAGTCGGAGTCGCGCCAGTTGCTGTCGCGCCAGTAGCCGCGGTCCCCACCGACGCCGGCGTTGTCCCAGCACCAGCTGGGCCGGTCACGCCAGTCGCGGTTGCAGCAGTAGTCCCACCGGGCGTCGGAGCGGTGCGAGGGGTACCGGTAGCAGTCGTAGCCGCCGTTTCCGCCGCCGCCGCCGCTGCCTGCGACGACCGAGGCCGAAGCGCTGGCCACGGGAAACAGACCTATGGCGATTCCTGCGGCTCCGGCCATGCCTGCCGCAACGATCCTACGGCGCATTCTCATGCACCTCCGAACATGTCTCGCTTATCCGGCCTTTAGGTCATTTCCACCCTCACTCCGCCCGGCCGACCTGTCAAAGCGGAAAGGCCCCCCGCCTCGCTCCGTGGAGCGTGGCGGGGGGCCTCCCATCAGGCATTTCTAGATGTCGAAGTACAGCTCGAACTCGTGCGGGTGCGGACGCTGCGCGATCGGGGCGATCTCGTGCGTGCGCTTGTAGTCGATCCAGGTCTCGATCAGGTCGGGGGTGAAGACACCGCCGGCCAGGAGGTACTCGTGGTCCTCCTCCAGGGCCTTGAGGACGTCCTCAAGGCTGGTCGGGACCTGCGGGACGTTCGCGTGCTCGTCCGGGGAGAGCTCGTAGAGGTCCTTGTCGATCGGCTCCATCGGCTCGATCTTGTTCTTGATGCCGTCGAGGCCGGCGAGGAGCAGGGCCGAGAAGGCCAGGTACGGGTTCGAGGACGGGTCCGGCGCGCGGAACTCGACGCGCTTGGCCTTCGGGTTCGAGCCCGTGATCGGGATGCGCATGGCGGCGGAGCGGTTGCGCTGCGAGTACACCATGTTGACCGGCGCCTCGAAGCCCGGCACCAGGCGGTGGTAGGAGTTCACCGTCGGGTTGGTGAAGGCGAGCAGCGACGGGGCGTGCTTGAGGATGCCGCCGATGTAGTAGCGGGCGGTGTCCGACAGGCCCGCGTAGCCGGCCTCGTCGTAGAACAGCGGCTCGCCGCCGGCCCACAGCGACTGGTGGACGTGCATGCCCGAGCCGTTGTCGCCGAAGATCGGCTTCGGCATGAAGGTCGCGGTCTTGCCGTTCTTCCAGGCGACGTTCTTCACGATGTACTTGAAGAGCATCAGGTCGTCGGCTGCGGCCAGCAGGGTGTTGAACTTGTAGTTGATCTCGGCCTGGCCGCCGGTGCCGACCTCGTGGTGCTGGCGCTCGACCTGGAGGCCCTGGGCGTCCAGCTCCAGGGAGATCTCGGCGCGCAGGTCCGCGAAGTGGTCGACCGGGGCGACCGGGAAATAGCCGCCCTTGTAGCGGACCTTGTAGCCGCGGTTGTTCTCCTCGGAGCCGGTGTTCCAGGCGCCGGCCTCGGAGTCGATGTGGTAGAAGCCCTCGTTCGCGGTGGTCGCGAAGCGCACGCTGTCGAAGATGTAGAACTCGGCCTCGGGACCGAAGAACGCGGTGTCGGCGATGCCGGTGGAGGCGAGGTACGCCTCGGCCTTCTTCGCGATGTTGCGCGGGTCGCGGCTGTAGGCCTCACCCGTGATCGGGTCGTGGATGAAGAAGTTGATGTTCAGCGTCTTGTCGCGACGGAAGGGGTCCAGGCGCGCGGTGGTGATGTCGGCGCGCAGGGCCATGTCGGACTCGTGGATCGCCTGGAAGCCGCGGATCGAGGATCCGTCGAAGGCGAGCTCCTCCGCCGGGTCGAATGCCCGCGCCGGGATCGTGAAGTGCTGCATCACACCAGGCAGGTCGCAGAAGCGGACGTCGACGAACTTGACGTCGTTCTCCTCGATGTACTGCTTGACTTCGTCGGCGTTCTGGAACATCCAACTCCTCCTACTCCCGACCCGGGGGAGGGACGGGTTTTATAGCTCGTGGCGCGTCAGTGCGGTGCCGCACGCTGACCCGACCATAAGCAGACGGGATTTCCCAAGCATGACCCATTTGTTTCGCACAAGTTAACCAGGGTCCGGCCGGAGTGCCGTGAGGCGCCACCGGTACCGTGGTCGGGTGGACAACAGACAGGCAATCGGATCCTGGCTCTCCGGCCCCAAGACGGCCGCCGAGGAGATGGGCGTCGACTTCGGCTATCCGGGCCAGCGGCTCGGCCTGCCACAGCAGGGCCCCGGCTCGGTGGCACGCTTCGGGCGCCGGTTGGCTGCCGTGTCCCTCGACTGGATCGGCTGCCAGCTCATCGCGTACGGGCTGATCACCGGCGGGAATCTGGGCGCCGCGGGCAACTGGACCCTCGGGCTCTTCGTGGCCCTGGCCGTCCTGACGGTCGGCACCGTGGGCTCCACGCCCGGCAAGCGGCTTCTGGGCCTGCGCGTCGTCGCGGAGGACGGCACCCGCCTCGGCATCGGCCGGGTGGTCGTGCGCACGCTGCTGCTGGCCCTGGTCATCCCGGCGCTGATCTGGGACCGGGACGGCCGCGGCCTCCACGACCGCCTCGCGCGCGCCGTCCAGGTCCGCATCTAGACGGGCAGCAGGCCGGCGGGCACAGCGACGACCGGCACAGGGGTGCCCCCGAGCCGACCGGCTCGGGGGCACCCCTGTGTCGTATACGGAAATAGGCTGAGCGGGTCAGCGCATCTTCCCGCCGCGCGGCATCTTCATGCCCTTGGGCATGGGGCCCTTCGGCAACGGCATGTTGCTCATGAGGTCGCCCATGGCGCGCAGCTTGTCGTTGACCGTGGTGATCTGCGGGCCGGTCAGGACGCGCGGCAGCTTGAGCAGGGTGGTGCGCACCTTCTTGAGCGGCACCTCGCCCTCGCCCGTGCCCACGATGAAGTCGTGGACGGGCACGTCCGGCATGATCCGGGCCATCTTCTTCTTCTCGTTCGCGAGCAGCGGCTTCACCCGGTTCGGGTTGCCCTCGGCGATCAGCACGACGCCGGCCTTGCCCACGGCACGGTGGACGATGTCCTGCTGCCGGGTCATCGCGATGGCCGGGGTGGTCGTCCAGCCCCGTCCCACGTTGTCCAGTACGGCCGCGGCCGCGCCCGGCTGTCCCTCCATCTGCCCGAAGGCAGCCCGCTCGGCCCGTCGCCCGAAGACGATCGCCATCGCGAGGAAAGCCACCAGGAAGCCCAGGATGCCCAGGTAGACCGGGTGGTCGATCAGGAAGCCGATCGCAAGAAAGACACCGAAGGTGACGATTCCCACGCCCGCGACGATCAGACCGACCTTCGGGTCGGCCTTGCGCGTCATCTTGTACGTCAGGGCGATCTGCTTCAGTCGCCCGGGGTTCGCAGCAGTCTCTGCGTTTGACTTCCTCGCCATACAGGGAAGTTTACGTGGCCTGCGGGGTCCGGGTAGCCGCGGCCTCAAGTACGTGTTCGGTTTCGACCCGGTCCCGGGCCCTCTTGCGGTCCTCCAGGACGGCCGTCCAGGCGTTGCGGCGGGCCCCGCTCATCAGGAGGGACTCAAGGCCCCGGAAGGCGTCGGAGAGCGTCGGGATGGCGATGGCGCGTACGGGCGCGGCCTGCATGATGTCGATCCCTTTCACGATGCTCACGTCTTCGCGAGGTGGGCGGATGTCTACGGTGCGTGGACCAAGCGTCACTGACTGGTGTTACCAGGGCATGACCGGCCGGTCAAATGTGATGGACACGTTGCAGACGCCGACGCGGCCCGCCGGATTCCCCCCTCGCGGGAGAAGCCCGGGGGCCGCGCCGGTGCGGTGGTCGCCCGTCGCCTACGCCACGGCCCCGCTGCGCTTCTCCATGGCCTGCTGGTACAGGCGCCCCGCGCGGTACGAGGACCGGACGAGCGGGCCGGACATGACGCCCGAGTAGCCGATCTCCTCGGCCTCCTTCGCCAGCTCGACGAACTCGGCCGGCTTCACCCAGCGCTCGACGGGGTGGTGCCGCGGCGAGGGCCGCAGGTACTGGGTGATGGTGATGAGCTCGCAGCCGGCCTCGTGCAGGTCCTTCAGGGCCTGCGAGACCTCCTCGCGCTCCTCGCCCATGCCGAGGATCAGGTTCGACTTGGTGACCAGGCCGTACGCACGCGCCTTGGTGATCACCTCAAGCGAGCGCTCGTAGCGGAAGCCCGGACGGATCCGCTTGAAGATCCGCGGCACCGTCTCGACGTTGTGCGCGAAGACCTCGGGGCGGGAGGCGAAGACCTCTTCCAGCAGCTCCGGAACGGCGTTGAAGTCGGGGGCCAGCAGCTCGACCTTGGTGTGGCCGGCCTCGCGGCCCGCCGTCTGCTGGTGGATCTGGCGCACGGTCTCCGCGTACAGCCAGGCCCCGCCGTCGGCCAGGTCGTCGCGCGCGACGCCCGTGATCGTGGCGTAGTTCAGGTCCATCGTGACGACGGACTCGCCGACGCGGCGCGGTTCGTCGCGGTCCAGCGCCTCGGGCTTGCCCGTGTCGATCTGGCAGAAGTCACAGCGTCGGGTGCACTGGTCACCGCCGATGAGGAAGGTGGCCTCGCGGTCTTCCCAGCACTCGTAGATGTTGGGACAGCCGGCCTCCTGGCACACCGTGTGCAGTCCTTCGCCCTTCACCAGGGCCTGCATCTTGGTGTACTCGGGGCCCATCTTCGCCCGGGTCTTGATCCACTCGGGCTTGCGCTCGATGGGGGTCTGGGCATTCCGGACCTCGAGGCGCAGCATCTTGCGTCCGTCGGGTGCGACTGCGGACACGACCGGCTCCCTGTGACTTCGATTGTTCGGGCGTCCACCAGGGTACGCCCGTAATTTCGTACGCTCTTACGCCGACCAACCTGCGAGCGGCCGGACTCATTCCCGTAGCCGGGAGGTCTCTATGCGGTCTCGATCTCGCGGGGGCGCACGTCGGCGTGCTCCAGTACGTCCCTCAGGTGGCGCTCGACGACCGGGAGCACCTCGGCGAGGGTGATGTCACGGCCCAGTTCGTACGAGAGCGAGGTCACACCGGCGTCCCGGATCCCGCAGGGGATGATCCGGTCGAACCAGGTGCTGTCCGGGTTCACGTTGAGCGCGAAGCCGTGCATGGTGACGCCCTTGGCCACCCGGATCCCGATGGCGGCGAGCTTGCGGTCCTCGCGCCGCTGGCCGGCGTTGGACGGGGCGTACTCGGGGCCGTTGAGTCGGGGGTCGAATTCCTCGTCGGCGATCCGCGGGTCGAAGTCGAGGGACAGTCCGGCGATCTTCGGGCGCTCCTCGACCGGGTCCCCGAGCACCCAGACGCCGGAACGGCCCTCGACCCGGGTGGTCTCCAGGCCGAAGTCGGCGGCGGTACGGATCAGCGCCTCCTCCAGGCGGCGGACATGGGCGACCACGTCCACCGGCCGGGGCAGCTTCATGATCGGATAACCGACGAGCTGGCCGGGGCCGTGCCAGGTGATCTTCCCGCCGCGGTCCACGTCGATGACGGGGGTGCCGTCGAGCGGGCGCTCGCTGGGGTCGGTGCGCCGGCCGGCCGTGTAGACGGGCAGGTGCTCCAGCAGGAGGCAGGTGTCCTCGATCTCGTCCGCGAAGCGGGCCGCGTGCACCCTGCGCTGCTCTTCCCAGGCCCGGGTGTACTCGACGGATTCCGCTCCGAAGCCCAGACGGACAAACCCAAGCTCAGCCACCGCAGCGCCTCCTCGTCGAACCTGCTGTGTGCACGTACTTCACCCAGCAAGGGTACGGCCGCCCGTAGGGCCCTCCTCAGGGCCCCGCTTCCGGCTCCGGACCGGGCTCGGGCAGACGCGACGGCAGTGGCTTCGGCCGCCGCCGCCTCTTCGACGGGCGGTCCGGGTCCTCGTCCGCGCGCGGCAGTCGCCGGTGGCCCTCCGAGTGGTCGTTCACCCAGCCGCACACACCGCACGCGTACCGGCCGTCGAGCCCCGCGATGTAGGTGCCACAGCGCCGGCACTCGGCCTCGGTGAGCTCGGGCGGAGGCAGCGGAGCGGTGGATTCGGGGCGCTCCTCGGACGGGCGTGACGGGTGGTGCCGGCGGGTCATGGCCCGCAGCGTACGCCGAGGGAGGGGGCGAGTCCGTAAAGAGCCCTACCGATTCTGCACACGATCGGATGAATGTGGGGCAGAGAGGGCGGTGCGGGCGAAGTTCGCCGCTACATTCACGCCGTTCAAGGGCCGGGACTCCGGTCCGTCACGTCAGGAAACCGTGGAGCCGATGACGGAACGACCTGCCCAGCGCGTCCCCAACCGGCAGCTGGCGGCGCTGATCGCGGAAGCCGGGTTCTCCAACGCCGGGCTCGCCCGCCGCGTCGACCAGCTCGGTCTCGAACACGGTCTCGACCTGCGGTACGACAAAACCTCCGTGACCCGCTGGCTGCGCGGCCAGCAGCCGCGCGGGACCACTCCGGCGCTGATCGCCGAGGTGTTCACCCGGCGCCTGGGGCGCCGGCTCTCCGCGCAGGACCTGGGCCTCGACGCCTGCGCCCCGGTCTACGCGGGCCTGGAGTTCGCGGCCACCCCCGAGGAGGCCGTGGACATCGCGAGCGGTCTGTGGCGCAAGGACTCCGGCTCCCACGCCGAACTCCGGAAGATCGCCTTCACCCCGGCCGGGCTGGTCGTGCCGAGCCGGGACTGGCTGATCGGACGGCCCGACGAGCGCGTGGCCCGGGGCGCGGAACCGGCCGCGGCCCGCGTGCCGCTCCAGGGCCGGGCCTCGGTCCCTCGGCAGCGGCAGATCGACCGGGGGCCCGGACAGCGCGTGACGGCCGGCGACATCGCCGCCCTGAGATCGGTGAGCGAGCTCTTCCGGACCCTGGACCACACCTACGGCGGCGGGCACGCCCGCCAGGCCCTCGTGCGGTACCTGGAGCACGAGGCCGAGCCGATGCTCCGGGGCACCTACGGCGAGACCACGGGGCGGCGGCTGTTCTCGGCCGCCGCCGACCTCACCCGGCTCGCGGGCTGGACCTCGTACGACATCGCCGCGCACGGGCTCGCCCAGCGGTACTTCGTGCAGGCCCTGCGGCTCGCGCAGGCGGCCGGGGACCGTCCCTACGGCTCGTACGTGCTGGTCACCATGAGCCGGCAGGCGGTCTACCTCGGGCACGGCCGGGAGGCGGTGCAGCTGGCCCGGGTGGCCCAGCAGGGCGTCGGCTCAGGCCCGCCGCCGGTGGTGCAGGCCCTGCTGCACGCGGCGGAGGCGCGCGGGCACGCGGTCCTTGGCGAGGTCCGGGCGGCGACGGCCTCCCTGGTACGGGCCGAGCGCGCGCTGGGCGCGGCCCGGCCGGGGGACGACGTACCGCACTGGGCGCGCCTGTACGACGAGGCGCAGCTCGCGGACGAGTTCGGGCATTGCCACCGGGACCTGCAGCAGTACCGGGCCTCGGCACAGCACGCGGAGCGCTCCCTGCAGTTGCGGGCGCCGGGGTTCGCGCGGTCGCGGCTGTTCTGCCGGGTGGTGCTGGCCACGGCCCGGCTGGGGCTGGGCGAGCTGGACCAGGCGTGTGCGCTGGGCGCGGAGGCGGCCCAGCAGGCGATGGAGATGCGGTCGGTGCGGGCGGTGGAGTACGTACGGGACTTCGAGCGGCGGCTGGAGCCCTACCGCGACGCGTCGGCGGTGCGGACGTACCGGGACCGGGTGGCCGCGCTGTCCTGACCGTGCCGGTGGCCGCGCGTCCGGACCGCCCTGACGTACGGCAGGGGCCCGGTCCCGAGGCGGAAGGACCGGACCCCTGTGTCGTGGGTGGTTCTCAGGCCGCCACCGGGAGTGCGGGCTCCGGGGCGACCGGGAGCGGGATGCCGAAGTCGCGCAGGATCGCGCCGGCGGCGCGGCGGGCCGAGTGCAGGGCGCCCTGGACCGTGTTGGTGTCGCGGTGGTCGCCGCACACGTAGAGGCCGGCCAGCACCCGCACCGGGCGGCACCGGTCGTGCGGCGGGGGCATGGCGGGAACGGCGTCCGGGGTGTGGCGGACGGCCAGCAGCTCCCACTCGCGGGTGCTGGTGTCGTAGAGCCGGGCGAGTCGCGAGGCGACGGTGCGCACCGGCGGCGGCGGGCCGAGCACGGTCGTGGTGACCAGGCTGCGGCCGGCCGGGGCCCGCGTCGGGTCGACCGCGCTCATGACGGCGGTGTGGGAGACGGGCCAGTCGGGGTCCCCGTCCAGGATCAGCGAGCCGTCCCGGGGCAGGGTGCCGGCGGTGGCGTGGTGCAGGACGGTGACCTCGTGGAACGCGGGAACGCGCAGGCCGGGCAGCAGCTCGGCGGCGGCGCGGGCGCCGGTGGCGAGCAGGACGGAGCGGCAGCGGAAGTCGCCGTGGTCCCCGGTGGTCACCAGGTTGGTGGCGACCGACCGGACCCGGATGCCGCTGCGTACGGTGCCGGGCGGCAGTCCCGAGGCGAGCAGGTCGGGCAGGGCCGCCGCGCCGCCTTCGGGCACGGCGAGCCGGCCGCGGGCGAAGGTGCGCAGGGCCAGGTCGGCGACCCGGCTGGAGGTGGTGAGTTCAGGATCCCGGAGCAGGGCGGCGAGCAGCGGCCGGAGCACACCGTTCAGGGTGCGCGAGGGCAGGCCGCGGGTACGCAGGGCCGCGGCCGCGGTGCGTTCGGGCCGGGCGAGCAGCTTGTCCTCGGGCAGCGCGGCGAGCCTGCCGAGGGCGGCGCTGAGCCGGGCCTGGTCGAGGGAACCGCTGGCCAGGGCCCGGGCGGGAGTCAGCGACCCGGCCCGCAGCTGCCTGCCGTCGGCGTGGACCAGGACGCCGGGCGTGAAGGGGCGCAGGACCAGGGTGCGCAGGGCGGGCGTGCGCTCCAGTTCGCTGTACGCGGTGTTGAGCAACTGGGCGGTCCGGTCGAGCCGGAACCCGTCGGCCGACTCGGTGGCCATCCGCCCGCCGGGGTCGTCCGCGGCCTCCAGGACGGTGACCGTGACCCCGGCTGCGATCAGGTGGTGCGCGGCCGCGAGTCCTGAGACCCCGGCTCCTACGATGACGACGTCCGCATGGTGCGCGGCATTGGGTGCGCTGCTGAGCACGTGCCCCTCCCCGAGGTCGGCGCGGCTGTGTGGGGATCCTCCTTCCCCCAACCGGTCGAACGGGAACCCGAGTTCGGCGGGCTATTGCGGACAACTCCGGTCGCACGGCGGTCGCATCCGGGTCACGAACGGTCGCACGCGGTCGCACGCCGGTTCAGGAGAGCGCCGCGCGGATGGCCTGTTCGATACCGGGGTGGCGGAAGACGAACCCGGACCCCAGGAGCCGGCTGGGACGGGCCCGCTGACCGCACAGCACGTCCTGGGAGAACTCCCCCAGGACGAGGCGCAGGGCCACCGCCGGGACGGGCAGCACCGCCGGCCGGTGCAGCACCCGGGCCATGGCGGCGGTGACCTGGCGGTTGGTCAGCGGCTCGGGGGCGGTGAGGTTGACCGGGCCGCTGAGGGCGGGGGTGTCGATGATGTGGCGCAGGGCGGCGACCTCGTCGTGGAGGGAGATGTACGGCCAGTACTGGCGGCCGTCGCCGAGCCGGCCCCCGAGGCCCGCGCGGAAGAGGGGGAACATCCGCCCCCAGGCTCCGCCCTCCCGGGCGACGACCAGTCCGGTGCGGGCGAACGCGGTGCGGATACCCGCCTCCTGGGCGGGGGCGGCGGCGGCCTCCCACTCCACGCAGACCGAGGGGAGGAAGCCCTGTCCGGCGGGGCTGTCCTCGTCCACGGGCCGGTCTCCGGTGTCCCCGTAGTAGCCGACGGCGGAGCCGCTGACCAGGACGGCGGGCGGCCGGTCGAGGCCGGCGAGCGCGGCGGCGAGCGCGGCGGTGCCCAGCACGCGGCTGTCTCGGATCTTCCGCTTGTACGCGGCGGTCCACCGGTGGTCCCCGATCCCGGCCCCGGCCAGGTGCACGACGGCGCCGCAGCCGGCCAGCCCGGCCGGGTCCACGTGGCCGCGCTCCGGATCCCACCGCGCCTCGTCGGCGCCGGCCGGCTCCCGCCGCACGAACCGCACCACCTCGTGGCCGTCGGCCCGCAGGGACCGCACGAGTGCACTGCCGATGAGGCCGGTCGAGCCGGTGACTGCGATGCGCATGGGGCCATCCTGCCGGGTCGCTGCCCCGCGCTCCGGCGGATTCAGGGGTGCGTCGCCGTCCTTCGCCGGACGGCCGTGCCCGTGCGGGGCGTCACGGCGCGGCGCCCCGTACCCGCGCCCGAGCCCTGCGCCCGCGCCCGGCGCCCGCACCCGCGCCCTGTGCCCGCGCCCCGGGCGCGCCCTCAGTCGCCGGCGGGGCCGGTTTCCCGGCCTACGGCGGCCGGGCCGGACCCTCCCGGCGCTCCCACCCCAGGGGCTGGGCGGGGCCGGCTCCGTCAGGCCGTCGTGGTGCCGAGCCAGGTGCCGACGGCGTAGGTGACGGCCATGGCCAGGGCGCCGCCGGCCACGTTGCGGACGACCGCGCGCGGTACCGGCGCCGCGCCCAGCCGTGCGCTGAGCGTCCCGCACAGGGTGAGCGCCACCAGCACCGCGACCACCGTCACCGGCACCCGCGCCGAGGGCCCCGGCAAGAGGATCGCCAGCAGCGGCAGCAGCGCCCCGACCGTGAAGGCGATGAGGCTCGCGAAGGCCGCGTGCCACGGGTTGGCCAGCTCGTCCGGGTTGATCCCGAGCTCCACCCGGGCGTGGGCCCGCAGGGCGTCCCGTTCCGTGAGCTGCTCGGCGGCCTCCCGGGCCACGTCCCGGCTCAGGCCCCGCTCGGCCAGCAGGTCGGTGAGCTCGTCCAGCTCTGCCTCGGGCTCTTCGGCCAGCTCCCGGCGTTCCATGTCGAGCGCGGCCCGCTCGGAGTCCCGCTGGGAGCTGACGGACACGTACTCCCCCGCCGCCATCGACAGCGAGCCCGCCAGCAGCCCGGCGACGCCGGCCGCCAGGATCGCCGGGCGGGAGGTGGTGGCCCCGGCGACGCCGACCACCAGACCTGCGGTGGAGATGATCCCGTCGTTGGCACCGAGCACCCCCGCACGCAGCCAGTTGAGCCGTGTGCTCATCTCCGCGCTCGCCGGGCCGCCGCCGGCGCCGTGCGCCTCGACGTGGGCCGGGCCGGGCACTCTTCCCGGGCTTTCGTCTGCTGTCACGCCACCACTGTGGCGGTACGGGGCGCGCACAGCCACCCGGCGGACCGGTCCGGGGTGCGCGGGCCCGGGCTGCGTACCAGGGTGGAGGGGTGAAACGCGGACGCGCCGAGCCGGGCGGGCTGCGCGGCGAGCCACCGCCGCGCTGGGCCCGGATCGCGCCCGCGGCGGCACTGGTGGCGCTCGTCCTCGCGCAGGCGATGACGAGCGACGTGGAGCTCGGCTTCTTCCTGGCGGGCCTGCCCCCGGTGGCGGCCTTCGCCTACGGGGCGGCCGGGACCGCGATCTTCGCGGCGATCGTCCTGGTGCTGCTGGGGGTGCACGACATCGGCGTCTCGCAGGCCAGGGGCACCGACCTGGCCACGGTCGCCGTCGTCGGACTGCTGAGCGTGGTCATCGCCTGGGTCCGCCAGCGCCGGGACGAGCAGCTGGTCAGCGTGCGGACGGTCGCGGAGGCGGCCCAACTGGCGGTGCTGCCGCCGGTGCCCGAACGGGTGGGCGAGGTGCGCTGCTCCGGCCTCTACCGGGCGGCGCAGCGCGGCACGCTGGTGGGCGGCGACTTGTACGACGTACGGGTCGGGCCGTTCGGGGTGCGGGCACTGGTCGCGGATGTGCAGGGGCACGGCCTGGCGGCGGTGGCCACGGTGGCGGCGCTGCTCGGGGCCTTCCGCGAGGCCGTGCTGGACGACGCGGAGCTGGCGGCGGTCGTGAGCCGGCTGGACCGGCGGCTGCTGGCCGACGCGGCGGATGCGCACGTGGACCATCCGGAGCTGTTCGCGACGGCGGTGCTGGTGGAGTTCCCGCCCGGGCTCGATCTCGTGCGGTTCGTGTCGTGCGGGCATCCGCCGGCGCTGCGGCTGCGCGGGGCGGCGGTGGAGGAGGTGCCGGTGGATCCCGGACCTCCGCTGGGCCTGGGGCTGGCGGGACCGGACCCGCCGAAGGTGGTGGAGCTGCCGGTGCTGCCCGGGGACCGCTTCCTGCTGCACACCGACGGGGCGACGGAGGCCCGGGACGCGACCGGGCGCTTCTACCCCCTGGCCGCGCGGGTGCCCGTCCTGGCGCGGGATCCGGTGGACCTGGTCGGTGCGCTGTGGAAGGACCTGGCGGACTTCACGGACGGCGGGCCGGGCGACGACGTGGCGCTCCTGCTGCTCTCGCCGGGCGGACGACCGTGACCGGTGGGCGGGGCCGCAAGCCCGGCCGGCGGCCCCGGTGGCCCCCGGCGGCTCGGGTCGGCCGCCCGTGGGCGGCCGACCCGAGCCGCGGCACGCGGTGGGGCGCCGTCGCGGCTCCCCCGGCGTCACGACTCCTTGATGAACGCCCGCACCATCTTGCAGGTGACGTTGGACGGCCGGTGGATCCCCGTCCGGACGGCCATCGTCCGGATCTTCCGGTTGGTGGCGCGCTTGGCGTCGTACGTCCCCGAGTCGAGCAGGGATATCGCCAGCCGCATGGCCTTCAGTCGGCGGTTGTGGCTCTCGTACCACTCGCGGGGCAGGCCCGCCGGCAGCGGCTTCTTCTGGACGGGCCGGACGGTGCTGGCAGTGGCCATCTACAGCCTCCCAAACGGTAGTTGGCTTCCTGTCGTTCTTCCTCGATTTTACCGGGGAGCACTGACAGAAGCCCCTGGCCAGACGGGCCCCGGATAGGGTCGGGGGCATGGAGATCTGGATCAATCCCGCGTGTTCCAAGTGCCGCGGCGCGCTCACCTTGCTGGACGCGGAGGGCGCCGACTACACCGTGCGCCGCTACCTGGAGGACGTGCCCTCCGAGGACGAGATCCGCGAGGTGGTGGGTCGCCTCGGGCTGGAGCCGTGGCACATCACCCGTACGTCGGACCCGCTGGCGCGGGAGACCGGGGTACGGGACCTGCCGCGCGAGGAGACGGAGGCGGCGCGGGCCCGCTGGATCGCCCACCTGGCCGCGCACCCGAGGCTCATCCAGCGCCCCATCATCACCGCCGAGGACGGCACGGCCGTCGTGGCCCGCACCGAGGAGGCCGTCCGCGAGGCCCTGTCCCGCACGGCCTGAGCCCCGGGGCCCGCGCGGCCCGGGTCAGCGGGCGCGGCCTGGGGGCGCGACCCGGTCGGCGAACAGGCGGGCGATCTCGGCGGCGGCCGTCAGCGGCAGGGCGTGGTGCGAGACCCCGGGCAGTACCTCGATCCGGGCGTCCGGCAGCGCCGCTCGCGCGGCGCGGGCCGCCCGGCCGGGGGCGTGGCAGCGGGCCAGCCCTGCGAACAGGACGTCCACCCGGACGTCCGCCCCCGCGAGCCGCGCCAGGTCGGGGCGCGGGCCGGTGACCGGCCGGGCGGCGGGGAAGCGGGCGGTCTCGTCCTGGAGCCGGAGCCAGGCCGGATCGAGGGCGGCCCCGTGGGTCTCCCAGGCGAGGAAGGAGCGGATCCGCCGCGGGGTGGGGCGCACCAGCATGGGCAGGGCGCGCAGGACGTATCCGAGGCGGAGTCCGGCGAAGACCCCGGTCGGGTCGAGCAGGACGAGACGGCCGACCCGGCCGGGCCGCAGGGCGGCGTGGTGGGCGGCGATCCAGGCCCCGTACGAGTGGCCGCCGAGGGTCACCGGTCCGCGCGGGCCGAGCCCGTCGAGCACCGCTTCGAGCCAGTCGGCCAGGTCCCCGGGGGTCCGCGGGGTCCGCCCGGGCTCCGGGACACCGAGGCCGGGATCGCCCACGAGGTCGACGGCGTGCACACGGTGGGTACGGGCCGCACCGGCGGCGGCGCAGGCGCCCCACACCGTGGAGGTGGCCCCGCCGCCCGGCAGCAGGACCAGCGGCGGGGCGCCGGCCGGGCCGCAGCTGTTGACGCGGGTGACGCCGTAGGGGGTGGGCAGGTCGACGGCCTCGACGGTCCCGGGCCATCCGGCGAGCGCCTGGGCGTAGGCGGCCCGGAAGGCGGCGGGGGCGGGAGAGGCGGCGGCAGGGCCGGCAGGAGAGGGGGAGGAACGGTGGGACGGCATCCGGGACACGGCTGCTCCAATGTCTCGCCAGGCGATAGTCTCGCTGAGCGAGATATTAGGCAGGAGGCGATGTGTACGACAACCACGAGCCCGACCCTCTGCACCTGGTGCACCTGTTGCGGGCGGTGACCGTCGACTTCGGCCTGCGCCAGGCCGAGTTCGCCGCCCGCAACGGCATGCACCCCACCGACGTACGGGCCCTGATCTGCCTGCTGGACGCCGCCCGGGCGGGCGAGCCGGCCACTGCGGGACTGCTCGGCGCCCGGCTCGGCCTCAACTCCGCCGGCACCACCGCCGTGATCGACCGGCTGGAGCGGCTCGGCCATGTGGCCCGGATCCGCGACGGGCAGGACCGGCGCCGGATCCTGCTGCGGGTGGAACCGGCGGCGATCCGGCTGGGCCGGGAGTTCTTCGGCCCCCTCATCGACGGGCTGCTGGGGGTGCTGGACTCCTTCGCCCCCGCCGAGCGGGACACCATCCACCGGTTCCTGGCGGCCGCCCACGCCGTCTTCGCGTCGGAACCGCACCCGTGACCGCCTCCTCCTCGGACCCCGGCCCGGGGTCCGACCTGCATCTGGACCTCGCCGCCGGCGGCAGCCGCCGCACCGCCCTCGCCCAGGCCCTGCGCAGCGCCGTGCGCAGCGGCCGGCTGGCCGGCGGGACGCGGCTGCCGCCGTACCGGGCCCTGGCGGCCGACCTCGGGCTGGCCCGCAACGCCGTCGCCGACGCCTACGCCGAACTGGTCGCCGAGGGCTGGCTGACGGCCCGGCAGGGATCCGGCACCCGGGTCGCGGAGGGCGTGGCGATCGAACCCGCGCCGACCTCCGGGGCCGGGGCCGCGCCCGAGCGGCCCCGGCACGACCTGCTCCAGGGCAAGCCCGACCCCGCCTCCTTCCCGCGGGGCCCCTGGGCCACCAGCGCCCGGCGCGCCCTGGCCGGGGCACCCACCGAGGCCTTCGGGCCGGGCGATCCGCGGGGCCGCCCCGAGCTGCGGCGCGCGCTGGCCGGCTACCTGGCCCGGACCCGGGGCGTGCGTGCCGCGCCCGAGAACATCGTGGTCTGCTCCGGTTTCGCCAACGGGCTGCGGCTCCTGGCGTCCGTACGGCCGCGCGACTGGGCGGTCGAGTCGTACGGACTCCCCTTCCACCACGGCATCCTGGCCGCCGCCGGGGTCCGCCCGCATCCCGTCGCGGTCGACGAGGACGGCGCCCGCATCGCGGAGATCCCCTCGCGGGCCCGTACGGTGCTGCTCACCCCGGCGCACCAGTTCCCGACCGGATGCGCCCTGCTGCCCGCCAGACGGACGGCGGCCGTGGAGTGGGCCCGCACCAGCGGGGGCGTGATCGTGGAGGACGACTACGACGGGGAGTTCCGCCACGACCGCAAGCCGGTCGGCGCGGTGCAGGGACTGGCCCCCGGGCACGTGGTCTATGCGGGCTCGCTCAGCAAGAGCCTCTCCCCCGCGCTCCGCCTGGGCTGGCTGGTCCTTCCGGAACCCCTGGTGGGGCAGGTGCTGGCAGCGAAGGGCCTGCGGGAGTCCTGGGCGAGCGCGCTGGACCAGCTGGCGCTCGCCGACTTCATCGACTGCGGGGCCTACGACCGGCACGTGCGGCGGATGCGCCTGCGCTACCGGCGCCGCCGCGACCAGCTGGTCTCGGTACTGGCCGCACGCGCCCCGGGAGTCCGGGTCACCGGCATCTCGGCCGGCCTGCACGCCGTGGTGGAACTCCCGCCCGGATGCGAGGCCCGGGCGCTCGCGGCGGCCCGCGCCGCGGGGCTGGCCCTGGACGGCCTGTCCTCCTACCGGCACCCTGCCGACCGGACCCCGCCGCGCGAGGGACTGGTCGTCGGCTACGCGGCGCCCCCGGACGCGGCCTTCGCCCAGGCCCTGGACGCCCTGGCCGACGTGGCTCGCGGGGCGGCGCTCGGACGGCCGGCCGCTTCACCGGGCGGGCGGCGGTCCCCTTCACCTCGCCCCCACGCGCCCTTCTCGTAGGGTGGCCGGAGCGCCGAAACGGTACATACCGCACTCAAAGGACCGAGTCGTGACCGAGCAGCAGCCACCGGAAGAGAGCCCGACCCCCCGCCCGACCCACCCGACCCACCCCTCCCACCGGCACGCGGACTGGATGTTCGGCGGGGTGTACGGGACGGTCCTGGCCAGCGCGCTGATGGCCGCACTGAACCAGGAGGGCGAGGACTTCACCCCCTTCTACGACGCCAGCTGGGTCCTGGTGACGGCGGCCACGGCCGGTCTCGCGCACGGCTACGCGCACCAGATGGCCGACCGCCGGGAGGACCCCGGGGGGCACCGCTGGCAGGTCCTGGCCCGGGCCCTGTGGAACGAGTGGCCGCTGATCGTGGCCACCCTTCCCACCGTGCTGCTGCTGACCGCCGCGGGCCTCGGCGGCTGGGACGCCCACGACGTGACGGCCGGCGGACTCGGCCTGAACACCGCCTTGTTGTTCGGCTGGGGTGCGCTCACCGCGCTCCGGGTCGGCCACCGGCTGGGCCGGGCCCTGCTGATCGGACTGGCCGACGCCGCCATCGGTTTCGCCATCATCGTGGCCAACGCCCTCATCAAGTAGGCAGCTGCGCCTCCGCCTGCGCCAGGATCTCCGTCAGCCGGGCCCCGAACTCCGCTCCGCGCGGATCGGGCACGCCCGTCCGGGCCGCGGCGAGCAGCGCGTCCAGGGCCCGCCCGTAGGCGCCCGGTACGTCGCTCCAGCCGGGCAGTTCGTGCACACCCGCGGTGCCGCGCAGTTCCAGCCCCACCCCGGCGGCGGCCTGCGGGGCGCCCAGGCTGAGCACGGCGGTGCTGGCCGCGCCGGAGGCGTGCCGCAGCGCCAACTGGACCACGTCGGAGGGGCCGCGGGTGGCGCTGACCCCGGTGACGTCCCCGAGGACCGGGATCAGGACCGAGAGGGCGTGCGGCCCGACGTCCCACAGCCCGCCCTTGGCCTTGCGCCAGGGGGAGTCGGCGTAGGCGCTGGGGGTGCCGTCCGGCGGGAAGACGGCACCGAGCCAGTGCGCGGCCGCGGTGAACCAGCCGGTGCGCGCGGCCTGCTCGTCGACCCAGCCCGCGGTGGGCTCGGCGAAGCGCAGGGTGAGGAAGACCACGGAGGCGACCCGGTGGCGGACGGCCGCATCGGCGACCGCGCGGGCGTCCCGCGGCGTCGTCGCGACGGGCTTGTCGAGCAGCAGGTGGCAACCGG
This sequence comes from Streptomyces sp. PCS3-D2, assembly GCF_000612545.2. GTDB lineage: Bacteria > Actinomycetota > Actinomycetes > Streptomycetales > Streptomycetaceae > Streptomyces. The sequence continues at coordinate 5,516,529 of NZ_CP097800.1, read as the reverse complement.
CGGCGGCCGCGCGCACGGCGAGCGGGGCCTGCACGTCGGGCGGCAGGGCGAAGGCGGCGACATCACAGTCGGCGAACAGCTCGTCGGGGTCTTCGTACACCTTCGCGCCGCACTTCCGCGCCAGCTCCGCCGCGGCTTCGGACCGGCGGCCCCACACTCCGGCGAACTCGGAGCCGGTGTGCGCGGCGAGGGCGGGGGCGTGCGTGCGGTGCGCCCAGGGGCCGGTTCCGAGCAGCCCGACCCTGGGGCGGGCGCCGACGGAAGTCCGACCGGCGGCTGTGGGGGCGGTGGTCTCGGCGGGAACTCCGGCACGGTCCGCGGCGCCGTCTCCGGCGGGGCTCAAATCAGACGAAATGCTCACGCGGCCAGTCTGCCCCACCCGGACGGATGCTCGACCGCCAACCCGCACAAGCGGCCCGGCCGACGGCGTAAACCTCGGTAACACGGGGTTCACACACGGGCAACGGAAGAGAAATCGCGGGCGGGCACGCTGCGGTCAACACCGCAGCGATGAAGCAGCGTCCAGCAGCACCCGCAGAGTCTGAGGATGGGGCCCGTGAGCTACAAGGCTGAGTACATCTGGATCGACGGCACCGAGCCGACGGCGAAGCTTCGCTCCAAGACGAAGATCCTGGCGGACGGAGCCGAGCTGCCGGTCTGGGGCTTCGACGGATCGAGCACCAACCAGGCCGAGGGCCACGCCTCCGACCGCGTGCTCCAGCCCGTGTTCTCCTGCCCGGACCCGATCCGCGGTGGGGCCGACGTCCTCGTCCTGTGCGAGGTCCTGAACATCGACATGACCCCGCACGAGTCGAACACCCGCGCACTGCTGCGTCCGGTGGCCGAGAAGTTCGCCGGCCAGGAGCCGATCTTCGGCATCGAGCAGGAGTACACCTTCTTCGACGGCGACCGGCCGCTCGGTTTCCCGGTGGGCGGCTTCCCGGCCGCACAGGGCGGCTACTACTGCGGCGTCGGCGCGGACGAGATCTTCGGCCGCGAGATCGTCGAGAAGCACCTGGACCACTGCCTGGCGGCGGGCCTGGAGATCTCCGGCATCAACGCCGAGGTCATGCCCGGCCAGTGGGAGTTCCAGGTCGGCCCGCTCGGCCCGCTGGAGGTCTCCGACCAGCTGTGGATCGCACGCTGGCTGCTCTACCGCACCGCCGAGGACTTCAACGTCTCCGCGACGCTGAACCCGAAGCCGGTCAAGGGCGACTGGAACGGCGCGGGCGCGCACACCAACTTCTCCACGAAGTCGATGCGCGAGGAGTACCGCGCGATCATCTCGGCGTGCGAGGCGCTGGGCGAGGGCAGCAAGCCGCTCGACCACGTGAAGAACTACGGCGCCGGCATCGACGAGCGTCTGACGGGCCTGCACGAGACGGCCCCCTGGAACGAGTTCAGCTACGGCGTCTCGGACCGCGGCGCCTCCGTCCGCATCCCGTGGCAGGTGGAGAAGGACGGCAAGGGCTACATCGAGGACCGCCGCCCGAACGCGAACGTGGACCCGTACGTGGTGACCCGCCTCATCACGGACACCTGCTGCACCGGCCTGGAGAAGGACGGCCTGGCCTGACGGCCCCTCCTCCCCGGGCACCGACGCCCGCCGCGCCTCTCCGGGCACGGCGGGCGTCGTCGGTGAGCGGCCGACCGGTCGGGGGATCACCCCGGTTGCAGCCGGCCGGGAACGACGGTGGGCCCGCACTCCCCCGGGAGCACGGGCCCACTCTCACCGGCGCGGCGCTACGCGGCCGCCGCCTTGCGGCGTGCCGCGAGGCCGAGCAGCAGGTCCACCACGAGGAAGGCGACCAGGCTGATGCCCAGCAGCGGGATGAACCAGCCCACCAGCGCGGTCGCCGCGGCCAGCGGCAGCACCACGCCCACGGGCAGCTTCCGCCAGGCGCCGCGCGGCTGGGCGCGGCCGACGGACAGCCTGCGGTCCTTGGTCGGCCGGCGCAGCCACCACATGCGGTAGCCCCAGAAGACGAGGAACATCACGGCGACGGCCAGGGCGGCGAGCACGATCTGGTTGGCCAGCCCGAAGGTCTGGCCCATGTGCAGGTCGATGCCGAAGCGGGTCATCTTGGCAAGCACGGGGTAGTCGGCGAAGCGCAGTTCGTCCATGATCCGGGCATCGGCGGGGTCGACGGCGACGGCATCGAAGTGGACCGGCACCTGCTTGTCCTGCTCCTTGATCACGTACCCCTTGCCCCGGGCGGGCAGGGTCACGCGGATCGCTTCGGTGACGCCGGCGTCCCGGGCGGCGGCCACGGCCCGGTCCAGGCCGACGTCGGCGGTGGGCGCCGACGGGGGCATCTGCGTGCCGTCGGGCATGGTGTGGCCCGCGTGCTCGTCGGCGCCGCCGGCCTCCCCGCCCGGGTTCAGCCCGGCGGAGACGGACGGAGTGGCTCCGCCGAGGCTGTCCTGGAGCTGCCCGATGTTCTCACCGGCGTACTTCGACCAGGTCAGGCCGGTGGCGGAGAGCACGACGAGTCCGGCGACCGACCACAGGCCGACGACGGCGTGCCAGGACAGGGTCCGGCGCCGTCCGGTCGCCTTGCGGTCGGGGAGGACCAGCTGCGAGGCGCGCGCCCGGCGGCGGCCGATCCACAGGGCGAGACCGCCGAGCGCGACCACCCACATCCAGCTGGCGGCGAGTTCGCTGTAGTTGCGCCCGAACTCCCCGAGCCGGAGGTTGGAGTGGAAGGTGCTCAGCCAGGCCCGCAGCGGCAGCGCGTCGCCGACGGTGGCGAGCTGCCCGCGCACCTCTGCGGTGTACGGGTCGACGAAGACGGTGAGGGTCTCGCCCTCCGCGAGGCCCGAACTTTCCATGATCACGCGGGTGGTCGCCTCGGCGTCGGGGCCGGGCCATACGGACACGACCTCGCCCTCGGGTGCGGCGCCCCTGGCCGCCTCGACCTGGGCGCTGAGCGGAAGGGCCGCGTCGCCGACGCGTGCGACGGTCAGTTCGTCGGCGTAGGCGATCTTCTCGGCCTGCCAGGAGGCGGCGTAGAGCAGCCCGGTGGCGGCGGCGAGGAACAGCAGCGGGGCGATGAGCAGACCCGCGTAGAAGTGCATGCGCAGGAACAGCGGGCGCAGGGCGGCCCATCCGCCGCTGCGGCTCTTGGGCGGGGCGGGCGGTTCGGCGTCCGGGGTGCGGACGTCCTGGGATGCTTCAAGGGACATGTTGGTCCTGGGGGGTTGGCGAAGGCATGGGGAACTCGGCCCCGGGCCCCGCCTCCCCCGCACGGACGCCGTGGAGGTGCGCCGGATCAGGCGCGGGCAGGACGGCCGGGGGCCGTGGCGCGATGGGTGCGACCGCTCCCGGGCGGACCCCGGCGCACCACGGCGTGGGCGTGGACCGCGCCGCGCAGCCGGCGCGGCCGCGGGTGCGGGGCGCGCGGGACGGGCGGGGCCGGTACGGCGGCGCCGCGGGCGCGCACCAGGTCGAGCGCGCGGGCGAGCGGCCGGGCGGCGAGCAGTGCGGCGGCGCCCAGGACGCGGGCCAGCCGGAAGACGGCGGCCTCGCCCCGTGCCAGCCAGGCGGCGCAGAGCAGCCCGGCGAGCACGTGCGCGGCGATCATCCCGGTCCCGCCGTGGGCGACCACTCCCGCCATGCCGGCCAGGGCGGGGGCTTCGGCGGCCGTCCCGCCCGCTTCGGCGGCTGCCGTGTGGGGGTGCCCGTGCATCGCCGCGGTCGCGGCGGCGGACTTCGCCGCCTGGCTGCCGGAGAACACCAGGTGCAGCACACCCTGCACGCAGAGGACGGCGGCCGCGATCCCCACGGGGCCGCGCCGCCGTCCGGCGAGGAGCCAGGCGAGGCCGGCGGTCACCGCGAAAGCGGCCAGGAGACCGGAGGGGGGAACGTCGGTCCCGGACATGTGCGCATGTCCCACCGCGCCCAGAGCGACGCACACCGCCGCGAACATCGCGGCTCGGGTGGCGCGCAAGGGCGCGAAGGATTCGAACATGGCCGGGCCATGTTCGCACGATGCCCCTTGGTATCCACCAGGGGCTTATCCGATCATGAGCAGGTGAATCCAATTCCATGGGGAGCGGTGTACGCCGGCGGGGTCCAGCTCGGGGCGTACGCGCTGGCGCGCACCGGGCCCGCCGACCGGGAGCGGCTGCTGCGGGACTGCTCGACGAACGTCGACAACCTCGCCGCCGGGCGCTGGGAGACGCTGCTGAGCAGCGCCCTCGTCGTCGAGGAGCCGATGCCGCTGGCCTACGCACTGCTGCTGGTCGCGGTGCTCGGCTACGCCGAATACGCGTACGGGGCCTGGTGGACCGCGGCGGTGTTCCTGTTCGGGCACGCCTCGGCGACCCTCCTGGTGTACGGCGCACTGCGCAGGACGGCCGATTCCGCAACCCGGCGCGCCCTGGACGTGGGGACGAGCTATGGATTCAACGCCGTCCTGGGCACCCTGACCTCCACCTTGCCGCGCGGAGCCGTCCGCACGGCCGCCCGGGCGGGGCTGCTGGCCCTCGCGGCGGCCCCGTTGCTCAAGCGGGGGCGGACCTTCACGGACGCGGGGCACCTCGCGGCGCTCGGAATCGGCGTGGGGGTCTCGCTGGCCCTCGATTGCCTTTCCGGTACGAAGCATTGGAAAATATCCTGAATCACCTCAGCACTCAGCACCCGAGCACAGCACCACAGCACCCCCGCATGGCCGAACGACCGAACGACCGGACGACCGTACGGGCGCACGCAGCCCGTATGACACGAGTAACTCGCACACCGCTGGAGCCGCCACGATGACCGCCACCCCCTCCACCACCGTCGCCAACCTCCGCGACCTCGGCGGCACCCCGCTCTCCGGCGGCCGCACCGTCCGGGCGGGCCTGGTCCTGCGCTCCGGCCAGCTCGACCGGCTCGACCCGGACGCCGACCCGGTGGTGGCGGCACTGGGCCTGCGTACCGTCATCGACTTCCGCACCGACGCGGAGCGCGCCGACCACCCCGACCGGATACCGGCGGGGGCCCGGCTCCTGGTCGCCGACGTCCTCGCGGACAAGCTGCGGGAGACCGTCAAGAAGCCGGCCGCCGCGCAGCTCAAGGACCTGCTGTCCGACCCCGCGGTGGCCGAGGAGCACCTGGGCGGCGGCCGGGCGCAGGCCCTCTTCGCCGACACCTACCGGTCCTTCGTGCACTCCGGCTCCGCGCAGGCGGCCTACCGCATGCTGCTGACCGAGGCCGCCGCCCCGGAGGCGGGCCCGCTGCTGTTCCACTGCACCGCGGGCAAGGACCGCACCGGCTGGGGCGCGACCGTCATCCTGGCGCTGCTCGGCGCGGACGGCGACACCCTGATGGCCGAATACCTCTCCGTGAACCCGGCGGTGAAGCAGGCCTTCGCCCCGATGATCGAGGGCTTCACGGCAGCCGGCGGCGATCCCGACATCGCGCTCGCGCTGATCGGCGTCTTCCCCTCCTACCTGGAGGCGGCCCTGGACGAGGTCGAGACCCGCTACGGCTCCATGGAGAAGTACGTGCGCGAAGGCCTCGGCGTCGCGGACGAGACGGTCGAGTCGCTCCGCGCCCGCCTGGTGGGCTGAGGCCCCTGCCCAGGGGCGGACGGGTGACCATCCGACGAATCGCTCGTTCTGCTGAACGTGACTGCGCCGGACACCGCCACCCGCCCCCTGCCTCCCGTGGCTCCCGTGCCGCCCGACGTCGAGCAGGCCGAGGCCGCCATCGTCGAGCACTACCCGCGGCTGGTGCGGCTCGCCTATCTGGTGCTGCCCCCCACGCTCGGGCGCAACAGGCGGGTCCTCACCGCGCACTCGCTGGTGCAGCGGGCCCTGCCGCGCGGGAGGCGGGAGGCGGGAGGCGTCGTACAGGGCGGGGTCCCGGGGCAGCGCGGCGGCCCGGACGACTCCGGTTACGCGTACGTCCGGCTGCGGGTGCTCCGCGCGGCACTGGAGGCGGGTCTGCCGCTGACCTTCCGGGGCCTGCCGCGGCGTGCGCAGCTCCCTCCGGCACTGCCCCAGGTGTGGGGTCTGCGGCTGTTCCCCCGCTCGGGCGGGGTCGAGGAGCTCGCCCTCGACCAGTGGCTGGCCACCCTGGACGGCCCCGGCCGGGCCGCCTGCGTCCTGCGCGCCCTGGAGCGGCTGCCCGAGCCGGAGGTGCTCCGGGTGCTGGACGAGGCCGGTGTCCCGGACCCGGCCGCCGCGGCCCGGGAGTCCGGTGATCCGGCGAACGACGCACTGTTCGCCTCCCCCGAGTTCGACCCGTGCGTGCTCCAGGCACGGCCCACCGACCTGCTGCGCCGCCGCCGCCTCACGCGGGCCGCGCTGGCCGCCGGGGCCGCGCTCGCCGTGTGCGGGGCGCTGCTCGCGCTGCCCGGCGGGGGCTGGGGCTCGGACGGGGCCGCCGCTCCGCCGTACGCGCGCAACGCCGCGGCGGAACAGGCTCTGGATCCGGCCAGGCTGGTCCGGGTCTCGCCCGCGCTCTGGCACACCTCCTCCCGTACGGACTTCTCCACCTGGCCGGCTCGCGGGGACCGCACGGACGACACCGCGCTGCTGCGTCGGGCGCTGGCGGTGTGGGCGCGGCCCGGCTCGTCCGTGGTCGTCTCGGCCACCCCCGGAACTCCGTCGGGGCCGCCGATGGGGCCGGCCCAGCTGCTGTTCGCCGGCGCCGTCGACCAGGCCGTGGTGGTCCTGCTGCACGACGGCCTGCGCGTGGTCCGCTACGCCGAGCCGCGCTCCGGGTCGGCGGGCGCGGCGCTGGACTTCGCCCGGACCGACGGTGCCTCGGCGGACACGGCGACCGCGCTGGTCGTCAGCCGGGTCGACGGCAACGTCCGCTACCTCACGGCGCCCTGGGTGACGGGGGTGGCCCTGCGGGACCTGCTGGGGCCCGGCGACCCGCCGACGGCGCTGAAGGCGACGCAGGACGGGGTGACCCCGCCGGTGCCGGGCCCGGCTCCGGCGGGCGACTGCACGAGCTGGAACGCCCTGGCCCTGACCGGCGACGGAGCCACCCGCCTGATCACCGACCTGGGCGAGCTGACCCCGGCCCGGCTGACCTCGGGGGCGCCGGGGGCCGAGCGGAACGTGACGGAGGCGGCGGAACTCGCGGACTGGTCGCGGATCGCCTGCCTGCTGCCCTCGGTGCGCTCGCACGGGGTCCGTACGGTCAACGCCTGGACCTACGCGAAGCAGCCGCTGCCGGAGGGCGACGGGACGGCGGCCTGGCTCTGCACGCGGGCCGAGACCTGGCAGGGTGCGGCGGACCGGGTGCAGGCGCAGTTCCTGGCGCCGGGCTCGGGCACTGCGGCGCAGGCGGCGGCCGCGGAGGGGGTCGCGGCGTGCGGGCCCCGGGAACCGCGGGTGCTGGCGGGCGTGTTGTGGAAGTCGCGGGCGGGCCAGTGGTACGTCCTGGCGGCGGGCAGCGCGCAGTTCGCCTCCCTGTCGGTGTCGGGCGGTGGGGTGAACGGCTCGGCGAACGGCAACCGGTTGGCGGTCAAGGCGCCGGCCGGTGCACAGGTCGACCTGTCGGGGAAGCTGACGGACGGCACGAAGGCCGGGGTGCTGCGCTGACCGCGGGGCCGGGTGGGGCGCACACGAGGCCGGATGAAAATTCAACGACCTGACGGCTGAAGGGAGTTGGCGGGATCCGGGCATGACGGACGCAGTGGGCACATGGCATGATCGGATTCCGGTTACCGATCGGTAATCCCCCACACCCCTTGCCCCCTTGAAGGTCCACCACGTGCGCACGCTTGCCCGCAGCCTCCTCCTCCCCGGCCTGACCGCCCTCGCGCTCACCGCCACCGGCTGCGCCTCGACATCCCACGACCGTGCCGCCGAACCGGCGGCCCCCGCCCCCCTCTCCCCGTCCGCCGACATCGGCTCGCAGCAGCTGGACGTGGCCGCCGCCCCCCAGGGTGAACCCACCCCGGCGGCCGTCGCCCGGGGCGGCTCGAAGGGCCGGACCGAGAAGTCCGCGCTGAAGGTCGCCTCGTACGACGCCGCGACCGGACGGGCCGTCATAGCCAAGGCCCCGCCCGAGGGACCCTCTCGGGCGCCCTCCCCGGGCCGGCCGGCCGAAGCCGACAAGCCCGTCGCGGCGGGTGACGTCATCGCCAGCGCCCCGGCACCCGGCGCCCCCAACGGCCTGCTCGCCAAGGTCACCGAGGTCGTCGGCACGACCGACCGCGGCACCGAGGTCAAGACCGCCTCCACGACACTGGCCGCCGTCCTCAACGACGACAAGGCCGACGGCAAGGTGCCGGTGGACCCCTCGACGGTCGTCGTCGAGCCACTGATGAAGGGCGTGACCTTCTCCTGGGCCAAGGGCGACGGCCTGAAGTTCGGTCCCGAGGGCGCCAAGCTGCCGCTCGGGAACCTCCGGCTCGACGTGAACTCCTCCGTCGACACCGCCCCGGACGCCCCCGCCTCGGCCGGCGCCTCCGTCTCCGGCTTCGTCCAGCTCGCCCCGCAGGTGGAGTTCCAGTACGACGGCACCCGGGGCGGCGGCTCCGGCCCGCGCGGCGCCTTCCTCGGGATGAGCGGCGACTGGTCCTCGCAGTGGAAGCTCCAGGGCCGGGCCGCGGCGAGCACGGGAGCGCCCAAGCGGATCCCCTTCGCCACGCTGCACAGCTCCCCCGTCATCCAGGTCGGCCCGGTGCCGGTCGTCGTCAACCTCGACCTGACCTGCTACATCCAGGTGGAGGCCGACGGCAAGGTCACCCTCGACGTCCAGCAGGACGTCAAGGGCGACTTCAAGGTCGGCGGCAGCTACGCCTTCGGTCGGGGCTGGACCCCGGTCAGCACCTCGAACGTGAAGAGCACGCCGGTCCGGGCGACCGTCACCGCCGCCGGCAAGGTCAAGGGCGCGCTCGGTGCCGAGGCGTCCGTCGGCCTCTACGGCGCCGTCGGTGTCACCGGCGACTTCGCCCCGTACCTGCGCGGCGAGGCGGACGCCAAGGCGACCGCGTCCAGCGACGGCAAGGCCTCCGTCAGCGGCGCGTGGGCCCTGTACGGCGGGTTCGACCTGAGCGGGCAGCTCCAGCTGCAGCTGTCGCTGTTCGGCACGCCCGCCTTCGAGCGCGGAATCCCGCTGGGCACCCTGAACCGCGAGTGGGCACTGGCGAGCGGCGACACCGCACGCTAGACCCCGATCCGCCGGATCGGCCCCCGGGCCGTCCGTCACGGGGTGGGCACGGGCGCGAGAAGTCGGTGCAGGGGTCTTCTCACCCCCTTTACCCACCAGTACATTGACGCCATGTCTAATACGCCGCTCGCGCCCGCCCCCGTGGCGTCGGAACACGTGGGCCTCAGGCCCCGGAACGTGTCCTTCGGCTGGGAGGACACCCCGCTCCACTGGCTGCCCGGCGAACCTTTCGCCGGACACATGATCAATGTGCTGCACCTGCTGCTGCCCGCCGGGGAGCGCTGGTTCGTGCACGTCTACAAGCAGGCGCTCCCCCACATCGAGGACGAGCGGCTGCGGGAGGACGTCGTCGGGTTCATCGGCCAGGAGGCCATGCACGCCGCCGCCCACGACGACGTCCTCCCGCACCTGAAGCGCCTGGGGCTGGACCCGACCCCCTACACCGCCCAGGTGGACTGGCTGTTCGAGAAGCTGCTCGGCGACCGCACCCTGCCCCCGGGCCGCGCCCGGCACTGGTGGCTGATGGAGCGCATCGCGATGATCGCGGCCATCGAGCACTACACGGCGTTCCTCGGCGACTGGGTGCTGAACGCCGACGAACTCGACCGGCGCGGCGCCGATCCCACCATGCTGGACCTGCTGCGCTGGCACGGGGCGGAGGAGGTCGAGCACCGCTCCGTGGCCTTCGACCTCTTCATGCACGTCGACGGCGGCTACCGCCGCAGGGCCCGGACGTGGGCCACGGCCTTCACCGCCCTGGTCTTCCTGTGGCAGCGAGGGGTCCGCTTCTTCATGGAGAACGACCCCCACCTCGTGGACGGCAAGGCCTCCTTCGGACAGTTCTTCCTGGCCGGGCGGCAGGGCGTGCTCCCGTCCACCGGCTCCATGCTGAAGTCCGTACCGAAGTACCTCTCCCGTACGTACCACCCCTCGCAGGAGGGCTCGACGGCCCAGGCGGTGGCCTACCTGGCCTCCTCCCCCGGCGCGGGCGGCGGGGTACGGGCATGAGGCGCGCCCTGGCCGTCACGACGGCCGCCGCGGTCGCGGGTGTTGCCTGGGCGGCCCGGCGGGCCCTGGACCGCCGGATCGGGACCTCCCCGCTGTGGCCGCTGCCCGCCCTGGAGGTGCCGGTCTCCGGCCACTCCCCGCGCCGAGCGCTGCGCGCGCTGATCACCTCCCGCATCCAGCCGGCGCAGGACGTTGTGGAACTGGTCCTGGAATCCCCGGAGCTGCCCGCGTGGACGCCGGGGGCGCACGTGGACGTCACCCTGCCCTCCGGGCTGGTCCGCCAGTACTCGCTGTGCGGCGACCCGGCGGACGAGGGCCGCTACCGGATCGCGATCCGGCTGGTCGGTGACGGCCGAGGCGGCTCCCGCGAGGCGCACGCCCAACTCGTCGAGGGCGCCGAGCTGGAACTGCGTCCGCCGCGCAACCGCTTCGAGCTGATCCCGGCCCCCTCGTACGCGTTCGTCGCGGGCGGCATCGGCATCACCCCCATCCTGCCGATGCTCCGCGCCGCCACCGCGGCGGGCGCCGACTGGACGCTCCTGTACGGGGGCCGCTCCCTCGACTCGATGCCCTTCCTCGACGACCTCGCGGCCTACGGCGACCGGGTCACGGTCCATCCCGAGGACGAGGAGGGCCTGCCCGACCTGTCCCGGCTGGCCACCGCGGCGCCCGGCACCCTGGTCTACTGCTGCGGCCCGGAACCCCTGATGCAGGCCGTCACGGCGACGGCCGAGGACCCCACGGCCGTGCACCTGGAGCGCTTCACGCCCGCCGTGGCACCCGGCCCGGAACGGGCCTTCACGGTCGAACTGCGCCGCTCGGGACGGGTCGTCGAGGTCGGCGCGCAGGAGAGCACCCTCGCCGCGGTGCGCAGGGAGCTGCCCGACACCCCTTACTCGTGCGAGCAGGGCTTCTGCGGGACCTGCCAACACCGGGTCCTCGCGGGCGAGGTGGACCACCGCGACGACCTGCTCACCGACCAGGAGCGCGCGGAGTCGATGCTGCTGTGCGTCTCGCGCGCGAAGGGGGACCGCCTCGCCCTGGACCTGTGAACCCTCCCCAGTAGGGTGTCCGCATGACGACCGGAGTGCGGCGCAGGATGGGTGTCGAGGAGCGGCGGCAGCAGCTGATCGGGGTTGCCCTGGAGCTGTTCAGCCACCGGTCCCCCGACGACGTGTCGATCGACGAGATAGCGGCGGCCGCGGGGATATCCCGGCCCCTGGCCTACCACTACTTCCCCGGCAAGCTCAGCCTGTACGAGGCGGCGCTGCGACGGGCTGCCGACGAGCTGGCCCAGCGGTTCGTCGAGCCTCGGGAAGGGCCCCTGGGGGCGCGCCTGCTGCGGGTGATGGGGCGCTTCTTCGCCTTCGTCGAGGACCACGGGCCGGGCTTCTCTGCCCTGATGCGCGGGGGTCCCGCGGCCGGCAGCAGCCGGGCCAGCGCGATGATCGACGAGGTCCGGCAGGCGGCGTACGAACAGATCCTCACGCACTTGGGGATCGGACTCGACGAGGTGCCGGCCCGGCTGGAGCTCGTGGTGCGCTCCTGGGTCTCGCTCGCCGAGTCCACGGCCCTGATCTGGCTGGACGGCCGCAGGATCCCGCGGAGCGAGCTGGAGCTGCAACTGGTCCACGACTTCGCGGCGCTGGCCGCGGTGAGCGCCGCGTACGACGCGGAGATGGCGGGCATCCTCGTCCGAATCCTGGCCGACGAACCGGCCGACGGGCCCTTCGGAGAGCTGGTGGGGCGGCTGGTCGGGCTCGTCCCGGGCGGCGCGGCGGCTCCCGGCGGCCGACCGGGCGCCGACCCCGCCCTCCCGTGATCACGACCGGCGGTGATCACCGATAATGCCCGCGTGATCATTGACGAGGGGATTCTGTTCCGGCCGGCCGTGGAGAAGGACGCCGGCACGCTGGTGCGGTTGTACGACGAGGCCGCCCGCTGGATGCAGAAGCATGGGATCGAACAGTGGAAGCCCGGCGACAAGGATGCCGCGCACTTCCGGTCGAAGATGCACGGCGGGGAGGTGTGGCTCGCCGGCGACGCGGACGGCCGGGTGTGCGGTGCCTACGAGCTGTGGTGGTCCGACGAGGAGGCCTGGGGGATCCAGCCGCCCGTGGCGGGCTACGTGCACCGGCTGATGGTGTCGCGCGAGACCGCCCCCGCCGGGGCCGGACGCCGCCTGCTCGAACACGCCGAGCGGCGGACGGCCAGGACCGGGCGGGAGCGGGCTCGGCTGGACTGCGTCTCCACCAACCCCCGGCTGCTCGCGTACTACCTGGACGCGGGCTACCGGGTGGTCGGGGAGCTCCCCGACAAGCGGGGGCAGGACGGCAGGACCTACGGGGTGGTCCTGCTGGAGAAGCGGCTCGACCGGCTCACCGTCGTGTGAAGACGGAGACGGTGCGGGCGGGGACGGTGAACTCTCCTGTTCGTGCCTCGTAGGCGGACTGCTTGACCGTGGCGTCGGATCCGGCCGCCTGCACCGGGTGCAGGCGGTAGGCGGTGCCCGCGAGGGCGGTGACGCGCTGGCGCTGGGCGGTGGGGGTGGCGTTGAAGACCACCACCAGGTCGCCCAGGGTCATGGTGATCACGCCCGGGGTCTCCTCCCGGCCCGAGAGCGGGAAGCCCAGCCGGGACTGGACCGCCCCGGCCGTGGTGAGGGCGAAGTCCGGCTCGGTGGTGCGGATCTTCAGCAGGTCGCGGTGGGCCGCCGCGGTGGCGTTGATGTCGGTGCAGGTGGGCGCCGGTCCGGTCAGGAGGGGCTTCGCGTAGGGCCACTTCGGGGCATTGTCGGCGGCCGGGGGCAGGCCCCGCCCGAAGCCGTTGCCCGCGCGACAGTCCCATTGGATGGCGTTGAACCAGTCGCCGCTGTCGTAGGAGTTGCGGTCCAGGGATTTGGAGCGCAGCAGGTCGGAGCCGGCCTGGGAGAGGGCCGGGCCCTGGGACAGGGTGGCCGTCGCCATGGCCAGGACCTGCATGCGGGCCTTGTCGCGGTTGGCGGTGGCGGGCGGGAGCTTGTAGGTCAGGGCGTCGGCGAGGGTCTCGTTGTCGTGGGCGTCCGCGTACGCGAGGGCGTCGCCGGGGGCGGCCGCATAACCGGCCGGGGCGCCGTTGTAGTCCACTTCGGAGCCCTTGACGCGGCGGCCGGAGGTGTCGGTGAAGGTGTACGAGGCGAGGTTGCCGGAGAGGCCGATCTTGATCAGGTCCTGGGCGTGCAGGAGGCGAGCCCGCTGCTCGGCCGGGGTGCCGTTGGCGGGCGCCCCGTTGGGCTCGGTGAACAGGCCCGACGCGAAGCCCTGCACGCGCGGGTCCTCGTCGAAGGGGCCGCCGCCGCGCACCGCGTCGCGGGCCCGGTCGGAGAAGGTGGCGATCCCGGTCCCGGCCATGTTCTTCTGCGTGGCCTGGACGAAGCGGGCGTCGTCGGCGATCTCACCGAAGTTCCATCCCTCCCCGTACAGGACGATCTTCTTGCCGTCCACCCCGTCCCTGGCGGGCGTCAGGGCGTCCAGCGCGGCCCTGACGGCCAGGATGTTGGCCTTCGGGTGGTGGCCCATCAGGTCGAAGCGGAAACCGTCGACCTTGTACTCCTTCGCCCAGGTGACGACCGAGTCCACGACGAGGCGGCCCATCATGGCGTTCTCGGGTGCGGTGTTGGCGCAGCAGGTGGAGGTGGCGACGCTGCCGTCGGCCAGCAGACGCTGGTAGTAGCCGGGAACGATGCGGTCGAGGACGGACTTGTCGGCCTGCCCGGCGGCGACCGTGTGGTTGTAGACGACGTCCATCACCGTGCGCAGCCCGGCCCCGTTCAGGGACTGGACCATCCTGCGGAACTCGACGGTGCGGGCGGTGCCGTTGGGGTCGCTGGCGTAGCTGCCCTCGGGGACGGTGTAGTGCAGCGGGTCGTAGCCCCAGTTGTAGGAGTCCTTCGCGGCGGCCGCCGCCACGCACGCCTGCTGCTCCTGCGAGTCCGGCGCGTACACCGTGAGGTCGCAGGCGGGCTCGGTGCGGTCCGCCGCCTTCTCCGGGATGGTGCCGATGTCGAAGGCGGGCAGGAGGTGGACGTAGGAGGTGCCGGCGTCGGCCAGGTCGCGCAGGTGGCGCATGCCCGCCGAGCCGGTGTCGGTGAAGGCCAGGTACTGGCCGGGGTGGCCGCTGGTGCGGTCCGCGACGGAGAAGTCGCGGATGTGCAGCTCCTGGATCTGCGCGGAGGTGAAGGGGACGGCCGCGGGCTTGCGCAGCTGCTTCCAGCCGGGCGGCGCCAGCTTCGGATCGGCCAGGTCCACGACCAGGCTGTGGGTGGAGTCGGCCGTCAGGGCGGTGGAGTAGGGGTCGGTGACGAGGTTGCGGACCACCTCGCGGGTGCTGGGGGCCCAGACGGTCACCGCGTAGCGGTACGGCTTCCCGTTCCAGGAGCGCGCGCCGCGCACCGACCAGATGCCGGTGGCGTCGTCGCGGCGCATGGCGACGGTGCGGCCGTCGAGTTCGAGGGCCACCCGCTGGGCGGTGGGTGCCCAGACGGAGAGGGTGGGCCGGCCGTCCTTGAAGACCGGGCCCAGGGCGGCGGTCGTCGCGTACAGGTCGTCGAGGACGCCGGCCAGCTGGACGCCGGTGGCGGCGAGGACGGCCCCGTTCGCGGCGCGGGCGCTCGCGACGAGCTGGCCGCGCAGGGCCTCGCGGACGCGGTCCCGGTCGCGCGGGTCGACGGTGAAGGCACTGGAGGCGGCCAGGTGCGGGAACTTCTGCTGCTGGGCGGCGGTCAGCTCGGAGCGGCTGAGCCGCAGCCACCGGGCCGCGCCGGTCAGGGTGCCGTCCTCGGCCTTGACGGAGCCTTCCCGGGAGGCGAGGAGCTGGACGGAGGCGGCCGCCGCGGGGGCGTTCCAGGCGACCGTGTCGCGGTCGATCCACACCGCCCGGGACGTGGTGAGGTCCAGGGCGGCCGAAGAGCCTGCGGGCTGCGGCAGGAGGTACTGCTCCCGGCCGCCGAGCATCCACACCTCGTGGCCGGTGGCCTTCAGGTCCAGGGACTGGTCGGTGGGGAGGTCCTTCTCGTCGCCCTTGTGGAGGATGTAGCTGAGGCTGGTGGCTCCGGCGGCGAGCGGGACCTCGTAGACGGCTCCGTAGGAGTCGGTACGGGTTGCCGGCAGCGGCTTGGACCAGTCGGTCGGGGTCGCGGCGCCGGTCCACACGTGCAGGCCCCAGCCGTCGTAGGCGCCGTCGGGGCGCTGGTAGTGCAGGACGGCCTTGCCCTGGTCCTGCGGCGGGTACGCGGGGCGGTCGGTCCGGGCGGGCTCCTTGCCCTGCTCCAGCCAGATCTCGCCGGTCTTCGTCACGTCGATGGTGCGGTCGGCGGCGACGTCCTTGGTGCCGTCCTTGTCGATGACGAGGTAACCGACCGAGGAGGCGCCGGGCTTGAGCCTCACATGGGCGAAGGCGCCGTAGGCGTCGCGGCCGGTGAAGGCGTGGCCGGCCGGCCACGGGGTGGCCTCGCCCTCGGCGATGTCGCCCCAGGCGTAGAGCCGCCAGTCGGTGTAGTCGCCGTCGGGGCGGTTGTAGTGGACGACCGCGTAGTCGCGCTGGGTGGCGGTGGGCACATCGGGGGGTGGGGCCTGCCCGGTCACGGACCCGGCGAGGGCGCTCGCCGTGCGGCCGGCGGAGTCCACGACGACGGCCTTGTACCGCAGGGCGGTCCCGGCGGGGGTCTTGGCGTCGATGTGCTGGGTGACCTTGTAGGGGGCGTGGTCGGCGGAGCCGAGTACCTGCCACCTGCCGGTGCCGGTCTGCGCGGCGAAGACGACCCGGTTGAGGCCGCCGCCGCTGACGTCGGCGGACAGCTCGACGGTGCCGGTGGCGCCGGGGGCCGGGGCCTTCAACGTCAGGGCGGGCTTGGCGGTGGGGGCGGCGAGCGGGGCGACGGCCCGCAGGACCACCGAGCCGAGGGCGGGGACGACGACGGTCAGCTTGCCCGTGGCGGAGGCGCGGATCAGCGCGGAGCCGCCGTACAGGGTGCGGTACTGGCTGCCGGCCGGGGCGTCGATCTCGACGGTGCGGGACTCGGCGGCGTTGTTGGCGGCGACCAGGTACTCGGTGCGGCTGCGGGCGTCGGTGCGGGCGAAGGCGTACACCGAGCCGTCGGAGAGCCGTTCGCTCTGGATGCCGTCGCGTAGGGCCGGGTGGGCCTTGGTCAGCTTCGACAGAGCACTGATCTCCTGGTAGAGAGGGTGCTCCGGGTCGTAGGCGTCGCTCGCATGCGTGCGCGCCGTTCCCAGCTGGTCGTCGTCGAGGTAGTCGGCGATCTTCGACGCGAACAGGGGCTGGCGTGCGTCCTTGTCGCCGCCCGCACCGGTGTAGCCCTGCTCGTCACCGGAGTAGATCACCGGGTTGCCCCGGGAGAAGAACATCAGCTCGTTGGCGAGCCGGTAGCGGCCCAGCAGCTCCTGCTCGGTCGCGCCCGGCCGGTCCTGCTTCAGGAAGGTCCCGAAGCGGCCCATGTCGTGGTTGCCGAGGAAGGTCACCTGCTCGTAGGCGTTGGCCGTACCCGAGGTGTAGCGGTAGTCGTCGGCGAGGACGGAGCCCAGCCGGGAGGCCGCCGCGCCCTGGGAGGCGTACGCGCGGATCGCGTCCTGGAGCGGGAAGTCGAGGGTGGCGTCGAGGCGCCCACGCGTCACGTACGGTGAGGTGACGGCGGTGTCGGCGGAGTAGACCTCGCCGAACATGAAGAAGTCCTCGCGTCCGTGCTTGGCCGCGTACGCGTCGAGGGCGGTCGCCCACTGCGTCCAGAACTCCGTGTTGACGTGCTTGACCGTGTCGATGCGGAAGCCGTCGATCTTGAAGTCCCTGACCCACTTCTCGTAGATCTTCTCCATGCCGCTGACGACCTCGGGGCGCTCGGTCCACAGGTCGTCCAGGCCGAAGAAGTCCCCCTGCTCGGAGGACTCTCCGGCGAAGGTGGAGTCGCCCCGGTTGTGGTACATCGTGGGGTCGTTGAGCCAGGCCGGGACCTTGAGGTGCTTCTTGGCGTCCGGCACGAACGGGGTCCTCGGGAAGGACTCCCCGTCCACCTTCGGGAACTTCCCCTTCCGGTCGGCGTAGTCCTGGTCGTCGAACGGCACACCGTCCTTCGTCAGGTACGGGAACGCCCCCTTCGACAGGTAGGAGGAGGACGCCTCCCGGTAGTCGACCACGTCGGCCGTGTGGTTGGTGATGACGTCGAAGAAGACCTTCATCCCCTTCGCGTGCGCCTTGTCGATCAGCCGTTCCAGGTCGGCGTTGGTGCCGAAGTGCGGGTCGACCTGGGTGAAGTCGGTGATCCAGTAGCCGTGGTAGCCGGCGGAGACGTCGTTCCCCTTGCCCTGCACCGGCTGGTTCTTGAAGATCGGCGCCATCCAGATGGCCGTGGTGCCGAGCCCCTTGATGTAGTCGAGCCGGTCGGTGAGCCCCTTGAGGTCGCCGCCCTGGTAGAAGCCCTTGTCGGTGGGGTCCAGTCCGGTCTCCAGACGGGAGCCGGTCAGTCCGCCCCGGTCGTTGGACGGATCACCGTTCGCGAACCGGTCCGGGAGCACGAAGTAGAACTGCTCGCGGGTCAGGTCGTGGCGGGCCGGCTCGGCGGCCAGTTTCGCGTCGGAGGGCGGGGCGGGCGCCTTGGCCTCGGCGGCCGCGGCGGGGAGGGCGGGCAGGAGCGTCACGGCCAGCGCGGCGGCGAGCGCTCCTGCGGCAGGGCGTATCAAGGCGGGTCTCCTTGTGTACGTGTCGCATGGATGAGGGCCGCCCGGCCTGGGGTCCCCCGGACGGGGTCCGGGGGACGGGGTCCGGGGGACGGGGCAGGAAGCGCCGGGCGGCCCTGGTCTGTGGGGCGGCGGCTCAGCTGCGCCAGGTGTCGGTCAGCGTGACCTTGCCGCTCGCGGGTACGGTGGCCGTGCGGTTGGCGCCGCTTTCCCAGGTCACGTTCCCGTCGGCGTCCTTGCGGATGTACTTGTAGGCGAAGGACGCGCCCGCCGGGAGGGTGACGTCGAGCTTCCAGACGGGATAGGCCGCCGGGTCCAGCTTCAGCGCGGCGCCGGTGTTCCAGTTGCCGAGCTCGGCACGGTCACCGGTGACGTAGATGTTCTGTCCCGGCACGGTGGTGGCGTTGACGGCGAAGGCGGCCCCGCCGGAGCCTGCCGGGGTGCCCGAGCAGGTACGGGCGTTGACGTGCAGGGCGAGTGCGGTACCGGCGCCGAGCGTCGCGGTGAACCGGCCGCCGGAGTCGACGGTGACGGTGCGCCCGCTCTGCACGTCGCAGTAGTCGCCGGCGGGGAGCGAGGTCTGGAACGTCCGGGTCAGGGCCGAAGCCTCGTGGTTGATCGCGACGTAGGCCTTGGTGCCGCGCCCGAAGGCGATCCGGTCGCCGCTGTTGTCCCACCAGTTCACGACGCCCTGGCCGCGGGCCGCGTTGCGGAAACCGACCATGGAGGAGATCTCCCGCCAGGCGTGCTGGCACTTCCACCCGTCCGAGTAACAGGCGTTGACCGTGCCGCCGTTCGGCGGGCCGGCGTCCTTGTCGGTCCACTCGTATCCGGAGTGCACGTCCGGGGATCCGTACGGCCAGGCCAGGGCGAACACGCTGGCCAGGGTGTAGGTGGACCCGTCCTTGTAGGTGAGCGTGTCACCGACGCGCTCGGTGTCGTGGTTGTCGACGAAGACGCCGCTCTGACCGGAGGGCATGTAGCCCCACGCCTCGCCGAAGTTCTTCAGGTAGGCCAGGTTCTCGTTCTGGAAGACGCGCTTGAGGTCCCGGGCGTACCGGAACTCCTGAACGTCGCCGTTGCCGAGGTACTCGCTCGGCAGGACGGCCTCCCCGGCCCCGAAGATCGCCTCCTGCTTCCAGTAGACCGAGGGGTTCGTCAGCCGGGACTTGATGGCGGCGAGGTCGGCTGCCGGCATGTGCTTGGCGGCGTCGATGCGGAAGCCGTCGACGCCCAGCGAGAGCAGGTCGTTGAGGTAGCCGGCGATCCGGCCCCGTACGTAGTCCTCGCCCGTGTCGAGGTCCGCGAGCTGGACGAGCTCGCAGTTCTGCACGTTGCCGCGGTCCTGGTAGGTGGAGATCGTCGCCCGGCAGTCGTCCATGTCGGCGCCCGAGTAGATCCCCGGGTAGGTGTACTTCGTGTACGAAGAACCGCCCGTCCCGGTCAGCGTCGCGCCCGCGTCCGCCGGGCCGGCCATGTGGTTGATGACGGAGTCGACGACGACCTTCACGCCCGCGGCGTGGCAGGAGCCGACCATCGCCTGGAAGGCGGCCCGGTCACCGAGCCGCCCGGCGATCTTGTAGCTGACAGGCTGGTACGAGGTCCACCACTGGCTGCCCTGGACGTGCTCCTGCGGGGGCGAGACCTGCACGTACCCGTAGCCGGCGGGGCCGAGGGAGTCGGTGCAGGCCTTGGCGACGGAGTCGAATCGCCACTCGAAGAGGACGGCGGTCACGTCCTTCTCGCCGGGGGGCGCGGCGGCGGCCTGCGGCGCGGTGGCGGTGAGCGTGGCGGCGGCAAGTGCGGTGGCGGTGAAAAGAGTTGCAGCTCTGACAGCTCTGGCAGGCATGCGGGGGCCTCCTGGCGGAAGACGTGGGGATTGGAGCGACCGTAGGTGCCAGGTGGAAGCGCTGCAAGAGTTTGCGCAAGAGATTGCAGGATTGTTTCCGACGCGTGTCCCCCCTTCCCGACCGGCACCCCAACTCGCGCCCCATTCCGGCTGGTTGCTCCCGACTTGGCCCTCACTCGGGGCGGGGGTGGAGGTGGCAGGGCAGGGCGGAAGACGCGGAAGCCTGTGGGGCTGAGGTGAAGAGGACGGGGGGGGAGACAAGGGGGGATCCGGCGGGGCGGCGTCAGAGCTGCCCTGGGGGTGTCCCGCCAGTCCCATCGTCCGTCCGGTTCGTGCCGGCCCCGCCCCACCGGCTTCCGCCGTGCTCCGACCCCGCCGCGGGCGCCCTGGACCGGTCCACCCCGGCTCGGGACCCGCCACGAGTACCCGTCCCGCTACTCCGGCGACTGGCCCGTCGAGCCGCGGACCACCAGTTCGGGCTGGAAGACGTACTCCGTGCGCTGGACCGGGGTCCCGGACACCGCCTCCAGGAGGGCGCCGACCGCCGCCGTCGCCATCGCCCGTACCGGCTGGCGGACCGTCGTGAGCGGCGGGTCCGTGAAGGCGATCAGGGGCGAGTCGTCGAAGCCGACCACGGAGACGTCCTGCGGCACGCGCAGGCCCCGCTCGCGCACGGCCCTTATCACCCCGAGTGCCATCGGGTCGCTGCCGCAGACGATGCCCGTGCAACCGCGGTCGAGGAGGGCGCCGCCGGCGGCGTGCCCGCCCTCGACCGTGAACAGGGTGCGCTGGATCCGCCCCTCGGCCTCCGCGTCCGGTACGACGGACCGGAAACCCTGCTCCTTGCGGGCCGAGGGCACGTACCGGGTCGGCCCGATGGCCAGCCCGATGCGTTCGTGTCCGAGGTCCTGCAGGTGCCGTACGGCCATCTCGGCGGCCGCCCGGTCGTCCGGGGAGATGAAGGGGGCGTTCACGTGCTCGTTGAAGCCGTTGATCATCACGAACGGCAGCCCCCGGGAGGCGAGCCGCTGGTAGCGGGCGGGATCTGCGTGGGAGTCGGCGTGCAGGCCGGAAAGGAAGACGATGCCGGTGACGCCCCGCTCCTCCAGCTGCTCCACCAGCTCGTCCTCGGTGGCCCCGCCGGGCGTCTGCGTGCACAGCACCGGCGTGTACCCGTGCCCGGCCAGGGCCTGTTCGATCACCTGCGCGAACGCCGGGAAGATCGGGTTGGTGAGCTCCGGGATCAGCAGTCCGACCAGGCCGTTGCTGCGCCGCTTGAGCCGCACGGGCCGCTCGTAGCCGAGCAGGTCCATCGCGGCCAGCACCTTGTGCCGGGTGCCGGCCGCGACGCCTGCCTTGCCGTTGAGCACACGGCTGACCGTCGCCTCGCTGACCTGGGCCTGCGCGGCGATGTCCGTCAGCCGGAGGGGGGAGGTCACCCCGACGTCACCTGCCACCACACCGTGGTGTCGGCCGGCAGCACGCCGTCCTCGACCGTCGCGCCGCTGGACAGCAGGGCCTCGCCGGCGACGGGGAGGCGTACGGCCGTGCCGGTGGTGTTGGCGGTGCAGAGGAAGTCCCCGCGGCGGAAGGCCAGGACGCCCTCGGGGGCGTCCTGCCAGTCCACCGAGTCACCCGCGCCCAGGTCGGGGCGCTCGCGGCGCAGCCGCAGGGCCGTTCGGTACAGCTCCAGGGTGGAGGACGGATCGCCGGTCTGCGCCTCCACGCTCAGCTCCGCCCAGGAGTCGGGCTGCGGGAGCCAGCTGCCGCCGGTGCCGAAGCCGTACGGGGCCTCGGTCCCCGACCACGGGAGGGGGACCCGGCAGCCGTCCCGGAAACCGTCCTGTCCGGCCGCGCGGAAGAAGGACGGGTCCTGGCGGACCTCGTCCGGCAGGTCGGTGACGTCGGGCAGGCCGAGTTCCTCGCCCTGGTAGACGTACGCCGAGCCGGGCAGCGCCAGCATCAGCAGGCTCGCCGCGCGGGCGCGCCGCAGGCCGAGCTCGCGGTCTCCGGGCTCGCGCAGCTGGGTGCCGAGGCCGGCGGGGTTGGCGAAGCGGGTGGCGTGCCGGGTGACGTCGTGGTTGGACAGCACCCAGGTGGTGGGGGCGCCCACGGGGCGCATCGCGGCCAGCGAGCCGTCGATGACCTCGCGGAGCGCCGTCGCCTCCCAGTCGGTGGTCAGGTACTGGAAGTTGAACGCCTGCTGCATCTCGTCGGGGCGGACGTAGCGGGCCGTGCGCTCGACGGTGGGGGTCCACGCCTCGGCGACCAGGACGCGGTCGCCCTCGTACTCGTCGAGGATCCGGCGCCAGGAGCGGTATATCTCGTGGACGCCGTCCTGGTCGAAGAAGGGCATGACGTCGTTGCCGAGCAGCTTCAGCTGGTCCCTGGCGCCGAGGTCGGGCAGGCCGGGGGCCTTGACCAGGCCGTGGGCGACGTCGACGCGGAAGCCGTCGGCGCCGAGGTCGAGCCAGAAGCGCAGGATGGAGCGGAACTCGTCCTGGACGGCCGGGTGCTCCCAGTTGAAGTCGGGCTGCTCGGGTGCGAACAGGTGCAGGTACCACTCGCCGTCCGCGACCCGGGTCCAGGCGGGCCCGCCGAAGATCGACTCCCAGTCGTTGGGGGGCAGTTCGCCGTCCTCGCCCTGGCCGGGACGGAAGTGGAACCGCTCCCGCAGCCGGGACCCGGGGCCTTCGCGCAGCGCCTGCTTGAACCATTCGTGCTGGTCGGAGCAGTGGTTCGGGACGAGGTCGACGATGATGCGCAGTCCCAGTCCGTGGGCCTCGCGGATCACGGCGTCGGCGTCGTGCAGGGTGCCGAACATGGGGTCGATGGCCCGGTAGTCGGCGACGTCGTAGCCGGCGTCGGCCTGCGGGGAGGCGTAGAAGGGGCTGAGCCAGACGGCGTCGACGCCCAGCTCCTTGAGGTAGGGCAGGCGGCTGCGGATGCCTTCGAGGTCCCCCATGCCGTCCCCGTTGGAGTCGGCGAAGCTGCGCGGATAGACCTGGTAGATCACCGCGTCTCTCCACCAGCCGGGCGTGGTGCCGGTGGTGGTGGGAAGTGCGTCGGCGAGGTGCTGGGTCATGTCGTCCTTGGAGAGATCGGGCCGGGAAGGCGAACGGGCAGGCTCGGGTGGTCAGCCCTTGGTGGCGCCTGCCGTCATCCCGGCGACGAGGTGACGCTGGGCGAATACGAAGAAGATCGCCGCGGGGATGGCGATGAGGACCGAGGCGGCGCTCATCGCACCCCAGTTGGAGGTGTACTGGGTGACGAAGGTCTGCAGTCCGCCGGCCAGGGTGAGGTTCTCCTCGCCGACCATGAAGGCGGAGGCGTAGGCGACCTCGCCCCAGGCGGTGATGAAGGCGTAGAAGCCGGTGACGGCGAGGCCGGGCTTGGCGAGCGGGAGGATCAGCCGCCAGAAGGTGCCGAAGGGGTTCAGTCCGTCGACGCGGCCCGATTCGTCGATCTCGACCGGGATGGTGTCGAAGAAGCCCTTCATCATCCATGCGCAGAACGGCACGGCGATGGTCAGGTAGGTGATGATCAGGCCGACGGGCTGGTTGAGCAGCCCGAGCTGCCCCATCAGGTTGTAGAGCGGGACGATCAGGATGGCCATCGGGAACATCTGTGTGATGAGCAGGGTCCACATCAGCGGCTTCATGCCGGGGAACTTGAAGCGGCTGACCGCGTATCCGGTGGTGGCGGCGATGAAGACACCGAGGACGGTGGTGACGCCGGCGACCAGGACGGAGTTGAGGAACCAGTCGAGGAAGTGGCTCGACTCCAGCAGGTACGTGTAGTTGCTGAGGGTGGGTTCCTTGACGAAGTCCGTGGTGATGGCGTGCTGCGCGGGCTTGAGCGAGGTCAGCAGGATCCACAGGACGGGGAAGACGGCGATGACGGACGCGACGACGAGGGTCGCGTGCAGGCCGACGGAGGCCAGGGGGGAGCGGCTGCCCCGGGTACGCGTGCTGGTCATGGTCACCACACCTCTCCCTGCTTGCGCAGCGAGCGCCGGTAGACCAGCGCGAAGATCATGAGCAGCAGGAGGATCAGTACGCCCCACGTCGCGGAGACGGCGAAGTCGCGCGGGCTCGTGATGAAGGCCTCCCGGAAGGCCTGGGTCACCAGGATCTCGGTGGAGTCTCCCGGTCCGCCCCGGGTGAGCAGGAAGATCACCGGGAACATGTTGAAGGTCCAGATGGTGGAGAGCAGGATCACGGTCATGCTGACCGTGCGCAGTCCGGGCAGGGTGATGTGGCGGAAGCGCTGCCAGGCGCTGGCGCCGTCCATCTCGGCGGCCTCGTAGAGCTCGCCGGGGATGGACTGCAGGCCGCCGAGGAGGGCGACCATCATGAAGGGGATGCCCAGCCAGACGTTGACGGCGATGACCGAGAACTTGGCCCAGGTCGGGTCGTCGAGCCACGGCACGGCGGCGATGCCGCCGCCGTCGAGGACCTTGTTGAGGATGCCGTTGTCGCGGTTGAAGAGGAACCGCCAGGCGAAGACGGAGACGAAGCCGGGCACGGCCCAGGGCAGGATGAGCGCCATCCGGTAGGCGGCGCGGCCCCGGAACTGCCGGTTCAGCATGTTGGCGAGGGTCAGTCCGAGCACGAACGTGATGGACACGCACGCGACGGTCCAGACCACCGTCCACACCAGCCGCTGCAGGAACACCGGGTCGCCGAGCACCGCCGTGTAGTTGTCGAGTCCGATGAACTCGTACGTGGCGTCGATGTGGCGGGCGCCGATGTCACGGGCGACATTGCGCTCGTTGGCGTCGGTCAGCGACAGGTAGATGCCGCGCACCAGCGGCCACCCGATGATCACGCCGAGGACGAGCACCACCGGGGCGACCATGGCCCAGGCGTACCAGTGGGTGGCGAGGGCGCGCCTCAGGCCACCTGTGCTCCGGGGGGTCCCGGTGTTCCCGCTGTCAGTCCAGCGGCTCCGGCCGCGGACGGCGGAGTCGTTCCCGACTCCGTCGTCCGCGGCCTTCGCCACCGACTGGCTGGTGTCAGCAGCCATGGTTTCGTTACTTCCAGCCCTTGAGGATCTTGCGGAACTCGATGCCGGCCGCCTTGGCGGCTTCCTCCGGGCTCGACGCCCCGGTGATCGCCTTGGTGTACTCGACCTTCAGCGGCTCGAAGAGGGAGCCGTTCTCCGGGATCCAGGCGCGCTCGACGGCCTTGTCCACGGCCGGCTTGAAGAACTGGACCATCTCGCTGCTCTTGACGTCCGGCTGCTCGTAGGCGGCGGTACGGGTCGGCAGCAGGCTCAGCTCCTTGGCGGACTGGACCTGGACCTCCTGCGAGGTCATGTACTCGACGAAGGCGTGGGCGGCGGCGCGGTTCTTCGAGCCGGCGTAGACGCCGAGGTCGTGGCCGCCCTGCGGGGCGCCGGCCTTGGCGGAGCCGGCCGGGACGGCGGCGACGCCGAGGTTGGCCTTGTCCTTGAACTGGTCGCCGGCGTAGGTGTCGGCGACGGCCCACGGACCGTTGATCATCATGGCGGCCTCGCCGGTCTTGAAGGCCGTCTGCATGTTGGCGTAGCCGTCGGTGGCGTTGGTGATCGCCGCACCCGAGGTGACCAGGTCACGGGCGGTCTTGAAGGCCTTGACGCCCGCCTCGTTGTCGACGGTGACCGTCTTGTTCTTCGCGTCGACGAGGTCGCCGCCCTCGCCGTAGATCAGCGGGAGGAACCAGTAGGAGTCGTCGCCGCGGAGGTAGAGGGCGGCCTTGCCGGTCTTCGCCTTGATCGCGTCGGCGGCGGTCTTCAGCTCCGCCAGCGTCTTGGGCGGCTCGACTCCGGCGTCGGCGAGCATCTTCTTGTTGTAGAAGAGGCCGAGGGTGTCGATGACCTGCGGCACGGCGTAGGTCTTGCCCTCGTACTTGGCGCTGGCCGCGGCCTGCGGAAGGAAGTCGCTGTCGACCTTCTTCGCCATGTCGGCCGGGACCTCGTCGAGGTAGCCGAGGGAGGCGAAGTCGGCGACCCAGCCGACGTCCGCGCGGATCACGTCAGGCGCGTCGGAGCCGCTGCTGAAGGCGTTCTTGACCTTGTTCTGCGCGTCGCCGTACGGGACGTTGACGTACTTGACCGTGACCTTCGGGTGCTTCGCGGTGAACGCCTCGGCGATCTTCTGGAAGCTGGCCTTCTCGGCGTCGTTCGCGGTGTCCCACCAGGTGACCGTGCCGGAAAGCTCGCCGCCTGCGTCGGTCCCGCCGTCGCCCTTGTCGTCACCGCCGCAAGCCGTCGCCGCGAGCGCCAGGGCCGCGACCAGCGCGGTGGCCGCTATGCCACGCCGCATATGAACTCCTTCGATGATTCCGGCCGCGCCCTCGCGGTCCCGAGTTGCCAGGAACGTAACAAGACTGAAAGAGGACCGAAAGACCTTGCGCAAACTTTCTGCAAGCGGAGGCGATCGTTACATCCGTGTGTCCGGACGGTTGCCGCGGCTTGCTGTTAGTTCGAGTCGTCTTCGACTGCCCGGGCCCGCAACCAGGGGGCATGTCACCGCGTTGACCCCGATATGACCCACGAGTCGACGGCCGTCGGCCTTGCAAGCGCTTACAGCAACGCGACGACTGCGAGCGGTGACTGGTGGCGCGATGCCGTCATTTACCAGGTGTACGTACGCTCCTTCGCCGACAGCGACGGCGACGGGATCGGCGACCTGCGCGGCGCCCGCTCCCGCCTCCCCCACCTCGCCCGCCTCGGGGTCGACGCCGTGTGGCTCACCCCCTTCTACGTCTCCCCGCAGGCGGACGGCGGCTACGACGTCGCCGACTACCGGGCCGTCGACCCGCTCTTCGGCGACCTCGCCGACGCCGAAGAGCTCGTCCGGGCCGCGCACGGGCTCGGGCTCCGGGTCATCGTGGACGTGGTGCCGAACCACACCTCCGAGCAGCACCCGTGGTTCCGGGCCGCGCTCGCCGGGGAGCCGGGGGCCCGGGAGCGGTATCTCTTCCGCCCCGGCCGGGGCGCGGACGGCAGCCTCCCTCCGAACGACTGGGAGTCGGTCTTCGGCGGTCCGGCCTGGACCCGGGTCGCGGACGGCGCGTGGTACCTGCACCTCTTCGCACCCGAGCAGCCGGACCTGGACTGGAGCCGCCCGGAGGTCGCCGCCGAGTTCGACTCGGTCCTGCGCTTCTGGCTCGACCTCGGCGTGGACGGCTTCCGCATCGACGTCGCCCACGGCATGGTCAAGGCGGAGGGCCTGCCGGACATCGGCCGCGGCGCCCAGGCCACGCTCATCGGCACGGAGCCGCTCCCGTTCTTCGACCAGGACGGGGTCCACGAGATCCACCGCGGGTGGCGGCGCCTGCTCGACTCCTACGAGGGGCAGCGCATCGGCGTCGCCGAAGCCTGGGCCCCGACCTCGGAGCGGCTCGCCCTGTACGTCCGACCGGACGAGCTCCACCAGGCGTTCAACTTCCGGTTCCTGACCTGCCCGTGGGACCCGACGGCGATGCGCACCGTGATCGACGAGTCGCTGGCCGCCACCGCCTCGGTCGGCGCCCCGACCACGTGGGTGCTGTCCAACCACGACGTCGTACGCCACGTGACCCGCTACGGCGACGGACCGCGCGGCCTGGCCCGGGCCCGGGCCGCGGCCCTGCTGATGCTGGCCCTGCCGGGCTCGGCGTACCTCTACCAGGGCGAGGAACTCGGCCTCCCGGAGGTCACGGACCTCCCGCCCGAAGCCCGCCAGGACCCGGCCTTCCGCCGCGGGGGCCGTCAGCGGATCCCGGCCCCCGCGGGCGAGCCCGCCCCGGGCCCGACGCCCGCGGCCGCCGGCATCATCGCCCCCCGCCCCGGCGAACCCGCCTTCCCGGAACCGACCGGGCGGCCCGGCGCGGACGACCGCGCCCGGCCGGACACCGCAGCGGACTCCGGGCCCGCACCCGAAGCACCGGCCGCACCCGAACCTCCGACCGCGTCGGAGGCGGAGGGCCAGGACGGGTTGCGCGACGGCTGCCGGGTCCCGCTCCCCTGGGCCGGGGCGGAGCCCCCGTACGGGTTCGGGCCGGCCGGCAGCTGGCTGCCGCAGCCGCCGGCCTGGGCCGGCCTCAGCGTCGCCGCCCAGACCGGCGACCCGCATTCCACGCTGGAGCTGTACCGTGCCGCCCTGGAACTGCGCCGGGCGATGCCCGGGCTGGGCGCGCCCGAGGCCGGCGGGCCGTCCGGCGCCTGCGGAATGGCCTGGCAGCCCGCGCCCGACGGGGTCCTCCTCTTCACCCGCCCCGGCTTCGCCTGCACCCTCAACACCCGGCCCGACTCCGTCGAACTCCCCGCGCCGGGCCGTCCCGTGCTCTCCAGCGCCCCCGTGGAGACGGACGGTCGCACCGTCCGTCTCCCCCCGGATTCGTGCACGTGGTGGGCATTTTGATGTGGCGGCCGGTACAGTCCAATCCCGTGACCGCACGGCTAGCCGACATCGCAGCCCAGGCGGGGGTCAGCGAAGCCACAGTCAGCCGCGTGCTCAACGGCAAGCCCGGTGTGGCCGCGGGCACCCGCGAATCCGTGCTGGCCGCGCTGGACGTCCTCGGCTACGAGCGCCCCGTACGGCTGCGCCAGCGCAGCGCCGGCCTCGTCGGACTGATCACGCCCGAGCTGGACAACCCCATCTTCCCGGCCCTCGCGCAGGTCATCGGCCAGGCCCTGACCCGCCAGGGGTACACGCCGGTGCTGGCCACCCAGACCCCCGGCGGGTCCACCGAGGACGAACTGACCGAGATGCTCGTCGACCGCGGGGTCTCCGGGATCATCTTCGTCTCCGGACTGCACGCCGACACGACGGCCGATATGGGCCGCTATGACCAACTCCGCGGACAAGGTGTCCCCTACGTTCTGATCAACGGCTTCTCCGACAAGGTGCAGGCCCCCTTCGTCTCTCCCGACGACCGCGCCGCGATGCAGCTCGCGGTCACGCATCTGACCGCCCTCGGGCACACCCGGATCGGCCTCGCGGTCGGGCCGAAGCGGTTCGTACCGGTCCTGCGGAAGATCGAGGGCTTCCGCAGCGGGATGAAGGAGCGACTCGGGCTCGGCGACGCCGAGATCGAGGAACTGATCCAGCACTCCCTCTACTCCCTGGAAGGCGGCCAGGCCGCCACGTCCGCACTGATCTCACGGGGCTGCACGGCGGTGGTGTGCGCGAGCGACATGATGGCGCTCGGCGCGATCCGGGCGGCCCGGCAGCAGGGGCTGCGGGTGCCGCAGGACGTCTCGGTCGTCGGCTTCGACGACTCCCCCCTCATAGCGTTCACCGACCCACCGCTGACCACCATCCGGCAGCCCGTGCAGGCGATGGGGCAGGCGGCGGTGCGGACGCTGCTGGAGGAGATCGGCGGTACCCCGGCCCCGCACAGCGAATTCGTGTTCCTGCCGGAACTGGTCGTGCGCGGCTCCACCGCCTCGGGCCCCGGGCAGCGGCGCGGCCCGTCTCGTACCTGAGAGGGAGCGGCTGCGCCGAAGACCGTCCCGAGGGATGATCGGAGGCGAAAGCTCATCTGGCAAACTCTCTCCCCATGGGTGAAGCGAGCGTGAAGACACTGGAAACCCGGACGGATGTCTCCTCACCCGTAGCGGTCGAGACCGAGACCCGACCGGGCTCCGACCGCGCCCTGATCTCCCGACTGCGGGTCCCGCGCCGGCCGCGGATCTGGTTCGAGGTCCTGCTGATCGCGGTCAGCTACTGGACCTACTCGCTGATCCGCAACGCGGTGCCCGAGCAGAAGTCGATCGCCCTCGCGAACGCCGACTGGATCTGGGGGGTCGAGCGGACCCTCGGCATCGCCGTCGAGCAGTCGGTCAACCACGCGGTCAATTCCGTGACGTGGCTGATCGTGGGGATGAACTACTACTACGCCACACTCCACTTCATCGTGACCATCGGCGTACTGGTGTGGATCTACCGGTTCCATCCCGGCCGGTACGCCGCCACGCGCCTGGTCCTCTTCGCCACCACCGGCGTGGCCCTGGTCGGCTACTACTTCTACCCGCTGGCGCCGCCCCGGCTGATGAACGGGCAGCACTTCGTCGACACCGTGCTGGTCCACCACACCTGGGGCTCCATGGCCTCCGGGAACCTCAAGCACATGTCGAACCAGTACGCTGCGATGCCGTCCATGCACATAGGGTGGTCGCTGTGGTGCGGGCTGACGATCTTCGCGGTCGCCTCGGCCCCCTGGGCCCGGATCCTGGGCCTGCTCTACCCGGCAGCGACCCTCGTCGTCATCGTGGCCACCGCCAACCACTTCTGGCTCGACGCCGTGGGCGGCATGATCTGCCTGGCCTTCGGCTACGCCGTCTCGCACGCCTGGTACGGCTCGCTGCCGCACCGCCTGCCCCGCCACCCCGAGCACACGGGCCCGCACCCGGCGTCGGAGCTCGTCAGCCGCTTCCGGCCGCAGCGCTGAAGACCGCCCGGCCCTGATCCCGCCGGACAGACACCGGCCCACCGGCCCCGTGCCTCCCGGTGGGCGGGGCGCCCGCCGGGAGGCACGGGGCGGGCCGAACGCTCCCCGCTGCCGTTCGTACGTCGATCCCCTGCTGCCCTGCGGTGGTCAGCCACGCAGCGGGAAGGGCGCCCGGGCACCGCTCGGATCCGGCCAGGGGACCGTCCGGCCGCGTTGACAAGATCCACGAGCGCTCGTTGTAATGAGGCCGTGGCGCGTGGCGCCGGCCAAAGAGAACTGGGCCGGCCGGTGACCGGGCGACCACCCGCACATCAGGGACGATCCCATGCGTTCTCTTCCCCCAGGCTCTGCCTGACCCAGGCGCCTCCGCGCGCCCGCACCGCCGCTTGCGTCGGCCGTGCCGTTTCCTCTCCCCGCGTCGCGCTGTCGTTTCCGGCAGCCCGCTTCCGGCACCTCTGATTCCGCCTCGGTCCGGTGCACGCGCTTCCCTCCCCCTCCCCCACCTTCTTCCTTCCGCTGTCGCCTCACCAAGGAGTCAGAACCCGTATGTCCTTCAACCAGTCCGTCATCGACGAGTTCCGCGCGAACCAGGGAAAGGTCGGCGGCCCTTTCGAGGGCGGTGACCTCCTCCTGCTCACCACCACCGGCGCCCGGTCGGGCGAGGAGCGGACCGTCCCGCTGGGCTATGTGCGCCACGGCGGTGAGCTCCTGGTGATCGGCTCCAACCTGGGCGGGCCCAAGCACCCCGACTGGTACCACAACCTGCTCGCGCACCCGCTGGTGACGGTGGAGATCGGCGCCGAGTCCTTCGAGGCGGTCGCGGTGCCGGCCGAGGGCGCCCACCGCGACCGGTTGTTCGCACAGGTGGTGGCCTCGGAGCCGGGCTACGGCGCGTACCAGGAGAGCACCAGCAGGGTCCTGCCGGTGGTGGCGCTCCACACGAGCGATCCCGCTCCGGGCGAGGGACCGGTGGAGGTGCGGAGCCTGGCCGACCAGCTGGTCGACGTGCACGTGTGGCTGCGCGGGCAGCTGCGGCACGTGGGCGCCGAGGTGGAGGAGCACTTCGCGAGGGCGGCCGCGCACGAGGGCGAGGAGGCCGTGCCGGCGGTCGGACTGGGACTTCAGATCCGCCAGCACTGCCTGGCCTTCTGCCAGACGCTGGAGTTCCACCACACCGGTGAGGACGCCCACGTGTTCCCCGCGCTCGCGGAGCGGAACCCGCACCTGAAGGAGGTCTTCGAGCGGCTGCGGACCGAACACCTCACGGTGGCGCGGCTGCAGCAGGAGCTGAGCGCGCTGCTCGCGGACATCACGGGCACCGACCCGGAGGACTTCCGGAGGGAGCTGGCCCGGATGTCGTCCGAGCTGAACGCCCACCTCGACTACGAGGAGGAGTCGCTGCTCCCGCTGCTCGCCGGGATCCCCTTCCCGCCGGGGCCGCCGCCGGCCGCCTGAACGCCACTGCGTTCCGGGCGGCCGCGGCCCCGGGTGGGGGCGGGGGCTCCCGGGGTCAGGAAGAGCGGTCCGTCAGAATCGCCGGGTCGGAGAGGCCGGCCGCGCCGGTCTCGACCGTGCCGGCGAAGCGGCGGCCGAAGTCCGCGGTCTCGGACGAGGTGACCGTCACGTCGTACCAGCGTCGCGTGTTCTTCAGGGACACGGTGTGGGTGACGGTGGCGCCCTGGGCGACCGTGAGGCGCTTGGCTCCCCCGCCGTAGGCGTTGGTGACGGTGAGCGTCGCCGTCGACGCCCCCGCGTTGGTGAGGGTGAGGTCCAGGTTGCCGGTGGTGGCGTTGTGGCGTGCGGTGACCTCGGGGCCGGGGGTGGTGCCGGGATTGCGGAAGGCACGCAGGAAGCCGTTGGGGCCGTGGACGGTCAGGTCGGTGACACCGGCCGAATAGCGGGTGTTCCAGGTGTCCGAGACCGACGTTCCCGCCTTGGTGGTGTACGTCCAGGGGGCGTCGGTCCGGTTGGCGGAGGTGACGTAGAACTGCGCGCCCAGGTCCGGCCCGCCGCTGAAGGTCAGCCGGAACCTGCCCTCGGCGGTGAGCGCGGCGCCGTCGACGTACGGGGCGTACTTCAGCGGCCTGGTACGGCACTGGCCCTTCTCCTGGCGCGGCATGGACCCCACGGCCGGCGGGGTGGCCCGGAAGTCGGGGTGCCGCTCGCGGTCCTGCGGCTCCCACAGGCCGGTGTCGGGCAGCGTCGCCGTGGAGGTGTCCTTGCGGGCGAAGTCGAAGGCCGAGGTCAGGTCGCCGCAGACGGCGCGCCGCCAGGGCGAGATGTTGGGCTCGTGCACGCCGAAGCGCTCCTCCATGAAGCGGATCACGGAGGTGTGGTCGAAGGTCTCGGAGCAGGAGTAGCCTCCGGTGCTCCAGGGCGAGACGACGAGCATCGGCACGCGCGGTCCCAGCCCGTACGGTCCGGCGACGTAGCCGGGCTTGCCGGGGAAGACGTCGAGGGCGGTCGGGGTGGTCGACAGGCCCTGGCTCGCGTCGGCCGGGGCGTACGGCGGGACGACGTGGTCGAAGAAGCCGTCGTTCTCGTCGTAGGTGATGAACAGCGCGGTACGGGCCCACACGTCGGGGTTGGACGTCAGCGCGTCCAGCACCTGCGCGATGTACCAGGCCCCGAAGTTCGAGGGCCAGTTGGAGTGCTCGGTGAACGCCTCGGGGGCGGCGATCCAGGACACCTGCGGCAGGGTGCCGGCCGTGACGTCCGCGCGCAGCCCGTCGAAGTAGCCTTCGCCGGCCTTGGCGTTCGTGCCGGTGCGGGCCTTGTCGTGGAGTGGGTCGCCGGGCCGGGCATCGCGGTACTTGTTGAAGTAGAGCAGCGAGTTGTCGCCATAATTCCCGCGGAAGGCGTCGTTGATCCAGCCCCAGGAGCCGGCGGCGTCCAGGCCGTCGCCGATGTCCTGGTAGATCTTCCAGGAGATCCCGGCCGCCTCCAGGCGCTCGGGGTAGGTGGTCCAGTCGTAACCGGCTTCGGCGTTGTTGAGGACCGGGCCGCCGCCCTTGCCGTCGTTGCCGGTGTGGCCCGACCAGAGGTAGTAGCGGTTGGGGTCGGTCGAGCCGATGAAGGAGCAGTGGTAGGCGTCGCAGATGGTGAACGCGTCGGCGAGGGCGTAGTGGAAGGGGATGTCCTCGCGCGTCAGGTAGGCCATGGTGGCGGGCGTCTTGGCGGGCACCCAGTTGTCGTACCTGCCCTTGTTGAAGGCGCTCTGCCCGCCTGCCCAGTCGTGGTTGAGGCCCTGGAGGTACTCCATGCCGAGGTCGTCGGACGGGGGCCGGAAGGGCAGTGTCTCCTTGCCCGCCCGGTCGGCCTGGTGCCAGACGGACTTGCCGCTGGGCAGGGTCACCGGGCGCGGGTCGCCGAAGCCGCGGACGCCGCGCAGGGCGCCGTAGTAGTGGTCGAAGGAACGATTCTCCTGCATCAGGACCACGATGTGCTCGACGTCGGCGAGGGTGCCCGTCGTCCCCTGGGCGGGGATCGCGGCGGCGCGGGCGATGCTCTCGCCCAGCAGGGTCAGGGCGGCTGCGCCGCCGGTGAGCTGGAGGAAGCGGCGGCGGTTGAGTTCTGCCATGGGGTGACGACCTCTGCTTCGTTCGCGGGTGGTGGAGCGCTCACAAGAACAGCGCGCCCGGAGGACCGGAGAGGGTGCCGGATGTGACGTCGGCGGGTACGGCAGGCGAACGACGGGCGGATTCCACCGGAGTTCGGCGCGCCGCCCTCAGCACCCCCGTTCGTACTCGACCTGGGTGAGGGGGTTGCCGTCACCGAAGTCGTACGGGCGGTCGGCGCCGGTCTCCGCGAAACCGCACTTGATGTAGAAGCGACGGGACTGCGGGGTGTCGCGCAGGGTCCACAGGTGGGCGCGGGTGACACCGTCGGCGCGCAGGTACTCCAGCGTCCCGGTCATCAGGGCCGCGGCGACGCCCGTTCCCCAGCTGTCGGGGTGGCTGTAGAAGGAGAGGATCTCGGCGAGGCCGGGCCTGGTCGCGGACGGGCGGAAGACGGACATGGCCACCGGCCGGCCGTACCCTCCGGCCAGCAGGATCGTGGAGTCCTGCGCCGCGATCCGTGCGTGCCAGCGGGCGCGCCTGCTCGCGATGCCGTCCGCGGCGAACCCCGGATCGAAGAGCGGCGTGTACGCCGCCTCCCAGGCGGCGGCGTGGATTCCGCCGAGGACGTCTCCGTCGCCCGGGCCCGCGCGGCGCGTCGTGAACTTCACTTCCCCCACCCGTCGATCCCTTCCAGCGCTTCGGTGAGCGTACGGACGTAGGCCTGATCGGCGAGGATCCGTACGCCGTCCCAGGGCCGGCCGAGCCGTTCCTCCTGCGCGAGGATCCTGCGCAGCAGGGGCGCCGCCGAAACGGCCGGGCCGCCGATCTCCCCGAGGACCCGGACGGCCTCCCGTACCGGTAGGGCCGGACCGCCGTCCCAGGCCGGGTCCACCTCGGCCAGCAGCACCGGCACGGCCGGCTCCGGGTCGCCGGTGATCCGCCAGTACGCGTGCGCGGCGTACGTCCTGGTCCACGCTCCGGGCGAATCCATCAGGCGGCGCACGGGCGTTGTGTGTACGGCGGCCAGCGGGCCGAGGTCGGCGAGGAAGGGCAGGCCGTGGCTGGCCGTCCCGGACCGCACGGCCGCCCCGCACACGTCGAGGGCGAGGGCGGGGTCACCGGTGACCCTCCAGTGCGCCCAGGCCGCGCGGCGCGGGTAGGAGCCGCCGGCCCCGCGGCCCCGACCGGTGGCGTACGCGGCCAGCCGGTCCGCCGTGGCGGCGGCCGGCGGGCCGATCCGGCCGAGCACGCGCATCGCGTCGTAGGCGTACTGCGTGTCCAGGCGCCGGGCCACGTCGTCCACGGCAAGTGCGGCGTCGGCACCGCAGAGCGCGAGGACTTCGAGGGCGGTGGTGTTCCCGTGGTAGCAGTCGCCGTCGCGCCGCAGCTTGGTCCGCATGATCGCGGCCAGCTCGGCCGGGGGCAGCGCGGCCATGACCCGGGCTTCCGGGCGGCTGTACGGCAGCCCGCCATGCTCGGCGAGGGAGTGCAGGGCCGGTAGGGCCCGCAGGTCACCCGTTCCCGCGAGGGCGAGGGCGCGCACGCTCACGTCGTGGCCGACGGCGGTCCCGAAGGCCCCCTGCTGTTGGCGGAGGTCCACGGCGATCCGGTCGGCGTGCCGGGCGATGGCCGTGCCTGCCTGGATCAGCGCCTGGTCGGCGTCGTAGCTCGACTCCTCGGAGCACACGGCGTCGACCACCGCGTCCCAGCAGGCCGGGTCCGGCCACCGCTTCCGGAGTACGGTCTCGACGGCTGTGTCCCAGCGGCTCACACGATGGCGGCGTGCGCCACGAAACCGCTCCAGGCGTCCGGGGTGACGGCGAGGCGTGCGCCCTCGGGCCGCTTGGAATCCCGGACGAGGACCGTGCCGGGGGTGTGGGCGACCTCGATGCAGTCGGGGCCGTCGTTGGTGCTGAAGCTGCTTTTGGTCCAGGCGACCTCAACGCAGTCCGGTCCATCGGCCGTGCTGTAGCTGCTCTTGACCCACGCGAGGGCGGAGAGGCCCTCGCTCGACGGCTTGATGGTCATGTCTCCCCCAATACCTTTTCGATGAACGTCAGCGATGCCCGAGGCGTCAGGGCCTGTGCCCGGATCATGCCATAGCGCATGTCCAGGAGCTGAACCTCTTTGGGCTCGGTGATCAAGCGGCTGGCCAGCTGAACTTCGTTGTACCCCAACGTCGTTCCGTCCTTGAGACGCATGACCTTGAACGATGAAGCGAGCCCGGAATGCTCCTCGACCGCGATGGGCATCACCTGGATCTCGACGGTGCGCAGCCTGCCGACCTCCAACAGGTGTTCCAACTGGCCGCGCAACACCATCTTGCCCCCGATGGGCCGTCGGAGCACAGCCTCTTCCTGTACGACGGTCAGCAGCGGGGCCGGATGTCGCTGGAGGATCCTCTGCCGGGCGAGCCGCGCGGCGACCAGGCGTTCGACCTCGTCCTCCGAGAACCCCGGGCGCCTCAGCCCGAACAGGGCGCGGGCGTAGGCCTCCGTCTGGAGCAGGCCCGTCACCACGACGTTGTCGTAGGACCCGATCTCCACCGCCTCGGACTCCAACTTGGCCAGATCCCGGACCTTCTTGGGGTAGCGGGCCCTTTCGACATCGGCCTTCATGGCGGCGATTTTCCCGCCCGCCCCGAGGACCTCGTCCGCCTTGTCCAGGAACTCCGGGCGCGGAATACGGGCTCCGCGCTCGATCTTGTAGATCAGGTTCGCCCCGTATCCCATCCGCTCACCGAATTTGGTTCGGTCAAAACCCGCCGCCTCACGCCACATCTTCAGCTGGCGTCCCACCGTGGCGACGACCGCCCCGGATTCGTCCTCCGGATCGAGTTCCCAGCTCGATTCGTCGGCACCGTCCATCGTGCTCACATCCGCCTCCCCTTGGACCGCGAGGACACCACGGGACCGCTCTGGACAACCGTCGTACACAGCATCCTCAACTCTGTTCAGACTACGCACGGATGGCCACGCTGAGTCACGTGAATCAGGAAACCTCCCTCGTCGCCACGCTCCCCTCCACCCCGCGCGGAGCCCGCGCCGCACGCGCGCTCGCAGTGGCCCAACTCACTGAGCGAAAGCTTCCGTTCGAGGATGCGGCACAGGTCGTCGCCGAACTCGCCGCGAACGCCGTAACCCACGGCAGAGTGCGCGGGCGGGATTTCCGGCTCGCGCTGCACCTCACGCAGGGCCCTACGCTCCGTATCGAAGTGTCGGACACGCGGCGGGAGTTCGCACCACCCGCAGCCTGCGGGGCGCCGGACCCCGACGCAGAGTCGGGGCGGGGGCTGGTACTGGTGTCCGCGCTCGCCGCGCGGTGGGGAACGGATCTCGGTCCGGCGCCACTGAAGACGGTGTGGGCGGAAATTGATGTGGCGAGTCCGATTCCACCGGATCGAGGTTTCCGCGACCCGGTGGATCAATATCCGGTCCCACACGACGCCTAAAGACTAACCACCGGGAGAAATGACCTTCCACACCTCCCCCTCCCCTCTCACTCGGTCGGGTGAATCACCCCAACCGGGCTGGCGCATAAGCCAATTCGCCGGGCACTCTGACTCCCGACAACCCCATAAAACGCATTCGGCCCCCGGCCGGGACGGCAATCCCGGGCGAGGGCCTGACCACAGCGGAAGCGACACCTTCCCCATGGCTGACCAGCAGCTTAGCGCGCCCTCGCGCGTCCCGTCGGGCATCCGGCACGTCAACCACGACCACCGCCGCGGCTACGTCAAGATCGGCAACCATCTCGCCCAGCACCGCCAGCTGAGTCTGGCGGCGATCGGCCTGGCCGCGCACATCCAGTCGCTCCCGACCGGCTCGAAGGTGACCATCAAGGCCCTCGCCGCGCGCTTCCCGGAGGGTGAGGTCCGCATCGCCACCGCCCTGCGCGAGCTGGAGCGGTACGGCTACCTGGCCCGGTTCCAGGAGCGGCTGCCGACGGGGCGGGTCGTGACCTGCACGATCTCGTACAACAACCCGCCCGCGATGGCCGAGGCGAGCCGCGAGCAGCGGCTGCCGCCTCGGCGGCCCGAGCCGATGCCCACCCCTCGGCCGGACCCCGACCCGGAGCCTGAACCCCGGCCCGGCCCGCACCGCGAACCTGAACCCGCGCCCGCGCCCGCGCCCGCGCCCGCGCCCGCGCCCGAAACCGTCACCCCCGAGGCCGAGTCGGAGGCACGGGAACTGCTGGCCCGGCTGCGGCTGCGCGACCCGCGGCTGACGCTGTCCGAGCGGGACGCCGTACGACTGGCGCCCGCCGCGGCGGAATGGCTGGAGCGCGGGGTGACCCCGAGCGCCGTCACGGCGGCCCTCTCCCGCTCGCTTCCGGCAGTGCCGATCCACTCCCCCGCCGCGCTGCTCGCCCACCGCCTGCGGGAACAACTGCCGCCCCGCCTGCCGGATCCCCGAGCGCCCCACCCGGCCGGCCCGGACCTCACCGTCCACCCCCTCCGCACGTGCGACGGCTGCGAGCTCGCCTTCCGCTCCCCCGCCCCCGGCCGCTGCCGCAGCTGCACGCCACCGCCGACGGCCGGGACGGCGACCACCGCCGCCTGAGCCGCGCGCTCCGGTGCCCACGCGCTACAGCGACTCACCCGCAGCCACGTCCGTAAACGATGCTGTGCGGCCGACCGCGTCGCCCGAGCGGGAGCGGGAGCGGGCGACGATCGCCGCCAGGTCCCGCCGCCCGCCGGGCGAGGTCCCTGCCGGCGCGCCGCGATGAGACCGACTGGTCCCGTGAGTGCTTTGCCGTCGACGGCGCCTGGTGGGGCACAGTGCAGGTCGGCGATCCGTCCAGTGTCCAGCGCCCCCGGTTTCACCGGCACCGCGGGGATAGGTCAAGGATCAGCAGGTACGGGCCACCTCGTCCCATTGGGCTTGGACACTGATCACGAAGGCGCGCCCGCCTGTCTGCACCCCCATCGGTCACACCCAGACCGGCCGCGCATCCCCGTAGCCTGCAACCAACCTGACCGCAGGCAGGAGCGGCACTCCCACCACTGGAAGTCGTCGCTGGCTCCTCCGGATCGCGAGCCCGACGCAAGAAGCCGTTCCGGTACTCCGGGTTGGGTTTACCCATGACGGATTTCCCACGTTGGACGGCGGGGGAAAGCGGCCGAAGAGGAGTGCGACCCCCAGGTCTTGGCAGCGGTGAACTCGCTTGGGGGATCCGTTGAGCCCAGTAGGCGGCCGGCTTTCAACTCCCCCTTGAGCATGAAGTCTTGAGACACCCCAAGTCCGTTTTCCTGCAACTTGCATTGATACAATCGTCCACTCTTGCCTGATACCCAGACACCGAGACATCCGAGCAGTGGACAAGTGGGGAACTATGGTGCAACTCGCCTCAGACGCCACTGAATTAGCGCCCATCGCCTGGCTCGATTCCCAGCAGGTGCGAGCACGAGCCGAGGCCCCGCGCCCCGCACCGCAGGCCGGGAAGGAATCCCCCGCCGTCTTCGACCGCGAGAAGGTGAGGGCCGCGGCCTCCTCCCCCATCTGGAAGCCTTCGCGGACAAGGTTCCACAAGCGCTGTACACGGTCGCGCTGGCCTTGATTTTTGGCGAGTGTCTCGCTTCCACCCATACCAACCTGATGGCGCATCAAGGAATCGGGCACGAACAACTGACCCCCTGAACCCGGATGTCCCGGCGGGAAAACTACCGCTCTCGGACGACCACGAGAGGAAGGTTGCGAATGAGCGGACTCGGCGGCCTGATACTTGGATTCTTCTTCCTGTTCGTCTCCTGCGGAATCCTTTGGGTGACTCAGTGGATG
Source organism: Streptomyces sp. PCS3-D2 (assembly GCF_000612545.2). Classification (GTDB taxonomy): domain Bacteria; phylum Actinomycetota; class Actinomycetes; order Streptomycetales; family Streptomycetaceae; genus Streptomyces. Next base: position 5,477,066 of record NZ_CP097800.1, on the reverse strand, counting down.
GCCCGAAGAGTGTTCAACCAGTTTTGCCTCAAGAGGCACGGCGTACGCACCGAGGGGAGATGTCTGGGGTATGTGAGCATGCGCGACGGAAGTCGCGTCGTCGTGACATACCAAGGACCTTCGGGCGGGAATCACAAGGTGACCCTGGACTCATGGGAGGGAATGCTGCCGCCGATCGGAGGCCCGGTACCCCTCACCTGTCTACCCACACGCCCCCACGTAGCCGAGAAATGGCCGATTCAGTTCTTCGTGCTGCGCGCCGCAGTCGCATTCGTCTTCGTTCCGATCCTCGGCTGGTTCGGGCTCGGATTCGCGGCCGCTGGCGCACTTCTGATATTCACCACGTTCTTCTGATGCCCGATGTCGAGCGCCGGATTGCTGTGCCGTCCTGGGCCTCGACCTCGGGGCAGGCAATGAAATCAGGCCTCCCCCGCTCCGCGCGCGCCCTCGCCGCGATCCGGACGGTCCTGAGGCAGGGACACCGCACGGTGGAGATTGGTCCGGTCGGCCGTTCTCCGGCTTCGTGCATGACGTGACGTCATGCCCGATGCGCGGGAGGGGAACTCGGAAAGCAGCACAGGTGCGGCGCTCGTGATCACGTGAATGGCGGGGCCCATGAGAACCGAGCAGGACCGTCGAACGCATCCACCGACTCACCAGCGGGGGCGCCTTCGACACCACCTGCGTCGACCTCGCCACGTGAATGAGACGTAGCCGGGGCACCGAGAACCCCTCGCACCACACCTTCCCTGCGCAGCGCCGCCATCAGCGACTTCCGCAAGGACGGACACGTCAACATCTCGCCGCGACCCTCCGCCCCACGGCCGCGACCGCCTCCGGCCCCGACGAAACCTCGACCTCACGCTACAAACCCAGACAAATCCTGGTCGTACCATGCCCTACTTGCGACGCGGCCCCCGACGCCACGATCCGACCCCCGGTTGCGTGACATGCGTCACGACCGGAACCTCGGCACCGGAGGACTTCCCGGGCGCGCCACCTCATCGACATTTCGACATTTGTCCGTTTTGGATTCGACATTCCCCTCTCCTGCGGGAACGGAATGCTCGCTACCGCATGACCTGCGCCCTACTTCCCTGGTCACGGCCGCTCCTGAAGACACATCACATGGTTGCGACAGTGACCAGATCGTGACCATGCACGATCAACGGCCTGTTTCAAGCGGCGTGCCGAATCCCCCGCGTGAACGCGAAACGGAAACTTGCCAGGCCAATGGCGGGCTTCTAAGAATGTCGACCATTCCGGCGTCCCGCAGTTCCGGCGCCGGAAGCTTCGCGATCACCGAATGAGGTCACGCATGCAGAAGCATCGGAAGAAGAAGCAGTACCGGAAAATAGTCATCGGCGTCAGCGCCCTCGGAATCGTGGGTGTCCCCACGGCCGCTCTCGCCTGCTTCAACGGCGGCGACGACGCCGGCCGGACGCGCACCGCGAGCCACCAGGCGCAGCGCCCGTGGCAGTCCGAGCCCTCCGCCGCCCCGGACCTCATGGTCCCGGTCGGCGTTCCGACGGCGCCGAGCAGCCCCACAGCCCCCGCGCAGCCGGTCGAGGAGACCTCCCGGCCCGCGCAGCCCTCCCCGCCTTCCCGGCCTTCGCAGACGCAGCCGCCGAAGGCCGCGCCGCAGCCGGCGAAGCCGCCGGTCACCAAGAAGCCGCAGGCGCCCCAGCCGCCGAAGACCTCGCCCGCGCCGACCGCCTCCGGCTCGGTCGCCGCGGTCCTCGCCCTGGTCAACCAGGAGCGCGCCGCCGCCGGGTGCCCGGCGGTCACCCTGAACGCCCAGCTCACGAAGGCCGCGCAGGACCACAGCGCGGACATGGCCGCCCACAGCAACATGTCCCACACCGGCTCCGACGGGTCGAACCCCGGCACGCGCATCACCCGCGCCGGCTACACCTGGAGCACGTACGGCGAGAACGTCGCCTACGGCTACAGCACGCCCGAGAAGGTCATGGAGGGCTGGATGAACAGCCAGGGCCACCGGGAGAACATCCTGAACTGCTCCTTCAAGGAGATCGGCATCGGCCTGGCCCAGCCCGGCAACTACTGGACGCAGGACTTCGGCACGGCCCGCTGACGCCCGCGCCACCGCGCGACGGCCCACCCCGCGACGGCCCACCGCGCGACGGCCCACCGCGCGACGGCCCACCGCGCGACGGCGGGCGTCGGACCCACGCGGGTCCGACGTCCCGCCGTCGCGGATCCGGGGCTCCGGTGCCGTGCGGCAGAAGGCCGTTCAGCCTCCGTAGAAGAGTTCCTCGACCACCGCGCGGGCCCGGCGCGTGGTGCGCCGGTAGTCGTCCAGCAGTTCGCCGACCGTGCCCTCGGCGTAGCCGAGGTAGCGGCCCACCGCCGCCAGTTCACGGGCTTCGGACGGGAAGGTGTCCCCGGCGCGGCCCCGCACCAGCATCACGGCGTTGCGGACCCGGGTCGCCAGGACCCAGGCCTCGTCCAGGATCTGTGCCTCGTCGGTCGGGATCAGCCCCGCCGCGTGGGCGGCCGCGAGGGCCTCGCGGGTGCGGGTGGTCCGCAGGCCCGGTTCGGCCCAGGCGTGCCGCATCTGGATCAGCTGGACGGTCCACTCGACGTCGCTCAGACCGCCGCGGCCCAGCTTGGTGTGCAGGGTCGGGTCGGCGCCGCGCGGCAGCCGCTCCGACTCCATCCGGGCCTTGAGGCGGCGGATCTCCCGGACGGCGTCGTCGCCGAGGCCCTCCGCCGGATAGCGCAGCGGGTCGATCAGCTCGATGAAGCGGCGCCCGAGCTCCTCCTCGCCGGCGACCGGCTGGGCCCGCAGCAGCGCCTGGCTCTCCCAGGTCAGCGACCAGCGCCGGTAGTAGGCGGCGTAGGAGGCCAGTGTGCGCACCAGCGGGCCGGAGCGGCCCTCGGGACGCAGGTCGGCGTCGATGAGCAGCGGCGGGTCCGCGGTGGGCAGCTGGAGCAGTCGGCGCATCTCGGCGATGACGGTCTGGGCGGCCTTGGCGGCCTCCTGCTCGTCGACGCCCTCGCGGGGTTCGTGGACGAAGAGGACGTCGGCGTCGGATCCGTAGCCGAGTTCGTGGCCGCCGAATCGGCCGACGCCGATGACGGCGAACCGCGTGGGCAGGGTGTCGCCGAAGTGCGACTGGACGGCGGCGCGCAGGGCGCCCGCGATCGTCGCGGCGGTGAGGTCGGAGACCGCCCCGCCGACCCGGTCGACCAGAGCGCCGTGGTCCTCCTCGGCCGGGCTGTCCTCCGTACCGTAGGAGCCGATGATGTCGGCCGCGGCGGTACGGAAGAGCTCGCGGCGGCGCACTCCGCGGGCGGCGGCGACGGCGGTCTCCGGATTCTCGGCGCGGCCCACGGCGGCGAGGACCTCCTGGCGCAGGGCCTCGTGGGTGCGGGGCTGGAGCCCTTCGGGGTCGCCGAGCAGGGCCACCGCCTCGGGGGCGCGCATCAGCAGGTCGGGGGCGAGGCGTCCGGCGGACAGCACCCGGGCGAGGTTCTCGGCGGCGGCCCCCTCGTCGCGCAGCAGACGCAGGTACCAGGGCGTCTTGCCCAGGGCGTCGGAGACCTTGCGGAAGTTGAGCAGGCCGGCGTCCGGGTCGGCGGAGTCGGCGAACCAGCCGAGCATCACCGGGAGCAGGGTGCGCTGGATGGCGGCCTTGCGGGTGACGCCGGAGGCGAGGGCCTCCAGGTGGCGCAGGGCCGAGGCCGGGTCGGCGTAGCCGAGGGCTTCGAGACGCTGGCCGGCGGCGCGCGGGGAGAGCCGGGTCTCGCCGGGGGCGAGCTGGGCGACGGCGTCGAGCAGCGGACGGTAGAAGAGCTTCTCGTGCAGGCGCCGGACCACGGAGGCGTGCCGGCGCCAGGCCTTGTTGAGCTCGGCGACGGGTTCGGTGCGCAGGCCCATCGAGCGGCCCAGGCGCCGGAGGTCGTTCTCGTCCTCCGGCACCAGGTGGGTACGGCGCAGCCGGTAGAGCTGGATGCGGTGTTCCATGGCGCGCAGGAAGCGGTACGCGTCGTGCAGCTGGGCGGCGTCGGCACGGCCGACGTATCCGCCGGCGGCGAGGGCGTGCAGGGCGTCGAGGGTGGTGCCGGAGTGCAGGGTGGCGTCGCTTCGGCCGTGGACGAGCTGGAGCAGCTGGACGGCGAACTCGACGTCGCGCAGGCCGCCGGGGCCGAGTTTGAGTTCGCGGTCGACGTGTGCGGCGGGAATGTTGTCGACGACGCGGCGGCGCATCTTCTGGACGTCGGGGACGAAGTTCTCGCGTTCGGCCGCCTGCCAGACCAGCGGGCTTATGGCCTCGATGTACTCGGAGCCCAGATCCTCGTCTCCGGCGACGGCGCGGGCCTTGAGGAGGGCCTGGAACTCCCAGGTCTTGGCCCAGCGCTGGTAGTAGGCCAGGTGTGAGGCGAGGGTGCGGACGAGGGGTCCGTTGCGGCCCTCGGGACGGAGGTTGGCGTCGACGGGCCAGATGGTGCCCTCGACGGTGGTCTCGGAGCAGATCCGCATCAGGTGCGAGGCGAGGCGGGTGGCGGCCTGGAGGGCCTTGGCCTCGTCGGCGCCGTCCCCGGCGGCCCCGCCCTGGGCAGGCGCTGCTGCCGTGTCACCGACGAAGATCACGTCGACGTCGGAGACGTAGTTGAGCTCGTTGCCGCCGCACTTGCCCATCGCGATGACGGCGAGACGGCAGAGCGCCGCGTCCTCGGGGGCGGCGGCGCAGGCGATCCGCAGGGCGGCGCGGAGGGTGGCGGTGGCGAGGTCGGCGAGTTCGGCGGCGGTCTGGGCGACGTCGATGGTGCCGCAGACGTCGCGGGCCGCGATCGAGAGCAGGCAGCGCCGGTAGGAGACGCGCAGGGCGACGGGGTCGTGGGCGTCGGCGAGGCCCCGCTCGAACTCGGGAAGGCCGGGGTGCAGGTCGGCGGCCTCGTACGTGACGAGGTCGAGCCAGTCGCGGGGGTGGCGGGCCAGGTGGTCGCCGAGGGCCTCGGAGGCTCCGAGTACGCCCAGGAGGCGGTCGCGGAGGGGTTTGGCGCTGACGAGGGTGTCGAGGAGTACGGGGAGCTCGCCGTCGGGCTGCGCCTCGGCGAGTCGGACCAGCCCGCGCAGGGCCAGGTCGGGGTCGGCGGTCGCCCCGAGGGCGTCGAGGAGGACGGGATCGGCGCGTACGGCGGCGAGCGCCTCGGAGTCGAGCAGCCGGGCGGCTGCGGAGGGGTCGGTGAACCCGCTGCGCAGCAGCCGGATGAAGGTGCTGCTCCTGCGTCCCGGGACCGTCATCCCGCCGCCTCCCGCGGTTGTCGCTGCCACTGCCCTGGCGGGCCTGGGTCGAGCCTAGGGCCTGTCCGGCGGATCATGGCCGTGGCCGCCGAGGTTCACCGTGTCACACCGCCCGGTACGGCCCTTCGCCGCGTCATCGGACCACGCGAGTACGTCCGGTACGAGCCGGGGCGCCCGCCGCTTGGCGAGGCAACCGCCCGGATGCCGCGCCCCGGCAGAACGCTGCGGCTACGGCGCCGACAGCCGGAGCAGACGTTCGATTCACCGGGACGTACCATGACGAGGATTATCGGATTATCCGAGTATTTATGACGTCATGGGGCCCGCTCCCCGCCGAACGGCCACGAGGAGCCCCATGTCCGACGGACACCCCCGCCCCGGTCCCACCGCGGGTGACTGGGGCCCTTCGGCGCCGGGCCCCGACCCGGCGTACCGGTACGGGGAGTACGGGCCGTACGGGGAGTACGAGCCATACGAGGAGTACGGGCAGCACGCGCAGAGCCAGGAGTCCGAGTCTCACCAATACCAGCAGACCCACCTGCCGTACCAGCACCAACACCCGGATTCCCTGGGGGAGTTTGGTTACGCCGCGCACGGCGGGTGGAGCCCCGAGTGGAGCTCGGGCTGGCCCGAGCAGGGGCAACAGGCGCAACAGACAGCGGAGTTCCAGCAGCCGTACCCACCACAGGAAGCACAGCACGTCTTCCCGCCGCTCCAGGACGGGCAGATCCACACACCTCAGGTCCCCCAACAACACCAGCAGGCATACGAGTTCCCCCACTTCCCCGGGCCCCCGCAGACGTATGAGCCCGATCACACCCGCCCGCCCGAGCAGGCACCGGTCCCCGAGCCCCGCAGCCTGCACGACGCAGCCGAGGACACCCACGGCGGGTCCGCGCGGCCGACGGAGGAGAGCGCGGACCCCGCTTCCGCGCGGCAGCCCCGGCGCGGGCGCAGGGCCGCGCGCCGGGCAGAAACGACGTCGGGCCGGAAAGCCTCCCGGCGGGCCCGCGCAGCCGCGACCGCGCCGCAGGCTCAAGCTCAAGCTCAAGCTCAGCAAGAAGCCGGGGCCCAGACCGAAGCGGGAGCCGCCGCGCGGGGCACGGCGGGGCAGGCCCCGGCCCGCGGACGCAGGGCGGCGCGGCGCGGAACCGGGGCCGGGGCCGGGGCGCCGCAGCGGCTGCGGTGGGCCGGGCTCGTCAAGGTCGTCGCCCTCGGCGCGGCCATCGCCGCCACCGGCATGCTCGTGCTCCGCGGCAACGCGGCCCTCGCAGGCCTCGACCGCTCCCCCGCCCCGCCCGGCACCGTCGCCACCGGCGCCGTCCCCGACCCGGGCCGGGTGGTCCAGATCGTCGCGCACCCCGACGACGACCTGTACTTCATGAATCCGGACCTGCGTTACTCCATAGCCGCCGGCCACCCCGTGACCTCGGTGTACCTGACCGCGGGCGAGGCCGACGGGGTCAACGCCGCCCCCGCCCAAGCGGCTACCGCCCGCCCCGACAAGCCCGCCTACGCCGAGGCACGCCAGAACGGCATCCGGGCCGCCTACGCCCGGATGGCCACCGGCGACCGCACCAGCGCCTGGAAGCGCACCGTCGTCCCGACGAAGGGCGGCGGCCACGCCGAAGTCGACGTCCTCGTCGCCAAACCCCAGGTCAACCTGGTCTGGCTGCAGATGCGCGAGGCCGGGCACGGCTACGCCGACATGCCTGACAGCCTGCACGGCCTGTGGGACGGCAAGGTCGCCCGGCTGGAGTCGATGCTCTCCTCCGGCACCCCGGTCAAGCAGCGGTTCGCGTACTCCAAGGACCAGGTCGTCCAGACCCTCGTGGGCGTCCTGGAGCAGTACCGGCCGACCGCCGTCCGCTTCCAGGACCCGACCCCCGGCCGGTATCCCGACACCAAGCGGTACACCGACCACCAGGACCACTTCTACGGCGCCCGCTTCGTCCAGATGGCCACGGCCGCCTACGCGCAGGACGTCAAGGACCGGCCGCACTTCGCGGTGCAGAACTACGTCGGCTACTTCAACGGCTTCCTCCCCAGCGCACTGGGCCCGCAGGAGGCCCGGGAGAAGCTGGACATCCTCGACACCTACGCCTGGCTGGACCGGCAGAACCACTGCGGCAGCGAAGCCGGTTGCGGCGACCTCAAGGTCTCCGAGCATCCGGCGGGCAACCGCTGGACGGACACCGTCAACTACGCCCGTGGCACCGGAACCGACTGGCTGACCTCTGACCGGGACCACGGCCTGTGGGCCTTCAAGGTGCTCGACGGCCAGGTCGCCGTCTGGCATCGGCCCGGCCCGGTCGGCCCCTGGCGCGGCCCGGACCTGCTGCCCGGCACCGGAATGGACCCGGGCACCGGCGCCGTGACGCTGAAGGACGGCCGGATCGCCGTCTTCGGCACCCGCACCTCCTTCGGGGCCCGGCCCGCCGACTACCGGCGCGAGGTCGTCTACACGGTGCAGACGGCGCCCGGGGCGGACGGGTTCGGGGAGTGGCAGTCGCTCGGCACTCCCGAGACCGCGGACCAGACCTGGACCTCCGACATCAGCGCACCGGCCGTTTCGGTCGACGGCACCGGGCAGCCGGCGGCGTACGTCCGCGACGGTGCGCACAGCCTGCGCGGCCGGGTCCAGCAGGCGGACGGCAGTTGGGGCCCCTGGGAGAAGTACGGCGGCGCGGACCTGCACGGCGCCCCGGTGACCGCGACCGACGGCGCGGGGCGGCGCATGGTCCTCGCGGCCACCTCGAAGACGGTCGTCGGCTGGGCGCAGCCGAAGCCGGGCGCCCCGCTGGGCCCGGTCACGGCCACCGGGCTGCCGGACACCGCCCTCCCGCTGACCGCGGAGGGCCGCGAGGGCGGGGTGCGGCTGTGGTTCCGCAAACCCGGTTCGGGCAACGTCCGTACGGCCCTGATGACGGCCGACGACGGCCTGAAGGTCAACAACATGACCGACCTCGGCGGGCTGAACGGTTTCGGCTCGGTGACGGCGAGCGGGCACGTGCTGGCGGGCCGCGCGGCGGGCGGGCAGCTGGGCGCGGAGGTCGGTCCGGGACGGCCGTGGGGGCGCTCGCCGCTGATGTTCCTCGGCGCGCCCTCCTCCACGATGACCGGGAGCAACATGGTCAGCCTGGCGGTGGTGGGGCTCGACGCGCGGCTGTACGTGACCTCGTCGGCGGACGCCCCGCACGCGTACCTTGCGCCGTGGCAGCCGGTGGGCCCGCGCAACGCCGCCCCCTAGCCCGCACCGTGACCGCCGGGGCCTGCCGGGTCGCGGCGTCCGGTGCGGTGGGGCACACGGCGGAAACGCCGGGGCTCGTAGAACTCGTACCGGACGGCATCGGAGCCGGACGGCACCCGCCGTCGCGGCGGTGCGTCGTCCCGGGTCTTCTCCGCAGGGCAGGAGTCATCGGCCTGTCCGGTGAACCAAGTTCGCCGATTCGGCCTCTCTCTGACTGCTCGGCGTTTTGTCCTGCCCGGAACGAACCCAAGGCGTACCCAGATGCCCGTGACCCGTCGCCGCTTCGCGGTCCTGCTCACCGTGCTGACCGCCGGCGCCACCGGCCTCCTCTCCGTGGCCTCCGGACAGCAGACCTCCGCCGGAGCCGACCAGGGGAGGAACCCGGCCGCCGTCCTGCCCGCGAGCGTCACCTCCGGGTCGGTGATCCAGGTCGTCGCGCACCCCGACGACGACCTGTTCTTCATGAACCCCGACCTCAGCCGCTCCCTGAGGGCCGGCACCCAGGTCACCACCGCCTACCTCACGTCGGGCGAGTCCGACGGCCGCAACGAGGCGCACGGCCACGCGGCCGACGATCCCGAACAGCCCGCCGACCGCGCCCACTACGCGGAGGCCCGGCAGAACGGCATCCGCTCCGCCTACGCCGAGATGGCCACCGGCGACCGCACCAGCGCGTGGCGGCGCACGGTCATGCCCACTGCGGGCGGCGGCAGCGCCGAGATCGACGTGCTCATCGCGAAGCCGCAGGTCAACCTGGTGTGGCTGATGCTGCGCGAGGCCCGCAGCACCGGCCAGGACACCCCCGACAGCCTGCGCGGCCTGTGGAACGGCCGGATAGCCGCGCTGGACTCCCAACTGACCTCCGGGACCCCGGTCAAGCAGGGCTTCTCGTACACCAAGGACCAGCTGATACAGGCGATAGCCGGGGTCCTGGAGCGGTACCGGCCCACGACGATACGGATGCAGGACCCCACGCCCGGCCGGTACCGGGAGAGCGGCCGCCTGACCGACCACCAGGATCACATGTACGGCGCCCGCTTCGTGCAGGCCGCCACCGCCGGCTACGCCGAACAGGTCCACCGACGGCCACAGTTCTCGGTGCAGAGCTACCTCGGCTACCACAACGGCACCCTCCCGCACTCGCTGGACCCGCAGACGGCCGAGACCAAGACCGACTACCTGCGGACCTACGCCTGGCAGGACCACCAGGACTACTGCGCAAGCCCCTCCGGCTGCGGCGACCGCAAGGTCGCCGGGAACCCGACCGGGCGCAACTGGGCCCAGTCGCTGCGCTACACCCGCGCCGACAACTCCTCCTGGCTGACGGAGGGGACGCCCGGCAGCCTCTGGGCCTTCACCGTGCTGGACGGCCGCATGGCCTACTGGCGGCGCGATGCCGCCGGGGTCTGGGAGAGGCCGGTCTTCCTCGCGGGCACCGGCATCGACCCGGGGGCGACCGCCGCCCGGCTGCCCGACGGTCGCGTCGCCGTCCTCGCCACCCGCACCGTCCTCGGCCCCGCCCCCTCGGACTACCGGCGCGAGGTCGTCTACGCCGTCCAGACCGCACCCGACGGGGCGTTCGGCGCGTGGCAGTCACTGGGCACTCCCGAGAAGGGCGACGCCGACGGCACCTCGGCGATCAGCGCCCCCGCGGCCGCGGTGGACGCCCGCGGCCTGCTCACGGTCTACCTCCGTGACTCCCGGCGCACCCTGCGCGCCGCCGTCCAGCAGCCCGGCGGCGGCTTCTCCGCCTGGCAGCGGCTCGGCGGCGAGGACCTGCAGAGCGACCCGGCCACGGCGGTCGACGCCGCCGGGCGGCGGCACGTGTACGCGGCGACCACAACCTCGGTGCTGGCCTGGACGCAGGCGGACCCGGACGGCCCGCTCCGCGGCCCCTCGCCGACGGGTCTGCCGGCCACGACGGTCCCGCTGACGGCCGCCCCGGACGGCGCGGGCGTCCGCCTGTACTTCCGGCGCCCCGACTCGGGGGTGGTGCGGACCGCCGTGGTCACGGCGGGTCCCGCGCCCCGACCGCACGTCTCCAGCGTCACCGAGGCGGGCGGCCGGGCCGGCTACGGCGCGATCGGCGCCGCGGGCCGTCACGTGGCGGGCCGCGCGCACAGCGGCACGGTCAGCACCTCCGGCCTCGGCGGCCCCCCGGCCTGGGTGGAGTCCCGCATGCTCTTCGCCGGCGCCCCGGCGGCCGTCCGGGAACAGGGCGGCACGACGACCACGACGGTCCTCGGCCTGGACGCCGAACTCCACACCTTCGCCACCCCCTCCACCCCCACCCGGCCCGCCTGGCACCGCGCGGTCCGCTGACCGGCGGCGCCGTCGGAAGGCGCCCGACGGAAGGCGCCCGACGGAAGGCGCCCGTCAGGAGGCGGCCGTCAGGAGGGCGTGGATGCGGTCGGGGGTCCAGGCACCGGCGGCGCCGGGGCAGCCGGAGAGGTACTCGGCGGTGTCCTGTCGCGTCCAGGGGCCGGAGTCCAGGAGGCCGGTTGCCAGGTGGCGCAGGTAGGCGGCGGACGGGGTGCGCAGTTCGACGTCTCGGAGCGTCCACGGCGCGGTGAAGGTCACCACGGGGATCCCGTCGATCGTGCCCGGGCAGACGAGGGTCTCGTAGCGGCCGGGGCCGAGGGTGTGGCGGCCGTCCCGCAGGACGGTCGTGAGGTCGAGGTCGGCGCACGGTTCCCGGGCCATCTCCTGCGCGGCGATGTCGGACAGCTGGCCGGCGGTCACCAGGTGGGCCCGCCCGCGGAGCCGGCCGGGGGCGGTGGGGTCGTAGTAGCCCCGGCCGCCGGTCCACACCAGGGACTCGGTGGCGAAGTACAGGCGCCCTTCGAGCTCGACCGGAACGGAGCGTTCGGGAGCCCGGCGGTCACGGCAGCCCGGGTGCGCGTGCGTCGCCCCCGGCGGGACGCCGCCGGCGATGTAGGCGGCGAGGCGGTCCGTGTGCATGTTGGAGCCGTAGGAGGCGTACCAGACGCGCTCGGGGGCGGGGATCGTCCGGATCAGCGGACGAACGGCGTGTACGGCCATGCACGGGTCCTCGGGGCTGCGCGGTGCGGTTTCCACCCGTGCGCCTGCACGCGCCGGGCGGACTTCATGCGGCCCGGCGGGCAAAGTTCTGCCCAAAACCGGTGGCCCCACGCTCCCCGGTCCGCGAACGCCGCGGGGACGGCCGACCTCGCCGTCGGTTCGTCCCCGCGGCGCGGGCCGCCGGATCAGGCACCCAGGTGGTGACCCTTGGCCCACTCGACCTCGCCGTCCTTGAGGCAGGTGGAGGTGTAGACCGGGCCCGTGAACGCCGGGCGGCTGGCGGGCACCGCGGCGAGCGAGGAGCAGTTCGACGAGTAGCCCGCGCGACCGCCGGAGAAGTAGTCGATGTCGACCCCGTCGTTGGCCAGGGCGGCACCGGCCCCGCCCAGCAGGATGCCGGCGGCCAGGACAGACGCGGTGACAGCAGAACGAATACGCATGACTCCCCTAAGGATCTGTGGATCGACGACGCGCGCTCGATGTGCGCGTCGGCCGGTCCAACGCCCGGAGGCACCGCCGGGAACGGCAGTTCACTCCAATGCCAGCGGCTGTATCGTTTCGACATTCCACGCCCCCCATGCGCGCCCCCCGAATGAACCCCGCGTGCGGCCGGCCCGGGCGTCGTCAGTCCCGGGGGTGGAGCGCCACCGGCAGCCGGTCGAGCACGATGCCGAACTCGGCGCGGTAGGCGGCCAGCACCTCCCCCTCCGTCGCCAGTTCCACCTCGGTGCGGTCACCGTCCGCGGAGGTGCTGATGAGGGTCCGGTCCCGCAGGGTGATCCGGCCGCCGTCCTCGGTGAGCCGGGAACAGACCGGGCCCCGGGTGAAACCGGACTCCGGGCTGGTGGCGTGCCACCAGGCACCGGTCCGGAAGTCCGCGAGCGCCCGCGGCCGCGCCTCCAGCCGGTACGCCGGCACACCGTCGCGCAGCACGTCGAGATCCCCCACAGCGGCGTCCCCGGCCGCGGCCCTGACGAGGAACACCCCGCCGGGGTCCTGCTGCTCGCCCCGCTCCTCCAGGTCGAGCGGGTACGCACTGTGCTCGCCGAAGCCCACGTCCGCGAGCCAGCGCCCGTCGACGCGCAGCGCGAGGTGGTCGTAGGGGACCCCCAGCACGCCGTCCTTGCCGTGGACCCGGGCCTGGAGGAGCTCCACCCGGTGGCCGAGGGCGCTCAGCAACTCGGCGAACGCGCCGTTCAGTTCGTAGCAGATGCCACCGCGTCCGGCGGTCACGATCTTGTCGTGGAGAGCGTCGGGGGTGAGCACGATCTCCTCGCCGAGGTGGATCGCGAGGTTCTCGAACGGCACAGTCCGCAGATGCCGCAGGTGCAGCTCGCGCAGCGAGCCGCTGCGGACCCCTTCTGAGCGCGCCACCCCCAGGCGGCGCAGGTAGGCATCCGTACCGGCGTCGGTACGGGCATCGGTACGGGCGTCGTCGAGAGCTTCCACGCCCCCACCCTGCCCAGCGCCGCCCAGCGCCGCCATGCGCCATTGGACCTAGGTCCCGGACGGCTCCGGGCCGGTGGCTCGCCGCCACCGGCCCGGACCGCTGCTTCTCCTCCTGCGGTTACAGCACCGGGAGGTTCTTGCGCAGCTCGAAGGCGGAGACCTCCGAGCGGTACTCCTCCCACTCCTGCTTCTTGTTGCGCAGGAAGAAATCGAAGACGTGTTCGCCAAGGGTTTCGGCCACCAGCTCGCTGCGCTCCATCAGGGAGATGGCCTCGCCGAGGTTCTGCGGGAGGGGTTCGATGCCCATCGCGCGGCGCTCGGCGTCGGAGAGGGCCCAGACGTCGTCATCGGCGCCCGCCGGGAGCTCGTAGCCCTCCTCGATGCCCTTGAGGCCGGCCGCCAGGAGGACGGCGTACGTGAGGTACGGGTTGGCGCCCGAGTCGATCGAGCGGACCTCGATGCGCGAGGAGCCCATCTTGCCCGGCTTGTACATCGGGACGCGGATCAGGGCGGAGCGGTTGTTGTGGCCCCAGCAGATGTACGAGGGGGCCTCGCCGCCCGCGCCGGCGCTGCGCGAGGAGCCGCCCCAGATGCGCTTGTAGGAGTTGACCCACTGGTTGGTGACCGCGGCCGTCTCGGCGGCGTGCCGCAGCAGGCCCGCGATGAAGGAACGGCCGACCTTGGAGAGCTGGTATTCGGCGCCCGACTCGTAGAAGGCGTTGCGGTCGCCCTCGAAGAGCGAGAGGTGGGTGTGCATGCCCGAGCCCGGGTACTCCGAGAACGGCTTCGGCATGAAGGTGGCCTGCACGCCCTGTTCGAGGGCCACCTGCTTCATGACCAGGCGGAACGTCATGATGTTGTCCGCCGTGGAGAGCGCGTCGGCGTAGCGCAGGTCGATCTCCTGCTGGCCCGGGGCGCCCTCGTGGTGGCTGAACTCGACCGAGATGCCCATCGATTCGAGCATGGTGATGGCCTGGCGGCGGAAGTCCATGCCCACGTTCTGCGGGGTGTGGTCGAAGTAGCCGGAGTTGTCGGCCGGAACCGGGCGGGTGCCGTCCAGCGGCTTGTCCTTCAGCAGGAAGAACTCGATCTCCGGGTGGGTGTAGAAGGTGAAGCCCAGGTCGGAGGTCTTGGCGAGGATGCGCTTGAGGACGTAGCGCGGGTCCGCGAAGGACGGGGAGCCGTCCGGCATGAGGATGTCGCAGAACATCCGGGCGGTCCCGGGGGCCTCGGCGCGCCACGGCAGTATCTGGAACGTGCCCGGGTCCGGCTTGGCGATCATGTCGGACTCGTAGACCCGTGCGAAGCCCTCGATGGCGGAGCCGTCGAAGCCGATGCCCTCGTCGAAGGCCTGCTCCAGCTCCGCGGGGGCGACCGCGACGGACTTGAGGAAGCCCAGTACGTCGGTGAACCACAGGCGCACGAAGCGGATGTCGCGCTCCTCAAGCGTCCGGAGGACGAATTCCTGCTGCTTGTCCATGCCTTCATCCTCGCAGTTCAGACGGCCTGTGCACCACCGCCTCGAAGGTCGCGGCGCACGCGGGCCGGCCCAGTATCGCCAGTGGTGGTTTCCGCCACATTACGCACCCGCGAAAGCTCGCGGCACCCCCGCACTGACCTCGGCACAGCCCTGAGCATTACCATCTGCGCCCATGGGGGGCCGGGAGCACACGCAGCAGGGACGTCGTGGACGTTCCGCGCTCCGGCGCGCCGTCCTGCTGACGGTCCTCGGCGCGCTGGCCGGCGCGTGGCTCCTCTGCGCCCGCTCGGGCGAGTCGCCCGCCGCCTCCGAGGTGCGAGCGCACGGTACGGAGCACGCCGTCTGCGTGTCCCCGTACGAGCTGCCCGGCTGTTCCTCCCGCGCCCACGTGCCCCCTGCCGTGCTGCCCGTGCCGCCGCCCGCCGTGGCCGTGACGGGCGGCGGCACGCCGCCGTGCTCGTACGCGACGGCGGCGGGGCGGGTCCGGCCGCCCGAGACGCTGGCACGCGCCCCCGACCTGCATGTTCTCCAGGTGCTGCGGACCTGACGGGTCCGGTTTCGCGTTCCGTCCACCCCCCTCTTCACACGAAGGAACCAGGGCACATGGCCAGCACGTCCGGCAGGACCCCCCACCCCCAGCACACCGACCCGAACTCCCGCCAGGCGCGGATAGCCGAGATGCGCCGCATCGAGAAGGCGCGCGAGCGGCGCAACAAGGCGATCGCGATCACCGTCTCGTCGGCGGTCGTCGTCGGCCTCGTCGGTTTCGGCACCTGGGTGCTGATCGAGCAGAAGCAGGAGGAGAAGCGCGAGGCGGCCGCCGCGGAGAAGCTCCGCAGGGAGGCGGAGGAGATCCGCAGGAAGCCGGTCGAGGGCGAGCAGCTCTGGGACGTGAAGAAGCTCGGCCGCAACCACGTCGAGACGCCGGTGAAGTACGAGATGAACCCGCCGGTCGGCGGTGACCACCACCCTCGCTGGATGAACTGCAACGGCGACGTCTACAAGAACCCGGTGCCCGAGGTGAACGCCGTCCACTCGCTGGAGCACGGCGCGGTCTGGGTGACCTACAACGACAAGGCCGCCCCGGCCGATGTGGACAAGCTCGCCGCGACCGTGAGCAAGACCCCGTACACGCTGATGAGCCCGGTCGGGGCGCAGACCGGCACGATCATGCTCAGCGCGTGGGGCAAGCAGCTGACCGTCGAGAGCGCGGACGATCCGCGGGTGGCGCAGTTCTTCACCAAGTACGTGCAGGGTGAGCAGACGCCGGAGCCCGGCGCGGCCTGCACGAGCGGGGTGGCCGGCTCGTGAGCCGCCCGATCCCCCGTACCTACTGGGCCGCTGGCACGGCCGTCCTGCTGGCGCTGCTGTTCGCGGCGGCGGCCACGGTCGCCGCCGCGAGCGGCGGCGGGACCGGGTCCGCTTCGGGTGCTCCGGCGGCCCGCACGGAGCCCGGTACGCCGGGGCTGCGCTCCGCCGACGCCGGCTTCGCCCGGGACATGGCAGTCCATCACCAGCAGGCGGTGGAAATGTCCTTCCTCGTGCGGGACCGCACGCAGGACGAGGCGGTGCGCACCCTCGCCTTCGACATCGCCAACACCCAGGCGAACCAGCGCGGGATGCTGCTCGGCTGGCTGGACCTGTGGGGGCTGCCGAAGGTGGTGGCCGGCGAGCCGCCGATGGCGTGGATGGGCGGCTCGGCGGGCCACGGCGGACACGCCGGGCACGGGTCCGCCAAGCCCGGTGCGTTGATGCCCGGCATGGCCACCAGGGAGGAGCTGGAGCAGCTCGGCGCCGCCTCGGGGCGGGACGCGGAGGTGCTCTTCCTCCAGCTGATGACCGACCACCACAAGGGCGGTGTGACGATGGCCGAGGGGTGTGCGCAGCAGTGCGTGACGCCCGTCGAGCGGCAGCTGGCGCAGGGCATGGTCGACGCGCAGCGCTCGGAGCTCACCCTGATGGCGGACATGCTCAAGCAGCGCGGAGCCACACCGCGCGGGTGACGGGACACGCTCGTACGGTGGGGGGAGGCGCCCTCTCACCCGTACGGGCGTGTGCTCCGTGTGCTCCGCCGTTCGGGGGTCGTCGGATGGGCCGAACGGCCGCATCCCGATGGGGACGCCGCGCCGGGTGCGTCCGTACCCGGCCGTGAACGGCGTGCTCAGGAGGTTCAGCAATGACCACCGCCGCAGACATCATGCACCCCGGGGCCCGGTGGATCCCGGCGCACGAGACCCTTGACCGTGCCGCCGAGCTGATGGCCCGGCTCAATGTGGGTGCGCTGCCCATCAGCGACACCGAAGAACGTTTGTGCGGGATCGTCACCGACCGCGACATCGTCGTGAACTGTGTGGCCAAGGGCCTGGACCCTTCCAAGATGACGTGCGGGGACGTGGCCCAGGGCACTCCGCGCTGGATCGACGCCGGTGCGGACGTGTCCGCCGTGCTGGACGAGATGGAAAGCCACCAGATCAAGCGGCTGCCCGTGATCAGGGACAAGAAGCTGGTCGGCATGATCAGTGAGGCCGATCTGGCCCAGCACCTGTCCGAGGACCAGCTGGCGGGCTTCGTCGAGAAGGTCTACGCCCGGTAGTGACGGGGCGGCCGGCCCGTCAGAATCCGTCGCGCCGGCCACGCCCACTCGTCTCCACGACCGTCCGGGCCACCTGGTCCGGACGGTCGAGCATGACCAGGTGTCCGGCGGGCTCGGCGACCTCGAAGCGGGCACCGAGCCGGTCGGCGAGGTCGGCCTGGCGGCCCATCCAGCGCAGCGCACCGCGGCCGGACGTCCCGTCGTGAGCGGCCAGGACGGTGGTGGGGGCGGTCAGCCGCCGGGTCCGGCGCAGCGCCGCCAGTTCGGCGGCCATGTCCAGGTAGCGGGAGTTCTCCAGGAGGGCGCCGCGCCAGACGCGGCCGGTGCGGTAGCAGCGGCGTACGAGGTCCGGCGCGGCCGGGTCGCCGCCGCCCGTCCGGGAGGCCCCTACGGTGACGCGCCGGGCCGCCGGGCCCAGCGCGGCCGGCAGTCCGGCGGCGGTCACGGCCCGGCCGAGGAGGCGGGCGGCGGCGGTGCGCAGCGCGGCGGGCAGGACCGTACGGGCGTCCTCCTCGGTGCTGGCGTCAACGAGGACCAGGGCGGCGGTGCGCTCCGGGTACAGCCGGGCGAAGGCCTCGGTGTGGAAGGCGGCGATCGAGTGCCCGACGACGGTGACCGGGGCGGCGGTGGGGCCGCCGCGGCCCAGGGCGTCGAGGAGGCCCGCGATCCGGCGGGCCTCCCCGGCGGTGGTCGGCGGTGCGGTCGCGGGGGCACTCAGGCCGTGTCCGGGACGGTCGAAGCGGACGACGGTGCGGCCGTGGGCGACGAGCAGCGCGGCGACGGCGTCCCAGTCGAACCAGGCCATGGCGAGTCCGGCGCTGAGCACGCACACCGGTCCCCGGCCTTCGACGACGACGTGCAGCGCGGTCCCGTCGACGTTCAGGAAGAGGCCCGTGCCCGGGCTGCGGGTCTCTCCGGGCGACGGCCCCTGGGGGACGGTCATGTGCGGTGCTCCTTGTGGACGGAGTGGGCGAGCAGGCCCAGCCAGATCGCCACGAGCAGGACCTGGAGCCGCTGGCCGGCGCCGAGCGCCCAGGTGCCGCGTCCGGCCGTGAACATCGCGATGGCGGACAGGGTCCAGGTCGTGGCGAGCAGCTCCAGGGCGACCAGCGCGGGGCCGTAGCGGGCGAGCGGGGCGAACCAGCCGTAGCGGCGGGCGGCGACGGTCAGGGCCACGAGTCCCACGAGGGCCCCGGTCATGGCGAGGGTACTGCTGACGGCGTGGGCCTGGTGGGTGGCGGGGACGAGTCCGGCGGTCTCCCGGGCGGCGCATTCGGGGTCCGCGGTGGGCGTGCAGCTCAGCGGCAGCCAGGCGTCGGCCGCGGTGGCCGCTCCGAAGAGGGTGACGCCGGCCCAGCCGGCCACCGCCCAGGGGCGGCGGGACTCGGCGTGCTTCAGCAGCCGTACCAGCGCGAGCAGGCCGCCGGCGAAGGCGAGCGTCCCGGCGATGAAGTCGGTGGCCCGGAAGAGGCCGCCGAGCGGCTGGTCCTGGGCGGCGAGCTCGCTCACGTACGTCTCGATGGGGTTCAGGCCCGTCGAGAGGACGACTTCGAGGACCCATGCGGTGTAGGCCGCCCCGGCGAGGCCGATCAGGAGGGCGACCGGCCAGGCGGTGCGCGAAGAGGGCCGATGTGTGGACATGGTGTGACTGATCCTCATCAAGCTCGGGGTCGCTCCTCCGCCGATCGGATACCCACCCCGGGTAGGGTTCCGGCCATGACGCGCAGTGCTCGGCGAGCCGCCCCGGGGTCCCGGCTCCTCCTGCTGGCCGCGCTGCTGCTGGGCGCCGTCGCCCTGCTCTTCCCGGGCCGTCCTGCTGAGCCCCGCACCATGGAGGACGTGTCCCCGGCCCGGTGCGTTGCCTCGGCGGGGGCCTCCGGCGCCACGACGCGCGGTGGCGCTCACCACATCCCTGCCGCGCCACCGCAGGCGCGCGGCGCGGCCCAGGAGGCGGCCGCGGAGCCGGCGCGGGCCCCCCGGCGGGCGGTGCCGGCCGGGACCGGAACCGGCCACCCCGGGCCCGCGGTCCGCCGCGCCGTTCCCGCCGAGGCCGCCCGCTGCCTCCTCGCCCGGCCGGCGGTACGCCGGATATAGGCCCGGCCCGGCCCCCGGCGCTCGACCCCGGCGCCCGGTCCCCGGCGCCGCAGCCGTACCGCCGGGCCCGCGGTCCTCCGTGCCGTGCCGTGCCGTGCCGTGCCGCCGGACCGTGCCCGTGAACCCGTCACCCCACACCCCGAGGTGCTCCCTTGCGCTGTCTCCCCACCCGTCGCTCCGTACTCGGCGCCGCCGCGGCCGCGGCAGGCTCCGGGCTGCTCGCCGCCTGCTCCACGGCTCCGGGCTCCGCCGGACCCCAGGGCTCTGCCGCGGAATCCCGTGCGGGCCACGGTTCCGTGCACCACGGCGGCCCGCGGGCCGACGGGCCCGAGGGGTACGTCGACCCGTCCGGGCCCGAGGTCCGGGCCGCCGAGGCCGCCCGCGACGCCACCGGCCCGCTCACCGAGGTCAAGGTGACCGCCACCGCCACCACGCTGGACCTCGGGGGCGGGCGCACGGTGCGCTCCTGGGCGTACGGCGACCGGCTGCCGGGCCAGGAGGTCCGCGCCACCGCGGGCGGCACCCTGGCCCTCACCCTGGCCAACAACCTCCCCGAGGCCACCTCCGTGCACTGGCACGGCCTCGCGCTGCGCAACGACATGGACGGGGTCCCGGGGCTGACCCAGCGGGACATCGCCCCGGGCGGGTCGTTCGCCTACAAGTTCGCCGTCATGCACCCGGGGACCTACTGGTTCCATCCGCACACCGGTGTCCAGCAGGACCGCGGCCTGTACGCGCCGCTCATCGTCGAGGACCCGAAGGAGCCGCTCTCCTACGACAAGGAGTGGGTGGTGGTCCTCGACGACTGGATCGACGGGGTGGACGGGGCCACCCCGGACGCCGTCCTCGCCGAGCTCCGCAAGGGCATGGGCGCGCAGTCCACGGGCGGCGCCCACGGGCACGCCCACGTCCGCACGGGCGGCGAGAGCGATGTCCTCGGCAAGGACGCGGGCGACGTCGTCTACCCGCACTACCTGGTCAACGGCCGGGTGCCGGAGGACCCGTCCGTGTTCACCGCCCGCCCCGGGGACCGGATCCGGCTGCGCATCGTGAACGCCGGCGGGGACACGGCCTTCCGGATCGCCCTCGGCGGGCACGAGCTGACGGTCACCCATACCGACGGCTTCCCGGTCGAGCACACCACGGCGCGTTCGCTGCTGCTGGGCATGGGCGAGCGCTACGACGTCCTGGTCACCGCCGGGGACGGGGTGTTCCCGCTCACCGCGCTCGCGGAGGGCAAGGACGGGTCGGCGCTGGCGGTCCTGCGCACCGGGACGGGAACCGCCCCCACGGCGGCGACCCGGCCCGCCGAGCTGGAGTCGCGGCCGCTGATGGCGGACGCGCTGCGGGCCGCCGGTCCGGCCGTGCTGGCGGCCCGGGAGCCGGACCGTACGGTGCAGATCCGGCTGACCGGTTCCATGACCCGCTACGACTGGGCCTTCGACGGCACCCCGTACACGCCGGACCAGCGGCATCCGGTCACGGCGGGCGAGCGGGTCCGACTGGAGTTCCGCAACGCCACCCCGATGTGGCATCCGGTGCACCTGCACGGGCACAGCTTCGCGCTGGGCTCGGAGCCGGGCGGGGCGCGCAAGGACACCGCGATCGTCCTGCCGGGCGGGCGTCTGACGGCGGACTTCGACGCCGACAACCCGGGGCTGTGGATGACGCACTGCCACAACGTCTACCACTCGGAGTCCGGGATGATGACGGTGATCGGCTACCGGCTGTAGGTCCGGGACCTCCCGCGGGAGGGGGCGGGCGGGAATTCGGAAGGACGTTCGCCACCGGCATGGCACCCTTGCTCTGATCACGACAGCCGCGACAAAGGACGCTTCCGCCGGTATGACCACCCCGCCGAACCCGCCCAGCTCCCCCTCCGGCCCGCCGACGGAACCGGCGCGGACGCCCGATCCCGAGACGGCCCCGATACCGGCGGCCGCCCAGCCGCTCTCCCTCGACAAGGCCCCGGCCACCGACCAGCCCCCGGCCACGCCCGAGCCTGCCGCGGAACCGGCCCGGGAAGCCCCGGAGACGGCGTCGGAGGCGGCGTCGGAGGCGGCGTCGGCCGCCGAGGCCCCCTGCGCTGCGGTGGCCCCGGAGGCTCCCGGCGCGCCCGCGGCGCCCGCCGCCGAGGCTCCCCAGGCACCCGCCGCGGAACCGGCCCCGGCACCCCCGGCGTTCGCCCCGCCCACCCCCGTCCCGGCCCCGCCGTTCGGCGCTCCCGGGGCTCCCGGCGGCCCCGCCGACCTGTGGGCGCAGCCCGTTCACGGCTACGGATCCGTCCCGCACGGCGGCTACCCGCAGGCCGTTCCGGCCACCAACGGCCTGGCCGTCGCCGCCCTGATCCTCGGTGGTTTCGCCATCGTCCTGGGCGTCGTGCCGTTCCTGTTCTGGCTCGGCGGCATCTGTGCCCTGACCGGCCTGGGCCTGGGCACCGGCGCCATCGTGCGCGCCAACAAGGGCGGCCCGAACAAGTCCATGGCCGTCATCGGGACCG
Organism: Streptomyces sp. PCS3-D2; assembly: GCF_000612545.2. GTDB lineage: Bacteria > Actinomycetota > Actinomycetes > Streptomycetales > Streptomycetaceae > Streptomyces. The sequence goes on along the minus strand of NZ_CP097800.1, from coordinate 5,455,386 downwards.
TCCTCGCCGGTCTGGGCATCGTCGCCTCGGTCGGCGGCGGCTTCCTGACCGTCTCCGTCGCCGAGCAGGCCGTCAGCCGCATCGAGGAGGGCATCGACGAGGACGACCTGGACCTGGACGGCCTGTACCCGAGCGGCGAGCCCTGGCCGTCCGCGTCGCCCTCCCAGGTTCCGGGCCTGACCAGCGCGCTGCCGTTCGGCGAGACCTTCACCCACTCCAACGGCATCAAGGTGAGCCTCTCGAAGCCCACGAAGTACGAGCCGAAGGGCATCATCGCCCGCGAGCAGGTCAAGAACGCGGTCCAGATCACCATCACCATCACCAACGGCTCGACCGCGCCGCACGAGGTGATCTACGCGGTGCCCGACGTCCGCGACGACAAGGGCATGACCGCGGAGATGGTCTTCGACATCGGCGGCGGCACCACCGTCCCGAAGATGGTCAAGGGAACCATCCTGCCGGGCGAATCCGCCAGCGGTGTGGTGGCGTTCGAGCTCCCCGAGGGCACCAGGAGCATCACCGCCGACATCGCCGCCGGAACCCTCCTCGACGACGTGAGGTTCGCCGGCCCCGTCGGCTGACGCGGCCTCGTGGAAGGCGGGGCCCAGGACATCGCGTCAGAAAGACGATTAGACTGGGCCCCGTGCCTCAACTACGCCTCGCTCTGAATCAGATCGACTCGCACGTCGGCGACATCGCCGCCAACGCCGACTCGGTCGTCCACTGGACCCGGCACTCCGCCGAGCAGGGCGCCCACCTGGTGGCGTTCCCGGAGATGGTGCTGACCGGGTACCCCGTCGAGGACCTCGCCCTGCGCGGCTCCTTCGTCGAGGCCTCCCGCGGCGCCCTGCACGCACTCGCGGAACGACTGGCCGACGAAGGGTTCGGCGAACTGCCCGTCGTCGTCGGCTACCTCGACCGGACCGAGAGGGCGACGCCCCGCCTCGGGCGCCCGGCAGGCTCCCCGGAGAACGCGGCGGCCGTCCTGCACCGCGGCCGGGTGGTGCTGCGCTTCGCCAAGCACCACCTGCCCAACTACGGCGTGTTCGACGAGTTCCGCTACTTCGTGCCGGGCGACACCCAGCCGGTGATCCGGGTGCGCGGCGTCGACGTGGCCCTGGCCATCTGCGAGGACCTCTGGCAGGAGGGCGGCCGGGTTCCGGCCACCCGGTCCGCCGGGGCCGGGCTGATGGTCTCGATCAACGCCTCCCCTTACGAGCGCAACAAGGACGACCTGCGCCTCGAACTGGTGCGCAAGCGCGCCCAGGAGGCCGGGTGCACCCTCGCCTACCTGGCGATGATCGGCGGCCAGGACGAGCTGGTCTTCGACGGCGACTCGATCGTCGTCGGCGCCGACGGAGAGGTCATCGCCCGCGCCCCGCAGTTCTCCGAGGGCTGCGTCCTGGTCGACCTCGATCTGCCCGCCGCGCGCGCCGACGCCCCCGAGGGCCTGGTGGACGACGGCCTGCGCATCGACCGCGTCGTCCTGTCCGAGGATCCGGTGGAGCCGTACGAGCCGGTCGTGACCGGTGGCTACGCCGACCGGCTCGACGACGACGAGGAGGTCTACGACGCGCTGGTGGTGGGCCTGCGCGCGTACGTGAAGAAGAACGGATTCCGCTCCGTCCTGGTCGGACTCTCCGGAGGCATCGACTCCGCGCTCGTCGCCGCGCTGGCCTGCGACGCCGTCGGCGCGCAGAACGTGTACGGCGTCTCGATGCCCTCGAAGTACTCCTCGGACCACTCCCGGGGCGACGCGGCCGACCTGGCCGAGCGCACCGGCCTGAACTTCCGCACCGTGCCGATCGAGCCGATGTTCGACGCCTACATGGACTCGCTGGGCCTGACCGGCCTGGCCGAGGAGAACCTGCAGTCCAGGCTGCGCGGCACCCTGCTGATGGCCGTCTCAAACCAGGAGGGCCACATCGTGCTGGCCCCCGGCAACAAGTCGGAGCTGGCCGTCGGCTACTCCACCCTGTACGGCGACTCGGTCGGCGCCTACGGCCCGATCAAGGACCTCTACAAGAGCGACGTCTTCCGGCTCGCCCGCTACCGCAACCGGGCCGCGGCCGAGCGCGGCGAGACCCCGCCGATCCCGGAGAACTCGATCGTGAAGCCGCCGAGCGCCGAGCTGCGTCCGGGGCAGGTGGACACCGATTCGCTGCCGGACTACCCGGTACTCGACGCGATCCTCGCCCTGTACGTGGACCGGGACCAGGGTCTGGAGGAGATCGTGGCCTCCGGCTTCGACGCCGAGCTGGTCGCGAAGATCCTGCGGATGGTCGACACGGCCGAGTACAAGCGCCGCCAGTACCCGCCGGGCACGAAGATCTCCGCGAAGGGCTTCGGCAAGGACCGCCGGCTGCCGATCACGAACGGCTGGCGCGAGCGGGCGTAGGGGGCGCGGCGCCGCGGGCGGGGCCCCGGACCGGCGCCCGCCGGCGGGACCCCGCGCGCCGCCGTGCCCGCGCCGCTACGTGCCGACCGTCAGCCGCGCGGCGACCGGCAGGTGGTCGCTCCCCGTGCGGGGCAGGGTCCAGGAGGCCTCGGGCCGGATCCCGCGGACCAGGATCTGGTCGATGCGGGCCATCGGGAACTGTGCCGGCCAGCTGAAGCCGAAGCCGTCGCCCGCCGCGCCCTGGGTGGAGCGCATCTGCGAGGTGACCTCGGACAGCGCGCGGTCGTTCATGGTGCCGTTCAGGTCGCCGAGGAGGACGACCTTCTTCAGGGGTTCGGCGGCGAGCGCGGCGCCCAGCGCGTCGGCGCTGTTGTCGCGCTGGTTGGCGGTGAAGCCCGCGTTCAGCTTGACGCGGACCGAGGGCAGGTGGGCGACGAACGCCGCGACCTCGCCCTGCGGGGTGGCCACGGTGGCCCGCATGGCCCGCGTCCAGCCCATCCGGATGTCCACGGGCGCGCTGCCGCTCAGCGGATACTTGCTCCACAGGCCGACCGTGCCCTCGACCGCGTGGTACTTGTACGTGCCCGCCAGGGCCTTCTCGTAGACGGGGACGACGCTGCCCTTGAGCTCGGTGAGGGCCAGGACGTCGGCCCCGGAGCGGGCGACCGAGGCGGCGGTGCCGCCCGGGTCGGGATTGTCGGCGTCGACGTTGTGGGTGGCGACGACGAGGTCGCCGCCGGTGCCGGACTTGTCGAAGACCAGGCCGCCAAAAAGATTCAGCCAGACCACGGCGGGCAGCAGGGCCGCGACCAGAGCGGTCGCCGACCGGCGGAAGAACGCGCCCCCCAGCAGAAACGGAACCGCCAGGCCCAGCCACGGCAGGAACGTCTCGGTGAGGCTGCCGAGGTTGCCCACGTCGTTGGGCAGCTCGGCATGGAAGATCATGACCAGTGACAGCAGCACGGCGATCGCGGCGAGGACCCGTCCCCGCCGCCAGATCCCCGGATCCCTGCTCAGACCGGCCAGCCGGCGCCGGAAACGGGACCCGGAGGGCTCGCGCTCCGAGCCGCCGCTCCCCGGTTCCGTCCTGTACGCCTGTGCCATGCCGCTGCCCTCACTGCCGTGCTCGCGCTCCGTCCCCGCCTCCTGACCCTAGGCGATGAAGCGGAGCCTTCCGTGCCGTACATCACGACCGTTCGTCGCGGTCGCACGTCCGGAAGGACGAACGGCCGTACGCAGCGGGTTCCGCTTGTCACGAAACGCGCACATTGGCGTGCCCGGCGTGGCGTGCCCGGCGCACCACTTCCGCCCACGGCCCCGGGGATGCCACCATGGTGGGTGAGTCCGGGGACACCGTGAGGGTGCCTCGAGATGACACAAGGAGCAGTTGCAATGACGCATGCCGTTTCGCCTGCCCGCGAACCCGCAGCCGCGGCCTCCCCCACCCTGTACGGAGGCACGGGCACCCGGCGCATCACCGTCCGCGACCTGACCCTCGCCAAGGAACGCGGCGAGAAGTGGCCCATGCTCACCGCCTACGACGCGATGACCGCGTCCGTCTTCGACGAGTCCGGCATCCCGGTCATCCTCGTCGGCGACTCGATGGGCAATTGCCACCTCGGCTTCGACTCCACCGTCCCGGTGACGATGGACCACATGACCATGCTCTCGGCGGCCGTCGTACGCGGCACCAGCCGCGCGCTGGTCATCGGCGACATGCCGTTCGGCTCGTACCAGGAGGGCGCCGTGCAGGCGCTCCGCAGCGCGACCCGCCTGGTCAAGGAGGCCGGAGTGGGCGCCGTGAAGCTGGAGGGCGGCGAGCGTTCGCTGGCCCAGACGGAGCTGATCGTGCAGTCGGGCATCCCCGTCATGTCCCACCTGGGCCTGACCCCGCAGTCGGTCAACGCCATGGGCTACCGGGTGCAGGGCCGCGGCGACGAAGCCGCGCACCAGCTGCTGCGCGACGCGAAGGCGGCGCAGGACGCGGGTGCGTTCGCGGTGGTGCTGGAGCTCGTTCCGGCCGAACTGGCCGCCGAGGTCACCCGGTCCCTGCACATCCCGACGGTCGGTATCGGCGCGGGCGCGGAGTGCGACGCCCAGGTCCTGGTGTGGACCGACATGATGGGCCTGACCGGCGGGAGGATGCCGAAGTTCGTCAAGCAGTACGCGAAGCTCCGCGAAACCATGACGGACGCGGCGAAGGCCTTCGCCGAGGACGTCGTCGGCGGGGCGTTCCCGCAGGAGCAGCACGCCTTCCACTGACCCGGACGCGCCCGCTGACGTGAGGTGACCCGCTCCGGCAGCCCGCCGACCGCCTACCGGCGCGTCGGCGGGCTGTCGTATGTCTGTCGTACCTTTGTCGGTCGCCTGTCGGTGCTTTGTCAGTGGCCCCTGGTCCCATGGTGGGCATGACGCGAAACGACAAGAACCCCAACGCCGTGGAGGTGCGGGGGCTGGTCAAGCACTACGGCGAGACCAGGGCCCTCGACGGTGTCGACCTCGATGTCCGTGAGGGCACGGTCCTCGGAGTCCTCGGCCCCAACGGCGCCGGCAAGACCACGCTGGTGCGCTGCCTGTCCACCCTGATCGTCCCGGACGCCGGGACGGCGACCGTCGCCGGCTTCGACGTGGTCCGACAGCCCCGGCAGCTGCGCCGCACCATCGGCCTGACCGGCCAGTACGCCTCGGTCGACGAGAAGCTCTCCGGCTGGGAGAACCTCTACATGATCGGGCGGCTGCTCGACCTCTCCCGCAAGGAAGCCCGCCTGCGCGCGGACGAGATGCTGGAGCGCTTCTCCCTGACCGAGGCGGCGAAGAAGGCCGCCATGCACTACTCCGGCGGCATGCGGCGCCGGCTCGACCTGGCCGCCTCGCTGATCGGCCGGCCGGCCGTGATCTACCTGGACGAGCCGACCACCGGTCTCGACCCGCGCACCCGCAACGAGGTGTGGGACGAGGTCCAGTCCCTGGTCGCGGAAGGCGCCACGGTGCTGCTCACCACGCAGTACATGGAGGAGGCCGAGCAGCTCGCGAGCGAGCTGACCGTCATCGACCGCGGCAAGGTCATAGCCAACGGCAAGGTCGACGAGCTGAAGGCACGCGTCGGCGGCCGCACCCTGAAGATCCGTCCCGTGTCCTCCTCGGACCTGCCGGGCATGGCCCGCTCGCTGGCCGAGGCCGGACTGGACGGCGTGGCCGGCTCCCAGGCGGTGCCGGACGAGGGGGTGCTCCTCGTCCCGATCCTGAGCGACGAGCAGCTGACGGCCGTGGTCGGCCTGCTGGCCGCCCGCGGGTACGCGATCGCCGACCTCGGCACCTACCTGCCCAGCCTCGACGAGGTGTTCCTGGCCATCACCGGCCAGAAGCCCACGTTCACCGAGGACCGCGTCACCACCGACACGACCGAGGAGGTCGCGGCATGAGCGCCGCCACCACGACGAAGCCGGCTCCCACCGCCCCCGGTCCGGCCCGGGCGTTGGCCGGGCACGGCGAGGGACGGATCGGCCTGCGGGCCAACCTGCGGCACATCGGCGCCCTGGTGCGCCGCAACGCCCTGCAGATCAAGCAGGACCCTGAGTCGATGTTCGACGTCCTGTTCATGCCGATCATCTTCACGCTGCTGTTCGTGTTCGTCTTCGGCGGCGCGATCTCCGGCAAGGGGAACCAGGCCGACTACGTGAACTACGTGGTCCCCGGCCTGATGGCCATGATGGGCATGAACATCGCGATGGCGGTGGGGACCGGGGTCAACGACGACTTCAAGAAGGGCGTGATGGACCGGTTCCGGTCCATGCCGATCGCCCGGTCGTCCGTGCTCCTCGCCAAGATCGTCGTCGAGCTCGGCCGGATGCTGGTGGCCATCACGATCCTGCTGGGCGTGGGCTTCCTGCTCGGCCTGTCGATCAAGTCCTCGATGCTGGACCTGCTCCTCGCCGTCGGGCTGTCGGCCGTCTTCGGCAGCGCCCTGATGTGGATCTTCATCCTGCTCGGTCTCACCATGAAGACCGCCCAGGCCGTCCAGGGCATGGCGATGCTGGTCCTGATGCCGCTGCAGTTCGGCAGCTCGATCTTCGCCCCGCCGTCCACGATGCCGGGCTGGCTGCAGTCCTTCACGGACTACAACCCGCTGTCGAACCTGGCGGACGCCGCCCGCGCCCTGATCAACGGCACCCCCGTCGGCGACTCGGTGTGGATGACACTGCTCTGGTCGCTGGCCATCACGGCGGTCACCATGCCGCTCGCGGTCCGCAAGTTCCGCCAGAAGACCTGACCCGCGGCCGGCCTGCTCCGGATCGCGTCCCGGACGGGCCCCGGTCGGGGGACGGGTCAGACCAGGGCGGTGGCCTCCTCCAGCGTGAGGCCGCCGCCTTCGGCGTACGCCGCTCGGTAGGCCGTGTCGCCGAGCACCGACCGCGCCTGCTTCTCGGCGAAGGCGAAGTCCTCGCGCTCGGTGGTCACGGGGAAGTGGTCGGGCGGCAGCAGCGCGTGATAGGCGCCGAGCAGCCGCGCGCCGTCGTACTCCCGCTGCGGTCCGCCGGGCGACACCAGCGAGACGGCGGCCGTCAGGAGGAACGTCGCGGGCAGGTGCGGGGCGACCATCAGCGCCAGCGGATGCAGGAAGGCGGACGTGGCGTCGCGAATCCCCTGCAGGGCGTCCTCGAAACAGCCGTCCTGGTTGTCCAGCCAAGCCGTCGTGGCGAGCAGGAAGACGTTGAAGACGGCGTACGCGCCGAAGGCGAACTCCTCGCGCAGCACCTGGATCTGGACGCGGGCCTCGGGGATCCGGCCGGTGCGGCCGAGGATGCCCGCGAGGAACATCCGGGCGGCGGGCATCGCCTCGCTGCCGGACTGCTGCACCGAGGTGGTGATGTCGGTCAGGATCCGCTCCGCCTCCGCGATCTCGGCGTTCTCGGTGAGCATGCCGGCCATCCGCACACGCAACACCGTCACCTGCGCCTTCGCGCCGAGACGTTCGGCGTAGGCGATCGCCTCGCGGTAGTCGCGGGCGGCCAGGGCGTACTCGCCCCGCCGCTCGCGGGACTCCGCGCGGGCGGAGAGCGCCTCCGCGCAGCCCCAGTCGTCACCGAGGTCCCGGAACAGCTCCAGGCTCTCGTCCGCGTCGCGGGAGGCGTCGCCCGCCCAGTCGGCGCGGTTGGCGAGGATGTTGGCGCGCAACTGGAGGGCGGATGCGAGCTCCCAGTTCCGGCCGAGCGTGCGGGCGGTGGCCACGGTCGCGTCGACGACCTGCTTGAGCAGCTCGGCATTGCCCGCGATCATGACGGCGTAGATCCACAGGGAGCCCGGCATGCGGCAGGTCTGCGGGAGCCCGGGCCGGTAGGCGGCGATCACCCCGTCGATCAGCGACCGGACCTCGGGATCGTCCCAGTCCTTGCTGGTCTGGTCCCGGGCCACCAGCCGGAGCAGGTGCAGGGCGCGCCAGGCCTCGGTGAGCACCTCTCCGCCGTAGGGCGGCGGCGAGTCCACGAGCTGCCCGTACACCGGCTCCGCGGGGACGACGGGCGCCGCGAACGGGTTGGGGCCGAGCGTCGCGACCGCTTCCGCCCAGTGCCGGGACTCGGCGCGCTGGTCGTGCAGGTGCCAGTACCAGCCCAGGGAGTGGACGAGGCAGAGCGCCTCGTCCGCGTCGCGGGTGGCGACGGCCCGGCGCAGCGCGGTACGGAGGTTCTCGTACTCGGTGGCGAGCCGCTCGGCCGCCTCGCGCTGGCGGTGGCCGCGGAGCAGGGGCTCGCTGGTCCGGGCGAGCTCGCGGTAGTGGACGAGGTGGCGGCCGGTGGTCTCCTCCCGTTCGTCGTCGGCCTCGGCGAGGCGCTCCGCGGCGTATTCGCCGACCGTCTCCAGGAGTCGGTAGCGCATGGCGGTGCCGTCGGGGGCGGGGGCGGCGACCACGAGGGACTTGTCGACCAGGGAGCCGAGGGTGTCGGCGACGTCCGCGACGCCGTCCCCGGCCGGATCGGAGCACACGGCCTCGGCGGCAGCGAGGTCACAGCCGCCCGCGAAGACCGACAGCCGACGCAGGACCGTGCGCTCGGCCTCGTCAAGCAGGTCCCAAGACCAGTCGACGACCGCACGCAGGGTCTGCTGACGCGGCAGGACCGTACGGGAACCACCGGTCAACAGCCGGAACCGATCGTCCAACCGATCCGCGATCTGCCGCGGGGTCAACAGCCGCAGCCGCGCCGCCGCCAACTCGATCGCCAACGGCAGCCCATCGAGACGACGGCAGATCTCCGCAGCGGCGACCGGATCCTCCTCCACCGCAAACCCGGCACGGGCCGCCGCCCCACGGTCGCCCAGCAACCGCAGCGCAATCGGGTCGGGCAGCGGTTCCACCGGACGAACCATCTCCCCAGGCACACCGAGGGGTTCGCGGCTGGTGGCCAAGACCTGAACACCAGGGCAATGCGTAAGGAGGCGTTCAGCAAGCGCCGCAGCAGCTTCGACAACGTGCTCACAGTTGTCCAACACCAGCAGCAGACGGCGGTGCGCACAGTGCTCCACGAGCCGGTCGAGGGGGTCGTCGCCGCGATCGGTCAGCGCCCGCAGTTCCTCGGCGGCGGCGCCGCGCAGCGTGGTCTCCCGTGCGCCGACGGCGGTCAGCGTGGCCTCGGCGACGTCCTCGGGGTCGTCGACGGGGGCCAGCTCGACGAGCCACACGCCGTCGGGCCATCCGCCGCGCGGCTCGTGCGCCTCGGCAGCCTCCTGCGAGAGCCGGGTCTTGCCGGCGCCGCCGGGCCCGAGGAGCGTGACGAGCCGGGCCCGCGCAAGATCGTCGCCGATGACGCGGATGTCGTCCTCCCGGCCGACGAAGGTGGTCAGCCGGGCCCGCAGGTTGCCGGTGCCCCGGCCGGGCGGAGCGGGGGTGGCGGCGGGCGCGGGCGGGACGGCGGCCCCGGGCCGGGCCGGGTCCGCAGCCGTGACCGCGGCACCGCCCGGGGCGTGAACCGGAGCCGTGGCCCGGAGCTGGGGCGGGGCCGGGGTGCCGTACGGGGCCGGGGCGTGGGGCGGGTGCTCGGCGCCGGCCGGGGGCGAGGACCTCGGAACGGCGGCCGCGGGCCCGGTGCCCGGACCGGATTCCGCAGGCGCCAGGAGTTCCGCGTGCAGGGCGCGCAGGGCCGGGCCGGGGTCCGTGCCGAGCCGTTCGGCAAGATCGCGGCGGACCTCGTCGTAGGCGGACAGGGCCTCCGCCGGGCGGCCCGCGTCGCGCAGGGCCAGGATCCGCAGCGCCTGCAGCGGCTCGTCCAGCGGCTGCCGTGCGCACAGCGCGGTCAGCTCCGGCAGGGAGCGCTCGGCCTCGCCGAGGGCCAGGGCCGCCGCGAGCCGGCCCCGGCGCGCGTCCATCCGTACGGCGTCCCAGCGCGCGGCTTCCACGGCCGGATCGGGCAGGTCCACGAGGGCGGGTCCGCGCCACAGGGCGAGGGCCTCCCCGTACGAGGCGGCGGCCTCGGCCGGATCCCGCGCCCCGGCGCCGGCCCGGACCAGCGCTTCGAAGCGGTACAGGTCGACGTCCTCGCGCTCGGCGACCAGCCGGTAGCCGCCGTCGGCGGACAGCACGGCGGTGTGTCCCAGCGCCCGACGCAGCCGGGCCACCAGGGCCTGCAGGGCGGCGACGGCGTCGGCCGGCGGATCGCCGTCCCACACCTGCTCGACCAGCAGCCGGGTCGGCACCACCCGTCCCGGGCGCAGCGCGAGCGCGGTCAGGAGCGCGCGCAGCCGGGCACCGCCGACGGCCACGGGGGTCCCGTCGTCGCGAAGGACCTGGGCGGGGCCGAGAATCGCGTAGCGCACCGGCCCATTGTCCCCGGTGCCCGGCCCGGCCCCGAACCGTTTTCCCCGCATGGCCCGGGATAGGTTTCCCGGCATGGGTCATCAGGGCACGCGCCACGAGCGGCGGATCAGTTCGGTATTCCTCGGCGTCTTCGCCGTCATGGCGATCACGGCCTGGGCGGTGTGGACGGGGTACTCGACCAGCACCGGCCTCGCCGTGTTCCTCTTCGTGACGTCGGCGTGGATCGTCTCGCTCTGCCTGCACGAGTACGCACACGCCCGGACCGCCCTGCACGGCGGCGACCTCACCGTCGGCGCCAAGGGCTACCTGACGCTGGACCCGCTCAAGTACAGCCACCCGCTGCTCAGCATCGTCCTGCCGGTGGTCTTCGTGATCCTGGGCGGGATCGGTCTGCCGGGCGGCGCGGTCTTCATCGAGCGCGACCGGATCCGGGGGCGCGGAAAGCACAGTCTGATCTCGGCGGCCGGACCGCTGACGAACGTGGCCTTCGCCGTCGTCTGCACGGCCCCGTTCTGGCTGGACGCCCTGGACGGGGTACCGCCGGCCTTCCGCTACGCGCTCGCTTTCCTTGCGATGCTCCAGGTGACGGCGGCGATCCTGAACTTCCTGCCGGTGCCGGGCCTCGACGGCTACGGGGTGATCGAACCGTGGCTGTCGTACCGGGTGCGGCGCGAGATGGCGCCGCTGGCGCCGTTCGGCCTGATCGCCGTCTTCGCGCTGCTGTGGATCCCGCAGGTCAACGTCGTCTTCTTCGACACGGTGGACGGCGTGCTGTCGGCGTTGGGCGTGTCGGACCTGGAGACGTACTGCGGCCGCGAGCTGTACCGCTTCTGGCAGGAGGGCAGCGGCATCTGCGAGGTCCCGCAGGACTAGCCGCGCGGCCCGGACCGGCGGCGGAGAATCCTTTCACCGCCGGCCCGGCCGGCACCTGGCATGGCCCGCCGTGCAGACACACGACGAGATCATCGAGCGGGCCCTTGAGCGGATCGGCGCAGGGTAGGGCGTCGGCGTCGTCCCCGACGTCCCGGTTCCGGCGGATCAGGCGCTCGATACGGCCCTGGCGGCCGCCCGGGCGGCCGCCGGGTGCTGACGGCTCAGACGTTGCGCGCGGTGGCGGCCTTCTCGGCCTTGGCCTTGCGCATGTAGTACCAGGCCATGTTGGACGTGAGGCCCGCCAGCAGCACCCACACGATCCCGAGGAAGCTGCCCTCCACGAAGGCGACGACCGCCGCGGCCACAGCAAGGACGCACACGACAACGGCGAAGACGGCAAGGCGGGGCATGGGAAGAGCTCCTCGGGGACACGGAAGGCGGTAGAGCCCCTCCAGTGTCCCCCATGCCCCGCAGTGCTGCCGTAAGGGCCGCGCGCAGCGGCTTCCGATACATTTCCGGCTTTGCCTGACCCCCTCTCCCCCGCAGCGTTAGCGTTCGCCCGTGACGCGCCGCATCCGGAGCGCGAAAGAAAGAACAGCCCGGCCGCGCCGCCCGCGACGGCTGCCGCCGGGCAGGTGGGGGGATGCCGCATGCAGGAGATCTCAAAGGGCGCGAACGTCAGCCTGGCCGGGCTCAGCGAGGACGCCGGCTCGGTGGTCGTCAGCCTGAGCTGGACCAGTGCCTCGGGGGCCGGTGACGCCGATGTCTCCGTGCTGCTCCTGGACGAGAACGGCAAGGTCCGCAGCGAGAACGACTTCTACTTCTACAACAACCCCGCGGCGGCCGACGGAAGCGTGCAGCTCCTCGGCAAGACCCCGACCGACCACGGCGACGAGGACCGCATCAGCGTGGACCTGACCGCGGTCCCGGAAGACGTCGCACGGATCGTGGTGGCGGCGAGCCAGTACGGCGGCGCCAGGTTCGGGGACCTGGACGACCTGCGGATGACGGTCGCGGACCGGTCCGGCGAAGCCCTCGTCGGATTCTCCATCGAGGGCGCGGGCGCGGAGACGGCCTTCATCTTCGGTGAGCTCTACCGACGGGGCGGGGAGTGGAAGTTCCGTGCCGTGGGGCAGGGTTACGAGACCGGCCTGGCCGGTCTCGCCACGGACTTCGGCATCGACGTCGACGGGGAGGCCGACGAACCGGAGGCCGCGGAGGCTCCCGCCGCTGCGGAGCAGTCCGGTGTGTCCGGAGCTCCCGCGCAGGCGGCAGCACCTGGCACCGGCGCTCCGGTCCCGGCGGGTGCACCGGCCGATACGGCAGGCGCACCCGCACCGCCCGCCGCGGGGGAGCCCGCTCCCGGCGCCTCCCCCGTACCGACCCAGTCGCGGGGCCGCAGCCCCCGTACGACGCGGAAGAAGGTCACCCTCCCCAGGGTGGCCAAGAAGTCGCTCGCCGAGAACGACTCCTGGCGTACCGCCCGGCTGTTCCCGGTCCCGTCCCTCAAGAGCGACAAGGAGCGCGAGGTGCGGGCCACCTCCGTCCTGCTGTCGGTGATGGCCCAGGTCCCGGAGTTCGGACGCCGCCTCACCGCGGCGTTCGGTGCGCCCGCCGGTCGCATGCAGACGTTCACCGAGGTGCCACTGCCCCATGGTGACGCCCCGAAGCGCCCTGACGGAGTCATCAGGGTGGAGCGGGCCGGAAAGCTGTGGACCGCGTTGGTGGAGACGAAGACGAACGGCAATCCGCTCAAGGCCGAACAGGTCCAGCAGTACATGGACATCGCGGCGCGCCGCGGCTACGAGGCCGTGATCACGCTCTCCAACGACGTGGCCCTCGAAGGGGCCCCCATGGTGGATGTCAAGATCGACGGACGGCGCAAGCACAAGGTCAGCCTGTGGCACCTGTCGTGGGCCGAAGTCGCCCACCAGGCGCAGATGCTGATCCGCCACGAAGGGGTCGGCAATGCCGCCCACGCCTGGCTCCTGCAGGAACTCCTGGAGTACTTGCAGCACGAGCACTCCGGTTGCCACGGGTTCCAGAACATGGGTCCCGCATGGGTGCCGGTGCGCAACGGCATCGACGACGAGACCATCGGCATCGGCGACGTCCGGGCCGTCGACGTGGTGGAGAGCTGGGAGCGCCTCATCCGCCAGGTGTGCCTGCGCCTCGGCGGGGAACTCGGGCAGAAGGCCCTGCCGGTCCAGCGGGCCCGGCGCAGCAGCGATCCGCGGGCGAGGCGCGAGGCGGCCGCCCGGACGCTGTGCGCCGAGGGCCGGCTCGCCGCCGAACTGCGCATCGACGGGACGCGCTCGGTCATCGGAGTCGTCGCCGATCTGCGCACGATGAAGGTGCGCACCTCCGTGGACGTCCCGGCCGCCGAGGGGGCCTATCCGCTGGCGGCGGCGAAACGGCTGATCCGCATGCTCGCCGAGGCGCCGGCGGATCTGCACGTGCAGAGTCTGGTGGAGGACGAGAACGGGCCGCGCGGCACTCTGGAGCGCCTGCGGCCCGAGCCGGGTGATCTGCTGCCGCAGGACGGCGCCGCGATCGCAGGCTTCCGTCTGACCCTCATCAAGGGGATGGGCAACAGCCGCGGCAACACCGAGTCGGGTTTCATCCGCAGCGTCGACGAGGCCGTCGACCGCTTCTACCACGGGGTGGTGGCCCACCTGGGCGCCGTCGAGGCCCGTACCGCCCGGCGGGGCTGAGCACGGCACGCGCCCGGTGGTCCGGTCCGGTCCGGGACCGGACCGCCGGGCGGGGCGGTCAGACGTCCGTCGTGCGCAGGCCCGCGTGGGCCTTGTAGCGGCGGTTGGTGGAGATCAGGTTCGCCACGAGGGCCTCGACCTGGTGGGCGTTGCGCAGGCGGCCGGCGAAGATGCCGCGCATGCCCGGGATGCGGGCGGCCAGGGCCTGGACGATGTCGGTGTCGGCGCGGGATTCGCCGAGGACCATGACGTCGGTGTCGATCTCGTCGATCGACCCGTCCTGGAGGAGGACCGCCGAGAGGTGGTGGAAGGCGGCCGTGACCCGGGAGTCCGGGAGCAGGGCGGCGGCCTGCTGGGCGGCGCTGCCCTCCTCGACCCGCAGGGCGTAGGCGCCCTGCTTGTCGAAGCCGAGCGGGTTGACGCAGTCGACGACGAGCTTGCCCGCGAGGTCCTCGCGCAGCGCCTCCAGGGTCTTGGCGTGGCCCTCCCACGGCACCGCGACGATGACGATGTCGCTGCGGCGCGCGCACTCGGCGTTGTCCGCGCCCTCCACGCCGAGCCCCAGTTCCTCGGCGGCGGTGTGCGCGCGGTCGGCGGCGCGCGAGCCGATGATCACCTTCTGGCCGGCGCGGGCGAGCCGGTAGGCGAGGCCGCGGCCCTGGTCGCCGGTGCCGCCGAGGACGCCGACGACCAGGCCGGACACGTCGGGCAGGTCCCAGGGGTCCTTGGCCTGCGGCTTCTGCGGATTGTCTGAGGAAGTCATGGGGGCGAGCGTACTGCCGGGTAGCCCGCAGCCGAAGAGCCGGGAACGGCCCCCGTGTCGGCTTCGATGCGGCAGGATGCGGGCATGGATGCCGTCAGGGTCGCCCTGCTGCGCGAGGTGCTCGCCGGTACGCAGTGGCCGGGCGAGGCGCGCCGCTTCGCCGGCTCGCTGCGCCGGTCCGTCGCCGCGGTCGGCGGGAAGCTGCTGCTGGTGGGGACCGAGGTGTACGAGCCCTGGCACATGGCGGCCCACCTGGTCGACGAGGCCGCCTGGTCGGGCCGGCCGGAGCTGGCGCCGACGCTCGTGCGCCACCGGGTGCGGCCCGGGGCGCCGCCGCACCTGTCGGTGGGGCTGGGCCGGCTGGCGGCGGCCGGGCGGGGACACACGGTGCTGGTGGTGGCACCGCGGGAGCCCGGCGAGGAACTGCTGGAGCGCGTGCACGACGCCCGACGCGCGGGGGCGACCGTACTGTCCCTGGACGGCGGGGACCGGGATCTGGGCACGCTCGCGCACGACGCGCTGTCGGTGCCGGACGGCGGCCCCGGGCTGGACCTGGACACCGTGCAGCACCTGGTCAGCGCGGCAGCCGGGGAGAACGGCCTGCCGGCACAGCGCGGGTCCCGCCGGCTGCGGGACCGGCTGGCGGGGCTGGCCGACCGACTGACCGCTCCGCCGCCGAGCCGCTGGTAGGCCTCCGCCGGCTCGTCAGCCGGACGTGCCCGTGCCCGTGCCTTCTTCGTCCTCGCGGGTCCGGTCGTTCCACTGGGGGTCGTTCTGCCACTCGAGGTTGCGCTCCTGTGCCGTCTCCATGGCGTGGGCGGCCTCCTCGGGCGTTCCGTACGGGCCGAACCGGTCCTTCGCCGGGCACTCGGGGCCTTCCTCGACCTTGTGGTGGACCAGGCAGTAGTACCACTCGCCGGGTTTGCCCACCTGGCGCTTCTTGAACAGGGCCATCGCCGTCCAGGCTCCTCTCGATGCCTCCGCAAGCCGCTGTGTGCCGCTCTATCCCGCCATGCTGCCCCATCCCCGCTGGATACACTCGCTTGCATGTCCGGTCAGTCGCTGCTCGTACCAGGCGAGCTCTCCCCCGCCCGTTCCGTTCCCGGTAACATCCGCCGGCCCGAGTACGTGGGCAAGCCCGCGCCCACTCCGTACACCGGACCGGAGGTGCAGTCGGCCGAGACCATCGAGGCCATGCGCATCGCCGGCCGGATCGCCGCCCAGGCGATGGAGGAGGCGGCCAAGCTGATCGCGCCGGGGGTGACCACCGACGAGCTCGACAAGGTCGCCCACGAGTACATGTGCGACCACGGCGCCTACCCCTCGACGCTCGGCTACCGCGGCTACCCGAAGTCGCTGTGTTCCTCGGTCAACGAGGTCATCTGCCACGGCATCCCCGATTCCACCGTGCTGCGCGACGGCGACATCGTGAACCTCGACGTGACGGCGTACATCGGCGGGGTGCACGGCGACAACAACGCCACCTACCTGTGCGGTGACGTGGACGAGGAGTCGCGGCTGCTGGTGGAGCGCACCCGTGAGGCGCTGAACCGGGCGATCAAGGCCGTCAAGCCGGGCCGCCAGATCAACGTCATCGGCCGGGTCATCGAGTCGTACGCGAAGCGCTTCGGCTACGGCGTGGTCCGGGACTTCACCGGCCACGGCATCAACTCGTCCTTCCACTCCGGCCTGATCATCCCGCACTACGACAGCCCGCACGCGACCACGGTCATCGAGCCGGGAATGACCTTCACCATCGAGCCGATGCTGACCCTCGGCACCCACGACTACGACATGTGGGACGACGGCTGGACGGTCGTCACGAAGGACCGCAAGCGCACCGCCCAGTTCGAGCACACGCTGGTGGTGACGGACTCCGGGGCGGACATCCTCACCCTCCCGTAGGCGGCGGCCGGGCCGGAGGCTCTTTACCGACAAGGCGTCGGGAACCCATTGACTTAGGTAAACCTAAGTAGGAGTATCGGGCACGGCGGCACTGCTGCCGCGCCCGTTTCCTCTTTCCTGGAGGTCCGCCTTGGACGCCTTCTCTACGGTCATCCGCGTCGCGTCGCACGAGCAGCACACCGAGGCCGAGTCGTCGACCTTCATGAGCGACCTGCTGGGCGGGCGGCTCGGAGTGGACGCGTACGCGCGCTACACCGAACAGCTGTGGTTCGTGTACCGGGCCCTGGAGGAGGCGGCCGACTCCCTGAAGGACGACCCGGTCGCGGGACCGTTCATCCGGCCCGAACTGATGCGCGTCGCGGAGATAGAGCGGGACCTCGCGCACCTGCTGGGCCCGCGGTGGCGCGAGAAGGCGGTGGCGCTGCCCTCGACCGAGGCCTACGCCGCACGGGTGGCCCAGTGCGCGGCCGAGTGGCCGGGCGGGTACGTCGCCCACCACTACACCCGCTACCTGGGCGACCTCTCCGGCGGGCAGATCATCCGCGACAAGGCGGAACGCACCTGGGGCTTCGCGCGCAAGGGCGACGGCGTCCGCTTCTACGTCTTCGCCGACATCTCCAACCCTGCGGCCTTCAAGCGGACCTACCGCGAGCTGCTGGACGCGATCGCCGCGGACGATCTGGAGAAGCAGCGCATCATCGAGGAGTGCAGGCGCGCCTTCGACTTCAACGGCGCGGTCTTCCGCGAACTGGGCGAGGAGTTCCGCCTCACCGCGTGACCCGTGGCCGGGTGCGGGGGCGGGGGCGGGTGCACACCGCACCCCGCCCGGCCGCCGCGGTAGCTCCTACGCGGGACCCGCGGGCGGAGCGAAGCGGACGCGTCCGCCCACCTCGATCGTGCCGTCGGCGCCGGGCGCGGTGAGGATCTGGGAACCGGCGCCCTGGGTGATGTTCAGGGCACGGTCCAGCTGGGCCGTCAGGAGGATCGCGGCCGAGCCGGTGGCCTCGTCCTCGGCGATGACGCCGTCGGGGCGGCGCGGGAAGCCCCGGGCCCGGACGCGGCCGGCGGCCTCGTCCTCCCACGCCCAGGCGTACAGCCAGCCCTCGCCCGGCGGCGGCGCCGGCAGCGCCTCGACCTCGGCGACGCTCTCGTACTGCCGGGTGTGCTTGCCCTCGACCCACTCCGGCCGGGCCGTGATCCAGGTGAACTCCCCGTCGTCACGGGCCCATACGGATCCGGCGGGCGGCTGGAGCTCCTCGATGTCCAGCAACCACGCGACCCCGACCAGCGGGTGTCCCGCGAAGGACATCCGCGTGCCCGGGGTGCGGATGTCGACGATCCCGCGCTCGGGGTCGTCGACGAACACCGTCTCGCTGTAGCCGAGTTCGGCGGCCAGGGCCTGCCGCGACGCGTCGTCGGGGCAGGTCCGGCCGTCGCGCACGACACCGAGCAGGTTGCCGTAGCGGCCGTCACCCGCGCAGAAGACCCTCAGCACATCGAGATCGTTCACCCGGGAATTCAAACACGGTTCAGAACCGGGCCGTACGGCGCCTGCGCGCGAGGAGGACCGCACCCGCGCCCACCGCGACGACGGCGCCGGAGAGGGAGAGCAGCGCCCCGGCCGGGATCTCGGCACCGGTGGCGGCGAGGTTGCCGCCGACGGAACCGCCGACGGCCGAGCCGCCGCCGACCGAGCCGCCGCCCGCGGTGGTGCCCGTACCGCCGGAGGTGGCACCCGGCGAACCGCCCGTGGTGGTGCCGCCCGCGGGTTGCGGCAGGGCGGCGTCCTTGTCCACGGCCACGGACAGGGTGAGCGGGTCGATCGGGTCGCCCGCCTTGTACATCGAGCCGGTGGTGTCGTTGGCGAAGGCGGCAGCGCCCTCGGCGGTGAAGGCGGCGGGTACGCGGTCCAGTGCCAGCACGCCGTTCCTGGTCCGGTAGTCGGCCTTCGACAGGTCGAGCGTGGCGAAGGCGACGCCCTTGCGGCTGCCGGCGGCGTTCTGGACGTCGACGTACAGGACGCCGGTCGCGCCGGCGGCTTCGACGCGGGGTGCGGCGAAGGTCATGTCGATGCCGTGGGCCGCATACCGGAAGCGGAGCTCGCCCTCGAAGGAGGCGTCCAGCCTCCGCTTCTCCCCGTCCAGCTCGCCCTTGCCCGCGGAGAAGTCGAAGAGCTCGCCGTTCCCGGTGGCGCCGCCGGCCGGGGTGATCGAGCCCGCGCTCAGCACGTACCGGCGGAAGGACTCCTTCACACCCCAGGTGAGCCTGCCGTTCAGGATCTTCCGCGGGCCGTCGGCCGACGGGGCGGGGTCCTTGGTGGTGGGGGTGGGGCTCCCCGTGGGGGTCGGGTCCTTGGTGGGGGTCGGGTCCTTGGTGGGCGTCGGGTCCTTGGTGGGCGTCGGCTTCGTCGGGGTCGGCTCGGGAGCGGGTTCCTCGAACGCCAGGCTCGCGGTGAGCGGGTCACCGGCCCTGTTCTCGTACCCGGGCGAACCGAACGCGTCCGCGGCCTCCTTGGTGAGCGTCGTCGCCAGCCCGGTCATCGACCGGCCGGCGAAGGCGACCGTGGCCAGCGGCACGTCCTGGGCGGTGGTACCGGACTTGGTGACGTCCGCGGTCAGCTTCCTGGTGCCCGTGTCGATGCGGAGGTCCGAGAGCGTGACCTCGAAACCGTGGCCGGCCGGCGGGGCGGGCGAGGAGAAGGTGACGCTGCCCTTGAAGGCCGCCTTCACCACGTGGCCGCCGGCCGGGTCGTACTGGCCGGTCGGCTCGACGAAGCGGAGGGTGCCGTCGGCGTTCTGCCGGGCGCCGTCGGCCACGGTGACGGCGCCCTTGGCCATGCCGGTGACATAGGCGCGGTAGCCGGCGAGTACGCCCCAGTCGAGGGTGCCGCCGACGATCTTCACCGGCCCGGCCGGTGGGCTTCCCGCGGCGGTGGCCGGCGGACAGAAGGCGGTGGCGCCGAGCGCGGCGGCGGTCAGGGCGGCGGCCGCGAGGGTGATCCGGCGGCGGATGGACGACATGGCGGTGGACTCCTGAGAGACGGGAAGGGGAGGGAAGGGAAGGGAAACGGGGCGAGGTCAGGGGCGGGTCGCTACGGGGCGTCGTCGCCGGGCGCGGCATCGGCGGGCGCGGCATCGGCGGGCGCGGCATCGGCGGGCGCGGCATCGGCGGGCGGAGCCGCTGCCGGCCCGGCGGCCGACGGCATCGCGGGCGGCTGGGCCGGAGCCGGGGAGTCCTCGGCAGCGGCGGCAGACGCGTCCGCGCGGCGCTTGCGCGCCACCAGGAAGGCTCCGGCGGCGGCCGACAGGAGGGCGGCCGCGGCGAGGCCCGCGTAGAGCCCGGTGTTCGACGATCCCCCCGACTCCGCGGCAGGGGCGGCGGCCGTCGGTGCGGGAGTGGGAGCCGCCGGGGGCGGGGCCGTGGAGCCGAGGTCGGGCAGGGCCGGCAGCTGCGCCGTGGCGTCGAGGGCGACGGCCAGCGAGACCGGATCCATCTCCGTACCGGCCTTGTACATGGAGTTGAAGGCCCGGGAGCCGCCCTCGGTGAGGGTGGCCGGGGCCTCGGTCAGAGTGACCAGCGCACCCTCGGCCTTCAGGGCCGCGGCGTCGAACTCGACCAGCGGGACGGCGTTCTGCGTCGCCCCCGCCGTGGTGACGTCCGCGGACAGCACGCCCCTGCCGTTCTCCACCTTCACGACCACGGTGCCGAACGTCAGGTCCAGGTGGGCTCCGGTGAACCGCACCGTGCCGGCGAAGGCCGCGTCAAGGGTGCCGTTCCGGCCGTCATAGGTGCCCTTGCCCTGCGGGAAGCGGAACAGCGCGCCGCCGTCCCGGGCCCCCTCGGCCAGGGTCCACCCGCCTTGGCCGACCGCACCGGTGACGTACTCGCGGAAGGTACGCCGCACCCCCCAGTCGACGGCGGCGTCGGCGAAGGCACCCGGCGCCCGCGGCGCCCGGACCGTGGCGCCCGGCTGCGCGGACGGCTGCTGCGGGGGCTCCGCCGCCGGGGCCGTCCTCACGTCGGCGGAGAGCGAGAGGGGGTCGAGCCGCGCGCCGGCCTGGTAGTAGCCGGCGAACGCCTGGGCGCCCTGGGGGGTCAGGGTGACCGGGATGTTCGCGAGGGTCAGCGGGGTGGTGCCGCCCTTCATGTCGATCCCGCCGACGCCGAGCGTCGCGAAGGGCACCTGACGGTGGCTGCTGACCGCGCCGGTGTCCTTGGCCCTGCTGGTCACGTCCGCGTACAGCGTCCCGCTGCCGCCGCCGATCCTGACGGTGGGGTTGCCGACGGTCAGGTCCAGCTCGTGCACACCGTCGGGCCTCCGGTGGCCCTGGAAGGCCACCCCGCCGGAGTACGAGGCTTCGAACGCGCCCGTGCCGGGGTCGTACGAGCCGGTCGCCGAGTGGAAGCGGAACAGGCTCCCGCCGACCGTGGCGGCGCCGCCCTTCAGCGTGAAACCGCCTTTCGCCACCGGGCCGGTGACATAACTCTGGAAGGACGACTTGATGCCCCAGTCGAGCCGACCCCCCTGCACGGTGCCCGCGCGAGCGGCGGTCGCCGGAAGCAGAGCCCCCAACAGGCCCGCCAACAGGGCGATGGTGAGCGTACGGACGGGTCTCGCGGGCATGGACGCCCCCTCCAGGGTCTGGCGGGCAAGGTTAGGCTAACCTAAGCTAAGTCCGGGGCGGATGAAAACACCCCGGTCCCCAGAACCTCCGTCGGACGATCAGGACGGTGCCTTCGTGCCCACGCCCCCGTCACACCGCTTCTCCCGTAGCGCAGTTGCCGTGGCGGCACTGGCACTGGCACTCGCACTGGCGGGCTGCGGGGGTACGACCGCTCCCCCGGGCCCGTCCACCCCCGCCGCAGCCACCGCCGCGGACCGGGTGGAGCCGCTCGCCGCGACACCGCGGCCCGCCCTCCCGGCGACCGTGCCCTCCGCCGACGGCACACAGGTCACCGTCACCTCCGCGGAGCGGGTGATCCCGCTGACCGGCAGCCTCAACGAGATCGTCCACACACTCGGTCTCGGCGAGCAGGTCGTCGCGCGGGACGTCACGGCCACCTTCGAACAGGCCGCCCGGCTGCCGGTGGTGACGCGCGGCCACGACGTCTCCGCCGAGAGCGTGCTCTCGCTGCGCCCCACCCTGGTGCTGGCGGAGACCACCACCGGCCCGGCGGAGGCGGTCCAGCAGATCCGCGACGCCGGGATCCCGGTCCTCGTGGTCGCCCCGGCCAAGGCGCTGGAGGACGTACCGAAGCGAATCGACGCCGTGGCCGCGGCCCTCGGCGTCACGGAGGCCGGCGCGGAGCTGAACCGGCGCACCGCCGACCGGATCGCCGCCGCCCGCAGGGACGTTCCCGCAGCCGCGGGCAAGCGGCCCCGAGTGGCCTTCCTCTACCTGCGGGGGACCGCCTCCGTCTATCTGCTGGGCGGTTCGGATTCCGGCGCGGCCTCCCTCCTGGAGGCGGCCGGGGCGGTCGACACCGGCAAGGAGTCCGGCCTCGGCAAGGACTTCACCCCGATCACCAGCGAGGCCCTGGCGGCCGCCGCCCCCGACGCGATCCTGGTCATGGCCAAGGGACTCGAATCGGTCGGCGGCATCGACGGCCTGGTGAAGATCCCGGGCGTCGCACAGACCCCGGCCGGCATGGACCGCCGCGTGGTCACCGTCGACGACGGCGTCCTCCTCAACTACGGTCCCCGCACGGACCAGGTGCTCTCCTCCCTGATCACCCAGCTCCACGGCAAGGGCTGAGATGCCGCTCCCCCACGACACCGGCACGACGGCACCCACCGGTCAGGGGCGGTCCCCGCAGGCCGCCGGGCACTCCGCCGGCGCGCCCACCCGCACCGAACCGGCCGAACCCGGCGCGGGCGGCCCGGGCGGCCGCGGCGGCCGACGGGCCCTGCTCCTCACCGCCGCCCTCGTCGCCACCCTGTTCCTCCTCGCCCTGATCTCCGCCGGAACCGGCGCCTACCGCATCCCCACCGCGGACGTGCTCGCCTCCGCCCAGCACCGCCTGGGCCTCGGCGGAGCACCGCTCGACCGGGTCGCCGAAAGCGTGCTGTGGAACGTCCGCCTCCCCCGGATCGTGCTCGCGCTGCTCGTCGGCGCCGGCCTCGGCTGCGCGGGCGCGCTCATGCAGGGCGTCTTCGGCAACCCGCTCGCCGAGCCCGGCGTCATCGGCATCTCGGCGGGCGCCGCCGTCGGCGCGGTCGCCGCCATCGCCCTCGGCCTGGGCTTCCTCGGCAACTGGACCGTCACCGTCTGCGCGTTCGGCTCGGGCCTGGCCACCGTCAGCGCCGTCTACCTCCTCTCCCGCAACGGCGGGAAGACGGAGGTCGTCACGCTCATCCTCACCGGCATCGCGGTCAACGCCTTCGCCGGCGCCCTCATCGGCCTGTTCGTGTTCTTCGCGGACAGCGGCCAGGTCAACCAGATCACCTTCTGGCAGCTCGGCTCCCTCGCCCAGGCCACCTGGCCCAAGGTGCTCGCGGTCCTGCCCTGTGCCCTCGCCGGCCTGCTCATCGCCCCCTGCTACGCCCGCCGGCTCGATCTGCTCTCGCTCGGCGAACGGCCCGCCCGCCACCTCGGCATCGACGTCGAACGGCTGCGCCTGGCCCTCATCCTGGTCGTCGCCCTGCTCACCGCGGCCGCCGTGGCCGTCGCCGGCGTCATCACCTTCATCGGCCTGCTCGTCCCGCACCTGCTGCGCATGACCAACGGCCCCGGCCACCGCTTCCTGATCCCGGGCAGCGCCCTGGCCGGCGCCGTGGTCCTGGTCGCGGGCGACCTCGCCGCCCGGACCCTCGCCCAGCCCGCCGAGCTACCGCTCGGGGTACTGACCGCCCTGATCGGCAGCCCGTTCTTCTTCTGGCTACTGCGCCGCACCCGCCGCAGACAAGGAGGCTGGGCGTGACCCGCACCACCGTCACCACCGTCACCACCGTCACCAAGGACACCAAGGACACCAGCGTCACCACGGAGACCACCGCCACCAGGCCGGGCCCGCTGGCCCGCCTGTTCGCGCGCGGCCGCCGCGCCGTCCCGGCCCGGCCGCCGCTGGGTGCGGTGCTCGCCGAAGCCGTGGACCTGCACGTCCGGCTCGGCGGGCGGGAGGTGCTCGCCGGCATCGGGCTGTCCGCCCGGTCCGGGGAGGTGCTCGCCCTCATCGGCCCCAACGGCGCGGGCAAGTCCACCCTCCTCGGCGCCCTCGCCGCCGACCTGCCGGCCTCCTCCGGCGAAGTCCGCATCGACGGCCGCCCGGCGGGCGACTGGAGCGCCCCGGACCTCGCACTGCGCCGCTCGGTCCTGCCCCAGTCCGCCACACTGTCCTTCCCCTTCCCGGTGGAGGACGTCGTGCGGATGGGACGCGCCCCCTGGGCCGGCACCCTCTTCGCCGCGGCGGACGAGGAAGCCGTCGTCACCGCGATGGCCGCGGCCGAGGTCACCGCGTTCGCCGCGCGCCCGTTCTCCGCGCTCTCCGGCGGCGAGCGGGCCCGGGTCGCGCTGGCCCGCATACTGGCCCAGCGGACCCCGCTGCTGCTGCTCGACGAGCCCACCGCCGCCCTCGACCTGCGCCACCAGGAACTCGTCCTGCGCGTCTGCCGGGAGCGGGCCCGGGCCGGTGACGCGGTCGTCGTCGTCCTGCACGACCTGGGACTGGCCGCCGCCTACGCGGACCGGGCCGCCGTGCTGCACGACGGGCGGATCGCCGCGCACGGCCCGCCCGCCGAGGTGTTCGAGCCCACCCTCCTCAGCCGGGTCTACCGGCAGCCCGTAGAGGTGCTCCGGCACCCGCGCACGGGAGCGCCGCTGGTGGTCCCCGTACGGGCCGCGGAGCCCGGCGGCATACCGAGCGGTCTGCCCTCTTGACCTCCGCTTGACCCTGTCATGGGTCTGCCGTGGGACGTCCGTGACGGCCTCGTTTCCCTGGCCGAAACGTGAGATCTGAATCACTGCACGCGGGTTCATAGGTGAAGTAAGGCTCGGTTAAGTTAGGTCCGCCTCACCGGCCTCTCCCCCCTTGGGACGGCCCTCGCCCGACGCCCAGGAGCCCCCTATGCGCCCCGCCCGCCTCACCGTCGCCGCCGCCTCCGTGGCGGCCGCCCTGACCGTCGCCACCGGCTGCTCCCAGAAGAGCACCGGGGGCGACGACGCGATCCGCGTGGCGGCCTCCGACAGCGCCTGCGAGGTGTCGAAGACGGAGTTCCCGGCCGGCAAGGTGCAGATCGACGTCGAGAACAAGGGCTCCAAGGTCACCGAGGTCTACGTCCTCTTCCCGGACGCCCGCATCGTCACCGAGCGCGAGAACATCGGCCCGGGCACCAAGGCGTCCATCACCGCCGAGATCAAGGCGGGCGACTACGAGATCGTCTGCAAGCCCGGCATGAAGGGCGACGGCATCGCCCAGAAGGTCAAGGCGACCGGCGCCCAGGGTGCCGCCGAGGAGAAGCGCAGCCCGGAGGCGGACGCCGCCGTCACCGCGTACCGCGCGTACGTCGTCGCACAGGCCGAGGAGACCCTCCCCAAGGCACAGGCCTTCGTGGACGCGGTCAAGGCCGGCGATGTCGAGGCCGCCAAGAAGGCCTACGCCCCCTCCCGCATCGGCTGGGAGCGCACCGAGCCGGTCGCGGAGTCCTTCGGCGACATCGACCCGAAGGTCGACGTCCGCGAGGACGGCCTGGAGGCCGGCCAGGACCCGGCGAAGGACTGGACGGGCTGGCACCGCCTGGAGAAGTCCCTGTGGGCCGAGAACAAGATCGACGACAACGACAAGAAGCTCGCCGACACCCTGATCGCGGACCTGAACGAGTGGCGGAAGAAGGTCGGCGAGGCGGAGATCACGCCCACCTCGATCGCCAACGGCGCCAAGGAGCTCCTCGACGAGGTCGCCACCGGCAAGGTCACCGGCGAGGAGGAGCGCTACTCCCACACCGACCTGGTCGACTTCAAGGCCAACGTCGAGGGCGCGCAGAAGGCGTACGAGCTGCTCAAGCCGATCGCCGAGAAGAACGACCCGGAGCTGTCCAAGCAGCTCGACACCCAGTTCGCGGCCCTGAACACCCTTCTGGACAAGTACCGCGCCGACCAGACCTCCTACGAGTTCACCTCGTACGACAAGGTCGGCGAGGCGGAGCGCAAGGAGCTCTCGGACGGCGTCAACGCGCTCGCCGAGCCGCTGTCCAAGCTCGCCGCCGCGGTCGCGAAGTAGCGGGAACGGAACCGGACGGGAGTAGACGATGACCGAGTCTCAAGCGGCCGCCGGGCAGCCGCAGCACGACGGCGACGCCTCTTCGGCGGCAGCGGGGGCCGCGCCCTCCCGTCGCGCGGTACTCGGCTGGGGTGGTGCCGGGCTCGCGCTCGGCGCCGCCGCGGCCGGCGGTGCCGCCGCGGCCTTCGGCGGCGGCACCGACATGGTGTCGGCGTCGGCCGCCGGCGCGGCCGTGCCCTTCCACGGCGAGCACCAGGCCGGGATCGCGAGCGCCGTGCAGGACCGCCTGCACTTCGCGGCCTTCGACGTGAAGACGAAGGACCGCGCGGAGCTGGTCGCACTCCTCAAGGAGTGGACGGCCGCGGCCCGTCTGATGACGGCGGGCCTGCCGGTCGGCGACGTGTACGAGGGCCGGCCGGAGGCGCCGCCGACCGACACCGGCGAGGCCCTCGGCCTGAAGCCCTCCCGGCTCACCCTGACCGTCGGCTTCGGTCCGGGCCTGTTCGCCAAGGACCGGTTCGGGCTGGAGGGCCGGCGCCCCGAGGCCCTGGTGGACCTGGAGCTGTTCCCCGGCGACAACCTGGACCCGGCCCGCTCCGGCGGCGACCTCTGTGTCCAGGCGTGTGCCGACGATCCGCAGGTCGCGGTGCACGCCATCCGCCAGCTGGCCCGGATCGGCTTCGGTCGGGTCGCGGTCCGCTGGTCGCAGCTCGGCTTCGGCAAGACGTCCTCGACGACGCCCGACGAGCAGACCCCGCGCAACATGATGGGCTTCAAGGACGGCACACGAAACGTCTCGGGCACCGACCAGGCCGCCCTGGACCGGCACGTGTGGGTCGGCGCGGGCGACGGCAGCGACTGGCTGACGGGCGGCTCGTACCTGGTGGCGCGCCGGATCCGGATGAACATCGAGACCTGGGACCGGACCCCGCTCCAGGAGCAGGAGGACATCTTCGGCCGCGACAAGGGCGAGGGAGCCCCCGTGGGCAAGTCCAGGGAACGCGACGAGCCCTTCCTGAAGGCGATGAAGCCGGACTCCCACGTCCGTCTCGCGCACCCCGACTCCAACAACGGTGCGACGATCCTGCGGCGCGGCTACTCCTTCACCGACGGCACGGACGGCCTGGGCCGCCTCGACGCGGGCCTGTTCTTCCTGGCCTACCAGCGCGACGTGCGCACGGGCTTCGTCCCGATCCAGCGCAACCTGGCGAAGTCCGACGTTCTCAACGAATACATCCAGCACGTGGGTTCGGCCGTCTTCGCCGTCCCGCCGGGCGTCCGTGACAAGGACGACTGGTGGGGTCGGGCGCTGTTCGCCTGAGTCCCCGCCGGAGAGGAAGAACCGCCGTGTTCGGCAACTATCTGATCGGCCTGCGCGAGGGGCTGGAGGCCAGCCTGGTCGTCTGCATCCTGGTCGCGTACCTCGTCAAGACCGGCCGCCGGGACGCCCTGCGTCCCGTGTGGCTCGGCATCGGGATCGCCTGCGCGCTCTCGCTCGCCTTCGGCGCCCTGCTCGAATTCGGCTCCCAGGAGCTGACCTTCGAGGCACAGGAGCTGCTGGGCGGCAGCCTGTCGATCATCTCGGTGGGGCTGGTGACGTGGATGGTCTTCTGGATGAAGCGCACCGCGCGGCACCTGAAGGCCGAGCTGCACGGCAAGCTCGACACCGCGCTCGCCATGGGCACCGGCGCGCTCGTCGCGACGGCCTTCCTGGCGGTCGGCCGGGAGGGCCTGGAGACCGCCCTGTTCGTGTGGGCGTCGGTACGGGCCAGCGGCGAGGGCTCCTCGGCTCCGCTGATCGGGGTGCTGCTGGGCATCGCGACCGCGATCGTGCTGGGCTACCTCTTCTACCGGGGCGCCCTGCGGATCAACCTGGCCAAGTTCTTCCGGTGGACCGGCGCGATGCTGGTGGTGGTGGCGGCCGGCGTGCTCGCGTACGGCGTCCACGACCTCCAGGAGGCCCGCTTCCTGGGCGGTCTGAACGACAGGGCCTTCGACGTCAGCACGGCCGTCCCGCCGGACAGCTGGTACGGGACGCTGCTCAAGGGCGTCTTCAACTTCCAGCCGGACCCGACCGTCCTCCAGCTGACGGTGTGGGCGCTGTACCTGGTCCCCGTGCTGGTCCTGTTCTTCGCCGAGCGCGGGCGCGGCGGCCCGGCGGGCACCCCGCCCCGGGCCTCCGCCCCCTCGGGCAGCGAGCCCGCCGGCTGACGGGTCACCAGAGCCGGTCGACGCCCCCGGGGTGGAGCGGGACGCGCACGGCGGTGAAGGCCGCTCGGTCCGCGTCCCGGGCGCCGGTGAAGAACGCCGCCATCACCACCTTGTCGAAGCCCGGGGCGTCGGTGGCCAGCGGGTCCTCGGGGGTGCCGCCCACGAGGACCGTTCCGGGCAGCGGTGCGAAGCCGGCCGCCTCGTAGAACGGCGCGAGGGTCCGGTCGCAGCTGAACAGCGCCAGGTCCACGGCCGGGTCGGCGGCGAGTTCCGCGCGGGCGGCCGCCACCAGCCGCCCGCCGAGCCCCTGTCCGCGCCGCGTGCTCCGGGTCACGACGGAGCTGAGGCCGGCCGCCCGGTACGTACGGCCGGCGAGCGGGATCCCCTTGTACAGCAGCGCCAGCGCGGCGGCCACCGTCCCCTCGTCGTCGACGAGGAGGAGGGTGCGCGGCGCCAGCGCCGGGTCGTGCCCCGGGGTGGAGCCGGGCCAGGCCTCTGCTTCCAGGTCGGCCACCTGGCGGGCCAGCCGTCCGGGCACGTCCGGCTCGGCGAACCCCAGCACCCGCAGAGCCGTGCTCACGGGATGCGGACCGCGGTGCCGCCCACGCGGACGCGGCGCTCGCCTTCGCGCAGTTCGACCGTGAGCACTCCGGGGCGGCCCATGTCCGCGCCCTGGTGCAGGGTCAGCACGGCGTCCTGCGGGACGAGGCCGAGCTCTCGGGCGTAGGCGCCGAAGGCGGCCGCCGCGGCCCCGGTCGCCGGGTCCTCGACCACGCCGCCGACCGGGAAGGGGTCGCGCACGTGGAACTCCCGCGGACCCGTCCGGTGCACCAGTTGGACCGTGGTGAGGTCCAGGCGCCGCATCAGCGCCTCCAGCCGGGCGAAGTCGTAGTCGAGGTCCGCGAGCCGGGCCCGGGTGGCGGCGCCGAGCACCAGGTGGCGGGCTCCGGCGTAGGCGATCCGCGGCGGGAACGCCGGGTCGAGGTCGGCCCGCGGCCAGTCCAGCGCGGCGAGTGCCTCGGCGAGGTCGGCGGCTCCGATCTCCTCGGTGTGCGGCTCGACGCTGGTCAGCGTGGCCCGCAGGCGGCCGTCCTCGGCGGTGACGGACACCGGGACGGTTCCCGCGCGGGTGGCGAGGAGCAGTTCGCCGGGGCCGGTCCGCTCCGCCAGCGCTACGGCCGTGGCGACGGTGGCGTGGCCGCAGAAGGGAACCTCCGCCTTCGGGCTGAAGTAGCGCACGGTGAAGGAGCGGCCCTCCCGGCCGCCGAGCCCTTCGGGCGGGGCGGTGAGGAAGGCCGTCTCGCTGTAGCCCAGCCCGGCGGCGATCTCCAGCATCGCGTCCTCGTCCAGCCCGGAGGCGTCGAGCACGACCCCGGCGGGGTTGCCGCCGTCCGGGTCGCCGGAGAACGCGGTGTAGCGCAGTACCTCGGTATCGGTCATGCGGTCATGATCGGCGCCGTCGGTGCGCCGTGGCAACGGGCGCCGGGCGGGCCGGCGGCTCAGCCGCGGCCGATGTACGGCATGGAGGTGGCCATCACCGTCGCGAACTGCACGTTCGCCTCCAGCGGGAGCTCGGCCATGTGCCGGACCGTACGGGCGACGTCGGCGGCGTCCATGACCGGCTCGACGGCCAGCTGCCCGTTGGCCTGGAGGATGCCGGTCTGCATCCGCTCGGTCATCTCGGTCGCCGCGTTGCCGATGTCGATCTGGCCGCAGGCGATGCGGTACGGCCGCCCGTCGAGCGACAGGGACTTCGTCAGGCCGGTCATCGCGTGCTTGGTCGCGGTGTAGGCGATCGAGTTCGGGCGGGGCACGTGGGCGGAGATGGAGCCGTTGTTGATGATGCGTCCGCCCTGCGGATCCTGCCCCTTCATCTGCCGGAAGGCGGCCTGCGCGCACAGGAAGGCACCGGTCAGGTTGACGTCGACGACCGAGCGCCAGGCGTCGTAGGTGATGTCCTCCAGCGGAACGCCGCCGGGGCCGAAGGTGCCCGCGTTGTTGAAGAGCAGGTCGAGGCGCCCGTACCGGGCCCGCACTGACTCGAACAGCCGAGTGACGTCGTCCGGGTCGCTGACGTCGGCCGGCACGCACAGGACGTCGGCCGCCGCCCCGGCCGCGGCGGCGGTCTCCTCCAGCGGTCCGACCCGGCGGCCGGCCAGGGCCACGGCCCATCCCGCCGCGGCCAGGGCCAGCGCCACGGAACGCCCGATCCCGGAGCCGGCACCGGTCACCACGGCGGTCTTCTTCGTAGGTTCGTCCATGGGGCCGCAGGGTACGTCACAGCACGCCCAGGTCCCGGGACGTTCCGATTGCTGAGAACATGGGTCGGTCAGGGGTGCACAAGAGCAGATGAGAAGACTGGAGTTCCGCATGTCGGAGAGAGGCCCCGCGACGGCACCCTCGCACGATTCGTCGCCCGATTCGCCCTCCGCCCGCTCCGCACCCGCGTCCCTGGCGCGCGCCCGCCGCACGAGCCTGCTCGTCACCTTCGTACTCGGTGGTCTGACCGCCCTCCCGCCGCTGTCCATGGACATGTACCTGCCGGCCCTGCCGCAGGTCACCGACGCCCTCCGCAGCCCTGCCGCGACGATCCAGCTGACCCTCACCGCGTGCCTCGCCGGCATGGCCCTCGGCCAGCTCGTCATCGGCCCGATGAGCGACCGGTGGGGCCGCCGCCGGCCGCTGCTCGCCGGCATGGTCGTCTACGTCCTGGCCACCGCGATCTGCGCCCTCGCCCCGACCGCCGAGCTGCTGATCTCCTTCCGGCTGCTCCAGGGGCTGGCCGGGTCCGCCGGCGTCGTCATCGCGCGTGCCGTCGTGCGCGACCTGTACGACGGCGACGAGATGGCCCGCTTCTTCTCCACGCTGATGCTCATATCCGGGGCCGCCCCGATCGTCGCGCCCCTCATAGGAGGCCAGGTGCTGCGCTTCGCCGACTGGCGGGGGGTCTTCCTCGTCCTCACCGGCGTCGGCGCGGTCCTCACCCTGATGGTCTGGCGCGGTCTCGGCGAGACCCTGCCGCCCGCGCTGCGGCACACCGGCGGTGTCGGCTCGGCGCTGCGGACCATGCGCGGGCTGCTCGGCGACCGGGTCTTCACCGGCTACACCCTGACCGGCGGCTTCGCCTTCGCCGTCCTCTTCTCCTACATCTCCGCCTCCCCCTTCGTGGTGCAGGAGATCTACGGGGCCTCGCCCCAGACCTTCTCCCTGCTCTTCGGCCTGAACTCGGTCGGCTTGATCCTCGTCGGCCAGATCAACGGCAAGCTGCTGGTCGGCCGGGTCCGCCTGGACAAGGTGCTGGCCGTCGGGCTCGCGGTCGTCACGGCCTGCGCGGTGTCCCTGCTGCTGATGACGACGGGCGCCCTCGGCGAGGTCGGGCTGACCCCCGTCGCCGCCGCGCTGTTCGTGCTGATGTCGGCGATGGGCATCGTGCTGCCGAACACCAACGCGCAGGCGCTGATGCGGACCCCGCACGCGGCGGGATCGGCCTCCGCGCTGCTCGGCACCTCGTCCTTCCTGGTCGGCGCGATCGCCTCGCCGCTGGTCGGCGTCGCGGGCGAGGGCACCGCGGTTCCGATGGCACTGGTGCAGCTGGTGTGCGCGCTGGTGTCGGTCAGCTGTTTCCTGGCCCTGTGCCGGCCCTGGCGGCAGCGGGACGAGCAGACCGCGCCCGCCCCGGCCGGGGACTGAACCGGGCGGCCCGATCCGGGGCCGGGCCCCGAGGGCGGTCCCGGCCCCGGACCGCCGTAAACTCGGCAGGTGAACGCCTCCGCCCCCACCACCGCCGAGTCCCTCCGCAGCACGCTCGGCGGGCTGCTCGACGGGCTCCCGCCCAAGCAGGCCTCCGCCGCCGTCGAGCGGCTCATCGCCAACTACCGGGGGCGGACCCCCACGGACGCGCCCGTACTGCGCGACCGCTCGGACGTCGCGGCGTACGCGGCCTACCGCATGCCCGCCACCTTCGAGGCCGTACGGGCCGCCCTGCACGGGCTGGCCGCGGCGGCACCCGGCTGGGCGCCCGCCTCGCACGTGGACATCGGCGGCGGTACGGGGGCGGCGGCCTGGGCGGTGGACGCCACCTGGGACGGCCCGCGGCGCACCACCGTGCTGGACTGGGCCGAGCCGGCCCTGGCCCTCGGCCGGGAGCTGGCGGCGGCCTCCGGCTCGCCCGTGCTGCGCGGCGCCGAGTGGCGGCGGGCCGTCATCGGCTCAGGGCTGTCGGTCCCCGACGCCGACCTGGTGACGGTGTCGTACGTGCTCGGCGAGCTGACCGGGCAGGCCCGCACGGCCGTCGTCGCCGAGGCGGCGCGGGCCGGCCGGGCCGTGGTGCTGATCGAGCCGGGCACGCCCGAGGGGTACCTGCGCATCCGCGAGGCCCGCGACCAGCTGATCGCGGCCGGGCTGAAGGTGGCCGCCCCCTGCCCGCACGACGGGACCTGTCCCATCGAGGTGGGCAAGGACTGGTGCCACTTCTCGGCGCGGGTCAGCCGCTCCTCCCTGCACCGCCAGGTCAAGGGCGGCTCGCTCCCGTACGAGGACGAGAAGTTCAGCTACGTCGCCGCGACCCGCTTCCCCGTGGAGCCGGCCGCCTTCCGGATCACGCGCAGGCCGCAGATCCGCAAGGGGCTGGTGCTGTTGGAGCTGTGCGGCCCCGAGGAGGGCGACGGCGCGGGCCTGACCCGGGTCAACGTGACCAAGCGCCACGGCGACCTCTACAGGGCCGCACGGGACGCCGACTGGGGCCGGGCCTGGCCGCCGCCCTCGGCGGACTAGGCAGTGCCTGGTCCTACGGGCGCAGCTCCTGGGTGCAGCACTTCACGCTGCCGCCGCCCTTGAGCAGTTCTCCCAGGTCCATCGGGATCGGCTCGAAGCCCCGGTCGCGCAGCGGGCCGAACAGCCCGGTGGCCGCCTGCGGGAGCAGGACGTGCCGGCCGTCGGACACCGCGTTCAGGCCGAGGGCGGCCGCGTCCCTGCCGTCGGCGATCAGCGCGTCGGGGAAGAGCCTGCGGAGCACGCCCCTGCTGCCGGGCGAGAAGGCCTCCGGGTAGTACATGACCTCGTCGCCGTCGAGGACGCTGAGCGCCGTGTCGAGGTGGTAGTAGCGCGGGTCCACCAGGTCGAGGCCGATGACGGGGCGGCCGAAGAACTCCTGGGCCTCGTCATGCGAGAGCGGGCTGGATCGGAAGCCGCGCCCGGCGAGGATGAAGCTCGCCGTGACGGCGAAGTCGCCCTCGCCCTCGTTGACGTGGGCGGGCTCGTGGATGTCCCGGTATCCGTGTCCGCGGAACCAGTCGAGGTGGATGTCGGCCTCGGGGCCCCTTTCCCGGTGGGCGAACCGGGCCCCGAGGACCCGGCCGTCGACCACCAGGGCCCCGTTCGCCGCGAACACCATGTCGGGCAGCGCGGGATCGGGTACGAGCGTCTCCACGGCGTGGCCGAGGGACAGGTAGCGGTCCCTGAGGTCCTCCCACTGGGTCAGGGCGAGGGGCAGGTCCACCGGTTTCGTGGGATCCATCCACGGATTGATGGAGTACGTGACCTTGAAGTGTGCAGGTGGGCACATCAGGTAGCGCCGGGGTGTGGCGTCTCTGCGCAAAGAAGGCTCCTCACGACTTTCACGACTCGGGACGAGTGCTGGAGAGAATCGTGCCTCCTCGACCGGGACGGCGCAGTGGACCGATGGGGTGGTTTACCGAAACGATGAGAGCCGGAGAGACGAAGAGACGAGACGTCTCGCTTGATAGCTTCGGGGCATGCCCAAGACCCCTGACGCCGCGCGCCGCAGCGACCGCTCCCGGCGCGCCATCCTCGATGCCGCGCTCGCCCTGGTCGGGGAGGTCGGCTACAACAAGCTGACCATCGAGGCCATCGCCGCCCGGGCCGGCGTCGGCAAGCAGACCATCTACCGGTGGTGGCCCTCGAAGGCCGCCGTCCTCCTGGAGGCCTCCCTCGCCCTCGCCGGGGACGCGGAGACGGACGCCGGGTGGACCGGCTTCCCCGACACCGGGGACCTCGCCGCCGACCTGAAGCACGTGATGCGGGCGACGGTCGACGAGTTCAACGACGAGAAGTACGAGGCCCCCGTGCGCGCCCTGACGGCGGCCGGCGCCAGCGACCCCGAGCTCGGCGCCCGGTTCACCGAGCAGCTCCTGGAGCCCCAGCTCGCCCTCTACGAGGCCCGGTTGCGCACGGCCCGCGAGGCCGGCCAGCTCGCGCCGGACACCGATCTGCGGC
Organism: Streptomyces sp. PCS3-D2; assembly: GCF_000612545.2. Taxonomy (GTDB): domain Bacteria; phylum Actinomycetota; class Actinomycetes; order Streptomycetales; family Streptomycetaceae; genus Streptomyces. The sequence continues at coordinate 5,421,265 of NZ_CP097800.1, read as the reverse complement.
TCACGGTCGAGATGCTGGTGGGGCCGCTGACCTACCGCTGGTTGATGCGCACCGCGCCGCTCACGCACGCGTACACCGACGCGCTGGTGGACCGGGTGCTCGGCGGGGTGGCAAACGTCACCGCCCGCTAGACGCCCGACCCCCTGCGTTCACCCGGGCATGTTTGCACCGATTCTGCTGGTATGCAGGTATTTGCGGTCACCCGTCCACGGCCCCCCGGTCTCGAAGAGCGGTCACCCTGGGCGCAGGATGGTGGGACCATGTGAAGGTCTGCCGGGGTAACGGTGAGGTGAGGGGATCGATGGGGTCTGAGTCCGGCCGCGTCAAACGCGGCGAGCAGAGCAGGATTTCCCAGTGGCTGCGCCGGCGGCAGAAACCCACCGCCGAGGACCCCGCACGGGACCGCGAGGCGCTCCTCGTGGCCGTTGCCGCCGCCGGTCTTCCCCTCGCCCCCGCGGCCCATCCCGCCGAATACCGGTGCTCGTGCGACCGCATCGGCTGTCCGACCCCGGCACGGCATCCGGTCTCCTTCGCCTGGCAGACCCAGTCGACCACCGACCGCGCGCAGATCGAGCGGTGGGCCCGCAACCAGCCCGAGGCCAACTTCATCACCGCGACCGGCATGGTCCACGACGTGCTCGACGTCCCGCTGGAAGCCGGCGCCGCCGCCCTGGCACGGCTCCTGGAGGCCGGCGTCAAGGTCGGCCCCGTCGCCGAATCGGGCGGCACCGGCGACCAGGCCCGGATGCTCTTCTTCACCGCCACCCGCGGCACCCCCGAGGACGAAGACGAGTGGTGGCCGTGCGCGCTGGACTGCCAGCCCGAGACCATGGACGAGCACCCGGGCCTGCGCTGGCACTGCCGCGGCAGCTACGTCCTGGTCCCGCCGGCGGCCCTCCCCGGCGACCATGCGGTGAGCTGGATCCGCGGCATGGAACACCCCCTCCCGGACCCGCTGACCCTCCTGGAGACCCTGACGGACGCCTGCGCCGCGTACGCCGACACCTCCGACCGCACGCCGGCGACGGTGGCCTGGCCGCTCGGCCGCTGAGGAGCGGCAGCGGCCGCCGCGCGTCAGTGGTGGATCTGCGTCACGACCACGTCGAGGGACCAGGCCCGGCCCGCCTTCGCGGGGGCTTCCGCCTCGACGACGTACCCCAGGTCCCGCAGGGCCGTCACCAACTCGGCGGGCGAACCGGGCACGGCACCCGCCACCAGCAGGTCCCGGACCAGCCGGCCCTTCGTGGCCTTGTTGAAGTGGCTCACCACGGACCGCTTCTCCACGCCGTCGACCGTCTGCGCGTGCAGCACCCGCACCGTCGCGGTCCGACCCGCGACCTCGCCCCTGGGCTTCCACGCCGTCGCGTACGCCGCCGAACGAAGGTCCAGTACGAGCCCGTCCCCGGCGGCGGCGGGCAGCACCTCCGCCATCGGCGCGCGCCAGTACGCGCCGAGCGCCCCCAGCCCCGGGAGCTTCACGCCCATCGAGCAGCGGTAGGAGGGGATGCGGTCGGTGACGCGCACCGCGCCCCACAGCCCGGAGAAGACGAGCAGCGTGTCCTCGGCCATCGCCCGCGCCGGCGCCGGCAGGTCGGCCAGGCCCAGCGCGTCGTAGAGCACGCCGGTGTAGACCTCCCCCGCCGGGCGGGCCGCCGCCGAGCGCAGCTCCGCGTTCTTCGCGACCTCGCCCCGCAGGCCCTCGCTCAGGCCCAGCACCTCACGGGCCTTCAGCTCGTCGCCCGAGCACAGGTCGACGAGCTCCGCCAGCACCGCCGCCCGGGCCTGCGCCAGACCCGGCAGCGACAGCTCCTGCGGCTCCAGCGGTGCGCCGGAGCCTCCGGCGGCCTTTCCCTCGGAGGGCGGCAGCAGCACGAGCACGGTGGTTCTCCTTCAGTACGGCACGGCACAGGGGGTGCGGCCCCCCGGCCAGGGTAGACGCCCGCCGGTCCCGCCCCGCCCTATGCCGGCCGGCGCAGGGCCGAGACCAGGGTGCCGGGGTCGTCCGCGTGGAAGCGGACGGTGGTGGCCGATCCGCGGGCGCCGAGCGGGCGGGTGAAGGCGAGCGGGCGGCTCAGCTCCAGGGTCACCGTGGTCTGACTGCCGACGATGAGGTCGAGCACCCCGTCGTCGGAGACCGTGACCAGCCGCCCCTCCGGATAGCGGCGCTCCACCCGTACCGAGGCCACCGCGTCCGGCGGGACGACGAGGTCGAAGAGGGCGCCGTAGCGGATCCGCAACGAGCCGTCGGCACCGACCACGTGCGGCCGGGTGACGCAGGCGGCGTGCAGGGCGATCACCAGCACGATCCCGTACACGTCCAGCACGAGCACCGCCCGGTGGACCGCCGGCCAGGGGATGAGGAGGGCCAGCGCCACGGTCTCGACCACCGACACGAAGACCATCCCGTACATCATGGCCGTCTGCGGCCCGGTGTACGCGGCGGCGAGGTCGCCGTGCCGCACCCCGTGCTTCCTGCGCAGGACCCACCGGCCGAGGGAGGCTCCGGCGCGCAGCTCGTGCCGCAGCAGCCGCCGCACCTGGACCGGGACCATGGCCCGGACCGCCGTCCGCAGGGCGGCCCGGGGTTCCCCGCCGGCGGCCCGGGCGGCGGCGTACAGCCCGCGCAGCACCCCTATCTGGAGCAGGAGCATCGCGAACACGCCGGCTCCGGCCGCGGCCAGGGCCGGCGTGGGCAGCCGCACCCCGGCCGCCCGGCACACCACGAGCACCAGCTCGGCCGGCAGGACAGCGGCCGCCGCGATCCGCGCCGCCCGTGCGGCGCGGATCATCGGCGCCCCCGCTCGATGAAGGCCTGCATGACGCGGCGGACGACCTCCGCCTGCGCGGGCGCGTACTCGGCGAGCAGCGCCTCCTGGAACCCGGCCACGACCGCCCCGTTCCGGGGGATCGCGGCGAACACCTCGTCGGGGACCACGGCCACCAGCTCCGCGGCCAGGCCCGGGATCCGCGGGTCGTCCGCGCAGGCGTCGGCGAGTTCGTCCAGCCGCTCGTACAGGGCGAGCACCCCGGGGTCGGCGGCCAGCGGTCCGAGCGCGGCGTAGACCTCCTCGCCGCCCGCGCCCGACGCGTCGAGGAGCGTCAGGTGTTCGCGGTCCTTCGCCGCGGACGGCGAGGTCGTGCGCGGCGCCTTCGCCAGCAGCCCGGCGAGCGCGGGCGACATCGGCTCGCCCTCCCCCGGCCGGGCGGCCAGGAGCACCGCGAGCCGTCGCCGCCGCTCCTTGATCTCGGACTCCTGCCGGGCGAGGTCGGCGTCGAGCTCCTCCAGGACGTCCGCCAGGTCGCGCCCGGCGTCGTCCGCGAGGACGTCGCGCACCTCGTCGAGGCTGAGGCCGAGCTCGGTGAGCCGCCGTACGCGGGCCAGCAGGACGGCGTCCCGGACGGTGTAGGCCCGGTAGCCATTGGGGCGCCGCTCCGGTTCCGGGAGCAGCCCGACATGGTGGTAGTGCCGGATCGCCCGGGTGGTGACCCCGACGACCGCGGCGATCTCTCCGATCCGCATGACCCCAGTAGAAACCTTGCCGTCGCGGCAAGGTCAAGCGGCGATGACACAGCCGGTACCATGGTCGCCACGGCAGACGAGTCGGCCGGGCGGCCGCGTCGGGATCTTCGGATCCCGCCGAGGAACGTCCGGGCTCCACAGGGCAGGGTGGTGGGTAACGCCCACCCGGGGTGACCCGCGGGACAGTGCCACAGAAAACAGACCGCCAGGGGCTTCGGCCCCCGGTAAGGGTGAAACGGTGGTGTAAGAGACCACCAGCGCCTGGGGTGACCCAGGCGGCTAGGTAAACCCCACCTGGAGCAAGGTCAAGAGGATCCGTCCCCGGACGGGTCTGCGCGAACGCTTGAGGGCTGCCCGCCCGAGTTCGCGGGTAGACCGCACGAGGCCGGCGGCAACGCCGGTCCTAGATGGATGGCCGTCTCCCCGGCGACCGCGAGGTCTCCGGGCGACAGAACCCGGCGTACAGGCCGGCTCGTCTGCCGCTTCCGCTCCCGTTCGGGGACGCGGTTCTCGACCCGCACCCTTCGGCTCCCGCCGGGGTTGCCGGCTGCCGTGGGACGGCACCCGCCAGGTTCCGGCGGTGCCCCGCCGGAATGTCTCCTCGGTGGCACCGCGCACCGCCTTCACCACCCGCACCACCCGCACCACCCGCACCACCCGCACCACCCGCACCACCCGCACCGCAAGGATCCGGCCCGGCCGGGGGCCCGGCGGGGCGGGATCCGTCGGCCGGGCCTACCGCAGGTGCGAGGTGTCGTTCAGCAGGCGGACCGAGGCGTTGCCGTCGGCGTAGTAGGCCACCGCCGAGAGGGAGGCCGCCGAGAGCTCCATCCGGAACAGCGACTCCGGCGGTGCCCCGAGGGCCAGGCGGACCAGGGTTTTGACCGGGGTCACATGGGTGACCAGCAGGACGGTCCGCCCCGCGTGGGCGGCCAGCAGCCGGTCACGGGTGGCCGAGATCCTGCGGGCGGCGGCCGCGAAGCTCTCCCCGCCGCCGGTGGGGGCGGCCTTCGGGGAGTCCAGCCAGGCCTGGAGGTCCTCCGGGAAGCGTTCCTGCACCTCGGCGAAGGTCAGGCCCTCCCAGGCACCGAAGTCCACCTCGCGCAGGCCCTGTTCGACGCTCACGTCGAGTCCGAGGCGGTCGGCGACGGCCCGGGCGGTCTCGCGGCAGCGGAGCAGCGGGGAGCTGACGACCGCCTGCACGGTGCCACGGGCGGCAAGCGCCTCCGCGACGGCCGCCGCCTGGCGACGGCCGGCCGGGGACAGCTCGGGGTCGCTCCCCCCGCTTCCGGAGAACCGCTTCTGGGGGGTGAGCGCGGTCTCGCCGTGGCGCAGCAGCACGAAGGTGGCCGGGGCGCCCGTGTCGGGCGCCCAGCCCTGGCCGCCCGCGGGCGCGGCGGCGGGCGGTGCCGTCGCGACGAGCGGTCCGCCCGTGTCGGCGCCGGCCTCCGCGGGCGCCGACACGGCGACCGGCACAGAGGAGGAAGCGGGCGCGGCGGCGGTGTCCGTGCCGCCCCGGGAGGCCGCCAGGGCGGCGCGCGCCGCTGCGGCGCCCGCGGCGGCGTCCCCGGGCGGGCCGGACGGCGGCGGGGTGGCCAGGGACCGGGCGGCGGACGCGTCGAGGGCGGCGGAGGAGGCCGACGGCTCCCACTGCCCGCCGCGATTGCCCGCGTCCATCGCCTCGTTGGCGAGCCGGTCCGCGTGCTTGTTCCGCTCGCGCGGGATCCACTCGTACGTCACCTGCGCGCGGGGCAGGATCCGCGCGGCCTCGGCCGCGAGCGGCTTCATGTCCGGGTGCTTGATCTTCCAGCGGCCCGACATCTGCTCGACGACGAGTTTGGAGTCCATCCGGACCAGGACCACCGCGTCGGACGCGAGGTCACGGGCGGCCGTGAGCCCGGCGATCAGGCCCTTGTACTCCGCCACGTTGTTCGTCGCGACGCCGATGAACTCGGCGCGCTCGGCCAGCGTCTCGCCCGAGGCCGGGTCGAGGACGACGGCGCCGTAGCCGGCCGGCCCCGGGTTGCCCCGGGACCCGCCGTCGGCCTCGACGACGAAACGCGGCATCAGATGCCCGAGTCGGCCGTACGGACCAGGATGCGGCCGCAGTTCTCGTGCCGGACGACCTGGTCGCGGGCCGCGGCCTTGATCTCGTTGACCTCGGCCATGTCGAGCTCCAGCCGGCAGCCTTCGCAGCGGCGCTGGTAGAGGCGCGCGGCGCCCACCCCGCCCTGCTTGACGCGGATCTTCTCGTACAGGGCCATCAGGTCGCCCGGCATCGAGGTGACGATCACCTCGCGGTCCTTGGTGACCTTGGCGGCCTCGGTGTCGATCTCGGCGGTGGCCGCGTCACGGCGGGCGGTGGCGTCGGCCACCTTGGCCTCCAGCGCGGAGACCCGTCCGGTGAGCTCGGAGACGCGCTCCTGCGCGGCCTCCAGCCGCTCCATGACCTCCAGGACCACGTCCTCCAGGTCGCCCTGGCGCTTGGCGAGGGAGACGACCTCGCTCTGCAGGTTCGCCAGGTCCCGGGCCGAGATGCCCACGCCGGAGTCCAGCCGCTGCTGGTCGCGGACCGCGCGCTGGCGCACCTGGTCGACGTCCTGCTCCGCCTTGGTCTGCTCGCGTGCCGTGTCGCTCGCCTGGGTCTGGGCGGCGACCAGCAGGTCGCGCTGCTGCGTCAGGTCCTTGGTGAGCGTGTCGAGCTCGGCGTGCTCGGGCAGCGACGTGCGCTTGTGGGCGAGCTGAGACAGCCGGACGTCCAGCGCCTGGACATCGAGAAGTCGGATCTGGTCGGCGGGCTCGGCGTTCAGTTGGGGGCTCCTGAGATAGATGAGGGAGTTGAAGAGACGACGGACGGCGCGTGCGCCGTCCACGGGTCGGTGACCGTGCGCGAGACGTGGGTGCGCAGACCCCAGCCGTGGCGCTCGGAGATCGCGTCGAGCTGCGCGGCGGCCTGCTCGCACCAGGGCCACTCGGTGGCCCAGTGAGCGGCGTCGACGAGGGCCAGCGGGCTCTGCTCGCGGGCCTCGGACACCGGGTGGTGACGCAGGTCGGCGGTCACGAAGGCGTCCACGCCGGCGGCGCGGACCTCGGCGAGGAGGCTGTCGCCGGAGCCGCCGCTGACGGCGACGCGCCGGATCATGGCGTCCGGGTCGCCGGCGACCCGGATGCCCTGGGCGGTCGGCGGCAGCCACGCGGCGCAGCGGGCGGCGAACTCGCGCAGGGGCTCGGGGCGGTCCAGCTCGCAGATCCGGCCGAGGCCTCGGCGGCCCTCCGGGTCGGTCGGGTCCGGCACCAGCGGACCGGTGATCCGCAGGTCCAGGGCGCCGGCGAGGGCGTCGGAGACGCCCGGGTCGGCGGTGTCGGCGTTGGTGTGGGCGACGTGCAGCGCGATGTCGTTCTTGATCAGCGTGTGCACGACGCGGCCCTTGAAGGTGCCGGCCTCGACCGTGGTGGTACCGCGCAGGTACAGGGGGTGGTGGGTGACGATCAGGTCGGCCCCCAGCTCCACGGCTTCGTCGGCGATCTCCTGGACGGGGTCCACCGCGAACAGGACCCGGGTGACCTCGGCTTCGGGTTCGCCGCATACGGTTCCGACCGCGTCCCACTGCTCGGCCCGCGAGGGGGGCCAGAGAGCGTCCAGCGCGGCGATGACTTCAGAGAGACGGGGCACGGGCCAAGGCTACCGTCCGTGGCGCCCGGCCCGGTCAGCGCCGGTCCTGGTGGAGCTGCCCGCCGGACGGCCGCGGTGCCTGCCTTTCGATGTCGGACAGCACAATCGCGCCGCCCCTCACCGACGAATCGCCGCCCGGACACCCTTACGTGTGAAGCCGCCTTGGTCGTGTTGTTCGGCAGGAATCCCGAAAACTAGCTTCCTCACCGGAGGTGACGGCCCGGATGACTGTCTGTGCCATCGAGATGACGACCACGGCCCCGTTCGCGATCTCCGCGGACGGGTCGTACGCCGCCCGGCTCGCCGGAGAGGGCGAGGCGCGCTACGCGGAACGCTGGACCCTGGCCGGTCCCGAGCCGTACGCGGTGCCGCTGCCCCTCGCCCAGCCCGAGGAGGCCGACAGCGGGCTCCTCCCGCTGTCCGACGGGCGCGTGCTGATCCACCGGCGGGTCGCGGACCGCCACGCCTTCTCCCTGCTCTACCCGACGGGCGCCGCGGCCGGGCCGCGCACCGGGGAGCTCCGGCTGGGCGGGGTGGACGCGGAGGAGGGCGTACGGGTCTTCCTGCTCCCGCCGGCCCCGGACGGCTCCAGTGCCTTCGCCGTGGCCGCGTCGGACACCGTGACCACGCTGTGGCAGGTGGCCGGGTGCGCGTTCGGGCCGCAGCCGGTGGCCCGGATCCCGGGACGCTGCTCGGGTGGCGTGTGGCTCGACCGGACGGGCCGGCTGCTGGCGCTGGACCGCGAGCTGGACGGCACCGTCAAAGCCGTCGCCGTGGACCTGGGACGTGACGGAGAGGTCTCACCGCTGCTCCAGATCACCGAGGACAGCGACGACCGGCTGCTGCGGGCCGAGCCCGACAGCGGGCTGCTGCTGATCCGCTCCGACGCCCCGGGCGAACCGCGCCTGGGCTGGGGGGTGCTGGGCAGCTCCCGCCCCGTCCGCTTCCCGGAGTGTCTGCGGCTCGGGGAAGCACTGCCCTTCGCGCTCCAGCCCGGCCAGGCCCTGATGCCGGAGAGCTGCGGGGTGGCGCTGTGGCTGCCCGAGGGGGACATCGGCCTGTGGCGTCCCGCCGACCGGCGTGTCTTCCGGCTGGCCGCCCCGACGGGGTGGCTGGGCGGGGCGGGGATGTGGAGCCCGCAGGGCCGCCTGCACCTGCCGTGCACGACAGCGGAGGCGCCCTGCGGGATCGTCGGGATGAGCCTTCCCGCCTCCCCTCCCCCGCCGGTCCGCCCGGACCGGCAGCCCCCGCCGTCGCCCCGCCCGGTCCCGCTCCAGCAGGCCCCCCTGGCGGGGCGGCAGTAGGCGGCAAGTTCGGCGGCGGCTCAGCCGTGCCTGAGGCCGAGGACCTCCGGCGCGGCGAAGGTCTCGTTCGCCGGGCGGGAGTCGTAGTACGGGGTGAGGGCCTGGTCGAGCTCCTCGTAGGAGAAGGACTCCTTGCCCGTGTCGAACTTCGCCGCCACCCTGGGGCGTTCCATGACGACGACGATGCCGCCGTGCACGACGAAGAGCTGCCCGTTGGCCCTGGCGGAGGCGGGTGAGGCCAGGTAGCCGACGAGCGGGGCCACGTGCTCGGGGGCGAGGGCGTCCAGCGTGCCGTCCTCGGGGACCTCGAAGCCGGCGAAGACGTCCTCCGTCATACGGGTGCGGGCACGCGGGCAGATGGCGTTGGCCGTCACCCCGTACTTGGCCAGGGCCAGGGCGGTCGAGGTCGTCAGCCCCACGATGCCGCCCTTGGCCGCGGCGTAGTTCGGCTGGCCGGCCGAGCCGCCGAGGAAGGCCTCGGAGGAGGTGTTGACGATCCGGCCGTAGACCGGGCCGCCGGCCGCCTTGGACCGTTCGCGCCAGTGGGCGGACGCGAAGCGGGTGGTGTTGAAGTGGCCCTTGAGGTGGACCCGGATCACCGCGTCCCATTCCTCCTCCGACATCGAGAAGACCATCCGGTCGCGCAGGATGCCCGCGTTGTTGACCAGGATGTCGAGCTTCCCGTAGCGGTCGACGGCCAGCTCGACCAGCTCACGGGCCTGCTCGAAGTCGGCCACGTCGCCGAGATGGGCGACGGCCCGCCCGCCCGCGGCGCGGATCTCCTCGGCCACCTCCTGGGCCGGGGCGGCCGAGGCCTCCCCCGAGCCGTCCCGGCCGGGCTGGCCGAAGTCGTTGACGACCACGCTCGCACCCAGCCGCGCGAGCTCGATCGCCTCGGCCCGGCCGAGCCCGCGGCCCGCCCCCGTGACGATGGCGGAGAGTCCCTCAAGTGGCAGTGACATCCGTACGGTTCCCCTCGGAGATCGGATCGGCGGAACGGACCTGCAGAACGGGTCGGTGATCGGGGCGGCCGGGAAGGGCCGGCGGCCGGGTCAGAGTTCGATACAGGTGCGCAGGGCGACGCCGGTGCGCATCTGGTCCAGGGCGTCGTTGACCTCCGCCAGGCTCACCCGGTGCGTGATCAGGTTGGCCAGGTCGATGCGGCCGGCCCGCCACAGGGAGATGGTGCGCTCGTAGGAGCGCAGCACGTCACCGCCGCCGTACATCGACGGCAGGATCTTCTTCTCGTCGAAGAAGAGCGAGAACATGTTGATCCGGAAGTCGTCGTCGAGGGCGCCGGCCCCGACCACGACGACCGACCCGCCGCGCCGTGTCATCTCGTACGCCTTCTGCACCGTCGCGGACTTGCCGACGACCTCGAAGACGTAGTCGAAGCCCTCGCCGGCGGTGATCCGGTGCCTGGCGTCGGCGAACTCCTCCGGGGCGACCGCCTCGGTGGCTCCGAAGCGCAGGGCCGCCTCGCGGCGGGACTCGACCGGGTCCACGGCGATGATCTGGGCGGCGCCCTGCACCTTGGCTCCCTGGATGACGGATATGCCGACGCCGCCGCAGCCGATGACGGCGACGCAGGAGCCGGCCTCCACCCTGGCGGTGTTGACGGCCGCTCCGAGGCCGGTGGTGACGCCACAGCCGATCAGTGCCGCGATGTCGAAGGGGAGGTCGTCGGGGATCGGGATCGCGCAGGCGGCGGGGACCACCATCTCTTCGGAGAAGGTGCCGGTGCCGGCGAAGCCGAAGACGTCGCCCGCGGCCCGCTTGAAGTTGGGGGTGGCGACGTTCCCGAACGCCTCCAGGCACAGGTGGCCCTGGCCGCGCCTGCAGGAGGGACAGTGACCGCAGGGCGGCAGCCAGCAGACGAGGACGCGGTCGCCGATCGCGTGGCCGGTGACACCGTCGCCGACGTCGGTGATCACGCCGGATCCCTCGTGACCCGGGACGAAGGGGGCGGGCTGCGGCAGGACACCGCTCATGGCGGACAGGTCCGAGTGGCACAGGCCGGTGGCCCTGACCCGGATCCTGACCTTGCCGGGGCCGAAGCCCACGGCTTCCATGTCGTCGACGACTTCCAGCTTGTCCTGGCCGATCTCGCTCTGCAGTGCTGCGCGCACGGTGCGGCTCCTTAGTGGGTGCTACGAGTGTTCGACGACGGTGTCGGCGAGGACCGGCGCGTCGTCCCGTTCGACGGCGGTCACCGACACCAGGACGCGGCCGGTCTCCTGCCACATCCGGATGCGCAGCGTCTCGCCCGGGAAGACGATCCCGGCGAAGCGCGTGCGGTAGGTGCGGACCCGGGAGACGTCCCCGCCGAGGGCCGTGTCGACGACGGCCTTGAGGGTCATGCCGTACGAGCACAGGCCGTGCAGGATCGGCCTGTCGAAGCCGGCGAGCTTGGCGAACTCGGGATCGGCGTGCAGGGGGTTCCAGTCGCCGGAGAGGCGGTAGAGCAGGCCCTGGTCCTCGCGGACGTGCCGCTCCTCGACCCGGTCGGGGTCCCGCCCGGGCAGCTCCCCCTTGACGGAGGGCCCGCGCTCGCCGCCGAAGCCGCCCTCTCCGCGTACGAAGATCTGCGCGTCACTGGTCCACAGCGGTCCGTCGGCGTCGGCGACCTCGGAGCGCAGCACGATCACGGCCGCCTTGCCCTTGTCGTAGACGGCGGCGACCTTGGAGCTGGAGGTGGCCCGCCCCGTGACGGGAATGGGCCGGTGCAGCTCGATGGAGTGGCCGCCGTGCAGGACGTGGGCGAGGTCGACCTCGATGCCGGGGGCGGCGAGGCCGCCGAGCATGGCCATGCCGGCTCCGGCGACGGTCGCGAAGCTGGGCAGGACGTGGAGCTTGGATTCGAGGGTGTAGCGCAGCTCCTCCGGGTCGGTGGCCGGCAGGCCCGCGCCGAGGCCGAGGTGGTAGAGCTGGATGTCCTTGTGGTCCCAGCCGATGTCCCCCTGACGGGGGTCTGCGGCGAGTGCCCTGGCGGCGTCGATCGGCATGAGGATGCGGCTCCCTGTCGTCGGTGTGGCGGGAAAATCGCTGCCCTGGAAGACCTCGGCGCGGCCGTCCGCACCGTCGGCCGCACCGAGGTCGTTTGCGGGGCGACCGGTTCTAGAACGCGTTCTAGGCTCGGCCGGTGAGGGAATGTATAACGCACGCCCCGGCACTTGGGAAGACTCTTGACTGCCCGTCAGATAGGCTTTGCAGGTGGACGAAATGCCCGTGGAACACCGCCGGACCCGCACCCTGCGGGTCCTCCTGGAACCGCACAATCCGGCTCTGGCGCTCCAGCTCGGCCTCCAGCCGGACATCGACGTCGTACGGGACGCGGCGGCCCGCCCCGAGGTGGCTCTGGTGGAGGATCTCGCGGCGGTGACCGCCCTGCTGGAGGACGATCCGGAGTGCCGGATCCTGGTCCTGACGGGCTCGGCGCGCCCGGGCCTGCGGGAGGCCGCGCTCGCCGCCGGCGCGGCGGGGCTGGTCCTGCGGGACGACCGGGTGGAGGCCCTGGCGGAGGCGATCCGCCGGGCCTCGACGGGCGAGACGGTGATCGATCCGGCCCTGGGGTGAATCCTTTCGACGTGCCCATGCCTCTTGTGTATGTCGCCGACGCCGAGGTCGGCACCTGACCTGGAGGTTGTCGTGATCACTGCTCTCGCCGTCGCCGGCGCGGCCGCCCTGCTCTGCGCGTGCACCGTCGCCGTTCTGCGCAAGCGGGGCCGGGCCCGTGGCTGACCGTACCGACTGGCCGGGCGAGGCGCTGGTGGTCGCCGCGCAGGCCGGTGACCTCGATTCGCTCACTGCGCTGGTCGCCGGGTCGCATCCGAACGTACGCCGCTTCGCGCACTCCTTGTGCGCATCGCGCGAGGACGCCGAGGACGCGGCCCAGGAAGCGCTGATCATCCTGTACCGCAGGGTCGGCTTGCTCAGGGCTTCCGGGGCGCTGGCGTCGTGGATGTTCCGCATCGTGCGCAACGAGTGCCTGCGCCGCGCCCGGCTGATGCCGAGGGAGCGCCCGCCGCTGCCGGACACGGCCGTCATGTCCGCCGAGGACGAGGTGCTGCGGCGCCTGGAGGCGGGACGGGTGGCGGAGGCCATCGCCGCGCTGCCGGCGGACCAACGGAGCGTGCTGATCATGCGGGACGTCCAGGGGCACAGCGGGCGGACCGCCGCCGAGGCCCTGGGCTTGAGCACCGCCGCGATGAAGTCGCGACTCCACCGCGCCCGTGCGGCACTCCAGCACACCCTGGGGGACACCCGTGCCCACCACTGACACCGCGACTCCCTCCCGATCCTCCCGATCCTCCCGATCCTCCGGATCCGGCTTCGCGAGCGCGTCCGTGCCGCGGCACCTGGCGCGGGGCGCAGTGGGCTTCGGCGCGCTGATCGCGGCCTTCGCCCTCATCCCGGTCTTCGGCCCGGCCACCCTGCTCCTCGCGCCGGTCGGGCTGGTCGCGCTGCGCGGCTGCCCGATGTGCTGGGCGATCGGGCTGGCCGAGACCGTCTCCCGGGGCCGCCTCCGCAGGCAGTGCACCGACGGCCGCTGCGAACTGAAACCGGCTGCACGGAAGTCCTGGGCCGGGAAGGGGATTTCGTAGGCTTGCCCGATGGGCCTCTTCGACCGACTGACCGGCACCCGGCACCCCGAACCCGGTACGCCGCCGCTCCCCGCCGCCGAGCTCCGGGCCGCCCTGTTCGCGCTCGCCGGCCCGGACGCTCCGTTCGCCCTCCGGGAGGGCACCGCGACGGAGGGTGCCCAGCTGGTGGCGGTGTGGCACATCCCCGGTTGAGTGCCCGGAGCCTGGTCCGGGGGCCGGGTCCCGTCGGTCTGGGGGCAACGGGGTGTCCGAGGCCGGGCCCCGGGGTGCGGCTGCGGCGGGGCGGTGGGGGCGCGGTCAGCGGCGCAGCAGCGTGACGACCGCCGCCCCGCCCAGGCCGATGTTGTGGGCCAGGCCGACGCGTGCGCCCGCGACCTGCCGCGCACCCGCCTCGCCCCGCAGCTGCCAGACCAGTTCCGCCGCCTGCGCCAGCCCCGTCGCGCCCAGCGGGTGGCCCTTGGAGATGAGCCCGCCCGAGGGATTCACCACCCACCGCCCCCCGTACGTCGTGGCCCCGCTCTCCACCAGCTTGCCCGCGGCCCCGTCCTCGCACATGCCCAGCGCCTCGTACGTCAGCAGCTCGTTGATCGAGAAGCAGTCGTGCAGCTCCACCACGTCCACGTCCTCGATGCCGAGCCCGGACGCCTCGTACGCCTGCCGGGCCGCCGCCGCGCTCATCGGCTTGCCGACCACGTCGATGCAGGAGCCCGACGCGAACGACTCCTCCGTGTCCGTCGTCATGGCCTGTCCGACGATCTCCACCGCCTTGTCGTGCAGCCCGTGCGCCACCAGGAACCGCTCGGACACCACCAGGGCCGCCGCCGCCCCGTCCGAGGTCGGGGAGCACTGGAGTTTCGTCAGCGGTGCGTGGATCTCCTTCGCCGCCAGGATCTCCTCGACCGAGTACACGTCCTGGAACTGCGCGTTCGGGTTGTCCGCCGAGTGCCGGTGGTTCTTCGCGCCGACCGCCGCGAGCTGCGCGGGCGTGGTCCCGTACCGCTCCATGTGCTCGCGCGCCGCGTTGCCGAAGATCTGCGCCGTGGGCGGAGACATCTCGAAGCCGTGGCCCGCCGCCATGATCGCGTAGTGCCGGGCCACCGGCGACGTCTTGAAGTCCCCTCCGTCAGCGCCCCCGCCCAGCGCGCCCCGCTTCATCTTCTCGAAGCCCAGCGCCAGCACGCAGTCGCTCAGTCCGCCCTCCACGAACTGCCGCGCCATCATCAGCGCCGTCGATCCCGTCGCGCAGTTGTTGTTGACGTTGTAGACCGGCACCCCGCTCAGCCCCAGCTCGTACGCCGCGCGCTGGCCGGCGGTGGAGGCCTGGAAGCAGTAGCCCACCGGCACCTGCTGCACCAGCCCGTAGTCCACGCCCGCGTCCGCGAGCGCCGCGGTCCCGGCCTCCTTCGCCATGTCCCAGTACTGCCGGTCCCGCGACTCGGGCTTCTCGAACTTCGTCATGCCGACGCCCACGATGTACGACTTCATGCCCCTGGTGTCCCTTCAGTCCCTCGGAAGGCCGAGAATCCGCTCGGCGACGACGTTGAGCTGGACCTGCGTGGTGCCCCCGGCGATGGTCAGGCAGCGGGACATGAGCATGGCGTGCACCGCCCGCTCCCCCGCCCCCTCCTGCACCGCGCCCGCCGGCCCGAGCAGTTCGAGCGCCAACTCGGCGGTCCGCTGCTGGTGCGGGGTCTGGACGAGTTTGCGCACGGAGGCGCCCGCGCCCGGCTCCAGCCCCGACACCTGCTGGAGCGTGGTGCGCAGCCCGATGCAGGCCAGGGCGTGCGCCTCGGCGGCCAGCGCGCCGAGGCGGGCCCGCTGCGCGCCGTCGAGGTCGGCGGCGCGCGCGAGGAGCGCCTCCAGTCCGGTGTCGAAGGTCATCTGGTCGGCCATGTGCACCCGTTCGTTGCCGAGGGTGTTGCGGGCCACCTTCCAGCCGTCGTCGGCCGCGCCGACCAGGGCGTCCGCCGGGAGTTCGACGTCGTCGAGGTAGACCTCGTTGAAGAGGGCCTCGCCGGTGATCTCCTTCAGCGGCCGGACGTCGATCCCGGGGGTGTTCTTCATGTCGACGACGAAGTACCCGAGCCCCTTGTGCCTGGGCGCCGCCGGGTCGGTGCGCGCCAGCAGGATCCCGAAGTCGGCGCTGTGCGCGGAACTCGTCCACACCTTCTGCCCGTTGACCAGCCAGGAGCCGTCCTCCCGCCGGTCCGCCCGGGTCCGCAGCGAGGCCAGGTCGGAGCCGGCGCCCGGCTCGGAGAAGAGCTGGCACCAGCTGATCTCCCCGCGCAGGGTGGGGAGTGCGTAGGCGTCGCGCTGCGCCTGCGTCCCGTAGGCCAGCAGGGAGGGCACGATCCAGGTGGCGATGCCGAGGTCGGAGACCTTGACCCCGGCGGCCGCGAGCTCCTGCTGGACGACGATCTGCTCCACGGGTCCGGCGCCCAGGCCGTAGGGCGGCGGCAGGTAGGGCGCCGCGTAGCCGGTGGGGGCCAGGACCCGCCGGGCGGCGGCCGGGTCGAGGCCGCGCGCGCCCTCGACGGCGGCGCGGGCCTTCGCGCGGTACGCCTCGGCCTCGTCGGGCAGCTCAAGGCGCAGCTCCCGCCGGGCGCCGCCCGCCGCGCACCGCACGGCCCGTACCCGGTGCCCGTCGCCGGGCCCGAGCAGCTGGCGGGCGACGACGGCCCGCCGCAGATGGATGTGGGCATCGTGCTCCCAGGTGAATCCGATCCCGCCGAGGATCTGGATGCAGTCCTTGGCGCAGGAGTACGCGGTGTCCAGGGCGGTCCCGGCGGCGAGGGCCGCGACCAGCGAGCGCACCTCGGCGGGCTCGTCCATGGCGCCGGCTGCGTCCCAGGCCAGCGCGCGGGCCTGCTCCAGCCGCACGAGCATGTCGGCGCACAGGTGCTTGACGCCCTGGAACCGCCCGATGGGCCGACCGAACTGCTCGCGCACCTTGGCGTACTCGGCGGCCGTGTGCAGGGCCCAGGCGGCGGTGCCGCACGCGTCGGCGGCGAACAGCGTGCAGGCGAGGTCGCGGACCAGTGCCGGGTCCAGCTCCAACAGCCGCCCGGCGGGGACGACCGCACCGCGGGCCCGCACCTCGGCGGTGGGCCGGGTCGGATCCGCACTGTCGTGCGTACGGATGTCCAGCGAGGCGGCGTCCACGGCGAACCAGCGGGGCCCGTGCGCGGTCTCCGCGGCGAGCAGCACCAGATCGGCCTCGCCGGCGCCGAGCACCGGCGGTGCGAGCCCGTCGAGCAGGTGCCCGCCGCCCTCGGTGACCGTGGCGGTCAGGCTCCCCGGCTCCAGCGCGACCGCCCCGACCCGGCCGGCAAGGGGATCGGCCCCGGCCCGGTCGAGCAGTACGGAGGCCAGCGCGCTCGGCAGGTACGCGCCCGGCAGGGCGGCCCGGGCGGCCTCCTCGACGACGACGGCCAGGTCGAGCAGGGTCCCGCCCTCCAGGTGCGGCTCCAGGAGCCCGGACTCCGCCAGAGCGTCCCAGTAGCCGGGTCGCACCCCGGTCCGCGGCGGGGAGTCGAGCAGCTTGCGCACCTCTTCGGGAGGCACGACCCGCGCCACCCAGCCGCGCATCGCCTCGGCCAACTCCCGCTGCTCCTGCGTGATTCCGATGCCCATGCGCGGCAGACTAGAACACGTTGCAATCTGACGGAAGGTCAGATGCAGGCGTTCTTCGCGTCCACCGCCCAGCAGGGTGCGGGGTCCCCGCCCGCGACCCCTGGGCAGACCATGGGGAGAGGTTCCACCCCGGAAAGGAAGGTCCGCATGACCACCCCCGACTGCCCGCGCTGCGGGCGCACACTGACGCCCTTCACGGTCGCGCTCCGCCGCAACCGCTGGGGCGGAGCGGCACCGGCGCGGCGCCCCGAGGCGTGGTGGGAATGCCCTGGGTGCGGCTGGCTCGGCTGCGAGCACCGCACGGGCACACCACCCGCCCCCATGCGGCGCCTGGAGGGCGAGGACGGTGACTGCATGTTCTGCGGCGAGGAGGAGTCGAACGTCGCCTCCGAGCCGCACCTGCGGGAGGACGGCCTGCTCGGCGACTGGATGGTCTGCCTGGCGTGCGGCACGAGCAACGGCCGCCGCCTGGGCCCGCCCTCCCGCTAGGGAGCGTCCGCAAAGCAGCGCCGGCCGCCCGGAGGGGGCGGGCCGCGGCCGCGCGGGTCAGCTTCGCCGGGCGGCCTTCAGGGCGGCGCGGGCGGCGTCCTTCGCCCGCGTCTCGCAGGCACCCCTGGTGTACGGCTTCGCCCGGAGGCCCAACCAGACCGAGAGGTTGCCCTCCCGCACGGCGAGGACGCAGGTCCAGTCGGCAGTGGCCGACCCCCAGGAGGCCTCGGTGCCGAACCCGATGCGGGGTGCCTCGCGCTGACCGGCGGCCTCCGACTGGAAATGCACCCGCCCCGTCCCGCCCTGCCCGAGCACGCCGACGGCCTGGAACGGCTGCACCTGCTCCATGTCCCCCGCTTCCTCGCCCCGAGTAGAGGGCGGATCACACAGAGACGGCCCTCACGAACGCCTCGAAAGCGGCGGGGCGGACGGTGAAGACGGGCCCCTCGGGGACCTTGGAATCCCGCACGGCGACGAGGCACGGCTGGGCTGCGACCTCGACGCAATTGCCGCCGGTGTCGCCGCTGTACGAGGACTTGCGCCAGGCCAGGGCTCCGAGCGGGGCACACTCGACACATTGTCCGCCGGTGTCGGAGCTGTACGAGGACTTACGCCACCGTGCGCCCGGCAGGTTCTGGATGAGCTCCATAACGTTCCTCCATTACGCGGGCGATCCGGACCGCCGATTCCTCCAGCGAGAGGGCGGCAGCCTGCAAATGATCGTAACGGAGTGAACCTTCCCTGAGAGCCTGCGGATTGGCCGTCATATGACCCTGGACAAAGTCCTCCGTATAGACAATGTCCGGGTCGTCGTCGAACCGCAGGAGGCTGAACGACCCCGGCTGCCCAGCGTGGGCGCCCGCCTCGAAGGGCAGGATCTGCACCTGCACCCACTGCCGCCCCTGTTGGGCCAACAAATGGGCGAGTTGATTCCGCATGACGTCCCGGCCACCGATCTCCTGATGCAGCACGGCCTCGCTCATCACCACCCACATCAGTGGCGGGTTCTCGCGGTCGAGTACGCGCTGTCGCTCCATCCGCGCGGCGACTTTCGCGTCGAGATCGTCGCTCCACACCCCCAAGACCGCCCGGGCATACTCCTCCGTCTGCAGCAGCCCATCCACCAACTGCGCTTGGTAGGTGGAGAGATAGGACGCCCGCGCCTCCATCTCCGCATACGCCTGGAACCACGTCGGCAGCTGGCTCCGCAGCACCAGCCCCACCAGCCGCGAGAACACCCCGCCCGTGCCGAGCGCCGCGTCCACGCGTTCCGAGAAGTCCCGTGTCGGGACCCTCCGCGTGGTCTCGACCTGGCCGATCAGCGAGCCCGTGCAGAAGACGATGCTGCCGAGCTGCGCCTGGTTGAGGCCCGCGTCCTCTCTCAGGCGGCGCAGTTCGGAGCCGTAGTAGTCCAGCGGTGAGGCGCTGGGATCGAGATCGCGCACGCCGACCATGGACGGTCACCCCCAAGCCGGTTGCCGGTGCCGTGGCCGAGCGTAGCCGTCGCCACCTCTTTCGGTGACCCGATTCGCCGAGCCGGACCGGCCTTCGGCGACCTGCTGCTGCACCGGCTGCCCTTCCTCTCGGGCATGCAGTGGCTGGCGCAGGAGGTCTCCGACACCCGGTCGGAATTCCGGCGGGCCGTACGCGAGCAGCGGCGCGTCGAGGGGCCGGGCGGGAGCGGCGGGCTGTCCCGGCTGTTCGGCCGCTGACCCGCCGCACACCCGCGGCGACCCCGGCATGGACCCCTACCCGGCGGTAGGGCAGCATGGGCCGCCACACGGAGCTCAGCAGGAGGAACGACATGGCCACCCCCAAGCCGGAGACCCTCGCCGCCTTCGAGGCCGCCAAGGGGTTCATGCCCGTACGGGAGGGCCTCGCCCTGTACGAGGCGGCCGCCGCGGCCGGGGCGCTCGGGCTGCCGCTGCTGGAGGTCGGCACGTACTGCGGGCGCTCCACGATCCTGCTGGCCGACGCCGCCCGCGAGGCCGGCGTGGCCGCGATCACCGTGGACCACCACCGCGGCAGCGAGGAGCAGCAGCCCGGCTGGGAGTACCACGACCCGACGGTCGTGGACCCGGAGGTCGGCCTGATGGACACCCTCCCCACCTTCCGCCGCACCCTGCACGGGGCCGGGCTGGAGGAGCACGTGATCGCGATCGTCGGCCGCTCCCCGCAGGTCGCGGCGGCGTGGGGCGGCAAGCTGGGCTTCGTCTTCATCGACGGCGGCCACACCGACGAGCACGCCGCCGGCGACTACGAGGGCTGGGCCCCGCACGTCGCGGAGGGCGGCACGCTCGTCATCCACGACGTGTTCCCGGACCCGGCGGACGGCGGCCAGGCTCCTTACCGGATCTATCTGCGGGCCCTGGCCTCGGGGGCCTTCGAGGAGGTCTCGGTCACCGACTCGCTGCGCGTGCTGCGCCGCACAGGCCCGGGAATCTGACACCACCGCTCATATAAGCGCACCACGCCCCCGGATGGCGCAGTACCGGCCGGGCCGCGGGGCTGCGGTCTAGCATCGCGGACGTGCGCTACGACGACAGCCCCCCGCCCCCCGAGTCCGGCTCCTCGGCGAATCCGGACCGGCACTGGTTCACCCGACGCTCCACGCTCGTGGTCGGGATCGCCGCACTCGCCCCGGCCTGCCTCGCGGGCTGGGTCCTGACGCAGGCCCTGTCCGGGGCCGGGCCGGACGCGAGCCGGTCCGGCGCGGCGCCGCAGCCCGCCTCGCACTCGTCCCTGTCGCCGGGCCAGCGGGACGCGAAGCCGGGCTCCACGCCGAGCGGCAGCCCGGACGCACCCGCGGCGGCGCCCGTACCGGCTCCGGCCAAGGGTCCGCTCACCGGCAAGACGGTGGTCGTCGACCCGGGGCACAACACCGGGAACTTCAGGCACACCGGCGAGATCGACCAGCAGGTCGACGTCGGCACCCACCGCAAGGAGTGCGACACCACCGGCACGACCACCAACTCCGGTTACATGGAAGCGGAGTTCACCATGGACGTGTCGAAGCGCCTGCGGACCGCCCTGGAGGCCCAGGGGGCGAAGGTGGTCCTCACCCACGAGACGGGCGACCGCGCCTGGGGCCCGTGCATCACGGAGCGCGCCCGGATCGGCAACGAGGCGAACGCCGACGCGGTCGTGTCCGTCCACGCCGACGGCGTCTCGGCCGGCAACCGCGGCTTCCACGTGATCCTCCCGGCCAAGGTCAAGAGCGGCGCCGCCGACACCACGAAGATCGTCGGTCCCTCACGGGATCTCGGCGAACGGATCGCCGGGAATTTCGCCCGCACCACCGGTTCGGCACCCGCCAACTACCTGGGCGGGGGTACCGGCTTGGTGGTCCGCGACGATCTGGGCGGGCTGAACCTGTCAACTCGGCCCAAGGTGTTCATCGAATGCGGCAACATGCGTGACGCCAAGGACGCGGCACAGCTGACGAGTCCGCAGTGGCGGCAGAAGGCGGCTCAGGGCATCGCGGACGGCATCGTCGGCTTCCTGGGCGGGTAGTCCCTCTCGGGCGTCCCGCCGGGGCGCCCGCCGCCCCGATCCTCTCGGTTGCGGGATACATCCGTACCATGGTGCCGCCCGTCTGCTGCAGGCACGAACTGCGCTGCGACCGCGGCACCACGAGACGACCGAGACCGAGAAGGACACCTAAGACGTGAACATCCGCTCCCTCACTCGAGGCGACGGCGTGGTGATCGGAGCAGCGGCGCTGCTGTTCATCGCCTCGTTCCTCGATTTCTACTCCACCACGGGTGGCGACCTACCGAGCGCATGGGACACCGACTCCTACCGCCTGGTACTGCCCAGCGTCTTCCTGCTCGGGTTCATCGCCGCCGGTCTGCTCGTCGCGGGCCGCTTCCTGCCGGAGAGCCGCAAGGTGCTCGGCCTGCCGATGTCGGCGTGGGGCACGGTCCTCGCCGTCTCGTCCGCCTGGTCCGCGCTGTGGGCGCTGATCACCTGCCCGAGCACGCTCGACCTGGGCGCGGGCGCCGTCATCGCCTTCCTCGCCACCCTGGCTCTGGCCGGTGTGGCCCTCTTCGGCGCGAAGCTCCCGGCGCTCGCCGGTGCGCTGGTGCCGGAGTCGCGGCCCGCCGCCCCGCAGCCCTACGGCGGCCAGCCGCAGCCGGGTGCCGGCTACGGCTACCCGGGCGGGCAGCAGCCCTACGGTTCCACCCCGCAGCCGGTCCCGCCGTACGGGGGCACGCCGACTCCGGCACCCGGCCCGCAGGACTCGGGCGCCGGCCACCACGCGGCCGCAGCGCCCGCCCCGGCGACGGACTTCAGCCCGTTCTGGTTCGCGGTGCCGGTGGCCCGCCCCCTCTTCGCCGAGGACGGCTCGTCCGCACAGATCGCCGAACTCGCCCCGGGCACCTGGTACCTGGCCGTCGAGCAGCGCGGCGCGGCCGCCCTGGTCGCGCAGACGCAGGACGGCCGTCGCGGCATCCTGAACGACACCTCGGGCATCCAGCGCGGCTGATCCGCGCCCGCGTCCGCAGTCCCACCGCTTCGCCCCACCGGTCTCCGGTGGGGCGAAGCGCGTTCTCGGCCCTGCCTGCACGGAGCAGCCGCGCCGGCCCGGCCCGGTGCGCCCCGGTGCGGCCCGGTGCGTGGACGCCGCCCTTCCGGGCCGGGGGCCGTTGCCCTACAGTCGCCTGACGCAACGTCAGTTACGGCCGGAGGGACCCGCCATGCGCCTCGGACTCGCACTGGGCTACTGGGGTCGCGGCCCCGACCCGGCCCACCTGCGCCTCGCCACCGAGGCCGAGCGCCTCGGCTACGACTCGGTGTGGACCGCCGAAGCCTGGGGCTCCGACGCCTTCACCCCCCTGACCTGGATCGCCGCGCACACCACCCGGATCCGCCTGGGCACCGCCATCGCGCAGATGGCCGCCCGCACCCCCACCGCCACCGCCATGCACGCCCTCACCCTGGACCACCTCTCCGGCGGGCGGATGATGCTGGGCCTGGGCCTGTCCGGCCCGCAGGTCGTCGAGGGCTGGTACGGCCGCCCGTTCCCCGCCAGCCCGCTGACCGCCACCCGCGAGTACGTCGACGTCATCCGCCAGGTCCTGCGCCGCGAGGGTCCCGTCGCCCTCGACGGCCGCTTCCACCGCCACCCGTACCGCGGCGAGGACGGAACCGGGGTCGGCAAGCCCCTCAAGCCCATCACCCACCCGCTGCGCGCCGGCCTGCCGCTCCTCCTGGGCGCCGAAGGCCCCAAGAACATCGCCCAGACCACGCGGATCGCGGACGGCTGGCTGCCCCTGTACTGGTCACCGACCCGCACGGACGTCTACCGGGCCGCCCTGACCGACCTCCCCGAAGACTTCATGATCGCGCCGATGGCCCGGGCGCACGTCTGCGACGACGTCTCCGAGGGCCTGCTGCCGGTCAAGGCGATGCTCGGCTTCTACATCGGCGGCATGGGCCACGCCTCCCGCAACTTCCACGCGGACCTGATGGCCCGCATGGGCTATGCGGAGGAGGCCCACCGCATCCAGCAGCTCTTCCTCGCGGGCCGCAGGCAGGAGGCGGTCCTCGCCGTCCCGGACGCGTTCGCCGACGAGATCTCCCTGATCGGACCGCGCGAGCGGATCGCGGAACGGCTGGACCTGTGGCGCGCCGGCCCGGTCACGGACCTCCTGGTCACGGCCCCGGACCCGCACACCCTGCGCGTCCTGGCGGAGCTCAACGGCTGAGGCACCCGCCCGGAGCCGCGGTGCCCCGGAACCCCGTCAGCCCGTCAGCCCCGGACCGGAGGACGGAATCAGGAGGTTGGAGCCCGGAGACGGCCGATCCTCGGCTACCCCGCCTGCGGCAGGGCCTCCAGCAGCTCCCGCACGTCCAGCGGCATCACGGCGATCTCGATGCTCCCGCCGCCGTCGTAGCAGCAGGTCACGATCCGCGAGCCGGGATGGATGGAGATCCCCTCCTTCATCGACGGCGCCCGCAGGCCGGTCGCCCGCCCCCCGGGCAGCGCCACGACCTCCCCACGGTCGGGAACCCAGCGGGCCGCGCCCCCGTCGGCGTACACCCGCCCCGGCCGCCAGCGACCCGTACCCGCCGGCTGCCGCGCCATCCCCGGGATCCCGGGCACGGGCCCGGCGGCCAGCCGCGCCCTGTGCTTGCGCCGCACCAGCCATCCGACCCCGACGACCCCGCCGGCAAGCACCACGTACTCGATCACCCGCCCATTGAAACAGCCCCGCGGCCGGGGGGCTGTGACGCCCGCCCCGGCCACGGGGCCGCCCCGGCCGCAGGGATGCCGGGACCGCGGCCACCGCCACGGCCACGGCCACGGCCCAGCGGGCCGGCTTCAGCCACCGAGCTCGGACGTGCTCGGAACCTTGTCGGTCACCTCGGCACCCGCGCTCCTACCGGCTTCCTTCACGCTCTTGATCACGTCGTCGAAGGACGAGATGTCGGCGTCGCCCGCCTGCCCCTTGCGCAGCTTGCTGCCGAGGTCCTTCAACGACTCGATGCCCGCCGTCAGCGGGGCCATCGCCTTCGACAGCAGCGGGTCGCCCTGGGCGTTGTCGGCCGCCGCCTTCAGCCGGTTGTACGCGAACGCGCCCGCCAGACCCGCCTTGATCAGCGCGAACGTCCGACCCTTCGCGCCCTTCTTGAACTTGCCCTCACGGTACGGCTTGACGATCCACTGGTACGTGGCACCCGCCGCGAGCGACGCATTGGCGACGAACCGCGTCTTGGCGAACTTCTGCTTCTCGGCGGACGTGCTCGGCGAGGGCGTCACCGCCGCCCGCTCGTCGGCCTCCGCCGCCGCCGGCTCCGCTGCGGCGAGCGCGGCCAGCTCACCCATCGAAGCGGCGGACAGCTCCTCCCGCTGGGAACCGCCACCGCTGCCGCAGGCGGTGGCACCGGCGAGCAGCGCGGTCGACAGGACCACCGCCGTGAGGGCGCGACGGAATCGGACGGTCGTGGGTACGGACACGGTTTCCTCCGGGGACTCAGACGTCCCCCGCAGCCTCACCCCGCCTCCGGGGGCCCGCCACCCGGCGGACCCGTTCGGGTTTGCGACGCGCCCGGGCGGCAACACGCGCAGCATGGCCTCACACACGCGAGTACGCACCCGAGGAAGCAGTCAGGCAGGCCGGGCCGTCGCTCTGGTGGCGGACGTGCTTGCCTTCGTGATCGTCCTGTGGATCCTGCTCTGGTTCCTGGACGCCAACCAGGGCAACGAGCTGGTCAACTTCATCCACGACGCCGCCAGTTGGCTGGCCGGCTGGTCCTACGACCTGTTCACTTTCAGCCGCGAATGGGTCCAGGTCGTCGTCGGCTACGGCCTGGCCGCCGTCGTCTACGTCCTGATCGGCCACGCCGTGGCCGGCTGGCTCTACCGCCGCTGACGCCGCCGGGCCCCGCACCACCCGCACACATGAAGGGGTCCTCCCCGCCACGGGCGGGAAGGACCCCGGTCCGTCCGTCGGGTCCGGCTCAGCCGCAGCAGTCCGGCTCCAGCCCGGCCGGCAGCGCACCGCCGCCGAACACCTCGGTGGTCGCCTCGTCCCCGCCCAGCGCGGCGACGGCCAGCAGCAGCGACCCGGCGGTCCACGTCGTCTGCTCCACCGGCCACACCGCCTCGTCCTGGAAGACGTACCCCGTCCAGTACATGCCGTTGTCCGCGCGCAGGTGCCCGATCGACCGCAGGATCTCCAGCGCCCGGTCCGACTCCCCCGTCGCCCACAGCGCGAGCGCCAGCTCGCAGGACTCGCCGCCCGTCACCCACGGGTTCGGCAGGACGCACCGCACCCCCAGGTCCGGGACCACGAACTCGTCCCAGCGCTCCTCGATCCGCGCGTTCGCCTCCGCGCCGGTCAGGGCGCCTCCGAGGACCGGGTAGTACCAGTCCATCGAGTAGCGGTCCTTGTCCAGGAACCGTTCGGGGTGACGGCGTATCGCATGCCGCAGCGCGCCCGCCGCCAGCTCCCAGTCCGGCTGCGGCTCCTCGCGGTGCTCGGCGATGGCCAGCGCGCAGCGCAGCGCCTGGTGGATGGACGACGACCCGGTCAGCAGCGCATCCGTGACCGCCGTTCCGTCCGCCTCCCGCTTCCATCCGATCTCACCGCCGGGCTGCTGGAGCGCCAAAACCCACTCCACGGCCGCGTAGACGGACGGCCACATGCGGTCGAGGAAGGCGTCGTCGCCGGTGGACAGGTAGTGGTGCCAGACACCGACGGCCAGGTAGGCGGTGAAATTGCTCTCGCGGCTCGCGTCCTGCGGCTCGGCGGTGTCCACACCACCCGGCCGGTCGGCGTAGGCCGCGTACCAGGATCCGTCCTGGTTCTGGTGCCGGGCCAGCCACGCGTAGGCCCGTTCGGCGGCCTCGTGCTCACCGGCCGCGTCCAGCGCCATCGCCGCCTCGGTGTGGTCCCACGGGTCGAGGTGGTGGCCGCGGAACCACGGGATGGCACCGTCGGCCCGCTGCACCGCGAGGATGCCCGCCACCGTCCGGGCGGCCTGCTCCGCCGTCAGCACGCCGTCCAGGACGAGGTGTTCGGTACGCCCGGGCGAGCTCACTGGGCCGCGCCGACGGGGAGGTGCGGCTTGGTCGCGTACGCCACGAAGCTCTTGCCGATGAGCGGGTTGAGGGCCTGCTCCGCCAGCCGTGTGGCCAGCGGCTTCTTCATGATGTCCCAGACCAGGAGCTTGTGGTACGCCTTGACCGGCAGCGCCTTGTCGTTGTCCACGCCGAAGGCGCACTTGAGCCACCAGTACGGGGAGTGCAGCCCGTGCGCGTGGTGCGTGCCGTACGGCTTGAGGCCCGCGGCCCGCATCTTGCCCAGCAGTTCGTCCGCCTTGTAGATGCGGATGTGCCCGCCCTCGACCTCGTGGTAGGCGTCGGACAGCGCCCAGCAGATCTTCTCCGGGCCGTAGCGCGGAACGGTGATGGCGATGCGCCCGCCGGGCTTGAGCACACGAACCATCTCCGCGAGCACGCCCTTGTCGTCGTGGATGTGCTCCATCACCTCGGAGATGATGACCACGTCGAAGGAGTCGTCGGGGAAGGGCAGCGCCAGGGCGTCACCCTCCATCGCGGTGGCGGTGGCGCCGGCCGGGGCCTCACCGGCCTCCTTCATCGCGGCGAACCACTTGGCGACCTCGCGGATCTCCTCGCCGTTGCGGTCGACGGCGACCACCTGGGCGCCTCTCCGGTAGCACTCGAAGGCGTGCCGGCCTGCGCCGCAGCCAAGATCGAGTACGCGATCGCCTGCGGCGAGCGGGAACCGGGAGAAATCGACGGTCAGCACGGGGTCCTGCCTTCGCGGTCGCGGGGGTGTTCGGGGGTGGGGACGGTGGGGAGGAGGCGGGAGGTCACCGCGCGCGGCGGCTGCGGTCGGACCGGGACCGCTCGATGGCAGCACGGTAGTGCGCGGCGGTGCCCTCGGCGGCCGCGGCCCAGGTGAAACGGGTCAGGACCCGTTCGCGTCCGGCCGCGCCGAGCCGGGCCCTCAGCTGCGGGTCGCCCAGCATCCGGCCCAGCGCCCCCGCCAGGGCGCCGGCGTCGCCGGGCGGCACCGCGAGGCAGGTCTCCCCGTCCGGGCCGGCGACCTCGGGGATCGCACCGCCGGTGGTGGCGACGAGCGGGGTGCCGGTGGCCATGGCCTCGGCCGCCGGGAGCGAGAAGCCCTCGTACAGCGACGGTACGCACGCCACCTGCGCGCTGCGCACCAGGTCGACGAGCTCGGCGTCGGTGATGCCCTTCACGAAGCGGACGGCGTCCCGGAGGCCGTACGTCTCGATGGCGCGGGCGACAGGACCCTGCTCGGCACGCTTGCCGACCACGACGAGGTGGGCGTCGGGCTGCTCGGTGCGCAGCTTCGCGAGCGCCTCGACGAGGAACACGAGGCCCTTCAGGGGAACGTCGGCGCTGGAGGTCGTGACGATACGGCCCGGCACCTCGGCCACCGACGCGTCCGGCGACCACAGATCGGTGTCGGCACCGATGTGCACGACGTGGATCCGCTCGTCACGGACGCCGAGGTGGTCGGCGATCTCCTGCCGGGAGGACCCGGAGACGGTCAGCACGGACGGCAGTCTGCGGGCCACCCGGCCCTGCATGCGGGTGAAGGCGTACCAGCGGCGTACGGAGGCCCGCTTCAGGCGGCCCTGCGCGGCATCGAGGTCGAGCCTGCGGTCGACGGTGATGGGGTGGTGGATCGTCGTCACCAGGGGCGCGCCGAGGTCGCCGAGGAGACCGTAGCCGAGGGTCTGGTTGTCGTGGACGACGTCGAACTCGCCCGCCCGCCCGCGCAGATGACGGCGGGCCCGCAGCGAGAACGTCAGCGGCTCGGGGAAGCCGCCGGTCCACATCGTCGCGACCTCCAGCGCGTCGATCCAGTCCCGGTACTCGTCGCGCCCCGGCGTGCGGAACGGGTCCGGGCTGCGGTACAGGTCGAGGCTCGGGAGCTCGGTGAGCGTGGCACCCGTGTCGAGCACCGGGTAGGGCTGCGCGCCGATGACCTCGACGGAGTGCCCGAGGCGGACCAGCTCGCGCGAGAGGTGGCGGACGTAGACGCCCTGACCGCCGCAGAACGGGTTCCCCTTATAGGTGAGGAGGGCGATGCGCAGCGGACGCTCACCGTCGTCGGCGGGACCCGTGAAAGGGCTCGTCGCCACGGCCTCAGCGGTCACTCTCGGCCCCTTTCTCACTGCACTTTCGCCGGAGCGTAACCGCTCGGATAATGTAGAACAAGTTTCAGACTTGATCCGTCCAAGAGCATTGAATCTACCGGCCGGAAACCACACCGTAAGAGGTGGAGCAGGTGATTCACGCCACGACAACGGCGCCTGAGATGCTGGCTGCGGATCAGCTCGGGGCCAGCCCGCGCAACGACACGGAACGGGACACATGAGTGCGGAAGTGAAGGCCGTCACCACACCGGCATCGCCTCCCCTGACGGAGCGCCAGGAGGCGCGCCGCCGCCGGATCCTGCACGCGAGCGCCCAGCTGGCCAGCCGGGGCGGCTTCGACGCCGTCCAGATGCGCGAGGTCGCCGAGGCCGCCGGGGTGGCCCTGGGCACCCTCTACCGGTACTTCCCGTCCAAGGTGCACCTGCTGGTCGCCACCATGCAGGACCAGCTCCAGCACATGCACACCACGCTGCGCAAGCGCCCACCCGCCGAGGACGAGCCGGCGGCCCGGGTCGCGGAGACCCTGATGCGCGCCTTCCGCGCCCTCCAGCGGGAACCGCAGCTGGCCGACGCGATGGTGCGCGCGCTGACCTTCGCGGACCGCAGCGTGAGCCCCGAGGTCGACACCGTGTCCCGCCTGACCACGGCGATCATCCTGGACGCGATGGGCCTGGAAAACCCACCGACGGCGGAACAGCTGTCGGCGGTCCGGGTCATCGAGCACACCTGGCACTCGGCGCTGATCACGTGGCTGTCGGGCCGCGCCTCGATCGCCCAGGTCAAGATCGACATCGAAACGGTCTGCCGCCTGATCGACCTGACGGCGCCGGAAAAGTCCTGAACCGATTGCCGGAGGCTTCGAGGAGCAGGGCGGGGCCGTGGTCGGGGCGGGGGCGGCTCGCGGGGATGTCTGCCGCCGGAGCCGCCCCGGGCCCGACCGGTCCGCCCGCGCCAAACCCGCTGGACGGGGGTCACCGCCGCGTCCGATAGTGCGCCCCATGGCTTCTCTCGTGCGACACATCACTGTTGACTGCTCCGACGCCTACGCACTGGGCCGTTTCTGGGCCGCCGTGCTGGACGGCTCACTCGGCGACGACGACGTTCCCGGGGATCCCGAGGCACTGGTCACGGCACCCGGATCGGCGTTGCTCTTCGTGACCGTTCCCGACACCAAGAGCGTCAAGAACCGCGTCCACGTGGACCTTCAGCCACAGGACCGCACCCGCGACGAGGAGGTGGAGCGCATCCTCGCCCTCGGCGCCACCGTCGTCGGCGACCACCGCAGGCCCGATGGCACCGGATGGGTGACCCTGGCCGACCCGGAGGGCAACGAGTTCTGCGTCGAGCGGAGCGCAGCCGAGCGGAAGTGATCCGTGCGGTGGTGGGGCGGGGTCGCCGGCCCCGCCCCACCACCGCTTCCCCGCCGTCTACTCCTCCGGTGGGAAGACCGGTTCGCCGGTGGCGGCCACGGTGATCATGATGGCTTCCACCGGGCAGCCCTCGGCCGCCGCGAGGACCGGTTCGCTCGCGTCCGACCGCGGGTTGCGGGGGTGGGACTGGCGCGCCGAGTCCAGGACGAAGCCCTCCGGGGCGTGGTTCACGCACATGCCCGAACCGATGCAGACCCCCCGGTCCACTTCGACCTGCCAGCGGTCTGCCATCAGGCACCCGCCTCGTGGCCGGCGGGCAGGTGGATCATCTTGTGCTCCAGGTACTCGCCCAGGCCCTCGGGGCCGAACTCCCGCCCGAGGCCACTGTTCTTGTAGCCGCCGAACGGCCCCAGCATGTCCAGGCTGAAGGTGTTCACGTTGAAGGTACCGGTGCGGATCCGCCGGGCGAAGTCGATGCCGTGCTCGACGTCGCCGGTCCAGACGCTGCCGCTGAGGCCGAACTCCGAGTCGTTGGCGACGCGTACGGCCTCCTCCTCGTCCCCGTAGGGGATCAGGCAGACGACGGGGCCGAAGATCTCCTCACGGGCGATCCGCATGGAGTTGTCGACGTCGCCGAAGAGCGTGGGCTCCACGTACCAGCCCCGGTCGAGGCCGGCCGGACGTCCGCCGCCCGCCAGCACCTTCGCGCCCTCTTCCTGGCCGATCCGGATGTAGTCGAAGGAGCGCTGCTGCTGACGCTGCGCGACGAGCGGGCCGAGCTGCGTCGCCGGGTCGAGCGGGTCGCCGACGACGAGCGCGCCGGCCGCCGCCGCGAGGCCCTCGGCCACCTCCTGGTAGCGGCTGCGCGGGGCGAGGATCCGGGTCTGGGCCACGCAGGCCTGGCCGTTGTTCATCCAGGCGGCGGGGGCGATCTGGGCGACGGCGGTCGCCACGTCGGCGTCGGGGAGGACGACGGCGGCGGACTTGCCGCCGAGTTCGAGGGTCACCCGAGTGAGGTTGCGCGCGGCGACCTCCATCACTCGCTGGCCGGCGGCGACGGAGCCGGTGAAGGCCACCTTGTCGATGCCGGGGTGGCCGACGAGGTACTCGCCGACCTCGCGGTCGGCGGGCAGGATCGACAGCACGCCCTCGGGCACTCCGGCCTCGCGCGCGATGTCGGCGAGGATGTAGGAGTCCAGCGGCGCCTCCGGGGAGGGCTTGAGGATCACGGTGGAGCCGGACAGCAGCGCGGGAGCCAGCTTGGCGGCCGCTACGAACTGCGGGACGTTCCAGGGGATGACGGCGGCGACGACGCCCACGGGTTCGCGGCGCACCAGGATCGGGCCGAGCACGCCCTGGCGGTACTCCTCGTAGGGGTAGGCGCGCGCGACGGTGATCGCGGCGTCGTAGACCATCATCGGGCCGAGCGCCTGGGCGAGGACGCTCCAGGAGTAGGGGGAGCCGTTCTGGGAGCTGATCGAGCGGGCTATCTCCTCGTGGCGGACGGCGATGGCGTCCTTGATGCGGGAGACGACCGCGATCCGCTCCTCCAACGTCATCCGCGGCCAGGGGCCTTCGTCGAAGGCCTTGCGCGCGACGGCGACGGCCCGGTCGACATCGGCCTCGGACGCGTGCGGAACGGAGCCGATGACCTGCTCGGTGTGCGGGGAGACGATCCGGATGGTGTCGGTGCCCAGCGGATCGACCCACTCGCCGCCGATGAACAGTTGTCCGTGTTCCACGAGCTCCGTCATGGCTGAGGCCTCCTGCGGCTTGGCGTTTCCGAACTGATACCAGTTCTAGTTCCAGGAGTCCACGGCCGGGACGGAAGCGGGGAGAAGATCAAACGACTAGCCAGAAAGCCGTCCAGATGGTCGACTTGGGCTACTAATGGAACACGTTCTCGCCCGAGGACGGCCGACAGCCGGAGGGATCATGTCTCAGGACACGTCACAGGTCACCGATCACGGCGGAGGCGTGTGGGGGATCAAGGTGCCCATTCCCGACAACCCTCTCGGGCACACCCTCGTCCACGTCCTCGACACCGACCGCGGCCCGGTCCTCGTCGACACCGGCTGGGACGACCCCGAGTCCTGGGACGCGCTCGTCGCCGGCCTCGCCGCCCTGGACATCGCGGTCGCCGACGTCCACGGCGTGGTCATCACCCACCACCACCCCGACCACCACGGACTGTCCGGCCGGGTCCGCGAGGCGGCCGGCGCGTGGATCGCCATGCACGCCGCCGACACCGAGGTCGTCCTGCGCACCCGCTCCGCCGAGCCCGGCGTGTGGTGCGACTACCTGAGCGCGAAGCTGGCCGCCGCCGGAGCGCCCGAGGAGCACATCGCCCCGCTGCGCGCCGCCCGCGCGAGCGGCCGCATGCGAACCCTGCCCGGGCTGCGCGCCGCCGTCCCCGACCGGGAGATCGTCCCGGCCGAACTGCTCCCCCTCGCCGGACGCCGGCTGCGCGCCGTCTGGACACCCGGCCACACCCCCGGCCACGTCTGCCTGCACCTGGAGGAACGGCACCCGGCGGGACTCCCCGGCAACGGCCGCCTCTTCTCCGGCGACCACCTGCTGCCCGGCATCTCCCCGCACGTCGGCCTCTACGAGGCCCCCGACGACACCCGCGTCACCGACCCCCTCGGCGACTACCTCGACTCCCTCGAACGCATCGGCCGGCTGGAGCCCGCCGAGGTGCTGCCCGCCCACCAGCACGCCTTCACCGACGCTCCCAGCCGCGTGCGCGAGCTCCTGCACCACCACGAGGAGCGCCTGGCAGGGCTGCGGGCGCTGCTCGCCGAACCGCTGACCCCGTGGGCGCTGGCCGAACGGATGGAGTGGAACCGGCCCTGGGAACAGATCCCGTACGGCTCCCGCAACATCGCCGTCTCGGAAGCGGAGGCGCATCTGCGGCGCCTGGTCAAGCAGGGCCGCGCCGAGGCGGTCCCGGGCACCGACCCGGTGGCGTACCGGGCGCTGTGACGGCGGGCGCAGGACCGGACACGGGGCCGCGGACGGGGCCGGACGCCGGCCCCTCACGGGGCTGCAGGCAAGGGCCCCGCACTCGGCGGCACCGGCCACCCCGGGCCCGGGGGCTACGGGCCGGTAGAGTGAGGCGGTCGTCCACACCCGTACGGGGGGAAGCCGGTGCGATTCCGACGCTGACCCGCAACCGTGACCCGCCCCCGGCACCACCCCGGGCGGGAAGCCGGAATGCCCCGTACGCCGAGTGCGCGGCTCGCGCCGCCGGTCCTCCCGGCGGCCGGCACCGTCGAGGAAAACGGAGCCGGAGCCCGGTGCCCGTGCGTGCCTGCCCCGGTTCCCCAGCAGGAGAGGCACCCTCCCCCATGACCGTCCGCCGCAGCGCCGCCGCGCTCGCCGCCTCCGCCGTGCTCTGCGTGGGCGTCGCCCCCGCGGCCCTCGCCGACACCGCGCCGCCGTCCCCCTCCGCGCCCCCCGTCATCCCCTCCGGCCTCTACGGCAAGAAGGACCCCTCCTTCGACGGCGTGTGGCGCCAGTCCTTCGCGCTGCTCGCCCAGGACACCGTCGGCGTCAAGCCCGCCGAGCAGGCCGTGGACTGGCTGGTCGGGCAGCAGTGCGCGAACGGCTCCTTCGCCGCCTTCCGTGCGGACACCACCAAGGACTGCGACGCGACCGCGTACATCGACTCCAACGCGACGGCCGCGGCCGTACAGGCGCTGACCGCACTCGGCGGCCGCGACGACAGCGTCAAGAAGGCGATCGGCTGGCTGAAGTCCGTACAGAACGAGGACGGTGGCTGGAGCTCCAACCCCGGCGGCGCCATGGACACCGGCACCGACGCCAACTCGACCGCCCTCGTCATCAGCGCCCTGGCCGCGGCGGGCGAGAAGCCGGCCGAAACGAAGTCGAAGGCGGGCAAGTCCCCCTACGAGGCGCTGCTCTCCTTCCAGCTGGGCTGCGCCACCGAGCCGGCCGCCGACCGGGGCGCCTTCGCGTTCCAGCCGGTCGAGGGCAAGCTGGTCGCCAACGCCGACGCCACGGCCGCCGCGGCGCTGGCCGGCCTCGGCAAGGGCGCGGCCGTCGTCCCGTCCGGTACGGACACCCCCGCGACGCCGCTGACCTGTCCGGCGGCGCCGGCCGCGGACCCGGCCGCCGACGCCGAGGCGGCCGCCCAGGGCGCCGCGGGCTACCTGGCCGAGGCCCTCGGGAAGGACGGCCACCTGACCGCCCTCACCCCCGGGGCGGACCAGCCGACCCCGGACCCCGGCAACACCGCCGACGCGGTGATCGCGCTGGCCGCGGCCGGGCACAAGCAGTCGGCGGCGGGCGCGCTGCAGTGGCTGAAGACCAACTCCGCCACGTGGGCCGAGGGCTCCCCGGCGGCCCTGGGCACCCTGGTCCTGGCTGCGCACGCCACCGGCACCGACCCGAAGTCCTTCGGCGGCACCGACCTCGTGGCCGCGCTGAACGCCACCGGCCCGGCCCCGCAGGGCGCGGACACCGGCGCGAGCGAGGTGAAGGGCGAGAAGGAGAAGCCGTCCGGCGGCCAGAACATCTGGTGGATCATCGGTGCGGGCGCGGCTGCCGGTATGGGC
Source organism: Streptomyces sp. PCS3-D2 (assembly GCF_000612545.2). GTDB lineage: Bacteria > Actinomycetota > Actinomycetes > Streptomycetales > Streptomycetaceae > Streptomyces. Next base: position 5,387,427 of record NZ_CP097800.1, on the reverse strand, counting down.
ATCGGCATCCTGCTGAGCGGCCGTCGCAGGAAGAACCAGCTCTGATGCGCCGCCGCCTGCCCGCCGCGGCGTTCACCCTCGGCGTCGTCCTGGCCCTGCTGGCCGCCGCTCCGGCGCTGGCCGCCGGCTACCGCTACTGGTCGTTCTGGGACGGCGCGGGCGGCCAGTGGTCGTACGCCGCGCAGGGGCCGTCGCTGGCCCGGCCCGCGGACGGTTCCGTCCAGGGTTTCCGCTTCGCGGTCAGCAGGGACGCGGCGGCGGAGGCGGCCACGCCGCGGGCCGCGGCCGACTTCGAGGCCGTGTGCGGGACGACCGCCCCGGCGGAGGGCCGCAAGCGGGTGGCCCTCGTCATCGACTTCGGCGTGCAGGCGGACGCCCCCACAGGTGAGGTCGTACCGCAGGAGGCCCCGCGCACGGCCTGCGCGCAGGTGGCGCCGGAGGCGACGACGGCCGAGGCGCTGGCGGCGGTCGCGAAGCCGCTGCGCTACAACAGTGCGGCGCTGCTCTGCGCGATCTCGGGCTACCCGCAGCACGGCTGCGGGGAGCAGATCGCCGAGACGGGCGCGGCCCGGGCCTCCGCGGAGCCGTCCGGGTCCGCCCCGGGCGGCGGCCCGTCCGCCGGTCTGTTGGCGGGCATCGCCGCGGTCGCAGCCCTGGCCGCCGCGGGCGTGTGGCAGTCCCGCCGCCGGGGCCGATGACCCCTTCCGTCCCGCGCCCGGCCGGTGGCCCCGCCGCAAGCCCGGCCGGAGCATCCGCCGGAGGACGCGCGGGAGCCCCGGCCGGGGCACACACCGGAGCCGCGCCCGGCGACGTGCCCCCGGCCCGCCGGAGCGCGCCCGGGGCGGCGCGTTCCCCGCGCAGGTCGGCATACGAGCGGTTCGGGCCCCCGCGTGACGGCCGGGCCACCGCCCTGCACGCGGGGGCCTGGTGGCTGTGGGCCCTGGGTCTGGCCACCGCGGCGTCCCGCACGACCAATCCGCTCCTGCTGGGGCTGATCGTCGGCGTCGCCGGATTCGTGGTCGCGGCCCGCCGCACCGATGCTCCCTGGGCCCGCTCCTACGGGGCGTTCCTCAAGCTCGGCCTGGTCGTCATCGGCCTGCGCCTGCTCTTCTCGATGCTGCTGGGTTCGCCCATCCCCGGCACGCACACCCTCTTCGTCCTCCCCGAGGTGCCGCTGCCCGCGTGGGCGCAGGGCATCCGGTTCGGCGGCAGGGTCACCGCCGAGCAGGTCGTCTTCGCGTTCTACGACGGTGCGAAGCTGGCCGCGCTCCTGGTCTGCGTGGGTGCGGCGAACGCCCTCGCCCATCCGGCCCGGCTGCTGAAGTCGCTGCCGGCCGCCCTGTACGAGGCGGGGGTCGCCGTCGTCGTCGCCCTGACCTTCGCGCCGAACATGGTCGCCGACGTCGTGCGCCTGCGCACCGCTCGCAGGCTGCGCGGGCGTCCCACCGGCGGGATCGGGGCCGTCCTGCAGATCGGCCTGCCGGTGCTGGAGGGCGCCCTGGAACGCTCGGTCGCGGTCGCCGCGTCGATGGACGCCCGAGGCTACGGCCGTACGGCCCGGGTCCCGCCGGCCGTCCGGCACACGACCACCGTCCTCACCCTCGGCGGGCTGCTCGGCATGTGCGCGGGCACGTACGGTCTGCTGGCCGCGCAGGGCGCCGCGTACGGGCTGCCCGTGCTCGGCATCGGGGTGGTCCTGGCGCTGGCGGGGCTGCGGCTCGGCGGGCGCCGGTCGGTCCGCACCCGTTACCGGCCGGACCGGTGGGGGGCGCGCGCCTGGCTGGTCGCCGGTTCCGGGGCGGCCGTCGCGGGTCTGCTCATCCATGCCGGCGGTGTCGATCCGACCGGTATGCACCCGGGGGTGGTCCCGCTGGAGGCTCCCTCGCTTCCGTTGTGGCCGGCGGCCGCGGTCCTGATCGGCCTGCTGCCCGCCCTCGTGGCACCCGTACCGCCGAAGGAGGCGTCGCAGTGATCCGCTTCGAGCAGGTGTCGGTCGTCTACGACGGCGCCTCCGCCCCTTCGCTGCGGGGCGTGGACCTGGAAATCCCGGAGGGCGAGCTGACGCTGCTGGTCGGCCCGTCCGGGGTCGGCAAGTCCACGCTGCTGGGGGCGGTGAGCGGGCTGGTCCCGCACTTCACGGGCGGCACCCTGCGCGGCCGGGTCACGGTCGCGGGCCGTGACACGCGCACGCACCGGCCGCGGGAGCTCGCGGACGTGGTGGGCACGGTGGGCCAGGACCCGCGGGCGCACTTCGTGACGGACGTGGTGGAGGACGAGCTGGCCTACGGGATGGAGTCCCTGGGCCTGCCGCCCGCGGTGATGCGCCGCCGGGTGGAGGAGACCCTGGACCTCCTGGGCCTGAACGAGCTGCGGGACAGGCCGATCGCGACGCTGTCCGGCGGCCAGCAGCAGCGGGTGGCGATCGGCTCGGTGCTGACGACGCACCCGAAGGTGCTGGTGCTGGACGAGCCGACGTCCGCGCTGGACCCGGCGGCGGCCGAGGAGGTCCTGGCGGTCCTCCAGCGGCTGGTCCACGACCTGGGCACGACCGTGCTGATGGCGGAGCACCGGCTGGAGCGGGTGGTGCAGTACGCCGACCGCGTCCTGCTGCTGCCGGCCCGCGGCGCGGCGCCGGTCCTGGGCTCCCCGGCGGAGGTGATGGCCGTCTCCCCCGTCTGCCCGCCGGTGGTCTCCCTGGGCCGTGTCGCGGGCTGGTCCCCGCTCCCCCTCTCGGTCCGCGACGCCCGCCGCCGGGCCGCGCCGCTGCGTAGCCGTCTGGCGTCGACTCCTGCCCCCGGGGCCACCCGCGGCGCCGTGTCCAGGGCTCTGCCCGGACCGGCGCACCGCACGCCTCCGGGGCCTGGTGTCGCGGCCTCGCCCGCGACCTCGCCGGTGTCCGGGGCGGTGTCCGGGGCGGGGGCGGCCGGGGGCGCAGCCCCCATCGGGGGCGGGGCCTCACCCGGCCTGCTCGCCCGCATACTGCGCCGGGGCGGCGGCAAGCCGGACACCACCGTGCGCGCCGAGGGTGCCGAAGGTGCCGAGCCCGCCGCAAGCGACACCGCTCGGGTGCGGAACCTCGGCCTGCGCCGTGACCGCACCGAGGTGCTGCGCGGCATCGACCTCACGGTGGCTCCCGGCGAGACCATCGCCGTGATGGGCCGCAACGGCGCCGGCAAGTCCACCCTGCTGTCGACGCTCGTCGGTACGCTCACCCCCACCACCGGCGCGGTGACCGTCGGCGGCCGGGCCCCGCACCGCACTCCTCCGCCCGAGATGGTGCGCCGTGTCGGCCTGGTCCCGCAGGAGCCCCGCGACCTGCTCTACGCCGACACGGTCGCCGCCGAGTGCGCCGCCGCCGACTCCGACGCCGCCGTGCCCCCCGGCACCTGCCGCGACCTCGTCTCGGAGCTGCTGCCCGGCGTCCCCGACGACACCCACCCCCGGGACCTCTCCGAAGGCCAGCGCCTGGTCCTGGCTCTGGCCCTGGTGCTGACGGGCCGGCCCGCCCTGCTGCTGCTCGACGAGCCCACCCGGGGTCTGGACTACGCCGCCAAGGCCCGCCTGATCGAGATCCTGCGAGCTCTGACCGCCGACGGGCACGCCGTCGTCCTGGCCACCCACGACGTGGAGCTGGCGGCCGAGCTGGCCGACCGCGTGGTGATCCTGGCGGGCGGAGAGGTCGTGGCGGACGGGCCGACCGCGGAGGTCGTGGTGTCCTCCCCGGCTTTCGCGCCGCAGGTGGCGAAGGTGCTGGCGCCGGGCCACTGGCTCACCGTCGGCCAGGTCGCCGAGGCCCTCGACACGGCGGCGACCCGATGACCCGCCCGGTCAGCCGGCCGGTGCGGATCGGTCCCCGGGCCGCCGCCGCCCTGGTGCTGGTCAGTCTCATCGGCATCGCGGCCTTCGGCTGGCCGCTCCTGGCGGACCGGCAGTCGGGGCTCGCGCACTCCCAGGACGCGCCGTGGCTCTTCGCGGCGCTGCTGCCCCTCCTCGTCGCCGTCGTCGTGGCGACGATCGCGGACAACGGCATGGACGCGAAGGCGGTGGCGATGCTCGGCGTGCTCGCGGCCGTCGGGGCGGCGCTGAGGCCGTTGGGGGCGGGCACGGCCGGCCTGGAGCCGATGTTCTTCCTGCTGGTGCTGGCCGGCCGGGTCCTCGGTCCGGGCTTCGGGTTCGTACTGGGCTCGGTGACGATGTTCGCCTCCGCCCTGCTGACGGGCGGCGTCGGGCCGTGGATGCCGTTCCAGATGCTGGCGATGGGCTGGTTCGCGCTGGGCGCGGGGCTGCTGCCGGGCCCGGAGCGGATCCGGGGCCGGGCGGAGCTGCTGATGCTGGCCGCGTACGGCTTCGCGGGTGCCTTCGGGTACGGCACGATCATGAACCTGCAGGGGTGGGTGATCCTCCAGGGCATGGGGCAGGGCGTCTCCTTCCATCCGGGGGATCCGGTGGCCGCGAACCTCGTGCGCTTCCTCGCCTACTGCCTGGCGACGTCGCTGGGCTGGGACCTGGGCCGGGCGGCGCTGACGGTCGTCCTGACGCTCACGCTCGGCGGCACGCTGCTGAGGGCCTTGCGGCGGGCGACGCGCAGGGCGGCGTTCGATGCACCCGTCTCCTTCGGTTCCGGGGACGGTGACGGCCGTACGGCTGCCGCGGAGCGGTACGCGTCGGACCACCGAGGGTGAGGTCGGGGGCCCTCGCCGGTGAGGCGGCCCACAGGACGCAGGTCACATACGACGGTGGCTAGGAGGTCGAGGAGCACCCTTTCGACCACTTTTCGTAAGGTTTGGGCGAGGCGTGGGGGCCCCAGGCGTACGAGGCGGGCTAGTAGGCGGGGCCTTTGCCAGGCCGTCGGGGCGTCGGTAGAACTGAACGTGTCGCAAGGCGGCAGGGGTGCTCCACCCCCCGCCGACGAACCCCTCTCCCCCGCGTGAGTGGCTCACGCACGCCTTCGGCGTGCGTGCGACCGCCCTTGTCCCCTTCGGAAGGTTCATCCGTGTCCCACACCGTCATCCGCCGCATCGCCGCCTCCAAGAAGACCCTCGTCGGTTCCGTGCTCGCCCTGGGCGTCGCCGGTTCCATGCTGGCCGCGGTTCCCGCGCAGGCCGCTCCGACGGGCGCCAAGGCGATCGCGCAGCAGATGATCAAGGACCCGGCGCAGTTCGCGGCCTTCGACAAGATCGTCTCGCACGAGAGCGGCTGGAACCACACCGCCACCAACGCCTCCTCCGGCGCGTACGGCCTGGTCCAGGCCCTGCCGGCCTCGAAGATGGCCTCCGCGGGCGCCGACTGGAAGACCAACCCGGCCACCCAGATCAAGTGGGGCCTGGACTACATGAACGAGCGCTACGGCAGCCCGGTCCAGGCCTGGAACTTCTGGCAGGCCAACCACTGGTACTAAGCCGCGGCCCCGTCCGCAACAGCAGCGACGGCAGCAACCCAGCAGCGACGGCAGCGACGGCAGCGACAGGACGTTCGAAGGCCCCGGTGGCCGGCCTCCCCAGGTCCGGCCACCGGGGCCTTCCGCATCCCATCCCACGGGAGCGCGGGCGCCCTGCGCGCCGGGGCGCGCGGGGCGCGGTCAGAGGCGCTGGATGATCGTCCCGGTCGCGAGCGCACCGCCGGCGCACATGGTGATCAGGGCGAACTCCTTGTCGCGGCGCTCCAGCTCGTGCAGGGCGGTGGTGATCAGGCGGGCGCCGGTGGCGCCGACGGGGTGGCCGAGGGCGATGCCGCCGCCGTTGACGTTGACCTTCTCCAGGTCCTGGTCGAAGACCTTGGCCCAGCTGAGGACGACGGAGGCGAAGGCCTCGTTGATCTCGACGAGGTCGATGTCCTTGAGCGACATCCCCGCCTTGCCGAGGACGGCCCGCGTCGCGTCGATCGGCCCGTCGAGGTGGTAATGGGGGTCGGCGCCGACGAGGGTCTGGGCGACGATCCGGGCGCGCGGCTTGAGCTTGAGGGCGCGGGCCATCTTGCGCGAGGCCCACATCACGGCGGCGGCGCCGTCGGATATCTGCGAGGAGTTTCCCGCGGTGTGCACGGCGGTGGGCATGACCGGCTTGAGCCGGGCCAGGGCCTCCATGCTGGTGTCGCGCAGACCCTCGTCCCGGTCGACCAGGCGCCACATGCCCTGGCCGGCGGCCTGCTCCTCCTCCGTGGTCGGCACCTGCACGGCGAAGGTCTCACGCTTGAACCGCTCCTCCGCCCAGGCGGCGTTGGCCCGCTCCTGGGACAGCAGGCCGAGGCGGTCGACGTCCTCCCGACCCAGACCTCGGTTGCGGGCGATGCGTTCGGCGGCCTCGAACTGGTTGGGGAGGTCGACGTTCCACTCATCCGGGAAGGGCTTGCCCGGGCCGTGCTTGGATCCCGAACCCAGCGGCACTCGGCTCATGGCCTCGACCCCGCAGGCGATGCCGATGTCCAGAACACCGCCGGAGATCATGTTGGCGACCATATGGTTGGCCTGCTGCGAGCTGCCGCACTGGCAGTCCACGGTCGTCGCCGCGGTCTCGTAGGGCAGCCCCATGGCGAGCCAGGCATTGCGCGCGGGGTTCATGGACTGCTCGCCTGCGTGGGTGACGGTGCCGCCGACGATCTGCTCGACGCAGTCCGGCTGGATTCCGGTACGGGCGAGCAGCTCACGATAGGTCTCGCCGAGCAGGTAGGCGGGATGGAGATTGGCGAGCGCGCCTCCGCGCTTGCCGATGGGGGTGCGTACGGCTTCGACGATGACGGGTTCCGCGGCCATGAGCTCGTCCTCTCCTGCACAGCGCCAGCGCGGCGGGCCGTCCCGGCGCCCCGCCCCGAACTAGTACGCGTTCTAGTTCTACCCGCAGTCTCGTGACGTGGAGCCCGGCACGCAAGGGTCTTGCACGTGCCCTGCACGGATTCCACACGCAACAGTTGACGCGTCGGCCCTTGTGACTTCTGGAACTCGTTACTACCTTCGAGGCCAACTTCTGATGGTCCGTCAGACTTTGGAGTTGCCCGATGTCCTGCCCCGCGCTCCCCGACGGCTTCGACGCCACCGACCCCGACCTCCTCCAGAGCCGGGTCCCCCACCCGGAGTTCGCACAGCTGCGACAGACCGCTCCCGTGTGGTGGTGCGCGCAACCCCGGGGGGTCACCGGCTTCGACGACGAGGGGTACTGGGCCGTGACCCGGCACGCGGACGTCAAATACGTCTCCACGCACCCCGAGTTGTTCTCCTCGACCACCAACACCGCGATCATCCGGTTCAACGAGCACATCGAGCGCGACGCGATCGACGCCCAGCGGCTGATCATGCTGAACATGGATCCGCCGGAGCACTCCCGCGTGCGCCAGATCGTGCAGCGCGGCTTCACCCCGCGCGCCATCCGCGGGCTGGAGGCGGCCCTGCGCGACCGGGCCCGGAAGATCGTCGAGGAGGCCGCCGCGGCAGCGGCCGACGGAAGCTTCGACTTCGTCACGCAGGTGGCGTGCGAACTCCCGCTGCAGGCCATCGCCGAACTGATCGGCGTGCCGCAGAAGGACCGCTCCAAGATCTTCGACTGGTCGAACAAGATGATCGCCTACGACGACCCGGAGTACGCGATCACGGCCGAGGTCGGCTCCAACGCCGCCATGGAACTCATCGGCTACGCGATGAACCTCTCGGCGCAGCGCAAGGAGTGCCCGGCGAACGACATCGTGACCCAACTGGTGGCCGCCGAGGGCCAGGGCAACCTCGGCTCCGACGAGTTCGGCTTCTTCGTACTGCTGCTGGCTGTCGCGGGCAACGAGACCACGCGCAACGCCATCAGCCACGGCATGCACGCCTTCCTGACCCACCCCGAGCAGTGGGAGCTCTACAAGGCGGCCCGGCCGTCCACCGCCGCGGAGGAGATCGTCCGCTGGGCCACCCCTGTGGTGTCCTTCCAGCGCACTGCCACCCAGGACACCGAGCTCGGCGGCCAGAAGATCAAGGCGGGAGACCGGGTGGGGATGTTCTACTCCTCCGCCAACCACGACCCCGAGGTCTTCCGGGACCCGGACGTCTTCGACATCACCCGCGACCCGAACCCGCACCTGGGCTTCGGCGGTGGCGGTCCGCACTTCTGCCTCGGAAAGTCCCTGGCCGTCATGGAGATCGACCTGATCTTCAACGCCCTGGCCGACGCCCTGCCCGGACTGCGGCTGACCGGGGAGAACCCGCGCCGGCTGCGGGCCGCGTGGCTCAACGGCATCAAGGAGCTCCGGGTCAGCCACGGCTGACCCGGAGCCCGGGGCCGCGGCGGCGAGGTCCGCTCCGCCCGCCCGCGGCCCGGCCCCTGCCCCGGTCCCGCCCCCTGGCCCGGCCGTCCACCGGCTCCTGGCGTCCACCGGTCGCCGCGGACCGCCTTTCGAGTGGCGCCACCACCCGGACGGGGTGATCCTGACTCACAGCGGCGATCCAGCCGAAGGGGCGCCGGGGCGGCATGCGCCCCGGCGCCCCTTCGGCCTGCGCGGCCCGGATCGCCCGGCCGCCGCCTGGGGGCACGCCTAGAGGCGCGGGCCTGCGACGGGCTCGGCCGCCGTCGCCGCCGCCGTCGCCGTCGCCGGCACGCCAACCGCTGCGGCACGCTCCGCACCGTCCCCGCTCGGCTGCGCCGGGAGGTCCACGCGCAGGCCGCGAGGTCCGGACAGGACGTGGACGAGCCCGAAGCCGGCGATCACGACGACCGCTCCGCCGGCCGCATCCAGCACCCAGTGGTTGGCGGTGGCGACGATCGCGCACACCGTGATCAGCGGGTGCAGTGCCCCCAGTAGCTTCAGCCCGCCCTTCGGGGCCAGCATCACGATGACGATCCCGCACCACAGGGACCAGCCGAAGTGCAGCGAAGGCATCGCCGCGTACTGGTTGGAGATCGCGGTCATGGCCCCGTACGACGGGTTGGCGAGGTCCTGTGGGCCGTGCACGGTGTCGACGAAGCCGAGCCCGGGCATCAGGCGCGGCGGGGCGAGCGGGTAGAGCCAGAACCCGGCGAGGGCGAGGACGGTGGCCAGGCCCAGGGAGGCACGGGCCCAGCGGTAGTCGCCGGGGCGCCGCCAGTAGAGGACGGCCAGGATCGTCAGGGGGACCACGAAGTGGAAGGAGGTGTAGTAGAAGTTGAAGAAGGCCTCCAGCCAGGGCGTCGCCACCACGGCCTGGTTCACGGCGTGCTCGATGTCGAGCCCGAGCGCCCTCTCCATCCCGAGGATCTGGCGGCCGTTGCCCTCGGCGAGGGAGCGGCTGGTGGGCGCGGCCGCCCGGATGTGGGAGTAGAGCGAGTAGCCGACCCGTATCAGCAGGAGTTCCAACAGCAGGTTCGGGCGGGACAGCACCCGCCGCCAGAACGGCATCAGCGGCACGCGCGACCAGCGGGCCGCCGCCGGCCGGGCGTGGTCGGTCGGCACGGGGTCGCGCCAGTACGGGGACGAGCGGGGCAGGAACGGCACCGCGCAGGCCGCCGCCACCGCGGTGAGCAGCAGCACGTTGTCGCGTACGGGCGCCAGCACGGCCAGGTTCGGCAGCAGTACCGCGCTCGGCAGGGTCATGGCGAGGACCACGGCCACCGGCCACACCCGCCGGTCGGCGGCACGCTTGCCCACCTTGCCCGCGACGGCGAGGAGCACCCACAGCAGCTGGTGGCGCCAGCCGGTCGGGGACACGGCGACGGCCGCGCAGCCGGTGACGGCGACGGCGAGCAGCAGCTGGCCGTCGCGGGCATAGCGGACCGCGCGGCGCAGGCCGAACCAGACGATGGCGCCCGCGAGGACGGCGTAGAGCAGGACCTCGGCCGGTCCGCTCAGGCCCAGGCGCAGCAGCGCGCCGTGCACGGACTGGTTGGCGAGGCTTTCGGGCGAGCCGCCGAGCCCGGTGCCGCCCAGGTGGTGCACCCAGTACGTCCAGGAGTCGCGCGGCAGGGCCGCCCACGACAGGGCGGTGGCCGCGCCGAACGCCGCGGCGGCGGTCCGGGCGGCGGGGCGGCGTCCGGTCAGCCACAGCAGTGGGGCGAAGAGCAGCAGCGCCGGCTGGACCGCGGCGGCAACACCGACGAGGAGGCCGGCCGGCCGCCGGGCGCCCGGAAGACGGCGAGCAGCACCAGCAGGACGGGGACGACGGCGGTCCGGCCGGGCGAGGCGGCCTCGCGAACGGGCAGCGAGACCATCATCAGGGCCGTCAGGACGGGGGCGGCCAGCAGCGCGGTGCGCCGCGGCACAGGGTCGGGCAGGCCGCGGGCGGCGACGAGGCCGATGGCGGCGACGCACAGCAGCGTCACGCAGGTCCATGCCACCTCCAGGGAGGGGGCAGCGAGTCCGGCGATCGGCCTGAGGACCAGCCCGGCGAAGGGAGTGCCGGCGAACTGTCCGGAGGCGTAGAGCGAGCCTCCGGCGCCGCCCGCGCCGCCGGAGGCCGGAAGGCTGCCGGGGAGGTGGAAGCCGCCCAGCCACTCGGCCGGTGGCACGCGCAGCACCGCGGCGGCCTGTCTGACGGCGAGGGCGCCGGCCAGCGCCCACAGCAGGAGCCGCGCCGCGCCGAGTCTGCTGCCGTCGCCTATGCCCCCGGCATGTCCGTTAGCTGTGCCGTGCTCCGCCGCGTTCGCCACGCCCCGCCGGCCTCCCGCCCCTGTTGACCGCAACCCCGACTTCGCCTGGCTGCCGCGCTCCCTTACCCGCACGACGATATCCCCCGCGGGATCCCCGGGACGGCTCGATGGGCATCGTGATGGCCCGCGAACGGCGCCATGGCCCTCGCGTACGGGCTCACCTGGCACGATCCCCGTCCCGGCCGGCCCGGCAGAGACCAGTGGTGCGCGAGAGGCCGGCCGGGCGGGCGGGGATCGCGGCGGATCCGGTGAAGGCTGGCGGCGTGCAGTGACGCGGTCGACTCCGGGGTCTGCCGCGTAGCGTGGGACCACAGGAGGTGAGGGTCATGACCGGACCGATACTGACCGAGGTCAGCGCGGTCGTCCCGGCTGGCCGCGAAGCGGACCTCGTCACGGCCTACCGTGAGCTCGTCGCCCGCCCGCTGCCCGACGGGCTGATCCGAACCGAGCTGCTGAGCGGGCCGGACGGGCGCTGGCGGATCCAGACGCTGTGGCGGGACCTCGCCGCCCTCGACGCCATGCGCGCGGCCCCCGAGGGCCCGGCAGCACCTCGACTCTTCCGTGACGTCGGCGCTGAACCCGAGCTTGGGCTGTTCGACGTCAGAGTCCGCTACACCGCCCCCGGCGCATAGCCGGTGGGGTTGTGCCCCTTGCCAGCGGCGGGGTCAGAGATCGACGATTCGAGGGGAGCCGCGCACCGGCAGGGGCGCGGCGGCGAGAGGCACCGCGGCAAGAGGCGCGGCCACGAGGGGCGCGGCGGCGAGGGGCGCCCCGACAGCGGACCGGTCGGGCTCACCCCCCCTTGCGGCCGTTCCGCCCCTCGGGCCGTTCACGCTCTCGGACCGACGACCGGCAGGCGTCGATCCCGCCGCGCCACGGGGGAGGCCGGCGCACCGTCCTCACGAAGCTTTGACCGGGGGATGTAGGAGACTGCACGCACGTGATCAAGGCCGGGTGCAGTGCCCGGCCTGTGTTTCCCGAGAGGTGTCATGTGCCCAGCATCGTGAAGATCAACGTGCTGACGGTTCCCGCCGAGCAGCGGGAGGTCCTGGAGCGGCGCTTCGCGTCGCGGGCCGGGGCGGTGGAGGGTTCGGACGGGTTCGAGTGGTTCGAGCTGCTGCGCCCCGTCGAGGGCACCGACCAGTACCTCGTCTACACGCGGTGGCGTTCGGAGGAGGACTTCCAGGCCTGGATGGAGGGGCCGATGAAGGCTGCTCACCAGGGCGGCGGCGGGGCGGGTGGCCCGGCCGGTGCGGAGCGTCCGGCACCGGCGGCTTCGGCTTCGACGGTGTGGTCGTTCGAAGTCGTGCAGCAGGCGGGGCCGAAGCAGGCCTGACGCCTACCGGCCGGGCGCCCGGAGCGCGTGCGGGCGCCCGTACCCCACGCTCCGCCGCCCCGCGCGGATGCTGCCGAGCGGTCTCCCCGGCGGTTTTCCCGAGCGGTCTTCCCGGGCGTCTTCCCGGGCGTCTTCCCGGGCGGGCGGGCCATCGGGGACGGCCGCACAGGTCGGGCGGGGCGGGGTCGGGACCGGGGGAGCGGGGTCGGAGTCGCGTCAGCTCCAGAAGGTGTCCTCCTCGTCGATGTCCGCAGTGCACTGGTCGATGTCGGTGATCTTGTGACCGACGATCGTGAAGAAGAGGCCTTGGCGGATCTCGATGCCCCGGTCACCGCGGTCGCCCCGCGCCGTGTGGAAGCTCATCACGTGTCCGCGCCCGTCCGCGAGCACCGACTCCAGGTGCACCTGGAAGGTGCCCATGGTCTCCTCGCCGAGACGGCGGTAGAAGTCGAGGACGTGCTCCCGGCCCTTGTGGTGTCCGGACATGGGGTTGCTGCCCGGCACGTGGTGGATGACGTCGGCGGTCATGAGCGCGCCCAACGCCTCCATGTCGCCCTTGCCGAAGGCCTCGTAGCCGCGGCGGATCAGGGCACAGTCCGCATGCTCTGCCATGGCGTTCACACCCTCCAGGGAGGCAGAATGTCGTTTTTCCTATCATCAGCCTGCCGTTGTGGATATTCCACGCGGGAGATCGCACCCCGACTCCACAATGACGCCATGACCACGCACAGCGAACCCCGCCCGCCGACACCGGCCCCTTCCACCTCCCCGTCCCCTTGCCCTCCCTCTTCCCCGTCGTGGACCGTGTGCCCCGAACCGTTCACGACGGTCGACGCCACCCGGCTGCGCCGCGCCTACTACGCCGAAGTAGCCGGCCGGTATTGGAAACGCGGGGTCACCGAGGCGGAGATCGACCAAGGACTGCTGGACTTCCCGGACGACGGGCTGGCGCCGCCGACAGGACAGTTCGTCGTCGGTCGCCTGGGAGGCGAGGCGCTCGCGTGCGGCGGCGTCCGGATGCTCGACGCGATGACCGCCGAGCTCACCAGGGTGTACGTCGACCGGCGCGCCCGTGGGACGGGCGGCGGGGCGGCCCTGCTCCGGGCCCTGGAGGCGCAGAGCCGTGCGCTGGGCGCCGAGCGGATCCGGCTGGACACCCGGTCGGATCTCGTGGAGGCACGCGCCTTGTACGCGCGTCATGGCTATACCGAGATACCCGCGTACAACTCCGGCCCGTATGCGGAGCACTGGTTCGAAAAAGTCCTGGGCTGATCGCGGCCGGGACGACTCAGGGCGCGGCGTGGTCGCGGGGCGGCTCGGCGTCGTAGGGCTCCTCGGAGTCCGATCCGCACAGCTCCGTGTTGATCTCCTCAACCAGCTTGACCAGGTCGGTCGGGCGGTCGGGGCCCCACCAGTCGCCGAGCAGTTCGGCGAGGGACTCCTGCCGTGCCGTGCTGAGTTTCGCGGCGGCCTCGCTGCCCTGCTCGGTCAGCACCAGCGGCAGCCCTTCGCGGACGGCGAGCCCGCGCTCCTCGACCTGGCGGGCGGCATCGGTGATCACCTTCACCGGCACGTTGACCCGCTCGGCGAGCAGTGCAGGTTCCGCCGAGCCGTACTTGTTGATGCGCAGCAGCAGCCAGCTGGAGGCGGGCAGCAGGTCGTAGCCGGCCTTCTCGGTGATCTTCTCGTAGACGTGGCGCCGGCCCTCTCGGGTGCCGAGGACGGACAGCGCGCGGGCGACCTCGTCGCGGGAGGAGCGCTGGACCGGGTTGGAGGCCAGGGTCTCGGTCACGTCGGGTGCGGTGACGGAGGCGCGGAGCTTGTCCTCTCTCAGGAAGCAGGCGAGGACGAAGGCGACCAGGACGACCGGGACGGCGTAGAGGAAGACGTCGGTGATGGAGGTGGCGTAGGCGTCGAGCACGCGGGGTCGGAGGCTCGCCGGGAGTGCGCCGATGGCCCGGGGGTCCGCCTCCAGCTGGGGGATGCCGGCGTCGGCGGGCAGGGTGACGCCGGCCAGGGAGGCGGCCAGTTTGTCGTCCAGCTGGTTGGTGAAGACCGTGCCGAAGATCGCGACGCCGAAGGAGGCTCCGATGGAGCGGAAGAAGGTGGCACCCGAGGTGGCGACGCCCAGGTCGGCGTAGCTGACGGCGTTCTGCACCACGAGGACGAGAACCTGCATGACCAGGCCGAGTCCGGCGCCGAAGACGAAGAAGTAGACGCTCATCTCCCAGGTGGAGCTGGTGCGCTGGAGCTGGTGGAGGAGGAGCAGTCCGAGGGCGGTGACGGCGGTGCCGGCGATCGGGAAGACCTTCCAGCGGCCGGTCCGGCTGACGATCTGGCCGGAGGCGGTCGAGGAGATCAGCATGCCGATGACCATCGGCAGCATGTGGACGCCGGACATGGTCGGTGAGACGCCCTGGACGATCTGCAGGAAGGTCGGCAGGTAAACCATCGCGCCGAACATCGCGAAGCCGACGACGAAGCTGATCGCCGAGCAGAGGGCGAAGGTGCGGATGCGGAAGAGCTTCAGCGGCAGGACGGGTTCGGCGGCCTTGCGCTCGACGAGGAGGAAGGCGACGAGCAGCAGGGCGCCCAGGACGGCGACACCGATGATGCGGGCCGAGCCCCAGCCCCAGGTGGCGCCGAGCGAGGCGACGAGGACGAGGCAGGTGGCGACACACGCGATGAGGAAGGTGCCGAGGTAGTCGATGGTGTGTTTGGCCCTGCTCGCCGGGATGTGGAGGGCGGCGGCGATGACGACGAGGGCGACGAGACCGATGGGGAGGTTGATGTAGAAGACCCAGCGCCAGGAGAGGTTGTCGACGAACAGGCCGCCCAGCAGGGGGCCCAGCACGCTGGTCGCGCCGAAGACGCCGCCGAAGAGGCCCTGGTACCGGCCTCGTTCGCGGGGCGGGACGATGTCGCCCACGATGGCCATCGACAGCACGATCAGTCCGCCGCCGCCCAGGCCCTGGAGGGCACGGAAACCGATGAGCTGGGGCATGTCCTGGGCCAGGCCGCACAGGGCCGACCCGATCAGGAAGAGGACGATGGCGTACTGGAAGAGCTTCTTGCGCCCGTACTGGTCGCCGAGCTTGCCCCACAGGGGTGTGGCGGCGGTGGCGGCGAGCATGTAGGCGGTGACGACCCAGGACAGGTGGGCCATGCCACCGAGGTCGCTGACGATGGTCGGCAGGGCTGTGGAGACGATGGTCTGGTCGAGCGCCGCGATCAGAAGACCTAGGAGCAGGGCGCCGATGGGTACGAGGACCTCCCGGGCGCTGTGCTCGCCGGCGGGGGCGGCCTGGTGCGGGCCGGGAACGGGGTCCGCGGCGCCTTTGGTCGCATCCTGAGCCATCGATTCCTCCTCCGGCCGGATCAACATTTCCATCCTGAGCGGTGTGTCCGGTTATGGCCTCTCGGGCGGTTGGGAGGGTCGCGGCGGGTCTGCATAATCGCAGGCAATGGCCAGGGAGGGAGTCCCCAGTGAACGGTGAGCACTGTCCGAATTGCGACGCTGCTGGCGCCGCCTGCGGGTGTGCACCGGGTGGGGGTTTCAACCCTCTGCGCATCCGTCCGTACGTGACGCTGTCCGATCCGGGCGAGCTTCCCGCCGAGGCTGCGCCGCCGTCCCCGCAGCGCGTGTCCGGCGTGGTGGGCCCCTCGGCGGCTCCTCCGCCGCAGTCGTCCGCGCCCGCGCCGCCGACGCGCTCGGAGGACGACACCCCGGCGTACGGCATACCCGTGGCGCCGGGGGGCGGGCCGTGGCAGGAGGGCCCCTGGCAGGCCGGACAGGAGGCCGCACCGCATCCGGCGGAGACGGTCAGGCTCCGCGCGATCAAGGCGCCCTCTCCCGCAACCGGCGGAGGAGGGGGCGGGGGCCCGGAGGATCGTTCCGGCTCCGGTTCCCGCCGTCGACCGCTGGCACTGCTGGTCGCAGCCGCGGCGACGGTGGCCCTCGGCGGCACGGCCGTGGCGGTGTTGGTGCTGCCCGCTTCCCCGGACAGCGAGACGACCCTGCTGGACGCGAAAGCCGCGGCGCCTGCGGTGAGCGCGCCTTCGGTCGCACCGACCGGCAGCCCGAGCCTCGACAGTGCGTCCCCGTCGGTGTCCGCGTCGCCGAGTGCCTCGAAGTCGGCATCCCCGTCCGCGTCCCCGTCGCCGTCCGCGTCCCGTTCCGCCTCCTCAGCGCCCCCGTCGCCGAGCGCATCGCCCCGCACGAGCCGTTCCGCCAGCACGCCCCCGCCCACCCAGGCGCCGATCCTGCGCTACGGGGATTCGGGGCCGGAGGTGGAGAAGCTCCAGCGGCTGCTGGCGGCGGAAGGCCTCTACCGGGGCAGGTTCCACGGAAGGTTCGACTCGAAGGTCGAGGACGCGCTGTCGATGTTCCAGTACTACAACGGGATCGACCACCAGGAGTGGGGCGTCTACGGGCCCCTCACCCGCAAGGCGCTGGAGGGATAGGCGGGAAGTACGGCAGAGCGAGCGGGTCGGGTCGGATTGGGTCGGGTCGGGTCGGGTCGGGTCGGGTCGGGTCGGGTCGGGCGACAGGGGTCACACGCCCGCGAGTGGCGCAGACCGCCCCGCGTTTTGTATCGTGATGGAACAAAGTGGTTCCGTCCTCACTCCCTGACCGGTGGACGGAACCACTTGTTCTCTTTTCCCGCCCGTCTGGAGCCCCGTCGATGCCGGCCAGCACCACCACCGCACCCGTAGCCCTCACCGCCAGGGCCCTGCTCCTCGACATGGACGGCACGATCGTCAACTCCGACGCGGTGGTCGAACGCTGCTGGCGCGATTGGGCCCTCTCCCACGGGCTGGACCCGCAGGAAGCCCTCAAGGTGGTCCACGGCCGCCAGGGCTACGCCACCATGGCCGTGCTCCTGCCGGACCGCCCCATGGAGATCAACCTCGCCGAGAACGCGGAGATGCTGGCGCGCGAGACGGCCGACACCGACGGCGTGGTCCCGGTCCCGGGCGCGCCGGCCTTCATGGCCTCGCTCGCCGGCCTGCCGCACGCCCTGGTCACGTCCGCCGACGCCGCACTCGCCACCGCCCGGATGACGGCCGCCGCGCTCCCGATGCCCGAGGTACGGGTCACGGCCGAGTCCGTCGGAGCCAGCAAGCCGGACCCCGAAGGCTTCCTCAAGGGCGCCGCCGCGCTGGGAGTGGACCCGGCGGAGTGCATCGTCTTCGAGGACTCGGCCGCGGGCATCGCCGCGGGCCGGGCGGCGGGCATGCGGGTGATCGGCGTGGGTCCCCGCGCCGCCGCACACGGCCCGACCGTGCACGTCCCGGACCTGACGTCCCTCACCGTCAGCGCCGACCCCGACGGCTCCGTCCGCGTCACGCTGCGGCCCGAGCACCAGGACACGCCCGCACGGTAGCGGCGCGACACCCGCACGGCTCCGGCCCGGGCTGCCCGGCCCTGATCCGGGTCCGGGCCCCGGCCCCGGCGACCTACTGGCCCACGCGCCCGTCGATGCGCTCTCGCAGGAAGTCCGCGTGGCCGTTGTGGCGGGCGTACTCCTCGATCATGTGGACCAGCACCTCACGGAGTTCCATCGGCTCACCGCCGCAGTCGCCCGTGACGGCCAGACCGGGTGCCTGCGCGACGAACCCTTCGGCGAAGGCGACTTCGGCCCGCCACGTCGCCCATGCGTCGGCGACCACCTCCGGGTCGGCTATCGCGCCCGTGAACTCCCCGGTGGGCTCCTCCTCCGAGCGGTAGTGCCGGCGTACGTCCTGCCCCGCCATGACCTGCCGGAACCAGTACTGCTCGACGCCCGCGAGATGGCGTACGAGGCCCAGCAGGGAGAGGTCGGAGGGCTCCACGGAGCGCCGCGCGAGGGCCTCGGCATCGAGCCCCGCACACTTGAGCTCCAGCGTCAGCCGCTGGTCGGTGAGGTAGCCGATGAGCACGTCCCGCTCGCCCCGGAAGCCGCCGTCGGCGCGCGGGTCCGCGTCCGGGTCGACGAACATGTTGGACCAGCCGAAGCGGCGGTGCGGGGCGGGCACGGGGCCACGGCCAGGGCCGGTGTCAGCGTCGGGGCCGGTGTCTGCGGAAGAGCCGGGGCCGGTGGAAGAGCCGGGGCCGGTGGAGGAGGTCGAGTCGATCACGCGCAGAGCGTGCCGCCCGCACGCACCGTCCGCAACGGAGTTTCCACCGCGGGCGCCCGCACCGCCCCGTGACCCCCTCCCCCGCCCCTCCCGGTCCGTTCAGCCCGCGATCGCCTCGTACATCGAGAACACGGCGAGCGCCGCCATCACGGCAGCGGCGATCTT
This sequence comes from Streptomyces sp. PCS3-D2, assembly GCF_000612545.2. GTDB lineage: Bacteria > Actinomycetota > Actinomycetes > Streptomycetales > Streptomycetaceae > Streptomyces. The sequence goes on along the minus strand of NZ_CP097800.1, from coordinate 5,369,217 downwards.
GGTGATGAGCCGCAGCGGAACGTATTTCATGAGGGTGCGGCCGCCGAGGATGCCGATGCCCGCAACCGCCCACAGCGCCAGCACGGCGCCGATGCCGACGGAGACGGGGTCGTCGTAGCGCGCTGCCAGGTTGGCGGTCATGATCTGGGTCAGATCGCCGAACTCCGCCACCAGGATGAGCATGAAGCCGGCCCCGGAGACCTTCCAGAAGGACTGGTCGGCGGGCTGCTTGATCTCCTCGTCCCCGTCGTCCTTCTTCAGGAGCAGCATGGCCGCGCCGAGGAGGAAGAGGATGCCGACGACGGCTTGGACGAGTCGGTGCGGAAGCAGGGTGAGCACGCTGCCCGCGGCGATGGCGAGGGCGACGTGTACGGCGAAGGCGGCGGCGACACCCGCGAAGACGTAGGAGGCGCGGTAGCGCGTGCCGAGCATCAGCCCTGCCAGGGCCGTCTTGTCGGGGAGTTCGGCCAGGAAGACGACGCCGAAGGCGATCGCCGTGACGGTGAAGCTGAACACGGAGGCGGAACCTCAATCGGTCGGGCAGGACGCCATCGGTACCGAGAGACCTGGGGTGTGTCAGGGGTCGCTTCGGCTCGGCGGCGCCCTGGTGTGCGCGTGCGCGTGCGAAACGCGCCCACGACGGGACAGGACACTGCGGCCGAAGGTCTCGCTGGCCGGCCGCTGGTGCGCGACCTGCCTCCGGGCGCCGGCTGGGTGACCCAGCAGTATGTCGACGGTCCGGCGAAGAGCTACTCCCCTTCTGCTCCCGACAGAGTACGCGATGCCGACGCCCGGCTGGAATGGGCCTTTCGTCCCGCCATGCCCCGCCCTGCCCGTGCCGCGCTCCGGCCTGGCCGGTCGGACATCGGCGGAACCTCAATTGCCATTTAAATCCGGGGCCTTGCATGGCTTGATGTGACGTGTTCATGTCGCCACGCTGTCACCTGGCGCCCATCCCCTCGCAACCCGATGGCGCCAGCATGGCCACGCCCCGCCGGGGCGAATCGGCCTGACCCCCCGCACCCTGGGAGCCCCTCATGGCACTCATGCCCAACGTCTACGCGCGTCGAATTGGCGTGCTCGCGTCAGCAGCCACGCTGGCGGCGCTCACCTCCCTCCTCAACGCCCCGACCGCCCAGGCCGCCCCGCCCACGCCCATGAGCGCGTCGGCCGCCCGCGCCTACCTGGCCACGGTCACCCCCAGGGCGGAGGGATCCACCAGCGGGTACAGCCGCTCCCTCTTCCCCCACTGGAGTACCGTCTCCGGCACCTGCAACACCCGCGAAACCGTGCTCAAGCGGGACGGGGTGAACGTCGTCCAGAGCTCCTCCTGCGCCGCGGTCAGCGGAAGCTGGTACTCGGAGTACGACGGCGCCACGTGGACGGCCGCCTCCGACGTCGACATCGACCACGTCGTCCCGCTGGCCGAGGCCTGGCGCTCCGGCGCCTCCTCCTGGACGACGTCCAAGCGCCAACAGTTCGCCAACGACCTCACCCGCCCGCAGCTCATCGCGGTCACCGACAACGTCAACCAGGCCAAGGGCGACCTCGACCCCGGCAAGTGGCTGCCGCCCAGGACGGCCTACCGCTGCACCTACGCGCGGATGTGGGTCAACGTGAAGCAGTACTGGGGCCTGAGCATGGACTCGGGCGAGAAGACGGCCCTGGTCAACGTCCTCAACGGCTGCTGACCGACGGCTGACCCACGCCCACTCGCCTCTCGGCCGGAACACCGTCGGACCGCCGGTCGGCCGCCGGCGGTGCCCGCCGGGCCGCCGGGCCGCCGGCCCCCGCCTTTCCCCCGTCAGGGGGAGGCGTGGCTCCCCCTCCCCGTCGTACCGTGATCGAAGGGGCTACGGAGGAGGGGGAGTCGCATGGCCGGGTTGCGTCTGGGGCCGCTGCTGCGCCACGTCGACTGGGAAACGGGCGGATCGGCCACCGTATGGGTCGAGACGGACCGCCCGTGCACGGCCGAAGTGCGCTGCGCGGGCGGGGCCGGCGGGAGCACGCGGACCTTCCAGATAGCCGGGCACCACTACGCGCTGGTGCCGGTGACCGGCCTGACTCCGGGCTCCACGTCGCCGTACGAGGTACGGCTCGACGGCCGGCAGGTGTGGCCGCTGCCCGGCAGCGGCTTCCCGCCGAGCACGATCACCACTCCGGCCGCGCCCGGACCCGGCAGGCCCGCGCCCGGGCTGCGCGTCACCTTCGGCTCCTGCCGGCAGGCCGCCCCGCCCGCCGGCCGGCGCGGTCCACATGGCCCGGACGCCCTGGACGCCCTCGCGGCGAGGCTGGCCGCCGACCCGGCCGCGGAGCGCCCGGACCTCCTGCTCCTGCTGGGCGACCAGGTGTACGCCGATGCCCTGTCGCGGGAGACCCGGAAGTGGCTCGCCGCCCGCCGGGACCTGCGGGAGGCACCCGGCGCCCAGGTCGCGGACTACGAGGAGTACACCCGGCTCTACTACGAGTCGTGGCGCGACCCGGAGATCCGCTGGCTGCTGTCAACCGTGCCGAGCCTGCACATGTTCGACGACCACGACGTCATCGACGACTGGAACACGAGCGCGGCATGGCTCGCGGAGATGCGGGCGACCCCGTGGTGGCGGGAGCGGGTGCTGAGCGGCCTGATGTCGTACTGGGTGTACCAGCACCTGGGCAATCTCTCGGTTGCCGAGCTCGCGGCGGACGAACTGTACGAGGCGGTCCGCGAGGACCCCGACGGCACGGACGCGCTGCGGGCCTTCGCGTCCGCGGCGGACGCCGATCCGGCCGCGGTGCGCCGGAGCTACCGGCGGGACTTCGGGCGGACCCGGCTGCTGATGGTGGACACGCGGACCGCTCGGGTGTTGGCCGAGGGCGGGCGGGCGATGCTCCATCCGGCGGAGCAGCAGTGGCTCCGGGAGAACGCCCTCGCCGGGCTCGGGGGCTACGACCACCTGCTGATCGGGTCCTCACTGCCCTGGCTGATGCCACCGCTGGTCCATGACGCGGAGACGTGGAATGCGGCCCTGTGCCGCGGGGAGCGCGGTCCGCGGTGGGCCCGGATCGGCGAGGATCTGCGGCGGCGCAGCGACCTGGAGCACTGGGCGGCCTTCCCGGCATCGTTCGCGGCACTGACCGATCTGATCGAGGAGGTGGGGACGGGGCCCCGGGCGCCGGCGACGGTGTGCGTGCTGTCGGGGGACGTGCACCACGCGTATGTGGCCGAGCCTCACATACCCAGTACGGCGCGGGTGTTCCAGCTGACGTGCTCGCCGGTTCACAACTCCATCCACACCCTGGTCAAGTGGGGGTTCCGGCTGGGCTGGTCGCGGACCGGCCGGTGGCTGGGGCGCGGTTTCTCCCTGCACGGGCGCACGGGACGGCCGCCGCTGAACTGGCGGCGTACGGGGGGTCCCTGGTTCGGGAACCAGCTGATGACGCTGGCACTGTCCGGGCGGACGGCGCGGCTACGGCTGGACCAGGCGCGCAAGAAGCGTGCGGGGGCCCACTTGGTGACGGTGCTGGACCGGGAGCTTACGGCGGTCGAGTAGGCGGTCCGGGCGGGCACGGCGTCGGCGGGCCGGAGGAGCGGGGGTCGACGGGGTCGACGCGGCCGTGGTGGGGGATCCGCCCCGGGCCGCCGGGGCGGGAATGCCGGGCGTACGCTGTATGGCTGTCAGCCGCCCCTGCCGCTCCCCCGCGACGTCGCGGCGCTTCATGCCGCAGCACGTCAACCGGACTGGGGAGTCCCGCTGTGTTTGAGACTCTGGGGTCGCTGACCACGAGCCCATGGATCTACGCCCTGGTGGCGCTGTCCATCCTGCTCGACGTCTTCCTTCCGGTGCTGCCGAGCGGGGTCCTGGTGATCACCGCCGCGGCGGCAGCGTCCGCCGCCGGGGCGGCCGGGCCGGTGCAGGTCCCGGGGCCCGAGCAGGTGCCGGACATCTTGTTGCTGCTCGTGATCGCGACAACAGCATCGGTGCTGGGTGACATGGCCGCCTACCGTTTGGGACGGCGCGGCGGGCCCCGGCTGGACCGGGCCATCGCCCGCTCGCGCCGTCTGACGCGCGCCCAGGAGCGTCTGGGCGCGGCGCTCACCCGCGGTGGCGGCGCCCTCGTGGTGATCGCCCGTTTCGCCCCCGCGGGGCGTTCGGTGGTGTCGCTCGGCGCGGGCAAGACCCAGCGCAGGGTCGCCGAGTTCCTGCCCTGGTCGGTCCTGGCGGGCATGGCATGGGCCGGCTACAGCGTGGCCCTCGGCTATTTCGGTACCCAGTGGCTGGGCACCCAGTGGCTCGGCACCGCAGTGTCGATCGTGGCGCTGTTCGCCGCGGGCGCCCTCGCGGCGTTCCTGGTACGCCGCCCGCCCTCGGCTCCGGGCGCGACCCCCGCGGCGTAGGGCGGGCACCGGTCCCGGGCGGCGGCCTCCCCCGGGCGGAGCAGTGGCTCACCCGTTCACCCGGCCCCGATCGCCGCCCGCGGGGCTGGCTCCTAGCGTCCGGAGAACGGTGCGGACCGAATCCGCGTCACATCCGTGGCCTGGCCGCGCCGTTTCGAGGAGCCGAGGAGTTGTCTCCATGCCCGCCATGCCGCTCGCCCAGTCGCCGGCCATCGCCCACCGTTCACGGTCCGCCGCTCCGCGCCGTCTGATGACCGCCGCGGCCGCCGCCGTCCTCATCGCAGCCGCCACCCCTGTCACGCTCGCGCACGCCGCTCCCTCCGCCAGCGTCTCCCCCACCACGGTCGCCCCGGGCGGCCGGGTCGCCCTGAACATCGCGGGGTGCGGGACCAAGGTCGCCAGGGTCACGTCGACCGCGTTCAGCGAGGTGCGGCTGACTCCCGGCAACCTCGAGGCCAGCAACCTCTTCGGCAGCGCCACGGTGTTCTCCAACGCCAACCCCGGCGCCCACCCGGTCCGGTTCGAGTGCGGCGGCCCGGGCGGCCAGAGCGTCACCGTCTCCCTCCAGGTCACCCCGGGTGCCGCGCGCGGCGGAACGGGCGGCAGCGTCGGCTCGATGAGCACGGCCCAGGTCGCCGTCGGCGCCACGCTCGCCACCGGCGCCCTGATCGGCGGTGTGTGGGTACTGCGCCGCCGCGCGGCCTCGTAGGACACACACCCGGACCGGGATCACCCGGGTGCGGTCTGCCCCCGTACATGCACCCCGTCGAGCAGGGCCGCGGTGGCTTCGGCGACGGCGTCCACCGCCGCGTCGAAGACCTCGCGGTTGTGCGCGGCGGGCACCCGGAACCCGGACACCTTCCGTACGTACTGCAGGGCGGCGGCCCGGATCTCCTCCTCGGTCGCCTTCTCGGGGATGGCGGGCGGACGCAGGGTCTTGATCGATCGGCACATGTTTCCACTATCCCGCTCACCGGGGCAGTTCGGCCCCGGAAAGCTTCATGATGAGGCCTGCCTGGAGGCGGGCTCTCAGCTCCGGGTCGTCGACGGTCCCCAGCAGCCCGATGGCCTGCTGGGTCGTCGCGGCGGCCCGGCGGTCGTCACGCAACGCGACCGTCTGGTCGGCCATGTGTTGCAGTGCGATGTCGGCCCGCCGGTGGAAGAGCTGCCCGATCAGGGTCGTGACCAGGCCCGTCGCACTGGTGACGATGCCGAGGTACAGCTCGCCGCCGGCTTCGGCCTTCCGGACGGCGAGCCCGATACCGAGGAGCAGGATGGCGGCCCCCGCGCCGGCGAACCGCTGGCTCGTCCCGAAGCTGCTGCGCGCCTGAGTGAGCCCGTAGGCGTAGTACTCCACGAGGATCGGGGTGAAGTCGTCCCGCCGGTCGCCGAGTTGCACCTGCGGGTCCGGGGCCCGAATGCCGCCGACGTCCTCGAACTTCCGGGGGCCCGGTACGGCGGCGGTGGGTTCGGCGAGGTGCGCGAGCAACCGCTCCCGCTCCTCGTTCCGCTTCCGTTCGAAGGCTCCGCCGAGGGAACGCTCCGTGACCACCACTACCAGCACGGCCGCGACCACTGCCGCGGCCGGCGCACCCCATGCGAGCCAGTCGCCCATCCCCCGACGATCCCACGCACCGCGGCGACGGCCAAGGGCGCGCGCGGATGCTGATGCGGCCGTCCCGGACGGCGCCTAGACTGGCGGCGTCGTGAAGGTCACCGAGAGTAGGGAGACAGTCACCATGGCCAAGCGAGGCAACAAGAAGCGGGCCCGCAAGAAGAAGAAGGCGAACCACGGCAAGCGTCCCAACGCCTGAGCCGACCCCAAGACCCTCGACCCACCGGGCCGGGGGTCTTCGCATGCCATGTGCGCACCTCACCGCCCGGGGGCGGCTGTCATCCGGAACCGTCGAAGGCCCCAGCCGTGAGCGGCGAGGCCTCGTGGCTGGTGGGCGCGGACGGCTTTTCGCACCGCCCGCATCTGCTCCGCAAGCCCGCCCACTGTGCCACCGCGGGCGCATCGCCGGTCACCCCTGCGTCCCCAACCGCGCACAACAAGGGTCATTCGCTGTCGTTGCGCTCCAGGACCAGGCCCACGGACCCGACGTCCAGCCCGTTGCCGTCCTCGAGGTGCAGATGGGCCCCATCCGGAACTCCTTCCCCGGCCAACACCAGCAGATGCCCGGCAAGCGTCCTGAGACCCGCGGCATCCGCTTCGATGACGACCTCGCTCCCGAGGTTCCGTACCTCGATCCGGGCATCGGCATCCCAGGAGAAGCGGAGCCCCGTACCCTCAACCGCGGCCGTGACGTGCGTGGTCTCGATCGGCGCTGGGCCGGTTCGCCCCTCGCACGCAGCAGACCGGCGGAAGCTCGGTACGTCAAGGTCACCCGTCACGCCGCGCGTCCGTGATCGCGGCACGATCGATGCCTCTCCTCGCTGCCAGCGCAGTCACGTCCACTCCATGCTCGACCAGGGTGAGATCGATGTACTCGCGCAGTTGCTCCCGCTCTACGGTGCCGAAGCCGGCGTCGCTGTGCACAGCGTTGAGGGCGAGAACAGCCCTCTCGACCGTCCCGAAGAGCTCTTCGTCCGAGGGCTCCACGAGCACCCGCACCTCCGCCTCGAACGCCTCCAGCGCTGAGTCCGTGGCCCCCAGCAAGGACTCGGGGTACATCTCTGCCGCGCCGGCACACTCGGGCCCCATGATCCCGGCCTCGACATCGCGGGCGACCTCCGCCATCCAGGCACGCCAGTTCTCCGGGGGTCTGTTCGCCGTGGCGAGAACGTACGCCGGAGCGCTGACAACCCAATGCGCTTGGGTGCGCTCGTTGTTGTCAGACCACCCTGGCATCGTGCGCCTGTGAGAATGCCATGGGCCGATTTCTGGGCACTGATAGCCACCCTGGACGGCGAAGCAACCCAAGAGAGCTGCCAGCGCCTCGCCGAGACGCTGAGCTGCCGTTCCCTCCCCGACATCATCGGCTTCGCGGAGCGTCACGCCGAGGCCCTCTACCGCTTGGACCAGGAGAAGCTCGGCACACTTCCGGTGGCCGATCTGACGGCCCGGGACGGCAGTCCGTTCCCGCAGTCGTCCGATGCGTTCCTGTACGCACGTTGCGCTGTTGTAGCCGCAGGTCAAACCGTGTGGGAACGCGCCCTCTACGATGTCGACGGATTCGCGCCGTACACCTCCACCGAGTACGACGGCGAATGGCTGCTGTACGTGCCGGACAAGGCGTACAAGCTAGCCACCGGCGACGAATGGAACCGCTCCACCCGGTGCTGCTTCGAAAGCTACTCCAACCGCGACGGCTGGCCGCACCTACAGGGCTGAACCGGCCCACCACTCACTGGGCATCTCACAGAGGGCCACGGGCACGACGATGTCCACCGTCTCCGCGGTCGCCCCTCACCGCTGTAGTACGTCCGCCGAATGCGTGTCGAGCCGCGCCTGCTGGACGCCCAGTAGTGACGCTTCGTCGACTGTCGCCCGCCGCGGCTGGGGCTGCTGGTCCGCGTGGCTGATCGCAACGCCGCACGAAGGCACAGGCGCCCCTCACCGATCCCCGGCCGCGCAGCACCGACCGTACCCGTTGCCGTCAGATGTGCGTACAGAAGGCCCCCAACCAAGATCGGTTGAGGGCCTTTTGACTGGTGGGCGCGGACGGTTTCGAACCGCCGACATCTGCTTTGTAAGAAACCGTAGAACCCCCGTGAGGGTTAGTGAGGCTCAGTGAGGGCCGGTGAGCCTGCCTCAACTCCCCTCCCCGGCCGAAGAGTGAGCCTCCGTGAGCTCTCGTGAGGGTCGGTGAGGGGGTGTTGTGGCATCGATGTGGCATCCGCACGGCTACCCCACTGCCCGCAGGTGCCGCCCCGTGACCAGCGCGGACCGCACTTCCTCGACGAGTTGCGGCCCGGCGTGCTGGTACAGCCACGTGACCCGGCCGCCCCGCTCGTGGCCCATGATGACCTGGACGTCCTTCTCCGGGACGCCCGCGTCCTTCAGCCGGGTGGCGAACGTGTGCCGGAGGTCGTGCACGCGCGGCCAGAACTCGTGGCGGCCGGTCTCCGGATTCTTCACGATGCGCGCCAGCCCGGCCGCCTTGATCGCCGGAATCCAGTGCCTTCGGAAGTTCGGCCTGGTCAGGACCCCGTCCAGGTCGACGGCAACACCGTCCTTGCCCTTCCTCGCCTGCCCGGCCAGCGGCCCACGGAAGATCAGCTCTTCGGCGTGCATGCCATCCTCGATGGACGACTCCGTCATGGCGGGCCGATGCCGATCCATCATGACCCGGACGGCCTCGACGGCGGCTGGCGTGAGCGGCACTGTCCGGAAGCCGGCCCTCGACTTGGGCGCCATCTTCCGGCGGATCTTTCCCTTGTCGTCGACGAGAACTTCCTTCACCTTCACCGTGCAACGCTCAAGGTCGACGTTGCACGCCCGTAGGCCGGTGTACTCGCCCCACCTCATGCCGGTCTCCTCGGCGAACACCACCAAGGGATGGTAGTACGCCGTGAGGTGCTCACGGATCAGGGCGGCCTGCGCTGCGGTGGGCGGGATGAGGTCGTCGGGGTGCTTGGCCGGGGCCGGGGACACCTCGATGTCGAGGCACGGGTTGAGGCTGATCCGCCGGTCGCGAAGCGCGGCCACCATCATGTGCCGGAGCAGCTCCAACACCTTCTTCTGGGTGGCGTGGCCCTTGACCTCGTTGGTGATCCAGTCCTGCACCTGGATCCAGGTGATGCTGTTCAGCTTCCGGGCGCCCCATTTCGGTTGTACGTGGACGGTCCAGGCGGACAGCTTGCGGTTCCCCGTGGTGACGGACTTGACCTTGACGGTCGGCCACCAGATTTCGTACCACTCGTCCACGGTGATGGCGCCGCGCTTCGGGTCCTGGTAGGTGCCCTCGCGGATCTGCGTGCGGACCTTGTCGAGGTGCGCGGACGCTTCGCGCTGGGTGGGGAAAACGGGTCCGCACTGCTTGCCGTCCGGGTCCCGGTAGCGGGCCTGCCAGGAGCCGATACAGTCACGGCGGGCCCGGCGCTCGCCGTACTTCGCCGGCGGGTACTTCTCCTGGCACAGCTTGCAGCCGCACCCCTGTTCCCGCAGTTGGCGGGGGTTGTTCGTTGCTCTACGCGCCATGGCGCATCACCGTCTCCTCCTTGCTCGTCCGCTGCGTGGGTACGCGGGGCAGGAGCCGAACGGGTGCCCCGCAGTGGCAGCGTGCACCATCGGGAGGCTGCTGGACGGCCATCTTGGAGAGGATCAGCCGCAGGGCCCACAGGCGGCGTGTGTCGGGCAAGGTGGCGGGGAGGGTGATGGTGTTGCTGGCCGCGTCCCAGTGCCGGTAGGTGTCGGCGGGCGCGGAGGTGATGCGGATGCGGATGCACATGCTGATTCCCCCGTGGGCAGGCGGACGGGTTGTCAGCCGCGGGGGAGGGCGTCGGCCGTGTGACAGAAATGTACTCGCCGTTAGGTGAATATGCGACCACTCTGCGTACGAAAAGCTCATCGCCGTGCACATGGAGTGAGCGCGCCCGTTTGCGTTAGACCTTGGGGTGTGGTCAACGGTTGTACGACTCGGGCTGAATTCCCTACTGCGAGTTCGAGGCCCTGACTGCGCGCATCTGGATCAGCATCAACTGCTGCTGCTCCGGAGTGAGTTCGGCGAACGTGTCGCGGAGTTCCTGCTCGACGTCGTCGGAGAGGCTGCCCGGGGCGCGACGGCCGGCGGCGGCAAAGATCTCTTCGCGGCTGAAGTGAGGGTAGGCCGCGGCGAGCTGTTCCAGCATCTGGCGGCGGGGCCCCTTGGAGCCGCCCCGCTTGCGGTGCACCCAGGCGTTGACCGTCGCGGGGGCAGCGCCGATGGCGCGCGCGATCTCGGACTCGTTGACCTTGTAGTGGTCCTTGAGTCGCTGGATCAGCTGCGCGAGATCCTCGCCGACGGTTTGCCCCTCGTACTCCACGGGGTAAGAGTGCCCGCCGATCTTCTACTTTTGCAAGTGAAAGTAGAAGCAATGGCCTGAATGAACGCAGCGCGCGACCTCCCCATCACACGCCGGCGCATTGGCATATGCGGAACAATGGAACAGCCGTTCGATTCCCGTCAGCGAGCAACCGTAAACCGCCCTGCCCTCGACAGCGCCTCACTGAAACTCACGCAGGCTCATTGACACTCTGACACTGACACAGTAGAAATGTGTCAACGGCGGCGCACACCGCGCCGCACCGCCCCACAACACACGAGGCGAACGATGACCAACCTGCTCCGCAAGGGCGCCGGCCAGCCAATCCGAAACGCGATGAAGCGCCAGGGGCTGACCGCCGAGACACTCGCGGGGGCCACCAGGGCGGTCGACGTGACGGGGCGCGGCATCAGCGCACGAACGGTCCACAAGGTGGCAGGCCGCGGCGAAACCGCCGTGGACACCTGCCGCCCCCGGACCGGATGGCTGATCGCCGCGGCCCTCGACGAGCGAATCCATACGCTCTTCGACCTGCCTGGAGTTTCAACCGACACAGTAGAAAGGTAGCGCCCCATGGCGACGCTCGCCGAGCGAACCGAGGTTCTCCGCGACGTCGGAGTGGCCCCGCTCCTGACGACCGCCCAGCTGATGGCGCGGTACGGGGTCTCCAACTGGACCGTCAACGAGTGGGTGAAGGACGGGTGCCCGGTCGAGCCGACCGCGTTCCGCGGCCGCCGCTTCGACCTCGACGCGGTCCGGGCCTGGATGGCCGAACGCCAGCCGGCTGCCCTCACCGCCTGACCCCAGACGTACAGCGGGGCCGCCCGGACGGCCATCCGGAACGACCCCGGCATTCCTCAACCCAACGAATCGAGGAACACCATGGACGACGACAGTACTCCCCCCACCACCCCGCCCCGGACGTCGCAGTCCGCGGTCCTGCTGTCCCGGCTGACCCTGCGTGCCGAGCGGGACCGGGACCTCGCCACCCTCCTCACCGCGGTGTACTGGGTTCACCTGCCGGAGGGCCCGATCGTCCTGAGCGGCACCCTCTACCCGTACACACCGGGCCAGGAAGAGCACGGCGCGAGGCTCTTGGACCTGGCCGCCGACCTGTTCGGCGGGACGCCCAAGGCCGACGGCCGGCGGTACAACGACACGCACGACTGGTACCAGCTGGAGTTCACGTACGGCAGCCGCCAGGTCGAGTTGCGCGCCGTCGTGCCGGTCGGGTCGCCCGAGCACCGGCTGCGGGAGCGGATCGCCGAGCTGGAGGCCGTCGTCGCGGGTCGGACCGGCGGTGAGGCGTCGTGAGCGCCGTGCTGCGGGTCCGGCACGCGGCCGGCGCGCTGCAGGCGGCCATGGAGCTCGGTCACACGACGGCCGAGGAGCTGGCGCAGGCGCTGGAGGACTGCCAGCTGCTGCAGTCCCCGGAGACCGCGGCCGCCCGCGCGTCTCTCCGGCCGGTCACTGTCCGGCCGGTGACCGTCCCGGTGCACACCATCGACCCGGACGTGGAGGAGGACTCCCCGGCCGCCGACCTGGCGTTGCGGTTGCGGACGTCGCAGCCCGACGTCCTCGGGACGGTCGTGCGCTCGGCGACGGAGGTGCAGGTCACCGTCCGCCCGCAGTCGCCCGACTGCCTGCGGTGGTGGCTGGGGCGGTTCGAGGCCGACCCGCAGACCGGGACCTACCTGGGCGGCACGTATACCGTGCGCGGCCGCCGCGACGGCGTGACGGTCTACCTGGTCATCACCGGCGACGCCGTCACTGCCTGGTCCGGGGCGGTGCACCGTGCCTCGTGAGCTGCCCTTACTGCTCTTCGCCGTTGCCTGCCTCGTGGTGCAGCTCGTCCAGTACGGGGTGAGGCCTCCGCTGGAGCGCCGGCCGCCCCACCGGTTCCCGCCGGTGGAGCTCCCGGCCGCCGACTGGCCCTACGGCCCCGGCAGCGGACGGCACCGCCGCGCCGCCCCGGACGCCTGGGCCGTCTGCCACACCCCCCACTGCGCCCACCTCACCACCCGCCACACCCGTACCCCGGCCGGCCTCGTCTGCGACGAGTGCGGCGACGTGACTCCCGGAGGACCCATGCACGACTACGCCGAGTACGCCGACGAGGTGGAGCACCCCACCCGCGAGGAGGAGAAGGCCGCCGAGATCGCCCTGGACGTCGCCGACGACGAGCGCCGGGCGGCCGAGGAGGCCGAGGCGGGTGACGGTGCGGGCCCCGAGGACGACGAGGACTGCGGCGCCGAGTTCATCGACGGGTCGTGGACGTACTGCGGGTGCGAGGACTGCGCCGAGCGCGAGACCCGCGAGGAGGCGGACCTGTGAGCGGCTGGTTCGCGTCGCGCCGGCGCCTGCAGGCGGAGGTGGCGTACCTGCGGTCGCGGCTGGAGGAGGAGAAGGCCCGGCCGCGGCTGGCCGTACGGCCCGGGCCGCCCCCGCCGCCGGCCGAGTCCACCACCCCGGACGCCACGGAGACGCTGCTGCGCGGTCAGATCCGCGCCCTGCGGCAGATGACCACGGTCCCCGGCGCGACGGAGCTCGCCACCGAGCTGCGGACCTGGCGGGAGCGGGCGGGCAAACTCGACGCCCTGCTCCTCCAGGCGCAGGCCTGCAACGAGTCGCTGACGAGGGAGCTGCGGGAGCTGCGGACGCCCGCCACGCCGCTGCCGGCCCAGAGAGAGCCCGGGCTGGGATGAGCAACCTGACCGCCCTCGTCCTCCTCGTCCTGCTGTTCATGGGCCTGTTGGCCTGGGCCGTCGGTCTCCTGCTGTTCCTGGTGGTCACGGTCCGCGCCGTGGCCGCCGGGTGGCGGGCCGCCGTGGCCGTGGCCGTCCGCCGCCTGTGACTCGCAGGCCGCCGGCCTGCGAGGCCCTGCTCCTGCCGCACAGCCTGCAGCCCGCCCGCCTGTACCCGTGCGGGTGGCGCTGCGCCCGGCACACCCCGAACGCCTTGGCCGGGCGGCCTGAGACGCCGCCCGGTCCGGGCTGGCCTGCCGGTTCCTACCTCAACCTCCAGCTTCCTGACCCCGACCCGCCCGCCGACGCCACTTCGGAGGACTGACCGATGAAGACCCCGACTCCCGCCGACCTCGCTGCGCGGTTCGCTCCCGCCGTCCTGGCCGGGTCCCGCCGGAAGTTCCGCGGGAACTACCTGCAGGCCGTCCGCGACGCCCGCATGATCCCCCACACCAAGGTCGTCGCCCTGGTCCTCGGGGTGTTCGCCAACCCCGACGGAGTGATCCCCGCGAACAGGCAGCCCGGTGTCCCCGGCCTGGTCAAGGCCACCGGCCTGACCGCGGGGATGGTGCTGGTCCAGCTGGCCGCGCTGGAACAGCGCCAGTGGATCCAGCCCGTCCGGGGCGCCCGGTACGAGACCGAACCGCTGCAGCTGTCCATCCCCGCCGCCGCCATGGCCCGGGTCCGCGGGTGCCGTTGACGCCGCTCCCGCCCGCACTGCAGCACCACCCCGACCCAGAGAGGCGATCGTGCCCGACGAGCAGCAGCCGGACCACGTCAGCGGAGGCGTCCCGCACGCCTACCGCAACGCCTTGTACTGGCGGTGGACGCGGGGCCTCCCCCGGCCCCTGCGCGGTGGCTTCCTGACCGTCCTGTACGCCCTGGCGACCGCCGCGAACACCAGCGGTGTGCTGCGGATGCGGGACGGCAAGGCGATCCGCGTGCAGAGCGTGGCCGCGGCCTCCTGCTCGGACATCAAGGAGGTCCGGGTGTGGCTGCAGGCCGCGGTCGCCGCCGGGGTCGTGACCACCGAGGAACCGCCCGGCCCGGGCCGCCCGACCGTGTACGTACTGGTCATCAGCCCTCGCCCCGACTGGGCCGCGGCAGTCGCGGTCATCGAGGAGCGGAAGCGGCGCCGGCCGAAGAAGGAGTCGGCGCCGTGGGCCGAGGAGGCCGCCCCCGAGATGGGGGGACCGGCCCCCCATTCCGAGGGCCCGAATAGGGGGGACCGGCCCCCCAATTCACCGGAAGGCAAATGGGGGGACCGGCCCCCCTTGGAAATGGGGGGACCGGCCCCCCTTGAAATGGGGGGACCGGCCCCCCAACGTCCCAGGGTTACCCAGGTACTACCCCAGGAATCGGCTGCTGTTGGTGGTCACCTGACCCTGGGGGTCGCTCCCGAGGAGCTCGGCGAGCCGCCCGAGGTCGACGAGGTCGACACCACGCCGACCGAGGCCGACCCGTTCGACACCGCCCCGCCGCCCGCGCCGCCGCGCCTGGCCCTGACCACCCAGGAGCGGCGCGACGCCCGCGCCGCTGAGGTCAAGACGAAAAGCGCCAGCAGCCGGGGGCAGATGCCGCTCCTGCTGTCGGTGCGCGACCCCGAGCACGTGGCCACGGTCGCCGACGTACGCGCGGCCGCCGAGACCGACCCCGAGGCCGTACGGCGGGCGATCCGCAAGCTCGGCCGGACCGAGGCCATCAAGGTCTACGGCTGGCGCCTGGTCTCCCCCCACCTCCGCGACGACACCACCGCCACCGACACCGCCTGAGAGGGCCCACCCATGACGCTCCACGCCGCCCCCACCGCCCCGGACCTCCACGAGGCATGGGCCGACACCGCCCCTGTCCCGTTCGGCAGCCCCGCGCCGGTCCCGCCCGCCCGTACCGCCGCCGAGGACCTGGCCGCCAAGGGCCGGCACGTCCACCTCGTCTCCGGCGACGAGGTGGAGTGCCTCAACCACCGCGGATGCGTCCCGCTCCCGGGCATCTGAGGAGCCACCCATGCCCAGCGACTACGACGTCACCGCCTGCAACAGGTGCGGCCAGCCGATCCGGTGGACCATCACCGCCGCCGGCCGCCGCCAGGCCGTCAACGCCGAACCCAACCCGCTCGGCAACCTCGCCGCCTACCGCGACGGCGTCGGCACCCTGCGCTCCCGCGGCCTGACCGCCGACCGCCCCGACGTCGAAACCTACGAGCGCCGCTACATGCCCCACGCCGCCACCTGCACCGCCCCCCGGCCCGGGCGCAGCGGCCGTGCCACGCCCCGTGAGCGGTCCGGTGTGCGGCCGGTGCGCTGGCAGGGGTGGACGCGGTGAACCGGCCGGCCGGCGTCGTGGCGGACGCGGTGGCCGCGGTCGTCGCGGCGGCCGTGCAGCGCGAGCTCCTGGCGCTCGGCGTGGACCTGCCCGAGCGGGTCGCCGCCCTCGTCGGGGCGCAGGCCGTGGCCGACGTCCGCAGCGAGGGCTGGCACATCTGCCCACCGATCACCGCGGCCGAGGGCCGCCCGTCCCCGAAGGACCCCGAATGATCATCAACCTGACCGGCGACACCGTGCGCGTGTACGGGCCGGACGCTCCCGACGTCATCGCCGACGA
The DNA here is from genome assembly GCF_000612545.2 of Streptomyces sp. PCS3-D2. Taxonomy (GTDB): domain Bacteria; phylum Actinomycetota; class Actinomycetes; order Streptomycetales; family Streptomycetaceae; genus Streptomyces. The sequence goes on along the minus strand of NZ_CP097800.1, from coordinate 5,353,527 downwards.
CGCCCTCGACACCGGGTGCACCGTGTTCGCCGCCGAAGTTCCGCCGGCTTACGTCGACCTCGTCTCCCTCGGCCGGGGCGAGCGCACCTTCCACGGCGGCCGCCCTGTCCAGACCTACCTGGTCCGGCACGTCGTCCGCGACCTGCCGCCCAGCCGCCCGAACACCTACCTCCTCGTCGACGCCGCCATCGGCCTGACCGCGCGCGGCCGCGCCGACCTCCTCATCGGGTTCGACTCCGTCCACGACGCCGCCGGGGCCCTCGTCGGCTACCGCCACCTCGTCAGCCCCTGCTGACCCGCCGCACAGAAGGGACACAGCCCATGAGAGTCTCCGCCGCCGTCGTGATGCAGCTGCACCGCGACGGGTACAGCGACCAGCGGATCGCCGACCAGACCGGCGCCCCCCTGGCCGACGTCACCGCCATCATCGACACGCACAAGACCCTCGTCGCCCGCGGCAAGATCCCGCAGCCCGAGACGCCGCCGGCCGTCCCGAACGCGGTCGCGCTCCTCGCCTGGGGCACCAACCATCCGGCCGCCGCGGTCCGCCAGTACGCCGACCGTGCCCTGACCGCGCTGGAAGCCCTGCAGAACCGCCACCAGCACGAGGAAGAGCTCCTGCGCATCATCAGCCAGGTGGACGAGCTGCAGGAGCAGCTGAACCGGCTGAAGACGCGAGAGGCCGAACTCAAGGGCAAGGGCCGCACCACCAAGCCCCGTCCCGCGCCGGCCGCCCGGGACTACACCCCGGCCGAGGTCCGGTCCTGGGCGCAGCAGGCCGGGGTGGAATGCGCGCCGGTCGGCATCGTCCCGCAAACGGTCGTCGAGCAGTGGCGGGCCGCGACCGGACGGACAGCGCCGTGACCGGTGTCCCGGACGCCGCGCTGCTCGTCATCACCGCCGCCATCGAGGACCACCGCGTGATCACCCCGCCCGACCAGTCCACCCCGGCCGGCCTCGCCGAGTTCATCGCCGCCTACCTGATCGGCAGCGACTGGACCCTCACCGTCACCGCCCCGGCCAGCACCTGAGGAGGCCTTGATGTCGACCCTCGTCTCCAACCCCCGGTCCCGCCCGCACGCCGACACCGATCCGGCCACCGACTGGGCCGCGCTCGGCGCATGCGTCGGGAAACTGCAGGACTTCCATTCCAGCGACACCGCGGCCAAGGCCCTGTGCGCCGGCTGCCCGGTCAGGTTCCGCTGCCTCGACGAGGCCCTCCGGGAGGAAGGCACCACCCCACCCGGATACCGCTCGGACATCCGCGGAGGCCTCACCCCGAGCGAGCGCGCCGCCCTCTCCGGCTACCAGCGGCCCGCCGCCCCGACCGGCGGCCGGATCACCGGCGACATGGAGCAGGCCGAACGGCTGCTGCGCGAAGGCCTGCTGAGCAACGAAAAGGTCTCCGACGCCACCGGAGTGGGCCGCCACACCGTCAGCCAACTGCGCCGGGACCTGGGCCTGCCCACGCACGCCGACCTGCGGGGCACAACCCCGGCCGAGCGCCTCGCACATCGCACGCGCCCGGGGCCGGACGACCACCTGCTGTGGACCGGCGACGAGAGCACCGTCGTCGGCGGCCGCCGGGTCAAAGGCGTCCGCCTCGCCTTCGAGGTCGGCCACGGCCGGCTCCCGGACGGCACGGTCAAGAGGACATGCGACGTCGACAACTGCGTGGCCTGGCAGCACCTCACCGACCGGCAGCTGCGCGACGCCCAGGCCGCCGCCGCCCCGCCGGCGCCCGCCGTGCCCGCGCCCGTGGAGTACCTGTACGAGCTGTGGGACGCCAACTGGGACGACGGCCCCGCCGGCAACTACGAGATCCGCCGCCACCCCATCACGAAGAAGACCCCCCAGCGGATCAGCTTCACGTTCATGGGCAAGGCCAGCTACGTCGACCGGCAGCACATCGAAGCCCACGGCGAGGCCTACCACCGCCGGCTGCGGTGCCTGCTGTACCTGGCACCCCCGGAGCTCCCCACCCGCCCGGAACCCGCCTCCCTGCAGGCCCTCCGGCAGGCGATGGCCGACGCACACCCCGACCGCGGCGGAACCGACACGGCGTGCATGACCGCCCACACCGCCTACCAAGAAGCCCGCCGCCGCGCGAGCGCCTGACACCCACCCAGGAGACCCCAATGGCCACCGAACCCACCCCCGGCACCGTCTACCAGGCCCCGTTCGGCAGCACCGTCCTCGTCGCCGGCACCACGCCCACCCACATCACCGCCGTGCCCGTCGCGACGCCGCGTGGCTGGTGCCGTAGCCGGGGTGCCCACACCGTAAGTGACGTCCGCGTGACCGCGCCGCGGGGCGGAACCGCCGCCATCTCGATCACCCGCCGCACCTTCGCCCAGTACCAGCCCGTGGGCATCGCCCGGCCCGCCTGACCCCACCAACGGAGGCACCACCGTGTACCCCACCCTGTTCACAACCCCCGGCCTCGCCAAGTTCGCCGAGGAGCTCGACGCCGAGCGCCGCCGACAGCTCCAGAAGTGGGGCGACCAGCGGCACCGCGACGGCACCAGCACCGGCAACGCCACCTGGGCGCAGGAAGCCCTCGCCCAGTGCCAGCACGCCGCCGACGAGGACGCCCTCACCTGGGGCCACATCCTCTACGAGGAGTTCACCGAGGTCATGGCCGAGACCGACGCGGCCCGGCTGCGCGCCGAGCTGATCCAGGTTGCTGCGGTGTGTGCGGCCTGGGTGTCCGACCTCGACCGGCGGCCGCAGGACGGAGCGCAGGCCGACGCGACCACCCCGGGCGCCGAGTCGGGCCCGCAACCCCGCCGCTTCTACCTGAACCGCCACACGGACGTCTCCGGCATCTCCGGGACGGGAGTGGTCGCCGACGGCGTGCTGTGGCCCGACGGGACCGCGTCCGTCCGCTGGCGCGGCGACCACCCCAGCGTCGTCTTCTGGGACCGCGGCCAGCTCAGCGTCGATCACGTCCACGGGCACGGCGGCGCCACCGAGATCGTGTGGCTCGACGAGCCGCTCCCGCCCAAGCCCGCCGCCTACACGCTCCACATCGACCCCGCCCCGCTCACCGAGACGATCCGCACCATCGTCCGCCGCGGGCCCGGCGAAGCAGGGATGACCCAGTGACCGACCTCCTCAAGTTCTTCATCGCCTGGTGCGCGGTCAGCGGCCTCGCCGGCCTCGTCCTCGGCTACCTCGGCTACCGCGCCAGCCGCACCCGATCGACCCGCCGGAGCAACCGATGAACGTCTGCCTGTGCCGCACCGAGCTGCAGGACGGCCACCTGTGCACGCGCTGCCGGAACGCCACTGCGGGCCGCCTGCGCCGACTGCCCGTCCTCTACCGGCTCCTGCAGCCCGAACTCCAGCCCGCCGCCGGCTCCCCCTCGTATGGGCGGGTGCGCCTCGTCGAGGCGCCGATGCCCGCGATGGGCCTCGTTCTCAGCCTGCGTGGCCCGGGCGGCATCGTGAGCGTCCTGGAGGACTGGTGGTCCGCGATGCAGGCCTCCCGCTGCGGGTCGGCGCCCGTCATCACCGGGACGTACGACGAGCGCGCCATCCGGGCCGCCAAGCAGCTGACCTTCCACCTCGACTACGTGGCCGAGTGGGAGCAGGGCACGCAGCTGGCGCGCGAGATCCGGTCGCTCGACGAAACGGCCATGGACATCGTCTGCCCGCACGACACCCTCGAACGCGGAACCCTGCTCGGCCCCTGCCCCGCCGAGCAGGTCGACGGCACCGTGTGCGGGGCCACCCTGCGCCACTACCGCAGCAGCATGCGCCGGGTCACCTGCCCCTGGTGCAGCTCCGTGTACCCCATGCACTCCTGGGCCCGCCTGAAGGCCTGGATCGACCACGACGAGCACGACGCCGCCTGACCACCACGCCGGGCCCGCGCACGGCGCACGGGCCCGGCCCCACCGATGCGCCAGGACCACCCCACATGAGCCAGGAACCCACCTACATGAGCCACCACAAGCAGAAGGTGGAAGACCGCCGCGCCGCCGTCGCACGACTGACAGCAGCTGGCGCATCCGCCAGACGCATCGCTGACGAACTGGGCGTATCCAAGGACACCGTGCTCCGCGACAGAGCCGCCAACGGTGCGCCACCTGCCACGGACCGGCGTGCCCTCTTCCGCGCCAAGGCAGGTCAGGCAGCGGACGCCATGGAGCAACTGCGCGCTGCGGTGATTGCGACACAGGCCGCACGGCCCGCCTACCAGATCCTCGTCGACGACGACACCGCGGCGCAGTGGCTCACCCAGCTGCGCCAGGACGCCGCGGCGCTGGCCGCCGTCGCAGACAGCTTCCGCGACTACTACCCCCACCTCACACACCCGCCTGCGTCCGTTGCGCCATGCCCATGCCAGGAGGCTCCGTGAAATCGCCCGTGCCGTACTTCGGCAGCAAGCAGCGACTGGCCCCCTGGATCGTGTCGCTGCTGCCCGCCCACGAGCACTACGTTGAGCCTTTCGCCGGCGGCCTGTCCGTCCTCCTCGCCAAGGCGCCATCCCGCATGGAGACCGTCAACGACCTCGACGGCGAACTCATGACCTTCTGGCGTGTCCTCCGCGACCGACCCACTGAGCTCCTGCGCGCATGCATGCTCACGCCTCACTCCCGCGCCGAGCTCGCCGCCACCTGGGACCCGACCGAGGACGAGCTCGAACTCGCACGCCGTATCTGGTGTCGCCTTGCACAGGGACGATCCGGCACTCTGCGAAACACCGGCTGGCGCCACTACATCGACCCCTCCGGGTCCAGTACCTCGATGCCGGGTTACCTCGATGCCTACGCCGACCGCCTTGCCGCATCTGCCGAACGCCTGCGGAGCGTGTCACTTGAGGCTCTACCCGCGCTCGACGTCATCGGCCGGTACGGCGCCCGTAAGAGCGTGCTGCTGTACGTCGACCCCCCATACCTCGGCACAACTCGCGGCTGGGGCAACAACTACCGATGTGAGATGAAGACCGACCAGCAGCATCGAGACCTTGCGCACGCTCTCCGGCAAGCCACCGCCACAGTCGTCCTGTCCGGCTACGACAGCCCGCTGTACGCGGACCTGTACGCCGACTGGCACCGATACGAGCAGCAAACTACGACCGGCAACGCCAAGACGACGACGGCGCGCATCGAAACGGTCTGGGCAAACCGTCCCTTGGCCGCCCAGGACGGGCTGTGGCCTGCCGCCCTGCTGCGCCCAGAGAGCGACTGATTGTCAGACCCCACCCGTACCGTCGAGGCATCCCACCAGCGTCCGCAGGGCTGCTGACGCTACTCGGGACCAGGCCCCGCCCGATCACACATCGGGCGGGGCATCCTGCCGTTCGCGCGGCCGTCCGCTGTTCGGTGACACTGATCCACATGGAGTACCTCGCCCTACCCCCCGGACTGGTCACCACCACCACGGCCGCCCTCGCCTGCGGGGTGCAACCGGCGACCGTGCGCGACTGGGTACGCCGCGGCCTCCTACCCCGGGCCGGCGGCACACCCAAGCGGCCCATCTACCGCCTGCAGGACGTCCTCGCCGCCCATGCTGCGCCCAAGCCGAGCAGGCCCGGGCAGAGGGCCACTGATCATGTGGCTTGACACTCGAACAACCACGCGCCACGATTTGCGCGTACAGCCATGCCCAAACGCAGGCTGACCAGGACACACGAGGCCCCGACCACAGCATCACGGTCGGGGCCTTCGCCGTGCCCCTGCCAGAGGAGGACCATGAGCGAATGGACGATGCACACCGGCGACGCCCTGCTGACCCTTCCGACACTCACGAACCCTGTCGATGCCGTGATCTGTGATCCGCCGTACAACAGCGGCGGGCGAACGATGACCGAGCGCACGACCCGCACAGCCCGGGAGAAGTACCTCTCGGCGGCAGGGCGCAACCACGGCGCCGACCTTGGCGACTTCACCGGGGACAATCGTGATCAGCGCAGCTATCTGGCCTGGCTGTCGCTGATTCTTACCGAGTGCCACCGGCTCACCCAGCCTGGCGGTGCCGTCCTCGTCTTCTCGGACTGGCGTCAACTCCCCATCACGACCGATGCTCTGCAAGCAGCCGGCTACACCTGGCGGGGCGTCGCGGTGTGGCGAAAGCCGATCGCCCGACCGCAGCCTGGCCGTCTCCGCCAGGAGTGCGAGTTCATCGCCTGGGGCACCAAGGGCGCCGTGATCCCGGGCCCCGCCCCGGTCTACCTGCCCGGCCACTTCAGCGGCAGCCAGCCCCGCGGCGGCCAGCGACTGCACATCACGCAGAAGCCCTTGGCCGTCATGACCGAGCTGGTCCGCATCGTGCCTGAAGGCGCAACGGTCCTCGATCCGTTCGCAGGATCAGGCACCACCGGAGTAGCCGCGGTGTCAACGAACCGCCGCTTCATCGGCATCGAGCAGTCGCCGACGTACGCAGACATCGCCCGAACACGTCTGCAACACGCCGACCTCCAGCTCAGCACGTGATCACGTGCCGACGGCCATGCACGAGAGGCTGAGGAGCTGACGTGCCCACGCGCGCACCGCGACGCTGCACGACGCCAGGCTGCCCACGTACGCCTGTACAGGGCACGGCGAAGTGCCAGGAGTGCACACGGCCCAGGGCGCGCCCCTCCCCCTCCTCGCAGGGCTACGGCCGTGAGCACGAGCGTCGGTTCCGTGACGCCGTGCTGCGCCGTGACCCGTCGTGTGTGTGCGAGGAGGAGGAGCACGGTCATGACGGAGAGTGCGGTCGGCCGAGCGTGCACGCCGACCATCACCCCCTGTCGAAGCGTGAGCTCGTCGCGCGTGGGCTCGATGATCACGACCCTCGGCGTGGCCGCGGGCTGTGCCACTCGTGCCACAGCAAGGTCACCGCGAAGCACCAGCCAGGCGGCTGGAACCAGCGTGGTCCGGCCTACTGACCTGCATTGTTACGTTCGGTGAGGGGGAGGGGGGCCTGAAATCCCTGGCCCGGGGCCCCGCGGAACGCGGGGGGGAGTCCCCTCTCGCGCTGCCAGGTTTCGGGATCCGCCGTATCGGGCCGCCGTATGTGACGCTATGTGACTGTGGGGGTGATCATGGGACGGCGTGGACCGGCTCCCAAGCCGACCGCTCTGCGGGTCCTGCACGGCGACCGTGCGGACCGCATCAACAAGGACGAGCCGCAGCCCTCCGAGCTCGGCGTCGAGGCCCCGGGCTGGCTGTCGGACGCGGCCCTGGAGGTGTGGGAGACCCTCGCCGATGACCTGACCGCCAAGGGGGTGCTGACGGCGTGGGACGTCGAGGCGTTCGCGAACTGGTGCGACGCGGTGGCCCGCCGGCGCGACGCGGCCGGGCACGTCGAGACCGAGGGCGCCGTGACGGAGCAGCCGGTGTTCAACAAGAACGGCGAGCAGACCGGCGTCCGGCTGGCCAAGTCCCCCTGGCTGATGGCGCTGGACGCCGCCGACGCCCAGGTCCAGCGCTACGGCGCCCGCTTCGGGCTCACCCCTTCCGACCGTGCGCAGTTGAAGATCGGCGGGCAGGACAACCCGGCCGGAGCGGAGCGGCTCCTGTCCTGACCGTACGGAGGCGCGATGACCGCCGGGACCACGACCCGCCGCCCGGCCCGCAGCAAGGCCGCCGCCCGCCCGCCCGGCCGGCGCCGGACGCTCACGTTCAACCACCACAAGCGGCCGCGGCCGGCGTCGCGCAAGGGCGGCCGCTGCGGGTACACCCTCGACGGCAAGACGTGCGCCCGGTCGGGCGCGCACTACTGCGAGCCGCGCGCGGACCGCGTGGTGAAGTTCTTCGCCGAGCTCCTGGTCCACCCCGCCGGCGCGCTGGCGAACACCCGGTTCACGCTGGCGCCGTGGCAGGAGCACGAGATCATCCGGCCTCTCTTCGGAGAGGTGATCTGGTCGGACCAGTGGGGCTGTTACGTGCGCCGCTACTCGCGGGCCACGATCGTGATGGCCCGCAAGAACGGCAAGAGCGCCCTGCTGTCGGGGATCGCGCTGTACATGCTGTGCGGGGACGGGGAGGAGTCCGCCGAGGTCTACGGTGCGGCCGCCAACACCCGCCAGGCGGGCAAGGTGTTCGAGCCCTGCTCCAAGATGGTCAAGAAGTCGCCGGTCCTGGCGGGCTCGATCCAGCACATCAAGAACATCCGCCGGCTGGTGTACGAGGCCAGGAGCTCGCACTACGAGGTCATCACCTCGGATGCGGACAACGAGCTCGGGCACTCCCCGCACTGCTTCATCCTCGATGAGGTGCTGTCGCAGCCGGACGGCACGCTGTGGGAAGCGATGGTCACCGGCGCCGGTGCCCGGACGCAGCCGCTGATGCTGGCCATCACGACCGAGACCTCCGATCAGGCGAGCTTCGGCGCCGACTTCATCGACGACGCCGACCGGGTGATGGAGAACCCGGCGCGGGCGTGGCACCACTTCGCGTACGTGCGGAAGATGCCGCGCAAGCAGGACGAGCTGGACCGGCTGCATCGGCTCTTCCCCGGCCGCCCCGACCTGCCCGTCTCCCTGGATCCCTTCGACGAGGCGAACTGGTACTGGCCCAACCCCGCGCTGGGGACGTTCCTGGCGATCCAGGCCCTGCGGGTGGACGCCGCGGAGGCCGCGAGCAAGCTGGCCAAGCTCAACAGCTTCATGCAGTTCCGCCTGAACCAGCGGGTCTCGCAGATCAGCCGCTGGATCCCGATGGATCTGTGGGTGGCCTCCGCCCGGGAGATCGCCCCGACCCCCGGCTGGATCGCCGGCCGCCACGAGGGACAGCGCTGCTGGGGCGGGCTGGACCTGTCCTCGAAACTCGACCTGACCGCGTGGTCGCTGCTCTTCCCCAACGGGGAGGTGTTGTGGCGGCTGTGGGCGCCGGAGTCGGTGGCCGATCACCTCGACGGCTTCACCGACGGGAAGTTCTCCGAGTGGGCCCGGGACGGATGGGTGACGCTGACCGACGGCGACACCATCGACTACGACCGGATCTACGACGACATCGAGACCGACCACCAGCTCTACCGGATCGTCGACATCACCTACGACAAGTGGTCGGGTGAGCCGGTCCGGCAGGAGATCGCCAAGCGGACCCGCCTGAAGATGGTGGAGTCCGACACCACGTACACGCGGATGACCCCGCCGATGGCCGAGCTGATGCGCCGGATGAAGGCGCACGAACTGGCTCACTACGGCCACCCCGTCATCGAGTGGATGGCCGACGCCATCGAGTGCAAGAGCCCCCGCGACGACCCGGACCGTATCCGGCCGGTCAAGCCGGCCCGTGACAAGTCCGGCAAGCGCATCGACGGCATGCTCTCGCTGCTGTTCGCCATCGACGGCGCCATGCGCGGCATGCCCGCACCGTCCATCTACGAATCGCAGGGCATGGCCCTCTGACCCCTACGGAGGCCCCATGGACCGCTGGGACGTCCTCGGCCTGGCCGGCGTCGCGCTGCTCGGCGGCGGCCTGTTCCTCCTCGCTCCCTGGCTGGGCATCGCCGTTGCCGGCGCCGTGCTCCTGGCCGTCGGCCTCGGCGGCGCCATCGCCGCTGAACGCAGGCCCGCCCCGGCGGCCGAGCAGGACGGGGGCGCCTGATGGGTTTCCTGCGCCAGGCCGTACGCGCCACGGCCGGCCCGCTGTCGGGGGTGGCCACCCCGGAGAAGTGGGTGGAGGACTGGTTCCGCGGCGGCTCCGCTAACAGCGCGGGCATCCGCGTCGACCACGACACCGCCCTGACGTACTCGCCGTACTTCGCCGGTGTGCGGGTCCTCTCCGAAGACCTCGCCGGGCTGCCCCTGCACCTGTACGAGCGGCTCGCCCCCCGCGGCAAGAGCCGGGCCCGGGCGCACTCGCTGTACTCCCTGCTGCACGACCAGCCCAACCCGATGATGTCCTCGGTGCAGCTGCGCGAGACGCTGCAGGCCCACGCGATCACGTGGGGCAACGGCGTCGCCCAGCTGGTGACGCACCCGCGGACCGGGGTGATCGAGGAGATTTGGCCGCTGCGCCCGGACCGGCTGCGGATCTGCGTGCGCCGCACCGGTGTCGGCGCCTTCGAGCGGGTCTACCAGTACCGCGACGAGGTCAACGGCATCAACGCCACGCTGATGGCGGATGAGGTCCTGCACGTCGCCGGGCTCGGCTTCGACGGGATCCGCGGGTACGACGTCGTGCAGCTCGCCGCGAACGCCATCGGTCTCGGCCTGGCCACCGAGCACCACGGCGCGAAGTTCTTCTCCAACGGGTCGGCGCCGGGCGGCGCCCTCTCCCACCCGGGGAACCTCTCCCCCGAGGCCCGCAAGCGCATGGCCGCCGACTGGGAGAACATCCACTCCGGGATCGACCGGGCGCACCGCGTCGCCATCCTCGAGGAGGGCGTGACCTGGACGCAGGTCGGCATCCCCAACGATTCCGCGCAGTTCCTGGAGACCCGCAAGCTGCAGGTGACCGAGCTGGCCCGCTGGCTGCGGCTGCCCTCCCACAAGATCCAGGACCTGGAACGGGCCACGTTCTCCAACATCGAGCAGCAGCAGCTCGACTACGTCACCAGCGCGCTGAACATCTGGATCGTGCGGTGGGAGCAGGCGATCACCACCCAGCTGCTGCTCCCCGAGGAGCGCGAGCGGTACTTCGCCGAGCACCTGGTGGACTCGCTGCTGCGCGGCGATACCCTCGCCCGCTACCAGGCCTACGCGATCGGCCGTCAGTGGGGCTGGCTGTCCGCCAACGACATCCGCGACCGGGAGAACGAAAACCCGGTGGAAGGCGGCGACGACTACCTCGTCCCGATGAACATGATCCCCGCCGGGCGCGCGCGGACCCGCGAGGACCGGGCCGCGTTCCGGCGGGCGAGGATGCTCACCGGCCGGGGCGGCGTTGTGCGGGCCTCGCTCGCCGAGCAGTACGGCGAGAAGATCCGCGCCTGCGACGAGAAGATCGCCGCGCTGGAGGCGGAGAAGGTCGGCGCGCTGCTCGCCGAGCACCTCGACCCGCAGCGCGCCCGGGAGGCCCGCTCGGTGTCGGCGTTCCTCGCCGGGCTCGGCACCCTGTACGCGGCGGAGGGGCCGATCGCCGAGGCCCTGGCTGGGTTGTGGCTGCCGCTGTTCACCGCGTACGCCGGCGACGTCGCCGAGGACGCGGCGGCCGAGGTGGGGCACGAGGACGGCGTCGACCTGTCGGTGTGGGCGCGCGCCTACACCCTGGCCCACGTCGCCTACCAGGTCGCCTCCAGCCTCGGCCAGCTGTCGAAGATCACGCAGGCGAAGGAGACTCCGGAGGACATCGTCGCCGGGGTCCTGGATCGGCTTGAGAAGTGGCAGACGGAGCGGCCGGAGAGGACGGCCCGCTGGGAGACCAGCCAGCTGCCCAACGCGGCCGCGCGTGAGACGTGGAAGGCGGCCGGCGTCACCCAGGTGAAGTGGGTCGCCCGCGGGTCCGCGCACTGCCCGTACTGCACCAAGCTCGACGGGACCGTCCGGGAGATCGACCTGCCGTTCGTCGCCAAGGGCGACGAAGTCGAGGGCGACGAGGAGAACTCCGCGCTCGTCGCCAAGCGGGACACCTTCCATCCGCCGGTGCACCCCGGCTGCGACTGCGAGCTGGTGCCCGTATGACCCACACCACCACGACACCCCGGAGGGGCAGATGACGCGGCACTACCTGCGCGGCTACGTGCTGCGCGCCGACGACAAGGCAGACGAGACCGAGGACGAGACGAAGCCGCTACGGATCATCGCGGCGACCGCCGGCCGCAAGGGCGACGGCCTCAACCTCACGATGGAGGGCGCCGACCTAGGCCGGTTCCATTCCAACCCGGTCGTCGGGTACGGCCACCAGTATTGGGGCCGCGAGAGCCTGCCGATCGGCCGCTCCGACAAGACGTGGATCGACGGCGAGAAGCTGATGATGGACGTCTCCTTCGACCAGGAGGACGACTTCGCGCGGAAGGTTGAGCGTAAGTACCGCGGCGGCTACCTCAACGCGTTCAGCATCGGTTTCGACGTGTGGGACGTCGACGACTCCGGCACGCCCCGCGGCTGGGAGCTATTCGAGGTCTCCGCGGTCCCCCTGCCGATGGACCCCAACGCCGTCGTCGAGTCCGGCCGCGAGTTCGCCCTGGCCCGCGCGCTCGGCCTCGACCCCGCCGACGTCGTCGCCCGCGCGGGCGCCGTGCTGTCCAAGAAGAACAAGGGCCTCGTCGAGAACGCGATCACCGCGCTGCAGGAGCTCCTCGACTCCGCGGCCAAGGACGAGGACGACGACACCGGCCGCTCCCTCACCACCGTCCCCGCCCCGGCCGCTCCGGCCGCCTTCGACCCGGCTCTTGCGGCGCGCCGTCGCCGCCTCGCCGGCATCTGACCCCACCCCGAGAGGAACACCGTGAACATCAGGGAACTGCGCGCCAAGCGCACCAAGCTCGGCGCCGATGCCGCGGCCATCATGGACGCGGCCACCGCCGCCTCCCGCAACATGACCGTCGAGGAGGAGACCGCGTTCGACAACCTCCTCGAGGAGCGCGACCAGCTCGACGCCACCATCGAGCGCGCCGTGCGGCTGCGCGAGGAGGACCGGCAGGAGGGCGCCCGCCAGGAGCCCGAGCCGGGCACCGGCGACGCGGAGGCGATGGGCGCGCTGCGCGCCTACTTCCTCGGCGGCCGCACCGCCCTCACCCCGGCGCAGGCGCGCGCGCTCAACGCGGGCAACGACCCCGAGGGCGGCTACCTCCTCCCGCCGATGGAGTGGGTCAACCAGCTCATCCAGCGCGTCGACGACGCCGTCCCGCTGCGCGGCCTGGCCACCATCCGGCAGCTGCGCATGGCCGAGTCCCTCGGCGTGCCCACCCTGGACACCGACCTGAGCGACGCCGAGTGGACCACCGAGGTCGGCACCGGCAGCCAGGACGACAGCCTGCGTTTCGGCCGGCGCGAGCTCGACCCGAACCCGCTCGCCAAGCGGGTGAAGGTCTCCCGCAAGCTGATGCGGCTGACGACCGGCAAGGCCGAGGACATCGTCCGCGACCGCATGGCCTACAAGTTCGGCGTGACGCAGGAGAAGGCGTACATGACCGGCGACGGCAACAAGAAGCCGCTGGGCCTTTTTACCGCCAGCAGCGACGGCATCTCCACCGGCCGGGATGTCAACTCCGGGTCCGCGACCGGGTTCACCGCCAACGGCCTGATCGACGCCAAGTACACGCTCAAGGCCGGGTACTGGAACGCGGCGCGGTGGCTGTTCCACCGCGACGGCCTCAAGGCGATCCGCAAGCTGAAGACGACGACAGACGAGCAGTACGTGTGGCAGCCCGGGCTCGCCTCGGACCGCCCGGACACCATCCTCGACGTGCCGTACGTCATCTCGGAGTGGGCGCCGAACACGTTCACCGACGGCCTGTACGGCGGCATGATCGCCGACTTCTCCTACTACTGGATCGCCGAGGCCCTCGGCCTGGAGATCCAGCGGCTGAACGAGCTGTACGCCGAGACCGACCAGATCGGGTTCATCGGCCGCCAGGAGCTCGACGCCATGCCGGTCCTGGAAGAGGCCTTCGTCCGGGTCAAGTGCGCCAACTGACTGGCGCGCCCACCTCCATCCCTCCAGCAGAAAGGGCATCGGCATGAGCCGGGACCTGAAGAACAACGTGTCGGTGGCGCAGTCACTGGCACCCGCCGCGCGGACCGCGGCCGCCGACGGCGCGGCCGTCGACCTGACGGGCTACGGCAGCGCCACCGTCGTCATCGACGCGGGCACCGCGACGGGCACCTCCCCGTCCTTCACCTTCGAGGTGCAGGAGTCCGACACCACCACCTCCGGTGACTTCACCGCCGTGGCGGACGCCGACCTCGACGGCACCGAGCCCGTCATCACCGACGCCAACGACGAGGCCGTCTACAAGGTCGGCTACCGGGGCCGCAAGCGGTACCTGCGCGTCACCATCGAAGCCGTCGGCGGTACCTCGACGCCGACGCTGCCCTGCACCGGCCTGGTCCTGCGCGGCAGCCCGCGCAAGGCCCCGAAGTAGAGGCGGCCCGGGTATGCGACGCGTCACCCTGCACACCCTGTACGCGGGCCCCGAGCGGTCGGTGGCGGCCGGGCAGACCGCCGAGTTCGAGGCGCAGGAGGCTGCCCGTCTCGTCGACGGCGGGTTCGGCGTCTACGCCGACGAGCCCCGCCGCAAGGCGCCGGCCGAGGAGCCGGTGGAGAAGCCGGTGGAGAAGATGACCGCGGCCGAGTTGCAGGCGTACGCGGCCGAGCACGGCATCGACCTCAGCGGCGCCAAGACCAAGGCCGAGGTCCTGGCCGCCGTCATGGCCGCTGTCGAGGCGGCCCGCGGGGCAGAGGCCGACGCCTGATGGCCGGAGCCACGGCCGCCGACCTGCGGGCGTGGCTGCGCCTGCCGGAGGCCTTCACCGACGACGAGACAGCCACCGCCGAACTCCTCCTCGGCCTCGCCCGGGGCGTCATCGAGGAGGAGGCCGGCCAGCTCCTGGAGTCTTCCACCGACACCGTCGTCCTCGACGGCCCCACCGTCGACTCCTCCCCGTACCAGTCCGCGGCACGATCCCCCCGGCTGGTCCTGCCCCGGTGGCCGGTCACCGCCGTGCACACGGTCACCGAGGACGGCGAGGAGCTCACGCACGGCCCGGCCGCCGACTACACGTGGTCGGCGTCCGGGATCCTCACCCGCCGCGGCGCCTGCTGGCCGTCCGGGGACCAGGTCGTCGAGGTCACCTACACCGCCGGTTTCCTCGTTATGCCGACCGGGCTGAAACGGATCGAGCTGCGACTGGCCGCGGCTGGCTGGACCAACCCCGAGCTCCTCGCCTCCGAGTCGCTCGGCGACCACTCCCGCAGCTTCGCCGCCGAGCTCCTCGGCATGGAACTGACCAAGGCCGAGCTGCGGACCATCGCCGCCTACCGGGCCCGGACATGATCAGCCGCTGGCTCAACCGCGGCCTGCAGGTGTGGCGCCCGCACACCACCGCCGACGACATCGGCGGCCAGGACGTCACCCTCGTCCGCCAGGACGACGACGTCCGCGCCAAGGTCGACCAGCCCAGCGCCGCCGAGCGGACTCTGGCCATGCAGGCCGGCGCCGAACACACCCACACCGTGTACCTGCTCCCGTCCGCCGACGTCGCCCGCGGCGACGAGCTCCGCGGCCGCGGCCAGGTCCTCAAAGTGCTGGCCGTCGCCGAGCCCTCCTCCACCCGCTACCGGCGGGCCGAGTGCAAGCTCATCGAACCCGAAGGAACCTGATCATGGCTGCTCTGAGCCTGCACGCGCTGCCCGTCGACGGCGGCGCATCCCTGACCGACAACCTGACCGCGGCCGAGGCCGGCGGGGACACCGCGCCCACCGGAACGGGCCGGTTCCTCGTCGTCGCCAACGGATCCGGCGGATCCATCACCGCCACCCTCGCCACCCCCGGAACCGTCTCCGGCCTCGACATCGACGACGCCGCCGTGGTCGTCGCCGCCGGGAAGACCTCGATCATCCCGCTCTCCCGGGCGTTCGCCGGCGCCAACGGCCGCGCCGCCATCACCTACAGCGCCGTCACCAGCCTCACCGTCGGCGCCTTCGAACTGGGCACCTGATGACCACCCCCGACCCGCGGCCGCCGCTCCCGCCGGAACCGCGCGAGTGCATCGCCCACGCCGTACGCAACGCCGAGACCGGCAGCACCGGCCACGCCACAGCGTGGGCGCTCATCGCCATCGCCACCGAGCTCGGCGCGATCCGCCGCGAGCTCCGCAAGGGGAGGTAGCCCATGCCGGTCACCGCGCGGATCCTCGGCGCCGACCGTCTGCAGGTCGACCTCGACCAGCTCGACGAGACCATCATCACCGCCCTCAAGAAGGCCGTACGCGAGGCCGCGGAGGCGGTCCGCGACGACACCAAGGCCACCGTCCCGCGCGCCAGCGGGCACCTGCAGGAGCACGTCGACATCCGCTACGAGAACGACGGGCTGACCGCCGAGGTCGGCTGGTTCGACGACGAGTCGTACTACGCCACCTACCTCGAGAACGGCACCCGCTCCCGCCCGGCCCGGCCCTCCCTCGGCCCCGCCCTCGAACGCGAACGCGGCCGCTACCGGGCCCGCCTCACCGAGGAAGTCCGGCGGGTCCTGCGGTGAGCGACGCACCCTCCGCGCTGGGGCCCGTACAGGCGGCCGTGTACGCGCGCCTGACGGGCGACGAGGAACTCATGACGCTCATCACCGGCGTCTACGACTACGTGTCGGAGACGGCCGCCTACCCGTACGTCGTGATCGGTGAGGGCACTGAGGTCCCCGACAACCGGCACGGCGGTTTCGGCCGGGAGACGGTGGCGGCCCTGCACGTGTGGAGCCGGCACCGCGGGCACGGGCCCGGGCTGCGGATCGCCGCCCGGGTCACCGCGCTCCTCGATCACCGGCCCCTCACCGTCGAGGGCCTGCACCACGTGAGCACGCGGTTCGAGTTCTCCCAGACCCTCACCGACCCGGAACCGCCCGGGGACATCCGGCACATCCCGATGCGGTTCCGCATCACCACCGAACAGGAGTAGACCCATGGCTGGAATCGACGGATTCGGCACCGCATTCAAGAGGGGCGACGGCGCCGACCCCGAGGTGTTCACCGCTCTCGCGGACGTCACCAACGTCTCCGGCCCGGGCCTGTCCCGGGAGACCATCGACGTCACCTCCCACGACTCACCGGACGCGTGGATGGAGTTCATCGGCGGCCTCAAGGACGGCGGCGAGGTCAGCCTGGACGTCAACTATGCCCCCGCCAACCACGACGACCTGATCGCCGACTTCGACGACGACGCCCCGCGCAACTACCAGGTCGTCTTCCCCGACCCCGACACGACCACGTGGTCGTTCGCCGCGGTGATGACCGGCTTCGAGCCGGAGGCCCCCTACGACGACAAGCTGTCGGCAACGATCACCTTCAAGGTGTCCGGCAAGCCCACCATCAGCTGATGGCCGCCGACCGTATCGACATCACCCGCACCGGCCCCACCGTCGCCCTGACCCTGATCGCCCGCAGCGTGCAGGTCAGCAACACCCTGGAAAGCGAGCCCCCATGGCCCTCCTGAGCCGCGCACAGATCGACGCCGTCGACGACCGCACGTGGGAAGACGTCCCCGTGCCCGAGTGGGGAGGCGAGGTGCGGATCCTGGGCCTGTCCGGGACCGAACGCGACGCCTACCAGGCCTCCATGGTCCGCATGGGATCCCAGGGCAACGTCGCCGGCGTCAACCTCGCCGACACCTCCGCCCGCCTCCTGGCCAAGTGCATCGTCGACGCCGACTTCAACCGCCTCTACACCGACAAGGACGTCAAGGCGCTCGGTGTGAAGAACGGCGCCGTGATCCGGCGGCTGTTCAAGGAGGCACAGCGAATCTCCGGCCTGGCCAAGGAGTCCGTCGAGGACGCGGCGGGAAACTCCGCAGCCGCCCAGAGCGGCAGTTCTACTTCCGCCTAGCCCTGGCCAAGGGCGTGTCGGTGGCCGAGCTGTTGGCGACGCACTCCTCCGCCGAGCTCACCGAGTGGATCGCCTACGAGCAGATCACCGGACCCATCGGCGCGGCCCGCGACGACATCCTGATGGCGATCCTCGCCGCGACCGTCTCCAACGCGAACCGCGGCAAGGGCCGCAAAGCCCGCGTCAAAGACTTCCTGCCCACCTGGGACCGCACCCGTAAGCGGATGAACTGGCAGGACATGCTCACCGCCGTGAAGTCGATCAACGCCTCTCTGGGCGGAACCGACCTGACCCGAGGAGGCGAGCATGGCACTGCTGTCGACACTCCTGGTCAAGCTCGGTATCGACGCCCAGGAGCTGACCGACGGCGCTGAGGGCGCGGCGCAGGAGGTCAACCACTCGCTCATGGGCATCGGTGGCGCGGCCGCCGGCGCGGCGGTCGGCGCGATGTTCGCGGCCGGGCTGTCCTCCGCGATGGACGCCAGCGCGGCGAACGCCAAGCTGACCGCGCAGCTGGGCCTGACCGAGGCGGAGGCGGCCCGCGCGGGAGACGTCGCGGGAGAGGTCTTCTCCGACGGCTGGGGCGAGTCGATCGCGGAGGTGAACGAGGCGCTCGGCTCGGTCGGGTCCGCCCTGGGCGGGCTGTCCGAGCTGACCGACTCCGAGCTGGAGTCGATGACCCGCTCGGCCCTGGCGCTGGCCAAGACCTTCGAGCTGGACGTGTCGGAGGCGGCGACGGCCGCCGGAGCGATGATCAACAACAAGTTGGTCAAGGACGGCGAGGAGGCCTTCGACGTCCTGACCAAGGCAGCCCAGACGCTGCCCAAGTCGATGATGGCCGACATCCCTTTGGCCATCAACGAGTACGGCAAGCACTGGGCGCGTATAGGCCTGGACGCCAAGGACGCGATGGGCATGATGTCCCAGTACGTCAAGGCGGGCGGCCGGGACATCGACCAGGCCGGCGACGTCCTCCACGAGTTCGCGCGCATCACCTCCGAGGAGACCGACAAGGCCGCCGAGGCGTTCAAGGGGCTGGGGCTGCCGGCCAAGGAGATGCTGGCCGAGATCCACAAGGGCGGTCCCGCCGCCAAGGCCGCGCTGCAGAAAACGATCGAGGCCCTGCGCGGGGTGGAGGACAGCGGCGAACAGTCCGCGCTGGCCATCGAACTGTTCGGCGACATGGCCGGTGAGGGCGCCGACGCGCTGTGGGCGATGGACCCCGCCACCGCGGCTGTCTCCTCCGGGATGGCGGAGGCCGCCGGCGCCGCCGCCTCCATGGAGGACGCCCTGGCCGCCGACCCGATGATGGCCTACGACTCCATCGTCCGGTCCCTGACCACCGCCCTCGGCGAATACCTGGCCCCCGCCCTGGCCACGGTGGCCACCTTCGCCAAGGAACACCCCGAGGCGTTCAAGGCCATCGCCATCGCGCTGGGTGTCTTCGCCGTGGCCATGGCCATCGCCGCCGCCGCGCAGTGGGCGATGAACGCCGCCATGTTCGCCAGCCCGATCACGTGGATCATCCTCGCCATCGTGGCCCTCGTCGCCGCGATCGTGTACGTCGCGACGCAGACCACCTGGTTCCAGACCGCGTGGAAGGTCACCGTCGACGCGGTGGTCGCAGCCGCAAAGTGGCTGTGGGAGCAGGTCTCGGCCGAGTTCATGAAGATCGCGAACTTCCTGCTGACGTGGACCGGCTGGAAGTTCGTCATCGACCACTGGGACCAGATCAAGGCCGGTGTCGCAGCGGCCGGCGCCTGGGTGAGCAACAACGTGCAGGAGACCGTCGAGGACATCACCGCGACGATCGACTGGCTGCAGGCTCTGCCCGGCCGCGTCGGCGCCTACTTCGGCGGCATGGTCTCCGAGGCCAAGGCCAAGGGCGAGTCCCTCATCAACTGGGTCCACGGCATCCCCGGCAGCGTCCAGTCCGCCGTAGGGGACCTCGGCGGTCTGCTGCGCGGCGCCGGACGCTCCATCATCCAGGGCCTGATCGACGGCGTCACCGGCATGATCGGCAGCCTGCAGCGCCGGTTCTCCACGATCACCAACATGATCCCGGACTGGAAAGGCCCGATGTCCCTGGACATGCGGCTCCTGACCCCGTCGGGCGAGGCCCTCATGAGCGGCCTCATGGACGGCGTCGAGGACCGCCTGCCCGCCCTGCGGCGCACCCTCCAGGGCGTCACCTCCGACATCCCCCACAACGTCAACGTCGGCGTCGGGGCGGCCGGCGGCGGCCGCCAGGAGATCGTCACCCGACTCGTCATCGACAGCAACGTCGATTCCGCATTCGCCACCGCCATCAAGAAGTCCGTGCGCACCGACGGCCGCGGCGACGCCGCAACGTACTTCAGCACCGGCCGCTAGAAGGGAGCCCCCATGGCCCACGGCCTGATGACCGAGCTGCAGATCGGCGGAGTGTGGACCCCCATCCAGGCCAGCGTGTACGCGCGGTCGCCGCTCGTGGTCGAGCGGGGCCGGCGCGATGAAGACGCCGTCGTCGGCCCCAGCAGGGCGCGGCTGCAGCTCGACAACCGGGACGGCCGGCACAGTCCGGGCAACCCCCGCTCGGCGAACTACGGGCTGTTCGGCCGCAACGCGCCCATCCGGTTCTCCGTGCCCGGCGAGTCCTACCTGGACCTGACCGGCCTGAGCCCGGACCTGATCAGCACCCCGGACCATGCCAGCCTCGACATCACCGGCGACATCGACCTGCGGATCGAAGCAACGGTCGACTGGGCGAGCACCACTCCCACGATCCTCATGGGCAAGTGGAGTGCGACCACGGGGCAGCGCTCCTACCGGCTGTCGATCAACTCCAACTACCTGCAACTGGTGTGGACCACCGACGGCACGACAACAGCCTTCGCGCAGGCTCCGCTGCCCTCCACGATCCCCGCCCGGGCCGCTGTCCGCGGGGCCCTGGACGTCAACGACGGGACCGGCGGGTGGACCGCGCATCTGTACTGGGCGCGGACTATGGACGGGCCGTGGACGGAGCTCCTGGAGGGCGACCAGCTGTCCGGGACCGGTGTCACCAGCATCCACTCGGGGACGTCCGCGCTGCAGATCGCGCCGACGTCCGGGTCCGTCCTGCCCATGGCCGGCCGTGTGCACCGGGCGGAGGTCCGCGACGGCATCGCCGGGACGGTGGTCGCCAGCCCCGATTTCCGGGCGCAGCCTGCGGGCACGACCTCGTTCGCGGACGGCGCGGGACGCACCTGGACCATCGCCGGGGATGCGGCGATCCGGGACCGCTGGTATCGGCTGCACGCCGAGGTGTCGTCCTGGCCCGCCCGCTGGGACGTCTCCGGGCGTGACGTGTACGTGCCCATCGAGGCCGCGGGAATCCTGCGCCGTCTCGGCCAGGGCCAGAAGGCGCTCGCCTCGACGCTGGCCCGCCGGCTGCCGTCGCAGGGCCCGGTGGCGTACTGGCCCATGGAGGAGGGCCGCGACGCCGTGCAGGCCTACTCGCCGCTGGTGGGCTGCGCCCCGCTCACCACCCCCGGGTTCTCCTTCGGCCAGGATGACAGCTGTCCCGGGTCGGCGGCCCTCCCGTCCCTCGGCGCCGCCGCCATCATGGCCGGAGCCGTGCCCGAGTACACCAGCACCGGCAACGGCTACCTGATCTCCCTGGTGTTCCAGCTGGACGCGCCGAGCGGATCGAAACAGCCCTGGCTGTCCTTCCGCACGACCGGCACCGCGGCTGGCATCGTCATCAGCTACACCGCGGGCACGATCGAGATCGACGGCTACGACTCCTCCAGCGCCCTGATCTGGAACGAGAGCTTCGGCAACAGCGACACCTACGGGCCGGGCCGCTGGTGGCGCTTCGACTTCTCCGCCCAGCAGAACGGCGGGAACGTCGACTACCACGCTGGCTGGGTTGAGGTCGACGGGGTCGGCAGCGCATGGAACTGGTCCGAGGCCGGGACCGTGGGCACCGTCGAGGAGTTCGACACCGCCTTCGGGGCGGCTTTCAGCGGCATGAAAATCGGCCACCTGACCGTCTTCCCCAGCTCCGACCTCGGCGTGTGGGGCGGCAGCGACAACGGGTACGGCGGGGAACCCGCGGATGTCCGGCTCAACCGGCTCGGCGCAGAGGAGGGCGTCGGAATCCGGACACACGGCGGCTCAACACCCCTGGGCGCGCAACGCCCGAACTCGCTGCTCTCCCTGTTCGGTGAGTGCGAGGCCGCCGACGGTGGGGTGCTGTTCGAGGACCGGGAGCGGCTGGCGCTGGTCTACCGGTCCCGGGAGTCCCTCTACACCCAGCCCGTCGCGCTCACCCTGGACTACGAGGCCGACGGCCACGTGTCGCCGCCGCTGGAGCCGATCGACGACGACCAGCGGATCCGCAACGACCGCACGATCACCCGCACCGGCGGCTCCTCCGCCCGCGCAGTCGACGAGACCAGCGCCCTGTCGGTGCTGCCACCGCCGCTGGGGGTGGGCCCCTACGACGACTCGCGCACGCTGAACCTCCGCGCCGACAGCCAGGTCGAGCAGATCGCCGCGTGGGCCCTGCACCTGGGCACGTGGGACGAGCCGCGCTACCCGACCGTCCACATCAACCTGGCAGCGGCACCGTCCCTGATCCCGGCCGTCCTCGCACTGGACATCGGCGACCGGATCCAGATCGTCAACCCCCCGGCCTGGCTGCCGCCCGGCCCGATCGACCTCCTCGTCGAGGGCTACACCGAAGCGTTCGGCCACCCGAACAGCTGGGACATCGTGCTGAACTGCTCGCCCGCCGGCCCGTGGAACGTCGCCGTCGTCGAGGACCCGGTCTATGGGCGGGCGGACACTACCGGGTCGGTCCTCGGCGCCGACGCCACCGACTCGGCGACGACGCTGGTGGTGCACACCGAGCAGACGGCCGTCGCCTGGTCCCGCGAACGGTGGCCCCAGGACCCCGCGCAGTACCCGATGGACCTCCGCGTCGACGGCGAGGTCGTCACCGCGAGCGCGGCCACCTCGCTGGCCGAGGACGACTTCACCCGGACCGTCGCCGCGGGCGGGTGGGGCCTCGCCGCCGACGGGCACGCCTGGACACTCAACGGTGGCGTCAGCAACAACGAGCGGTCCGTGGCGTCCAACCGCGGCGTGGTCACCGTGACGAGCTCGCAGACCCTGCACCGGCAGCAGACCGTCTCCGAGACCTGCCAGGACGCCGACGTGCGCTGCCAGATGGCCGTGTCCGCCACCGCCACCGGCGGCAACCTGACCGGGTGCGTGCTGCTGCGCTGGACGTCGACCACCGCGCACTACCGGGCGCGGCTGGAGTTCACCACCGGCGGCGCCATCAACGTGTCCGTCACCAACGGGTCCACGATCATCGGCACCAACGAAGCCACCGGCCTGACCTACAGCCCGGGCGACACCTTCGAGGTGCGGGTGCGGATCATCGGCTACCGGGTCCTGATGCGGGTGTGGCGCACCGGCACCACCGAGCCGATCCTCTGGCACATCGACCGCACCGACGTCTCCGCCACCAACCCGGCCGGCGCCATCGGTCTCAGCTGCCACGGCGGCACCGGCAACACCAACACGGGCGTGGAGTACCGCTTCGACAACTTCCTCGTCGAGTCGCCGCAGCGCATCACGGTGACGCGCGCCGTGAACGACGTCACCAAGTCCCATGCGGCCGGCGAGCGGATCCGTCTCGCCCAGCCCGCCCGAGCCGCCCTGTAGGAGGGAGCCGTGACCCAAGCCGGGGAGATCATCGACGCCGAGTGGTGCACTCGAATGGAGCGGCCGCCGCTGGCCGTCCTCAAGCAGACCGTGAGCCAGTCCGTCCCTAACGGGACCTGGGGCATCATCGCCTTCGACACTGAGGACGTCGACACCTACGGCGGCCACTCCATCAGCGTCAACACCTCCCGCTACACCTGCCAGTACGCAGGCTGGTACCGGGTCGGCGGTAGGGCCGCTTTCGTCGCGAACGCCACCGGGTCCCGCGGCGCCCGCGTCCACGTCAACGCCAACTACATCCCCGGCGCGGCCACGCTGCAGGGCGCCGGCACCCTCGCCGGCAACCCGTACACCGAGCACATCCTGTACCTGAACGTCGGCGACTACGTCGAGATCGCCGGCGGCCACAACTCCGGCGGCGCCCTGTCCACCGCGGTGACGTTCGAGTCCGCGTCCATGATGTACGTCGAATGGATCCACGCATGATCTGCACCACGTGCGGGGCCGAGGCGGTGGTGCAGTGGCGCCGCCGCACCCCCGACAAGAGGGCCACCGAGCCCGTCGGCGGCTGCGCCGACCACGCCATGACCCCCGCGGCCGCCGGCTACGTCCACGAGGCGACGTGCCCCGGCCCCGGCAAGAGCTGCGGATGCCCGGCCCCGGCCACGCCCGAGTTCCCGTTCACCGGCAACGAGGACCGGCCCGGCGGCCCACCCAAGCGACGCATGCCACCCGGCTGGTAGACCACCCCACCCACACGACGCCCCGCGCCCGCCGGCCGGGGCGTTCCTCATGCCCTGGAGACACACCATGGACCTCGTCCGCAGATCCCAGTACGGCCTGCCCGCCACCTCCCCCGCCGCCTACATCGCCAGCACCAACGGCGTGAAGGTGCACTACCTCGGCTCCGCATACACCAGCCGCCGACACGACCTGTGCGACGACTACGTCCGCGCGATCCGCGCCAGCCACCTCGCCAACACCACCGAGAACTACGTCGACATCGCCTACAACGCGGCCGTGTGCGAGCACGGCACCGTGTTCGAGGGCCGCGGCCCTCACCACCGCTCCGGCGCCAACGGAACCGCCGCGCTGAACACCCGCGACTACTCCGTCGTCGCCCTCGTCGCCAAGGCCGGCGGAGGCCTGGACACCCCCACCGACGCCCAGCTGCACGGCCTCCGCGACGCGATCGAGTGGCTGCGCGCCGAGGGCGAGGCCGGCAACTACATCGGCGGCCACCGCGACGGCTACGCCACCACCTGCCCCGGCGCCCCGCTCTACGACTGGGTCAAGCGCGGCGCACCCCGACCGAGCAGCACACCCGCGCAGAGCACGCCCGTGGTGGACCTGTCCCGACTCATCTCGGCCGCGACCGTCGACCCGCCCAAGTCCGGCACCCCCGTGTCCTACGCGGGCGTCCGCACCGTCGAGGCCGCGCTCCGCGCCGAGGGACTCCTGTCCGCCACCTACGTCGACGGGCACTTCGGCACGTCGACCATCACCGCCTACCGGGCCTGGCAACAGCGCTGCGGCTACCGCGGCGCGGACGCCGACGGCATCCCCGGCAAGAGCAGCCTGACCCGCCTGGGCACCGCCCACGGCTTCACCGTCATCGACTGACCAGGAGACCCGCCATGAAGGACACCACCAAGCGCACCGCCCGCACCATGCTGCAGACCGGGCTCGGCCTGGCCGTCGCGCTGCCCGCGATCGTGGACGCCTCCGGCATCCCCGAGGCCCTCCCCTGGGTCGCCGGCGCCCTGGCCGTGGCCGGCGGACTCGCCCGCGTCATGGCCCTCCCCAGCGTGCAGCAGCTCCTCCCGGGCTGGCTGCGCACCGCCGACCCGGACGACGCGGCATGACGCCCTCCGAGTCGCAGCACGTGGCCACCGAAATCGCCAAGTTGCGAGGGTCCGTCGACACCGGGTTCGCCCGGGTCGACGGGGCCCTGGCGCTCCTCGTCCAGCGGAGTGACCAAACGGACAAGCAGCTCGCCGACCATGAGACGCGGCTGGACGCCCTCGAGCGGAACCGCTGGCCCCTGGCCACCATCGCCACCCTGGCAGGCGTCGGCTCGCTCCTCTACACCCTCTTCGGCCGATAGGAGCACCGCATGCCCACCACCCGTACCGTGACCGGGCTGGTCGGCAGCCAGATCATCGGGGCGTCGTCAGGGATCCGGCGGGTCGTCCTGGCCCCCTACCCGGCCCGCTGGACCGACACCGACGGAGACACCATCCTCGCCTCGCCGGGCGAGGAACAGACCATCACCAACGGCGCCTGGTCCGCCGAGCTAGTCACCACCGACGACACCACCATCGAGCCGGCAACCGGCCGCCTGTGGCGCTACGAGGAGTACCACCAGGGCGTCATCGTCAAGGTGCTCCACTTCCTGCTGCCCTACGGCGACGGGAGCCCTGTCCCCATCACCGACCTGATCCAGACCGACCCCGGGAACGTCACCTACCTGCGCGGCCCCGAGGGTCCGGCCGGACCGGCAGGCGCCGACGGCGCGGACGGGGCGACCGGCCCGCAGGGCGAAACTGGCCCTGCCGGAGAGACCGGAGCGGCCGGGCCCGCGGGCGCGGACGGCGCGCAGGGTCTCCAGGGCCTGGCGGGAGCGGACGGCGCCCCGAGCCGTACCGCAGAGGTCCGGATCTCCGACGGCGCGGTACAGGACCTGGCCAGCGCCGCATCGTGGACGATCGCGGCGACGAGCGTCGGCACCCAACTCAAGTGCAGCATCCCGGCCGAGCCCGGGGACCGGATCCGCGTAGACCTCGGCATGCTCTACAGCGGCACGAGGTACCTCGACCTGGCGCTCCTCGACTCCGCAGGCGCCATCGCCCAGTACGGGGCGTCTGGGACGTCGTCGCCGCTCGCGGAGGGCGCGCCGGAGTTCTACCCGTCCACCTCGTTCGGGAAGGCGACCAGTGGCGGCACGTTCACGGTGGCCGCCAGCCACCTCGCCGGCGGGCAGGCGACGATCGCACTCGTCAACCAGGGCACCGGCGCCGGCCGGGTGTACGCGTACTCCGGCTATCCGTGGCGGATGACGCTGACGAACATGGGGCCCGCACCAGCCCCGTCGGCGATCAGCGTGGCGCAGACGTCGACGCCAGCGTCCGGGTACGTCAAGTACGCGCCGCCCGGAGTGGCGCTGTCGGGCAGCGATGTGACGGGCCCGTTCTCGTATCTGGGGGCTGGGGGGTTCCAGATCGGTTCGGGCACACCCGACAGCACCTACGTCCTGCCGACGACCCGCTACCCGAACACCCGCGGCGTCCTGTCGTCGAGTCAGTCGATCTGGTCGGTGGAGTTCGGCACGGACGCCACCGCGTTCCAGCTCCGATTCAACTGGCAGACCGGCGGCTCCTACCGGCTGTGGGTGGACGGCCGCCGCATGACGGACCTGATGCAGTCCCTCGGCGGGACAACGCCCGGCAACACGCACATGCTGACCGTGACGCTGGGCGCCGCGCAGCCGCGCGTGATCCGGCTGGACTTCAGCGTGGCCCCGTTCGGCGGGATCTTCCTCCCGCCCGGTGCGACGATGTGGAAACCGCCGGCCCCGTCCGGCCGGATCATGGTGCTCGGGGACTCCATCCCGGGCGGCTCCAGCATGAATACCGCCGGCGGCGCGGGCACCTTCTTCCCGCGGGCGGCCCGCGCACTCGGGTACACGGACGCCTGGAACGAGGCGCTCGGCTCCACCGGCTACATCACCGCCGGGTCCACGGCCACGCTGGGCACGCGCGCGCCGATCGACGTGATCCCGCACAACCCGGACACGTTGCTGATCTTCGCCGGGTACAACGACTCCGCCGGCAGCCAGCCGGCCATCTCGGCGGCCGCGGCCAGCCTGTACAGCGCGGTGACCGCCGGGCTACCGGCGGCGCGGATCTACATCCTCGGCTGCTGGGCTCCGACCGGCTCACCGGGAGCCTCGCTGACAACCACGGACGAGACACTCCGGCTGGCCGCGGCCGCTGCGGGCCTGCCGTTCATCTCCCCCATCACGGGAGCGGTGTACGACGCTGCCGGGGCGCTCGTGGCGACGCACGGGCCGTGGGTCACCGGCACCGGCCGGGTCGGCGCGCCCACCGGGTCGGGGAATGCCGACCTCTATATCGGGACGGACGCGACCCACCCCACGGACGCGGGGCACAAGTACCTCGCTTCGCGGGTGGTCTCGGCAATCCAAGAACTCGCGGCCTGAACACAGCGCCCCCTCTCGGCCTTCGGGCCGGGAGGGGGCGATTTCTGCGTGTCCAGCTATCGTTCAGGTGTCGAGTCTGAACGGGAGCCAGTATGCACTCTCTACCGCACGACCACACCGGCGCACGCATCAAGCGCCTGCGCCTCGAACGCCACCTCACTCAGACAGCCCTCGCAGACCTGGCCGGAATCTCCGCCAGCCTGCTCACAAAGATCGAACGCAAAGAACGCCCCGCCACCCCCTACGTCGTAGCCTGCCTCGCCCGCGCACTCCGCGTGGACATCGGTACCGTCACCGGCCAGCCATACACCGCCGAGCTGCGCGCCGACCAACTCGACGTGCTGATAAGGCCCATCCGCCAGGCCCTGGACGTATACGACCTCGGCCCGGACCCAGAGATCCACCCTCGCCCGCACCAGCTCCTCGCAGACGACGCCGAGGCCTTCCTCGTCGCCGTCCGCGCGGGCGAGATCAAGCAGGTCGCCGCCCAACTCCCGAGCGTCATCCAGGAAGCGACCACGGCCGCGCACACGGCGCCCGGCCGGGACGCCTGGCTCCTCCTCGCCAGCCTGTACCGCACGGCGTACGACGTCGCCTCCAAGCTCGGGTTCTACGACTTGGCCGCACTCAGCTTGGCCCGCATGGACTGGGCCGCCGAGCGCGGGTCGGACGCAGTGGTCGGCGGCATGTACCGCTACATGCGCGCCTTGACGTATCTCCGCGAAGGCGAGTACCGCACCGGCGAGCGCCTCGTCCAGCTCGGCCTGCGCACCCTCGCGCAGGCGGACCCGTCCCGGGAGCGGGAGGTCGTCACCGGGCAGCTGCACCTCGGCGCCGCAGTGATGGCCGGCCGGTCGAAGAATCGCGGCCGCGCAGACGGGCACCTGGATGAGGCGGAGCGGATCGCGGCCGGGACCGGCGAGGCGGTGAGCACGCACTGGCTGGCGTTCGGCCCGACCAACGTCCAGGTGCACCGGGTCAGCGTGCTGGCCGAGCTGGACGAGTACGGGCAGGCGGCGCAGGCCGGGCGGGGGGTGACGATCCCGAAGGACTGGCCGAAGTCCCGCAGGAGCCACCACTACGCGGAGCTGGCGCGCGCGCAGATGTGGACGGGTGACCTCGACGATTCCTTCCAGAACCTGCTGAGGGCCCGCAAGGCCGCGCCGCAGCAGGCCCGCTATCACCAGACGGTGCGGGAGACGTACGCGGGGCTGGAGGCCGCCCGCCGCCTCCTCCCGGACTCGTTCCTTTCATACGGCTCCTGGCTCGGGGCCTAACGCTCCGTCAATCTCTGGCCCTGGCTGACACATGTGTGTGTCAGCCAGGGCCTTGTCGTGCTCCCACACTCGTCTCACCACCCGCTGACGACGGTAGGGAGCCCCGCCATGGCCACCCCGCAAGACGCGCACACAGAGATCCCGCACCCGCTCCTCCGCAAGCCGGTACGCGACATCGCGTCCGGCACCGAGGGCACGCTGATGGCCGTGCTGGTGGAGAACGCGGCCGGGGCCGGCCAGCCGGAGCACTGGGCGGAGATCGCCTACATCCGGCCGGTCGGCGGCGGCCGCGAACTGTCCACGGCCATCGCGAACATCCAGGCCATCCGGTGACGACCAACGAGGTCACCTACCAGCGGGCGGCCCAGCAGCCGCCGCGGCCCTGCTCGTGCGGCGCGCGACCGCTGCCGCTCGGCGGCCCCGAGGGCGGCGCCGTCGTCCACGCGAAGGGCTGCCCGCGCGGCGGCCGCCACGGCATCACCTGACCATCCCGTATCCCGCATTTGCGACGCGAAGGGGACAGCCATGTCCACGCCCGTACCGCCCCCGTGCAGCACCGGACCCGACACTCCGCCCCCACCCTCTCACTCCGGAGGAACCATGACGCTCGCCACCCCTCGCACCCGCAGCGCCCGCGCCCTCATCTCCGAGACCGAGTTCGAGGCCGTCGCCGCGACCGTCGCCAGCAACAACCCCGACATGTCCAGCGCCGACGCCGACCGGATCACCGAGGAGGGGCTGAAGTTCGTCGCGGCCGCCGCCCAGTTCCCCGGCGGCATGCGCCCGTCCCGGGTCGTCGACGAGGGATGGCACGCGCTCATCCTGCACACCATCGTGTACGCCCAGCTGTGCACACGCCTCGGCCGGTTCGTGCACCACGTCCCCGAGCTGCCCGACCCCACCCGGTACCAGCCGGGCGCGCTCGACCACACCATCGACCGGATCCGCACGGCTGGCTTCGAGGTCGACATGGAGCTGTGGACCGCCCCACTGGAGGGGATCCCCGTCGCTGCCACCTGCCAGCACGACAACGGCTGCGCCGACGGGAACTGCGAGGCGAACTGCCGCGCGGACCACCCCAACTAGACATGCTCGCTAGGCTGACGGGCATGAGCGCGCAGGAACGCCCCGACTACGGTCCGTTGATCAATCACCTGCAGGAGCTGCGCCGTAAGGGTGCGGTATCCCGTCGCAGAGACGTGGCTACCGCCGGGTGCGGCGCGTGTCGGGGTCTCGCACGGACCATCCTCGTAGACGGCCAGTACCAGGTCGTGTATAGCCAGCCGTGCCTCGCGTGCCGCGGCGGTGGATCCAGCGACCGCGAGCACACCTCAGCCTGACGAGCGGAAACCGCCCCGGCCGGTTGCCCCCCCCTCCGGCCGGGGCCACCTGGCAAGGGGTCTCGCAGATTCGATGCGGAATTGAGTCTTCCGTTTAGCCGCGTAATCCGTATGGTTGCACCATGCACCTGACGCGGATCTTATCTGCGGCCCACCGAGGCCCTACTCCCTGACCAGCTCCGACAGCGGCATCCCGAGCGCGTCAGAGATCCGCAGCAGGGTGTCCAGGCGAGGGCTGACCTTGCCCTGCTCCAGCAGGGTGTACGACGGCCGGTCCATGCCCATGGCGTTGGCGAGCCGCTCCTGAGTGAAGTTCCGGTACTCGCGCGCGGCCCGGATCTGGAGCGCGATGCGTCTTCGACGGGCAAGGATGTCGTCGTCGGGTGGGGCGGAGCGCGGCACCTGTCCACGCTGGGGCAGCCATGATCGAAAGTCAGTTGGCCAAATCCTACATTGCGTGATCATGGAGGGCTCGGGGCATCTGCGCCCCATGCATATATGCACCCCTGACTCGCCCCCGCGCCTCGCGCGATCAGGGTGAGCGGGACGGAGCGGCCGGCGTACGTGAATCCGCCCGCCCTTCGCCCCGGTCTCGGTTTCGGCCGAGGCAGCCGCCCGGTCCCCAGAAAGGGGCCGGGCGGTTTAGCGTGTACGACAGAACCCCCCGTCGACATAGACGACGGGGGGTTCCTTGTCCCGGAGGTCGGGCCTCCCCGCCCGAACACCCCAGGTGTGGAGCAGCGTGAATCTGGCGCGCATGGGGAGAAGCGCCGGCCCTGCTCTCGGCCTGCACTCTAACCCGATGATGTGCCAGTTGTGACCCCCCGTTTGGGTGATGGCAGAGGAGCCTCCCCGGGGGGATGTGGCATCTATGTGGCATCCGGGCATGAGGAAGGCCCTCCGTTCGAATTGAACGGAGGGCCCCTGTACCGGCTTTGACCTGCCGGTTAGGTCTTGGTGGGCGCGGACGGTTTCGAACCGCCGACATCTGCTTTGTAAGAGCCTCGGACGGGCGAGTTGCGGCTCCGCTGCCGGAGGTGGCCGGAACGGCGTTCAGCCCTTGCGGGATACGGGCTCCGGCTGATTGAGGCGGCGTCTTCCCAGGTCAGAGGCAGGTAACGCTGCCGGACCTGGGGCTCAGGCGCGGTCCCTGCCTCACCTCATGTGACCTCGTCTGCCCTTATCCGTCCTCGCCCTTCTGTCCCCGTGGTGTCCCCAGGAGGGGCCTTGTCCCCAGCCTGTCCCCAGGGCGTACCCAGATGTCCCAGGTGGGAAAGGCCGCAGGCCCCGCACGGACGGTGCGGGGCC
The DNA here is from genome assembly GCF_000612545.2 of Streptomyces sp. PCS3-D2. Lineage (GTDB taxonomy): Bacteria > Actinomycetota > Actinomycetes > Streptomycetales > Streptomycetaceae > Streptomyces. Next base: position 5,322,262 of record NZ_CP097800.1, on the reverse strand, counting down.
TGCGGAGGGGTAAGTCAGGCTGCCGCTGGAGCGGCATCTCGTGGGGTGGGTACCAGGGTGAGCTGCGGTCCGGCCTGTCCTTCCGAGGGCTCGGTTGAGCGGTCTCCGCCCTCCGGGTCGGGAGTCGGGGTCGGGGCGTTCTTCCGGGGCACTACGGCCACCGTCGCGTCGGCCTCGACCTGGGCGAATTGCGGCATCAGGCTGGTGTACGTGTTGGCGGTGAGCGCGTAGGAGGCGTGCCCCAGCAGTGCCTGGATGGCCTTCATGGACAGGCCGGCGGCGAGGCTGAGGGATGCCGCGCAGTGGCGGAGGTCGTGCAGGCGGATCGGTGGCAGTCCCAGGCGCTTGATGTGGCGGGCGAACGCCTGGCTCATGGAGTCGGGGTGCCACGGCCGGCCGTCGGGCTGGACGTAGACGTACCCGGTGTCCATGTACGGCTCGTACTTCTTCGGGTCCTTGCGGTACTTGGCCTGCCACTGGGCCTTCTCAGTCTGCTGGGTGTCGCGCAGGGCGATGTGGAGAGCGAGGGTGCTGCTGTCGAGGGTGAAGGTCCGGTTGCTCGCCCGGCTCTTGGGGGATTCCGCGCGGACCTTGTGGTTGCGGTTGGTCACCAGGGTGTGGGAGATGGTCGCGGTGGCCTGCTTGAGGTCGAGCTCGGTCCAGCGCAGGCCAGCCGATTCGCCTCGCCGGGGTGCCCGGAAGACCTGCATGTGCCAGGCAGGGTAGAGGCGGTGATCGGTGCTGCGATCGAGGAACTCGCCGGTCTGCTCCGGGGTCCACACCATGACCGGGCCGGGGATCTCGCCGGTTGCCCTCCAGTGCGCGACGCGCTCGTCAGTCCAGACCAGAGGGTCGGGCGCTTCGTACTTGGGCAGGTTGACGTGCTCGCACGGGTTGTCGGTGAGGACCTTGGTCTTGACTGCGTGCTTCATTGCGCCGGACAGGGTGTTGAGTAGCTTGAGCTGTCGGCCGGGGCCGGTGTCGCGGCGAGGCTTGGAGAGGGCTTCTTTCAGGTTGGCACGGGCGGCGTTCCACGCCGCACGGAGCTCCGGCGGGCGGGGCCGCGGGGCGTCCTTCCAGGCGGCGTGGGCTGCGGCGCAGACGGCGCGAGCTTGATCAGCTGCGACCTGGTTGGCGGCCTTGACCTCGTTGAATGCCCAGATGTCCGCGAAGACCGCCTGTACGTGCGAGGTGCGGAGCTCCCGCAGGAGACGGTGGCCGAAGGCGGGGATGAAGATCTTTTCGAGGTCGTCGGCGTACTCCTCCTTCATGGTGTCCTTGAGGTCCGCGCGGTTGGCGATCCAGGTACGGAGGAACTCGGCGACGGTGATCTTGTTCTCGACGTCTACGCCGTCGGCCGCCTCGTCCCACAGCTTCTGGGCGGCCTTCTCGGCCTCCTCTTTGGTCAGGTAGCCGCCTTTGCGGGGGCGGCGCCGGTCGCCTTTGGCGTCGTCGGGCAGGTGGACGTAGTAGTACCAGGACCCGTGGCCCTTCTCCCGCTTCTTGAGCCGGGGGCAGTCGTCCTTGAGTTCCCGCATGACGGGGTTGCCCTTGGCGTTCAGGATGGGCTCGCCGGCCTCGTCCAGTTTGGGCGTGGTGCAGCCGCACCTTTTGTAGATGCTCCCCTTGAACACGTGGTGTCCCCCCGTCTGACCTGGGCTGTCCTTACGTGTCCTCATCCTTCTGTAGCGAGCGGGACGCCTCGTTCGACACCGTAGGCTTCTGGTCAGGTGGCGCGGGGAAGAGGGATGTGACCACCTATGTCCTCATCTGCGGTTGTGAGCGCGGAGGGTTCTGCGCGTGGGGCGCGGGGCGCCGGGATGACGATGGCGGAGCTGCTTGGGCTGCCGCCGGCGGTGAGCGTGGCGACGGCCGCGCGGGCGCTGGGGATCGGGCAGGACAAGGCGCACGCGTTGATCAAGGGCGGGGTGTTTCCGGCCCGGGTGATTCCGCTGGGCGCTACGACGCGGGTCGCGACGGCGTCACTGTGGGAGGTACTGGGCGTGCAGGCATGAAATGCACGCTGACCTATATCTGATGGCTCGACCTGGTGAGGGTTGGGCCATCAGGCATTTCCCCCGGGACGGCATGCCGGAGTGGGCGGTTCCGTCACGGGCACCTTTGTGACCTCCATCACTTCACTACAACCCTTTACCGCCCTCACCTGGTGATATGCCGCCGCAGGAAGGTTGTAGGCGAGCTGCGAGTTATGCATCACAGGCGTTGGCCTATTAGATAGAGATCAGCCCCTCATCGACAGTCGATCAGGGCGGTACCGATCGGAGATCAGCGGGACATGGCGAGGCTGTGCGGATACGCCAACGGCGGGGGCGGGCTCGTCCACGCAGAAGCGGCGTTCCTGCGGCGCGCGGCATCACGGCTGTCCATCGTTGATCCGCCGGAGTCGCAGAACGCGGTGGCCGAGTGGGTGAACCAGAACGGTGGGCGCACTCCCCTGGGCGGGCTCTGGCGGGGTGACACCCTGATGAAGACGCTCTCCAACCCTCGGATGGCTGGCCTCGACAGCGCAGGCGACCCCATCGACGGCTTCGGGGAGACCGTGCTCACTCCCGACGAGCAGCGGGAGCTGCTGGAAGCGCGCGCAGCCATCCGGGGCGAATCGGTACAGCGGCGCGAGGCCCACGACTACCTGCTCACCAAGGGCATCGCCGACTGCGACGAGTGCGGCTTCGACCTGACCGGCGGCCGGGTCAACGCCGAGGCTGGCCCGAACTACCGGTGCCAGGGTTGCGGCAAGATCCGCATGGACGCCGACCGGCTCGAGCCGGTGGTGGCCGAGGAGGTTCTTGCCGATCTGCTCCGGCCGGGCCAGCACGAGAAGCTGCTGCGTCTCCAGCGGGACGCTCTTGAAGAGGCCGAGCGGCTGGTTGCCCACATCAAGGACGCCGACACCCGGTTCGCCTCCCTGAAGGCGTTCCGCCAGCAGATGGTGCCGGATGCGTACAAGGCAGCGGAGAAGGCCACCAAGAGCGATCTGGCTGCGTCTCGGGCCCGCCTGCGGTTCCTGGAGCAGATCACGAGCGTGCCGCTGACCGACCCTCGCGAGGTGGTCGGCTGGTGGAACACCGCACCCCGGGCGAGCCAGCGGGGCCTGGTCATGCTGTCGGTGGCGAAGGTGCACGTCCTCGCGGCCGGCGGTGGAGCTGTTGACCCGCGCAGCCGGATTCGTATCGACTGGCGTACGTCGGTCAGCTGAGCGGCAAGTACGACGAGGCGGGCCCGACCGGTGGTCGGGCCCGCCTCGCGCTATGCGGCTTAGCGCAGCCAGGTGAAGACCGCTCCGGCAAGTACGGCGCCCAGCACGGTCCCGGCCAGGACCTGGGCAAGCGTGTGATCACGCAGGACAACGCGGGACCAGCCGACGAGGGCCACCAGTGGCACGGCCACGAGTACCCACGGACCGTAGGCGAAGGCGAGCATGACGAGCGCGCCAGCGGAGACCGCAGTGTGCACGCTGATCTTCCAGGCCGTGGTGATGGCCAGGATCGCAACGAGCGTGGCGAGCATGGCCAGGACCAGGGCGCTCATTTCCCGGGGCGCGCTCAGCGTGAACATGAGCGTGATGCACGTGGCGACGGAGATGATGACGCCCGGCAGGACGATCAGCCGATCCTGGCGGCGGCGCACGTGCCGGTCTCCCCAGTAACCACGGCGCTGGCCCCACTTGATCCACAGCATGGGGACAACTCCGCAGAACACGGCCGCCACCAGGCCCCAGCCGATACCGGTCAGCCGGTCGGCGTGCCAGCCCATGAGCAGCGTGACGCCGATGATCCAGGTCCGGGGCTCAAGTACGTCGGTGCCTACGGCCGTCAGGGGGCTCTTCGCTCGGGCCGGCGTCGGTGCGTCGGGGGTGAGGGTAGCGGTCATGCGGGCTGCTCCTGGTGGTGGCGTGCGAACTCCGCGGTGCGCGGGTCCTGGAAGGCGCGGGCCAGGCCCAGGGCCTTGCGGACTTCGGCGTCGAAGTCCGTGTCCTGCTCGGCGCTCTCTTCGGGCGCGTCCGTGTGGGGTGCTTCGCCCTTTAGGGCGGCCAGCCACGCAACGCGGATCCACATGGCTTCGGCGAGCCGGGCGGTGCCTTCCTCGTCGAGCCCTGCGGCCTGGGCCTGCTGCTGCGCGGCTGCGATCAGGTCTGCGGACGCGTAGGCCCGCAAGATGAGGACGACGTCCCAGATTTCGATGAGCTGCCGGTGGAGCTGAAGACGCGGGCCGCGGCCGGCGGGCTGGTCCAGCACGACACCGGGGGCGGCCTCGATCAGCTCGGCCCACAGCGGACGCACCTCCCTGAGGGCTCGCCGGTAGGTGACCGACCGCCACAGGACGCCCACCGCAGGAACGCTGTTGCCGAGGATGATCAGCGCGATACTCGTGTACTCGACCAGGTCCGCGATGAGCTGGGTGGTGTCGTCGTCGGTGACGAACGGGACGTCGGCGAGGCGGGTCGTCATGTGGGCGATGCGCCAGGTGGTGTAGAGCGCCCCGAAGGCGGTCCCGGCGCCCAGGAGCCGCAGCCCGGCCCTGAGGGAGGCGCCGGCCGCGCGGCGCCCGTAGGACCAGAACAGCCAGGACGAGATGGTCATGGCGATCGTGAGGTACCCGAGGAACACGAGGCAGTACGCGGTTCCGGTGGGCTGCCCGAGGTTCGCTTCGAAGAAGTTGTGTACTTCGGTGGGGCGCGGGGTGAGCGCGAAGAACGTCACCAGCAGAGCGGAGCCGACGGCCGCGCACGAGTAGAGCAGGGGTCGGCCCCACCTCAGCGCGTCGGGCTTCGCCATGGCGATGACGAAGAACAGCACGGCGGTGCTGCCGCCCATGCCCAGGATGTGCTGGAGGACCGTGGCGAGGTTGTTGACGCCGGTCGGCTCAACAACGATGTGCTTGACCGCCGGCCGGGCGATCGTGGAGGCCAGCGCGATGCACGCGAACGCAGTCCACAGGGGGCGCTGGCGGGGTATGCGGATTGCTGCGGGCAGGCGCCAGAGGGCCACTACCCAAAGGGCGATGACAACTGCGGTTTTGATGGGTCGTTCTTTCTTACTGAGTGGGGTGGCCGAAGGCGTCGTTAAGGCGTTCCAGGACGTCTGATCCGTCCTTGGTTCGGGAACGGGCTTCGGTGCGGCTTGCCTTTTCGTGAATGCGGGTGGCGAGATTTTCGGCGTCGGCCTCTTGCGGTCCGCTGTATTTCGTCCGGCCCAGGAGCGCGAACATCGCGTCCGGGTTGATGCCCATGTCGTCGTCGAGCTCGGTCGTCGCGGTGACAGCCGCCCTGATGCGGGCGGCCTCCGCGCGCAGGACGGCCGCGGCGGGCAGGACGGGTTCCGGTGCGCCGAACGCTTGGGACTCATGGGCCAGGAGCGAGGTCATCGCCTTGGTGGCGAGCTGCACATCCTCGTCGCTGGCCTGCGCCGAGAGGTCGAACTCCGGCCCCTTGTGCTCCAGGAGCATGTGGGCGAGCTCGTGCAGGATGATCTGCGTACGCAGGATCGGGCTGGCGGCCGGCTTGTAGAGGATGTGATCCGCCTCACCGGTGCTCATCCACATGCCGCACGGGATGGCGGGGTTGATCTCGTCGAGTTCGGCGATGATCAGCGGCCGGCCGCGCTCGGCGGCCACGGCTTCGAGCAGAGCGTGGAGTTCGAAGGGCTGCGGGATCCGGAGCTTGGCGAGGATGGCCTCGAGCGGGTCGCTGCTCTGCCTACGCCTTCTCCACCACATGGTCGTGCCTCGCATTCCGGCCCTTGGCCGGACCCCCCGATACGTCTCCCCTAGGCGCCTTTGGTGACCTCGGCGCTGCGCCAAGACTAACCGGCGCCACCGACAGTGCCGACGCTATTTCACCTGGTGAAAAAGCGGGTGAGACGGGATGCGGGGAGCGTTCAAGATCGACTGCGGCGCCGCCAGGTGGTTTTCTCTTCAACCTGCGGAAGGCCTTCGGAGTCGCGGGCCCCTTCGACGATTCCTCGGATGCCTCTAAGTGCCTTTGTGGAAAGGCCGTTGAGACGGAAGGCTATCGCCCGGACGTCGTTGTCCTCCAGCACCTCGGCGAGCTCGTCGCTCGCTCGGGCGCGCTCGGCGCCCTCCTTGATCTCCCGCATACGGCGGTCCGTGACTTCGGCCACGTTGTCGTCGAGGAAGTAGGCGACGGGTACGCCGAAGAACTTGGCGAGGGCCCGGAGGCTGTCGACCCCGGGGTTCTTGGTGGTGCCGTTGCGGATGTTGCTGATGCTGGCATGCGTGAGGGTCGGCACGTCCGGCTCGGCCTTCTCCGCCATCTTGCGCGCGATCTCCCGCTCGCTGAAGGGGGGCCGCCCCGGCGGGTGCAGCTCCTTGATCAGGTGGTCGAGTCGGTCGCCGATCACGCCACGGCTGGGGGGAGCGCCCTCTCCCATGGCCGTCCTATCTGCTCTTGCCCTCGGGGGGCCTGTCCTGGTGATGACTACCAGGGTAGCTAGTTTGCTTAACAGGTTTGCAGGCACCCCCGCCATGGTGTCTCGTTGACTTGACAGTGTGTCGGTTGTGGGACGTATGTTCGTCCCATCGGCCCCTCTCAGGTGATCGTCGGCAGGCTCGCCCTTCGGGCGACTGCGCTCTCTGGCAGGGCCGATCCACCCTGCCCGGCGCCGAGACTCCGGGCCTGACAGCGGAGCAGTGCGTGTTTCCACGAGGGGCGCCCTTACGCCACCACGGCCGCCCCTGAGGCGGCCACCTCACCTCGATGACAGCGGGGTCGAGGCTCAATCAGCCGCCCCAGCACGTCCGCGACCGACCCGATCCGCCACAAGCGGACCCCGGCCGGCGGGCCAGCTCGGCGGCTCCCGTCTAGGATCCCGGGTGGTCAGGCGCGCGGCCCCGGACGGAACACCAACAACGGCGTCCGCGGGGGGCGCCGGGGCTATCGAGGCGGGACCGTACCAAAGCCTCGACCGACCCTTGGGGGGCACGTGATCGACGTGCAGCGCGTGATCGCGCTGTCTCAGCAGCCACGGCAGGGAAGCACGACCGGCACACCGGTGGACCCTTCGCGCGCCCTGATGCTGCTGAGCGATCTGGGGAACACGTCCGAGCCGCTCGCGCGGCCAATCGCCTGGAGTGCCGCGGCGTGCCGATCGGCCGCAGCGGCAATGCAGAGCGCAGGTTCTCCCGCCGACCTGTGCAGAACGTGTCCGATCCGCCATGACTGCGCCGGCGCCTTGCTGGCTGGCGCTCCGGCGGAGGTCCGGGCATGGCGCGACCGCGTTGAGGCCGGGGGGCTGCTCGCCGCATAGGGCCGGGCTGGATGGGGCGCCGGGAATCCGGCGCCCCTTTGTCGTTTCCGCAGGTCACCGCACCCCTGAAGATGTGTCAGGGGTCACACCGCCCCAACTCTCCCGAGCTGGACACCCCCCTCATAGGTAGTAGAATTTAGATACAAGGTGAGAGCGAGAAGCCACACCGACTACCTCTTGGAGAGCACGAGATGTCCACGATCCGCACCGTCAAGATGACCCAGGTCCACCGCAACCCGAACCAGCCCCGCGAGTTCTTCGACGAGGCGAAGCTCCAGGAGCTGGCCACGGCCATCAAGACGTACGGGCAGATGACGCCGATCGAGGTCCGCCCGATGGACGAGGGTGGATATCAGATCGTCTCCGGCGAGCGCCGCTGGCGGGCGCACCAGCTCCTGAACAAGGCCACGATCAAGGTCTCGATCATCTCCGAGAAGAACGACCTGAAGGCCTTCAAGCGGTCGGTGAGCGAGAACGTGAACCGCGAGGACATGACCCCCTTCGAGGAGGCCAACGCCTACCAGCGCATCCTGGACGAGGAGGACGGCGCCACGGAGAAGTCGGTGGCCGCCGACTTCGGCAAGACGACGGCGTACGTGCGCCTCCGCCTCCAGCTGCTCAACCTGCGCCACGAGTTCCAGCAGATCGTCTCCGAGGGGAAGATCGGCACGCAGGCGGCCGTGCAGATCGCGCAGCTCAGCCTCGCCAACCAGGGCGCCATGCTGGCCAAGTTCACCCGAGGCGAGTTCGAGAGCGACAACGCGATCGTCCACTTCGCCTACGCGATGAAGCAGCAGCAGAACCAGGCAGTCCTGATGATCACTGAGGAGCTGACGCCGGAGCAGAAGGAGAAGCGCGCCGCCGCGAAGCGCAAGACGAAGACGACGCTCGACCGGATCGAGCAGATCCGCGTGCTGCTCGACGAGATCGGCGCAACCAGCGAACTCAAGCTCGCCGAGGCCCTGGAGGGCGAGGTCGGCAAGCGGCTGGAGCAGCTGGACCGGGTGGCCGAGTCGCTGACCAAGGCCAGGTTCCAGCTCAAGCAGGCCAAGGCTCACGCGGAGGCCAAGGAGATCCTGGTCAACCCCGAGGCCGAGGCCGAGGAGCACAGCCAGCAGGCCGAGCCGGTTGCGGCCTGATGCCAGCAGGGGCGGGGCGCCAAGGCCCCGCCCCTGGCTCCACCCCGACCAGCACGAGGAGGGAACGATGAACGACAGCAGCAGCGCGCCGAGCCACTGGGCGAGCATGACCACCGCGGACTTCGACACCGATGCGCCTCTGGCGCTGGCCGTCCCTCCGGGGCCGGCCCGCATCGTGGCGGCGCAGCACCGATCCGGCACGGACGCGCTGTTCGGCGACGAACCCGCAGTCCCGCCCGCCAGCCGCACCCCGAAGGTCCGCCGGGCGCCGGGCCCCGGACAGGCGGAGTTGTTCGATGCCGCACCCTGACACCCGGTACGGGAAGGACTGGGTGCTGACGCCTCGACCACACCTGGACGGCGGATTCGAGTACGCCTCGTACAGGCAGACGCCGCTCTCGGGTGCGGCGGAGTTCGGCTACCTCACCGCGTGGGAGGCCGACCGGCTGATCGCCCGCATCTCGGGCAGCCCGTGGGGCGTGGTTCGGGCCAGGGCGTACGGGACGCTGGTCCTCGAGAAGCGGGGGCGACGGACAGTCCTCGATCCGGTCGCCGCGCCGAAAGCTCTCACCGCGCGGCAAAACCAAGACCTCCAGCTGCTGATCCTCGGGGCCGCCGGAGCCAGCCTGGTGACCGGCCCCGGCGATGAGGTCCACATCGAAGCGGGACTCACCCGCATCCCGCCCGCCGCCACCGCACTACTGCTGCGGCGCGGCTGGATAGGGCGGGCGCCTGGTAGTAGCAGAGTCCGGGTGTCCGCCGCCGGCCGCATCGCCATGGCCTGGCGGTGGGCGCGCGAACGGCGCCTGGGCAGCATCGCGGCCGCACTGTGCGTGGATGCCGCGCTGGATGCCACCGAGAACTGGATCACCGAAGAGGTGGACACCCCCCACAGAGATAGTAGAATTGAGATACCAAGAGGGGGTGAACCCCTCCCGATCGAGAGGTTCACATGCCCGTCTTCACCCCGGTCGACTGCGCCGACATCCTCGGCATCGACGCCCCCGAGTGCGCGACCTGCGAAGGCTCCGGCACGGAGCTCTACCTCCACGGCTGGCACGAGCAGACCCGGGAATGCGAGGACTGCCGGGGAGTCGGGCGGCGCCACGACTGCCCCTCCTGCGAGGACGGCACAACCGCCAGCGGCGACACCTGCCCGACCTGTGACGGCTTCGGCGCCCTCTTCTAGCCCCAAATAGGCCATCATCAAAAGGAGCATCATGACGCTCGGAGACACGCTCACCCGCGAGGCGATCACCACCGGCACCGCATTCAGCGTCAGCCCGACCGGGGCCGGCGGCCTCCGGCTGGCCATCCAGTTGGACACCGGGGACGTTCAGCACTTCGAACGCCCCGCCGGCGGCGGAGGCGGCGACTGGAAGGCCACCGACCTCGAAGGGAGCGGCGGCGGCTGCGCCTTCAATGAACCGGTCACCGCACCCTGGGGCCGCGGCCTCGAACATCTCGCCACCAGCCGGGAGGTTTAAGTGGGGGCCGAGCCCGCCAGGGGTGCGACCGTCACGCCCGCGGCGCCCACACCTCCAGGTCAACTGCGGCCGCTCGGGGAAGTCGTGGGTCACGCCACCGACCCTTTCACCGGCGGGCGCTTCGTCCGAGTCCAGTGGCCAGGACGACCGCGACCCTCTTCGCACCCGCTGCCCGAGGTGATCGAAGTGGACTAGATATAGGCCACCATCTATTTTCGTGTTACGGTCTGATCGTCAAGCCGAAGGCACGGCCCGACACCCACCAACTTCCGGACGGGCAGCGACACCCCGCGCCCAGCCCGCCCGGACCGGCTCGTCCGATACGAGCCACCCCCTCCGGCCGGGACCCGCCCCCACTGCGGGTCCCGGCCCACCCATGGAGATCCACATGCCTGCAACCACGACCCTTGCCGACCTGGACGAGCAGCACATCCTGGAGCAGTACGGGCACCCGCTCGCCGAACTGCTCAGCGAGCGGTACCGCGTTCAGGACGTGCTCAAGGAGCGCGTCCGCCGGACCAGCCGCAACACCCCTCCACCGCCGGTGCGCAAGCCGCGCCCGGACCCGCTGGCCGCGCAGCACCGCAAAGTGCTCGCCGCGGCCATCGCGGACTGGACCTACCGGCCCGGCACGTGACCGAGGAGCAGTTCCGGCGTCGCGTTCGCCAGCTGGCCGCGATGCGCGGATGGTCACTCGCTTACCACACGCACAACTCACGTCGCAGCGACGCGGGATGGCCGGACGAGGTCTACGGACATCCACAGACTCGCCGGACCCTCTTCGTCGAGCTCAAGAGCGACACGGGTCGCATCCGGCCGGCCCAGGAGGAATGGCTTCAGCACCTAGCCGCCTGCGGCTTCGAAGTCGCCCTCTGGCGGCCCCGCGACCTGGTGCAGATCGTCGCCACCCTTGCCCCCGACGGCCCCCGCGCCACCCTGCCCACAACCCTCCGACCCGGAAAGACACCGTGAGCCCCGACCCGTCCAACCCGCCAGTTCCCGGCGCCATCTGGTGCAATTCCTGCGAATCATGGTTCAACCCGATCACGAATACGTGCCGCTGCAACCACCGCTGATGACCACCACCGACGCGACAGCCGCGGTCACCGCCACCTTCGCGGAGATCGCGGCGCTCGCCAACAAGCTCTGCGACCACCTCGCCGACGCGCAGTTCGAGACAGCGGCCCGCATTCGGGCTCTGGCCGAATCCGCCGCAGCCACGAACGGAGAACACTGATGCACGCCCGCTTCGACCCGCTGCCGGACGACGAGACCGAGGCAGGTCGCACTGCACGCGCTCTTCGCGAGCGCCCGGGCGACTGGGCGCACATCTCCGACCACGACCTGAAGACCCAGGCCGCGAACCTGGCCTACCGCATCCGGCAGGGCAAGATCAGGGCCTTCCGTCCGGCCGGCGCCTTCGAGGCAACCTCGCGCAAGACCGGCGAGACGAGCGGGGCGGTCTGGGCGCGCTACGTCGGGGCCCCCGAGGCCGCCGGCCCGTAGGGCTGGGGCCCTTGCCCGCCTGACCCAACTGGTAGAGGTGCGCGGCACCGGCTTACGCCAGGACATCGGCCGCAGAGATCCGGGTTCGACTCCCGGGGTGGGCACCACCGTCATGGCCCCTTGGCGCTTCCGCCCAAGGGGTCTTCTCGCGACCGCTAGGGCGATCCATCGTCCACATGTGCGATACCGCAGCAACACGGATCGACTTGCATTGAAAATCGAACAGGTGGCCTAATCGGGGCATGGCGCGAACAGCATTTCCTGACGATCTTCTGCTCACCCAGGTCCGCGTGATCCAGACCTACGCCGCGCTCGCCGGCCTCTGCGGCGGCCGCACCACCGACCTGCGGCACCGGCTGCTAGCAGACCTCCGCGACCTGTACGCCCATCCGTACTGGGCGGAGCCCGGACACTCACATGCCGACTTGGTGGAGCTGCGGCGAGCAGCCAGGGCCCGCGCCTGGGCGAAGGCGGCCTAGTCGTTTAGCGGCTCGGCTCGAGCCAGGTCATGTTCGCGGTCTCAGCTCGCGGACGCGGTGGTGCTGTTGTCAGTGCGGGCGGGGAGACTGGGCTCCGTCTGGCCTTCCCTCGATTTGGGCGAGGGAAGGCCAGACGGGCGTTGCGGTCTCGCGCTCACGTTGCCGCGCGCGACACCGTGGTCTGCGGCGTGAGGTCCGGATCGAACTCTCCGTCGGCAGCCCCATCGAGGTACGCCGACCATTCCGCCGCCGTGTACCGCAGCACGCCCCGAGCTGGGTCGCCGCTCTGCCTCACGGCCACGGCCCCGCCGGGCAGGTGCGCGATCTCGAAGCGGTCGCTGGGGTTACTTCCTTCGGCGGCCAGCCAGGTCACGCCGTCCAGGGGGAGGGCGTACAAGCCATCCTTCTCGGCGCGCGTGGTCATGCCGTGATCAGCCGTCCGGCGAGAACGGCATCGTTGAGTTCACGGAGCGCACCCTTACTGCCGCGGAGGGCAGGCCGCTCCGGATACCAGGAGTCCCGAACGGCAATGGCTTCAGGGAGCGACGGGATCTGGCCCAGTTCCACGCAGTTGCCGTTGTTCGCGGTGAACTTGCTGCGGTGCCAGCTGTCGGGGTCGATGTCGGCGGTGTAGAGGTCCGGATTCGGAGAGCTCATGATGTCTTCAGTTCTTTCTGGGTTCGGTCGATCAGGTCGATGCTCTCCTCGGCAGGAAGTGCCGCCTCGGAGAGGTAGCGGTAGAGCCTGCTGAGACGCCTCAGGCCCAGGGCATCGTCGATGTGGACGTTGCCGGCGACGGACTCGGCGAACGCGGCGGTGGGCTCGTCCTGGCCGTCGTTCCAGAACAGTGTGTACCCACCGGTGACGATGCCGGATTCGCCCTTACTGAACGGAATGATGCGCAGGTCGACGTGGGGCAGCTCCATCACCCTCCGCAGGTGCTGGAGCTGTTCGAGGTGCGCATCCCTTCCCCCGCACTCGAAACGCAGTGCGGCCTCGGTGATCACTGCGTTGAACCGCATGGGGTCCTCGGACAGGATGCGACGCTGGCGGCGCATCTTGACCTCGACCAGAGCGTCTATCTGGTCCGGTCCCAAAGCGGCGTAGCCGATGCTGGTCACTGCCCGGGCGTACGCCTCGGTCTGGCACATGGCAGGCACGAAACCCTGCTGCACATCGCAGGCCTCGTCCGATTCGGCTTCGCGCGCGATGTACTCGGCGTAGTTCTTGGTCAGGACATCGCCGTAACTGTGCCACCACTCCTTCGTGCGCCGCCGCCCTGCCCTGAAGAGGTCCCCCAGGTGTTCCTGATCGGCCTCGGGGACGTCGTAGAAGTCCATCAGCCTCCCGAAATCATCCGGGTTGGCCGAACGGTCACCGGTCTCGATGCGCGTGACCTTCGAGGCGGAGCAGCCGATCTCCGTACCAACTTCCTCGGCGCTGAGCCCTCGCTCTTCGCGCCGCCGACGGAGGTCGGCGCCGAACTGCTTGCGGGCGGAGCGTGGATTGCTGGGGACAGCTGGCGGCATTTCTCGCTCCTTCGAGATCGGGGCCAGGCCTCTTGAAACGCAGGGGCGAATTCACCCCGGTGTGGTCAACAGGGTACGGCCGCACCGGCACTTCACGTGACTGGCGCGAAAGTTGGCACGATGCCAGTCACATGCTTGACGTGATGCCGCCGCCGGGTTCACGCTGTCGCACAGCAACGCTTCGCATCGACGTGCACGCTGGGCGTGACCGGCTGCATGTGGTCGCATTCCTGGAAGGTCTGCCGATGACCATCGTTGAACCTGACGGCCCCACAGCCCCGTTAGCCCTGAGACGTCTCACCGCCGAACCGAGGATCAAGGCCCCGAGGGGGGCTACCCGAGCGCGAGACGCCCATGCGGACCGGTTCGTGGTGGTACTCGCTCACGAGGGCGTCTACGGCGCGTGCTCCGGCAGCGGATTCAGTAACCGCACGTTCATCACGGCTCTGGCGCGGATGGTTCCTCGGGGCCGGCTCGTGGTGGTGCCTGTTCTCCACACCCCACAGACCGCAGGGTACGACCCTCGGTGGAGTCGCGAGATGGGGGCCCTGCTGACGGAAGTCCGAGCGATCGTCCTGCCGGTGGACGGCGCGTCTCTGCTCTCAACCCCATCAGACCTCGAGGTCCTGTGTGCCATGGCCGTGCGCCGCGCCGCGCCCTATCTGGGGCGCGGGAGCCTGCTGATCGGGTGCGACGTTCCGTTCCTGGCCGTGGGCTCCTACGCCGCCCCGGGGGTGGAGATCCTGCTCATCCCCAGGTCCTCGACCCTGCTCACCGAGCCGGCCGCGTACGAACAGATCGCTTGGGAGCGGCGGGGGATGGCCACTGCCGTTCAGCGCGGTGGCTGGGTGGCAGCGATCTCCCCCCACATGCGCGAACACCTCATCACCGCCTGCGGCATACCCGAGGCCGCAGTGATCGACCTCCCAAACGGTCTGCTCCTCGGTGAAGAGGACTTGCAGGAGGTCACGGCGCCACAGCTCCCGCCAGCCGCGGAGGACGGGTTCGTTCTCTCCTTCGGCCGCGCCGAGCCGTCGAAGGGATTCGAGGACCTGGTGGAGGCCTTCGCGATACTCCGCGTGGACGGACTCCCGCTCCCGCATCTCGTCCTCGCAGCCGTGACCTCCGCATACCAGCAAAACCCGCTCCAGCGTCGGCTGGCCGACCTGCTGAAGCGCCACAACGTCAACGCCACCTTGCTCACGCGCTTTGACCCCGCGATTCGAGGCTGGGTGAACGATGCCAGGATGCGCGCCCTGGTCGTCCCCTCCCGCAAGGAACCCTTCGGCCGGATCCCGTTGGAGTGCTTCGCCGCAGGCGCGGGCCCCGTCGTGGCCACCTCCGCCGGCGGTCTGGCCCGCACCGTGGTGGAGGGCTCGACGGGGTTCTCGGCTCCGCCCGAGCAGCCACCGGCCCTAGCCCAGGCACTCCGGCGGGCGCTGGCCACGACCCCCGCGGATCGCGCCCGCCTCGCGCAGGCAGGAACCCGACTGCTCACCGAGAAGCACGACTACGCCTCCACGATCCGCCGCGCCATGCAGCGGTGCGCAGCCTGGGCCCTCACGCCAAACGGAGGAGAGCTGCTGTGACCGCCGTCATCATCGCCCTGAACTCCGAGCAGGAGTTCTTCACCATCCGCGACCACCACCTGGTCGGCCTCCAGACCTCGTTCCCGACGGTGCGGTTCCACGCGGTCTCGGATCACGAGCTGCCCGCTGCCCTCGCGGAGGCCGATGTCTACCTCGGGTGGCAATTCGACCCGGACTGGCTTCGGAACCACCTCGGACTCCGCTGGTTCGCAACGCCGTCCGCCGGCACCGACCACCTGCCCGTCCCGCAGCTCCTGTCCTCCGGCATCACGGTGACTCGGTCCTACGGATTCCACGCCCAGCCGGTCGCCGAGCACGCCATGGGCATGCTCCTGGCCTTCTCCCGCGGGATCATCACCAGCTCCCGCCTCCAGAGGAACCGGTCCTCGTGGAAGGAGGCCATGGCCGAGGAGTTCTTCGACCTGGCCGGCTCGCGCATGCTGATCGTCGGCTGCGGCAGCATCGGCGCCCACCTCGGGCTCCTCGGGCACGCCTTCGGCATGGACGTGACGGGCGTACGGCGGACCCTCCCCCAGGGGCAGCACACTTTCATCGACTACGTGCCCGCGACCCAGTGGCGTGATCACCTGCCGAACGCGGATGTCGTCGTGAACCTCCTCCCCAAGTCCCCGACCACGGACGGCATGTTCGACGCGGCGGCCTTCGCCGCGCTCAAGCCGGACTCTGTGTTCCTCAACCTTGGCCGCGGGTCCACGGTCGATCACCAGGCGATGACGCAGGCCCTGCATGAGAAGCCCAGGCTGCGCGTCGCCCTGGACGTCACCACTCCGCGTCCGCTTCCCCGCAAGCATCCCCTCCGCCGGCACCCCCGGGTCCTCCTCACGCCGAAGAGCGCGGCCTTCTCCAGGGCGTACATGGACGGCGCTCTCCGCTTCTTCGCGGCCAACCTCCACAACTACCTTTCCGGCCGGCCCATGCGTGGCATGGCCGAGACCGCCCTCCACCAGATCGAAGGAAGCTACTGATGGAACTGACCGCCGAGCACCAGCGCGTGCTGGAAGCGTTCCGGGCAACGGGCCGTAACCACCCGTACTACGCGTTCACCCTGAACGGGATCTGTGACCTCGACTGCGTGTTCTGCAAGCCGCACTGCATGCCGGACTACGGCCACAAGGACAAGCTGCTCAGCGTCGACGAGTTCACCGCGCTCGCCGCTGCCGGGGGCCGCTGGGGCTTACGGAAGGCGCACTGCTCCGGCGGCGAGCCGACCCTCCGCAAGGACATCCTCGGGGTCGTCCGCGCGCTGGCCGACGGACTCGGCGACGGAGCGCAGATCGGGATGACCACGCACGGCAACCTGCGCCGCGGCCTCTCCATGCCCGCGTTCGCCGAGGCCGGCCTGACGTACCTGAACGTGTCCATCCACAGCCTGGACCCTGCGCGGTCGCGGAAGATCATGGGCGGCGGCGACCCCTACGTCTCCATGGCCACCGTCGAAGAGGCGCTGAAGCTCGGCCTGCGTGTAAAGCTGAACTGCGTCCTGATGCGCTCCTACGTCGAGGACGCGTTCGCCGTCGCCTCCATCGCCCGGACCCTGCCCGTGGCGGTGCGTCTCATCGAGCTCCAGAACATCGGCCCGGCGCAGGAGTTCTTCGACGAGGAGTTCGTCCCCGAGGCCGAGGTGCGCACCCTGTTGTCCGACTGGTTCACGGGAGCCGGAGAGGTCTCGCGTACCAGCCTCGGCGTCCGCAGCCCGGGCCAGTACAGCCAGCCGGAGGGCTGGAAAGGGTCCATCGGCTTCATCTCGAACAGCTCGTGTGCCACCTGCTCGGACGCGAACCGGATCAAGGTGACCGCGAGCGGGGTGGCCCGTCCCTGCATCCTGCACAACCGTGACATCCAGCTCCGCCCCCACATCGCGGGCGGCACGCTGGACGACGCGTTCGCCCACCTGTTCACCGCCATGCTCGAGCGCGACAGCAACGAGGCATGGGGTGGCAAGCACTACGTGGACTACGACCTGCGCTGGGACCGCACGCCCCGCCCAGAGGGCACCCCCATCCTGCTCCCCATCCTCAGCAACAACGTCGGCGGCGGGTGCGCGGTGCGCCAGCCCGAAGGCGCCGGCGAGTGACCGGCCTCTACGCACAGGCGACTGACCGCTACCTGCGCGAGCTCACCGGGGCGGGCCTTCGACCGGTCCTGATCACCCACAAGTGGCAGCGCCCCGACCTCATCGCCCCGCACTCCGACCTCGACCTCCGGCTGATCCTCAGCTCTACCCCGCCCTCATGGGCGAACTACGGGGACCGCCTGTTCCGGGCCCACACCCGGGCCGTGGCGGCGGACCCCCTGCATGCCCGGATCCTGGAACACCCGCCCGGCTTCATCTTCACCACCGCCGAGCTGGATGCGGGCCTGGTCCAACCCGCGGAGGTCGCTACCTGGTCCGTCGCCCACGGCGAGCACCAGCTCCTGGAGCCGTGGGCCAAGGACGCCGACTCCGCTCCCTGGACGACCGCTGACGCCCGCTTCTATGGCGCCCTGCTCAAATCCCGCATCGGCGGCCGGTACCGCCTGGGGGTCGACTCGGCCGACAACGTCACCGGAGACCTCACCGGCTACGCCCGCCATTGTGTCGCCTGGCACTACGTCGCCCCCTGCTGGTTCGCCGCCGCCTGCCTGTCCAAGCGCACCCGCCTCCAGGGGAAGCTGGAAGCCCTCGTCCGGTGGAGGCCGCAGGACGCGGTGCCGTACGCAGAGCTGTTCTCCTCCCACTCCGGCCCCGTCCATTCCCGCCCTGCTCTGCCCGTGGACGAGCTGCTGCGGTCCGCGCACGCAGCAGTGGACGCGGCCACTCGCCTCATCCGCCCCTCGGACCAGACCGTCCCCGACGAGGACCCCGCCATCGGGGCGGTCCGTGCGTGGACCATGACGGCAGGCATGCTGCGGACGAAGACGGCAAGGTGGCGCTACTACCTCACCCCGCCTCCCGGCGTGCACACCAACTACCTGATCGCCCGGGAGGCAAAGGAGCTGAGCAGCGCCCGGGACGCCCTTCAGGCCCTGGCCCTCAGCGGTCCGGGCGCCCACCGGGGCCTGGCCGGCGCGATGGCGGACCTTCTGCCCCCACAAGGAACCACGACCACGGCCAGTACCCTGCGGGACCTCCTCACCCGCTGGAACGTGGCCCGGTCCGTCGTTCAGGACTTCCTGAGCGGCCCGATCACACAGGTAAGGGACCCCAACTCGTGATCACTCAGTCTCGGTTACCCACGCGGACCCTCAAGACCGCCAAGGTGAAGATCACCACGAAGTGCAACCGGTCCTGCGACTTCTGTATCTTCGCGGACGGCGCGCACGGCGTGAACATGCCCATCGAGACCTTCTCCGCCGTGCTCGACCAACTGGACCGCGTTCCGTTCGCCCAGCTGCACATCAACGGCGGCGAGCCCACGGTGCACCGCGGCTTCCCGGAGCTCTCCCAGCTCGCGCACGACCGCCTGCCTCACGTGGTGATGGTGCTCGGGACCAACGCAATCACGCTTGCCCGGAACCGCAGGCTCATGGACGTGACCCTGGAGGTATACGACCAGGTCCTCATCGGCGCGGACGACGAGCACGACAACTACAACGAGGTCCACCAGGTCGTTCCGGTCCTGCGTGCGGCCGGCAAGACCGTCGTGCTGAACTCAATCCGCGGCAAGGTCTCCGACGAACGGATGGAAGGCTTCGCCGCTCTGGCCCGCGCCACCGGCTCGATCCACGTGACCAACGACGTCCACCACATCGACGTCGGGCAGCCCGACAACCTTCTCGGTGGCCTGTGCGCCCGCTACCTCGACCAGCACCTCATGGTCGAGACCGACGGGTCCTGCTACCGCTGCTTCAACGCCATGGCCAAGGAGGACTCGGAGTTCTCCGTGTGGGACAGCGACTTCGCCGACAAGGTCTTCGCACCGCGGGCCGTCCACTACAAGTTCTGCCTGAAGTGCCACGAGTACAGCGACTCCGGGCACGCCGTCGTGCCCGCCCTGATCGGAGGTGCCTGATGGCTGTCGCCCTGGGCCTGAACTTCCACCACGACACTTCCGCGGCGCTCGTCGTGGACGGCCAGCTGTACGCGGCCGAAGAGGAACGCTGGTCCGGCCTCAAGCACAACCGGCGGCACGGCGGACGGAAGGGCGTCCTCACCGCGCCCACCGAATCCCTGGCTTGGTGCCTCGAGGCGGCGGGCATCGACCCGCACGAGGTCGATACCGTGTGGGCCGCAGCCATGCGTCCGAGCCCGTCGTCGGGCCAGTGGCTCGCGACCGAGCACGAAGAGCTGGCGGCGATGCTCCCGGACCCGCTGGGCCGCAAGCTCCGCCTGGTCTCCCACCACACCGCGCACGTCCTGGCCGGGTACCTCATGTCCGACCTCGACCACGCGGCCGGGCTCGTCATCGACGCCGGCGGCTCGCCGCTCGGGTTCGAGTACGGACCCGGGCGGGAGAGGATCACCGGCTACGACCTGCGCCACGGCAAGATTGACCGGATCCACCAGGCTCTGCCCACCCTCGCCGCCGGAAGGAGCGGGATCGAACGGATCCACCACTCCCTGGGGCACTTCTACCGCAACATGGCCCACCGAGTGATCCCGCCGGGCGACGAACCCGAGGGGAGCATGATGGCGCTGGCCGCCTACGGCGACCCCGAGCGGTTCCGTTCCCAGATGTCCCACGTGATCGGCCTGGGCGAGGACGGCGAGATCCACGTCCTGGCGCCGTACGGTTCGGCCGATGCCGCAACCCCGCTACGTGCCGGCGGCTACGAGTGGACGTCCGCCAACGCTGGGGTGATCCCGCTCGACGTCCGCGCGGACTTCGCGGCCGCCGTCCAGGAGGCGTTCGCCGGGGCCGTCGTCCACGTCGCTCAGCACCTGCGCCAGCTGACCGGCGCCGCGGACCTGGTCTTCTCCGGCGGCTGCGCCCTCAACTCCGCCCTAAACGGCTCCCTCGCCGAGCAGTCCGGGTTCGACCGCGTCTTCGTCGCCCCCGCACCGCATGACGCAGGTACCGCTGTGGGCGCCGCTTTGTACGGGTGGCACCACCAGCTGCAACAGGAGCCGCTGGCCCGGCCGACCGATGCCGGCTGGGGCCCGGAACCCGACGGGGCAGGCCTGGGCCTGCTGCCGACCGACTGGCACGCCGTGCCCCGGCTCGGCGGCAGTGTGGCGCCTGCCGTGGCCGGGCTCCTCGCTGACGGCTATGTCGTCGGCTGGGTGCAGGGTGCGATGGAGTTCGGGCCGCGCGCCCTGGGGCACCGGTCGATCCTGGCGCACCCCGGCCGCCGCGACACCAGGGACACGATCAACCAGCTCAAGCGCCGGGCCGACTACCGGCCGTTCGCGCCTGCCGTGCTGGCCCGCTACGCCTCCCAGTGGTTCGCGGGCGAGGGTGATCCGTTCATGAACCGGGTTGTTCGGATCCTCCCCGGGAAGGCGGACCGCGTTCCGGCGATCGTCCACCGTGACGGGACGGCGCGGGCGCAGGTCGTCCACCCGGGGCACAGCGGGCTGGAAGAGGTACTGGAGCAGTTCTGCCGCCGCACCGGCCTGCCGATGCTCCTGAACACGTCCTTCAACCTGAAGGGCACCCCGATCCTGCGCACCGCGGCCCAGGCGGTGGAGGCAGCTGCTTCCCTCGGCCTCGACGCTCTGGCCGTCGGTGACTCCCTCTTTGTCCCTGACCGGCTGTCTCACGGCCGACCGCCTCTGGAGATGTCGGCATGAAGGAAGACGCGCTCGCGCTCTGGGACGCGCTCGGCGCGGACGGGTGGACCCCCGATGAGCAGAGGACGGCCGCCGTGTGCGTCCCCGTCGCGCTGGCCATCTACGACGGGCGGACCCGTGACCAGGGCACCCCGTACGTTGAGCACCCGGCGGCGGTCGTACGGATCCTGCGCGACGAGCTCCGGGTGACCTGCACGACGGCCCTGATGGTGGGGCTCCTCCACGATGCCCTGGAGGTCTCCCCGGAGTCGCGCCCGGTGATCGCCGCGCGGCTCGGTGAGAAGTTCGCCGACCGAATCGCGGCGATCACCCCCGACCACCGCCTTCAGGGCAGGGCGAAGGGGCCCGGAGACCGGGAGGCGTGGCGGGCCAAGACGTCCGCCCTGGCACCGGTGCCGCTGGTGATCCGCTTCGCCGACCGCATCCACAACCTCAGGGACCTGTCCCGGTCCCCGGATGCAGGCCGGCGGGACCGCTACATCGAGGACCTGGTGGAGTTCCAACTGCCGCTCGCGGAACGGTGTCGGCACCTCAGCCCCCACCTGGCAGCCGCCGCGGAGCTGCTGCGATCCGAGTACCACCGGTACGAGGAAAAGGAGGAACGCCGTGGCACAGACCGTGTACTCCATGGAACCGATCGGCCGGACCGGCGGCAGGGTGTACCTCCGCATGCTCCACGAGGTGACCGCTGACCTGGTCGAGTGGCAGACGCTGACCGATCACAAGCGGCAGGACCCGGTGCGCAGGTGGCGGAAGATCCGCCACCTGCAGCGGCTGGCTCCGCTCATGCCGCCGCTGGACCGCCCGGACATCTCGTTCGTGTGGGACGACCTGAGCCTGATCCTCTTCAGCCGCGAGATGCGGCAGAGAACAATCTTCATCCTGCACCACTACGAACCTCTTCAGCACGACTCGGCCCCGCTCGAAGCGGCACTCTGGCAATACCTCTTCTCGCTGCTACCCGAGTGCGCGGCCGTGGTCTGCGTGGCCCCGTACTGGGCCGAGTTCCTTCGCGAGAGAGGGGTGCGGGATGTCCGCGTGATCTACAACGCCTTCGACATGGCGGAGATCGACAAGGCCCGCGCCGTCGATCGTGCTCGCTGCCGTGCGGAGTTCTCCTTCGAGCCCGGCACCATCGCCGTCTACACGGGCAAGGCCGTGCACTGGAAAGGCACCGAATGCGTGGCCAAGGAGCTCGCCGGCGCCCACGGGATCCAGGTCGTGGCGAGCGGGAACAACACGATCGGCTTCACCGGCACCCACCTGGACCTGCCCCGCGACCGGTACCTGCGTCTACTCCGGGCCTGCGATGTTGGGGTGTTCCGGCCACGGATGCACGAGGGCTGGAGCCGCTGCGCGGCCGAGGCCCTGCTGTTGGGGCTGCCCAGCCTGGTGCAGCCCCTCGCAGGGCTTCGTGACCTCGCGGCGCTGACGCAGCAGCCGCCGCCGGATACGAATCGCCTCGCCGAGCAGGTCCGAAGGCGCGCGCAGGCGCCCGGCGAAGAGGCCAGGGCCGCGTACGAGACCCTGGCCCAGTTCAATCAGGCCTATTTCGCCGAGGAGTGGAGCAAGGTACTCGCCAAGATCACCTGAGTCCTAGCGATCCTGGCTCTCCAGGCGGCCGGTTGCGGCATCCAGGCGAGCCAGGGTCCGATCCCTGCCCAGGACCTCGACCGATTCGAAGAGCGGCAGGCCGACCGTCCGGCCTGTGACAGCGACCCGCACCGGCGCCTGCGCCTTGCCCAGCTTCAGGCCCTGCTCGACCGCGACGCCTTCCAGGGCACTCCTCAGGTGCTCGGTGGTCCACTCGTCCAGCGCGCCCCACGCCTTCCTCGCGCCCGCGATCATCGCCTCGGCCCCCGGCTTCATAGCCTTCGTCCACGAGGCTTCGTCCTGCGGCGGTTCCGGGAGGAACAGCCAGTCCACGTAGGCGGTGATCTCCGACAGCACGGCGATCCGGGTCTGTGCGTACGGGGCGACGGCTTGCCAGGTGGCTTCGTCGTACTCCTCAGCCTGCCAGGGGACGACATCGCCGGACAGCCACGGCCGGCACGCCTCGACGAACGCCCGCGGGGTCAGGGCTCGGATGTAGTCGCCGTTGAAGGCGGACAGCTTCTTCACGTCGAAGAAGGCGGACGCCTTGTTGACGTCCTCCAGCCGGAACAGCTCCGCGAACTCGGCGAAGGGCCGGATCTCCACCCCGTCCGAGGGACCCCAGCCGAGCAGCATCAGGTAGTTGACGAGCGCGTCAGGGAGGTACCCCTCGCCGAGGTAGTCCTCCAGCGCCACCTTGTCGCGGCGCTTCGAGAGCTTCTGCCGCTTCTCGTTCACGATGACCGGGAGGTGAGCCCAGACGGGCGGTTCCGCGCCCAGCGCCTCCCACAGGACCTGCTGCTTGGGTGTGTTCGAGAGGTGTTCCTCGCCGCGGACCACGTGGGTGATGCCCTGGTCGATGTCGTCCACGGCGTTGGCCAGAAGGAAGACGGGGCTGCCGTTGCCCCGGGCGATGACGAAGTCCTCCATCGCGTTGTTCGGGAACTCCGTACGGCCGCGCACCAGGTCGTTCACGACGGTCGCGGCGTCGTCGGGGGTGCGGAACCGCAGGGCTCGTCCCTCGACGAACTCGAGTCCGCGGCCCCGGCAGTGGCCGTCGTACCCGAGGTGCTGCGAGCCGGTACGTGCGACGAGCTCTTCGCGGGTGCAGTCGCAGTAGTACGCCTTCCCCTCGGCGTACAGCCGGAGGGCGGCCTCGCGCTGGGCGTCCTTGTTCTTCGACTGGAAGAAGGGCCCCTCGAAGTGCGGATCGTCGGCGTTGATGCCGATGGCGGCGAGGGCGTTGATGATCCCTTCCACCCACTCCGGACGGTTGCGCTCCTCGTCGGTGTCCTCGATCCGCAGGACGAACTTCCCCTGTTCGTCCTGTCGAGCGATGACCCAGTTGAAGAGGGCGGAGCGGGCTCCGCCGACGTGGAACATGCCCGTCGGCGAGGGGGCGAATCGGACGCGGATCGGCTTCATCGGCCCAGCGTAGCGGTCCCGACAGACCGTCAAAGACGGCCTTTTTTGCCCTCCTACTGGGTGGCGTAGGCGGCACGCCGTGCGCCAGCACATCTGCGCAGGTGGCAGCCGCTGTAGATGGTGGCGTGACGAATTTCGCGGCAGCGGCGCCGTTCTACGCCGCCTACCGGCCCGGGTACCCGAGCGCGGTGTTCGAGTTGATCCGTGACCGCTTCCAGCTTGATGGGACGCAGCAGCTGCTCGACCTCGGGTGCGGTCCGGGAACGCTGGCGATCCCACTGTCCCGGTACGTCAAGGTCGTCCACGCCGTTGATCCTGAGCCGGCCATGGTCGCCGAGGGTGTACGACTCGCCGCCTCCGAGAAGGCGGTGGGTGTCGCCTGGCGGGTGGCGTGGGCTGCCGACCTCCCGGTGCTTGGGCTCCCGCAGATCGCAGTGGCCACGCTCGGCAGGTCCCTCGGCTGGATGGACGCCGCACAGGTGCTGTCCGATCTGGACGACCTCGTCGAGCCCGCCGGCGGGGTGGTGTTCGTCGGCAGCAGCGACACGAGCACTCGGCCCGGCTGGCTGGACGTGATCGAGTCCGTCGGTGCCGAGTACCTGGGGCCTGACTACCGGGAACGCCATGGACCCCATCACCGCGGGGACGATCCAGAGCTCGACTTGTCGGCATCGCCGTTCCCGCGGGCGGACACCGCCGTGTTCGATCAGCCCCTCACGTACGGGCTGGACGACCTGGTTGGATTGCAGTTCTCCATGTCCTACACGAGCCCGGAGATCCTGGGGACCAGGACGGCAGCGTACGAACGAGACCTGCGCGCGGCTCTCCGGTCGTACTCCCCTGCGGGGGTGTTCCACCATGCGCGCCGAGTCGTGTGCACGGTGGCGGTCCGCGGATGAAGGGCCGCGGGGCCTCCTGCTTGATCACCTAAGGTCGAAGGTGGGCGCGGGGCTGGAGCCCACGTGTCTACTGCTGCACCCCGCATCCCCGACTCCCTCGCGGCACTGGCTGTGCCGCTCGAAGGCCTCTCGCACTACTACCGCAACCCGCGAACCGGCGACCTCGCGGCGATCACCGAGTCCTTGGCCACCCACGGCCAGTACAAGCCGGTCGTGGTCAACAAGGGGTCCGTCACCGGGCGCCGAACGAGATCCTGGCGGGCAACCACACCGTCAAGGCCGCCCGGGCCCTGGGGTGGGAGGAGGTCGCGGTCACCTGGCTCGACGTGGACGAGGACACGGCCGCGAAGATCGTCATCGTCGACAACCGGACGAGTGACCTGGCCGGGTACGACACGCAGCTCCTGGCGGACATCCTCACTGATCTACCCGACCTCGACGGCACCGGCTACGACCAGGCGCAGCTGGACGACCTCCTCGATGACACCTCTCTGCCGGCGCCGATCGAGCTGCCCAGCGATGGAGCGGGGACCGGTGCGGCGGCAACGGTGGACTACCTCCAGTGGGGGTACCTCCAGTGGTCCTCGACCCGCGTACGGATCACCCAGGACGAGGTCGAGTTCCTGAACGGCCTCTACCGGAAGTTCGTCGACGAGCACGACTCTGACCTCGGGTTCGGCTGGCACGTCCTGAACGAGGAGCACCACGCCGCCGCAGAGGAGATCAGCGCGTGAACCCGCTCGACGTCCGGTTCGATCCGGCGTACCCGCTGTCCGACCTCCGCCCCGCCGACTACAACCCGCGCCGCCTGTCCGAGGCGTCGTTCGTGCGGCTCCAGGGCTCCCTGCGCCGTCACGGCGTCGTCAAGCCCGTCATCCTGAACGCCGACGGGACGCTGGTCGCAGGTCACCAGCGAACCAAGGGCCTGAAGGCCATCGGGCAGGAGACGGTGCCCGCGATGATCCTCCCGCAGAAGGTCCGCCTCCAGGACGAGATCAAGTTCAACCTGCTCCACAACCGAGTCGAGACCGAGTCGTCCGTCGTGTACGCGGAGGCGGGGCCGATCGGTCAGTGGTGCTGGATCCCGTGGCAGACGATCGAGGTCGTCGCTTCCAAGAACATCCCCTTCCAGCAGGCCATCGGCTTCATGACCGCTGGCCACGGCCCCTGGGGGTCGGTCGTGATCGACGACCAGGGCCGTGTTGTCCTCAACGCGGAGTACGCCGCGGTCGCGAAGGCGCAGCGGTTCGATGTCCTGGCCTGGACCGTCGCTTCCTTCGACGCCGGCCAGCTCGTGGAGGACCTGACCGGCGAGTACGGCGTCTACGACTGGACCGGTCTGGAGGAGCAGGCCCCCGTGTGGAACCAGCACATCGTGCAGCCCAACCGCCTTCGCGAGCACTCCTCGAAGGCCAAGGCGGACCAGGTCCGGTACAAGAGCGAGACGTGGGAGCAGCTGGTCCTGCCGTGGCTGACGACCGGGCACCGCGTCGTCGACTTCGGCGCCGGCCACGGGGACTACGCCCGCCACCTGAAGGCGCAGGGTTACCAGGTCCACGACTATGAGCCGTACCGCACCCTCAAGGGCAAGTACAGCCTGGACATCCGAGGCATCGTCGGCATGATCCGCACCATCGAACGGGACTTGCGCGAGCGGGGCCTGTACGAGGTTGTCGTCCTGGACTCGGTGATCAACGCGACGACGAGCCTGGAGTACCAGCATTGGGTGCTGCTCACGGTCAACGCCTTGTGCGCCAAGGACGGCACGGTCGCCATTGGCACCCGCAACCTGCACCGCGAGCAGGCATACGAGAACTCGGAACACTCCATCAGCCGGGATGCGGAGCGGCTGAAATTTCTCGACAGCGAGAACGTGGACATGCGGTTCGTGCGCGGCAAGTGGCAGCGGATCAGGTACCACACCCCGGAAAGCCTGCGCGGTCTGCTGTCTCGGTACTTCGAAGAGGTCGAGCTCAGCGACGCCACCAGGGCAACCCTCAAGGCCGTGTGCCGCAAGCCCCGCGCGTTCCCCGCCGAGGAATACGAGGAGGCTTTCCGGAATGAATTCAATATGCCTTACCCCAACGGGCATCGACACGACAAGCATTTCGGAATTGTGGAAATATTGATAGAATTGATCAAGGAAAGGAACGCTCATTCGGAGGGGTAGAAATGAAATCGGGAGCGAACTCGGATGGGGTTCGCATAGAAATAGAGTCGCGCGACGCGTTCCGCATCATGTGGCTCGCAGGGGTGCGTCAGGTCGATCTGACTCAGCACTGCCTGAAGACCTTCGCGGAGTGCGACAGGCCAGCCGTGAACCACCGGCTGAAGCGTCAGAGCTTGCTCTTGCCGGCGGCGAATCCGCCGGCAGCCTGGTACCTGTGCGCTCTGCCGATCCCGTGGGACTGGGGGCGCAACGCACACCTCGGCTTCGAGTACGCGCCCGGCCATGAGTGGGAGGGGGACGCCCTCGTGCCCGGCCTGGCGGTACGACTTCGGAACGCGCGGCCCATCACCGGGTGGGGGGAGCACTCCATCCCCGCCGGGGAACCACTCCGCCATGCCCGACTGTTCCGAACCTGCCGGAACTGGCAGTTCGGTTGGTGGCTGAAGCAGCACCGCAATGTCCCAGCGGCTCCGGCCGGGCCGCGGCTGGAGGAGCAGCCGGGAGTGACCCAGCTGGCCTTCGGCGATTAGTTTCGCGCATTTTTAGACAGTGACCAAAATGCGCCCTTGAATGGCAGTGTGGCGGCCAGTAAATTCAGCTGGCCGCCGGACTGCTGTCCGGCGCCGCAGGTCCATATGCAGGGGAGACAGGGATGCGCAGCAGGTGCCGAACCTGCCGCTGACTCGTGAAACGCGGGCCAGCGGGGTTCTTCATCCACTTGGTTGCCCCACCGGGGCACCGTCCGAGGGAGACGTATGCCCTCAGTCGGACACCAGGTGACCCCGCTCGCGTATCCGAGGAGTGCACCTTGCTGGACCGTTTGATCGACCTCCTGTCTCAGACCCGGACCCTCCGCTCCGTGCTCGACTTCTGCACCATCGTGGTCCGTCTGCTGCCCGCGTTGGTCGTGGTCGTGGCGCTGATCCCGTCGTTCGTCGTCTTCGCGTTCATCTCCGCCGGCGCGCGCAGGTCGGTCCTCGAGATCGTGGACCGTCTGACGAAGTGGACGCTCGCCCGCTAGCAGCCCGCAGCCCCGCCGCCGCCCTCCGATACAGGATCATGGAAGGGCGGCGCGGGGGCTTCGAGGAGCTGCGCACATGGGCCGCCCCAACAGGGCCGCAAGGGCCGCCATCACCCAGCGGCGTACCGACGCCATCGACCTGAAGCTGGCCGGAGTCGACTGGCTGACCATCGGCCGCAAGCTGGCTGCCGATCCAGCGGTGAACAGCGACGGCATCGCCTACCCGCAGGGGTACGGCATCGAGGCGTACCGGCGCGGCGCCGAACCGCCGAGCGATGGCCGTCTGATCGAACTCGCCTGCAAGGACGTGTCGAAGGCGCTCGCAGAGCGCAGCACGGTGCTGGACGAAAGCACCGATGAGCTGCGCAAGTTGATGGCCGAGCGGCTGGAGCGGCTCTTCTTCGGCGTGTACCGCTCCGCGATCCGGACCGGTGACCTGGCCGCCGTGGACCGCGCCGTGCGCATCATCGAGCGCAGCAGCCACCTCCTCGGCCTGAACCGCCCCGTCCGGACGGAGATCACCGGCGCGGACGGTGGCGCCGTCCAGGTGGAGACCACTGGCCTTGATGAGCTAGAGCGGCTGATCGCACTGGCCGGCGACGCAAGTTCCGAGGGTGGGGAGGGCTGACGAGGCTGCGGTCCTCCAGCTGTACCGCACGCTGCCCGCGTCGCGTCGCCGTGAGATCGCCGCAGCCTCCACACCACAGCTCCGGGCCCGCCTCGCCGAAATCGAGCGAGGCCTGGCGATGGACCGCTCCCCCGGCGCAATGGCGGCGGTCCTCACCGACGGGAAGGAGATGCAAGCCCCGCACCTCGGGCTGATCGACCGCGCCTTCGAGCGGGTCGCCGCCGGGGTACCGACCCGGCTGCTGCTCACGATGCCGCCTCGCCACGGCAAGTCCCGGCGCGCGGCCCGCTGGGCGCCCTTGTGGTACTTGCGGCGGCGTCCGGAGCACCGGGTGATGATCGCCTCGTACTCCTCGGACTTGGCCGATGATCACGGCCGGTGGATCCGGGACGCGATCCTCGCCCACGGACCGCAGATAGGCATCGGTCTTCGCCCCGGCTCCTCGGCCGCCAACCGGTTCGACCTCCTCGGAACCGAGGGCGGCGCGGTCATGGCCGGCGTGGGCGGCGGCCTCACCGGCAAGGGCGCCCACCTCGCGGTGGTCGACGACCCGATCAAGGACGCTGCGGAAGCCAGCTCGCCCACCATGCGGCGCCGCCTCTGGGAGTGGTGGCAGGCCGTCCTCCTGACGCGCATCGAGCCCGGCGGGTCCGTCATCCTCATCCAGACCCGCTGGGATGAGGACGACCTGGCCGGCCGAGTGCTGGCCGAGGAGCGGCACCGGTGGACCGTCATCGACCTGCCCGCCCTCGCTCTCGCCGAGGACGACGCGCTCGGCCGCTCCGTCGGCGGCGCACTCTGGCCGGACCGATACGACGAGGGCGCCCTTGCGGAGATTCGCGCGTCCGTGGGCGAGCGCGTGTGGTGGTCGCTGTACATGCAGCAGCCTCGGCCGCAGGACGGCGGCGTCTGGGACTGGGCGTGGATCACCGACAACCGGGTATCCGCAGCTCAGCTACGCGGCATCGACCTCACCCGCATCGTGGTCGCCGTTGACCCGGCTGGCGGCGAATCCACCGTCGGGGACGAGACAGGCATCGTCGCAGCGGCTCGCGACGCGGACGGGCAGCTGTATCTCCTTGATGACCGCAGCGGGAACCGGGGCGCGGACTCGTGGGGCAGGGAAACGTGCCTGCTGGCGATCGAACTCCGCGCGGACGCGATCGTGGTGGAGTCGAACTACGGCGGGGACATGAGCCGCCAGGTGATCGCGCAGGCCTGGGAGGACCTGCACCGCGAGAACAAGACCGAGCAGATGCTGATGCCCGCGATCATCCCGGTCACCGCCAAGCACGGCAAACGTCTGCGCGCCGAGCCGATCGCTCAGCTCTATGAGCAGGGGCGCGTTCACCACGTCGGGCAGTGGCCGACCTTGGAGCAGCAGATGGTGACCTGGGTGGCGGGGATGGACAGTCCGGACCGGATGGACGCCGCCGTTCATGCGCTCACCGAGCTGGCCAGTCCCCAGCACGGCGAGCCCGCCTTGGGCGGCTACCGGGACGGGCGCCTGGCCGGACGCCGGTAGGGCTTTATGCAGGGGCCGTCCCGGCGACGGGGGATGCGCCGGGACGGCCCCTGCGTAAGCGTAGCGACGAACTGCCGTGAGGCTCGCTCGCTTAGGCTGAATCCGGCGCGGGGGCCGTTGAGGAGTCCGTCCCTTGGGCCTGCGCGAGTTCGTTTCCGACGCCTGGTCGTGGCTGAACTACAAGCCGATGATGACCACCGCCAGCACCGGCCTCCCCCACCGGGCCCTCGCACCGGCGGCCCGGCCGGGCTGGCTGCCGCCCGACGCTGCCCGCCGCCTGGCGGCCTACAAGATCCTCGCCGCCTACGACTCCAACCAGGCCGGTGAACTGGCCCTCCTCACCGGCAACGAAGCAGGCGTTGAACGACGGGAGTTCGGCGACGCAGCAGCGTTCGTGAACACCACCCTCGCCCACCTGCTGGGCAGGACGCAGCAGATCGTGGCGCCGGGCGCCGAGCACGCTGGCCACGAGGAACCGGCACCCGAGGCGGTCGCGGCTGCAGAGGTGCAGCAACGCCTGCGGGACTGGGCGGAGCACGAGCTGCTGCCGCTGCGGATGCAGGCCGCCGAGCGAAAGGCCGTGCTGCTCGGGGACGCCGTGTACCTGCTGGCCTGGGATCCGGAGAAGGGGCGCGTTCGCCTGCGGACGCTCGACCCGGGGTTCTACTTTCCCGTCCTCGATGAGGACGCCGACCCTGGCGACTACCCGTCCAGGGTTCACCTGGCGTGGGAGATCCCCGAGGACCCGGCCCGCGGTACCAAGGCGCGAGTTCGGCGGATCACGTACGAGCTGGGACCGATCTCCGCAGCCACCCGCAGCACGGGCGCCGGCCGTCGTGCCCTGGTCGGTGACGAATCCGGTGGATGGCTCCTTGAGCAGGGCGACGTAGTCCATCCGGAGACCGGGCAAATCGAGCGCACCTACCCGTGGGCCGAGCGGCCTTCCGCCGTCACCTGCTACCTCACGGACGCCGAGTGGGAGCTTGACGATCTCCGTCTGGGCCAACAGCTCGATGACCTGCCGATGGAGAAGGCCCGGGTCAAGACCAGGGCCGATGGGGAGGTTCTTGACCGGCTGGATCTGCGTATCGACTTCCTTCCGATCGTGCACGTCACCAACTCGGTCTCTGACGGCGAGCACTTCGGCCAGTCAGCCCTGGCTCCGGTGATGCAGGCTCTCGACGAGCTCGCGGAGTCCGACACGGACTCGGCCCGCGCATCGGCCACGACCGGCGCCCCGATCATCGGCCTGGCCGGGGTGCGCATCGAAGTGGACCGGGTCACCGGCCGGCCCCGGCCGCTCGCCGTCGAGCCGGGCACCGTGTTCCAGCTGGGCGACGGAGGGCGAATGGACGTCCTCGATACCTCCGCGCAGCTCGCGGAATTGCGCGCGCGGGTCGAGGAGGTACGGGAGCGGGCCGCGGTGAACGCCCGGCTCCCTGCGGTGAGCCTGGGCACCGCCGACCCGTCCAGGGTCCCCAGCGGATATGCCCTTCAGCTCTCGCTGGGGCCGCTGGACTCCCTCGTGGAGTCGATGCGGCTTGCCCGCGCGCACAAGTACGCGCTGTTGCTCCGGTTCGTGCAGAGGCTCCACCAGGCTGGGCAAGCCGAGGGGTGGCCTGCCGGGCCGACCACCCCCGTGCGGCTGGTGTTCGGCCCGCACACCCCCACCGATCGCGCTGCCGTCCTCGAAGAGGTCGTGCGGGCGGTAGGCGCTGGCCTGTTGTCCCTGGAGACGGGCGTGCGGATGCTGCAAGAGGCCGGGTATCCGATCGACGATGCCCACGCGGAAATCGATCGGATCACCGCCGGTAAGGAGTCCGCCCCCGTGCCCGGGCTGGTCAGTCCTCCGCCGGCCGGAAGTTCTTCCGCTTCCACGTCTTGACGCGCTCGCGTTGGTCTTCCGGGGACTCCCGAAGATCCTCTTCGGACATCGTGGACTTCGTGCCTCCAGCCCACTGCGTCACGTAGGTGCCCCGGCCGCCGGGCACACCGTCGATCCGCGAGACGAAGAGGCAGGCACCGGCGAACTCGCCGAACTCCGGCCCCAGGACCTCCCCCTCCCGGGGGTCCCGGGCTGAGGCGAGACGCGTTCCGTCCTCGTCGAAGATGACACGCTCCTCCTCGGATGCGCTCGTGCGTACGCAGGTCCCCGGTGTTGACCCAGGCGTCGTGTACTCGGCGTCCTGCACGGCCACCTCGTAGGCCGTGAACGGGGTCCGGTCGACCCACGGTTGCCACAAGGCGAGCCCGATGCCGACCGCGACGGTGACGGCCCCGGCCACGATCGCGATCTTCCCCCTGGGCGCTGGCTGCGGCGTCTTGTCCAGCGAGACCTGATTGTCTTCCACGGTGCCCCCCACCTGGTCGCTCTACCGGTGATCATGCCAGGTGGGTGGCGCGGCCCGTCCGAAGGCGTGCCGCTGGGCTCCGTACACTCGGTTACGGCGCGGGGACGTCGAGGAGAGTCACGTCCTGATGTCCCGCCTTCTCCCGCCTCCGCACGCCGTGCTCGGCTACCGTCGCGACGGCCGCCCGATCTACCCCGTCCTGGGCGCCTCCTCGGAAGACCCCTCCAACGGAGGCGAGCCGCAGGTCACCCTGGGGCAGCAGCAGCTTCAGCAGATGATGGCCCGCGAGAAGGACCAGGGTTCCCGGGCTGGGCGCCGCGACCTGGTCGAGAAGCTCGGTTTCGCCTCCGCCGCCGAGCTGGAGCAGTGGGTCACGCAGCAGCGCGACGCAGAGCAGCAGCAGCTCACCGACACCCAGCGCCGCGAGCAGGACCTCACGGCCCGGGAAACGGCAGCGGCGCAGCGCGAGGCCGCAGCTGTCGCGCGGGAGCGAAGTGCCGTCCGCCGGTCCGCGCTCGCTGGCCGGGGCGCAGTCGGAGACAACCTGGAGGACGCGGTGGCGCTGCTGCGGCTTCCGGACGACGCCGACGACACGGCGCTCGACCAGGCCGTCACGGAACTCCAGAGCCGCAGGCCGGAGCTGTTCCGCGTGTCTACTCCGGGGACGAGCCAAGTTCCGCCGGCTCCGGGCGGTGCTCCGGCGTCCGTACCTCCGGCCCGCCCCGGCGGTCCGGCTCCCAAGCCGGGCGAGGGCGGTCTCGCGATGGCCCGGCGGCGCGGTCTGCTGCCGCCGAGCTCCTGATCCACGCGCACGTCCGACGGCGCGCCTTCGGGGACCACGCCCCACATCTCTCGTGGACCGCTCCACCATCCGGTGAGAGCAGGCCGCTCCGGCACATAGGAGAAGCGGCTTGATCCAGCCGTCCACCACCACCGTGACCCTCACCGCTGACCGGGACTGGCTCGCCTCCCGGCACGGCACCGACTCCACCGAGACGATCACCCTCGACCTCGCCAAACTGACCAAGAGCACCCACTACGTTGAGCCAACGGCCGCCGGCCCGCACGGCTTCGTCCGTTCCGGCGTGCCCGTGGGCCGCATCACCGCCTCCGGCCTGTACGGGGCGTACGACCCCGCCGCGACCGACGGCCGCCAGGTTCTCGCCGGCCTGGTGTTCGCGGAGGCCGCGTTCACGTCCGGCCAGACCAAGATCCCGGCCGCGCTGTTCTGGCACGGCACCGTCAAGGCCGCGAGGATACCGGGCGGCATCGACGTCACGAAGATCGCCGCAAACCCGGCGGGCGCGCAGATCCGCTTCCTGGCGGTGAGCTGATGAGCATCGCCGACCTGCTGAAGAACGTGTCCGTCGCAGACCTCACCGTCTACGCCCGCTCCATCCCCAATCCGGCTGACTTCCTGCTCACCCAGACCGTCTTCGCGGAGACCCAGGTCCAGGACGTGAAGTGGCGCATCCGCAACACAAAGCGCCGTGTGAACACGGCGTCCTACCGCGCCTACGACGCCAGCGTGCCGATCGCCCGCCGGCAGGCGGAGCAGACGACCACGGAGGGCACCCTGCCCGCCCTGGGTCAGAAGCTCCTCGTGGGCGAGATGGAGCAGCTGCTCCTCGACGCGACGCGCGGCGCGGACGAGGACCGGCTGATCGAACTGCTCTACGACGACGTCGAGCGGCACGTAGAAGCCATCCGCTCCCGCCTGGAGCTCGCCGCCGGCGACGTCCTCGTGGACGGCCGCTTCACCCTGGCCGGAGAGAACGGGCTGACCGTCGAGGTGGACTACGGCGTCCCCGCGGCGAACATGCCGACCGCGCCGAAGCCCTGGTCGGACCCGGCAGCGGATCCACTCGCCGACGAGCTGCGCTGGATCGACTACCTCGACTCCATCGGCGCCCCGGCCCCCGAGATGGTCCTCACCTCCCGCAAGGCCGCCTCCCACCTCGCGGGGAACCAGGCCTACCGGGCCGCGTACTACGGCACCCCGGCCGGTGGGCAGACCCCGACGTCCGCGCTCACCCCAGAGCAGGTCAACTCCGTGCGCGGTACATATGGCCTGCCGCCGATCACGCAGTACAAGGCGCAGGTCTGGCAGGACGACGTGTCCAAGCGTGTCCTGCCCGAGGACAAGTGGATCCTCCTCCCGCCGGACCGCCAGCGATGGGGCCAGACGCAGTACGGCACCACGGCCGAGTCCCTGGCCCTGTCCCGGGGCACGGACCCGCAGATCGAACGGCAGGAGGCGCCCGGCATCGTGATCACGCGGGATGCACAGGATGACCCGGTGCAAATCTGGACCAAGGGCGCCGCCGTCGCCATGCCGGTCCTGGCCTCGCCGGACTGCCACATCACGGCGACCGTCCTGTGAGCGCCGCCGTGAAGGCCGTAGGCGTCCTCGCGGCCACGGTGCACGTCCTCGACCCCGAGGAACGCGTCCCCGTCGTCCTGACGGTCGGCACGGAGGTGACGGACCCGGCCATCGCCGAGCAGATCACCAACCCCGCCTGCTGGGAGGGCGAGCCGCCCCCGAAGGCCAAGGCACTCCGCAAGACGACGTAGGCCCAGCCGGGGAGGAGCAACCGCTCCTCCCCGGCCCACACGTGGAAGGACCTTCATGGACACCGAGGTGCTGCGCTGGCTACTGGCGCAGCTCGGGCCCGACACCAACCCTGATGACCTGGCGCAACGGTACGAACGGCTGGGCTCCGCACGGGCGGTTGTGCAGGAAATGCTGCAAGAGCGGATCTCCGCCCTGCTCGCCGAACCTCTGCGCGTCACCGTCAACGGCATCGCCACGATCGACCAGACAGGCAACCTCGCCGCCTTCGAACGGCGGCTTGCCCAGGTCACCTCGCAGCCCGCTCCCGACGAGGTCCCCGAGGGGGCCGATGACCTCCTGACGAGCGTCCCGCTCGTCCCGCGCCGGCGACGGTGACCTGTCCACGTGAGCGCCGGGCCGCGAATCTGGATTGCACGGCCCCGTGCTCCGTGGTGGCCCATCAGGTCTGGAGCCAGAACTCCAGAGCCAGACGCAGGAGGGCCTTCACCACCTGCCACCCGAGCCACTTGCCAGCGGCTTTTGCCGCGCTGTGCCGCAGCTCCTTGTCCTGCCAAGCGGCCTTGAACTTGTCCATGGTTTCCCTCCTTCGGGTCGACCCGTGTGGTCGAGGCCCCATGGAGCCGGTCAGACGCACGTCTCGTCGTTGGCTGAACTCCGCTGAACGGGGTGTTCGGGCAGGTCAGACCTGGTGGAATTGCCGTTCAACGAACGTTCAGACTGAACAGGGAGCCCCATGAGCGACACCCCAGCCGTCGATACCCTCGCCGCCGCGCTGGCGGAGCTCAGGAAGGTCACGAACCTGTCGCTGGGCCAGATCGAGACCTACGGAAGGGCTCAGCAGCCCCCTGTGAACTTGGGTAGGAGTAAGACCAGCCCGTGGTTCACGGGGAAATCCGTGCCAGAAGCCGGACGGCCGTTCACGGTCCTGGTCGACTACCTCGAGGGGCGAGCCCAGCAGAAGGTAGGCCGCCCGAAGTGGGGAGTAGGCCGGTGGGAGCGCCTACGCAAAGCAGCGGCTGAGGAGCGCCGCTTGCAACCGTCGGACTCGGACACCGCAGAGCCTCCGCCGGCCGCCACCGTAAGCGACGCCCCTGTTGCACCGGTCGGTCTGCCGTCCGACTCCGACCGGCTCAAGGCGGCCCGGCTGCTGAACCTGTTGCCCCATGACGGGCCTTGGCGCACCTGGCTTCGCAAGGCGCCGACGCTCTTCCGGATTCCACTCTCCGTGAGCCATCCCGTGTGCGATGCGTACGAGGCGCTGGAGGATGACGCACTGGACTACGTCGACCCCGTGCTCCAGGAAGCGCACGAGGCCGTCATGGCCGGCCTGGAGGAGTTCTACGGTGAGCTGAACGGCATGCACGACGTCTCCGACGAAGGGAAACCAGTCCTGGAGATGAGCTATCCAGGCACCGAGGCCGAGCGCAACGACCTCAACAGGCAGGCATGCCAAGCCCGGGACGGGTTTCTGGACGCCTACAGAAGTCTGGTGAATCTGCTGAATGCTCGGGGCCTGCTTTCACCTGGCGAGCCGGTTCAGCATGGCGCCAAGTCCCAGGGAGGAGGGGACGGCACGCCGGACATCGGGGTGGAGCTCCTTGCCGGGGCCAACCTGAAGGACGGCCGGATCATCACCATTCCCGTAGGCCTTGCCGGCCAGGAGGGACGCCAGATCTTCTCCGAGCCGTACTACCTCACTGTGAAGGCCGCCAACCGCGGTGTCCACGACGTGGAGATAGAGGGCGTACGCATCGAGCTTGACTACGGGGCGGAAGCCCCCGTGCCTTACATCTTCCCTGCGGACGGGATTGGCGGCAGGAAGCAGCTTCCCTTCCGCTTGGGCAGCCACGCGGGCGGTAAGGCGATGGCCAACGCAGCCGAGTTGGGTCACGCGGTCGCCCGGCTCGGCCGCGATCACCGGGCGATGCCTCGGCGCGTGCGGGCCGTGGCCTGGACCGGGTCAGGGATTGACTTCGAAGGAGCATGGATCGAGATGAAGGACGTTGCGCCGTTGCTGCTGAAGGCGCTCCGCGGAGGCTCGGAATGACGGCTCAGGCCAGCCGGTGCGGTTCATCCTGGGTACCAGAGTGGCCGGGTAACGGGCAGAAGAGAAAACGGTCAACGCCGGGGCGCACCGGCGGCCGACGTGACTGTGCCCCGTCCTCGTTGCGGAGGACGGGGCACATGGGTCCGATAAGCACAGCAGCCAGCTCTGATTAGTGGACGCGCTTCACGCTACGGCACCGAACGGGACGGTCTGGTGGCCCGAGTTCACGGGCCTGCTGGTGTACGGCGGAGGCGGGAGCGAGCGGCCTGGAACCCTGCCGCTGGCAGCGCCGCGATCCGCTGGGCAACCCGTCGCCAGGTGGGCGAGGGGGGCATCGCGGCCTCCCGCACGGCCTGGCGGAAGGCGCGGAGTCGCTGGTCGAGGACAGCTTGGCTGTGGTGATGGATCAGGGCATCGAGGACCGCGTCCGTGGTGGACTCGACGGCCGGGTCCGCGTGCCGAGCGAGGGGCATGGCGACGCGCAGCGCGTGCTTGAGGGAGTCAGTGACGTCGGCGGCCGCCCTGTTGCGGTCTCGGTCGAGGTAGGCGATCAAAACGGAGGAGCGGGCCGCGGCCTCCCAGGTTGCGGAGGCGCCGGTTCGTCGGGGGTCCAACATGCCGGCGGCGAACTGGGCGCCGACCATCATCGCGGCCTTCAGGACGGGTGTCCGGCCGTTCCAGAGGTACTCGTTCGTGTAGCCGGTGACCCGGACAGCCAAAGCCGCGCTGGCGAACTCATCGGCCTGCGCTTCCAGTTCCTCGCGAGCCTTCTGGTCGTCTCGCCGCTGCGTCGCGCGGGCGTTGAGGTGAACGCCGAGGGCGGTCGCCGCGAAGGCGGTCAGGAGGGCCACGGGCCACCCCCAGAGGGCAATGAGGTGTTCCGTTTTCACCGGTCCAGGATCATCAGCCCTTGGGTCGGTCGTATGGGAACGACCAGGTTGGCGTGCGTTTCGCACACCTAGTGTCCAGACCATGAGCAACTTCGATCGGTCCCGTCGCATTCGGATCGCCGCACCCCACGATGAGCCTCCGGTGATCGAGCTCGACGGCCAAGACGTCTCTGCGGCTGTGGAGGTCTACAGGGTCATGCAGGCCCCGGGCGAGGCCCCGGAAGTCACCCTGTACGTGAAGACCGAGTGGCAGGGGTTCGGTTTCGACGGTCTCGCAGAGGTGATGGCCGAGCCGGCGGATCTGCGGCACGTTGTGATCCAGTTCCTGGATGCGGTGCAGTGGCAGAAGCTCGACGAGGCCGTGCTGAACCGCGATGACCTCGACGGCCAGCCTGGCGAGCTGACCCGCGGGGTCCTGGCACAGCTGCGGGAGTGGGCTGCCAGTGCTTAACGCTCGCGGCATCGCCCTCTTCGCCGAGCGCCACATGATGCCGGACAAGGTCCGTGTGATCCGGGTTGGCGGGGAAGACGTCCTGGACCCGGCGACCGGTGCGCTCGTCCCGGCCGCCCCCCTCATCGTGTACGAGGGCAAGGCCGGGCTGTACCCGCAGCAGGAGAAGATCCGCTCCCGGGGCCGAGACGGGGCGTGGGAGGAGGAGATCCGGGCCGGGTACCGGCTGCTCCTGCCGCTGGAGGCCGCGGAGCTGGAGGACCACGACGAGGTGCTGGTGAAGGAGGCCCGTGACACCCAGGCCGTGGGCCGTACGTACGAGGTGACCACGCTGGGCGAGGTGTCCTCCTTCCCGGTGCTGCGGACGGTGTGGCTGGAGCAGCGCGACCGGAGCGCATCGTGAGCAAGAAGAAGGCCGGCTCCTTCAACCACCCCGCCGCCCTTGCGGCTGCTCTCGACCAGGGCGCGCTGGTGCTGCGCGGCGAGTCCGAGGCCGCGGTGCGTTTCAGCGCGGCGGCGATCGTCGCAGCGGTCCGGGCCCGCGCTTCCGGCCGTCCGGGCCCGCGGGTGATCACCGGCCAGTACCGCGCATCGTGGCGGTCGGAGGTCCACGGCGGCGGCCCGGTGTGGGTCGCGGAGGTCGGCACCAGCGCCCCGCAGGCCCGGCGGCTGGAGTACGGCTTCGTCGGCACGGACTCCCTCGGCCGCCGGTACGCCCAGCCGCCATTCCCGCACGCCGGGCCTGCCCTGGAAGCCACGGGACCGACCGTCGTGCGGCTCCTCGGTGCGGCTGTGGAGCGTGCCCTGTGAGCGAGCTGTCCACCGACGTTGAGATGGCGCTGACCGAAGTCCTGGGCGGGCACGAGCGAGGGATCCTGTCCCGGGCCGTGATCGTCGCCGAGATGCTGGACGGCGACGGCGAACGCGCCTTGTCCATCATCACGACGCCGGGCGTCACAGAGTGGGACGCGCTCGGCCTGTGCCGGTACGGCGTCCTCTCGATCGAAGGACCGGCCGCCGCGCACTTCGCCGGAGGCCCGGAATGATCGACCGCGCCCCGATCACAGCTGCGGTCCGGGCCATGCTGGTCACGGCAACCAGAAGGCCGTGCGGGCTCGGCTCGCTACCCCTGGTGGACGGGCGGCCGGCGCCGCTGCCGTACACCGTCCTCTACCCGCTGGGGGGACCCGTGGACGGAGCACCGTTCTCCGACGCCGGGGAGGACGCCCATCTCACCTACCAGGTGACCATCGTGGGCGCCCGCGTCGATCAGGCGGAATGGCTGGCCGACGGCGTACGCCACGGGTTCCTCGGCCGGACGGCAGCCGGTGAGTGGCAGCAGCCGCTCAGTGTGCAGGGCAGCAGGATTTGGGCTCGCGAGCTCATCGTGGATGAGGGGGCAGACCCTTCCGCGACAGGGGACTTCGCGACGTGCGTCCAGCGGTACCAGGTCAGCGCCACCGCTTCGGAGTGAGATGCGCGGGGGCGGGAGCCGCGACGGCCCCCGCCCTCACGAACTGGGTCAGACGCGCTCGGAGAGGTGGACGACCTCCTCGGTCCGGTCTTCGGCGGGCTCGGGGGGCGCCACACGGTCCGCGATCACCCGGCGGAGCCGCGTCACCTTGGGCCCCCAGAACTCCCGCGTGAGGCCGACGAGCCGCTTTGTCACGGGCGGCCCGAGGACCGCCGCACCGAGTGCGATGAGGGTCGATTCCGTTCCGTTCTCCGCGATCGCGGACACGGTGATGTTGATGAGCTGCACTGGAACTCCAGGTCGATGAACAGGCGCAGCAGCCGCCTGTTCCGGAGATCAGGCAGCGAGCGCCCAGGGGTGTACTGGGGCATCGAGGTGGAGACCGGGCTGTGGCCCGCGTGGGATCTCAGGGGAAGCCATCCTGGGCAGTCCACATGGCGATGTGTCGTGGGGTGGTACGTAGGAGACGAACTCGTAGCCGACGCCCCCCAGCAACCGGTCCAGGACCCTCTGGATCTGCCGCTTCAGACGGGCGAGCTTGCGGCGGAGCCTTGCGAGGTCGGCGCTGGACATTCGTTGCAGTGTGCGGACCAACTGGCTCTGGAAGAGATCGAGTACGTGCGGCTGCTCCAGAGCAGGTAGCGCCAGGCTGCTCGGCGGTCCCTGGCTGTCCGGCGGAATGGGCGTCGGCAGTGTGGTGAGTACGGGAGGGGGCGGCCCGTCGATGGTCCAGCCTTCAGCGCGAAGGTCGCGGACCCTGCGGTCTTTCAGCTCTACGTCAACGCCGTGGCTGATAAGCGTTGTTACCTGCAAGAGCTGAAGGGCTGCGGCACGGCGGCCTACCCCAGGCGATACAGCGAGCGGGGTGACGCGCTGTTCCGAAAGCCAGCGCGCAGACCTGACGAGGTGTGTCGTCTCGGCGGCTGTCCAGTCCGACTCAACGGCGACGAGGACGCAGCCCACGGCCGCCCTGGCGGGCGCCGTCTGCTCCGTGTGCGGGCCGTGATCGGTCACATGGCGATCCTAGCGTTCCGGCGGCCAAGTTGAGGCTGATCCGACCGTCATTTGGACGCCAGTAGGCTAATCAGGTAGGGCTCGCTGGTCACCGACGGGTCCCACCCTCACCGCGGAGGCCCCCGCGCGGACGCCCAACCCGACAACCGGGTGGGCCGGTTCCCCGACATCGTCGAGGGACGGGGGCCTACCTGACGTGCGGCTGCCGTCCCGGAATCGGACAGCAGACCTTGCAGATCCAGAAATACTCGCGCCGCGGCGTAACGCGCATCCTGTGGCTGAAGACGGTCAAAGACCTTGGCCACCTTCCTACTCGGGCGGAGCTGACCGCCGGCACCGACCTGACGAACGCGGTTGCGGCGATCGACGGCTGGTCGCTGTCGAACCAGGCGATCGAGACCCCCGACCTGGGGTCCACGTTCGAGTCGAAGATCCCGGGCGTCGACCAGGCCGACGACTCGTCCCTCGGCTTCTACGAGGACAAGGTCGCGGACGAGATTGAGCAGCTGCTCACGAAGGACTCCACCGGCTGGGTGGTCTTCCTCCGTAAGGGCGACGTCCCCGGCTCCCGGTCGATGGACGTTTTCCCCGTCCGTATCGGCTCCCGGTCCCCGCAGTACAGCGTGGACAACGAGGCCGCCAAGTTCACCGTGGCCTTTTCGATCACGGAGAAGCCGCTCCAGGACGCGCCCGTACCGGCCGCCGCGCCGAAGCCGTAACCGCCCCGCCCTCCTTTCCTGGCCGGGCGGCGCTCTTCGCCCGGCCAGGACCTCCCCAACACGGAGCTCCCGATGACCAGCACCACCCCCACCGAACCGACGACCGCGCCGGCCACCGGCCGCGACGACCACTGGGCGCGGAAACTCGCCCGGCTCCGAGCCCGCCAGCTTCCCGAGCAGGTCCTTCAGCTGTGCGACGACATGGCGGCCAAGCAGCGCCTGGACCGGGCGAAGCTTGACGTTGCCCGGCTTCGGCTGGCTGATGCCGAAACCGGCGGCGAGCAGAAGGAGCTGGAGGCGGCAGAGGCCGAGCTCGTCGCCGCGCAGGAAGCCTTCGACGAGGTGTCGGTCACGCTGTCCTTCCGGGCGCTGCCCCGTCCGACACTGGATGGGCTGATACGGCAGCATCCGCCTACGGAGGACCAGGCCGAGGACGGCGACGCCTGGAACCCGACGAGCTTCCCCGCCGCGCTGGTCTCCGCGGCTCATGTCGAGCGCGACGACGACGGCCGCGAAGTCGAGGGCATGACCGTGCAGGAAGCCCAGGACCTCCTGGACGGCTGGCCCGTCGCAGAGTCCAACAGCCTGTTCGCGGCGGCCTGGCAGGCGCAGCAGATCAACCGCGCGACGGCCTCGGAGCTGGGAAAAGGCTGATCGCTGACGAGCGCCTCCGCTCCGAGCTGGAGCTGTGCGACCGCTACCGCATCCCGCACTCGTACTTCGTCGGCGCGGGAGACGGCCGGTGGTCGGAGTCCGACCGGGTCAAGGCCCTGGCGTACGAGGCGTACCGGCGCAGCGTGTGCGAGCAGTGCGGCACCCGGGCCGCCGAATGGGACGAGCAGCACGGCGGAGACCGGTTCGCGTACGTCACCACCACGGTCCGGTGCGTGGGGTGCGAGCTGATCGCCACCGAGCAGCAGACCGTTCCCGAAGGCCCCGACGGGTACGGCGTCCGGATCGGCCTCGTCCCGCGCCGGGCTTGGGAGGAGCAGCAGGCCTCCCGCTGACGCCCGTACGCTGATCTTCACCAGCGTGCGGGCTCCGGCCGGCACGTGCCGTGTGGGGCGGCAGGGGCGCAACCGAACGGGCGCGGGGAGTAAGGGCACCGGACCGGTGTCGTCCTACACGCTCAGCGTGCAGATGCGCGCTGACGCCGCGAACCTGCTCTCCAGCATCCGAGGCGCCTCCGGCGCCCTGCGCTCCCTCGGCCGCGATGTCGACGCGATCCATCGGACTCTCGGTCGCGTCGGCTCCGGCGCCTCCGGGCTGCGCGGCATCGCCGCCGACTCCGACGCCGCCCGCAGGGGCCTGCGGCAGGTCGGTGCGGACGGCGACGCGTCGATGCGGCAGCTGCGCCGCGGTCTGCTCGGTGCCCGACAGGAGGCCCACCACCTCCGGAACCTGGTCGTCGGCGGTGGCATCGTCCATGGGCTCGCGGAGATAGCCAAGGAGGGCAACGAGTACCAGCGCGCCATCCAGAAGTGGGGTGCCGTCACCGGCGCGTCCGGCCAAGAGATGGTGATGGCCGCGGCCAAGGCCCGCGAGCTCGGCTCCGACCTCACCATCCCCGGCACCTCGGCGGCGAAGGCCGCGGACGCCATGCTCGAGCTGGCCAAAGCGGGCCAGACGGCCACCTCGTCTATCGCGAACGGGCGCGCTGCCATGCAGCTGGCGGCGGCCGACAACCTTTCCGCCGCTGACGCCGCCAAGTATCTCGGGGACGTCATGGATCAGTTCGGGCTGAGCTCGAACTTCGCGGGACGCGCAGCCGACGTCCTTGCGGCCGGCGCGAACGCGGCGTCCGGTGGTCTGAAGGACATCTACTACGCGATGTCCTACACCGGGCCGGTCGCTGCGCAGCTCGGGGTGTCCATCGAGGACACCGCGACGGCCGTGGCCATGCTTGCCCGCTCCGGCATCCTCGGGTCCAAGGCAGGAACGTCCCTGCGCGGCATCTTCACCAACCTGGCCGCCCCGACCAAGCGGATGAAGGAGGGCCTGGCCGAGCTGGGCATCGAAGCCTGGGACGCGCAGGGGAACTTCAAGGGTCTCCGCGGGATCGTCGAGGGGTTCGAGCAGGCAGGGCACCGGCTCAGCGACAAGGACTTCGCCGCGGCGATGTCGAAGGTCGTCGGCAAGCCGGCCTTGCAGGGCGCGCTGGCGCTGGCGCATCAGGGCACCGAGGCGTTCGACCAGATGCGGACCGCGATCGGCCGCACGGGCGCGGCCGGTGAGATCGCCGCTTCCCAGACCAAGGGGCTGGCCGGTGCGGTGACCCAGCTGAAGAGCCAGTGGAAGACGACGGGCCAGGTCCTCTACACCTCCGCCGCGCCGGGCCTGGAGAAGGTCACCCGCCTGCTCACGTCCGGGCTCGGCGCGGCCACGCCCGCGCTGGCCGGCGGCCTGGACTACCTGCACGACCTCTACACGCTGGCGAAGCCGTCGGCGTCCGCGGCCATCGCGGAGGGCTTCGACGTCATTCGGGACGCCGCCGGCGGTCTGGGCGGTCCCCTGAAGGACCTCGCCTTCGACGCTCTCGCGTCCGCCATCAACGTAGTCGTCAACGCCGGCCGCGCCGGGCTGGACATCCTCGAGAACCTGGGCGAGGGCCTGGCGCCCGTCGCGGAGGCGCTGGCCGAGGTCACCGGCGAGGCCGGGGCCGGGGCGACCGCCCTGGACATCGTCACCACCGCCCTGAACCTCGCCAGCGCCGGTGCGTCCGGGCTCTCCGAGGTCCTGGGGCCTATCGGCCAGGGCGTGGGCTGGCTCGTGCAGGCCTTCGGCGCGCTGCCCGGCCCCGTCCAGACCGCGATCATCGCCATGCTGATGGCCAACCGAGTCGCCCCCGTCATGAGCCGCCTGGCCGGAACCGTGTCCGGACCGCTCGTCGGCGCTTACCGGTCGTGGGGCGACCAAATGCGTGTGCAGTCGGCGCTGGCCGAGCGGCAGGGCCAGTCCGTCAGCCGCATCGGTCAGCACATGGCCGTGCTCCAGA
This sequence comes from Streptomyces sp. PCS3-D2, assembly GCF_000612545.2. GTDB lineage: Bacteria > Actinomycetota > Actinomycetes > Streptomycetales > Streptomycetaceae > Streptomyces. The sequence goes on along the minus strand of NZ_CP097800.1, from coordinate 5,277,736 downwards.
CGCGCATCCCGATCCTCGGACAGATGAGCGCCGCGTTCCGTGCGGCCGAGGGCCCCGCTCAGGGCCTGGCCCGGTCCATCGGTGTCGGCCTCGGCGGTGCGGCCCGCGGGCTCATGGGCGCGCTGGGCGGGCCGTGGGGCGTCGCGATCGCGGCGGCCGGCGTCGGCCTGTCCATGCTTGCCTCCCACCAGCAGAAGGCGGCACAGGCGGCGGCCGAGCACCAGTCTCGGATCAGCAGCCTTTCGCAGGCGCTGCGGGAGTCGAACGGCGCGGTCAACGACAACGTGCGTGCCGTCGCCGCGCAGGCCGTCATGGAGGCCAAGGTCCTCGACGGCAAGGCGCGGCTGGTCGACGTCATGGGCAAGGTGGGCGTCTCTGCCCGGCAGCTCACGGACGCCTACCTCGGCCAAGACGGCGGCCTCAACGCCCTCCAGAACCGGCTGCGGGAGACGGCCGCAGCCAACCGGGAGTTCGTCACCCAGGGCCGCGTCGGGAAGTGGCAGTTCACCGAGACCGGCAAGAGCTACGACCAGGCGGCACGAGCCCTGGGGTCGGTCAAGGGCGAGATGTCTCAGGCCGTGACCGACGCGAAGAACCTGGCGGACGCACAGGCGTCGGGGGCGAAGTCCGCCGCCGATTCCGTGGGCCCCTTCGGGAAGTTCTCCGACGCTATGCGGCGCCTGTCCGACACCACCGCTGACGCCGACTCGCGAGCCCGCGCCCTGCACGACGCGCTGAACATCCTGGCCGGCGGGTCGGTGAACCTGTCCGCGGCCGAAGCCAGGCTGAACCGCTCCGTGTCGGACGCTAGCGAGGCCCTGAAGGGCGGCGTGGACCACGCCGAGGGGTACGGCAAGGTCCTTCTGAACATGGACGGTTCGCTGTCCACCGTCACCCGCAACGGGCAGAAGCTGTACGACCTCCTCCAAGGTCTGTCCACGAACAGTGCCGATGCCGCGCTCGCCGCCTACCAGTTCGCCGAGGCCAACGGGAAGTCCGTGCCGGAGGCGCTTGAGGCTGCGCAGAAGCAGATGGCCACCGCCCGGGATTCGGCGATCTCCACGGCGCAGGGCTTCGGCCTGACCGCCGAGCAGGCCGCGAACCTGGCCGACAAGGCGGGCCTCGTCCCCGAGAAGGTGTCCATCCTCCTCCAGACCGCCGGCATGGACGCGTCGATGGCCGAGCTGATGGCGGTCCAGCAGGCGCTGAAGGCGACGCCGGACAAGAAGACCGTCACCATCTCCACCCTGTCGAACGAAGCGCGCGCCGAGCTGGAGAAGCTGGGCTTCAAGATCACCGATCTGAAGGACCGGACGGTGCAGGTCAGCGCGCCGACCGATCTGGCCCGCGCGGACCTGGACGCGCTGATCGCGAAGATCAGCGCCACGCCGGGGTCCAAGCACATCCAGACCAGCGCGGGCACGTCCGCGACGATCGCGAGCCTGGAGGCGGTCAAGAGCGCCATCGGCAGCGTGCCCGGCGCGAAGTACGTCACAGTGGCCGCGCCGACGGAGGGCGCCCGCCAGCAGCTCACCGACCTGGGCTTCAAGATCACCGAGATCCCGGGCTCGAAGAACGTGAACGTCTCCGTGCCCACGGGCACCGCCACGGGCAACGTCAGCGCGATCCAGGGCGCGATCAACTCCCTCACCGGGCGCACGGTGACGATCACCACTGTCCATAACGACATCTGGCGGACCTCCGGTTCGCGGGGACCCGGCCCCTGGGCGGACGGCTACCGGTTCGAGGCGGACGGCGGGGTCGTGTCGTACTACGCCGACGGCGGTGTCCGCTCGGAGCAGCACGTGGCGCAGATCGCCCCGGCCGGGGCCTGGCGGGTGTGGGCGGAACCGGAGACGCAGGGCGAGGCCTACATTCCGCTGGCCAGCAGCAAGCGCACCAGGTCGAAGGCGATCCTCGGGGAAGTCGCGCGCCGCTTCGGCGGGGAGATCAGCTACTTCGCGGGCGGGGGCCTGTCGGACTGGAGCTACCAGCCTTCCCCGTCGCCGAGCTGGGGCAGCGGCTCGGGCCTGCGGTCGAAGTCCATGCGGAAGGACAAGAAGGGCAAGGAGACCTTCGACCTGGCGCTGTTCGAGAAGAACCTGCGGGAGTCTGCTGCGAAGACGGAGCGGTGGCGCTCCGACCTGGCCACGATCGCCTCCCGCGCCGGCCAGGACGTGGCCGATGCCCTGGAGGAGATGGGCGAGGACGGCATCGAGCTCACCGCGAAGATGGCGAAGGGCTCGACGAAGTACATCAACGAGATGGCGGAGCAGCTGAAGAAGCTGTCCGGCGCCGCCCGAGTGTCTCTGGCCGACTACGCCCGCCAGCTGGGCAACGCCGTCAAGAACGCCGACGCCTTCCAGTCCAACCTGGCCAAGCTCGCCGCCGCCGGTTACGGCTCCCTCGCCGCCCGCCTTGCTGAGCAGGGCGACGAGGCCGCGGAGAAGCTGGCCGAGCAGGCGGTAAAGGACCCGAAGAAGGCCGCCGAGGCAGACAAGGCGTCTCGGGCCGCCGACAAGGCGCTGTCCGGGGACCAGCTCTCCGACCTGGTGAAGATCATCGCCGCGCTGTCCACCGGCCGCGGCATCCACTACGTCGCCGAGTCGACGGGAATAGAGGAAGACCGGCTGATCGAGGTCGCCAACCTGGCCACCAGCCAGCTGCGCGGTGTCGGTTCGCGGGCCGAGCGGTTCTTGGCCGATCTGGCGCGGGCGAACCGCGGCCTGTCCTACGCCAACGGCGGCATCTGGGAGCCAGGGATCTTCCGCGGGTCGGGCCGGGGCCTGATCAAGTTCGCCGAGGGTGAGACGGTTGCAGAATCGTTCATCCCGCACGCGGCATCGAAGCGGAGCCGGGCCACGGACGTCCTGGCCGAGACGGCCGGACGCTTCGGCTATGGCCTGACGCCTCAGCGTCTGGTCGACGCGGGCGCGGGCCGGCCGCAGGTCGTGGTGGTGCAGCAGGCCCCGGCGATCGGCACGCAGACCATCCACGTGTCGAAGGCGGCTGCGACCGCCAGCGACATCGCGGCTTCGGTGGCGTACCAACTGCGCCGCGCGAAGAGGGGCGGCCTGCGATGAGCACCGCCTTGAAGGACTTCCAGATCGAAATCGGCGGCGTGGTCCTCGGTCACGGCACGTCCATCCCGATTGCCGAGGTTGAGGGCCTGGGCAGGGCGCCGGTGCGCGGCGAGCTGGTCCCGCGGCCGGGCGCGGACGGGGCGTGGGCCGGGTCCGACTGGTACGACGCCCGTACGGTCCGCATCGACTGCGCGATCAAGACGCCCGGCGACCCGGCCGCCGCCCGGCAGATCCTCGCTGACCTCCAGGAGGCGGCCGACGCGGCGTCGGTGCGGACCGCCCCCGGGGCGAACATGCCGCTGCGGATCAAGTGGCCGGGAAGCCCCACCCGCGTCCTGTTCGGTCGGCTGCGTCGCCTTGAGCCGTCCTGGGAGCAGGCCGCCTTCGGCTGGGTCCCGCTGGACGTGGAGTTCGCGGCGACCGACCCGTACTTCCACGGCGACACGGTGTCGGCGCTGACCCTGTCGCTGTCTTCCCGGGGCCTGGGCGGCCTCAAGGCACCGGTGAAGGCGCCGGTGAATACGGGCACGTCCGTGCCACAGGAGCGGCGCGGCATGGTGCGCAACGACGGCGACATGCCGGCCTGGCCGACCATCCGGATCACCGGGCCGGTGATCAGCCCGCGGATCTACATGCCGAAGACCGGCGCGCTGCTGGAACTGGGCGTGTCGCTGGCGACCGGCGAACGCATCGACATCGAGACCCGGCCGGGCACGCGGTGGGCGCTTCGCAACGGCAGCGAGAACGTCGCCTCTTCCCTGTCGGGTGACTCCCGACTCGACGGCTTCCAGATCCCGACGGGCTCCACCGAGTTGTGGTGGACCGCCCGTGGTTACTCCTCCGCCTCCCGCCTGGCCGTGACCTGGCGCAGCGCGCACATCGCCCTCTAACTGCAAGGACCGCCCATGACGTTGATCAACCCGCCGCTGCTCGTCCACGGCGGCACCCACGCTGCCCGCGCCTTCCGGATGATGGTCCGCGACCTCAGCCACGGCGCACAGGGCATCACCGAGTCCGACGACCTGCGGGTCAGCCAGCTTGCGACCCCCGGTGCAGGTGTCCGGGTGGGAGACGGCTCGGCCGTCATCCGGGGCGCCGTCGCCTGGGGGCAGGGCTCCTACACGCAGTACAACGTGGGCTTCCAGAGCGTGCCGGTCGCGCCCACTGGGGTCTCGCCGCGGTCTGACCTGCTCGTGCTGCGGGTGGAAGACCCGGAGTACGAGGGCGTCCGCGACCCCGAGCGGGACGACATCGGCTACTTCCACGTGATCCCGAACGTGTCCGCAAACACGACGACGCCGCCCGCGGGCATGACCGCCATCGCCCTGGCCCGGATCGACATGCCGGCCAACACCAAGGTCATCACGGACGGGATGATCCGCGACGTCCGCACGATCGCGAACCCGCGCAAGGAGCGGCAGCTGCACACCGCTTCCCCCAGCGGTGACCAGAACTGGGCAGGCAACAGCGGGAGCTGGGCGGACTGGCCACCGGCGAGCCGGTTCAACATCCGCGTGCCGAAGTGGGCGGTGCGCGCCCGCATCGTCATGACCGTCTCGGGTCTTCAGGTGCTGGGCAGCATCTGGGGATCCACAGCCTTCCGGCTTGGCTCCGTCCAGGGCCAGTCCATCCAGATCGACGACGGCAGCACCAAGGGGACCGACGGGTCCGTGCGGATCAACGCGATCGCGGCGGACACCATCAGCATCCCAGCAGACATGCGCGGCACCACGCAGCCACTTCAGGGCCTCGTCTTCCTCTCGAAGGACAACGCCGGGTCGCTTCAGGCCGACGTCGTGACCACGGTCATCGCCGACATCGAGTTCGAGGAGGGCACCTGATGCCCGCCTACCGCTACCAGGTCCGTGACGCCCTCACCGGCGGCCTGGTCGTACCGGACCTGCCGCTGACCGACGTCGAGTTTGGGCTGCGTCTCGATGAGCCCGGTGACTTCTCCGGGCGCGTGCCGGTCCCGTTCCGGCACCTGCTCGGCTCGCATATCAGCCCCGGGAACACGGTGCTGACCGTCGAGCGGGACGACACCCTGCTGTGGGGCGGGCTGATCTGGCGTGCCGAGCCGGAGGGCGGCGCGTACCCGCTGGAAGCGGCCGGCTGGGGCTCCTACCTGCACCGCCGCCACGACGTACACGGTGAGCTCGATGGGCGCGGCCCGTACACGTACGCCGACCCGTGCCAGGTGATCCGGGACGTCTGGGCGTACGCCCAGGACCAGCCGGACGGTGACCTCGGCGTGCAGGTGGAGCCGACGGTCAGCAAAGCGAAGGTCGGCACCCCGACGGAGCCGTTCCGCTCGGAGTGGTGGGAGGCCCCGGTGCTCGGCGACATCGTCGAGGACATGACGGAGGTGGACGGCGGCCCGGAGTGGACGGAGACCACCGTGCTCTCCGGAGACCGGCCCGTGGGTCGCATCCAGCTCGGCTGGCCGCGCCTGGGCACCCGCCGCCATGACCTGTCCTTCAGCTCCGGCGTGAACGTCGCGGAGACGACCCCGGTCACGTACGACGGCGACGAGTACGCCCAGGTCGTCATCGCGCTCGGTGCCGGGGAGGGCCGGGGGCGGCGGCGTGCGGTCGAAGCGGTCCGCAACGGCAGGCTGCGCCTGGAGCGCGTCCTCGAGGTACCGAACGAGAAGGGGAACGACCGGCTCGCGGCCCGCGCCCGCCGGGAGCGGACGGCCCGCCAGGTGATGGGAGAGGTGGAGGAGCTGCACGTGATCGACCACCCGGCGGCCCGGATCGGGTCGTGGCAGATCGGCGACGACGTGCGGGTGCGCATCCATGACGAGTGGGCGAACTGGTCCGGATGGTGCCGCGTCACCGGCTGGTCCATCCGGCCGCCGGAGGGCGAGGAGCCCGAGCGGGTCACACTGTCGCTGGCCCGGTCCGACCGCTTCGTGTACGGGGGCTGACGATGGCGAGCAACCTGACGCAGATCGTGTCCCGGCTGGCCGATGTGGAGCGGCAGCTCAGCCGCGGTTCTCGGACGGCATCCCTGGCGTACTCGTCGGTCGAGGCGGGTTCGATCGAGGTGTACGACGAGGACGGAGTCCTCACGGGCAGCGTCGGCGTGCAGTTCGATGGCACGACGGGCGTGGCCACCTTCAACGGGCCGCCCCCGCCGGCACCGAGCGCCCCTCGTGTGACCCCGGTCCTTGGTGGGCTTCGCGTCACCTGGGACGGCGGCTTCGTGGACGCGGCCACCGCGCCCCTCAACCTCGGCCGGGTGCAGGTGCACCTGCTGGGCTCAGCCGCCGATCCGGTGGACGTGCGCAACCCGGCCGCGACGATCGAGGCTGCCTCCGGGGCATCGGTGACGATCGCAGTGTCCGACTACGAGCCCCGGCATGTGCGCCTGGTCGCGGTCAGCACCTCGGGCAAGCCGAGTGACCCGTCAGCCGCTGTCGCCGCAGCGGCCCGGCAGGCTGTGGGACAAGACCTCCTCGACGGGATCGTGTCGGACATCAAGCTGGCCGAGAAGGCCGTCACGGACACGAAGATCGCGGTGGGCGCGGTGAAGTCGGCCGCCCTCGCGGACGGGGCGGTGCTCGCAGCCAAGCTCGCCAAGGCAGCCGTCACCAGCGACAAGCTCGGCGCCGGCGCCGTCACCTTGAACGCCTTGGGCGGAGCCCTGGCCGACGGCATCACCCAGCACTACGTGGACGCGCTCGGGGACGCGGCCGCGTGGAAGCCACTGGGCATCGGGACCGGCGGCAAGTGGGAGCACCTGACCGGTGTGGTCGATGCGCCCACCGGCCGCACCGTCGGGCAGGCGACGGGCTTCGCGGTGGTCCGCGGTTCGACGCCGATCCCGTACGACCCGGACAGCCTGTATCGGGTGTCCGCCCGGATCCGGACGCTCAGCTCCTCGGACGCCGGCACGGACACCGTGTACGTGGGGCTGCTCGGGTTGGCCGCCGACGGCACCACCATGGTCAACCGCACCGGCGCGAACAGCGTCGAAGCGCACGTGTACTGCGCCGCCTCTCGGGGAACTCCGACCGTCGGCGACGGGTGGAAAGTCTTCACCGGCTACGTGCGCGGGCGAGGTGAGGCAGGTGCGGCCGTGGGCGGCGGGGCCACACCGGATCCGCGGGCGCCGGGCAGGCTGCACGCCGACGTGCGGTTCGTCGCGCCCTACCTCTGGCTCAACTTCGACTCCTCGCGCACCGGGGCAGCTTCGGCGACCGGCGTGATGCAGGTGGACGCGGTCACGGTCGAGGTGCTGAAGACCGGCATCGTGGACAGCTCCAACCTCGTCGCGGGCAGCGTGACCACAGCTGCTCTGGCCACCGACTCGGTGACCGCGGGCAAGGTGGCCGCCGACACGATCAGCGGCCGCGAGCTCCAGGCCGCCTCCGTAGCCGCCGGGCACGTGGTCGCCGGTGCGATCACCGCGGACAAGATGACCATCGTCGGCACCGCGAACGTCCTCGCCGACCCGTCGTTCGAGGGCCCGCAGACGCTGGCTCTGACCGCGGCCCTGCCCTGGGCGACCGTGGACAAGACCCGAGGGAACGGCTCGGCCTCGTCGCTGCGGATCGACGCCACCTCAGCCACGGCCGTGTACCGGGCGGTGGACCTCACGGTGCTGCCCGCCACGCCCACCGACCAGCTGTACCTGGCCGTCGACTACTGGGTGTCGGACGACTGGGCAGGCACGGAGATCAGCTTCCATGCCCGCTGGGAGGCCGGAGACGGCAAGATCCTCGGCTACGGCAAAGCGCGCGCCACCAGCCCTCTGCGGTCCCAGTGGGGCCGGTTGTCTGCGACTCTGACAGCCCCCGCCGAGGCGGTGCGGGCCCGTATACGCCTGGAGTCCGGTGCGGCGACGGCCGGCGCGGTGTGGTGGGACAACGCCGCCTTGCGGCCGATCCTGCCCGGGGTGCAGATCGCGGACGGCGCGGTCACAGCCCCGAAGGTGTTCGCCGGTGCCATCACGACGGACAAGCTCGCTGCGCTGGCCATCACCGGCGAGAAGATCGCGGCCAAGGCGATCACGGCGGACAAGGTGGCCGCTTTGGCGATCACCGCGGAGAAGCTGGCCGCGAACTCGGTGACGGCCACCGCGATCGCGGCGGGGGCGGTGGAGGCCGTCCACATCAAGGCCGGGTCGATCACGGCCGACAAGATCGCCCTGGGCATCGACGGGAACCTGGTCGCGGACGCCAGCTTCGAGGGCGAGGTCGCGGCCAAGCGGGTCGCACCGACCGGTGGGTGGAGCATCGTCACCCCGGGCCGGGACACCCCGAAGGCGATCCGCGCGGACTGCACCGCGGCGACTGCCACGGACCGGACCCACACCTTGGGCCTGTTCGAGGCGACTCCTGGGATGCGGGTGTGGATGGCGGTCGACTACCAGGTCAGCGCGGACTGGGTCGGCCGGAACTTCACCGTGTACGTCCGGTGGGAGGACGCGGCCGGAACGACACTCGGGTACAGCACACTCACCGGGCCGTCCGGCATGGCGGGCAAGGGCTGGCAGTACATGGCGGGCAGCCCTTCCTCGGTCGCGCCCCCGCAGACCGTCACGGGTCGTCTGCGCCTCGGCGCCAATGACGGCACGGCCGGAAGCGTGACCTTCGACAACGTGGTGATTCGCCTCGTGATGTCGTCCGGGGGCGGCGGTTCACGAGCGGAGATCTCCCCGGAGGGGCTGAGGCTGTTCGACCCGACCGGCGAGGAGTCGATCTCTCTGGTCACGGGTCGCCCGCAGTACCTGACGATCACCAACGAGGGCACGCCCGTGGCGACCATCAACGAGAACGGGCACGGCGCCTTCAACGACCTGTCCGTGGCCGGCGTCCTCTCCGTCAACGGCGAGAAGCTGGATACCCAGCTGTCCGAGCTCGCCCGCGGAATGGTCGCCGTGCACACCTCGACCGCCGGGGTCCAGGCCGACATGGGGACCGAGACCGGCTACGTCGAACTCCCCGTACGCATTCAGGCAGATCGTCAGTACCGCATAGTTGTCGACGCCTACGCGGACCCTTCGGCCGGTGGCGGGGAGCTGCTGCTGTTCCTCCGAGACGGCGGTACGGCTGCGCCGACCGTTACGTCTCGCCAGCTCCAGAGCGCGGTCTTCCCGGTCGGTGGCGGCTGGCAACGGCTGCGGCTGGAATACCTGGCGTCCGGGGCCGCACTGGGCGCCGGCACGCACCGATTCCTCAGCACGTTCCAGTGGCGCTATGGCGCGGGTGGGACCGTCTCCCTCTTCGGCGGGGCCGGTTTTCCCGCCCTCATGTACGTCGAGGACGTAGGTCGGGCGATCACGAACACCGGCGAGCTCAACCGCGGCGGCTCGGGCGGCGGCACCGAGCCGACGAAGCCGGCCACCCAGCGGTACGAGAAGACCTACAGCGCCGCCTGGTCCGGCACGTACACCAACAGGGGCTCGTACAGCAGCTACCACGGCAACCAGATGCTCCAGGGCTACTACTCGAGCACCAACGGTCTGACGGCAAGCCTTGTGGGCTTCCCCGCCTCGCTGAGCACCGACCTGAGCGGCGCAAAGATCGAGAAGGCGTTGCTGTTCGTCTACTTCGAGCACTGGTACTACGCGGCGGGCGGATCCGCAGTGATCAAGGCCCACAGCCACGGGTCGCGGCCCAGCACCTTCAGCAGCGACGCCCAATCAATGACGGTGTCCTTCCGCCGCAACGAAGGGCGGTGGATCGACGTGACGTCGATCTTCGACGAAACGAAGTGGAAAGGCATCGCCCTCGACCCGAACAACACGGACAGCACCTTCTACGGAAGGGCTCACGGCGTCGGGCAGCAGTACCCCCCACAGCTGAAGGTGACTTTCGTGAAGTAGCCCCGGGGCGGGCCCAGGAGACCTCTGGGCCCGCCCCCGCGCGTCGGCGCCTTACAGGCCGAGCTTCCGCACACCGTGTTCGGACGGCATGGCGCGCGGCGATCCGTCCGGGAGGAGCAGCAAGCCCTGCGGGCCCCCGTGGGCCCGCAGCACGTCCGCCGACGTGTTGATGAGGTTCTGCAAGATCAGGTCAGGTGAGGCGGGTGCACCCGCGTGATCGAACTCGGGCTTTCCACCTGGTACTCGATCAACCCAGACCTGGCCGTCGCCAACCGCGTAGCGGACCGGAACCGAGGTCTGACGCAGCACAGCCGCGTGGTAGACGAAGAGCGCCCACAGGGCCCTGGCTTGGAGTGCGTGAAGGGCCAGCTCGGCCGTGACGGCGAACGCCGCGGCCTTGTTGAGGATGCCCAGCGCGCCGCCATCCGCCACCGCCCCCATGACCGTCACGGCGCCCATCCTGATCATGACTGCGTACGGCCAGCCGATCGCCACGGCAAGGTCGAAGTCGCAGACGTTGCAGCCGTCCGCCTGGGACTCGAAGACCATGATCGTGGAGTGCCCGGGACGCGTACGAACAACGCCCCGCGCTTCTTGGAGGAGCAGGTGCAGATCGGCCGCCTGCTCCAAGTCCCCAGTTTCCGCCAGGCTGGGCGAGTTCCGGTCTCGGCGGTCCGCACGCAGGCGCATGTCATTGCGCCGAAGCCCGTAGAGGATCTTGCCCAGCCAGATTCTCATGGTGGCCTCCGGCAGGGCAGCAACCGCTTCGGCACCCGCCGCAAAGGCCTCCCGGACCGTGTTCTCAATGCGGCTCAGGTGCTCGTTGTTGCACGGCCGACATGCCGGAATCTTGACCTTGTCAGCGGTGATCGGCGTCAGGTTCGGGAGCTCGATCTTCGGCCGAGGGTGGCCGGGCGGCATCATCCCCCGTTGAAGCCAGCGCGGGATCACGTCCTCCACGGAGCCCGAGCCCGATGGGATCGGACGCGTACACAAGAAGCACTCGTCATCGCGGAGCCCTTGCCCATCCCAAGGCCGGTAATCCACTCCGCCGGCGATCATCGCTCTTGCCATCGGGTCCGTCTGCGGCACCACCATGGTCGGCAGTCTTGCATCATCCCGCCTTCCCAGCGCACGGGTTTTGACCGGACTGGGGAGACGACAAGGGCGTCCTGTCCGCGCACGTACGATCGACTTCAGGCGCGCGGGGCCGTCAGGAGAGTGATGTCCGTGTCCGTGCCGCCGAGCGCAGAACCGACGCTGTGGGAGCTGCACCGCGCGGTCTCGCAGCTCCGCGAGGACCTGCGAGGAGACCTCGCCCACCTGGCGGCCCGGCTCGATCAGGTGGTCACCCAGGATGTGTACCGGGCTGACCAGCGGGCGACGGAGCAGCGCATCGGAGCCGTCGAGACGGCTCTTGCGGGGCTCCGCGGCGAGCACGACCAGGTAGCCGAGCGGACGGAGCAGCAGCGCCGCGAGGACCAGGCGCAGGCAGCGGCAACCCGCCGTCTGGTGCTCTCGTCTTTCGTGGCGCCGCTTCTGCTGATGGTGCTCCAGCTGTGGCTGGTCACGCAGGGCTCGGCTCGCTGACGCGAGCTCCGCCTACCTCTTTTGATCTTGGGCGCGGGGAGAATCCGAGATCCGAACATGGCTACACCGCTGAGTGCTGATGCACTCGTGGCGGCGCTGCGCGCCGAAGGCGTGCGCGTCGTCGAGCGCCCCGGTTGGCGCACCCACAACCGGAACCACAAGGGCCCGTGGGGTCCTGTCCGCGGCGTGATGATCCACCACACGGTGACGTCCGGCACCGCCAACACGGTCAGCATCTGCGAGAACGGATACGCCGGCCTCCCGGGCCCGCTCTGTCACGGTGTCATCGCGAAGGACGGCACGGTCTACCTGATCGGCAACGGGCGGGCGAATCATGCCGGGGCCGGGGACTCCGACGTCCTGGACGCGGTGATCGCAGAGCGGGCGCTGCCGGCGGCGAACGAAAGTGATGCCGATGGCAACACCTCGTTCTACGGCTTCGAGTGCGAGAACCTGGGCGACGGCGAAGATCCGTGGCCGGGAGCGCAACTGGAGGCCATCGAGAAGGTGTCCGCGGCGATCTGCCGCGCCCACAAGTGGGGCTCGGCCAGCGTGATCGGCCACAAGGAGTGGCAGCCGGGCAAGGTCGATCCTCGGGGCTTCAGCATGTCGGGGCTGCGCCAGCGCATCGGTGCCCGCCTCGCGGGGAAGCCCGGCGGCGGGGGCAGCACTACGTACACGGTGCGGGACGGCGACACCCTCTCCGGCATTGGGCAGGAGCTCGGCGTCTCGTGGCAGGCGCTGGCGAAGGCGAACAACATCTCGTCTCCGTACGTGATCCACCCGGGGCAGAAGCTGGTGGTGCCGAAGTGAGCCGGGTCTCCGATGCGAACCAGAGGACGGTACGCACCGTGTTCCAGACCCTGCTGGGTCTGGCCGCCGGTCTACCGCTGATCGTGGACGCCTCCGGCCTCCCGCAGTCGGCGGCCGGCGTGGCGGTGGCTCTCGCAGTGGCCGGTGCCGTCACGCGCGTCATGGCGCTGCCGGTGGTTCAGCGGCTCCTGCCGCGCTGGCTGTATGAGCAGGAGCGGCCAACGGTTGAGCCTGAGCCCGGCCGGTCAAGCCCGGTGCGAGCAGTGGAGTAACGGCCCCGAGGGGGTCCGGCGGCGGCCGGGCCCCCTCCAGCCGTATCCGGCCGCTGCGGCTCGGGCCCGCTGGGTAGGGTCGGGGTAGACCAACCAGGAGGGGCCGCATGGCGAGCGAGATCGTGATCGCACAGACATCCATTGACGACGAGACCCGGGCGCAGGCCCTGGTGCAGGGGGCTGTTGAGGCCAGGCTGGCGGCCTGCTGTCACGTCGACGGCCCGTTCAGCGCCACGTACTGGTGGCAGGGGAAGATCGAGAAGGCGCAGGAGTGGCGGCTCTCGTTCAAGACCACGGCGAGCCGGCTCCCCGAGCTGGAGGCGTGGGTGGCTCGGGAGCACCCCTATGAGGTGCCTGAGTGGGTCACCGTGCCGGTTACCGGCGGCTCGGAGGCGTACCTGAAGTGGGTGGTTGAGGAGACCACCCCGCGCTAGTCGGCCGTCTCGGCCCCTCACCGGCGCCGGGGTGCGGGGCCGGGCCCGATTCAGGCGGCGAGCTCTTGCAGGTGATGGGCGAGGTCGCGCTCCGAGTGGGGCAGTCGCGCGGCGACAGCGGCGGCGCGGGCCCGGCCCATGGTGGTGGGGCGCAGGTGAGCCGCGGCCGCAAACTGGTACGCCACATGGGCGCCGTGGCCGATGTCGCCTCCCTGTAGGAGTGCGTGGGCGAGTTCGCCGAGGATGACGACTCCTGAGTCGGACAGGTCCCTGCCGAGGCGCTGCATGGTGTCGGCTGCTGTCTCCGCGAGCTGCTGGTGGCCGAGCTGCCCGTACACGGAGAGCACGAGCGAGTCCATCCGGGCGGGGGTCATGAACTGCACCCATGCCTGTTCGGCGGTGTAGTCGGCGAAGTCGTAAGCGATGCGGGCGCGGTCGAGCGCGCGGAGAGCGGCCGTGTCGTCGCCGGTGTTCGCGGCTTCTTCCGCGTGCCGGGCGTGGATCCAGGCGGCGGCCGCGCCATTTCCGGGACCTCGAACGTCCTGGGCGGCCTTGGCAAGAAGCTCGACCGCTTGGCCGGGAGTGTTGGTCCCGTAGCTGGCGTAGCCGAGCGCGAGGGCACGCAGCGGGGGGTGGCCTGCGGCCTCGGCGCAGTCGGCGGTCACCTTGTAGTAGGCGTGCGCGGTCCGGTGATCTCCCAGGTCCCAGGCCACCCACCCGGCGAGTGCTGCTGTCTCGCCGGCGGCGACGGTGAGGGCCCGTTCGTGTTGGCCTGCTCGGGGAAGCGCGGCGGTGATGGCGTCGAGATGCGATTCGACCTGGCCGCGAAGCTGCTGAGCGGTCAGGTGATGTTCGCTGATGTGCAGGGCGCTTGCCCGCCGGGCCAACGTGTCCGCAGAGTCCCCGTCGATTCGGGCGCCTCTACCGAGGGCGTGAGCGAGACGACCCCACGGTTCGGCGGCTGCAGCGACACCGACGAGGGCGCCGCCCATCAGCGTACGACGGTTCAGCACGTCGACTCCTTCCTCCGCCTCACGGCGGGACGGGTTTCGGCGCCGCTCGCGGGCGGCAGCTGCTTCCCGCAGAAGTTGCTCGGGGGGTAACCCGCACGCCACCGCGATGTGGGCCAGGGTGTGGTTGGTCGGGATGTTCTCGCCGTGCTCGTAGCGGTTGATCTCACGGCGCGTCATGGTCTCCCGACCGGATACCGCGTTGATCGCGGCCGCCTGCTGCTCCTGGGTGCGTCTGGCGTCAAGGCGGAGCTGGAGGAGCAGGTGGCCGAAGTCTGCTGGCATGAGTGTGCCCTCTGTTGGTGGGTGTGTCCCCATCATGGGCCGTGGTTTCCCCCTCAGGTTCCCCCTTGACGAGTTTTTCCCCCTCTTCCTTCCCCTGTTCCCCTCCTCGGCAGGGCGGTGCGATGGGTTCCATGACCACGTTCCGTGAGGTGGCGCGCTCCGCGCCGGAGAGTGCAGGGCATCGCCTGCTCGACGCCGAGGTGCCGACCGTGCTTCGCCTGGGCGATTCCCCGGTTCCGGACCGGCTGCCGCCCTTGCCGTTCTCCGTCGCCCGGCGTGCGGAGGTTCCTCGAGCTGAAGCATTCCGTGATGGAGCAGAGGCTGCGGTCGGATGCGCTCGGCCGGCTGGCCCCGGCTCGTACAGCCGGGAGGATGCCCGTCACGTGCAGGACATCCGGCGGTTCACAACGTCTTGCCTGCGTCGCTGGGGTGTTGAAGAAGACGTGGTGGAAGCAGCCGAGTTGATCGCGAGCGAGCTCTACACGAGTGAACTCATGCACGGCACCGACGAAGTCATCCGTGTTCAACTGATCGCTGGATCCAGCACGTTCACGGTGGCGGTGGCCGGCGGCGGCCCGTACGTTCCCGTGTACCCGATGGTGGAGCCGGACGACCAGGGCAGGCGTGGCCTGTTCCTCGTTGATCACCTCGCTCGTGTGCACCGCGGGTACTGGGGCCTGTCGGCCGACGGCACCGCTTGGTGCCTTCTGGCTTCAGCCGGGCTGCGGGCAGCGGCATGACCCTGCCCGCCGAAGTGTTAGCCGTCCCTCCGAGTGCACCAGCGTCTGATACCGACGAACTGGCTGCTGCTCTCCGTCGGCTTCTGAACCAGGAGACCAGCGGCGAGGTGGAGCTCCGGCTCGGACCCCGAACCTTCGAAGTTGTGGTCACGCCTCGCGGGCGACGCTCCGATCTGGCGCTCACGCTCATGGACACCTGGCAGGACGGGTGCGGCCCGGTCGTCGACGACCCCGGCCGGCCGTTTCGGTATTGGCTCGTTCCTCCCGGCACAGCAGCACGGTGGGAGGGCGAGTTCGGCCGCTGCGTGGCCAGAGGGCGAGTGGTGATGCCGCCGGTTGGTCGGTCTGCCCCGCCGGGGCCCTTTTGGGTTCGGCCCTGGGACCGCAACCGGCTCGTAGGCCCGAGCTTGCTGCGCGCGGCGCTGTCCGTCGCCAACGGAGGAAGGCCGGAGTGGCCACCGCTGCCGCAGCACCATGGCGGCGTGCCCGACCCTGCCGCCGCTCCGCGGTTGAACGCCCCCCTGCCTCGGAGGCCGGTACGACCGCCCACCGTGCTGAAGCCGCCGCCCGCGTAGGCCGTGCCCCTTCCCGGCGCTACGCGGGCGGCTTCCAAGTACACCGCCGCCCTGGAGCGGGCGGCCTGACCAGAGGGAACTCCGTGGAACAGTCCCAGTCTCCGACCTGCCTGCATTCTCCGCCGTGCCCGCGGGCCGACGACAGCGGCTGGGGGGCCGCCAAGGTCGTTGCGCCGCACCCGGAGCAGGGGTGGAGCCTCCTCTGCAACGGCGTGTTGCTCTTCGAGGACACCGGACAGCTCCTTCCTGACGGCAGCAGCGTCGCCCCTCACCGGCCGACCGACATCACGAGGGTCGCGGCGTGAGCGGGCAGGCGACACCCGGGGAAGGCTTCCGGCTGACTGAACGGGAGCTCGAGACCGTCGACCTGGCCGCCGACGGCCTGAAGATCGCAGCCATTGCGAAACGGCTGGGAGTCACGCCCGCGGCAGTGCAGTCCAGGCTGAAGTTTGCACGTCTGAAGACCGGCTCCGCGCGCACGACGGCACTGGTCCACAGCACCTACGCCACCGAGCAGTTGACCCGGCCGGCCGCCGAGGATCCGGTGGAGCTGTCGGAGGACCAGCTCCAGGTGCTGGGCTTCCTCGCAGACGGGCGGACGGTGGTCGAGATGAAGGCTCTGGTCTCGTGGCCGGAGCACCGCCTTCGCGATACGTACGGTGACCTTCTGGCTGCGCTGGATGCCACCTACAAGCCGACATACGCCATCAAGCGCGCCTGGGCCATGGGCCACCTCGGCCGAGATCGGCAGACCGCCTGAGCCATCCCCTGCGGGGCCTAGGTGTGCTCGCGGCCGGTGCCCGGCGAACGCCCGGGTGCTCTGGTGGTTCGGCCGCACCGCCTTCTCCGCCTCGGGCAGGTGGGCCGCGACGCTGCTGTCGTGCCTGCGCCCTCGCGCGCGGTCACGACGGCTGGTCGGTGCCCTTCAGGACCTCGATCCGTTGCCCGGGTCTGGCCTGTGCCGCGATGCGCTGCCGCTCCCCTTCGGAGGCAACGAAGACGACAAGCGGGGCGAGGCGGTCTCGCACGGCGGCTACCCTGCCGGCCACCGGGCAGACGACGCCGTACGGGGTGAGTCCGAGGTAGACGGGAACGCCCATGGCGTACTGAGGTTCGCCCTTGTCGGCGACGAAGGGGTAGCGGCCGGTCGCCCGATGGACGAACTTAGCAGCCGGTATCCCCAAGGCGGCCTGCCGGGCGAGGAGGGCTTGGACAGCGGCTTGGTGCCCACCTTCTGCCCTGGCTCGCTCCTGGACCTTCTGCATTTCCAGTTGCTGCTCTTGGTGCCGCCGGGCCCGGCTTGCGCGCTCTTGCTCCTCCTGCTCCCGCTTGCGCCGCCTCTTGACCTCCAGGTAGTCGGTCTCCGCCGTGGCGTACTGCGGCGCCGTCCAGAGGACGTGCCAAGTGGCAGACAGCGGACTGCGGACAGGGGTGGCTCGCCGGTGCGGTACCACCCGCCTCGCGAACACCCAGCGCAGGAACTCCGCGACGGGCACGCCTCGGGGGCCTGCCTCCCACTGTTTCCCCGAGAACTTCGCCAGCCCATCCTTGATTGCCAGCACGCCGTCCACGGTCTCCAGACCAGCCCACGGCACCGCGCCGAACCACGGGACCCTCACCCGGTCGCTGAACCACACCGAGGACACTCCGTCCTCGAGCATTCGTTCCGTGCGGGCGGTGATGTCATCGGGCGTGATGGGTGAGAGCTGAGCCTCCAGGGCTATCGTCCAGGTTCCGGCCGGGTCGCTCGCCAGCACGTCGGCCCGCCACGCTCCGTCCGGGCCGCGGACCTCCAACTCGGCGTACGCTCCGGCATCGCGTGCGGCGGCGGCGAGTTCCAGCTTGAGGAGGTGATGGGCCGGCGACTCCTCGGCCAGCGCGCATTTTGGGGCGCCCGGCGCGTGGGCGAAGAATCGCAGGCTGCTGGAGGAGACCTTCGCGTACATCGGATGGCGGCACTCGTCGCAGCTCAACGGGGCAAGTGGACGGACCTTCCAGACCTCCGCCCAGTCCCGACCGCATCCCAGGTCGGGTAAGTGCGCGAAAACCGCGCCCCACTGTTCGTGCACAGCACGGATCGCCACGGCCGCCCCCTCCAACTCGCTCCGAGACAGCAGCGTGCCGCACCTGTCGCCGTGGGAGTAGAGGACCAGGCAAGGTCATGCTGGTTTGCAGCCGACCGCCGGACGGAGCCAGCCCGGCATCCGGCCGGTACGGCTGCGCCTCGAAAATGGGCAGAAGAGGAAACGTTCCAGCCGGTCGCGAAAACCAACGGGAAAGCCCCCGGGCATCGGCAGATGGCGGGGGCTTCCGTACACCTCTTGGAAAGTGTGACCCCAGTCTATCGGGGGGAGCGGCACGCTCGGGCGGCCCGAGCCGCGGGCACCCCTCCCATACCCGTATTCTGCTATCGCAGACATAGGAGAGAGGAGGGGTTGTTGTGGCTAAGCCGCTGGTGATGGGCCGCAAGGAGATCGCGCATGTGTACAACATCGCGCCGACGGCCGTCAGCGACCGGTGGATTCCAAGGGGGACGCTCTCCTACGAGGACGCGGTGATCGTCTCGGGGAAGCCGTTCTGGCCTGGCGGCCTGGTGGTGGATCTTGCCCTGCCTGCGGGCGGGCGGGGTCGGCAGCTTGACGTTGGCCGGCTGGAGACCATCGAGCAGGCTCAGGGCGCCGGGGTCCGGCCGAAGTCGAAGGGTGAGCTGCCGTGCGTGGTCGGCCTTCAGGAGGTCGCCGAGGTGTTCGGCGTGGATCCGGTGAAGGCGAGCCAGGCGACGAAGAGCGCCCAGGGGATGCTGCCGCCGGCTGACTACGAACTGTCCGGGTCGCCGCTGTGGCTGCTGGAGACGATCCTTGCGGGTGCGGAGCACACGGAGCAGGTGTCGAAGGACGCGAAGCGGAACCCGGGCGAGTGGAAGCTCCGGGCTGAGGTCGTCGAGGATCTGAAGACGGGTCGGTACGCAGGGCCTGGCTCGATGATCAAGGAGCGCGGCAAGAAGGCCGCGGAGGGGGGCGCGGCGCCGGTGGATTCGTAACGGCGCCGCTCCAAGGTGCAGTTGAGGGCTCCAGGCCAGCGCGCCTGGGGCCCTCGCTGCATTTACGGTGATTGACACCCCCACAAGAGGTAGTAGAATTTAGTTATCGGCCGCCGAGTTCACTTGGAACACGCCGCGCTCATGACGTAGAAATAGGCCACCATCTATCTCCGGAGGGATCATGCTTTCCACGCAGCTCGAACTACCGATGGCTCCACTGCGACAGCCCGACCCGGCCGGCGGGAACCTGAGCATTCAGGAGCGGTTCGAGGCGTTCCACGAGCTCAACCCCTGGATTCTGGCGAAGCTGGAGGCCATGACCGCCGACTGCGTGGAGCGGGGCCTGCAACGAGTGGGCATCGGGATGCTGTTCGAGGTCCTGCGGTACGAGTACGGCCGCGCCACCCGGGGTGACACCTGGAAGCTGAACAACAACTACCGCAGTCGCTACGTCCGTCTGCTCTTGGAGCAGCGCCCGGAGTGGGGTTCCGTCTTCGAGCTGCGCGGCCTTCGCAGTGCCTGAAATAGGCCACCATCTAAAACACCTCTTGGAGATGTGATGTCCAACCTGTCTTCCCCTCCCAAGCTCCGCACCCGGAAGCCCACCGGTGTGATCCCCTGGCCTGTGATCCTCGTCGAGGGCGAAGAGAAGGCGGGCAAGTCCCACACCGCCGCCGCGTTCACCGGATCGGACAAGACCGGTCAGGCGTACTGGCTGGAGCTGGGCGAGGAGACCGCCGACGAGTACATCAACGTGCCCGGCGCGGACTACGAGCTGATCGACCACAACGGCTCCTACCGTGACATCCTCGGCCAGATCGAAGCGGTCCACGCCGAGGCCGTACGTGCCGCCCGGGCGAAGGAGAAGCCGGTCGTTCTGGTCATCGACTCGGTGTCGAACCTGTGGCGCATGCTCGTGAACTGGACCCAGGTCCGGGCGCAGCGGTCCCTGGCCGGCCGGAAGAAGCTGGAGGCCGACCCGGACGCCGAGATCAAGCCCACCATGAACCTCTGGAACGACGCGGGCGAGAGGTGGGCGCGGGTCATGTACCTGGTGCGCACGATGCCCGGCATCGTGATCCTCCTTGCGCGCGGCAAGGAGGTCGCGGCCCTGGATGAGCGGGGCGAGCCCATCCCTCGCGCGAAGGCCACGGACTGGCGGGTCGAGGGGCAGAAGTCCTTGGCGTACGACGCCACGGTGTGGGTGCGGCTGCGCCGGGAGGTGGACCCGCAGATCGTCGGCGCCCGCTCGTTGAAGTTCACCGTCCCCCGGAGCGCGAAGAAGCCCATGCACGTGCCGGACTTCAGCATCGAGCACTTGGTCTTCGGGCTCATGGGTTGCTCGATCCACACGCAGCCCAGGGCCACGCCGGAGCTGACGGGCGACCTGGCCCAGGTGTGGGAGCCGAAGGTGAAGGCTGCCGCGGAGACCGGTGTCGAGGCCCTGAAGAAGCTGTGGTGGGACGCAGAGAAGGAGTCCGGTCTCGACCGCGAGGAGCTGGCGATCATCCGCAACGCGATCGAGCGCAGGGCCTCTGAACTCAGCAACCCGAAGAAGCTGGACGACCCGACCAGCGACGCCGCCCGGCTGCGCGCTGCTGCCGCGCAGATCCGCGATGAGGCGGAGGCATCCGCCGAGTTCGACGCGGCCGCCTGAGCCGACCCCCTTCCTCGGCATCCCGTGGGGTCCGCTCGCCTCGGGCGGACCCCACCCACCTCTTGGAGTAGTGCATGACCACGATGACGACGGCCGCCCTGCCTGGGTCGATCTGGGGCGCCGCCCACGACGCTGATGCTCGGCGGCCCCGCTCGGTCCAGACCCAGCTGGGCGCCTCCGACACGATCTGCCAGCGCCGCGCCGGGTACATCCTCGCCGGCACCGAACGAGACAACCCCTACGCCGACAAGCGGGCGGCGATCCTCGGCACGTACATCCACCGGGGCCTGCTGGAGGACGCCCGGCGCGAGTACGGGTGGCTGGTCGAACGCGTCGTCGCCAACGACGTGCTCCGCGGGCACATCGACGCCGTCCACCTGGACGCGGAGGCTGCTGCCCGTGTGCCGAAGCGGCATCGGCCGCTCGTGCCGGCCGAGGAGCTGACGGTGGAGGACGTGAAGACCAAGTCCGCCCGGATCTGGGACCGTGTCGTGCGGTTCGGGCCGACGGCAGCGGAGATGCGGCAGGTCCTGCTGTACGCGTTGCTGCTGCGCGAGGTCGGGTTCGCCGACATTCCCGGCCAGCGGTACCTGCACCGGCTGGGCCCACTGGATGTGCAGCGGATCCGGTTCAGGTTCGTGTGCCGTGACACCGGCGAGGAGCACGTGCAGGAGTTCCCCTTCGACCTGTGGCTTGCGGAGCAGGCCCGCTGGTGGGTGGAGCGCGTCCTCGAGGCAGGCAGTCCCGAGGAACTGCGCCGCGACCACGACGGCCCGGGACTGTCGAAGGTGTGCGACAACTGCCCCTTCATCACCGCCTGCTGGCCTGAGGTAGCTCCGGGGGACCCTGCGCAGACTGCGTTGGTCCACGACGACGCTGACCGGGCCGCTGCGCTGGCCGCGTACGTCAAGGCGCACGAGCGGTGGCGGGCCGCCAACAACGAGAAGAAGAAACTGCGCGAGATGTTGGCCGCCTCCCCGGAGGGCAACTACGGCGCCAACCACCTTGGTTGGAGCGGCGGCAACGACAGGGACGAGACCGACGTGCCCGCCATGGTCGCGCTGTTCGAGGATGCCGACCTGGTCGTGCCGATGGTGCCCGACGCCGAGGCCATGGTGAAGATCCTGCGCCGCGCCGGCCTCGTGGTGCCGGTCCGCCGTGCTGCCGCTCAGACATCCCGCTCGATCAAGGTCTCCGCGGCCCGTAAGGCCGCCTGAGACCGCCGGGCGGCCCGCATCTGACCGGGTTGGGCCGCCCGGCTCCCGTTCGACCCGCACAACACCTTCTGGAGATCTTCCGTGACCATCCTTCGCCGCCACCTCAGCAGCGGCTACACGGTGCTGCCGACCGCCACCCTTGAGGACGCCCGCCTGTCGTTCCGTGCGCGCGGCATCCTCGCCTACCTGCTGGCGAAACCGGACACGTGGAAGGTGGCGGCCGACAGGATCGCCAAGGCGGGCAAGGAGGGCGTGGAGGCGGTCCGCACGGCCCTGCGGGAGCTGAAGGACGCGGGCTACTACCGGGTCGTGACGGAGCGGATGACGGATGGCACCCTGCGGCGGATCACGGAGGTGTATGACCAGGCGCAGGACTGGGCGGCCGAGGAGTTCCGGAAGCTGGAGGCGAAGCGGTTGGAACGGCGCCGCAAGCGGGAGCAGACGGCGGCGGCCCCGGACGCGAGCGAGGGCGGATCGCCGGACGCCACCGAAACCGGGTTTTCGGGGGTCGGTTCTCCAGTGTCCGGTTCTCCGAGCCATGGTTCGCCCGGGGTTATAGGTAGTAACCAGAGTCAGTACTCAGAGAAGAACCCCCTAACCCCCGCAGCTGGCGCAGCGGGGGGACCTGCTGCCGCTGTCCGAGAAGACGGACCGGCACGGCCTGCGGCCGGCGGTGGGTGCCGGGTGCATCCCGATGGGGCGGGCCGCGGGTGCCGGGGCTGCGGTACGAGCCCTCGTCAGCTCCGTGAGGCCGAGGAGTCTTCGGCGCGGAAGGCGGCGCAGGCCCGGCAGCGTGCTCGGGATGCCCAGGTGATTTCGGAGGGGGCGAAGCCGTTCTCGACGCTCTCGGACGTTGCGCGTCAGGCGATCTCCGAGATCCGGGCCAAGCGCGGCGAGACGGCCATCAAGACGCAGCAGGAGAAATAGGCCACCGTCTTTCTGTATTCTGACGCCGCAATGGCCCGCTTCCTGACGTGCGACCTGCAACCTCCTGGAGATACCGTGACCGAGTCACTTGGCTGCCCCGGCAGGCCCATGCGGCGCCCGCATCAACGCTGCCGCTACTGGCACCTCCAGTCTGTCGCGCTTGCACGGGCCAGAAATAGGCCATCATCTATTTACCCACATGGGTCATCGACACCCCCCGGCACTGGACGCCCCTGATGAAACTGACCGACAACGACCTGGCCATGGCCTCGCGGGACTTCTTCAACCCCGCCCAGCTGCTGGAGTTCGCGGACCTGCCGTTCACCGACTCACGGGCTTTGCGGGCTGGCCAGCTGCTTCGGGAGCGCGGGGAGCAGGGGATGCGCCTGCGCAGGCTGCCCGGCGAGCCGGACGCGGGAGCCGTGTGCAGCTGGACCTGGCGGCCGGGCGGATTCAGGTACGCGGTGGACGCCACCAACGGCGCGCGCACCGGCGACGTCAGCTGGCGCCAGGTGTCCCAGCTGGTTGACGAGCACCTAACCCCCGTCCGGTACGGCGCGCTGCGCCAGGCGGTCACCGTCGAGACGGAGCACCGCCGCTCCTACCTCCCCGGCCCGGCACCGTTCCGCGACGCGGACGCCTGGCGGATGCACTTCTACGAGCCGTGGGCCCGTACGGCCTTCGCGTTCGAGCTGCGCGCCCAGGCCGCGAAGGACGCCATCCTCCCGACTCCGCGGCCTCAGCCACCTCTGTTCTGACCGCCCGACCCCAAGAAGGACCTGTCGTGATCAACTCGACCGCCGCCACCACCTGGCTGGAGCAGGCCGCCTGCGCCGGCTCCGAGAGCTACATCTTCACCGCCGGCCAGGCCGAGGAGCCTGCCGAGAAGCTGGCGAAGACGGCCGAGCCGCTGGTGCGCGCCTGCCTCGACTGCCCCGTGCTCAAGGAGTGCTACGACCGAGTCCGGCCGAAGGGGTCGCAGTTCGATGGCGTCTGCGCGGCGCGGCTGTGGATCAACGGGCAGGAAGCGGCGCGCGCCCTAGGTGCCCCGCCGCTGCCGAAGTCCCTCGTCTCGCGCGCGGGCGTTTGCGGCGAGCCCAGCGGCGTGCGCGGTCACCGGAGGGCCGGGGAGCCGCTGTGCGGGCAGTGCCGCGTCACGGCCCAGCGGTCGGAGTCACGGGCGGCCGGCGCGGCGACGATTCGCAAGCGCGGGGCGAGGAGCGCCCGCCGCCCACTCGCAATGAAGGGCTAGCGCCACCCCCCTTGACCTGCGGTTTTATGTTGACACCCCCACTGAAGGTAGTAGAATTTAGATACGAGGGAGGGGGGAAGCCCCGACCCACTCCAACCGGAAGGATCGCGATGCACACCCCGATGACCGACCCCATTAGCGTGCTGGCCGTCTCCCGCGATTACGCGATCAGCGAGGTCCAGGCCGAGGTCGCCCTGACCTGGGCCGCAGTCGCGATGGCGCTGGAGTGGGAGGCCTTCGCCCTCGAAGCGGGCCTGGACCCCGCCGACGGGGAGGCCATGAGCCGCTGGAACCAGCAGTTCCCCCACGTGCGGACCACCTGCCTCGACGACGCCGTGGCACAGGTCGCCGCAGCGCCCGCACCGATCCTCAACCCGGTGGATCAGCTCCTGCACGACGTGCGAACCACGCCGGTCTGCCGTCGCCGCCCTGCAAGCCCCCTCCGGACCAACCGAATCCGCGTCCGCATCCGCTGAGCGCCCCCTTGGCCCGCCCCGCCGGGGGCGGGCCGCGCCATGCCAACCCACCCCAAAACCGAAAGGGAGACAGCCATGGGAGCTGTTGACTTCGACCACATCGAAGCCGGCCCAGACGTCGAGCAGGCGTTTCACGCCGCTCGGGATGCCGCCCTCTACGAGCACGGCCGCGGCGGCTACACCGGCAGCATCGCCGAAAAGGACACCTACCTGGCCTTCGACGAACCTCGCACCAGCGCGGACAAGGCGTACGTGCGCGCCTCCCAGCTGCTGAACGCGGACCGCCGCATCTCCGACAAGCGCGGCCCGGCCGGCGCGCTGCCGGTCGTTCTCGACGACGGCCAGGACGGCTGGCTGTTCTTCGGCTGGGCTTCCCACTGACCGTCACCCGCGCTGGGGCGCTCTCGCGGGCGCCCCGCTACACCTCTTGGATAACCCATGTCCTTCAAGAACCTTCCCCTTCTCGGTACCGCCGAGATCATCGGGGCCCTGAACCTCAGCCCCAAGCAGACCGCAGCAGCGGCCAACCTGGCGCACAGGGTGACCCAGAGCGCCTGGCGGCGACGGCCGCCGCACAAGAGCGGCCAGACCTACGAGGAGTTCGCCGCGGCTGTCTCCGCTTGCGCCTGGCTCACGATGTTCGAGGTCGGCGCCCTGCTCATCCTGGGCCGCCACCACGACGCACGGATCCTGACGGAGGCCTCCCGCTCGGTGCACCAGGCCGCCCACACCGGACGGCGTCGATGACCAGGCCGTCTCACCACTACTTCCACGAAGACCTGGAGCATGACGTGTTCGACCTCCTCGCCACCCGCACAGCCTTGATCGTCACAGCGAACCTCCTCCGCGCGCCGGCCGAGCACCGTTCGCCACTCGAACTCGCCACGCAGGGAGGCGTCCTGTGGATGTGGGAGCGGGCCACCCCTGAGCTCCGCCGGATCCTGCTGCTCCAGGCTGCGTGGGAGGCCCGGGGGCGTTTCACGGGGGAGGCCGACGACGATGCGGCCCGCTACGCCGGGTACTTCTCCGACGCGGCAGCGGAGGCAGCCGCAAGCGGTGTGGCCGAGCGCACCAACTTCGTCCACGTGGCCACTCCTGCCTTCATGGCCGCCCAGTCGCTGGCCTTCGACCGGGACGAGAACGCGGTCTCCCTCGTTGCCACGCTGCTGCTCGCCCAGCGCATCCAGGGCCGGTGGATATGAGTAGCGGCGCCAGCGTTTGGCTGCGCCAGGCAGACAACACCCCGGTCCGCGATCGAACGGACACAGCCGCAGCCTTCGAGGTGATCGAGACCGCAACGGGCGCCACAGGTCCCGTCTGCCTGCTCGTCGCCCACGACCCGCTCATCGACGCCCTGTACGCCGGGTGGCACCCCCTTGCCCGGCTCATCCGCACCTGAAAGGACCTGCACCGTCATGACCATCGAGATCGAACACACCCGCGCCGACGGCACGATCCTCCACGGCTCCCGCAAGGGAGACGGCGTCTACGAGATCGTCCGGCAGCACGGCTTCCGCTACTCCCGGAACGTCGGCATCTACATCCGCGGCTCCCGAGACAAGGAGGCGCAGCACTGGCAGATCAACCGAGCGGCTGAAGCCCTCCGGGCGGCAGGCCATGAGGTCAAGATCGAAATTGACGAGAACGACAACCGCACGTTCGCCGAGATCGAGGCCGCCCGCGAGGAGCGCGCCGAGGAGCGGGCCGAGCGGTTCAGCGACCGCGCGGGCCGCGCCGCCGCGGCCTCCGACGCCCGCCGGGGCGCAGCCCACGACATCAGCCGGCGGTTCGAGTTCGGCCAGCCCATCCTCGTCGGCCACCACAGCGAGCACCGCGCCCGCCGCGACCAGGAGCGCATGCACGGCAACATGCGGGCCTCGATCGAGGAGGGCAAGAAGGCGAGCTACTGGGCGGGCCGGGCGGAGGCCGCCGACGCCTACAAGGAGCACCGGAACAACCCGTACCGGACCTTGAGGCGCCTGGAGAAGCTGGGGGCCGAACTCCGCCAGCAGGAGCGGTACCGCGAGGAGGCCGTCGAGAAGGGCTGGGATTCGGCCGACCGGCACGCCCGCCACATCCGGGACCTGCGCAAGGAGATCGAGCACTGGGAGGAGGTCGTCGAGAAGGCGAAGGCCGAGGGCGTGAAGATCTGGACGGCGGACGACTTCGCCCCGGGCGACTATGTCATGTACCTGGGCTCCTGGTACCAGGTGAAGCGGGTCAACTCCAAGACGCTGAGCGTCGCGTGGAACCTCAGGCTCGCCCCGAAGCAGGTGATGTCGCTGGAGGACGCCACCGAGCGCGGGCAGGTCTGGACGCACCCGGCCGACTACACCAAGGTCCGGGCCCGCTGCCCCGAGGCTGCGATGCTGGCCTTCCTCGCCGACGGGAAGGTCCCCGGCACGAAGGCCGCCCACGCCGCATCGGAGGAGCAGCCGGCCAGCGCCGTCCGTGAGGCCCGGGCGGCGATGCCGAAGCCGAAGGCGAAGAAGGCCAGCAGCGACCCGAAGCTGGCGAAGAAGGTCTACGTCACCTGCCCGCTCGGCGGGGCCGAGGCGACCCTGACGTGGTGGAACGGCAACAGCCGTCCCCACAAGGACTTCGAGCCGGTGACGATCACGGCCAGGGAAGACACGAAGTTTCACCGGTCGGTCTGGTCCCGCCCGCTCCAGGACGAGATCGCGAGGATCCTCGACGAGCGCGGCTACGTGTGCGGCGAGGGCGACTGGACGCTGTCCCGCGACCGGAGCGGGTTCGTGCGGGCCATCCAGCCGAAGCCGGAGGCTGCGCCCGGGGAGCCCGCCAAGCCGACCGTGGAGACGGCGGCGGCCCCGCTCCTGCCCCTGGTCGGATAGCCCCCCGCCCGGGGAAGGGCAGAAGGTTGACCCCACCTCGATAGATAGTAGAATTTAGATATGCGGTGAGGGGGTGCCCTACCCCCCTCACCGCCCCGACGACCACGAAGGAGTGGAGACCATGACCGATGACGGCTACCTGGGCCAGTACCTGCACGAACTCCCGCCCAGCACCCGCAACATCACCTCCGCCGCGATGGCGCTGGCCCGAATCAGCGAACTGGGCTGGGCACCCCGGGGCGGATACCCGGGCTCGGACGTGCTGTGGCCGGTGAAGTGCCTGCTGTGCGACTGGGACGGCCTGCGCTTCTACAGCCACCTCCGCCGCGCCCGACCGAAGCGCCGCCACGCGGGATGCATCCCCGTCGCCGAAATCGCGGAACGGCTCGACCAGCTCGGAAGGACCGCCACGGGCAGCTGCGGCTGCGCCCAGCCGCACACCCTGAGCGCCGAGGCGTTCCACGAGGCCGCCCTACTCCTCGGCTCGGCGCACGCCGACGGCGCCCGCGAGCAAGCCCTCTTCCTTGCTGAACGACTCCTGGGGCCCTGCACAGCCACAGCCCGCCGCGGCCGCGCCGCACAGCGCGCCTTCCCCCGCTCGTGACCACCCCCACGAAAGGCGGCACGATGAAGCCGTTCAAGATCGGAGACCGCGTCTCCGTCCTGTACCTGTCGAGGACCGAAGGCACCTGCCTGGCCATGAACCGGTACGTCGTCCACACGAGCGATCACCCCCTGTACGGACAGAAGGTCTGGGTGGAGATGCCCGCCGACTCGGCGCGGGCCAGCTTCCACGTCACCCCCGCGCACCCCGACTTCATCAACCACATGGACGCCGACCCCATCTCCGCGCAGACCACGAACACCCTGATCGCCAACTTGGACTGGCATCTGGCGATGGCCGCCCCGCAGTCCACCCGACCCACGTGGCCGGCTGGGTGGTGCGGCGCGCGCGTCGAAGCACCCCTGACCGAGGCCGAGCGCGCAGGGCACGCCTCGCAGGCCGCAATGCATCTACGAGAACTGCGCATGTGGCGGCCCGAGTTCGACCGCTGGGAGCGGTCGGTCGCGCCGGAGCACCTGCGAGGAATCCTGTGAACGTCAGCGACCAGCCGCATTTCACGGCCGGCGGGGCGTGGCTCGCCCGAGTCCGAAACCCTGCGACGGCGCACGAGTACCGGACCCTGATCCCTTCCCGGCGCCTGCGCACGGAGCGGTGGGCTGAGGCTCAGACGGCACTGGCAGCCGCCCGCGACGCGCCCCTCGTGGATCCGAGCTTCTGGCAGGGCGCGCACCTGTACGAGTTGACCTACCTGCCGCAGCTACTCCACCGGGAAAGGGCGATCGCGTGGGCCGCCCTGCTGGAAGCTGGCGGGGTGTCGCCCTTTCGCGGCTGGCGACCGGGTATCGCCGCCGCGTGGGAGCGGCGCGGAGACCGGTGGCGCGATCACCTGGAGGGCATCCACCAGGAGATGCGCGAGCAGGTCATCGGGTTCGGCGAAAGCCTGGCCCAGGTGATGACGGCCGCCGATCAGCCGCACTGCGTGGACGTCGAGGCCTATCGCGACGGCTTCGATGAGGTGAACTGGCAGGAGCTCGGCGCCGATGTACACAAGGCCGCGATGACGACGCTGCTTCGGACCCCGTACGGCCTCCTCTGGCTCGACAACGGCTGAGGCCCTCCGCCGCGCGGCGGAGGGGAGTTGACCCCACCCCTATAGATAGTAGAATTTAGATACACTGAGAGGGGGCCACCCCTCGATCCCGACCCGTCCCGCACCTCCGCGGGGCGGGTCGCCCAGTTCCGGCACCCCCGAAGGAGTCACGATGGACCTGCAACTTGACCTGTTCGCCGCGCTCACCTCCGAGCCAGACGAGCCTTCGAAGCCCGCCCCTGCCCCCTCTCGCACGGCACCGCCCGCTGCGACAGTCCGCCCTACGGCCGCCACAGCTTCGACTCCAGCCCCGCGCGCGAAGCCCGCCGGCCGTCAGCGGATGTCTGACGACCAAGCACACCGCACCGCTGCCGCACTCGGCGAGGCCGTCGCGGACGCATGGAACCGCGCACACGGTGGCCCGGACATCGCCGTGCCCATCGGCCTGGTCGCCGCCCTCTCCCTGGTCAGGCAGGGTGACCCCAACGGCCCCGACCTCAAGGCGCAGATCCTCGCCCAGAAGCCGCACGAGCTGATCGAGATGTACCAGCAGATATGGGCTGTGAACTGGCAGGCCCGCCCCGACCTGATCGACCGGGCGCGCGTCCTGCACGAGTGGTTGAACGCGCCGGACGAGATCGACGACCACCGTGCATACTGCGTCAAGGTGGTCACCCAGGCTGCCCTGAAGGCCGGGATCTTCGACCTGACGGGACACGCCGACCCGATCGACCGGTCGCGAACCGACGCCCTGTCTCACGTGATCATGCTGCTCCGGAGCAACGGCGCCCGACAGGGCTTGGGCGAGTTCCACACCCCGCCGACCGTGACGGACGTGGTCGCGGAGGCGACGCTGAGCGCGTTCTCTGCCGAGCTCGCCGTCGCGGCCCGGGGCGCTGCGACAGGCCAGCACATCCATGATCCGGCCGGCGGGAGCGGCGGCATGCTGCGCGCCGCCGCCCAGGCCGTTCGCTGGCGCGGCTTCGACCCGGCCGACTTCCAGTGGTCCATGGTCGACGTGGACCCGATCGCGGCGGCCTGCGGGGCCGTGAACGCGATCGTGTGGGGTCTGGGCCCGCACGTGGTGGTGGCCTGCGATGACTCCCTGGCCAACCCCCGAGCTGTCGAGGACGCCCGCGCGCACGCCCAAGCCGTGATCGCACACCGCGACCAGGTGATGGGCGCGGCGCGCATGATCGCCGCCATCCGCCAGACACAGGCGCTGCTGGAGTCGGCGGTGGCCGCGTGAAGGCGGTCAGCTATGGCGGGGGCGTCCAGAGCACCGGCCTGATGGTGCTGGCTGCCCGCGGGGAGATCCCGCACCGCGACTTCCTCTTCGCCAACGTCGGCGACGACAGCGAGGACCCACGCACCCTGGACTACATCGAGCGGGTCGCCGCACCCTACGCCCGCGCGCACGGCCTTCGCCTGCACGTCCTTCACCGGCAGACCGCCGGACGGCGGGAAACCCTGTGGGAGCGACTGATGCGGCCCGGGTCCAGGTCGCTGCCGATCCCGGTACGGATGAGCAACGGGGCGCCGGGCACCCGCGGTTGCACCCGGGACCACAAGATCAAGGTGACAGGGAGGTGGCTGCGCGCCAACGGGGCGCACCGTGGGGCACCGGCGGAGGTCGGCGTCGGGATCTCCTTGGACGAGATCGGCCGGGCCACCTCGCGGCGGGTCGAGCCGTACGAGGAGGTGACGTACCCGCTGCTGGATCTGCGGATGCGGCGGACGGACTGCCTGGGGTTGATCGCGGACGAGGGCCTGGAGGCCCCGCCGAAGTCGGCCTGCTGGTTTTGCCCGCTGAAGACGCTGGCGGGCTGGTCGGAGCTGGCCAGGGATCGACCCAACCTGTTCGGCCGGGCGTGCGACCTCGAGGAGACACTGAACGCGCGGCGTGCGGCGCTCGGCCGGGATGAGGTGTTCCTGACCCGCACCGCCCGCCCGCTGGCCGACGCGATCCGCGCGGCGCAGGACGAGCTGCCATTCGACCCCGGATGCGATTCCGGCTGGTGCATGACCTAGCCCCACCCCCGCCCTGACCTGCATGAACGAGCTTGACGCCCCCCTCGTAGATAGTAGAATTTAGATATGAGCTGAGGGGGGCACCCAAGGCCGACAACCACAGGAGGAGCCATGACCGACACCACCACCGCCCTGCGCATCGCCCTCGACGGCCAGGTCCGCGAATACGACCTCGGCGCCGACCGAAGCCAGCAGTACAGGGTCGTCGGCCGCGCTCTGTTCGACAGCGCCGAGGCCGTCGAGCACATCGAGCGCCCGGAAGGCCCGAGCATCGTCGTCCTCGCCCGCGTCCACCGCGCAGGCCAGCCTCTCAACCCGTGGGCAGCCGCCGCCTCTGACGCACTCGAATCCCAGATCACACAACCGGTCGCAGGCGAAGTCCTGTTCATCGGCTACCTCAGCGCCACCGACACGATCACCAGCCTCCCCGAAGACGCTGCCGCGCTGATCCGCGAAGCCTGCAACCGCCCGTAACCCTCACCCGCACCACATCTCTTGGAGAACGACCATGCCCGCAGACACCACCGCCCGGATCACCCTGATCAACCTGCTCCTCCTGGCCGAGCCCCTCGCCGACCGGCTCGGACCGGACTGGACCCGCATCGAGACCACCCCCGACCCGAAGACGATCCAGTACGGCCACACCACCGGCACGGTCCTCGGCATCAGGCACCTGTGGGACGGCGCCGCCGCACAGACCTACGTCCAGATCGACGGCGAACCCACCTACCACGCCGGCGTCACCTTCCGCGAGGACACCTCCGTCGACGGCAGCCTCATGGACGTCATCACCACCCGCCTCCTGCCCGCGATGGACGGCCACCGCCCCAAGCTCCGCCAGAACGGAACCCCTCACCCGCCGAAGGACGCCGCGCCGGACGAGACCCCCGCGACCGGCGAGCAGCAGCACACCGAACCGGACGCGCCGCAGCCCACACCGACGAAGGCCGACCAGCCCGACCCCACACCGGCCGCCAGTGAGCCCCAGGCACAGGAGCCCCCCAAGGCCGCACCGGCGCCCAAGGCGCGGCCCCGTGCGAAGAAGGCCGCCGCGAGCACCCCGCCGGCGGCCGCGAAGAAGACCACCCCGCGACGGACCACGCCCCGCAAGGCCAAGGCCTCCACCACTGCGTGACCCACCCAGACCACCGGGGTGCGGGCGAACCCACCGCCCGCACCCCACTTCCGAGGGAGCCGAAATGACCGCGACCGCCATCGAGCCCACCACCGACCACGTACAGGAGACCACCACCGCCTTCACCGGGGAATTCGTATGGGTGGACCCCCGCGACCTCATCATCGACCCCTACAACCACCGCAAGCGGCGGGGCGACGACGACAACGGCACCGAACCCGACCCGGCGCTTATCGACTCCGTCCTCGAATTCGGCGTCCACACCCCGCTGCTGCTGCGGCCGCAGACCGGCGCACAGGACGGACTGCTCGGCGTCGTCTTCGGGCAGCGCCGGATGAAGGCCGCCCTGATCGCAGCGGAGAAGGCCGTCGCGGCCGGCGAGCCCGTGCAGATGGTGCCCGCCATCGTCCGCGAGGACCTGCGCGACGCGGACGACGAGGCGCTGGCCCTGTCCGTGATCGAGAACGTCCACCGCCGCGAAGCATCAACCCTCGACGTTCTCGACGCTGCCGAACAGCTGGCCCTGATGCCGGTGGGCAAGCTCAAGCGGGAGCGGGCCGCCCGCGCCCTGGGAATCACACCTGAGGAGATCACCGCAGCCCCGCAGGCCGCCAAGCTCAGCGACAAGGCCCTCCGCGAGGCAACCACCGCCGACTTCGACCTGGTGGAGATGGCCGACTTCCAGACCGTGGAAGAGGTCCCCGGCGCCCTGTCCAAGCTCCAGCGCGCCAAGAGCCGCGACATCAGGGAGGGAGACGACAAGCGGGGCAACTGGGCCCACGCCCTGGCCGAGCTGCGGCAGACGCAGCACGAGCAGCAGGAACGGGAGCGCATCGTCAGGGAGCTGGCCGAGCAGGGCATCCAGATCGTGGTCTGGCGGGCGCACCGGGAGAACGACAAGTCCCGCCTCCTGACCGACCTGGTGACCGGCATCGGCAACCCGATGACGGCCGAGCACCACGCCAAGTGCCCAGGTCATGCCGCAGCCTTGGCCCCCGGCGAGGTCGAGGTGGAGTGGGTCTGCACCGACTGGAAGCGGTACAGGCACGAGCTGACCGACGAAGCCGCTGCCGCCAGCAAGAAGGGCAAGTCCACCCCCGAGGAGCTGGACGCGCGCCGCAAGGTCATCCGCTACAACAAGGCGTGGCGTACGGCCCGAACGGTCCGCTGGGAGTTCATCACCAAAATGTGCGCGGCCAACGGCGAGGCGGACGACACCACATGGACCCTGATCCTCAGCGTGATCACCGGCACCTCCGTCTACTACGGCCGCCACGCCAGCAACCCGAAGACCGAACTCATCTCCGCGTTCCTCGGCATCCCGGACCCCAACAAGGACCGCAACCAGTGGAACCGGGTGAAGGGCCCCTACGCCAAGCTCATCGCGACCACACCGAAGTCCCGGCGGTGGAGGCTGCTGCTGGCCCAGGTGGCGGCCATGTTCGAGAGCGAGAACATGCACGACGGCGCCTGGCGGAACGTCGATGAGAACTGCGTGACCTGGCTGAGCTTCCTGAAGGGCCAGGGCTACACCCTCAGCGAGGTAGAAGCCGAAGTCCTCGCCGACGGCCTGAAGCGGTACCGGCCCGCCCGGCAGAAGAAGTAGGACGCCCCCCGGGGTGGGTGCGTACACCCACCCACCCCTCATGGATAGCAGAATTCAGTTACGGGGTGTCGGTCGCACCGCCACCCCGTCAACCAGAAAGACCCCCAGCCATGACCGGCAAGACCACCCGCACCGCCAACCACGGCGGCATCACCATCACCATCAAGACCAGCAACCGCACCACCACCGACCTCACCGTCACCCCCCGCGAGGGCATCACCGTCCGCGGCCCGCACAGCCTCACCGACGATGACGCCCGCGCCCTCGTCACCCGCCGCAAGCACTGGGTCTACCGAGAGCTGACCAAGCTCTGCGAGCAGGCCCCGACCAACCCCACCAAGGTCCTGCGCGACGGCGAGACTTTCGCGATCCTCGGCACACCCCACGCCCTCCGCCTCGTCGACGACCGCCCCCAGGCCAAGCCCGCCCGGGTCCACTACGACCGCCAAGACGGCTTCGTCGTCGACCTGAGCCGGGAAGCGGCGGAAGATCCGGACATAGCACGCCGAACCCTGATCAAACTGCACGCAGACACGGCGAATAAATGGCTCGAAAAGAACGGTGCCCGAATCAGCCGTCTCACCACGAACCCTCACATAAAACTCACCGCCACAACCCGCAGCCGAACCCACACCCGCTGGATCACCCGCCGTTCCACCGGCGACCTGACCCTCCACTGGGCCCTCGCCCAACTCCCCACCCTCCACCTCCGTGAACTCCTCCACCGCGCCCTGAAGCTCCACTCCGTCGCCGACGACCACGACGTCAACCAGCGACTCCGATCCCTCTGGCTCGGAGAACTCGCCACCGCACCCCACGAAGCCAGCCCGGACGCAGACACCTGCCCCGCGTGCCACGCCCAACCCGGCACCCTGCACACGAACCTCTGCGACGTCGCTCGCTGCGCGCTCACAGGCCGCCAGCGCGGCTACTGCCACCCGGGCACCACCTGCCTCACCATCTGGTCCGGCCGCTGGCCGGGCACCGACGAGTGCGAGGAGTACGGCTTCTACTACCGAGCCGTGGCCGGCCGACGTGAACCCTGCAACGCCACCGACGAAGGGGCCGAGCACGACTACAACCGCCTGTACGCCGAGTGCGTGTGGCACCCGGGCCAGCAGCGCATGGTCCTCCCGGTCTAGGCGCTGATGTCATCCCGAAGGGCGATGTAGACGACGGTTGCGAACCCTGAGCAGACCTCAGGGCTTCGAACGGGCGGGGCCTGGCGGCCTCCGACCAGGGCCGTTGCAAGACTGCTCGCGCGGCGCGATCGCTTCGAGTGCGGCAAGAACCGCAGGGGCGGCATCGGCGGGCGGGGGGAACTGATGTCACCCGGGGTCACCCGAGGTCGGGCGGTGTCCCCAGGGTGGCCTGCGATCCGCCTTGTCCCCAGTTTGTCCCCAGGGAAAGACAAAACGGGCTCCAGGAGAGATCTCCTGGAGCCCGTTCGATAAGAAGTGCCTGGTCAGGCACGGTGGGCGCGGACGGTTTCGAACCGCCGACATCTGCTTTGTAAGAGCAGCGCTCTACCCCTGAGCTACGCACCCGTGGATGAGTGGACAGCCTACATGGCGGGCACACCCCCCACGCAAACCCGTTCCCGTGGGGGAGAATGGACCGGGGCATGGCGGACACGTACGGGAGAGGGACTGTGACGACGGCATCCCGGCGGTGGTTCGGTGGGCGGGACGAGAGTCGGCGGGCGGATGCGCAGGCGGCCAAGGATGCCGCCGCGGCCGCGTTCTACGAGCTGGACACGGCGCAGCGGGATCTGCGGATCTCGATCGAGACCATCGCCGCGGCGGACGGGTCGCCCGCGGCACGGCAGGCGACCGAGGGTTTCGCCGCGCTCGGGCAGCGCATCGACCAGGTCAGCCACGTCTACATCGAGGCGGTCGACGCGCACGACCTGGACCGGGCGGAGCTGGAGGCCGCGGTGGCCACGCGTGCGCGGGATCAGCTGACGCGTGCCCGTGATGAACTCGTGCGGGTCAAGGGGGAGCTGGAGCGGTTCGCGCAGAGCCTGCAGCCGTTGCTGGACAAGGCCGAGACGCAGCTCGCGCGGGTCGCGCCGGCGCGGGAGCGGGCCAGGGCCGCGCTGATCGGGGCCAGTGATGCGCTGGACGCCGTGCGGGCCAAGGGGATGCGGGCCGACGACCTCGCGGCGCGGCTGGCGGCGCTGGGGCCGGAGCTGACCAAGCTGAACCAGGGCGCGGCACAGCACGGGGTGCAGGAGACGGTGCGGCGCGCCGACCGGATCCTGCGGGACGCGGAGGCCATACGGGCGGAGGCGGCGCGGCTGCCGGAGCGGGCGGCGGAGATCGACCGGCGGCTGGTGAGCCTGCGGACCCGGGCGCAGGCGCTGCGCAATCGGGCGGAACGGGTGGATCCGGTGCTGAGCGAGTTGCGGCGGCGGTTCAGTGCGGCGTGCTGGCAGGACCTCCAGCAGGTGCCGGACGAGGCGGTACGGAGTGTGTCCCGGGCCGAGGAGCAGCTGCGGGAGGCGGGCGCGGCCCGGGACGAGCAGCGCTGGGCGGACGTGGGGGCGCTGATCGAGGCGGTCCGCGGTGCGCTGGAGGCGACGGACGAGGCGGTGTCGGCGGCGCAGGACCGGCTGACGCGGCTGGAGGCGGTGGCGCGGGATCCGCAGGCGGAGGTGGATCGGACCCGGTTCGCGATCCGGGACGCCCAGCGGCTGGCGATGGCGGGGCGCAGTGTGCCGGATCCGCGGCACGCCCGGCCGCTGGACGATGCGGTGGCGCGGGTGGGCCGGGCGCTGGACGGGCTGGAGGGCAGGCATCCGGACTACTGGGCGTTCCTCCAGGAGATGGAGGCCGTCCGGGCTTCCGTGAACCGGGTGGTGACCGGCATCCGGGAGGAGCTCGCCCACGGCTAGCGCGGGCGGGTCTGCTCCGCCCCTGCCTTCGCGGCTCCGCGGCCCCGTGGCGCTTGTCGCGCCGGTGTTCTGGGTCGCGCTTGTCGTGGGGCGTCCGGCGACGGATGCTGGAGGGTGCGGGACGGAGCAGAGGAGGCCTCCATGGCTGCCCACACCTTCCACAAGCCGCATGCGTCCCAGGCACCCCCGGTGTCCCAGCAGCCGTATGCGCCGCATGCGGCGTACGGGTGCACCGAGCCCCATGAGCACTATGCGCCCTACGTGGCCCACGAGCCGTACGAGCCCCGCGTACCGCAGGATCCGCACCCGATGGCGCGGCGGGTGCAGCGCGTTCTGCATCCCGTCAATGCCCGGCTCGACGAGCACCTGCCCATCGATCACAAGCTCAGCCAGGTGTACCGGGTCGGGGCGGGGCTGACCGGTCTGTTGCTGGTGGTCTTCGGGATCCTGGGCCTGATCGACCGGATCGGGTTCTTCGACACGGGCGGGGACACGGTGCTCGCGTTGAACACCAACGGTGCGCTGAGTGTCCTGTCGATCTGCATCGGCGGGCTGCTCATCGTCGGGATGGTGCTGGGCGGGACCTTCGCCTCGACGCTGAACATCGTGCTGGGCGTGTTGTTCATCGCGAGCGGGTTCGTGAACCTGGCGCTGCTCGACACCGGGCTGAACTTCCTGGCCTTCCAGATCCAGAACGTGCTGTTCAGCTTCGTCGTCGGCGTGATGCTGATGTGGTTCGGGATGTACGGGCGGGTGGGCAGCGCGCTGCCGCACGACAATCCGTACTGGCGGGCCCGTCACCCGGAGCAGGCGGCCCGGGAGGACCGGGCGAGGCTGGCGCGCGGGCAGCTCGCGCGGCCCGACGCCGTCTAGGTGTCGGGGGACGGCGCCGACCCACCCGCCGCGGCGCCCGCCCACCCGCTGCGGCGCCCGCCCACCCGCCGCGGCACCGGCGCCGACCCGCCGGGCGTCGCACCGGCACCGACCCGCCCGGGGTAGCCCCCGACCACCGCCGTCCTCTCCTTCCCACACGCCGTCCCGCGTCCCACCGGCCGGCCCCGACACCGTGTGCGAGCCGGCCGGGAGTCGTAGCGCGCGGGCGCCGCGCGCGCTTAGCCTGTGCGCATGCCTCGTTACGAATTCCGCTGCCGGACCTGCGACGACACCTTTGAGGTCAGCCGCCCCATGGCCGAGTCCTCCGCCCCTGCCGACTGCCCGGCCGGGCACGCCGACACCGTGAAGCTGCTGTCCGCCGTCGCCGTGGGCGGGGCGGGCCGCGCGCCCGCGGCCGCGGCCGCGCGCCCCATGGGCGGGGCGGGCGGGGGCTGCTGCGGTGGCGGCGGCTGCGGCTGACGCTGCTGCCTGCCGGCGCCCGTCTAGCGCTTGCGCGAGAGCGTCAGGCCGTCCGAGATCGCCAGGAGGACGGAGTCCATGCGCGGATCCGCGGCGACGTGGTCGTTGAAGGCGCGCACGCCGGCCGCCGAGCCGGTGGCCGACTCGTCGAGGACCGTGCCGTGGAACAGGGTGTTGTCCGTGACGATCAGACCGCCGGGACGCAGCCGCGGGACGAGCT
This sequence comes from Streptomyces sp. PCS3-D2, assembly GCF_000612545.2. GTDB lineage: Bacteria > Actinomycetota > Actinomycetes > Streptomycetales > Streptomycetaceae > Streptomyces. The sequence goes on along the minus strand of NZ_CP097800.1, from coordinate 5,239,780 downwards.
CCTCCCAGTAGGCGATCTGGCTCTCCTTGTCGGCGTCCACGTAGGCCATGTCGATGTGGGGCTCGGTGGGCATCGCCCGCAGGGTCTCCAGGGCCGGCGCGATGCGCAGCTCGATGCGGTCGGCGACGCCGGCCTCCTCCCAGGCCTGCCTGCCGTACGCCGTCCACTCCTCGGAGACGTCGCAGGCGATGAGGCGGCCGTCGGCGGGCAGCGCCTGGGCCATCGACAGGGCCGAGAAGCCGGTGAAGGTGCCGATCTCGACGATGTGGCGGGCGCCGGTCAGGCGGACGAGGAAGGCCAGCAGGGGTCCCTGCTCCTCCGCGGACTGCATCCCGGCGACGTCCGGGAACGCGGCATAGGTCCTCGCGACCAGCCCCCGCTGGACGGAGTCCAGCGGGGGGTTGTGGTCGAGCATGTAGCGGTACAGCTCGTCTGTGATCTTCGTGCTGTTGCCTTTGGTCATGCGTCCAGTCTGCCGAGCCGACCGGCCTCGCGGGCGAATGCGCGCACGATTTCCTCGCCGGCCAGGACGCCCGCTTCGGCGAGCGCGGTCACCGAGGGGGCCGTCCAGTGCGCGTCGGCCAGTTCCCCGTGGCCCGGGCGCCAGGCGGCGTCGGCCGCCAGCAGCAGGTCGGCGTCCAGGAGGGAGTCGCCGGCGGCGAGGGTGGTGGTCGCCCCGGTCCTGCGGGCGACCTCGCGCATCGCCGCGCTCTTGGTGAGCGGGCGCGGCACGGCATAGATCTTCCGGCCCTGGAGGGAGACCGTCCAGCCGCGGGGCCCGGCCCACTCCGCCAGGGACTTGAGCCATGCGTCGGGAACCAGGGGGCGTTCGACGACGAGGTAGGCGAAGAGGTCCTCGGCCACCCGTGCCTTGCGCAGCCACGCCGGGTCGGCGACGGACGACAGGTGCTCGCGGACCTCCTCCAGCGGGGCGCACTCCTCGGCCAGGCGCGCCGCGACCTGTCGCCGCCAATCGCGGTCCGGCACGCCGTCGACGAGGAGCTGCCCGCCGTTGGCGCAGATCGCGTACCGGGCCGGGCGGCCGGGGAAGCGGATGCGCTGGTACTGCTTGCGCGTGCGGGTGGTGGTGGGGACGAAGACGACGGACGGGTCCTCGGTGAGCTCCGCCAGCAGCGCCGCTGCCGTCTCCGTCATGTAGGACAGCGGCTTGCTCTCGTGGACCTCGACGCAGAGCAGGCGGGGGGCCACCGGGTCGGGCATGGTCAGACCGAGGGCGGCCGCCGAGTAGATGAGCGTACGGTCGAGGTCACTGGCTACGAGGACAGTCACTGGGTGGCTACAGCCTTTCCGTCGGCGCCGGTGGCGCCGCGCGTGAATCGGGGGTGGATGAGCCCGACGCAGGTGTAGGGCAGGTCGTCGGCCTCTTCCACCGGGACGCCGCGCTGCTCGGCGAGCAGCCGTACGTGGTCCAGGTCGGACCCGGCGCCGCGCTGCGCCAGGATCTTCCAGGGCACCCGGCGCAGGAGCACGCGGGTGGTCTCGCCGACCCCGGGCTTGACGAGGTTCACGTCGTGGATGCCGTACTCCTCGCTGATCCGCTCGACCGCCGCCCAGCCCTCCCAGGTCGGCGTGCGGTCGGCCGCGAGGAGTTCCTTGACCGCCTCGTCGACGGCGTCCGCGACGTCGTCGAAGTGGGCGGCGACGGCGTCGACGAATTCGGCGGAGACGTCGGCTCCGGCGAGCTCGCGGTAGAACTTCGCGCCGTGGAAGTCGGATGGCCCGACCAGGTCGGACCTCAGAACCGTACGCGAGATGAGTCCGGAGACGGTGGAGTTGAGGCAGGCGGAGGGGATCAGGAAGTCCTCCCGGGTGCCGTAGGTGGGCACGCACGAGCCGGGGTCGGCGAGGACGACGACCTCCGGGTCGAAGCCGGGGAACTCCTTCAGGGCGTCCCTGAGCTCACGGGTGATGGCGCCCTTGCCGGTCCAGCCGTCGACGAAGACGACGTCGGCGGGATCGTGGTGGGCGGCCAGCCAGCGCAGGGCGTTGGCGTCGATGCCGCGGCCGCGCACGATGGAGACGGCGTAGTGCGGGAGGTCCAGGCCGTGCCGGGCGCGGGCCCAGCGGCGCATCAGGACGCCCACGGGGGTGCCGGCGCGGGCGAGGGAGACCAGGACCGGGGAGGGGGAGCGTTCGGCGAGGACGGTCTCGGTGACCGTGCCGACGGCGCGGGCGACGCGGGCGGCGGAGGCGGTCAGCGCGCTGCGGTAGAGCTCCTGGTACTGGGGCGAGGGCTGGTACTCGACGGGCAGGGACTCGGCGTAGTGCGCGCCGCCGGCCTGGATGGCCTCCTCGCGCTCCTCGGTGGGGGCTTCGAGCTGGACGCCGGAGAGGTCCTTGAGCAGCCAGCCGACGTCCTCGGGGGCGTAGGAGGAGAAGGCGGGGCCGCGCAGCGGCTCGGGCATGGTCGGCTCCTGCCGGGTGTCGGGGGTGCTGAAGGCCGTGCCCGGCGGCAGGGGCGCCGTGGACGGTGTGTAGGAGGGGACGACGGCCAGGACGAGGCGGCCGGTGTGCGGGGCGAGGGCGGCGAGGAGTCCTGTGTGCAGTTCGGGGGTGTCGCCGGCCGAGTCCACGACGGCGACGACGGTGTCGAAGCCGGAGCCGTCCGCCGGGCGGGCGACGTTGTAGGCGTAGCGGTCGCCGGGGCCGTCGGCGGGGGTGTCGTGGGCGGGGAAGACGAGGCGGGTGCGGATGGCGTAGCCGGGGTCGTCCACGGCCAGCACCGGGGAGCGGGTGGTGGTGGAGAAGCGGACCTCGCGGGCCGCGCCCGTCTCCTCCAGCGCCTTGGCCAGGCGCAGCGGCGCGTACATCAGCTCCTCGTTGCCGAGGACGAGGACCCGTCCGGGATCGGCGCCGAGGGCGGCCCCGAGGCGGGCGGTGAGGTCGGGCAGGGCGGCCTCCAGACGCTCGCGGTGCAGCGGGTGGAAGCCGTGCCGGCCGCCGTCGGGGAGCCCGTGCGGCCACCGCAGGTCGACGTGCAGGACGGGCCGCGGGGAGCCCGCCGGTCCGGCCGCGTCCGCCGCGTCCGTCTGCTCGTGCTCCTCCACCAGCGCCTTCCCCTTGGCCAGCACCCCGTCGGGGAGGGACACCGTGCCGGAGGCGAGGGCGATCAGGTCCACGCGTGCGCCCAGCTCGGCGGCGAAGGCCGTGAGCCGGTCGCGGTCGGCCGGGGAGCGCATGTCAACGAGGGCGACGACCACGTACCGCGAGCGGGGGTGACGGGCGTGCAGGTCGCGGATGGTGTTGAGGACGGTGTTGCCGGTGGAGAACTCGTCGTCGACCAGGACGAGCGGCCCGTCGCCGGCGAGGAGCGCGGGGTCTTCGGGCAGCAGCAGGTGGGAGGTGGCGTGCGAGTGTGCCTCTTCGAAGCCGCCCGCCGCCGTGACGCCGGGGACGGGCCGGCGGGTGGAGTGCAGGTACGGGGCGGATCCCAGGCCGTCGGCGACGCAGTGGCCGAGCCCGGTGGCGGTCTCGGCGTAGCCGAGGACCACGGCCGTCGCCGCGGCCTCGTCGCCGAGCAGGGCCCGTACGCGTGTTCCGAGCCCGAACCCGGCGGCGTACACCGTGCTCGGGGACTGCGGGACGTGCTTGCCCAGCACCTGCGAGACCAGCAGGTGTGCGCGCTTGGGGTTGCGCCGCAGGGCCATCCCGAGCAGGTCCGTCAGCCGCGGGCTCAGCCGCGGACCGGGCCGCGGCCCCCCTTCGGAGTCGTGCAGGGCGACTCCCAGCCGGTCCGCGACCCAGGTACCCGACCACACCTCGTCGATCGTCTTGCCCTTCCTCGTCGTCTGCTTCGGCACCGGCCCGCTCACACCTGGAGCCCGGCCGTGAGCAGGTCGACGAAGCCGACCTGCTCCTTCGCCACACCGAAGGCCTCGGCGCGCAGCATGGTGCGCTCGGCCCAGGCCCGGTGGGGCTTGATCTCGTTCATTTTGTTCGTATAAGCCGAACGCATCACTCCGCCTCCGCCGCGCTCGGGCCTCAGGATGTCCTCGGCGTCGCAGAACTCCTCGTGGGAGACCACCGACAGGGCGTGCACGGGTGTGACGTGGGCGGGGTGGATGCAGGTCTTGCCGAGCAGCCCGTTGGCCCGGTCGAGCTCGATCTCGCGCAGCAGTCCGTCCAGGTCGTGTTCGATCAGCGCGGTGCGCAGTTCCTCGACGCCCTCCTCCAGGAAGGGGCTGCGGCGCAGCTGGGGCTTGAAGAGGCGCTGCTGGCTGCGGAAGTACTCCCAGACGGGGCCGGTCACGGTGAATCCGGTGCCGTCGGCCCGGCTGAGGACGTTGACGACGTCCGCGATGACGCCGGCGACGATCTGGACGTCGTAGGCGGTCATGTCCGGGGTGCGGCGCAGTCCGTAGGCGGAGCAGAAGTCGGTGACTCCGAGGCGCAGTGCCAGGACCCGGTCGCGGTGGCTGTTGACCGTGCGGGAGATCCCGGCGAGGGCCTCCACGCGGGTTTCCAGGTGGAGGAGTTCCGGCGTCTCCAGGACGGGCATGGCATACAGCCGGTCCCGTCCGCTCACGGCCTCCGCGTCGGCGACGGCTTCGAGGAAGGGGATGCCGCGCCGTTCGTCGAACTTCGGAAGTACGAATCCGGCCAGGTGCCGTATCGAGGGGCCCAGGCGGCGTGCCAGGTCCGGTATCTGGTCGGGCGTGCGGACGCGGATGAAGAGCAGCGGGAGCTCGCCGGCGTCGGCGTCGAGGTCGCGGAACTGGCGGACGAGGTTGTTCTCGGCGTCGAGGACATCGGCGTCGCTGATCGAATCCTCCAGGCAGAGGACCATCGAGACGACTCCGCGGCCGGCCTGCTTGCGGATGTCCGCGGCCAGCGCCGGGCGGGTGGCGGGGCTGTAGAGGGTGGCCCCGAGGGCCGCCGCGAGGAGACGGGCGGGTGAGGTCCCGGTGAACTCCGCCGGTTCCTGGTGGAAGAGGTCCTTACGGACCGTGGGCGATATGTGCCCAAAGTGACGCATGTGCTTCCCCCGTACAACCTCGGCGGCCCAACTGGCATGGCCGGTAATAGTACGTACGAACGTGAACGAAGAGTTCCTCAAGCACATGAAGTTCAGGTAACCCACTTGCACGATGCCCAGCTCGCACGATCGGTACAAGGCCCTACGGGGGGCCGCATTGTCCCGCTCCACCCCGGGAGGGCAGGATGACGTGCATGACGCACGCGATGCAGAAGGGCTCGAACATCCCGGTGGCCCCCGTGGCGGTCCGGGCGGTGCTGCGCTGGACCGGCGGCCCCGAGGTGCCGGACGTGGACGCCTCGGCGCTGCTGGTGGGCCCGGACGGCCGGGTGCGTTCGGACGAGGACTTCGTCTTCTACAACCAGCCCCGGCACCCCTCGGGAGCGGTCTGGCGCCTCGGCAAGAAGCAGGTGGGCGACGCCGTCACCGATGCCGTCCAGGCCGACCTGCGCACGGTGACCCCGAGCGTGGACCGGATCCTGGTGGTCGCCTCGGCCGAGGACGTCCCCTTCCAACGGGTCCGCGACCTGCGGATCCTGCTGTACGACGCCACCGCGACCGGTGGCTCCGAGCCGCTGGCCTACTTCGACGTACGGCCCGAGACCGGCGCGGAGACGGCACTGATCTGCGGCGAGCTGTACCGCCGGGGCGACGGATGGAAGTTCCGGGCGCTCGGCGAGGGCTACTCCGACGGCCTGGTGGGGCTGGCGACCGACCACGGGATCGCGGTCGACGAGAACGCCGCCGAGCCCGACGCCGGCGCGGCCGCCGGACCCGGGGCCCCCGCAGCGGGTCCGGGCGCCGACGAGACCGCTGCTATGGCGCCGCCGACGCAGGCCCCGCCGGCCGCCCCGCCCGCCTACGGCTACCCGCAGCCGGTGTCCCCGGTTCCGGGCCCGGGCGGCGACCCGACCTTCCGGCTGCCGGCGCAAGGCCCCCAGTTCATCCGCCGCTGAGAGCGCACCCCCGGAGGCGCTCCGGCAGCCGCGGGAGGGACTGCCGAAGGCCGGGGGGACCGGGCGCACCGGGAGGCCTCGGGGCGGCCGCGGTCACCTCTTGGCGCTCTTGTAGCCCCTCCCCCACTGGAGCCCCCAGCCGTAGAGCCGGTCCAGCTCGGACTGGAACCCGTACACGAACTTCACCTCGCGCTTGACGACGAGCTCGCCCTTGACCTTCTCCAGGGAGACGACGGCGCAGGAGCGGGCCTGCGGGTGCCGCTCGTCCAGCGGGATCTCGATCCTCGGGCCGGTCACGGGATAGAGGGTGACCATGGCGTGCGTCCGGTCGAAGGCCGGGGTCTGGTCGTAGATGTAGACGAAGACGAGCATCCGCTTGATCTCGTCGGCGTGGTCGAGGTTGATGTAGAGGGTCTCCCCCGAACCCGATCCGAACCGGTCGTCACCGCTGAGCTTGACGTACGGCGGGTCGTTGAGGTCGCCCAGCAGGTTGCCCAGCGGCTGGACGGCGCCGCGGGTGCCGTCCGTCAGCTCGTACAAGCAGCCCATGTCGAGGTCGACGTTGACCATGCCCTGGGTGTGTGCCTGCACGATGTCCGGCTTGAACAGTTTGAACGGATGGCGGAAGAGCTGGCCGCTCTGGCCGGAACGGCCGCCGATGTCCGAGGTGCGCATGCGCCAGGACAGGTTGACGCGCAGGTTGCCGTGGACGGCGCCCTGCCTGGTGAGCGACACCGTCGCATGTCGCTTGGTCAGCTCGATCGCGTTCGACGAGGCACTGCCCGACTGGAACTGCACGGCTCGGCTGCCCATGATGCCGTCGAAGAAGCCCATCCCCTACCCCCCTGGTCCTGATCCCCTGGTCTGATCCCCTGGTCCCCGCGAGGACTACGGAGAACGGGGCGGCCCGCCGGGCCCGTGAGCCCGGTGGACCGCCCCGCAAGGGAGCGTTCCGCATTAACGCCGCGGTCATGCCTCGACGGAGGAACCCTCCAGTTCCAGGCGCTTGTTGCGGCGCACCGAGGACCAGAAGGAGGCGGCGATCAGCACCACGCCGATGAGGCCGGTGATGATCTCGCTGATCTCGTACTGGATGGTGACGAGCAGGATGGCGGCGAGCGCACCGATCGCGTAGTGCGCGCCGTGCTCCAGGAAGACGTAGTCGTCCAGGGTGCCCTGGCGGACCAGGTAGACCGTGAGCGAACGGACGTACATGGCTCCGATGCCGAGGCCGAGCGCCATCCAGAAGATGTGGTTGGTGATGGCGAAGGCACCGATGACCCCGTCGAAGGAGAACGAGGCGTCGAGGACCTCCAGGTAGAGGAAGAGGAAGAACGCGGCCTTGCCGGCGAGGCCGACGGCGGACACGGGCTTGCCCGCGGCCTTGGCCTTCTCCTCCTCCTCGTGCTCGCGCTCCTCTTCCTCCTCCAGCTTGTCCTCGAAGTACGAGGACAAGCCGCCGACGATCAGGTAGGTGATCAGGCCGGCGACGCCGGCGAGCAGCACGGTGGCGGACTTGTCGGTGTTGCCGGTGCTGGTGTGGGCGTTGACGGCGAAGGTCATCGCCGAGACCAGCAGGGCGATCAGCGCGACGCAGACCGACAGCATGTCGACCTTGCCGAGCTTGGCCAGCGGACGCTCCAGCCACGCGAGCCACTTGTGGTCGCGCTCCTCGAAGATGAAGTCGAGGAAGATCATCAGCAGGAACATTCCGCCGAACGCGGCGATGGCCGGATGGGCGTCGGTGACCAGGGCCTCGTACTGGTCGGGCTGATCCAGAGCCAGCTCGATCGCCTCGATGGGGCCGACCTTCGCACTGATGGCGACGATCGCCACCGGGAAGACCAGCCTCATGCCGAAGACGGCGATCAGGATGCCGACAGTGAGGAAGATCTTCTGCCAGAAGGCGTTCATCTTCTTCAGGATTCCGGCATTGACGACCGCATTGTCGAAGGACAGCGAGATTTCGAGGATCGACAGGATCAGTACGACCCCGAACGCCTCCCACCCCCACTGCCACGCGGCGAAGGCGAGGCCGAGCGCCGTGATGGCGAACGACCAGCCGAAGGTTTTCAGAACCACTGGCACCTGACACCCCATGCGTCTTGAAAGGCTTTACGAAACGTTGACCCCGAAGTCTAGAGCGATGCCCCTCAGGCCCGACGCGTACCCCTGCCCCACCGCACGGAACTTCCATTCGCCGCCGTATCGGTAGACCTCGCCGAAGATCATCGCGGTCTCGCTGGAGGCGTCCTCGGAGAGGTCGTAGCGGGCCAGTTCCTGGCCGTCGGCCTGGTTGACCACACGGATGAAAGCATTGCTGACCTGGCCGAAGCTCTGCCGGCGGGTGTCCGCCTCGTGGATCGAGACCGGAAAGACGATCTTGTCCACCTCGGCCGGCACCTTGGTGAGGTCGATGATGATCGACTCGTCGTCGCCCTCACCCTCGCCCGTGAGGTTGTCCCCCGTGTGTTCGACGGAGCCGTCGGGGCTCTTCAGGTTGTTGTAGAAGACGAAGTACTCGTCCCCCAGCACCCGGCCGCCGTTGCAGAGCAGCGCGCTGGCATCGAGGTCGAAATCGGCTCCCGTGGTCGAGCGCGCGTCCCATCCGAGACCGATCAGAACCCTGGTGAGGTTCGGCGCGGCCTTGGACAGGGAGACATTGCCCCCCTTGGCGAGTGTGACGCCCATGTTGTGGTCCTCCCCGGACGACGGTGTGGCGGTGTGACGGGTGGTTCGGTGTGGCGGTGGTGCGGTGGTGCGGTGGTGCGGTGCTGCGCGCGAAGCACGTCCGGCGCCGTACACACAGTGCACGGCGCCGGACGGACGGACTTCTCGGACTCAGACGTTGACGCCGAAGTCCTGCGCGATGCCGCGCAGGCCGGAGGCGTAGCCCTGACCGATGGCGCGGAACTTCCACTCCGCGCCGTTGCGGTAGAGCTCGCCGAAGACCATGGCGGTCTCGGTCGAGGCGTCCTCGGAGAGGTCGTAGCGGGCGAGCTCGGTGTTGTCGGCCTGGTTCACCACGCGGATGTAGGCGTTGCGGACCTGACCGAAGCTCTGCTGGCGGGTCTCGGCCTCGTAGATCGAGACAGGGAAGACGATCTTGGCGACGTCACCCGGGACGCCGGCGAGGTTGACCTTGATCGCCTCGTCGTCGCCCTCGCCCTCACCGGTGGTGTTGTCACCCGTGTGCTCGACCGAGCCGTCGGGGCTCTTCAGGTTGTTGAAGAAGACGAAGTTCGCATCGCTGGCGACCTTGCCCTGGTCGTTGGTCAGGATCGCGCTGGCGTCGAGGTCGAAGTCGACACCGGTGGTGGTGCGAGCGTCCCAGCCCAGACCGACGATGACCGCCGTCAGGTTAGGCGCGGCCTTGGTCAGCGAGACGTTGCCGCCCTTGCTGAGGCTGACTCCCACGGGTCCTCCATTGGTTGCTGTGTGGGGCGGTGCCCCGTCGTGCGGTTGCTACCGGATCAACGTTTCGATCCTAGTGACGGGTTCCCGCCCGTTGGCGGTTTTCGCAGGGAACCGCGCGCGACGAGCCGCGCGGACGCCATCAGAGGCTGTCGAGCGCCTTGATGTACTCGTTCAGGTCACGCGCGTCGGGCAGTCCGTTGACGACAGTCCAGCGCACCACGCCGTCCTTGTCGATGATGAAGGTGCCGCGGACCGCGCAGCCCTTGTCCTCGTCGAAGACTCCGTAGGCGCGCGAGGTCTCGCCGTGCGGCCAGAAGTCCGACAGCAGCGGGTACTCCAGGCCCTCCTGCTCGCCGAAGACCCGCAGGGTCGGCACGGAGTCGTTGGAGACGGCGAGGAGCTGGACGTCGTCGTTCTGGAAGCGCGGAAGCTGGTCGCGCAGCTCGCAGAGTTCACCGGTGCAGACACCGGTGAACGCGAACGGGTAGAAGAGCAGCACCACGGCCTTCTCCCCCCGGAAATCGGAGAGCCGCACGGTGGCACCGTGGTTGTCCTTGAGCTCGAAGTCCGGGGCCTTGTCGCCGACCTCGATCGCCATCTCTCGCATCCCTTCGTTCCTGCATCCCGGCATTGGGCTGTTCGGGTGAGTCAAAGCCTAGGTCCTGACCGGGCGTGCCCGGGTCTGTGAAACGCGCGGAACGCACACACCCCGCCGACCGGGGGCACCTGGTCGGCGGGGTGTGGAAGCGTGTCCGCTCGGCAGCGGGCGCGGCTCAGCGCTTGGACTTGGCGGCGGTCTTGGGCGTCACCAGCTTGGTGGCGGCCCATTCCTTGCCGACGCTGACGCTCCTGGTCTGCGAGAGACCGGCCGTCTCGGCCGCCTCGCTGATGTCGCTGGCCTCGACGTAGCCGTCACGGCCCGTCTTGGGGGTCAGCAGCAGGATCAGTGCGCCGTCCTCGACCAGCTCGGTGGCATCGACCAGCGCGTCCGTCAGATCGCCGTCGTCCTCGCGGAACCACAGCAGCACCGCGTCGGCGACATCGTCGTAGTCCTCGTCGACGAGTTCGCCGACGAGCTCCTCGACGAGGTCACGGAATTCCTGATCGACGTCGTCGTCGTAGCCGATCTCCTGGACCACCTGTTCGGACTGGAAACCCAGCCGGGCGGCCAGGCTCTCCGCGTGGTCCGCGGTCGCGCTCACGGGGTGCCTCCTGCTCATGTTCGGTGAATGTCTTCGGCGGCGCGCGTACGCGCAGCATTGGGCGTAGTCCACACGGGCGCGGCGGATCGCGCAAGTACCCGGCCGCCGAGACCGTCGAAACGGTGACGATTACGGCCGTCTCGCCGCAACTTTCAGCACACTCGTGTGCACCACTGGTGATTCATCCCACACCATTCCAGCTCATTCGCATCGCATGAGGACTTTCCTACCTGTTTGAGGGACGAACGGCCTCCCGGGGCCGCCGACCGGCTGGGGCGTAAGGTTGCGATTTGGTCGCACCCGCCACCCCCCACCGCGGAACCGGACCCGCCCGCACCTTGCCGGATCTCCCCGCCGATCGCAGGGGTTACCCAGTGGTACGGATGACGATTACGGCCGAGCGTAAGACCATGGGAGGCGGCGCACCCAAGGCGCGACTCCCCCGACAGCGAAGGAACAGCGTGGCTTCCGCATCCGATCGCAATCCGATCATCATTGGCGGCCTGCCGAGTCAGGTCCCGGACTTCGATCCGGAGGAGACGCAGGAGTGGCTCGACTCCCTGGACGCAGCGGTCGACGAGCGGGGCCGCGAACGGGCCCGCTACCTCATGCTGCGGCTGATCGAGCGGGCGCGCGAGAGGCGCGTGGCCGTGCCCGAGATGCGCAGCACGGACTACGTGAACACGATCGCGACCAAGGACGAGCCGTTCTTCCCCGGAAACGAGGAGATCGAGCGCAAGGTCCTGAACGCCACCCGGTGGAACGCGGCCGTGATGGTCTCGCGCGCCCAGCGTCCCGGGATCGGCGTCGGCGGCCACATCGCCACGTTCGCCTCCTCCGCTTCCCTCTACGACGTGGGTTTCAACCACTTCTTCCGGGGCAAGGACGAGGGCGACGGCGGTGACCAGATCTTCTTCCAGGGCCACGCCTCCCCCGGCATCTACGCCCGCGCCTTCCTCCTGGACCGGCTGACCGAGCAGCAGCTCGACGCGTTCCGCCAGGAGAAGTCGAAGGCCCCGTACGGCCTCTCCAGCTACCCGCACCCGCGGCTGATGCCGGACTTCTGGGAGTTCCCGACCGTCTCGATGGGCCTCGGTCCGCTGGGGGCGATCTACCAGGCCCGGATGAACCGCTACATGGAGGCGCGCGGGATCGCGGACACCTCCAAGTCCCACGTTTGGGCGTATCTGGGCGACGGTGAGATGGACGAGCCGGAGTCGCTCGGCCAGCTGTCGATCGCCGCCCGCGAGGGCCTGGACAACCTGACCTTCGTGGTGAACTGCAACCTGCAGCGCCTCGACGGCCCGGTCCGCGGCAACGGCAAGATCATCCAGGAGCTGGAGTCGCAGTTCCGGGGCGCCGGCTGGAACGTCATCAAGCTGATCTGGGACCGTTCCTGGGACCCGCTGCTGGCCCAGGACCGCGACGGCATCCTGGTCAACAAGATGAACTCCACGCCCGACGGGCAGTTCCAGACGTACGCCACCGAGTCGGGTGCCTACATCCGCGAGCACTTCTTCGGCGGCGACCAGCGGCTGCGCGCGATGGTCGAGAACATGACCGACTACCAGATCCAGCACCTGGGTCGCGGCGGTCACGACCACAAGAAGGTCTACGCGGCGTACGCGGCGGCCAAGGCTCACAAGGGCCAGCCGACGGTGATCCTGGCCCAGACGGTGAAGGGCTGGACGCTCGGGCCGAACTTCGAGGGCCGCAACGCCACGCACCAGATGAAGAAGCTCACGGTCGACGACCTCAAGCGCTTCCGCGACCGCCTGCACATCCCGATCACGGACGCGCAGCTGGAGAGCGGCGCCCCGCCGTACTACCACCCGGGCCGCAATTCCCCCGAGATCCAGTACATGCACGACCAGCGCAGCGCGCACGGCGGCTACGTGCCGACGCGGGTGGTGCGTGCCGAGCCGCTCCCGCTGCCCGACGAGAAGACGTACGCGGCCGCCAAGAAGGGCTCGGGCCAGCAGTCGATCGCCACCACGATGGCCTTCGTCCGCATCCTGAAGGACCTGATGCGGGACAAGGAGATCGGCAAGCGCTTCGTGCTGATCGCGCCCGACGAGTACCGCACCTTCGGCATGGACGCCTTCTTCCCGAGCGCCAAGATCTACAACCCGCTGGGCCAGCAGTACGAGGCGGTCGACCGCGACCTGCTGCTCGCCTACAAGGAGTCCCCGACCGGCCAGATGCTGCACGACGGCATCTCCGAGGCGGGCTGCACGGCGTCGCTCATCGCCGCGGGTTCGGCGTACGCGACGCACGGCGAACCGCTGATCCCGGTGTACGTCTTCTATTCGATGTTCGGCTTCCAGCGCACGGGTGACCAGTTCTGGCAGATGGCCGACCAGCTGGCGCGCGGTTTCGTGCTGGGTGCGACCGCCGGACGGACCACCCTCACGGGTGAGGGTCTGCAGCACGCGGACGGCCACTCCCAGCTGCTGGCCTCCACGAACCCCGGCTGTGTGGCGTACGACCCGGCGTACGGGTACGAGATCGCGCACATCGTCCAGGACGGTCTGCGCCGGATGTACGGCCCCGAGGCCGAGGACGTCTTCTACTACCTGACCGTCTACAACGAGCCGATCCAGCACCCGGCGGAACCTGCGGACGTCGACGTGGAGGGCATCCTCCAGGGCATCCACCGGGTCTCGCAGGGCACCGCGGGCGCCGTCCCGGCCCAGCTGATGGCATCCGGTGTGGCGGTGCCGTGGGCCCTGGAGGCCCAGCGGATCCTCGCCGAGGAGTGGAACGTCCGGGCGGACGTCTGGTCGGCGACCTCCTGGAACGAGCTGCGTCGCGAAGCCGTCGAGGTGGAGGAGTACAACCTGCTCCACCCCGAGGAGGAGCAGCGCGTGCCCTACGTGACGCGGAAGCTGTCAGGTGCGGAGGGGCCGTTCGTGGCGGTCTCGGACTGGATGCGGTCCGTTCCGGACCAGATCTCGCGGTGGGTGCCCGGCGCGTACACCTCGCTGGGCGCGGACGGCTTCGGCTTCGCGGACACCCGCGGTGCGGCCCGGCGGTTCTTCCACATCGACGCCCAGTCCGTGGTGCTGGCGACGCTGACCGAGCTGGCCAGGGCGGGGAAGGTGGACCGCTCGGTGCTGAAGCAGGTCGTCGACAAGTACCAGCTGCTCGACGTGGCGGCGGCGGACCCGGGCGCGGCCGGCGGCGACGCCTGACCCCAGCGGGGTCCGGACGGAGGGACCGCACGGAGGGACCGCACGCGGGGCGTCCGCCCGGCGTGCGGTCCCCCGGGCGCGGGTCCCGGCTTCGGCCAGGTCCCGCCCCCTTCGGGCGTTGCCTACGATGCTCCGCATGAAGGAACCATCCCGCCAGCTGCTGTGGGAGCGGTGGAGCCAGACCCCGCTGCTCGTCCTCGCCACGGCCTTCGCCGTGGCGTACGCCGTGCCCATCGTCGCTCCGGACGCGGGCGCGCGGGTGCACGACGCCTGCAGCTACGTGGAGTGGGTGGTGTGGGGCGCCTTCGCCGTGGACTATCTGGTGCGCCTGGCCCTCTCGGCGGATCGGGGACGGTTCGTGCGGACCCACTGGCTGGACCTGGCGGCCGTGGTGCTGCCGCTCGTGCAGCCGCTGCGGCTGCTGCGGCTGGTCGCCACGTTGATGCTGGTGGGCCGGCGGGCCCGGATGGCCCCGCAGATCCAGCTGACGACCTACGTGGCCGGCTCGGTCGTCGGGCTGCTGATGTTCGGTTCGCTGGCCGTGCTGAGCGCGGAGCGGGACGCACCCGACGGGAACATCAAGAATCTGGGCGACGCCGTGTGGTGGTCCTTCACCACGATGACGACGGTCGGCTACGGCGACCACTCCCCCACCACCGGCCTTGGGCGGGTCCTGGCGGTGGGCCTGATGCTGTCCGGGATCGCGCTGCTCGGTGTGGTGACCGCCAACATCGCTGCGTGGTTCATCTCCCGCTTCGAGCGCGACGACCAGGCCGAACGGCTCCAGTTGGCCGCGATCCAGGAGCTCCGGGCGGAGGTGCGGGCACTGCGCGGCGAGGTCGCCCGGCTGGGCGGCTCGGCGGACGGCGAGGCCGCGCCGCCGGCCGCGGCCGCCGGGGCCGGAGCCCCGGCGCAGCGGGACGCTACCTCTCCCACACCTTGAAGGCCCGTACCTGGTAGGGGGACTGGGGCAGCCAGACCCCGTCGCCCGGGTAGGTCTGGAATTCGCCGGTCTCCGCGCACTCGGCCGACTGGTAGGTGGTGACCGGGCGCGCGGTGCGGTTGACCAGCGACTGGGCGCTGGTGCCGGCGGGCAGGGCGGTGCAGCTGTTGATGTCCAGGGTGCTCAGCTCGTGGATCTGCCGGGTGCCCTTGAAGTCCGGTTTCGCCCACAGGCACAGCTGTCCGCTTGCGCAGGACCCGAGGCCCGGCGGGCCCGCGGCGTGCGCCGTGCCGGCTGTGGTCGGGATGAGGGCGGTGAGGGCCAGGGCGGTCGCGGCGAGGGTGGTGGTGATGCGGGAGGTTCCACACGTACGCATGACGGGTCAACTCCTTGTGGACGGGCGGGCCCCGGACCGCTTCCGGTGCCCCGCTGACACCACGCTGACCTGCGATGACGCTCGGCCGGAAGGGCTGCCGGGCAGGTCCACCCTGATAGGCGACAGGCTCTCCGCACGCGTCCGGCAGGCCCTTCACTCGCGCGGAATTGACCCATCCGGGAGCGGGTGCGGCGGGGTCGTTCGCGCCCGTGAGCGGGGCCGCGGGCGCACCCGACGGCCCGGGCGGCCGCCCCGAACGTGTCATCCGGCGCCGGTCGGACGCCCCTTCGCGAACGGCTCCGCCAATCGGCCGCGGGGCCATGGGTCACGGGTAATCTGACCGCCCATCCGGCGTCAGAGAGGAGCCCGGCGGTGGCGATCGACGAGCGGACGGCGCCGGCCGCGCCGGTGGCCGGCCTGCGCGAACGCAAGAAGAGGCGCACCCGCGGTGCGCTGCTGCGCGCCGCGCTCGTGCTCTTCGTCTCCCGGGGGTACGAGCGCACCACCGTCGACGAGATCACCGCCGCGGTGGCGGTGTCCCAGCGCACCTTCTTCCGCTACTTCGCCAACAAGGAGGAGGCCGTCTTCGCCGTCCAGGATCTGGTGGAGTCGCATTTCGTCGCCGAGCTGCAGGCACGGCCGCCGTCCGAGGGGCCGCTGGAGGCGATGCGGGGCGCGCTGGTCTGCGCGTGGGACACGCTCGACGACGCCCTCTGCGGGGTGGTCCCGGTCGACCTCTACCTGCGCAGCTACCGCCTGATCGAGTCCACCCCGGCCCTGCTCGCCGTGCACCTGCGGCGCTCCACCGAGCTGGAGGAGCGGGTCTCCCGGCTGGTCGCCGCGCGGGAGGGCCTGGACGTGGACGCCGACCCGCGGTCCCGGGTGGCCGCCGCCTCGTTCTTCGGGGTGATGAGGGTCACGGGGCGGCTCTGGGGACAGGGGGACGAGACGAGTGTGCAGGCGCTCCGCCGGCTGGCGGACAGCCATCTCGACAGCATCGGCCCAGCTCTGGCGGGGCGGTGGCGACGAGCCACCCCGACGAAGTGACATTTCGGATCTTTCACCCGAGGTGTCGCGGCAGCCGGTCCGCCCGGCGCGGGGTCGCACGGTCGGGCGTGACCCCCGTCACCCGGCGCGCCAGGCCCGGAATCGGTCTCCTACGCTGGTCCCAGTGAATCTGCCCGGCCTCGCCCACTCCACCGTTCCAGGCGCCGACCCGCGCCCGGCCGCCCTGCGCACCCTGCTCGCGCTGACGGTCGTCCTGATCATGCTGGCGACCACCGGCTGGACGGCCGTGCACCGCCCCGAGGGGGGCACGCCGCTGCGCGTCACCGCTCTCGACGCTTGGTCCAAGGCGCACTTGGACGGCCGGCCGGTGCCGCCGGCGGACGCCCCCGTGCGGACGGTGGCCCGCTTCTTCGCGGGCCTCGACGGCGCGCAGCGGGCCCGCCTCGCCGACGGCTACCCGCTCGTCGTCGGCAACCTCGACGGCGTACCGGTCGACACCCGCTACCGGGCCAACCGGCGCGGGCTGGAGAAGGCCCGGCTGGTGGAGGAGGCCCGCAGCCACGACGTCGCGCTGACCCCGGCCGACCGGGCCGAGGCCGCCCGGCGCTCCCACCGCTTCGCCTCGCTCGCCGAACCCGGCCGCCAGATCCTCGCGTTCGACCCCACCGGCGGCGGTCGGGCGGCCGAGGTCTTCGGCGACCTCGACGGCGCCGAGCGGGTCTCGGTGATCGTTCCCGGCGTGGACACCGACCTCCTCACCTTCGAGCGCACCCAGCGCCGGCTGACCTCGCCCGTCGGCATGGCCGAGGCCTTGTACGAGACCGAGCGGACGGCCGCGCCGAAGAGCCGGACGGCGGTCATCGCCTGGGCGGGCTACACCGCCCCCGCCGGGGTCGGTGTGGACGCCGCCACGGGGCGGATGGCTTTCGACGGCGCCGTCCGGCTGAAGGCCCTGACGGTGTCCCTGCCCGGGAACTCCAGCGTGGCGCTGTTCTGCCACAGCTACGGGTCGGTGGTGTGCGGGGTCGCCGCGCACGAGCTGCCCCGGCGCGTGACGGACGTGGTCGTCGCAGGCAGTCCCGGCATGCGGGCGGAGAACGTCGCGGGCCTGCGGACGTCGGCGCGCGTCTGGGCGACGCGCGACGAGGGCGACTGGATCGCCGACGTGCCGCACCTGGAGGTCGGCGGCGTGGGCCACGGTGCCGACCCGGTGTCCCCGGAGTTCGGCGCGCGGCTGCTGTCGTCGGCCAGGGCCAGGAACCACACCGGCTATTTCGCGCCAGGTACGGAGTCGATGGCCAACTTCGCCAGAATCGGAACCGGCGCGTTCGATTCCGTCGTGTGCGCCACCGGCGACGACGCGTGCCGCCGTGGAATTTCCGGGGCCGAGCAGGACCGACGCGCGTAGAGGTGCGGAAATCGGCCACAGCATCGAGGGGGACGCACGGGGGTGGCTCCCTTTACCATGTGGCGCATGGGTGACGTACTGGCCGGAAATCATGCCGTCTGGGAGTTCGACTCGGACTCGGTGCTCATCCGCTTCACACGGGGGCTGCGCACACCGAGGCTGTGGCAGGCGCTGGGGTCGCGCCGAATACCCCTGGAAGCGGTGTCGGCCGTGACCGTGGCCGCCGGAAGGCGGGACACGGTGGTCCTGCGCGCCGTCCCGCGCCCGGGTGCGGACCCGCTCATGGAGGCCGCCGCCGGACAGCTCAAGGAGGCGTGCGACCCGTACCGGATGGTGTTGCCCGGTGACCGGGCGGCATCGGCCGAGGCGTTCGCCGCCGCCCTGCGCGCCCGACTCGGGCCGGAGGCCGCCGAGCCGGCCCCGCGCTTCCTGGTCGACGTACCGCAGCCGCCGCTGCAGCTGAAGGCGTACGACGCGAGGGTCGGCTTCGACGGCTCCGCGGTCGGCTTCCACTGGTCGCGCACCGGCGCGACCGGCACGAAGTGGAAGGCGGGCGACCAGTCCTACCCGCTGGCCGAGCTCACCGGCGTCGAGTGGCGCTCTCCCGGCGGCACCGGCGGCCACCTGCGGCTGCTGCTGCGGGAACCCCAGCAGACCCCGGCCGACCCCCGCCCGGACCACGACCTCGCGACGGCCGTCTTCGGCGTGGGCTACGGGGCGGTGCACGAGTCGCTGCCCTTCGCCGCGGCCGTCCTCGCCGCCACACGCGGCCGGACCCCGGTCGGCGCCGCCCGCGGCCGCTCGGGGGACGAACGGCTCCGGCACCTGAGCGAGCTCTACTCGGCCGGCCTGCTGACCGACGGCGAGTACACGACCCTGCGGGACCGCTTCACCGCCGGGTCCCGCTAGCGCGTGTCCGGCGGATCACGGCCGGAGCCCACCCCCTGATCCGCCGGCCCACCGCGCGCGAGGTCGTCGAGGCGACGGCCATCAACCCGAACACGGTGCTCAAGGCCTATCGGAAGCTGGAGCGCGAGGGCCTGGTGGAGGCCCGCCGGGGCATGGGCACCTTCGTGCACAGGTCCCTGGCGGGCGCCCCGGCCGACTCGCCCCTGCGCGGGGAACTGGCCCACTGGGCACGGCGGGCGAGCGCCGCGGGGATGGAACGAGACGACGTGGCCGCGCTCTTCACTTCCGTACTGGACCAACACTTCGAGGGGGACGACACGTGACGGACGATCCGGTGATCGAGGCGGTCCTGGCCGCGCTCGCCCTCTCGGGCGCCTTCGCGGTGCTGCGGGCCCGACACCCCTGAGGCCGACGGCCGCTACGCCTCCCGGGCCGCCGAGGTGAAGGTCATGTCCGGATAGCGGTCCCCCGCGACCTGCGCCGCGATCGGCTCCAGCAACGCCAGCTGCGCCGGCGTGAGCGTGATCCGGGCCGCCGCGGTGTTCTCGCGCAGTCGCTCCGCCCGACGGGTGCCCGGGATCGGGACCACGGTCAGCCCGTGCACCGCCGCCCGCCCGTGCACCCAGGCGAGGGCGACTTGCGCGGGACTCGCGCCCAGCTGCGCCGCGATCTCCCGGACCGGGGCCAGCAGCGCCGCGTTGGCCTTCGCGTTGCCGCCGGTGAACCGCGGCTGGTGGCGGCGGAAGTCGTCCTGCGACAGCTCCGCTGAGGCGTCCGTGAAGGCCCCGGTCAGGAAGCCCCGGCCGAGCGGGGAGTAGGGCACGAAGGCCACCCCCAGCTCCGCCGCCGCGGCCACCGCGCTGCGTTCCACGTCCCGGCTGAACAGCGACCACTCCGACTGGAGCGCCGCGATCGGGTGCACGGCGTGTGCCTCGCGCAGCTCCGCGCCGGTGACCTCGCTGAGTCCGAGGTGGCGCACCTTGCCCTCCTGCACCAGCTCGGCCATGGCCCCCACCGACTCGGCGAGCGGCACGGCCGGATCGCGCCGGTGCATGTAGTAGAGGTCGATGACGTCCACGCCGAGCCGTCGCAGGCTGCCCTCGACGGCGGCGCGGACGTACCCGCGGTCGTTGCGGACGCCCCGGTGGGCGGGGTCGTCGGTGCGCTCTATGGCGAACTTCGTCGCCAGGGTGATGTCGTCGCGGTGTGCGGCCACGAACGGGGCCAGGAACTCCTCGTTGCGGCCGCGGCCGTAGACGTCCGCCGTGTCGAAGAGGGTGACACCGGCGGCCAGCGCCGCCGCCAGGGTCTCCCGGGCGGCCGCCTCGTCGGTGTCCCCGTAGAACTCGCTCATGCCCATGCACCCCAGGCCCTGGACGCCGACCAGCGGGCCGCCCCCGCCCAGCTCGACCTGCGCCATGGCGTCGCCGTGCTCCGTCATTGCCGTCCCTTCCCCGAGACCTTCTCCATCGCGTACATGTCGATCTTGTAGTCCAGTACGGCCAGTGCGTCCGTCAGCTCCGCCAGCCGTGCCCGCACCTCGCTCCGGGTGCGTTCCAGCAGTTCACGGCGTGCCTCGGCGGTGTGATCGCCCTCGCGGACCAGCTCGGCGTAGCGGACCATGTCCGCCACCGACATCCCGTGGCGCGCAGCTTCCCCACGAAGCCCAGCCAGTCGAGGTCCTTGTCGGTGAACCGGCGCCGGCCCGAGTGGGAGCGGTCCACGTGCGGCATCAGGCCGATCCGCTCGTACCAGCGCAAGGTGTGCTGGCTCAGACCGGTCCGGGCCTCCACCTCGCTGATCGTGTACCGCGTCTGCGTCAGGCTCGGGCCCCGGCTCTCGCTCATGGCCCCACGCTAGAACCCTTGAGTGCACTCCAAGCAAGTAGGCTCGGCCGCATGGACAGCAAGGAGGCCGTGAGCGGCATGGAAAGCCTGCGGATCATCGAGACCTGGCCCGTGGACACCGCCGCGGCGGCCGTCGTGCGCGCCGACGGGAGCCTCGCCGGCGCGCACGGGCCCGTCGGCCACCGCTTCGCGCTGGCCTCGGTCACCAAGCCGCTGGCCGCGTACGCCGCCCTGGTCGCCCACGAGGAAGGGGCGATCGAGCTGGACGAACCGGCCGGACCCGAGGGGTCGACGGTCCGTCACCTGCTGGCGCACACCAGCGGCCTGGCCTTCGACGAGCACCGCGCGGCGGCCGCGCCCGGTACGCGCCGGCTGTACTCGAACGCCGGCTTCGAGGTGCTGGGCGACCACATCGCCAAGGCCACCGGCATCCCCTTCGCGGAGTACGTGCACCAGGCCGTCTTCGAGCCGTTGGGCATGGCCTCGACCACGCTGGACGGGTCGCCCGCCAAGGACGGCGTTTCCACCGTCTCCGACCTGCTGCGCTTCGCCGCCGAGCTGCAGGCGCCCCGGCTGCTCGACGTCCGCACGGTGGCCGAGGCCACCTCGGTCGTCCACCCGGGGCTCAGGGGCGTCCTGCCGGGGTACGGGAGCCAGTCCCCCAACGACTGGGGGCTCGGCATGGAGATCCGCGACGGCAAGTCCCCGCACTGGACGGGCCTGACCTCCTCCCCGCGCACCTTCGGCCACTTCGGCCAGGCCGGCACCTTCCTGTGGGTGGACCCGGACGCGGGCGCCGCGTGCGTGGCGCTGACGGACCGCCCCTTCGGCCCGTGGGCGGTCGAGGCCTGGACCCCGTTCACCGACGCGGTCCTGACCGAACTGCGCTCCGCCTGAGCGGCCTCTAGCCCGGCAGCTCCCACATCAGCAGCTCCCCCGGGGACCCGGCGACGATCTCCAGCCCCTTCTCGGCGGTGATCCGCACCGAGTCGCCGGGGCCCAGCTCCGTCCCGTCCAGGCGCAGGTCGCCGCGGACCACGTGCAGGTACACCCGCTCGGCGGCCGGTACGGCGACCCGCTCTCCCGCCCCGGGGCGGCGTACGTGCAGGGCGGCGCCGGCGGCGGGGACCTCGTAGGGCGTGCCGTCGGAGACGTCCCGCAGCACCTCGTAGGAGGGTTCGCCACCCGCGGCGAGCGGCGAGAGCCACATCTGCACGAAGCGCAGCGGCCGGTCGCCGTCGTTGCGCTCCACGTGGCGTGCCCCGGACCCGGCGCTGAGCCGCTGCACGTCCCCCGGCCGGACCACGCTCTCCTCGCCGGTGGTGTCCTGGTGGGTGAGCTCGCCCTCGATCACCCAGGTCACGATCTCGGTGTGGCTGTGCGGGTGCTCGTCGAAGCCCGCGCCGGCCGCGAGGGCCTCCTCGTTGCAGGCCAGGACGGGGCCGAAGCGCAGGTTGTCCGGATCGTAGAAGGAGCCGAAGGAGAAGGCGTGCCGGGTGGTGATCCCGGCGGCCGGGTCCCCTCCCTCGTACCGGTCGGCGCCGCGGCGTACATCAATCATGAGGGCCACGGTAGTCCCAGCGGTGGGGCGGACCCGGGCCCGGACACGGGACCGGACTCGGCGCAGCCCTCCCGATAAGGCAGTCTTGTCCCGTGCCCCAACCCGAACGTGAGCATTCGCCCGCCACACACGCCGCGCATCCCGCTCCCGCCCATCCGCACGCCGCGACCCTGCGCCGCCTGGAGAAGTCCTCCGGCCGACTCGCCGCCAACGCGATCGCGCGCATGGACGAGACCTTGCCGTGGTACCGGGCCATGCCACCCGAGAACCGCTCGTGGATCGGTCTGGTCGCGCAGGCCGGCATCGCCGCCTTCACCGAGTGGTTCCGGCATCCGGAGACCCCGCAGGCGATCTCCACCGACGTCTTCGGTACCGCTCCACGCGAGCTGACCCGGGCGATCACCCTGCGTCAGACGGTCGAGATGGTCCGCACCACGATCGAGGTCATGGAGGCCGCGATCGAGGAGGTGGCCGCCCCCGGCGACGAGTCGACCCTGCGCGAGGCGCTGCTGGTCTACGCGCGGGAGATCGCCTTCGCGACGGCCCAGGTGTACGCACAGGCCGCCGAGGCACGCGGCGCGTGGGACGCCCGGCTGGAGTCCCTGGTCGTCAACGCGGTGCTGTCCGGCGAGGCCGACGAGGGCGCGCTGTCGCGGGCGGCGGCGCTGGGCTGGAACTCCCCGGAGCACGTGTGCGTGGTGCTCGGCACCGCGCCGGAGGGCGACAGCGAGCTGACGGTCGAGGCGATCAGACGGGCGGCCCGCCACCACAAGCTCCAGGTCCTGACGGGCGTGCTCGGAGACCGTCTGGTCGTCATCGCGGGCGGCAGCGACAACCCGATGCAGGTGGCGAAGTCCCTGATCGGGCCGTTCGCGGCGGGTCCGGTCGTGGCCGGTCCGGTGGTCGCCGATCTGCTGAACGCGACGAAGTCGGCGCAGGCCGCGGCGGCCGGACTGAAGGCCTGTACGGCGTGGCAGGACGCTCCGCGGCCGGTCCTGGCGGATGATCTCCTGCCGGAACGCGCGATCGCCTCCGATCCGGCTGCCAGGGAACAACTGGTGGAGGAGATCTACAGACCGCTTGAGGAGGCGGGGTCAGCACTGCTGGAGACGTTGAGCGTCTATCTGGAGCAGGCGAGCAGCCTCGAAGGGGCGGCCCGGATGCTGTTCGTGCACCCCAATACGGTGCGCTACCGGCTGCGACGTGTGACCGACGTCACCGGCTGGTCGCCGTCCGATGTCCGATCGGCGTTCACCCTGCGGATCGCCCTGATTCTGGGGCGTCTGGCCGACGGTGACACACAGTCCTAGACTTTTGTGGGACATCAACAATTACCCCGACGGTTCTTGGTCCCTGTCCCCACGGGCGGCAGGGACCATCCACAAGAGAGAGTGTGAGGGTGCTCGTACTCGTCGCTCCCGGCCAAGGCGCTCAGACGCCCGGCTTCTTGACTCCCTGGCTCGACCTCCCCGGTGCCGCTGACCGCGTCGCCGAGTGGTCCGAGGCCATCAGCCTGGACCTCGCCCGATACGGCACGACGGCCGACGCCGAGGAGATCCGCGACACCGCGGTCGCCCAGCCCCTGCTGGTCGCCGCCGGTCTGCTCTCGGCCTCCGCGCTGGGGTCGACCTCGGCCTTCGGCGCCGTCGCCGGTCACAGCGTCGGTGAGATCACCGCCGCGGCCATCGCCGGCGTGCTGCCCGAGAGGGACGCGCTGTCGTTCGTCCGGACCCGCGGGCTGGGCATGGCGGAGGCCGCCGCCGTCATCGAGACGGGCATGGCCGCGGTGCTCGGCGGGGAACCCGCCGTCGTCGTCGCACACCTTGAGAAGCTCGGCCTGACCCCGGCCAACATCAACGGCGCGGGCCAGATCGTGGCCGCCGGCACGATGGAGCAGATCGAAGCCCTGCAGGCCGACAAGCCCGAGGGTTCCATGAAGGTCGTTCCCCTCAAGGTCGCGGGCGCCTTCCACACGCACCACATGGCCCCTGCGGTCGCCGAGCTGGAGAAGGCCGCCGAGGCGCTCTCCCCGACCGACCCGGCCCTGAAGTACGTCTCGAACAAGGACGGCCTCGTCGTCACCACGGGCGCCGACGTCGTCGCCCGACTGGTCGGCCAGGTCGCGAACCCGGTCCGCTGGGACCTGTGCATGGAGACGTTCGCCGAGCTGGGTGTCACCGGGATCATCGAGCTGTCCCCCGGCGGCACTCTGACGGGTCTGGCCAAGCGCGCGCTGAAGGGCGTACCGAGCGTGGCGCTGAAGACCCCGGACGATCTCGAGAAGGCCGCGGCGCTGGTCGCCGAACTGACGGCCTGAGAGAAGGAGCCCCTACAGCATGTCCAAGATCAAGCCGGCCAAGGGCTCCCCCTACGCCCGCATCCTCGGTGTCGGCGGCTACCGCCCGACCCGTGTGGTGCCCAACGAGGTCATCCTCGAGACCATCGACTCCTCCGACGAGTGGATCCGCTCCCGCTCCGGCATCGCGACCCGGCACTGGGCCTCGCCCCAGGAGACCGTCTCGGCCATGTCGGTGGAAGCCGCGGGCAAGGCGCTGGCCGACGCCGGTGTCGGACCCGAGCAGATCGGTGCGGTGATCGTCTCCACGGTCTCGCACTTCAAGCAGACCCCGGCCGTCGCGACCGAGATCGCGCACCGGATCGGCGCGGTCAAGCCTGCCGCCTTCGACATCTCCGCGGGCTGTGCCGGCTTCGGCTACGGCCTGACCCTTGCCAAGGGCATGGTGGTGGAGGGTTCCGCGGAGTACGTCCTCGTCATCGGCGTGGAGCGGCTCTCGGACCTCACGGACCTGGAGGACCGCGCGACGGCCTTCCTGTTCGGCGACGGAGCCGGCGCGGTCGTCGTCGGCCCCTCGGCCGAGCCGGCCATCGGCCCCACGGTGTGGGGTTCGGAGGGCGACAAGTCGGAGACGATCAAGCAGACCGTGCCGTGGGACGAGTACCTCGGCAAGGACGCCGGAGAGAAGTTCCCGGCCATCACGCAGGAGGGCCAGGCGGTCTTCCGCTGGGCCGTCTTCGAGATGGCCAAGGTGGCCCAGCAGGCGCTCGACGCCGCTGGGATCACCGCAGAGGACCTGGACGTCTTCATCCCGCACCAGGCGAACATGCGGATCATCGACTCGATGGTGAAGACTCTGAAGCTGCCGGAGCACGTGACGGTCGCCCGTGACGTGGAGACCACCGGCAACACGTCGGCCGCCTCGATCCCGCTCGCCATGGAGCGGCTCCTGGCGACCGGAGCGGCGAAGAGCGGCGACACCGCGCTCGTCATCGGCTTCGGGGCGGGGCTCGTCTACGCCGCGACGGTCGTTACCCTCCCCTAGGGCCGGGATCCGCATCCCGGTCTTTCTACCCAGTTACCCAGAGAAGGAGCGCCACATGGCCGCCACGCAGCAGGAGATCGTCGAGGGCCTCGCCGAGATCGTCAACGAGATCGCGGGCATCCCGGTCGAGGACGTCGAGATCGACAAGTCCTTCACCGACGACCTGGACGTCGACTCCCTGTCCATGGTCGAGGTCGTCGTCGCCGCCGAAGAGCGCTTCGACGTCAAGATCCCGGACGAGGACGTCAAGAACCTCAAGACGGTCGGCGACGCCGCGGACTACATCCTGAAGCACCAGGCCTGAGCCTGACGAGCGTTTGTCGCCACCCGGCGGTGGCGCCGTGACAATTCAGCACCCTCTGAGACGTGGAGAAAGAATTCCTGTGAGCCCGACCAATCGCACCGTGGTCGTCACCGGTATCGGCGCAACCACTCCGCTGGGTGGCGACAGCGCTTCGACCTGGGAAGGTCTGCTCGCCGGCCGCTCCGGCGTCAAGCCCCTGGAGGGCGAGCGCTTCGCCGAACTCCCGGTACGCATCGCCGCTCCGGTAGCCGTGGACCCCAGTGAGGTCCTGCCCCGGCCGCTGGCCCGCAAGCTGGACCGCTCGGCGCAGTTCGCCGTGATCGCGGCCCGCGAGGCGTGGGCCGACGCCGGCTACACCGCTCCGGCGGGCGAGGACGAGTCCGTCGCGCCCGACCGCCTGGGCACCGTGATCGCCTCCGGCATCGGCGGTGTCACCACTCTGCTCGACCAGTACGACGTACTGAAGGAAAAGGGCGTGCGCCGGGTCTCCCCGCACACGGTCCCCATGCTCATGCCGAACGGCCCGTCGGCCAACGTCGGCCTGGAGGTCAACGCCCAGGCGGGCGTGCACACTCCGGTCAGCGCCTGCGCGTCCGGCGCCGAGGCCATCGGCTACGCCGTCGAGATGATCCGCACCGGCCGCGCCGACGTGGTCGTCGCGGGCGGCACCGAAGCGGCGATCCACCCGCTGCCGATCGCCGCCTTCGCCAACATGATGGCGATGTCGAAGAACAACGAGAGCCCCCAGACTGCCTCCCGGCCCTACGACAAGGCCCGTGACGGCTTCGTCCTGGGCGAGGGCGCGGGCGTCGTCATCCTGGAGTCCGCCGAGCACGCCGCGAAGCGCGGTGCCCGGGTCTACTGCGAGGTGCTGGGCCAGGGCCTGTCCGCGGACAGCCACCACATCGCGCAGCCGGAGCCGACCGGCCGCGGCGTCGCGGCCGCGGTGCAGAACCTGCTCGACAACACGGGTCTCGACCCGGCCGAGCTGGTCCACGTCAATGCGCACGCCACGTCCACCCCGCAGGGTGACACGGCGGAGATCAAGGCCCTGCGCAAGGTCCTCGGCGACGACCTCGACCACATCGCGATCTCCGCGACCAAGTCGATGACCGGTCACCTGCTGGGCGGCGCCGGCGGTATCGAGACCGTGGCCACCGTGCTGGCGCTGTACCACCGCATCGCTCCGCCGACGATCAACGTCGACGCGCTGGACGACGACATCGACGCGGACATCGTCGTGGGCGAGCCGCGCAAGCTGCCCGCCGACGGCCCGATCTCCGCGATCAACAACTCCTTCGGCTTCGGCGGCCACAACGTCACCCTGGCGTTCCGCACCGTCTAGTACGTCCGAGCCGGCGCCGCCCGCCGCGGCGGTTGCCGGCCGATGGTCGCGGTGCTCGCCGTCCGAGCACCGCGAAAGGCCCACCCGGTTGATTCCGGGTGGGCCTTTCGCGTCGGACGGAGCGGGTCAGGGGGCCGGGGCAGGGGCAGGGGCAGGGGTCAGACCACCTGGTGGAGCCAGCGGACGGGCGCGCCCTCGCCCGCGTGGCGGAAGGGTTCCAGTTCGTCGTCCCACCGCTTGCCGAGCAGTTCGGCGATCTCCGCCTCCAGATCGGTCTCACCGCGGACGGACC
The DNA here is from genome assembly GCF_000612545.2 of Streptomyces sp. PCS3-D2. Classification (GTDB taxonomy): domain Bacteria; phylum Actinomycetota; class Actinomycetes; order Streptomycetales; family Streptomycetaceae; genus Streptomyces. Next base: position 5,212,681 of record NZ_CP097800.1, on the reverse strand, counting down.
GGGCCAGCGCGGCGCGCAGCCGGTCCTCCGGGATCAGGATGTCGCCGTGCAGGCCGGTGACGGCGTGGAAGATGCCGAGCTCCGGTGTGGAGCTGTAGCGCTCGCCCTCGGCGGTCGGGCAGGGCTCCGAGGTCACCTCGAAGCGCAGCAGGTGCCAGCCGCGCAGCGCGGAGGCGAGTTTCGAAGCGGTGCCCGCTTCGGCCCGCCAGGAGAACTCGGCTCTCCAGGTGCCCGGGGAGGCGGGCTGCCTGATCCAGTCGAGGTTCACCCGCACCCCGAGCACGCCCGCTACGGCCCATTCCACGTGCGGGCAGAGCGCGCGCGGTGCGGAATGCACGTACAGAACTCCACGTGTCGTCACCGGGACCTCCAGTGGTGGACGAGGTCGGGAATAAACTCCAGAAAACGGACAGTTTGTGACGTGATGTAATGTAACGGAAATTATTTGACATTGCGCAACGGGACCTGCGGCCGAAACGCCACGGGAAAAAGCTACCGTGCGTCAGGGGTCCCGGTGTGACGTACGGTCGCTCCGGGGCCGGTAAACACAGAGCTTTCACTCAGCAGGACCCCCTGGACGGCACGGGGGCGACAAGGAGGGGTCGTTCCCATGCGCAGGACCGCAGCACGCTGCCGCGCGCGCCGCACCCTCGCGGGCGCGGGCGCGGCGGTCGCGGTGCTGGCCGGGGCTCTGACGGGGTGCCAGTCGGGCGGGTCGGCCGACCCGGGCGAGCGCGGATCGCGGTCCGCCCCCCGGTGGAACACGGCACCCACCTCGATCGCGGCCACGGGGGACTCCATCACGCGTGGTTTCGACGCCTGTTCGGTCCTCGCCGACTGCCCCGAGGTCTCCTGGGCCACCGGCAGCGACCCCGCCGTCCGCTCCCTCGCCGCCCGGCTGCTCGGGGAGGCCGCGGTGCCCGAGCGCAGCTGGAACTACGCGGTGACCGGCTCGCGCATGGCGGACCTGCCGGCCCAGCTGACCTCCGCCGCCGCGCACAGGCCCGACCTGGTCACGGTGATGGTGGGGTCGAACGACGCCTGCCGGCCCACTGCTTCGTCGATGACCCCGGTGGCGGAGTTCCGGTCCGGCTTCGAGCAGGCCATGACACAGCTGCGGGCCGCGTCCCCGGCCACCCAGGTGTACGTCTCCAGCGTGCCCGACCTGCAGCGGCTGTGGGAGCAGGGCAAGGACCTCCCGATGGTGCGGCAGGTCTGGAAGCTGGGCATCTGCCAGTCGATGCTCGCCGATCCGCTGTCGCCGGCCGCGGCGGCCACGGCCAGGCGCGAGCAGGTGCGGGCACGGGTCGTGGAGTACAACGAGGTGCTGCGCGAGGTCTGCGGCCGGGACGCCCTGTGCCGCTACGACGGCGGCGCGGTGTTCCGGTACCCCTTCGCGGCCGAGCAGTTGAGTCGCTGGGACTGGTTCCACCCGGGCAAGGACGGGCAGGCGCGGCTGGCGGAACTGGCGCACCGCCAGGTGACGGCGGCCGAACCGCCGCGCTGACCCTCCGGTGCGCGCAGGGTCCGGGGGCGGGAGTCAGGGCCCGCCCCCGGACCGGCTTTCAGGGGTGATTTCCGGCCATCCGGTGTGTCATGCGATGTCGAGCACCGTCGTGAGCCGCGTGTCGCCGTGCGCGTGGCTCACGCGGACCTCGTAGGCGCCGCCGATCCGCCGCCAGCCGCGGGCCTCCTCGTCCCAGATCTCGAAGGCCCGGGCGGGCAGCGGGATCTCGGTCTCGACGCTCTCGCCGGGGCCCGCTGCGACGCTCGCGAAGCCGGCGAGCCAGCTCGCCGGACGCTCCGGCGTCGTGTTCTGCGCGCCACCGGACGCGGTGGCGACGGGCGCCAGGTAGACCTGGACGACCTCGCGGCCGGGCCGCAAGCCGGTGTTGGTGACGCGGACCCGTACGGAGTCGGCGGTGGCCTCCAGGGACTCGTACGCCCAGTCGGTGTAGCCGAGGCCGTGGCCGAAGGGGTAGGCGGGAGCGACGCCGTGCTTCTCGTAGGCCCGGTACCCGATGAACAGGCCCTCGACGTACTCCAGGCGCCCGTCGGTGGGGACGACCTCGGTGACGGGCGCGTCCGCCAGCCGCGCGGGCCAGGTGGTGGGCAGCCGGCCGCCCGGCTCGGCCTCCCCGAGGAGTACGTCGGCCAGTGCGGCCCCGCCCTCCTGCCCGGGGAACCAGGTCAGCAGGACGGCGGCGACGTCCTCGCGCCACGGGAGTTCCACCGGGGAGCCGGCGTTGACGACCACCACGGTGCGGGGGTTGGCGGCGGCGACGGCCCGCACCAGGTCGTCCTGGCGGCCCGGGAGGGCGAGGTCGCCGCGGTCGAAGCCCTCCGACTCCACGCGCTCGGTGGTGGCGACGACCACGACGGCGGTGTCGGCGGCGCGGGCGGCCGCCACCGCCTCGGCGATCAGCTCGTCGGGGTCGCGCCGCGGGCCGAGGTGGAGCAGGGAGAACATGACGGCCTTGAGCGGCATGGCGGTCATGTCGGGGACCCGGTAGGTCAGCGACACCTCCACGGGCTCGCCCTCGGCGAGGGTGACGCGGGCCCGCTCGCTGGGCGCCCCGAAGAAGGCCTCGAAGGGGTCGGCCTCGTCGCCCATCTCCTGAACGCCGCTCCAGAGCCGCCGGCCGCCCACCGCGAGGGAGAAGGCGCCGAGTCCGCGGGTGCCGAAGGTGTGCTCGCCGCTCTCGCGCGGTACGAACGTGCCGCGGACCTCGATGCTGGCCATCGTCGCGTACGTGGCGCCCGCGGGCAGGTCGTCGCCGATCCACTGGACCTGGCCGGTGGGCAGGCGGCCCTCGCCGAGGATCGCCCCGGAGGCGTCCCGGCACACGGCGACGAGCTCGAATCCCTGGTCCGCGGGGGTGGGTTCCTCGGAGGGGTCGGCTCCGACGGCGTAGGTCAGGGCCCCCGCCGGGAGGGCCGCGGCCAGTCCGTCGAGGGGGGAGACGACGCGTTCGGGGAAGACGGTGGCGCTGCCGCCGCCGAGCACCCGGGCGTCGCGCGCGGCGGCCCCGAGGAGGGCGACGGTGCGCCCGGAGGGGGCGTCCAGCGGCAGGGCGCCGTCCTCGTTGCGCACGAGGACGAAACCGCGGGTGGCGAGCTCCCGGGCCAGCGCCTGTCCGTCGACCGGGGCCGGGGCGGTCTCGACGACGGCCGGGGCGCCCTCCAGCGCTCCGACCCGGGCGGCCAGCCGCAGGACGTTGCGCACGGCGTCGTCGACGGCGGACTCGGGCACCTCCCCGGCGCGGACGGCCTCGGCGAGGGCGGGACCGTAGACGGTGGCCGGGCCGGGCATGGCCACGTCCATGCCGCCCGTGATGTCGCCGGTGGTGGAGCGGGCGGCCATCCAGTCGGAGATGTTGCAGCCGTCGAAGCCCCACTCACCGCGCAGGACCTCGTTCACCAGGTGACGGTGCTCGGTCATCGTCGTGCCGTTGACCTGGTTGTAGGCGGTCATGACGCCCCACGGGCGGGCGCCCTCGACGATGGCCTCGAAGGGCGCCAGGTAGAGCTCGCGCAGCGGGCGCGGGGCGATGACGCTGTCGACGGTGAACCGCTCGGTCTCGGCGTCGTTGCCGACGAAGTGTTTGACGGTGGTGCCGACGCCGCCGTCCTGGACGCCGCTGACATAGCCGCTGCCGACGGCCCCGGTGAGGTACGGGTCCTCGGAGTAGCACTCGAAGTGCCGGCCGCCCAGCGGCGAGCGGTGCAGGTTGACGGTGGGCGCGAGCAGGACGTGGACGCCCTTGCGGCGGGCCTCCTGGGCGAGGAGCCGGCCCGCTCGGCGGGCGAGCTCGGGGTCCCAGGCGGCGGCGAGGGATGTCGGGGACGGCAGGGCGAGGGACGGGTCGTCGGCCGTCCAGCGCACACCGCGGACCCCGACGGGCCCGTCGGACATGACCAGGGACTGAAGCCCGATGGCGGGGATCGCGGGCAGGGACCACATGTCCTGACCCGCCAGGAGCAGGGTCTTGGTGTCGAGGTCGAGCGTGCCGAGCGCCGCCTCCACGGCGGCGTCCCGTATCTGATCGCGGACCTGATCGGCATCGGTCACGGCCGTGCCTCCTCGTCGAGAGCGTGCGGTTGCGCGGTGCGGCGCTGTGCGGAGCCCCATCGTGGACCTGTTACCTGGCAAGCGGTAGGGTTCGTTATGTTTTCGTAATTTCAGAATGCCGTACCGTCCTCCTACGGTCCCGCCGAGGAAGTGGACGGAAGGGGTGCCATGGCCATGGCCAGGGCGAGGAGTGAGGAGCGCCGCGGGGAGATCGTCCGCGCCGCCGTCGAGGTGATCGCGGAGCGCGGATACCGGGGGGCGTCCCTGGGCACGGTCGCCGAGCGCGTGGGCCTGACCCAGCAGGGACTGCTGCACTACTTCCCGACCAAGGAGGCGCTGCTCGTCGCCGTGCTGGAGGAGCGCGACCGCTGGGACACCGGCGGCGGCTCGCGTGCCGCGGCGGACACCTGGCGCCTGGACCTGCTGGCCTCCCTGGTGGACTACAACGCGATGCGCCCGGGCATCGTGCAGACCTTCTCGGCACTGCTGGGCGAGAGCGTCACTGACGGGCACCCGGCCCGGGAGTTCTTCACCGAGCGCTACGCCCAGGTCCGCGGGGAGATGGCGGCGGTACTGCGCGCCGAGTTCGGCGACCGCCTGCCCTCGGGGCTCACCCCGGAGCAGGCGGCCCCGCTGCTGACGGCGGTCATGGACGGCCTGCAGTACCAGTGGCTGCTGGCCCCCGAGTCCGTGGACATGCCAGCCGCCTTCCGCGCCTTCCTGACCCTGCTGCGGGGCGGCCCCGACGCCCGGGGCCCGTCCGCGACCTCACCGCACTAGTCGATCAGGAGCTCGCCCATCCCGCTCCAGCCGGTCGCCCCCTCGATGGTGGTGCTGACGATCTCGGGCGTACGGGTCAGCATCGGCCGCATGGTCTCCAGCGCGGCGCTGAAGTGCGCGGAGTTGACGTGCGCTTCGGCGGCGTCGTCCTGGAAGGCCTCCACCAGGACGTAGCTGTTCGGCTCCTCCAGGCTGCGCGACCACTCGAACCAGAGGTTGCCCGGTTCGGCGCGGGTGGCACGGGTGAAGGGCGCGACCTTGTCGGGCCACGCGTCGACGTATTCGGGCTTGACGGAGAATTTCACCACAATGAAGATCACACCGGCATTTTATGCACGCTGATTCGCACCGCGGGCGAACTCCTGCGCCACCGGCCGGGGGCGCAGGGCGGAGAGGTCACGGTCCGCGAGGTCCGGGCGCGACGCCAGCGCGGCGCGCACGGACTCCAAGACCGGCAGCGGCGCGTGGGCCGCGGCCAGGGCCACGTCCTTCGCGGCCAGGGCGACCGGGAAGTACGCGGTGTCGGCATAGGCCCGGGCCACCGCGCCCGCCAGCGGTCCGCGGGCCAGTTGCGCGCGGACCAGTTCCTCCGGCAGCCCCAGGGCCCCACCCAGCCGCAGCGCCTCGGCCACCAGGGCCACCCCGCCGACCGCCGCGTTGATCAGCACCAGCTTCAGTGCCGCGCCGGAACCGGCCGGGCCGCACACGGTGACCTCGCCGAGGGCTTCGAGGACCCGTCGGACCGGGCCCGGCAACGGGTCACCGCCCGCCAGGACCCACAACTCCCCCGCCGCCGCCCGGTCGACGCTCCCCATCACGGGCGCGTCGGTCAGCGTCACCCCTGCCGGCAGCCGCCCGGCGAGCTCCCCCACCGCCTCCGGACCGACCGTCGAGGCGTCGATCCAGTGGACTCCGGGGCGCAGGGCGGGGAGCATGCCCTCCGCCACGGCCCGCAGCGCCGCCGGATCGGCCAGCATCGTGATGACGAGGTCCGCGTGGCGGACGGCCTCGGCGGGTGTCGCCGCGGACTGCGCGCCGGCCCGCGCGAGCGGCCACGCCTTCTGCGGCGTCCGGTTCCACACCGTCAGCCCGTAGCCCAGGGACAGCAGGTGACGGGCCATCGGGGCGCCCATGTGACCGAGGCCGAGGAATGCGATCTGGTGCGTTGTGTCCATGCCCACGACGCTAGGCGCGGGCCATCCATGCGACAAGCGAATGTCTAGCATGGCTGACATGCCGACACCGCACAGCTTGTACGAGGTCTTCCTGCGCGTGGCCCGCCTGGCCTCCTTCACCGCCGCCGCCCGCTCCCTGGGCTACACCCAGTCCGCCGTCTCCCGGCAGATCCAGACCCTGGAGGACGAGTGGGGCGCCGCTCTCTTCGACCGCCTTCCGCGCGGCGTCCGCCTCACCGAGGCCGGCCGCGTCCTGCTCCCGCACGCCGAGGCCGTCGGGGAACGCCTGCGGACCGCCCGCGCCGAGCTCGACGCGCTGCGCACCCTGGGCGCCGGACGGCTGCGGATCGGCTCCTTCTCCACCGCGGACGCCGCGCTGCTGCCGCGTGCGCTGGCGGCTTTCCGGGCCCGCCACCCCGCCGTCACGGTCACCCGTACCGAGGGGCCGTCCGCCAAGCACCTCGCCCTCCTCGCAACCGGGGAGCTGGACCTCGCCGTCGTCGCCGAGACCTCCGGGCGGCCGCCCCGGGACTGCACCCCGCACCACCTGCTCGACGAGGGGATGTACGTGGCCCTGCCGGCCGGCCACCGACTGGCCGGCCGGGCCGGGGTGCGGCTCGCCGACCTGGCCGACGAGGAGTGGATCGCCGCCGGCACCCGCCCCGAGGAGACCCTCATGCACTCCGCGCTGGCGGGCGGGTTCCGCCCCCGTACCGGCTTCGTCGCGGCCGACTGGATCGCCAAGCAGGGCTTCGTCGCGGCCGGGCTCGGCATCACCCTCGTCCCGGCGCTCGCCGCCTCCTCGGTCCGGCCCGACCTGGCGCTGGTCCCGCTGCACCCGGACGACACCCCACGCCGCGGGGTCTACGCGGCCACCCCGCGCGGGGCCGCCCCCTCACCGGCCGCCGCGGCCCTGCTGACCCTGCTGAAGGAGGCCGCGGACGGATGGGCGTCCTGAGCCGGTGAAGATCGCCGCAGCACATTCGCGCCCCGGCCGCGGCCGCTCCGCCGTGTACGCGCCGGGCGGCACGCGGCCGGCCGAAGCGGATGACCGCACGGCCCCGGTGGTGAGCGCCCCGATCGTCCCAGCGGTCCGACGGGGGCACCGGTCGGGGCGGTTCAGAGGGTGGGTCAGGCCGGCTCGGGCACGGGCCGGCGACGGTCCGGACGCGGGGCGTCGAGGTCCGGCAGCGCCGCGGCCCCGCGGTCGGGCAGCAGGGCGGGCAGCAGCACGGCGAAGGCCGCCACCGCGTACACGCAGGTCCACAGGACCCAGCCGCCGGGCGGGGCCCAGTGCGCCGAGGTGGCCACCCACGACCCCTTGGTGCCGACGGCGAACCGGCGCAGCGTCCAGTAGAAGGCGGCCAGGTCGGCCAGTGCGAGGGCGGCGACGGACAGGCCCACCAGGCGCCGCCACGGCAGGCCCCGGTCGGGAGCGCGCGTGGCGCAGACGGCCACGGCCATCAGCGGCAGGCCGACGGCGAAGGGCAGCAGGTAGCGGCCCTGCCACACCATGCCGATCCGCTCTGCCTGCGAGGCCTGCGCGACCACCGGCACCATCACGACGGCGGCCAGCATGCCGAGCATCGCCACCACCTCGCGTGCGCGGCCGTGGACGAGTGCCAGCACGACGACGGTGGCGAGCACGGCCATCCACACCAGGTACATGAGGGCCGGGGCAGGGGTGTCCAGCCAGCCGAAGAAGCCGAGCATCTGCTTGATGTAGACCTCGGTGTTGCCGAGGGTCTTCTTCGCGGCGACGCCCGTGGTCAGCGAGTCGGGGATGTCGATCTTCGAGTTGTCGGGGTGCCTCGCCGCCCAGAGCAGGGCGCCCGCCGTCGCCAGGCCCAGCAGGGCGGTCCAGAGCCACAGGGCCTTGCGGCGCAGCACCTGGCCCAGCAGTCCGCGCCGCTGTGTCAGGAACAGGCAGAAGACGACCGCCCCGCCGAACCAGATCAGTCCGAGTGGCCGGATGTTGATCAGCACCAGGCCGCCGATGCCGAGCCGGGCCAGTCTGCGGTTCAGCCGCGCGGGGTCCGGCGACAGGACGATCGACAGCAGGGCCGTCCACACCAGGATCCCGGCGGCGATCTCGCCCCCGCTGGGGTTGACCATGCCGGACATGTAGAGCGTCATGGGCGTGGCCGCGGCGAACACGCCCAGCATCGCCAGCGAGCGCCGCCGCCATTCGGCGGCCGTGACCACGGCACTGGCCAGCAGCGCCGAGCAGAGCAGCGCCGACATGAAGCGCATGAGATACAGCCCCTTGGGGCCGTCGACGAGCAGGCTCGGCCAGCCGGTCACCAGGTAGTAGCCGGGGTGGTAGCGGCCTGCGGCCGTGGTGGCCTGCGCCGTCTTCTCGGAGGTGCCGAGCGGCGGCGCGCAGGACGCGGGCTGTGCCTCCCGCCACGAGTAGCACTCGTGCACCGTGGGCAGCTGGCGGTACCACTCCGGGAGCTGCACCCCGGTCTCGGCGAAGTGCCCCTCGATGCCGGCCACCGTGTGCGGGACCATCACCTCGGTTCCGCCGATCTGGCCCCTGGCCACGGCGGCGGCGCGGATGAAGTGGGCGTGCTCGTCGGGGGAGCTGCCCAGGGGGCTGGCGGCCGCCCACGAGCCCGTGAGGGTGAAGAACAGCGCGAACGAGAGCAGCCAGAGCCGCTTGGGCGTCCTGGCCGACCAGTCGGCCAGCCGCGTCAGGGCGGAGGTCATCGGTCTCCTGGAAGTCATCGGATGAAGCCGAGCCAGCTCTGGTCGCCGTCCTTGGAACACGTCCCGCCGGGCGCGTACTTCGGGCAGCTGCCGTCCTGTTCCGTGATGGTGTGCGACACCCAGGGCAGGATCCGGTACGTGTTCTCCTTGACCGGCATGTAGCGGTCGGCCATCGAGGAGGAGACGGTGCCGAGGAGCAGCAGCAGGGCGCACAGGGCCCCGATCACTGCGCCCTCGCGCGCGGGGAAGCCGGTGCCCGCCCCGGGCGGCGTGGTGTGCGCGGGCTCCGATTGCGCTCCGGGCAGCGACCGGCGCGCGGCCATCCGCAGCGAGACCAGGTGGACCACCAGCGCGCACAGCAGCAGCCCGCAGTAGAGCAGCTGGTTGTTCGTGCGGGTGTAGAGCTGGACGGTCTGCGTCTCGTACATGTGCGAGGCGATGTACATGCGCATCACCCACGCGCTGATGAACATGGCGGCGATGGTGACCACCATCGGCTTGCGGATGCCCAGCCAGATCGCGGCGCCGAGGCCGACGAAGGTGACCAGGGCGAACAGTCCGACGCCACCGTACTCGCCGGGCAGCGGCCACTCGCCGACCTTGCCGGGCATGTCCGTGCGCCACATCAGGTAGTACGCCGGGTCGGTGAAGTTGTCGAACCGGAAGTTGTAGTCCTTGGTGGTCTGCCCCTCGGTCAGCATGACCACGAGGTAGCGGCCGGCGACCACGAGGAACGCCGCCAGGCTGGCGCCGAGGAAGGCCACGCCCTTGATCCGGCCGAGCCGGCCCTCCCTCCACGGGAAGTACAGCAGCGCGGCGAACAGCACGCCCGCCGCGCTCCACAGGAACCAGCCCGAGTAGGTGAGGAACATGACGCCGAGCAGTGCGCCGAAGCCGGCGCCCTTGAGCAGGAGCGGCCGCCAGCCCTGGGTGCCGCTGCGGCTGAGCGAGACCACCATCGCCACCAGGACCGGGACCAGTACGACGAGGACGGTCTGGCTATAGGGCTTGTAGGCGTCGATCAGCGCGAAGGCGGGGGCCACGCCGAAGGCGAGGGCCCGGAGCGGGCCGAGCAGCATGCGCCAGCACAGGTAGACCAGCGGTCCGAAGGCCGCGGCGCCGAGGATCTGGAGGTCCTTGAAGGCGTATGCGGTGTTGCCGCCGCGGAACCACTCGGCGTAGTAGCCGAGGGTGTAGAGCGGGGCCGGCGGGTACACGGGGGAACCGGAGGGGCGGCCGTTGGCCACGGCCTGGGCCCACTCGACGATGCGGCCGCTGTCGCCGTTGAGGCCGAACATCGGCCAGGGCGTCCCGTGGAGGGCGACGACGGCACCGGCGGCGACGAAGCCGCTGGCCAGACCGGCGAGTGCGGCGGAGGCGAACCGGGTGGCGAGGTCGAAGTGCCGGCCCTTGCGCAGCCGCACGGCCAGTGCCACCGCGCCCACGAAGACCAGACCGAGGAGAACGAACCGAAGCTGGATCGCGGCGAGGCCGCTGACCTGCGCGATCCGGTCCAGGGGGTTGAGCTTGAAGCCGCGGGCGAGCAGCGGGAGCACCAGCGCCGCGGCGAACGCGACGAGTGCCTCGATGAGCAGGAGCCCACCGCGTGAGCCGACGCCCCGCCGGGCGGCCGGTATCGAGCGGGCGGGCGCGGCCGGTCCGCCCGGGGGCAGCACGGTCGCCGGGCCCTCGGTACTGACTGTCACTGCTCTGTATCCCTACTGCTGGTCGCTGCTGGTCGGTCCTCGGCCCGGTGGCCGGTCGTGGCTCCGCAAGCCGCTGCACGACTCCGGCCCCCCGCCGAAGCTCCGAACCGGGGCGAACTCAAGGGCAGTGAGAGACAGCCTTGGCACTTGCTGCCCTGCATCCTACGGGCCCGCCCCGGGCGGGCGGGGGCGGGTGGCCGATCACCGGCCCGCTACACCGGGTCCGGCAGGAGGTGCCGGGCACCCCAGGCGCCGAGCGGTTCCAGGGCCGCGTTCAGGTCCTGGCCGAGCGCGGTCAGGGAGTACTCGACGCGCGGCGGGACCTCGTCGTACACCTCGCGGTGCACGATGCCGTCGGTCTCCAGCTCTCGCAGCTGGGCGGCGAGCACCTTTTCGGAGACACCGGGGACGAGCCGGCGCAGCTCGCCGAAGCGGCGCGGGCGCTGCTCCAGCTCCCACAGGAGCGACACCTTCCATTTGCCGTCGATCACGGACATCGCCGCGGCGATCCCGCAGTGGTCCGCACCGGGCCTTCGTGCCACCGCCATCGCGCACCCTCCCCACCTGCTCGCTCACCTCGGGGTAACCACCCACTCCGAAGTGCGTACTTGAGCACCGCACTGCCTGCCACCAGGCTAAACGCCATGACCGACACCACACCGCGGAAATCGCTCACCCTGCTCGGACTCGGCGACATGGGCACCGCCCTCGCCCGTGCATGGCTCGCCGCCGGGCATTCCCTGACCGTCTGGAACCGCACTCCCGCCAAGGCCGGACCACTCGCGGCCGAGGGGGCCGCCGTCGCCCCGAGCGCCGCCGCGGCGGTCGCGGCGAACACGCTGGTCGTGACCTGCCTGCTGGACGACGCGAGCGTCCGCTCCACCCTGGACGGCATCGACCTGACCGGCAAGGACCTCGTCGACCTCACCACCGGCACCCCGGCGCAGGCCCGCGCCCGGGCCGCCTGGGCCGGGTCCCGCGGTGCCCGCTGCGCGGACGGCGGAATCATGGCGACTCCCGACATGATCGGCGTGCCGGAGGCCGGCGGGTACGTCTTCTACAGCGGCTCGCGGGCCCTCTTCGACACCCACCGGGCAACGCTGGAGGTGCCGGCCGGGGCCCGCTTCGTCGGGGAGGACCCCGGGCACGCCGCCCTGCACGACGTGGCGCTGCTCAGCGCGATGTACGGACTGTTCGCCGGCGTCTCGCACGCCTACGCGTTGACCGAGGGCGAGGGCATCGCTCCCCGGGACCTGGCTCCGCTGCTGTCCGAGTGGCTGGGCGCGATGGGCTTCTTCGTCGGCAACGCCGCCGAGCGGCTCACTTCGCGTGACTTCACCACCGGAGTGGTGTCCAACCTGGCCATGCAGGTCGCGGCGAGCGGCACCCTGCTGCGCACCGCCGAGGAACAGGGGGTCAGCGCCGAGCTGATCTCCCCGTACCTGGACCTGATGCGCCGGCGGCTGACAGCGGACCCGGCCGCCCACGGCGGGGAGGACGCGGCGGGGGCCCTGCTGCTGCTGAAGGAGCGGTAGGAACCGGCGACGCGGTGGTTACGGGAACGCCGGCGGCGGCGGTCCGAAGCCGGCCGGTGCGGCCTCGGCGGCGGGGGTCTTGTCGGTGCGCGTCAGGTCGCGGGCCATCAGCGTGGCCCCCGCCACCGCGCCCGGCATCAGGAGCACCGCGACGAGCGGCACCAGGAACGCCAGCACCAGCGGCACTCCGAAGCCCAGCGCCAGCAGCCGCCGCGAACGCAGCAGCACCAGCCGCTCGGGCAGCTCCATCGTGCGGCGCTGGAGGGCCACGGAGGTGAGCTCCTGGGTCAGGAAGTAACCGGAGACGCAGAACCCGAGCACCGGGACGACCGTCTGGCCGATCACGGGGACGAAGCCGAGGGCGAAGAGCAGAATGCCGTACAACGCCACCCGCCCGAGGACCTTCACACTGTCCCGGGCCGAGATCCACAGCTCCCGCCAGAGCGGGAGGCCGGACTGCGGGACGTCGCCGCCCTCGCTGCGGTCGACCTGCTCCGAGAGCGACTCGTAGAAGGGCTGGCCGATCAGCAGGGTGACGGCGGTGAAGGTGATCACCGCGAGGAAGAGCCCGAGGCAGAACAGCAGGGCGGTGAGGAAGCCGCGGAAGAGGCCGAGCCACGGGGCGGACCAGTCGTCGGCGAAGGGGGTCGCCCAGGCGGTCAGGTCGTCGGCGCCGTAGCCGAGCCCGACGAGGGCGCCGAGGTAGAGGGCGAAGGAGACGAGCCCGGGCAGCAGACCGAAGCCCAGCCACCGGCCGTGCCGCAACACCCATCGCTGTCCGGACAGCAGATACCGGAAGCCCCCCGCAAGATCGTGCATGGCGCCAGTCTACGGCGAAGGCCGCACCCCGATCGGGGTGCGGCCTTCAGGGTGCGGCTGCCGGATCAGACGGCGAGCTCGACGGTGATGTTGCCGCGGGTGGCCTTGGAGTAGGGGCAGACCTGGTGGGCCTTCTCGATGAGCTCCTTGGCGGTGGCGGCGTCCACGTTCGGGATCACGGCGGAGATCTTGACGATCAGGCCGAAGCCCTCGTCGTTCTTGCCGATGCCGACCTCGGCGGTGACCGTGGAGCCCGAGATGTCGGCGTTCACGTTCTTGGCGACGACGCCGAGGGCGCCCTGGAAGCAGGCGCTGTAGCCGGCGGCGAAGAGCTGCTCCGGGTTGGTGCCGGCACCGGAGCCACCGAGCTCCTTGGGCGGGTTCACGACGACGTCGAGCTGGCCGTCGTTGGTGGCGACGCGACCGTCACGACCGTTCTCGGCGGTGGCCACGGCGGTGTACGCGACGTCGGACTGCTGGATGGACATGAAGAATGTTCCTCCTGGTAATCGCCGCGACTCGCGCCCACGGTCACGACGGTCGTGGGGTGAGCCTAGCCGGTGAAGGAAACGATCATCTTTCCGGTGTTCTCTCCGCGGAGCATGCCGAGGAAGGCCGCGGCGGCGTTCTCGACGCCCTCGACGACGGTCTCGTCGTAGCGCAGCTCACCGGAGCGCAGCCAGCCGGCCACGTCCTGGACGAACTGCTGCTGGAGTCCGGCGTGGTCGTTGACCAGGATGCCCTGGAGCCGCAGCCGCTTGCCGATGACCTGCATCAGGTTGCGCGGGCCGGGGGCGGCCTCGGTGTCGTTGTAGTGGGCGATCGCGCCGCACAGGGTGGCGCGGCCGTTCACGTTCATGGAGGAGATGGCGGCCTCCAGGTGGTCGCCGCCGACGTTGTCGAAGTAGACGTCGACGCCTTCGGGGGCGGCGGCGCGCAGCTGCTCGGCGACGGGGCCGTTCTTGTAGTTGAAGGCGGCGTCGAAGCCGTACTTCTCCGTGAGGAGCGTCACCTTCTCGTCCGAGCCGGCGGAGCCGATCACCCGGGACGCGCCCCTGATCTTCGCGAACTGGCCGACGAGGCCGCCGACCGCGCCCGCGGCACCGGAGACGAAGACGGAGTCGCCCTCGGCGAAGGAGGCGACCTCGAAGAGCCCGGCGTAGGCGGTCAGGCCCGGCATGCCGAGGACGCCGAGGTAGGCGGAGAGCGGGGCGAGGGAGGCGTCGACCTTGGTGGCGTGCTCCGCGTCGAGCTCCGCGTACTCGCGCCACCCCAGGCCGTGCAGGACGTGGTCGCCGACGGCGAATCCCTCGGCGCCGGAGGCGACGACCTCGCCGACCGCGCCGCCGTCCATCGGGCGGTCCAGCTGGAAGGGCGGGATGTAGGACTTCACGTCGTTCATCCGGCCGCGCATGTAGGGGTCTACGGACATGTGCAGGTTGCGGACGAGGATCCGGCCGGCGGCGGGCTCGGCGTCGACAGGCACCTCGCGCAGGGCGAAGTCCTCGGCGACGGGCCAGCCCTGGGGGCGACGGACGAGGTGCCACTCGCGGCTCACGGCGGGAATCTCAGACATTGCGGCGCTCCTGGTCAGAACGAATTGCTTCACTAGGTGAAACAACCATGCGCCTGGATATTTCATGTTGTCAAGTAAAGGGGTACGCTGGATCCATGCCCAGTCGTCGTGTAGACCCAGTGACCGTCGAGGTCGTCGAACTCATCGGTGACGTCGTGAGCCGGTACCACATGGAATACGAGCACGCGGCCGCCAGCCATCAGCTGACCGGCGCCCAGGCCAAGGTGCTCAACCTGCTCTCCCTGGAGCCGACGCCCATGCGCCGCATCGCGCAGAAGCTCCGGTGCGAGCCCTCGAACGTGACGGGCATCATCGACCGGCTGGAGGGCCGCGGCCTGGTGGAGCGCCGCCCCGACCCCGCCGACCGGCGGGTCAAGCTGGCCGCCCCCACCGAAGAGGGGCTGCGGACGGCGGAGCGGCTGCGCGAATCGCTGGACTTCGCGCGCGAGCCGCTGGCCGGCCTGTCCCCGGCCGAGCGAGCCGTACTGCGGGACCTGCTCAAGCGGATGCTGGCCTGATCGGGCCGGTCCCGGACGCGGGACCACATACCGCGGATCACGTACCGCGGATCACGAACAGAAGATCCAGAACACACAGCTCCTGGTCGGCTCGGGCGGGGGCGGCGGGACCGGGAGCGGCGCCTCGGTGGCTCCGGTGGCGCTGGTGGCGCCCTGCGAGGGCGTGCCCGTTCCGGGCGCCAGGACGGAGGGCCCCCACCCGACGGTGGTCGGCGGCGGGCCCGACAGGGTCGGAGCGGGGGGTGAGCACGGTGCGGCGGCGGCACGCGACCCGGCGGCGGGCGTTCCGCATCCGGCGCACGCCAGCGCGCCGTTGAGGTGCCTCCGGCAGGCGTGGCAAGGGTTCATGACGCCCGCCGGCTACGCGCCGCACGGCGGCAGCCGGTTCCCGCGAACGTAAGGATCCTGTGTGGAATCGTTCCCCCCATGACACCCTTCGGGTCGAACGCGTTCCAGTTGGTGCTGTTGCGGCGGATGGCCGACTTCCAGCCCGACCTCGCCGACGAGGCCCGCCGCCGGCTGGGCGCCTCGCTCGCGGACCAGCGGGAGGCGAACAGGCACTGGCAGGCGATGGTGCGCTCGCCGCGCTCCCGCGGGGCGCTGGCCCGGTACCGCTCGGTGCTCGGGCCGCCGGAGTCCGCCGGGCGCCGCACGATCGGCGACCTGGAGTGCGAGGCCCTGCTGTGGCTGCTGCCGCTCTGGCCGGACTTGCGCTTCGAGGTGCTGGCCGCGCCGGACGGGGCGGTGTGGAACGAGTGGCTGGTGCGGGCCCCGGGGGCGCGGGGGCCCGTACTCCGGTCACCGGACGACCTGCTGCCCTGGTCGGCGACCGTGGACGAGGTGGCGCGGGCCTTCGCGCCGGTGCGGCCGATGGAGGGAACCGCGCCGACCCGCTGGCGCCTCGCCTTCACCGCGCAGGGACGGGCGTGCGTGGCGGAGTTCACCTACGGCCTGCTCCAGCGCGTCGGCCCCCGGACGTCCCGGTAGGCACTGTCCGGCGGATCGGGGGCGGGCCCGGCCGCGGTCCGGCGGGCGGCCGGCGCCGTTCGCCGCGCCTCGGCTCGACACCTACGAGGCTAGGAAGGCCCGCACTCCGGCCGAGGTGCCGTCGTCGCCGAGCAGGTCGTTGTGCTTCAGGCAGCCGACCGGCGTGTTGGCGGCCCCCTCCAGCGGCACGCTGTCGTCGGGGTTGATCACCTCGTCGCAGTGCGACCAGAAGGTCGCGTACTTCACGGTGCCCGGGGTGGGGTCCCCGTCGCCCAGGCGCCTCACCACGTACGACCCGGGGGTCATGTCGCGGCAGGCCTGGTCCCACAGGGCGCAGGCCCACGCGGTGGAGGTGCCCCGGTTGGGGCCGGCCAGCGAGACCCAGTGGTCCACGGTGGCCGTGCCCCCGCCGAACCTGACGTACCAGCGGCTGACCAGCGAACCGAAGGAGTGCGCCACGATGTCGACCCTGGCGGCGCCGGTCTCCCGGCGGACCTGCTCGACATAGGCGCCGAGCCGCCCGGCGAGCACCTCGTTGACGGACCGGTGGGTGTCGTAGCCGAAGGAGAAGAGCTCCGCATCGGTGTAGCCGTCGGCACGCAGATCGGCACGGAGGGACCCCCAGACACCCGGGTCGGCGTTGTACCCGTGCACGAGGACCACCGGGCTGCGCGGTGATGCCCGGTCAGCGGCGCCAGCCGGGGCCCGGTCGGAGGCACGGGCGGCGGCGGGCGGCGCGAGCGACGCCAGGCAGAGCGTCAGGAGCGCGGCCAAGGCCTGTCGGGCCGTCAGCATCGGGTCCCCCTTACCTTGTTACGCGCGAGTAGCGCGTGCGGTGCGGGCATGGTGCTGCCTGTCGGTACAGAAATCCACCCCCTTGCAGGCGCGACACACCCACGGCCGGAGCATTCCAACGGGCGGATAGCCCTAAATGCCCGAGATGATAGGACAAGCGACCGGCACCTCCGCCGGTCCTCTTGCGTCAGCGCTCTCGGGAGGTTCTGCCGTGACCGTCAGTCTTGAGCAGTTGCGCCGCTGCCACGTCGCCGTCGACCTGGGGGCGGCCAGGACCCGCGTGTACGTCAAGGGCGCCGGCCTCGTGGTCGACGAGCCCAGCGTCGCCGCGGTCAACACGCGCACCGGCGCACTCATCGCCGTCGGAACCTTCGCCGAGCGGATGACCGGACGCACGCCGGACTACATCAGGGTCGTGCGCCCCGTCTCCGGCGGCACCGTCGTCGACATCGAGATGGCCCAGCGGATGCTGCGCCATCTCCTCGGCGAGAAGCTGCGACGCGCCCTGCGGCGCAAGCCGCGGCTGCGGGCCGCCGCCTGCACCCCGCACGACGCGGACCCCCTCGCCCAGCGGGCGGCCGTGGAGACACTGGTCGGACTCGGGGCGCGGCGCGTCGAACTCGTCGACACCCTGATCGCGGCGGCCGTCGGCTGCGGACTGCCCGTGGAGCAGCCGACCGCGACGATGATCATGGTGTGCGGGGCCGCGGCCACCCAGGTCGCCGTCCTCTCCCTCGGTTCGATCGTCACCGCCCAGCGGATCCCCGTCGGCGGCGAGGCCATCGACCACGCCGTCGTCCAGCACCTGCGCCACGCGCACGAGCTGATGCTGCCCAGCCAGGCCGTCCGGCCGCTCCAGTTGGCCCTGCACGGCAACGGCCTCACCTCCGGAGGCCCCGCCTCCACCCTCATCCACGGCCGTGACGTGGCCACCGGCCTGGCGCGTTCCGTCCACGTGGACACCGCGGCCGTACGGGACGCCATCCACACGCCGCTGACCGCGGTCCTCGACGGGATGGGCAAGGTGCTGCGGGACTGCCCGCCCGACCTGGTGGCCGACCTGACGGACCGGGGAATCATGATGGTGGGTGGCAGCGCCCTGCTGCCGGGCCTGGACCAGATGCTGCGGGACGCCACCGGAATGCCCGTCGCCATCGCGGAACGGCCGGACGTGTGCGCCGTGATGGGTCTCGGCGCGATGCTCGAAGGGAAGATCGCCCCCATGGTCCTCAACCCGATGGCCGGATGACGGATCCCGGCCGGGACCCGGCCGGGAGGCCCGCACACGGTCCCCGGACGGAACCCTCCGAAAGACACCGAGAAGCACCGGGAGAAGCACTCGGAGAAGCGCACGGGAGGCGCGCCGACCCGTCCGGCGAGGACGCGGTGAGCCTTCCCGTGCTGCTGGAGGCCGTACTGAGCGTCGGCTCCGAGCTCGAACTGCGCGCCACCCTCCAGCACATCGTGGAATCGGCGGCCGAGCTGTGCTCGGCCCGGTACGGCGCGCTCGGGATCCTCGACCCCGAGCGCGCCCTGGTGACCCAGCTGTTCACCGCAGGGCTGACCGAGGAGCAGCGGGCAGCCATCCCCCACCTGCCCGACGGCCGCTCCGGCCTGCTCGGAGCCTTCGTCGAGGACCCGCGGCCACTGCTGCTGGACGACCTCGCCCAGGACCCCCGGAACGTCGGCCTCCCGCCCGGCCACCCGCCCGTGCACAGCCCGCTCGGCGTCCCGATCCGGGTGCACAACGAGGTGTTCGGCACCCTCTACCTCACCGAGAAGCACGGCGGCGGCCCCTTCACCGAGGAGGACCTCGCCCTGGTCCGCGTCCTGGCCGCGCAGGCGGGCATAGCGATCGGCAACGCCAAGCTGTACGAGACCGCGCGCCGCCGGGAGCGCTGGATCGACGGGGCCGCCGCCGTGACCACGACCCTGCTGGCGGGGCGTCCGGCGGCGGACGCACTGAAGTGCGTGGCCGAGCGGGCCCGGCTGCTCGCCGACGCCGCGGCCGGGGTGGTGCTCCAGCCGACCCCCGAGGGCGGCATGGAGATCGTGGCCGCCTCCACCCCGGGGGACCCCGGGGACCTGATCGGGACCGCGATCGCCCCCGGATCGCCGGTGCTGGAACAACTCCTCGGCGGCGAACCCGTCTTCGTCGACGATTCGGCCACCGACCCCCGGATGACCACCCACGTCCGCGAGCGGTTCGGGCCGAGCATGATGCTCCCGCTGCAGAGCGGCGGCCAGCTGATCGGCACCCTGGCCCTGCCCCGCGCGCGGGGCGGGCCGGCGTACGACGCGGTCGACCGGCTGCTCGCCTCGCAGTTCGCCTCCCAGGCCGCGCTGGCCCTGGTGCTGGCGGACGCCCAGCACGACCGGGAGCAGCTCGCGGTGTACGAGGACCGCGACCGGATCGCCCGGGACCTGCACGACCTGGTCGTCCAGCGGCTCTTCGCCACCGGGATGATGCTGGAGAGCACGCGCAGGCGGGCCGCCAACGCCCCTTCGGGGGACGTGGTCGGCGACGAGCTCACCCGCGCCGTGGACGAGCTGGACTCCACCATCCAGGAGGTCCGCACCGCCATCTTCGCCCTCCAGCAGCCTCCGACCGAAGCCCCGGCCACCTTCCGGGGGCGGGTCCTGCGCGAGACGGGTGGTGCGGCGGTCCTGCTCGGCTTCCAGCCGTCGGTGCAGTTCGCGGGCGCCGTGGACGCCCTGGTCCCGGAGGCTGTCGTGGGCGGCCTGCTCACCGCCCTGCGCGGCGCCCTGGCCGCGGCGCACCGGCGCGAGCAGGTCACGGCGATCGAGGTGGTGGTGGACGCCTCGCCCGAACGGGTCCGGCTGACCGTCATCGACGACGGCCGAGCGGAACGGGGTGCCCGGGGCACGACGGTGACCTGGGAGTCGGCGCTGTGACCTCGGCGGCGCGCTGCGCCCCGGCCCGGTGGCCCGAGGGCCTTCAGCGCCATCAGGGCCTTCGGTGTCGTCAGGGCCTTTGGCGTCGTCAGGGCCTTCGGTGTCGTCAGGGCCGTCCGGCGCGGTCGGCAGTGCGCAGGGCGATGCGGGTGTTGGACTGGGCCACCCCCGCGTCCCGCTTCAGGCGGCGCAGCAGGGCGTCGAGGGCGGCGGGATCGGCGGCTCGCGCCCGCAGGAGGTAGTCGTGCGCGCCGGTCACGTGGACCGCCTCGGTGATCCCGGAGAGCGTGCCGACCCGCCGCTCGAACTCCTCGTTGGTGGTGTCCTGGCGCAGGGTGACGTCGATGAAGACGACGAGACCGCCGGCGGTGTCGGCGGACGGGTCCACCACGACGGTGAACCCGCGGATCACGCCGTCCCGGCGCATCCGCCGCACCCGGTCGGCGGTGGCGTTGGCGCTGAGGCCGACGCGGACCCCGAGGTCCCGGTACGAGATCCGCGCGTCCTGCTGCAGGATCCCGAGGATTTCCCTGTCGAGGCGGTCCATACCGCGATTGTCGCAGTCGAGCCCGGTATTCGTGCTCACACCGCGGAGGTGAGGGCCGACCCTCGACCGCATGAGCGAACTGATGACCCCGGCGCTGGCGGGCGCCGCCGCCGGCCTGGGCGTGGCGATGCCGATGGGTGCGATGAGCGTGCTGCTGCTCCAGGAGGCGATGCGGCACCGCCGGACGGCGGTGGCCGCGGCCGCGGGCGTCGCCGTGGTCGACCTCGGCTACGCGGCCCTCGCCACCGCCGTCGGCCCCCGGGTGGCCTCCCACATCTCCCCCGTCGAGGCATGGGTCCGGCTGGCCTCGGCGGCGATCCTGCTGGCCATCGCGGCCCACGGCCTCTCCAGGGCCCGTACCGGCGCCGCGGCTCCGCCCGGGCCGGGCCCGACACCGGACACCGGCGCCGCGGGTGCCGCGCGGACCGCCACCGCCCTGCGGCCGGCCGGGGCCTTCGCCCGCTACGTCGCCCTCACGGCGATCAACCCCACCACCGCCCTGTACTTCGCCGCCCTGACCACCGCCCAGGGGGCGCGCCTGAGCAGCGGCCCGGCCGGGGCCGCCTTCCTCCTCGGCGTCGGGGCGGCCTCCCTCCTCTGGCAGCAGGCCCTCGTGGCCCTCGGCTCCCTCGCGGGCGCCCGCATCTCCGCCACCGCCCGCGTGTGGACCTTCCGCCTGGGCTACGGC
This sequence comes from Streptomyces sp. PCS3-D2, assembly GCF_000612545.2. Lineage (GTDB taxonomy): Bacteria > Actinomycetota > Actinomycetes > Streptomycetales > Streptomycetaceae > Streptomyces. The sequence continues at coordinate 5,191,855 of NZ_CP097800.1, read as the reverse complement.
CTGGTCGCCGCCTACGCGGTGGGGATCGCCCTGCCGCTGCCCTGACGGCCGTCGGTCCCGGCTGCCGGACCGCACGGTCGGGACGATCGGGACGGCCGGGCACGTCCCGGACCGAAACGCCCCCGAGTCGTGCGGTGCGGGCCGTGGACCCGGCGGACACGACCCGGCGCCGCCTCGGCGACAGGACCTAGGGTGACCGTGTGACGACCCGCCTCTCGGCCCGCGCGGCCATCGCCTCCGTGTCCGACGCCGGCAGCTTCACCGAACTGCCCGCCCCCCGAGGGGAGTCCCCCGCCGACGGCCCGCTGGCCTGGGCCGGCTACGGCTCAGCCCGCGCCCGCGCCACCGAGCGCACGGGTGAGCAGGAGTCCGTCGTCACCGGCACCGCCCGCCTCGGCGGCCGCGAAGCCGTCCTGATCTCCTTCGAGTTCGGGTTCCTCGGCGGCTCCCTCGGGCAGCGCACGGGAGACCGGCTCGAAGCCGCGTACGCACACGCCCGCACGCACCGCCTCCCTCTGGTCTCACTCATCGCCACGGGCGGCTCCCGGATGCAGGAGGGCATGCTCGCCCTGACCCAGCTGCAGCGCGTGGCCCGCCAGAGCGTCCTGACCCGCGCCGCCGGGCTCCCCCAGCTCGCCGTCCTGCGCGATCCGACCACCGGCGGCGGCTGGGCCACCCTCGGGGCCGGTGCCGACGTGGTCCTCGCACTGCCCGGTGCCCAGGTCGGCTTCGCCGGGTCCCGGGTCCGCCCGGCGGACGCGGACCCGGCGGCGTACTGCGCCGAAGGGCAGTACGCCGCCGGTCACGTGGACGCCGTGGTCCCCGCCGCCCACCTGGCGGGCACCCTCGCCGACTGGCTCCGCGTGCTGGCCGCGCCCCGCCCGGACGGGCCCGTCAAGCCCCCGTCAGCGCTGGCCGGTGTACGCCCGCCGGACACCGGCTGGGACGCGGTGCGGCTGGCCCGCGACCCCGACCGGCCGCGCGCCGAGGCGTATCTGGACGCGTACTTCGAGCTCCGCCTGCACCTCTCGGGCGACCGGGCCGGCGGTACGGACCCGGGGATGCTGTGCGGGTTCGGACTGCGGGAGGGCCGGGCCGTCGCCTACGCCGCCCAGTGCGGCACGGCCACCCGCCCGGCGGGATACCGCACGGCAGCCCGCGTGGTCCGCCTCGCGGACCGGCTCGGCATCCCCGTGCTCACCCTGGTGGACACCCCGGGCGCGGCCAACGACGCCGCCGCCGAGCAGGCGGGCGCCGGAGCGGCCATCGCCGACACCTTCGCGGCGCTGGCGGCGGCCACCGTCCCGGTCACCACCCTCCTGATCGGCGAGGGCGGCTCGGGCGGCGCCCTCGCCCTGGCCGCGCCGGGAAATACCTGGGTCACCCCGGACAGCTACTTCTCCGTCATCGCCCCGGAGCTGGCCGCGGCCATCCTCAAACGCCCGACCTCGGCCGCCGCGGCCACGGCGGACCAGCTCCGCATCCGCCCCCAGGACCTGGTGGCCCTGGGCGTGGCCCGCGGCATCGTCGGCCCGGCGCGACCGGCGGACGGCCGGGGCCTGTCCGGCGGATCAGGGCCGGCCAGGTCACCGCATTAGGCCCGGGGCGCGCGGGCGTCGTAGCGGGCGAAGTTCCGCCAGCGCAGTGCGAGCAGGCCCACCACCAGGACACAGGCGAGCCCGCCGCCCGTGAAGGCGACGGCGGGCGAGGTCAGGTCGGCGGCGGTCCCGGCGAGGAAGTCCCCGAGCCGGGGGCCGCCCGCAACGACCACGATGAAGACGCCCTGGAGCCGCCCGCGCATGTCGTCCGGCGTGGCGGCCTGGAGCATGGTGGTACGGAACACCATCGAGACGGTGTCCGCGTACCCGGCCACGGCCAGGAAGAACAGCCCCAGCCAGAGGTTCCGCGTGAGCCCGAACACCGCGATGGCCAGCCCCCAGGCCGCGACCGCCAGCAAGATCGCCAGCCCGTGCCGCCGGACGCGGGCCTGCCAGCCGGAGAACAGCCCGCCCAGCAGCGCCCCGGCGGCGATCGCGGCCACCATCAGGCCGACCGTCTTCGCGTCGTCGCCGTACCAGAGCACGGCGACGGCGGGGAACAGTGCCTTCGGCTGAGCCAGCACCATGGCGGCCAGGTCGGTGAAGAAGGTCATCCGGATGTTGGGCCGGGTGCCGAGGAAACGCAGCCCGTCGACGACCGAAGCCCTCCCCCGCGCGTCTGCGGCCCGGTCCGGCTTCATCGACGGCAGCCGCCACATCGCGTAGAGCGCGGCGGTGAAGGTCACGGCGTCGATCAGGTACGCCCACTCGTACCCCCCGGCCGCGACGACGAATCCGCCCAGCGCGGGACCGACCATCGTCCCGAAGGTCATGGTCACGGAGTTGAGGGCGTTGGCGGCGGGCAGCTGCTCGGTCGGCAGCAGCCTGGGGACCATGGCGGACCGCGCAGGTCCGGTGAGCGCCCCGCAGACTGCCTGGAGCGCGACGACGGCGTACAGGAACCAGACCCGGTGGAAGCCGAGCAGCGCGGCCGCGGCGAGCGTGACGGACAGGAGGGCCGCGCCGAGGGAGCTGTACAGGCCGAGCTTGCGCCGGTCGACGGTGTCGGCGATGGCGCCGCCGTACAGGCCGAAGACGACGAGCGGGACGAGCGAGAAGAGGCCGACCAGCCCGACCGAGAAGCTGGAGCCGGTGATGTCGTAGACCTGGAGGGAGATCGCCAGGGTGGTCATGGCCTGGCCGACCCAGGAGATGGTCCCGCCGATCCACAACCTCTGGTAGTCGGCCGAGGTGCGCAGCGGGGTGAGGTCGGCGAATATGCGCCGCCTCGGAGCGGTCCGAACGGTCGTACGAGTCACATCGGATGATAACCAGCGGCCCCCTTGCGGTCCGCGGGGTTTTCCGGCCCTTCCACCCATCGGCACCAGCCGTCCCACCCTGCCCCGTGCTTCCGGAGCAGGCGGACGGTTGCCGCTAACTCGCCACTATCACCGCACATTTGACTGAATCGGCGTGCGCTCCTCACCTCTCGTTCAGCTCATGATGAAACGACTCGTATGTCCAGGGAGGCGTAGTGATCGAACCTGGCAACAGCACCACGAGCACCGGCACGACGCAGAACACGGTGCGCCCCACCGTGCCCCTCACCGTAGGCGTCGAGGAGGAGTTCCTGCTCGTCGACGCCCGCACCCTCCGGGTGGTCCCCGCCGCCCCGCTGGTCCTGGCGACGGCTGCCGGGCTGCCGGGCGAGATGCACCCCGAAGGCACCCGCTACCAGGTGGAGATATCCACCCCGGTCGCCGACTCGGCCGCCTCGCTGCGCGCCGAACTCGTCGCGCTGCGGCGCACCCTCGGGCGGGCGGCCCGCGCCCACGGCTGCCGGCTCCTGGCCGCGCCCTCACCGGTGGTCGCGGTGGAGGGGCCGTTGCACCTGACGGACGACGAGCCGCGCCAGCGCGAGCAGCACCGCCGCTTCGGCGCGCTCACCGACACCCTGGTCAGCTGCGGCCGCCACATCCACATCGGCACGCTCGACGTGGACACGGCGGTGGCCGTGTCCAACCGGATCAGACCGTGGCTGCCCACGATGATCGCGCTGGCCGCCAACTCGCCGTTCTGGGGCGGACGTGACACCGGTCACTCCAGCTGGCGGGCGATGGCCTGGTCCGGCTGGCCCTCGGCGGGCCCGCCTCCGCACTTCACGTCCACGGCCCACTTCCGGCGCTCCGTCCAGACCCTGCTCGGCTCGGGGGCGGCCCTGGACACCAAGATGGTCTACTGGGACCTCCGGCCGTCCGGACACTGGCCGACGCTGGAGTTCCGCGCGCCGGACATGTCCCCGTCCGTCGACACGGCCGTCCTCCAGGCCGAACTGGCCCGCGCCCTGGTCTCCACGGCGCTGCGCGAGACGGCCGAGCGGCGGCCCGAGCCGGCGGCACGGGACGACGTACTGCGCCTCGCGCGATGGCGCGCGGCCCACGACGGCCTGGAGGGCTTCGGCCTCGACCCGTACACGGGAACGGAACTCCCGGCGGCCGACCTGGCGGAGGCCCTGCTGGACCTGGTCGCCCCGGAACTGGCGGCCGCCGGCGACCTCGACCACGCCGCCAAGACCCTGGCCGGCCTCCTGCGCGACGGCTCGGGCGCCCACCGCCAGCGCGCCGCCTACGCCCGCCGCCAGGACCTGACGGACGTACTGCGCCACCTCGTGGACGAAACGGAGGACTTCTAGCCGGTCCCCGGCCCCGGCCCGCGGTCCCGCCCCGACGGAACAGGTCGGTCCGTTCAGATCGGGCCACGAGCAGCGATCGGCCCTGACCGGCGGGATGCCGGTCAGGGCCGATCGGAGGCGTGGGTCCGGGAACCGGCCCACCGGGTCCGCGCCCGGTCGACCGCAGCAACCGCTGCTGCTCCGGCTACCGGCCGAAGACCAGGGCACACACTGCGCAGACAGCCGCCGTCAGCAGCATGGCGTCCGCGACGACGTCGGCAACCACCTTGCGGTGCACCGGGCCGTCCGCCCCGGGGGCGCGTCGTCCCCGGCTGCGGTACTTCTTGAGCTCGGCGGCCGCCTTGTCGGAAGTCTTGAAGAACCGGTCCAGCAGAGAGCCCGCGAACCCGACCACGAGGTACCCCTCGCCCTCGGTGTCCACGACCCGCTCCTTCGGGAGCACGGTCAGGCTCCCGGACCCGCTGACCTCGATCCTGTGGATCGAGCCGTAGGGCACCTCATAGCTGAAGAGCGGGTTGACCACGGTGAGAGAGCTCTCACCGGCATGGACCCGGGAGCGGGTGATGCGGTAGGCGAACGATCCGGCGGCCAGCAGCAGCGCCGCCGCGAACCAGCCGTCCCGTTCGTCCTTCCACAGCCCGTCGTAGAGCCCCAGCACGGACCCACCGCAGAACAGCGCAAGGACGAGCAGGGCGAGCACCCGGAAGGAGCGGCGGCGGAGTACCCGTCCGCCCGTCACACGGCCGTATTCCATTCGGCTTCCCGTCCTTCGTGTGCGGTGGAGCCCGCCGAGGGGGCCGGGGAGCGGCCCCCTCGGCGGGATGTCATGGTGTCCTTCGGTTCAGCAGGAGCCCACCAGCAATCCGGGACTCGCAGGGCCGGCGCCACAGAATCCCAGGGCGAAGTTGGCGTTGCTCACCGAGTTTCCGCGGGTGACAGCCCAGTTGATCGGTCCTGGTTGTCTGATCGCCCCGCTGGTCGTGGTCGCCGGTTTGACGACGACGGAGGTCCGGGAGATCGCGCTGCCCCAGGTGGCCTGCTTGAGGGTGGCGCCGCCCCACTGAGCGTACTTGATGGCGGCACCCGTCCCGACGGCGGTCCAGGCCAGGCTCTTCCCGGCGGTCTTGAAGTCCCACTCGCCGGTCGTGACCCGGTCACCGACCAGGACCACGCCCGCGCTCACGACGCCGGCGACACCGCAGACGCCCGCCGAGGCGATCACACACGTCGCGAAGCCCGCCGCCGGAAGCACCCGGTTCTTCCAGCCGTCCCAGGTGCCGAAGGTCTCCTTCGTGCCGTCCCAGAACTTCTGCCAGCCGGACCGGTTGTCCTTGGTGTTCTTCTTGACGTCGTTCTCCCGGGCGCGCTGCTCGTCCGCCTTGCGCTGGGCCTCGCGGGCCGCCGCGTCCGCCCGCGCCTGCGCCTGGGCGCGTGCGTTGTCGGAGACGAACGGGCCATACACCCTCGGGGTGGTCGCCGGCCGGTACGGGCCGAGGACGGGACTGCGGCCGCCGAAGTACGAGGACCGGCTGAACACGGTCCGCCGCCAAGCCATGACGACCCGGACGACCAGACGCACGAGGTTGATGATCGTGCGGATGAAGCTCCCGAAGAACTTGCCGTCGGGGTCCGCGTACACCAGCGGATTGTTGTTGCCGTAGGTGTAGCCGTGCATCTGTTGCGGATCCCCGGTGTCCATGACGGGGTCCACGGAGATGAAGCGGCCGAGCGTCGGATCGTACTCGCGCGCGCCCAGGTGCGTCAGGCCGGTGGCATCCGCCGTACCCCCCACGAAGCCCTTGCTGCCCGGCCAGTGGGACGGCTGCGCGACGCGCTGGCCGCCGAAGACGTGCTGCTTGCGGCGGGTGACCGCCTGGCCCATGCCCATGAGGACGGCGACGGTGGCCGTGCCGTGGTGGTCGGCCAGCATGACGCTGGTCTGACCGCTCACCTTGGTGGCGACGGTCTTGCCGTCCTGGACGTAGTGGCGGGTGCCCGTCATCTTGCCTGCCGTGTCGAGCTTCAGCTCGTTGCCGGCCGGCAGGTAGAGGGTGGTCCCGGTCGCGTCCTTGGCCACGACGCGGTTGCCGTCGGGGTCGTAGCCGTACTCGGTGGTGCGACCTCCCTCGACGACCTTGGCCAGACGCCCCTCGGCGTCCCAGATCAGGTCCTGGGCGCTCGCTCCGACCTTGCGGGAGGTGGTGTTGCCCGTCTTGTCGTAGCCGTAGGTGTCCTTCTTCGCGTCGGCCTCTCCCTCGGCCTGGCTGGTCACGGAGGTCAGGGCCCGCTTGCCGGCGCCGTTCTCGCCGTAGCCGTAGGTACGGGTGATGTCCTTGGTCGCCACCACGTCACCGGCGACCTTGTGCTGGACCTCAGTCTTGCGGTTGCCGATCGGGTCGTAGGTGAAGGAGTGCCAGTAGGCGTCGGGACCGCCGACCTTCGGCGCGGTGCCGCCGGCGGTGCCGTCGGCGTTGGGCTTGGCGGCGCAGCCGTCCGTCGCCGTCCAGGCGTTGGTGATCCGGCGCAGCGCGTCGGTGGTGAAGCACTGGGTGTCCACCGACTTCTGCTGGTCCTGGCCCGAGGCCGTGGCCAGGCGGGTGATGTTGCCCGCCAGGTCATAGGCGTACGTGGTGTCGTCGATGCGCGCCGGGCCCGTCTCACGGTCGGTGACCGTACGGGTCAGGTTGCCGGTGTGCTCGTCGTACTCCTTGGTCTCCCACACACGCAGACCGGCCTGGCCGAACTCGGTGCGCAGCGGACGCTTGAAGGCGTCGTACGTCACGTTGTTGACCAGCGGGCCCGCCAGGCTGCTCGTGCCGACGACCTGGTCGTACGGCAGCGAGGTGGAGTAGCGGTGGCTGACCCGCTCGGCGGCCTGGCCGCCGAGGGCCGGGTGGCGGGTCCACTCCAGTTGCCCGGTGCGCTCTCCGTAGCCGTACGTCCACTCGTAGGTTCCGGCCAGCGCACCCTCACGGCCGGGAATGGTGATCCTGGTTCCGGTGGGCTGGTAGCGCTGGTTGAGCCCGGTGGTCTCGAAGACGTACTCCTGTCCGTCCAGGTAGCGGACGGACTTGGCGACCTGCCCCTTGGCCACGGAGTCGTAGATCCAGCGGGAGAGCGTGGTGCCGCCCTGCTTGATCTCGGTCTTGCGACCCAGCGCGTCATAGGCCGTGGTGATGGTGACGCCGTTGGCGTCCTTGGCCGACACCGGCCGGTCGGCCTGGTCGTAGGCCGTCTCGATCGGGCCCTTGTCCGGGTCCTCGGTCCGTGTGACGCGCCCCCGGTGGTCGTAGTGGTAGCGCCAGACGGAGCCGACCGGATCGGTCGCGGTCTCCTTCAGGCCGGCCGGGGTGTAGGTGTACTTCGTGGACTGCCAGGTGGTACGGGCGTCGTCGGTGTACTGGATCAGCTCGACCGTGCGGTCGTCGACGTCCTTGACCGTGGTGGTCGCGGTCTCCCCCTTGGGCGGGATGATCGTCGTCCGGTCACCGTCATAGCGCGTCGAGGTGCGCCGCTGCTCGACGGTGTTCTTCTCCGCGATCTGCACGGTGGGGCGGCCGGCCCCGTCGTACTCCGTGCGGACCAGGTCCGCCACCTTGGTGTCGTCGCCGGTCACCAGGGTCGGGGACGGGTCACCCGTGGCGTAGTAGCCGTTGTAGGTCTTCCACTCCAGGCCGCGGGAGTCGTACTTCTTCTCGGAGATGATCCGGCCGATGCCGGTGCCGGAGGGCACCTGCGTCTCGCGCTCACGCAGCAGACCGTCGTAGAAGGTGTACTCGCTCCGGTAGTCACCGGTGTGACGCAGGGTCTTCGTGGTCACCACGGTGGGCGCCGTACGGGAGACCGCGTACGTGTACTCCCTGCTCGGTTCCTTGGGGTGCTCGGACTTGGTCCAGCCGGGCTCCCACGCCTTGACGACCCGGCCCAGGCCGTCCCGTTCGGCGTCGGTGCGCCGTCCGTTGACATCGGTCTTGGCGGTCTCCTCGCCGCGGCCCGGGTCCGACTCGACGCTGGAGGAGTGGCCCAGCGCGTTCGCGGTGACCGTCTTGGTGGGCACGTACTGGGTGGCGGGGGTGAAGGTCGTGGTGGTCTTCTCGCCCGCCCCGTTCACCGTCTCGACGGTCCGGCCGTGCTGGTCGGTCTTGTTGGTCTCGACGGTGACGAAGCCGGTGCCGGCCGCGTCCTGCTCGTCCACGCGGGTCACGTCGCCCTTGGTGGGGGCGGCGCCCAGGGTGGTGGAGCCGTCGAAGTAGGTGCGCCTCTCGGAGATCAGGTCACGCGGCAGCGTGAGGGCGGAGCCGCAGAGCGCGGCCGTCTTCTTCACCGACGCGGTGGTCGCCAGCAGGTTCGCCCCGGTGTTGCGGGCGTACGTGGTGGCCGTGCAGCTCTCGTCACCGCTCTTGCCGGTGTCGCCGTGGTCGGACTCGGTCGCGAGCATGCCGTGCGCGTCGTAGGCGCGCTCCACCTTGGTGCGGCGCCAGCCTCCGCCGACCTGGGTGCGGGTGGTCTCCGTCTGCTCGGCGGCGGACCTCCGCGCGGTCAGGGCGGGCAGCCCCGGCCGGGCCCGGCTGGCCGTCACGGCGGACTGCCAGGGGGTGAAGGTGCCGGCCTCGATCAGCTTGCCGTCGAGGAAGGTGCCCTCCTCGCGGGTCATACCGGAGAACACCGCCTGGTCGGTGACCTTGTTGCCCTCGGAGTCGGCGACGTCGGCGCCCGCGATGCCGCGGAAGTAGCGGTTCTCGGTGTGCAGCCTGGGGCCGTCGGTACCGCTGCCGACCGTGGTGCGCACGTGACCGTAGCCGCGGAAGTCCGCGTACGTGAGGTGCTCCGGCTTGGCGAACTCGGTCTCGGCCTTCGCCCAGGCCGCGCCGCCGAGGTAGGTGTAGTTGGTCTGCTTGGGCGGCGCGCCGCCCCACCGGTCCTCTTCCCGCACCTGGGTGACGACGTAGGTGTGGAACCAGTCCTTCACCGGCTTGTACTCAGCGGCCGGCGAGTCGGGCGAGGACCAGAACACCGGATAGCAGCGCTTGGTGTTGGAGGATTCCGAGGGCAGCGATCCGGGGGTGCACTCGGGCGCCGAGTAGGTGACCGCGATGGTGCCGCCGGACTCGGTGTTGACGGCGTTCACCCGGTAGCGGATCAGCGGCGGAATGCCGTCGCCGGTGGCGTCCACCCGGTTCTGGAGCTGGGTTCCCATGAAGGTCACCGGAGGGAGCGAGACGGGCGTGCCCCCGGTGTGGCCGGTGCGGGTGACCGAGGCCAGCCACAGGGCGGGGCTGGAGCCGTCACCGGTCGACGGGAACTGGTGCGTCAGCTTCCAGGAGTCGACCTTCTGGTAGCCGGTGCCCACCCGGACCTCGGTGGTGATGTCCGTGATCCGCTTGCGGGACCAGAAGGACGGGCTGTAGCGGCTCTTGCACTCGGTGCCCGGTGCGCAGTACTGGTCGAACGGCACGTCGGGCCAGTGCTTGGCGTTGTCCTTGGTGAACTTGGACTCGGCGCAGTCGAACGAGGAGCCGGGCAGGCAGCGCTCGGCCTCCTTGAAGGTGATCTTCGCTGCCGGGGTGCCGGTGTAGAGGTTGCCGGCGCGCAGGCCGTACTCGATGCGCTTGAGGTGGCCGCCGCGGATGTAGGGGGTGGCGGTGGAGGCTCCGGTGGACGTGTTGACGTTGCGCCCGTAGTGGTTGGTCTCCTTGCCCCAGTAGTACGCCATCGCGTCCCCGTGCGGGCTGACGACGTAGTCCAGGTTCCAGCGCCAGCCCTGCTGGCACCAGGAGTCGGCGAAGGCGCTCTTGTGGCAGGGCTCCGCGGACTGGTTGCCGTAGACGGGGACGGTCCAGGTGGAATCCGTCACCGCCTTGCCGGAGGACCAGCCGGGCAGCCGGTGGTAGCCGAAGTAGTACTGCACGCCGCTGGTGTCGGTGACGCGCCAGTACTCGCCGTTGTCGTCGCCGTTGCCGCGTCCGGTGTCGGTGAGGCGTTCGACCTTCGTGCCGTCGTCGCCGGCCAGCTTCCAGACGCCGGTCTTGTCGTCCTTGACGAGTTCGCTGGTCTTGCCGCCCAGGGAGAGTACGGCGTTGTCGCTGCCCCAGCAGAGGTCACCGGTCTTGGCCTTGTTGTTGCCGCCGGTCATGTCGTTGTTGCACGGCCGGTAGCGGCGTTCGACGAAGCCGGGCTCCAGGCCCCAGCCGTCACCGATGTTGTTGGCCTGGTTGTTGGTGGCGGCCGTACGGCCGTCCAGCGAGGAGGAGTTGTAGCTCAGCGCGAGCTTCGGGCCGAGACCGCCGGGAACCGTGGGGGTCTGGAGGTCGTACGACCAGGTGAAGGCGCCGGAAGGGCCACCGGACTCCCAGCTCGCGGAGGGTGCGAGCGGGGTGGCCGTGAAGTCGCCCTCGGATCCGGCGGGGGTGGAGCCGACCGCCAGCAGGGTCGAGGAGCCGGCGGACGCGGCCGCGGGGGCGGCGGCGTAGGAGGCGAAGGAAGCCGTGCCCGTCGCCGGACCGGCGCCCGTGGCGGCCCGCCCGCCGTCTCCGGCCGTAGGCCCGGCCGGGTCCGTCCCCGGGGTCGCCGTGGCCGTGCCGAAGGTGGCCTCCGCGGTGACCGTGCCGTCCTCGGGCCGGTTGCGGACGTTGCCGAGGGGCTTGGGCTTGCATTCGGCGCGGTCCGGTGTGGTGAGCGCGCAACCGGGCAGTTCGGCGAGGGTGAGCCGGGAGGCCCAGCCGCCGCCGTAGGCGTTCTGGAAGGCGGAGTAGTCCACCTTGACGTCGGCGGCCCCGCGCGCGCCCTCGACCGCGAGGACCACTCCGTCCACGCCGGCCTTCTCGGTCTGCGCCCGGTCGAGCACGCGTACCCGAACGTCGCCTGACGCCGGCCTGGCCCCGGCGGCGGCCTTGGGCGCCAACTCCACCGGCAGTCCGCCCGGCTTGGCCCGTGCGGCGGCTCCGTGGCCGGCGAGCTTGAGCCGTTCGGACCCCGCGGACGGCCAGTCGGCGTCCTGGGGGTTAAAGGTGGATGAAGCCACCGTGTCCTTGCCGGACTTCACTTCTGTGACGGGTACCGGCTTGGTCTGCTGCAGCGCGGGCAGGGACAGCGGGGTCAGCGCCAGCGCCTCTGCCGAGACGAGGCCCGCGAGCAGCGCCGTGGAGGTGATGACGGTCACCGATCTGGCGAGCCCACGGCGCCTGCCTGACCTGGTTTTTGATATGTGCTCCGCCGACGGGTCACCGTCGGCGGGAATGCTTGGCGCATGTCTGAAGCGCACACTTCCCCCTTGAGTCGAACGATCCACTATCGGCCACGCATTATGCAAGTCCATTACCTGCGCCGAACCTTCCGCCATCGCGGCACCCTCGTCCGGGGACCACGCCCGAGAACCGAATGCGCTGTTCCGAGGCACTTCGCCCTCCTCGCAGACGACAGCGCGAAGACCCCGTCCCCTGGCCGGATTTATCCGTGCTATACCTTCGCTTTGCCGATCTGACGTCCCATGAAGAATGCGGGGGAGCACGCCATGCCACATCCGAAACCACCGACGAGATCCCGAGGAAAGTTCCGAATAGCCACCGCCTCGGCGGTAATCACCGCTCTGAGCATGCCTTTTCTGGCAGCCGCCCCGGCTTCCGCTTCCACCCCTTCCGGCAGCACCTCACCGGCCTCCGGGAGCACCGCCGGCACGCCTGAGGAGACCACTGCGGCCCAGCGGGCGGCCGACTCGGGCAAGCCCGTCGAAGTGGTGTCCCAACGGACCGAATACGACACCGTGTTCGCGAACCCGAACGGCACTTTCACGATGGAATCCGCCGTCGCCCCGGTCCGGGTGCGCCAGGGCGGCAAGCTGGTACCGGCCGATGCGACGCTCCAGCCCACCGGCAACGGCACGGTCAGGCCCAGGGCTGCCGCGGTAGGGCTGGAGTTCTCCGCTGGTGGCGACGCCCCGCTGGCGACCATCACCCGTGACGGCCGGTCGATGACCGTTGACTGGCCGGGCAAGCTCCCCGCACCGGTCGTGGAGGGCGACACCGCCACCTATCCCGAGGTCCTGCCCGGAGTCGACCTCAAGATGCGGGCTTCCGTCGGGGGCTTCCAGCAGCTGCTCGTCGTCAAGAACGCCGAGGCTGCGAAGAACCCCGCCCTGAAGACCGTCACGTTCGGCGTGGCCGCCTCGGGCGTCGCCCTCTCCACCGACGAGGCGGGCAACCTCAAGGCGCTCAACCCGGCCGGCCAGGAGGTGTTCACCGCCCCCACCCCGACCATGTGGGACTCGGCGGGCATCCCCACCGGTGAGGCGGCACCGGCCGCGCCGGCCGCGTCGCCACGCTTCCTGAAGGGCGCCCCTCGCTCACTCGTGGCTGCACCGGACGCCCCGACGGCCGCGCCCGACGCCGCCACCGCCGCCCGCGAACTCGGCGGCCTGCCGGCCACCCCGGCCGAGGACGTGTTCGAACCCCGGCACGGCGCCGTCGAGAAGCGCATGCCGATCGCGGTCAAGGGCGGCGAAATGGCGCTGAAGCCGGACGCGTCCGTCCTCACGTCCAAGGACACCGTGTACCCGGTCTACATCGACCCGACGGTCAGCGGCGCCCGGCTCAACTGGACCTCGGTCGCCAAGAAGTACAGCACCACCTCGTACTGGAACCACTCCTCCGGCGTGGCCCGGGTGGGCTACGAGTCCGACACCGGCGGCACCTGGCGGTCCATGTTCACCATGGACACCAAGAAGCTGCACGGCAAGCAGATCATCGACTCGGTCTTCCGCATCAAGAACACCCACTCCTGGTCCTGCACCAAGAAGCCCGTGGAGCTGTGGCGGATCAACCCGATCTCCTCCGCCACCACCTGGGCCAAGCAGCCGTCGTGGGTGGCCAGGGTCCAGACCCTGACCGAGGCCAAGGGCTGGGGCTCCGGCTGCCCGGCCGGCAACCTGGAGTTCAAGACCAAATCGGTCGCCGATCTCGCCGCCGCGAACAAGTGGCCGACCGCCACCCTCGGCCTGCGCGCCTCGGAGTCGGACACCTACGGCTGGAAGAAGTTCGACGCGAAGTCGGCCGTGTTCTCCACCACCTACAACACCACCCCGTCCACTCCGTCCGGCCTGGCCACCAGCCCCGCCACCGCCTGCACCGCCTCGCCCGGCACCACCGTCGGCAACACCGACGTCCAGCTCTCGGCGAAGGTCACGGACGGCGACGGCGGGACGGTGACCGCCCGCTTCAAGGTCTGGGAGACCGGCACCAGCAAGGTGCTCTACGAGAAGACCCAGGCCGTGACCTCCGGCAACATCGCCCGGGTCACGGTGCCCAAGGGCTCCTTCGTCGACGGCAAGCAGCACTCCTGGCAGGTCCGGGCCGAGGACGGCAGGGCCAGCTCCGCGTGGAGCGGCACGTGCCGCTTCCACGTCGACCAGAACGTACCCAACCACCCGCCCGGCATCAGCTCCCAGCAGTTCCCCGACGGTGACGACGGCTGGCCGACCCAGACCGGCACCGCGCGCTCCGAGGGTGTCTTCACCCTCTCCCGCGGCCTGGCCACCGGTGTCGCCTCGTACGAGTACTGGACCGAGTGGTCCCCCACCGTCCGGACCGCCACGCCGGCCGCCGTGGACGCCCCCGTCGACGTGAAGCTGACGCCCCCCGTCGCCGGTCCGCTGCGGGTCTACGCCCGCTCGCTGAGCAAGGGCGGCAACCGCACGGCCATCCAGACCTACCTCTTCTACGCCAACAGCCCCGCGCTGAAGGACAAGCCGGGCGACCTCAACGGCGACGGCACATCGGACATGTACGCCCTGCGCACCACGGGTGAGCTGTGGATGTACGCGGGCAACGGCAACGGCACCGTCGGCCGGTACCAGGAGGCGGGCGTCACCAACCTCGCCGGCGCGTCCATCACGCACCGCGGCGACTGGACCGGTGACGGCTACGAGGACCTGGTCGCCGCCACCGGGCCGAAGGGCTCCCGCCAGATCCAGGTCTTCCCGAACAACGGCTACGGGCACGCCTGCACCGCGTTCGGTGAGACCGCCGAGGGCGGGGACTGCGCGGACGAGCGCCGGGACCTCCAGGTGTACGAGGAGCCCAACAACCACTTCAAGAACGCCGACCAGATCCTGGCGATCGGCGACGTCGACGGTCCCACCGACCTCGACGGCGACGGCACCATCGGCGAATGGGACCTGCCGTCCTACCCCGACCTGCTGGTCAAGGAGGGCGACCACCTGTGGCTCTACTTCGGCCATGCCTCCGGCTACCTCGACGAGTACGCCGAGCCGGTCCTGGTGGGCAACGGCTCCTGGTCGAACTACGACATCGCCGCCCCCGGCGACCGCACCGGCGACGGCCGGGTCGACATGCTCGCCCGCAGCCGCATCAACGGTGACCTGCGCCTCTACACGGGCACCGACGCCGCCGGCGGCGGCCTCGGCAGCGGTCCGGCCGCGATCGTCATCGGCACCGGCTGGACGGTCTCGCACCGCCCGCTGATCACTGCGCTGCCGGACGGCAACGGCGACGGCAAGACCGACATCTGGTCCTCCGGCGGCGATGCCAAGCTGTACTTCTACAGCGACATCAAGGGCACCGGGACCGAGGTCGGCACCGGCGGCTGGCAGAACTTCTCCGCGCTGAGCTGACCGACACCGGCCGCACACGCGACACGACGCCGCCGAGGGGGGCGGGGGCCCGGTCCCCCGCCCCCCTCAGGGCGGATCGGAGGGCGGCCGGGCGCCTCCCCGTCAGCGAAGTTCTTGCCCCGGGGCAAGTAGTCGGTCCGCGGTCCCAGAGGAGTCGGTGTCTCCGTTCGGCTCCACGGTCACCGGCGTCGCGCGCCGCCCTGCGAGCTGATGACCCACGCCAACACCGGCTGAGTGAGCGGAGCACCAGCTTCGCCCTCCCAGTGCGCCCGCCACCCACCACCGGGAACCACTCCCGCTATCCGGTGGACGCGCTCCAGATGAGAGAAGCCCTCGAAGTCCGTTACGGGCCTGAGCGCACCTCGTTCTGGGTCCACGATGAGAGCAGCGCCGGTGGTCGGGTGCCACGCCTCGACACCACGCTGCCGGCCCACCGCGGTTTCAGTGCCGGAAAAGAAGGCCATCCAGCCTGTCTCAGTGAAGTAGTCCACGCCGGGCATTCTCATGGATGTGCTCGCGCGCATCTCGCTCGCTCCCCACTCGGCCGCACGCATCGGTACGGTTCTGGGAGATGAGCCCGAACGAATGAGCCGTGACGCCCGGCTCCTGCCTCGCGTCTGCGGCCCACCACCACCTTGGGGGTGCATTGATGTTGGAGGAAGCCGAGGAGATCGGCCGTCGCGTACGGCGGGCACGGCTGCGACTTGGGATGCCACAGGCCGACCTCGCTGCCGCTCTGGGGAAGACGCAGGGCTGGGTGTCCAAGATGGAACGCGGCCTGATCGAGCTCGACCGGGTCGGGCTGCTGAACCTCGTCGCCGCCGAGTTGCACGTGCATCCCAACAACCTGATCGGCCGGCCGTACGCGAGCAGCCCCGCCGAGAATCAGTGGCAGGTCTCGGCAGCAGCCATCCTGCACGAGCTGCGCCGCTACGACCTCGCGCCGATCTTCGACGGCGCCCCCCGCGCGTCCGGCGAGCTGTAGCGGGACATGACCCGCCTGCACCGCCTGCGGGACGCCGCGGCCAACACGGCGATCCTCGCCACCCTGCCCGACCTCCTGCGCGAGGCCCGCGCCCTGGCCGAGGCCGCGACCGGTCACGAACGCGAGGAGGCATTCGCGATCTATGCCGTCGCGTGCAAGTTCGCCCACACCGCCGCGCACGCCTTGGGGCACCCCGAACTCGTCGCGATGGCCGCGGAGCGCGCTGCATGGGCGGCGCGCCTCTCGGCCGACCCCGTCATGCCCGCGCTCGCCGACTGGATGCGTGTCTGGGACATGTGGGCGACGGCCGATTGGGACGACTCGCTCACCCTGTCCGACAAGGCCATCGCCAGCGTGCAGCGCGAGTATGAGCTCGGCGAGCCGCTCGCCCTACGGATGTGGGGCACGCTCCACCTGCGCGCCGCCGTCGCCGCGGCCCGTGCCGGCCGACCGGCCGAGGCCGACGAGCGGATCAACCACGCCCGAGCCGCTGCCCGCCGAATGGCAGGCCACCACAACCCGCCGATCTACGACCGCCACTCGGTCACCTTCTCCCCCGGCAACGTGCAGATCCACGCGATCAGCGTCGCCCTGGAGACCGGCGAGCAGACCAAGGCTCTCGCCATAAACCGCCGCACGGCCCCCGAGCTTGTCGCGGCCCTTCCCAACTCCCGCCAGGGTCACCACCACATGGACCTCGCCCGCGCGTGGCTGTGGGATGGCAACCGCGACCGCGCGCTCACCGAGCTGGAGACCGCGGAGCGGATCGCCCCACAGCTCGTAAGGAACCATCCGATCGCCCGGTCAACCCTCCGAAGCATCGTCTACGCCGAGCGGATCGCCACCCGCGAGAAGCTGCGCCGCATGTCAGACCGCTTCCACCTGGACGGATGAGGCGGTATTCCTCCGATTCATATTGGGCCCCTGACGCGCCCCTAACTTCTGGGGCATGACAGGACGACCAACACCCCATCTCCCTTCACAGGGAGGCAAGTTAGGGACGGCCGGGCCGTTCTGCCCACGACTCGGCGACCTCGCCCGCGACACCGCCAAGGATGGGCGAATCGGCGTCATCGTGACGCTGCCCAGAGTGGGCGCCAGCACGTACCACCTGCGTCCGCCGGGCGGCGGCGACGAGTGGTCGGCGCCCGCTGACGGAACCACCCTGCGCCCCGTCCCGGCGCAGACCACGTACGTGACCCCGATGCGGCGCGACGCCGTGTACGACCACCGGGCCCAGCAGAGCGCGCTGCCGGTCCTGGTCCACTACGACGACGGCGGTACGGCCGAGTCCCTGCTCGTCCTCACCCCGGACCAGGTCGAGTTGTACGCAATCCAGTTCGCGCGGCTCATCTCCCAGCGCGAACAGGCGCAGGGGAACGCCGCATGACCGCGCGCCAGGCTGCGCCGAGCGGGATCGCAGGCGGCGATCCGGTGGGCCGCTTCCTGAGCTGGATATGGGCGCTCGGCACTGCCGCCGGATTGGCCACGCTCGCCACCACGACCACCGCTGAGCTCGGCCACCGCGACGCGCTGTCGGCCATGACCGTCCCCGACGCCGGATTCCCGGCGCGCTGATCTCCCTGTTCTCCCGGATGACCCGACAGATCCCGGGCGAGCGGGGCACGCCTCGGCTGGCACCGTCCCCAGTCGCGCCGGCCGAGGCGCTTCACAGCACGTCCCATGCACCACTGACCAAGGAGGCAAGGACCGTGACCGTAGTCCAGGAACGTCCCGCGACCGACGCGCGGAATCTCATCGGCGCCAAGCTGCGCGCGACGCTCGTGTCCACCATGCAGGCCAAGTTCCCCGAGCTGACCGACGACAAGGCCGACCGCGGCGTCGGACAGATGCTCGCCTTCCTCGCGGCCGGCGCGCACAGCGACACCCCACTCAGCCCGTCCCCGCTCGTCGACGATTTCTGGCACGCCTTCCTGCTGCACACGCAGGCGTACCAGGACTTCTGCTCGGGCACGATCGGCACGTTCGTCCACCACCAGCCCGGGTTCCTCGACAAGGAGGAGCACGGCGGCGGCAAGGCCCTGCGCGCCCGGACTGTCGACGCGATCGTCGAGGCCGGGTTCGTGATCGACATGGAGTTCTGGCCCGAGCTGGACCTCGCCGACTGCTCGCAGTGCCACGCCAACTGCCACAACAGCCCCAAGTACGCCTGACGTACCGCCTGCGGCCGGTCCTCGGCTTGTGCCACTCTGTGGCCGAGCCGGGGACCGGCTTCCGTTCTGCACGAGGAGTACGCGGGTGGACCGCACCGCATGGCTTGAACTCCCGCCCGAGGCCCGTAGCGCCGTCGAGACTTACACCGGCCCCGTCGAGCACGCCGAGACCGCAGAGACCGGCGTCATGGCCCGCCTCGCCTGCACCCTCCACACCGCCACCGGGCCCGTCTTCGTCAAGGGCACCCGGAGCGACGAGCCCACAGCGTGGATGTACGACTACGAAGCACGCGTGACCCGCGTCGCACCGCTCGCCCCCCGCGTGCTCTGGCAGGTCGACGTCGGCGGCTGGCTGCTCACCGGGTACGAGTACCTCGTCGGTCCCCACCCAGACCTCAGCCCCGGCTCACCCGACCTCGGCCCCTTCCTCGACGCGCTCACCACCATGTCCGAGGCACCGTGGCCCGAGCAGGTCCGCAAGAAGCCCCTGCACCTCCGCTGGTCCGGGTTCTTCCCTGCCGACCGCTCCCCCGATCTCGAAGGCCGGGCTCTCGTCCACTCCGACGTGTCACCGCTGAACATGCTTGTCACCGGAGACGGCATCCGCGTACTGGACTGGGCTCTTGCCTGCCCCGGCCCGGCGTGGGCTGACGCAGCGTTCGCCATCCCGCGGTTCATTCACGCCGGCCACACCGCGGAGCAGGCCGAAGCCCTCGCCCAAGCGGTGCCCGCCTACAGCACCGCCGAGCCCTCGGCCGTCACCACCTTCGCAGCCACGCTGTGCGGTGTCTGGGAGAGCCGCGCTGCCAGCGACCCGGCGCCGCACCGTGCCCCCCTGATCGCTGCCGCCCGAGCCTGGACCATGCATCGCAGCCGTCAGGACGTGCACAGCGCTTAGCACCGAATCCCAGTGCGATCGCCCTACGCGGTTCCTCTCTTGGCCGTATGGATGCCACCGGCCCTGAGCCCCACCTGTTCGCGAACCGATGGCAGCGCTGCGGCCGGTTCCGCTCCGGTCCAGCCGGGGCCGGCCCATGTCCCGCTTCTTGAGCGCGGACACCTGCACGATCTGCTGCCACACGACGATCACCCACCGGGCGACGTGGCGTGCCCGCAAGGCGAAGAGGGACACGTCGCTCTGATGTTCTACCGGCCCAAGACGGCGAGCGGTGAGGATCGGATCGTCGATCTCGACGAGCTGACCGTCGGTGCGCTCCTGGGTCACAAGCTGCGGCAGGGGGGAGGAGCGCCGCAAGTGGAAGTCGGCGTACCGGGACCACGGGCTCGTGTTCGCCCATGAGGACGGCGACGCCCTGCGCCCGGATCACGTCTCCAAGCTCTTCGGTGGACTGATCGACGCCGTCCCGCTCGAGGACGACGCGCACCCGCCCGACGGGAAGCCCGGACGGCTGCGGCTGCGGCACGGGTGGGCGTTGCTGGTGCTCGCCGCCAGGGGTGGCATGCGGGCCGCGCCAGGGCTCCTCGGGCACGCCACCGTGACGGTCACCACAGCCCTGTGGGGACGCCTGCCCGGTGGGCCGGGTGCGAGGCGGTTCCCGGCCAAAGGCCAGAGCTCGGCTCGCCTGATGGCACGGCAGACCCAGAAACGCCGAAGCCGCAGGTGCGATCGTTTCTGCACCTGCGGCTTGCGGTGGGGCGGGTGGGACTCGAACCCATTTCAGTGACGCGTCTCACCTGCGACGATGCCGAAAGACCGGACATATCCATCCGACTCCGTCCGGCTGCGTCCCCCCTCGATCCCGCTCGATCGGGGGCCGTTAGGCGTTCGCCACACCAGCCCCTTCCAGGACTTGCTCCCCACGCTGTCGCCCCGGATCACAGCAATGTTGCTGTCTGAGTTCCCATCCCCATGCCCCCTCTTCGACAACAGTCGCCAGTTACGTTCTGTAGCACATAGCCTTCCGCCTCCGCCCCTCGCCTACACCTCCCCATGCAGGCGAGCTGAGGCTCAGGCGCCTGAGAGGCTGTTGTCTTTCCGAGTTTGATGACGGCGTTTTCGCTGGTCAGGGGTAGTGGTGGCGTCCGTGTGGGAGTGATGGATCGTTGTTTTCGTCGCTCTCGTGGAGGTCGCGGATGCCGTCGGTTGTCGGACTGCTGGAACAGCACGAGCTTGCCGCCCGTCGTCGCGTGGACGGGCTGCGCGAGGAAGCCGACCGGATCCAGGCCGAGCTCGCGGCGGCCGAGCAGGAGTGGCTGGAGTGGACGATCGCCCGTGAGCGTGTGGGTGCCGTGCTGTCCGCGCCGGGCGGGTGTCCGGCCGACGCGGTGGCCGCCGAACGACCGGGCGGTGCCGGGACGGATGCCGGGGTGCAGGCGTCCGTGCCGGTGGCGGCGAAGGCGAAGTCGCAGGTTCCGGTGTGGCGCGAGGGGCTGGCCGTGACGGCATTGTCGGCGGACTATCAGCGCATCCTGGCCGCGCTCGCGGACCGGGTCCGTCTCGGTCAGGGCCCGCTGACCTGCCAGGAGATGGCCTCCGCCTTCGGCATGGAGACGGTGCCGGCCAAGGTGGAGGCCCTGCGGTCGAAGGCGAAACGCCTGGCCGCGCGGGGCTGGCTGGCCGAGCCTGCGCCGGGCCGGTTCACGCTCGCGCGGAACGTGAGCGGGTCAGGCGGCGGGTCATGACCATGGTCATCGACCAGTAGATCATCGCCTCGGCGCTGGTGGTGCGGCGTTCGAAGTCGCGGACCAGGCGGCGGCTTCGCATCAGGTGGGCGAAGAGCCGCTCGACGATCCACCGCTTGGGCAGCACCACGAAGCCGCGCCTGTCGTCGCTGCGCTTGACGATCGCCAGGACCAGGGCGAGCGTGGCCAGGCAGTGCTCGACGAGGCTGCCGGTGTAGCCGCCGTCGGCCCAGACGAGTTCCAGCCGGTGGTGGGCATCGGCCGCCCGCTCAAGCAGCACCTTCGCGGCGGCGCGGTCGCCGATGTCCGCGCTCGTGACCATCACGCCCAGCAGCAGGCCGAGGGTGTCGACCACGACATGCCGCTTGCGCCCGTTGATCAGCTTCCCGCCGTCGAACCCGCGGCTGTCGGCGCCGACCACGGCGTCCGCCTTGACCGACTGCGAGTCGATCACGCCGGCCGTCGGCTCCGCATCCCGACCCGCCTCCTGGCGGACCCGGCCACGCAGCCGGTCATGAAACTCCTGGACCAGCACGTGGTCGCGCCAGCGGCGGAAGAATGCATAGACCCGGTCCCACGGCGGGAAGTCGCCGGGCATCGCCCGCCACTTGATCCCGTTGTCCACGAGATAGCGGATCGCGTCCAGTATCGCCCGGTGGCAGTACGCCTCCGGCTGCCCGCCGCGGCCGCGCATCCAGCCCGGCACCGGCAACAGTGGCCGGACCACGGCCCACTCCGCGTCCGTCATGTCCGAGGGATACCGCCGAACACGCTCCGGATGATCGGCCGCATTCCCGAACCTGTGAGCGACACAATCACACGACGGTGCAGCCGAGTTGGACTTCACCGGCGTGAGCACGTACAACTGCGGCAACAGGGTCTCCTGGATCTCGGTTGGCTTCGCAACCCCGAGCTACCAAGAGGCCCTGCCTTCATGCCCGCGGCCAGCCGCGATCACCCGATCGAGACTCCCGTTCGACGCCCACCCCTCAAGATCGGAACGACAACAGCTACTGAGAACGGACGGCCACCGAACGATCCTGCTGTCGGTAGACGTGGTGTTGGAGGTCATGGAGCGGCGGCACCGATGGCCAGGGCGAGGTCTTCGGGTTGCGAAAGCCAGGGCGGCGGTGAAGCCGACACGGTCCATGGCCTTCATCCAGCCGGGCGGGTTCGCTCCCGGCCCTCCCTGGCGGGCCTCTCCACCGCCGGGCCGCGAGAAGGAAGATCACTCAGAGGTCCAAGCCGAGCCAGAGCGATCAGATGGCGGGCTGATCGCCATCGGAGGCGTCCGCACCAAAGCCAGCCAACACGATCACGATGACAAGTACGGTAAGGACAGGGCCTGGCCTGCCGTGAATCAGAGGCCATCGGCCCGGCTCTTCAGCGTGGTGAGTATGAGGACGATGGTGGTCATGGGTACGGGGCTCTGGCAATGCCGACCTCGGAGGCCGGTGCGCGATGCGGGCCAGCCATCCTTGGTCTGGCCGGCGGCGAAGTCACGCGAATTCATCAGTACAAGTAGAGAGCAGCCTCGCTCCGCCTACAATATTTCATCCCGCCAATTCATCCTTCGACGAGCACGGGG
The DNA here is from genome assembly GCF_000612545.2 of Streptomyces sp. PCS3-D2. GTDB lineage: Bacteria > Actinomycetota > Actinomycetes > Streptomycetales > Streptomycetaceae > Streptomyces. The sequence goes on along the minus strand of NZ_CP097800.1, from coordinate 5,169,611 downwards.
AAGCAAGTGGGAAAACGCTTCATCGAACAGTTCATGTGGGGGTTTCAAGACACCTTCCGCATTTCACTTAAAATGGAATTCGAGCGGGCGTTTGAGCATATTGGATTCCCAGCCGAAGTCAGGTGCCTGCTTGTAGGGTTCAAGGTGGCCGGCGATCACCCATTCGATATCTGCGTAGAGCAGGGAGAGAAGCTCTACACTCCGGAAGATTTTTCTGACGTACAGCGCACCGCAATCAGAAAATACAACAAAAACCCTGAAAGTGAATTCCTTATCTCCGACCCGAGAGGACACAGACTCCATCAAGAATCGCTCATGGATGAAATGAGGGCCGAAGCGCTTGGGGACAGACTTTCCTCACTGGAGGAGCAGAAAGCCTGGACCTTCTTTGTGGGCAAATCAGTCAGAGTCGGGGACTACGAAGTTCACATTGTCGCCGGAATCCCAAAAGACAGGCTTGGCGAGGTGCCCCGGATTTCCACAACCTCGCGTGACCGAATGGCGATTGTTCCATCGCTCGTACACGCAGTAATCTGGGATATCCTTGGTCGAGCTCGACGAACTCTCTATCTACCAGATGCCGGTTCCGATCTTCGCATCTTGGGTGCATCAACGGATGAAATCGTACGTAGCGCCACAGAGCACATGCTGCGCACCATGATCTACTGCGCCGGATATTGGTTTGCCAGCGACTTTCACTTGCTGATGAATCAGCTGTCATCCTTGCCCTACGAAGGGCGCGAGGGCGCTGGGCGCTTGGTCTTGGCGAGAGCAGAAGATCCGGCCGTTGAGGTGAATTTGAAGCTAGCGGCGCCCGTCAAGAACCGCAATACGCCAGCAGTCCGCAAGCTTCTTGAGGGAAGCGGTCCAACCGCCGACGTGCTATCTAACGGTGAATTTGTCTACGGCCTCGGAACCGTACGGCCGAACTACGACCCTGCTTCCGATTCGGTGTTTGTTGTCACGTTCTTGAGGCGCGGATATTGGGAACTTTCCCACGCCGGCACGGCGCTTCTCGCTGCCCGAGACGGAATCACTAGCCTGCCCAAACACGTGCTCGATGAGAGCTATTTTCGCGACCTCTCGGATCGACTCTTCTCCGAGCCAGACGATGACGCCTTGACACAGGCAGCACAAGCAATCGGAAAGCACCGTCATGGGGCGATGCTTGTAATTTCCGCCGACGCGAAAGGTGAATCGCGTAGGCTTTCTCCTCAATCATGGGCAGTCGAGCCCACCCTGCTATCCGATAACTTCCTCACCCAGCTCACCGACATGGATGGTGCCGTCCTCCTTGACCCTCAAGGACGTTGCCATGCAATCGGAGTCATTCTTGACGGTTCGGCCAGGGGTGAAGGTGATCCAGCTCGCGGCAGTAGGTTCAACAACGCCGTGCGCTATCTCGGTAGTGAACACCCGCCAGCCATTGTGGTGGTTTATAGCGCCGATGGCGGTATCGACATCTTGCCGAAGCTGCATCCGCGCGTACTGCAGAGTGAGGTAAATGCAGCCGTGACTGCCTACCTCGCGCTTTCCGCGCAACGTCCACCTGACCTGGAGCGCGTCAACCGACTCTGGAAATCGGTTGACGCCGTAAGTTTCTACCTCTCCGCCGAGCAGTGCGAGGCGCTTAATCAAGCCCGCGAAGGGATCGAAGACTGGCGTATGGAGAACACTGAAATTAGGCTTCAGCACCCGCCACTGCGTCCCGATTCAAGGATGAATAGTACGTACTGGAGCCCGGAGGGTGATTAGACGACAACCGTAAGATTTTCAATTGCACGACCGTCGCGTGTGGCATCTTTCCTCGACCTATCCCGAGGCAGACCGGCCAACTGCCTGCGACAAGTCCGGCCGCGCTCGCCTTCGTGCTGACGAGGGAACACCCGCGACTGCACCCAGATCATTGCGGGCTGGATGCGATCCTGGCGCCCCCTCCTTGGGCCGGCCAGTCGAGGACCAGGCCCGAACACGTCATCGGCGACACGGGATACAGCTCCAGTCCATCTGCGCTGTGAGGCCGGATTGTCGGACCCGGCTCATAGGCTGTCATCGGTGCATCGGGTGCAGGGAGGGCTTCATGGCACACCAGCTGACATACGAGCAGCGGATAGCTCTGCTCAACAAGTGGAAGAACCCGCCGGGTCCGTCCGAGAAGCTCCGGCTGGATCGTGCGGAACGCATGGTGCGCGACGCGATCGCCCGGTACGCGCCCTTCCAGGGGCTCGCGATCACGGTCGACCCGAAGGGCTCATACCCCAACAACACCAACGTCCGCAGCGACAGCGACGTGGACATCAAGGTGCAGATGAACGAGTGCTTCTTCTACGACGGTGCTTCATGGCTCGCCAAGCCCGACCGGTATTCGGGGCAATGGACGCCGGAGAAGCTCCGGGCTGAGGTGGAACAGGCGCTTGTCCAGCACTTCGGTGCCATCGACACGGACCACAACATCGCCTTCAACGTGCCGGAGGTCGCCGGCAGCCGCCCCAGCACCGACGTCGTCCCGTGCTTCAAGTACGTCCTCTACGACAGCACCGCCGTCGGCGGGCACTACGAGGGGAGTGTCGTCTACGGACGCGACGGCAAGAAGATCGTCAACTGGCCCGAGCTCCAGCTGACCAACGGTCGTACGAAGAACACCAACACCAAGCTGCGGTACAAGTTCGTCGTCCGAGTTCTGAAGAACGTCGAGAACGACCTTGCGGCTCAGGGGGTGATCAAGGCACTGCCGTCGTACTTCTCGGAGTGCCTGATCTACAACGTGCCAGACCACGCCTTCCTCAACGGCGGCTTCGACGACGCCATCCAGGCGAGCCTGCGGGAAGTACACCGCCAGCTTACGAGCACCTGGTTCGGCGCTCAGGGCATGATGGAGCCGAACGGCGTGAAGAAGGTCTTCGGCGAAGGCCAGAAGTGGGACACGAAGGACGCACGCGAGCTAATCGAGGGCGCCTGGCACTACCTCGGCTACGGGAGCTGATGATGAACACAGCGACCACCATCCGCACCGGCGCCACCATCGCTGCCACCCTCTACACGGTCGTACTGGTCGTACTGGGCCTGTACCCGTCCGAGTTCCGGTACCTCTTCGCGTACATCCCGGCCGTCGTCGGCTACGGCGTACTCGTCTTCGACAAGTGGGCCTGGCACTGGCCTGTCATCCACCGCCTCACCGGCCGCCCCTGGGTCACTGGTACCTGGCGCGTGATCCTCTCCCCAAGTCCGGAAAGCCACATCCCCGAGGGGGGAAACCGGGGCCCGATCACCACGTACATGACGATCGAGCAGACGTACTGGAGCTTGCACGCGACGCTCCGCACGAAGGAGAGCACCTCGCGGTCGAGCAACGCCACCGTCGGGGCGCCCGAGAACTCCGGATCTGCCGAGATCGGTTTCCTATACGACAACACGCCCCGCGTGGAGCATCAGAACCGGAGCCCACGGCACGAAGGGGCCTGCCGCATAGCAGTGACCGGCCTCAGGCCCAAGGCCGCTACCGGGCACTACTACACCAGCCGATTCACCGCCGGCGACATGGACTTCACCCTACTCAACCACTCCACCGACTACGGCACCTTCGCCGAGGCGCAGGCCGCCGATCCTGAGCACTCAGACAACTGACCGCGTCAGATGTCGGAAGACCCTGGCCAGTGTCGTCACCAGCCAGGGCTTCACCCACGTCCGGCTGGCGAGAGCCGAGGATGGCGGCGGCCGCGACTGGCAAGGGCTTGTTCCAAGCGCTCTGGATGGCGTCCGCCAGCGCTGGCAATGGCGCCGGTACCGCCGCCGACTGTCTTCGCGGCTCTGGCCATGAGTCGCGCGGCATGGCCCTGGTCAAGCAGATCGGCCGTGATGGCCGCGCCGGGCATGGCCTTGCTGGCGTGCTCGTGAGCGAGGACCGGCTGCGGAGCCGGGAGGCAGGGGCGGCGGGCCTCCTGCGGCATCGGCGACGGTGCGCGCTCGTCGAACGCGGTGAAGAAGGCAGTCGAGCCACACCATTCCAGCGGGACGGACGGCCAGTTCGTCATCCCAAGGGCCGCTGTTTCGCCATCCTGCGCCACTGTTCCAAGCTGTACTGAACTGTCTGGGTGTCAGGATGATCGGGGCCAAGGATCCGTGCCTCATCCTTCAGCAACCTTACGAGAGCGTCCACTGCGGCGGTTGGATTTCCTGCCAGTCCTTGCATAACCGCGAGATCGTGACGAGTGGTCAATGGGTCAGGGTGGTCCGGTCCCAGGATTCGCAGTCTTTCCTCCAGCAACACCTCAAGAGCAGCGACTGCACTGGCCGGCTCCCCTGCCAGTCCTTGCATGACGGCGAGATCGTGGCGAGTGATCAATAGGTCGGGGTGGTCCGGTCCCAGGATTCGCAGCCTGTCCTCCAGCAACAGCTCAAGAGCAGCGACTGCGCTGACTGGATCCCCGGCTTGCCCTCTCCATCTAGCGAGGTTGTTGCGACAAGTGAGTGTGGAAGGGTGGGCAGGGCCAATAGTACGAAGCTGATCTTCGAGTAGCTTTTCCAGGGCATCCACAGCAGCGTGCAGGTCTCCCGCCAGACTCCGCATGAAGGCAAGATTGCCTCGGCAAGTAAGCGTGTGGGGGTGGTCTTTGCCCAGTACCCGAAGCATGTGATCGAGCAGATTCTCCAAGTCGTCTGCGGCGGCTGCTGGATCCGCTATCTGCCCCTTCCAATTGGCCATCACGCCTCGGGCGATGAGCGTCGACGGGTGGTCGGGGCCCAGCACTCGCAGCGTCTGCCCTAGCGATTGCTCAATGGCTTCTGCAGCGCCAGCAGGGTCGCCCGCTTCACCTCTCCAGTGCGCCAAGTTGTAAGTGGCAGCCATGAATTCGGGGTGATCAGCTCCAAAGACTCGCAGCATGTGCTGAAGCAGCTGCTCCATGTCATCTGCAGCTCTAGCTGGGTCCCCCGCCAAGCCCCAAGAGTGCGCGAGGGCGCCGCGTGTGGCCAGAGTGTCTGGGTCGTCTGGGCCGAAAAGGCGCAGTTGGTCCTTCAATAGGGATTCAAGAGCGTCTGCCGCGCCAGCCGGATTTCCGGCTTCACCCTTCCAGTGAGCGAGGGCACCGCGTGTCGTGAGGGTATGAGGGTGGTCCGGCCCCTGCACGCGCAGCCGGTCCTGGAGGAGAGCTTCTGCCACAGCAACGGCGCCAGCCGCGTCCCCTGCCGCCCCTTGAAACATGGCGAGGTGATCACGGGAGGTTAGGGTGTATGGGTGGTCGGCACCGATGGACTGCAACATCTGCTCCATTAGTTGCCGGAAGGCGTCTGCGGCGCCCGCGGCATCGCCGGCCTGTCCTTGCCACTGGGCCTGGTTGCCCCTGGCGGCCAGGGTGCTGCGGTGATCGGGGCCCAGACGACCGGTGACGGTCTGAACGAGGTGCTCGAAGTAGTCGCGGGCAGCCCTTACCTGGCCGGTCTCTCCAAGACTCCTCCCGACCCGGAACAATACGTCGTGTGCATCGCGGTAAAAGAGAGCCTCTTCGGCGCACTGGCTCAGCGCCTTGCTGCTGGCTCGCAGGGATTCCTCAAGCCGAATATCACGGGGCACGCCGAGCCACGCCGATACCAGCGCATCAGCGGCTGCTCTTGCGGCCTGAGCGTGTTGTTCGCGAGTGAGATCATCACGAACGGCGCGTTGGATCAACTGGTGGGCGCGGACAGCTTGATGTGGTGTCTGAGGAACATGCTCGATCAGGCTGAGCCGGTGCAGAGCTCTGAGGACGAGGATCGCGTCCTGAGCCGACACACTTCCTGGAGACTCTGTGGTGCCTTCTTGCCCGGTGGTGCGGTGTTGGGCGAGATAGGCGATGGCCGGTGGACCAGTCAGGACGCTGCCGGGAATGCCGTCTGTCCCGAGCATGGCCACCAAGTGAAGCATAGGTCGGGCAAGAGCTATGGGGCGGAGCGTATCGGCACGGTCGATGGACAGCGACCATGCGGCGCTGACGGGGGCAGCGTGGTCATCGGGCAAAGCGTCAGGGGCGGTATCCGCGAGGTTGGTTGCCCGATTGGCCAGGAGCGCACGGTATGCGGCACAGCCGAGGCCAGTGTCGATGAGGTACGCGGCGGCCTGGGCCAGGGCAAGAGGGAGAAGTCCGAGATCACGTGCCAAGGCCGTGAGCTGTTCAACGGGTTCTTGTCGGCCACAGACGGATAGAGACCGGACCAAGTAGGCAACTGCCTGCGCTTCAGTGAACAGGCCGACATGGATGAGGTGACGGCCGTCTCCAGCCAGGGCTGCGTCACGACGGCGGGTTGTAACCAGGAGGCGGCCGTGAGGGCTGGCCTGCGGCCACAAGTCGCGTAGGTCATTCGGGTCAGCTACGTCGTCCAGGACGATCATCCACCGGCATGGCGTCGCCCCGGCTTTCGGTGTCAGCCACGCCAGAAACGTCTGCGCAGCCCCTTCTGGGTCATCGGGGTCGGCCCTGCACAGTTCGACGCCGGCCTGCGCGTATCCGGTCACGACGGACGAGCGGGCGCTCGCGGTGACCCAGACCAGGACGTCCAGGCTGCCGTCCTGCCATGCGGTGCGAGCGTAATCGGCGGCGAGCTGGGTCTTGCCTACCCCTCCCATACCGGTGAGCACCTGCCCCAGCACAGCCGTGCCACCGTTGGCGACCACCGCCCGCAGCTGGTCGGACTCGGCACGGTATTGGAAGGAGTGAGCGCGGGAAGGGAGCACGCCCACCTGGTGCGGCCAAGAGGCCGGCTCGCGGGGCGCGCGCTGCTGCACCATGGTCAAATGGCCGGCACTCACCTGGTAGATGTAGCCACTATTTGCGAAACCGCCCTCAGCAGCCTGCGCGTCCCCTGTGTCGGATACCCATATCGGATCAGTCGGGATGCCGTCCGCCCCTGGCGTCGGCCCTCGGTAGCCGGTCACCGCCATGGCGCCAGCCGCAGCCGTGGCGTTCCCCGTATCGGTAACCACCACGTGCGTATCTGCGGCTCCGATGGGGTCCTCTGCGCGCTTGCCCCCAGTGGTCACGCGACCGTTCCCTCTTTCCGCGGCCCAGCTGGTCTGTCAGCTGTAGTCGATACCACTGATGGCGCTGCTGTCATTGCCCGTGGCGGTGGCATTCCCCGTACCTTCCGCCTTCGCGGACCCACTGCCCCGTCCCTTCGGTCGCCGAACACCCGTCACGGCCGTGCCCCCACCACTCGCCCGGGCTTGTCCGGTATCCACCGCGGTGTCATCCGTGTGGTTGCCTCCGGGTTGGAGCAGCGCCCAGACCAAGGCTGCGATGCCTACGGCGGCCTGGATAGAGGCCCCCGTCAGCTGTCCCGCATCGGGGCTGTTCAGCAGCCAGATCAGCGGCGTGGAGAGGACTCCGGCCGCCGCCACCACGATGACCGTGATCTTCCATCCCTGCGACATGGGCAACTCCTCTCACCCCACGCGACCGCCGCGATAGGGCTGATGAATCCACGTCCACGACGCAGACCTGCTCACCTTGTTGCTCACCGAACAGGGCGATAGCTCTGGCGGCTTCGGCCTCAACTCGGACGGCGGGGCATCAAGGGCTCGTGGCCTCTGACGGCCTGCTCGATGGCGGTGAGCTGCTCCGTGGTGGGGGCGCGAAGTGGGCGAAGTCGAAGCGGAGTCGTCGGGCTCCACAAGAGAGCCCTGCTGGCAACTGCATGAAGTCGCATGCGTGCGTCCCCGAGAGCCGTACGACCACCGACGGGCCGATGCATACCGAATAAGCCAGTCGAACTCGTCAGCCAAGCGGCGAGTCGGATATGCCAGCAGAACCACCTCTCACGTCCTGCCAGTCAAGCGGCAACGGTCTTCTTCTTGACGCCCTTGCTCGACGCCTTGGGCGCGAGCTGTGCAATCCGCTGGTGTGTGACGCCGAGCATGCGACCAGCCTCGGCCTGCGTCAGCCCAAGGCCGACGAGTGTCTTTGCTGCTCGTGTCATTGCGGCGCGGCGGCGGGTCTCCGCCTCCTGTACGGCAGCGTCGGCCTCTTCAGCCTCCCGCACGACCTCGAACATCGCAGGGTCGGCCGGGATCAGGTCGACGGTGTAGACGACCGGATCGTCCTCGATGTCCAGAACGAGGCTGACCAGATCTCGTGCGTTCTCGTGCGCCTCGGTCCAGGTCAGGCCCTGCGTGACGTTCTGCTCTCCCTTTGGAAGGCCGTCGATGGTCACGACCCAGAAGCGTCCCTGACGCTCTGCTGTTGCCTTGTGCGTGGTCATTCAGTGCGCCCCTTTTTCCGCTCAGTTCGATGATATGGAGACGGTTGGCCCGGACGGCCGAGGGAACTCACGCCCCCTCGGCCGTCCGGATGATCGATGCGGCAGTGCCCTCCGCGATCTCGGAGTGCCGGGGGACATGGACCTTGACGGCGCCGATCCTGTACGTCTCGTGCCGACCGCGTCCGCTACCTTCCGGCCCCGTGAAGTCAACCTCCTTCTCAGCTGCGATCTGCTTCAGCCGTTTCATGAGGTCTCTTCGCTTCACGAAGCGATTCTAATCCAGATTGAGTCAAGACTCAAGTCCGATTTGAACTAAGGGGCCCCCTGTGGGTCACCGAACTGCAGCGATGCGCCCCAGCTCCTTCCACAGAACGACATCGGGTTCGAGACCCCGGCGAAACACCGCGGGCGGAACATCCCCGCGACCGCGGGGGATGCCACGGGAGACAAGCTGTCCGACCTGTTCGCCACCACGAGAGCGGAACTCGCGCTCCCGGGCACGAGCGCTGTGGAAATGATCTACCCGTCAGCCTCAACACAGAAGCAGGACAGTCCCCGACGCCTGCCGGCAGAACCTGACCCAGCGGACAGGCAGAAAGCGGGTACCCGACCCGATGTGCGGCGTGTCACACGCAGGAGCCGTGGGATCACCATGGGATCATCCTCATGACTTCACACTCGCGTTCCACCGAAAGCCCCAGGTCAAGCCGGTTCCAGCCCGGCAAGGCAGACCAGAGGCACCCGTTTCGCCACACCAATGCGAGGCGATCGCCACACGCGAAGAGACCCCTCTCAAGGCGTTTTCGCAGGTCAGAACGTTTTTCTTGGTGGGGCGGGTGGGACTCGAACCCACGGCCGACGGATTATGAGTCCGCTGCTCTAACCGGCTGAGCTACCGCCCCTTCACGGCGTGGCGCGTACATCTGTGCGCGCCGTCTGCCGCAGCATAGCCGCTCATACGATCTCCTGCTTCGGATGCCTCGCATGATCGGCTTCGCCTGCCCAGTGAGACCGCGCCGAGGGCTGCCCGGTTCCCTGGACGGGCGATAAAGAAAGAAGAGGGCCCCTTAGGGCCCTCTTCTCTTCCTGCTCCCCCGGCTGGACTCGAACCAGCAACCCTCCGGTTAACAGCCGAATGCTCTGCCAATTGAGCTACAGGGGACTGCGCTCCCCCGACTGGACTCGAACCAGTAACCTGCCGGTTAACAGCCGGCTGCTCTGCCAATTGAGCTACAGGGGATTGCTGCGGTGCATCGAACAGCCCACCTCCGGCCTTGCCGGGGGGCGGGCGCCCGCTGCGAGACATAGATTAGCGCAAGCAGGGGGGTGCTCCGCCAATCGGTATCGACAGCAGGCCGGGCACCACACGACGAAGGGTGACAGGCATGCGGTACAAGGTCACGTTCGTGGTCGGACTGGCCCTCGGGTACGTGCTCGGGACGCGGGCCGGGCGCGAGCGCTACGAGCAGCTGAAGAAGTCCGCCCGGCAGATCGCGCAGAACCCGGCGGTGCGCAACGCCGCCGAGACCGCCGGCCACACCGGGCGCGAGTATGCCGGGAAGGCCTTCGCGGTCGTCAGTGAGAAGGTCGGCGACGCCGTGCCGGACTCGCTCGCCGGACGGGTGCGCGGACTGCGCGGCCGGGCCGGCGGCCAGGCCGCCGACGACGACTGGGGCACGAGCAACACCTGAGGCGCCACCGGCCGTACCCGGAGCCCCTGGAACCCGTGTGGTTCCAGGGGCTCCGGGGCGGTCAGGACCGGCCCCGGGTGCGGCAGAATTCTCCGCATGGGGATAGTCGCCGGGCTGGACAGCTCTTCCGCCTTCACACGCATCGTCGTCTGTGACACCGAGACCGGCGCCGTGCTGCGCCAGGGGTACGCGCCCCATCCGCAGCCGGCGGGCGAACCGGACGGTGCCAACCCCCACGAGACCGATCCACAGGCCTGGCTGCTCTCGCTCGGCGAGGCCGCCGGCGGCGGGATCCTGGAGGGCGTCCAGGCCATCGGCGTCTCCGCGCAGCAGCACGGCCTGCTGCCGCTGGACCCGCAGGGCGCCCTGGTGCGCCCGGCCCTCGTCGGGAACGACAAGCGCGGTCAGGTCGCGGCCGCCGAGCTCACGGAGGCCCTCGGCGGACGGCACGCCTGGGCCGAGGCGGTGGGCTCGGTCCCGCACTCCGCGCAGCCCGTCGCCAAGCTCGCCTGGCTGGCCCGCACCGAGCCCGAGGCGGCCCGCCGGGTGGCCGTGCTGATGTCCGCGCACGACTGGCTGGTCTGGCAGCTGCTGGGCCGTCCGGCTCGCCGCACCACCGACCGCGGCGGGGCCTCCGGCACCGGCTACTGGTCGGCGGCCGCCGGGGCCTGGCGGCCCGACCTGGTCGAGCTGGCGCTCGGACACCGGGCCCTGCTGCCCGAGGTGCTCGGCCCGGCCGACGCGGCCGGGACCACGCCCGAGGGGCTGCTGATATCGGCCGGTACCGGCGAGACCATGGCCGCGGCCCTCGGCCTGGGACTGGGCCCCGGCGACGCGGTGGTCTCGCTGGGCGCGTCCGGTTCGGTGATGGCGGTGCACCGCGAGGCGCTGTCGGAGCCGGGCGGGCTGATCACCTCCCTGGCCGACGCCACCGGCATGCACCTGCCCGTGGTGAACACCTCCAACGCCGTACGGACCCTGCGCGGCACCGCCGAACTGCTCGGCACCGACCTGGAGGGGCTGTCCGGGCTCGCGCTGAAGTCGACGCCGGGCGCGCACGGCCTCGTACTCCTGCCGTATCTGGAAGGCGAGCGGACGCCGAATCTGCCGCACTCCGCCGGGACCCTCACCGGGCTGCGCCGGGACTCGATGAAGCCCGAGCACCTGGCCCGGGCGGCCTTCGAGGGCATGCTGTGCGGCCTGGTGGACGCCCTCGACGTGCTGCGCTCGCGCGGGGTCGAGATCCGCCGGGTGTTCCTGCTCGGCGCGGCCGCCGAGCTGCCCGCCGTGCAGGCCGCGGCGCCCGGACTGTTCGGGACACAGGTCGTCGTGCCGGCGCCGGCGGACTACGCGGCGCTGGGCGCCGCCCGCCAGGCGGCCTGGGCCCTCGGTGTGGCGCAGGGCACCCTGGCCCCGCACACTCCGCCGGTCTGGCCCGCCCCCGCGGCGCAGGTCTTCGAGCCGGGCGAGGACTTCCCGGCGTGGCAGGGCGTGCGCCAGCAGTACATCGCGACGCGGGAGCAGATCCACCCCGGGGCGTTCTGACCGGACCCCTGCGGGGGGCCTGGGTCTCCCGCGGGAGTCCTGGGTCCCCCTGCCGGGCGGCTGGTCCTTTTGACCGGCCTTTGCGAAATCCGGTGGGGTTCGATGGTCCGTTTGGCCGAAGATGGGTTGAACCCCCTCGACTGTGCCGACCGGAGCCTGCGCGTGCTCATACGACTTCTGCGGACCCACCTGGGTCCGTACCGGAAACCCATCGCGGCGCTGGTCCTGCTGCAACTGCTGCAGACCAGTGCCAGCCTCTACCTGCCCACCCTGAACGCCGACATCATCGACAACGGTGTCGTCAACGGCGACACCGGCTACATCCTGCGCTTCGGCGCGCTGATGCTCGGCGTCTCGCTCGTCCAGCTCGTCTGCAACGTCGGAGCCGTCTACTACGGTGCCCGCACGGCGGCGGCCGTCGGCCGCGACGTCCGGGCCTCGGTCTTCGACCGGGTGCAGAGCTTCTCCGCACGGGAGCTCGGCCAGTTCGGCGCCCCGTCCCTGATCACCCGTACGACCAATGACGTGCAGCAGGTCCAGATGCTGGTCCTGATGACCTTCACCCTGATGGTCTCGGCGCCGATCATGTGCGTCGGCGGCATCGCCATGGCGCTCTCGCTGGACGTGAAACTGTCGGGCGTCCTGCTGGCCGTGGTGCCCGTGCTCGGGATCTCGGTCGGTGCCATCGTCTTCCGGACGCGGCCGCTGTTCCGCCGGATGCAGGAGCGTCTGGACACCGTGAACCGGGTGCTGCGCGAGCAGATCACCGGCAACCGGGTGATCCGGGCCTTCGTCCGCGACGACTACGAGAAGGACCGCTTCCGCGAGGCCAACGCCGACCTCACCGGCGTCTCCCTGGCCGCGGGCAAGCTGCTGGCCCTGATGTTCCCGACCGTGATCGTGGTCGTGAACATCTCCAGCGTCGCCGTGATCTGGTTCGGTGCGATGCGCGTCGACAGCGGCGGCATGGAGATCGGCCAGCTGACGGCCTTCCTCGCCTATCTGATGCAGATCGTCATGTCCGTGATGATGGCCACCTTCATGTTCATGATGGTGCCGCGCGCCGAGGTCTGCGCCGAGCGCATCCAGGAGGTGCTGGACACCGAGTCCAGCGTCGTCCCACCCGCCGACCCGGTGCGCGCACTCGGCCGCAGCGGGCTCCTGGAGCTGCGCGGCGCCGACTTCCGCTACCCGGGCGCCGAGGCACCGGTCCTGCGCGGCGTGGACCTGGTGGCCCGCCCCGGCGAGACCACGGCGGTGATCGGCTCCACCGGAAGCGGCAAGTCCACCCTGCTCGGCCTGGTTCCGCGGCTGTTCGACGCGACCGGCGGAGAGGTGCTGGTCGACGGCGAGGACGTGCGCCGCCTCGACCCCGAACTCCTGGCGAAGACGGTCGGCATGGTCCCGCAGAAGCCCTACCTGTTCTCCGGCACCATCGCCTCCAACCTGCGCTACGGGCGCCCGGACGCGAGCGACGAGGAGCTGTGGCAGGCCCTGGAAGTGGCCCAGGCCAAGGAGTTCGTCACGGCGCTGGAGGGCGGCCTCGAGGCCCCGGTCGCCCAGGGCGGCACCAACGTCTCCGGCGGCCAGCGCCAGCGCCTGGCCATCGCCCGCACACTCGTACAGCGTCCGGAGATCTACCTCTTCGACGACTCCTTCTCGGCCCTGGACTACGCGACGGACGCGGCGCTGCGCGCGGCGCTCGCCCGCGAGACCGAGGACGCGACCGTGGTCATCGTCGCCCAGCGGGTCGCGACGATCCGCGACGCCGACCGGATCATCGTCCTGGACGAGGGGCAGGTCGTGGGCGAGGGACGCCACCACGAGCTGATGGCCGGCAACGAGACCTACCGGGAGATCGTGCTCTCCCAGCTGACGGAGGCGGAGGCCGCATGAGCGGGCCCGGAGGACGGATGATGATGGGGCCGGCCCAGCGGTCCCTGGATTTCAAGGGATCGGGCAAACGGCTGCTGGGCCAGCTCGCACAGGACCGGGCGAAGCTGTGGGGCATGGTCCTGGCCGTTGTCGGCAGCGTCGCCTGCGCGGTCGTCGGACCGAAGATCCTCGGCGAGGCGACCGACCTGGTCTTCGCGGGGATCGTCGGCCGGGAGATGCCGGCCGGCCTGACCAAGCAGCAGGCGCTGGACGGGATGCGCGCCCAGGGCGACGGCGGCATGGCGGACATGCTCTCCGGCACCGACTTCACCCCGGGCCGGGGCATCGACTTCGGTGCCGTCGGGGTCGTGGCGATCTGGGCTCTGGTGGTCTTCACCCTGGCCGGGCTGCTGATGCTGGTGGCGACCCGGCTGTCGAACCACGTCATGAACGGCACCCTGTACCGGCTGCGCGAGGAGCTCCAGGCGAAGCTGTCGCGGCTGCCGCTGTCGTACTTCGACCAGCAGAAGCGCGGCGAGGTGCTGAGCCGGGCCACCAACGACATCGACAACATCGGCCAGACGCTGCAGCAGACGATGGGGCAGCTGCTGAACTCGCTGCTGACCATCGTCGGTGTGCTCGCGATGATGTTCTGGATCTCGCCGCTGCTGGCGCTGGTCGCCGTGGGAACCGTACCGGTCTCGGTGTACGTCGCCGCGAAGATCGGCAAGAAGTCGCAGCCGCAGTTCGTGGAACAGTGGAAGACGACCGGTGCGCTCAACGCCCACATCGAGGAGATGTACTCGGGGCACAACCTGGTCAAGGTCTTCGGTCGGCAGAAGGAGTCCGCGGCGGTCTTCGCCGAGCAGAACGACGCACTGTTCCGGGCCTCGTTCAAGGCTCAGCTGGTCAGCGGCATCATGCAGCCGGTGATGTTCTTCATCTCGAACATCAACTACGTGCTGATCGCGGTGGTCGGCGGGCTGCGGGTCGCCTCCGGCACCCTGTCGATCGGTGACGTGCAGGCCTTCATCCAGTACTCGCGGCAGTTCTCGATGCCGCTCACGCAGGTCGCGTCGATGGCGAACCTCGTGCAGTCCGGTGTCGCCTCGGCGGAGCGGGTCTACGAGCTGCTGGACGCCCCGGAGCAGGAGCGCGACGCCGACGTGCCGGAACGCCCGCAGGAGCTGCGCGGACAGGTCACCTTCGACAAGGTGGCCTTCCGCTACGAGCCGGACCGGCCGCTGATCGAGAACCTCTCGCTGGCGGTGGAGCCGGGTCACACGGTCGCGATCGTCGGCCCGACGGGGGCCGGGAAGACCACCCTGGTGAATCTGCTGATGCGGTTCTACGAGGTCACCGGCGGCGAGATCGCGCTGGACGGGGTGGACATCGCCAAGATGACCCGCGAGGAACTGCGCGCGGGCATCGGCATGGTGCTCCAGGACACCTGGCTGTTCGGCGGCACCATCGCGGAGAACATCGCGTACGGCGCTTCGCGCCAGGTCGCGCGCGCCGAGATCGAGGAGGCGGCGCGGGCGGCGCACGCGGACCGGTTCATCCGGACCCTGCCGGACGGCTACGACACGGTGCTGGACGACGAGGGTGCGGGGGTCAGCGCGGGCGAGAAGCAGCTGATCACCATCGCCCGGGCGTTCCTGTCGGACCCGGTGATCCTGGTCCTCGACGAGGCGACGAGCTCGGTGGACACCCGTACGGAAGTACTGATCCAGAAGGCGATGGCGCGGCTCGCGCACGGCCGTACGTCCTTCGTGATCGCGCACCGGCTCTCCACCATCCGCGACGCCGACCTGATCCTGGTGATGGAGAGCGGATCGATCGTCGAGCAGGGCACGCACGAGGAGCTGCTGGCGTCCGGCGGTGCCTACGCCCGCCTGTACGCGGCGCAGTTCGCCCAGGCGGTCGCCGAGGTCGACTGACCGCGGCGCGGACGGGCCGGGGGCGTCCTCCGGGGCGCCCCCCGCCGTGGCCGCGGGCGCCGTGCGCGTCCGCTCCGGTCGGGGGCCGCTCAGTCGAGGTAGCCGCGGAGCTGGTCGGCGAAGGCGTGGTCGCGCAGCTTGTTGAGGGTCTTGGACTCGATCTGGCGGATCCGCTCGCGCGTCACGCCGAAGATCCGGCCGATCTCCTCCAGGGTGCGCGGCCGTCCGTCGGCAAGCCCGTACCGCAACTGCACGACCTTGCGCTCGCGTTCGCCGAGGGTCGACAGGACCGCCTCCAGGTGTTCGCGCAGCAGGAAGAAGGCGGCCGACTCCACGGGGGAGGCGGCGTCCCCGTCCTCGATGAGATCGCCGAGCGCGACGTCCTCCTCCTCGCCAACGGGTGCGTGCAGGGAGACGGGCTCCTGGGCGAGGCGCAGTACTTCCAGGACCCGCTCCGGGGTCAGCTCCAGGTGGACGGCGACCTCTTCGGCGGTGGGCTCGTAGCCGCGTTCCTGGAGCATGCGGCGCTGGACGCGGACGACGCGGTTGATCAGCTCGACGACGTGGACGGGGACCCGGATGGTCCGGGCCTGGTCGGCGAGGGCCCGGGACATCGCCTGCCGGATCCACCAGGTCGCATAGGTCGAGAACTTGTACCCGCGGGCGTAGTCGAACTTCTCGACGGCCCGGATCAGCCCGAGGTTCCCCTCCTGGACCAGGTCGAGCATGGTGAGCCCGCGGCCCACGTACCGCTTGGCTACGGAGACGACCAGCCTCAGGTTCGACTCGATGAGGCGGCGTTTGGCCATGCGCCCCATGACGACGAGCCGGTCGAGGTCGACGGCGAGTTGGGAGTCGAGGTCGGGGGTGCTGCCGAGCTTCTCCTCGGCGAACAGTCCGGCTTCGACGCGCCGCGCCAGGTCCACCTCCTCGGCGGCGGTGAGCAGCGGGATCCTGCCTATCTCGCGCAGGTACTGCCGGAAGAGGTCTGCGGAAGGTCCCGCCCCACCCCCGCCCCCGTCGCCGTCCCGGCTGCGCTGTACCGGCACCGGCGCCGGCTCGATCAGCTCCAGTACCTCGGGCTCTTCGTCCACGGCTTCGGCCTCCGAGGACTCGCTCGCGTTCACGGTCAGGGTCCGGGTCTGCACGGGGGCGACCTCCAGGGCTCCGAGGACGGGGGCACCGCATTCAGTGTGGGGTAAGACACATGGCTGCCACGAGGGGCGTGCGAGCACTTTCTGAGTCCGGTGCGTGACCGATGGTTACCCCCGGCCGGGAACCCCGATGCGGATCGGACACATGTCCGAGATGATCGGCTCCATGCGCGCGTACGAAACCCACGTGACGGTGCGCTGCGCGGACGCGGCGGAGCTGGCGCGGCTCGACACCTGGGCCGCCGCGCGGAAGTGGGAGGTGACGCATGTCCGGCCGGCCCGGGGGCGGGCGGTGTCGCGGCCGGTGCCGACCCTGCCGGACCGCACGGGCCACGAACGGCCGGTGCGGGTGCGGACGTCGACGCGCTGATCCGGGAGCTCGACTCGGCCGGGTACGAAGTGTCAACGGGGCAGCGGAAGTTCGTGCTCTACGACAGCGACCGTCGGTGGACGAAGCCCGGCTCGGGCCGTGAGGCGGTGGACCCTTCCGGTCACAGCGCTAGGCCGGTTCGACGCGGACCGCGCAGACCTTGAACTCGGGCATGCGGGAAGTGGGGTCGAGGGCCGGGTTGGTCAGGGTGTTGGCGCGGCCCTCGCCCGGCCAGTGGAAGGGCATGAAGACCGTGTCCGCGCGGATGGCGTCCGTGATGCGGGCCGGGGCCACCGCGCGGCCGCGGCGTGAGGTGACGGCGAGGAGGCTGCCGTCGACCGCGCCGAGCCGGGCCGCGAGGCGGGGGTGGAGCTCCACGAAGGGGCCGGGGGCGGCGTCGTTGAGCTCGTCCACCCGGCGGGTCTGGGCGCCGGACTGGTACTGGGCGACCACGCGGCCGGTCGTGAGCAGCAGCGGGTAGTCGGCGTCGGGAATCTCGGCGGCGGCGCGGTGGGCGACCGGGACGAACCGGGCCCGGCCGTCCTCGGTGGCGAAGCCGTCCAGGAAGAGGCGCTCGGTACCGGTCGAGCCGTCGGGGCAGGGCCAGAAGACGCCCTGCTCGGCCTGGATGCGGTCGTAGGTGATGCCCGAGTAGTCCGCCGGGCCGCCGGCCGAGGCGCGGCGCAGTTCGTCGAAGACTTCCTCGGGGGCGGTGGGGAAGCCCTTCTCGATGCCGAGGCGGGCGGCGAGCCCGTGCAGGACCTCCAGGTCGCTGCGGACGCCCGGCGGCGGGGTGAGGGCGCGGCGGCGCAGCAGGACGCGGCCTTCCAGGTTGGTGGTGGTGCCGGTCTCCTCCGCCCACTGGGTGACGGGGAGGACGACGTCCGCGAGGGCGGCGGTCTCGGAGAGGACGACGTCGGCCACGGCGAGGAAGTCCAGCGAGCGGATCCGGTCCTCCACGTGGGCGGCGCGCGGAGCCGAGACCACCGGGTTGGAGCCCATCAGCAGGAGGGACTTCACCTCGGAGCCGAGGGCGTCGAGGAGTTCGTAGGCGCTGCGGCCGGGTCCGGGGAGGCTGTCGGGGTCGACGCCCCAGACCCCGGCGACGTGGGCCCGTGCGGCCGGGTCGGTGAGTTTGCGGTAGCCGGGGAGCTGGTCGGCCTTCTGGCCGTGCTCGCGGCCGCCCTGGCCGTTGCCCTGGCCGGTGAGGCAGCCGTAGCCGGAGAGGGGACGTCCGGCGCGACCGGTGGCCAGACACAGGTTGATCCAGGCGCCGACGGTGTCGGTGCCCTTGGACTGCTGCTCGGGGCCGCGGGCGGTCAGCACCATCGCGGAGTCCGGGGCGCAGAAGAGGGCGACCGCCTCGCGCAGCGCCGGGACCGGGACGCCGGTGATGCGTTCCACCAGCTCGGGCCAGTGGGCCATGGCGGCGGCCCGGGCCTCCTCCCAGCCGGTGGTGCGGGCGGCGATGAACTCCTCGTCGGTGCGGCCGTCGGCGACGACGAGGTGCAGGAGGCCGAGGGCGAGGGCGAGGTCGGTTCCGGGGCGGGGGGCCAGGTGCAGGTCGGCTTGCGCGGCGGTGCGGGTGCGGCGGGGGTCGATGACGACGAGGGTGCCGCCGTTGGCCTTGAGCTCGGTGAGGTAGCGCAGGGCGGGCGGCATGGTCTCGGCCAGGTTCGAGCCGACGAGGATCACGCAGCCGGTGCGGGGCACGTCCTCCAGCGGGAAGGGCAGGCCCCGGTCGAGCCCGAAGGCCTTCTGGTGCGCGGCAGCGGCCGAGGACATGCAGAAGCGGCCGTTGTAGTCGATCTGCGAGGTGCGCAGGGCGACGCGGGCGAACTTGCCGAGCGCGTACGCCTTCTCGTTGGTGAGCCCGCCGCCGCCGAAGACACCGACGGCGTCCGGGCCGTGCGTGCGGGCCGTGCGGGTCAGGCCCGCGGCGACGACGTCGAGGGCCTCCTCCCAGGTAGCGGGTTCGAGCCGCCCTGCGTGGGTGCGGACGAGCGGCTCGGTCAGGCGCACCCGGGAGGAGAGCACGGCGGGGGCAGTGCGGCCCTTGCCGCACAGCGCGCCCCGGTTCACCGGGAAGTCGGCCCGCTCCTCCACTGCCACGCCCCCGCCGCCCGGCTCGGGGCGCAGGTTCATCCCGCACTGCAGGGCGCAGTAGGGGCAGTGCGTGGCGGTGGCGGCGGCGGTTCCCGGGGGGTGCATACGGTCCAGCGTGCGTCAGCGGTGTTACACGGGCAGCCGCCCCCGGTTACACCTCCCGTACGGGTGGCTCAGCGCCGCCCGCCCGCCCCGGTGAGGAACCGCCCGCCCCGGGCGCACCGCGGGCCGGCGGCCTCGGCTCCCTCCGCCTCCAGCACGTCGGTGATCAGCACCCGGCCGCCGCCGTCCACGACGGACCGCGCCGCCGCGGCGCCCGGCCCGCGCGCTCCGCCGGTGATGACGACCGCCTTGCCGCTCAGATCCACTGACGCCGTATCCCGCCCCCTGACGCAGCATCGGCCGATCCGGCATACGGCCGTTCGGCATGTCCGGCGGCGCGTCAGTCCGCCGGAGCCGCCAGAGCGCGCGACACCCCCTCCTCCTTCGGGCCCAGGAAGCGCGGGGAGGGCTTGAGGACCGCGTCGAGCGCCGCCTTGCCCGAAGCGAAGAGCTCCCGCGTCTGGCCGTAGTACCAGGTGGCGTCGTGCACGTCGGCCACCCCGACGCCGTACGCATCCAGACCCGCCGCCTGACACAGCGCGACGGCCCGGCGTATGTGGAAGCCCTGGGTGACCAGCACGGCCCGCTCGACCCCGAAGATCTCCTTGGCCCGCACGCAGGAGTCCCAGGTGTCGAAGCCGGCGTAGTCGCTGACGATCCGGGTGTCCGGGACCCCGTGCTCGGTCAGGTACCTGCGCATGGCGTCGGGCTCGTCGTACTCCTCGCGGCTGTTGTCCCCGGTGACCAGCACCACCCTGGCCTTGCCCGTGCGGTACAGCTCGGCGGCCGCGTCGAGCCGGTCGGCGAGATAGGGGGTGGGCCGCCCCCGCCACAGGCCGGCTCCGAACACCACCGCCACGTCGGCGGCGGGCGCGTCGGCCGTCGTCCGCAGCCGGTCGGCCGCCGATGCGTGCGTCCATGCCGACGGGAGCAGCGCCAGCACGCAGCCCGCCATGACGGCCTGCACCGCCAGCCGCCGGCCCGGGAGTCCGCGCAGCCACCGCGGCCGCCGTCCCGGCCGCCCGTCCGCCACCGCGCGCACCACGGCGCCCGCCCTCGCCCTCGCCCGGCTCCTGATGTCCATGACCGCCCCTCCCGCACACCGCCCGCACGCACCGTTCGCACACACTGACGATCGTCGCCCGGCCCGGAGTTCCGCGACCGCCCCGTTTCACCCGTACGAACGACCGAAGTGAGCACCCTGCAAAGACCCGTCACCCCGGCGCAACGCACCGGCAACGTGCAGCCCGCAGGATCGGTTCATGACGGAGCCGGTGCACCCTTCCGACAGCCCCTTCCTCCCCTCCCTCCCGTTCGGCAGCGCGGCCGAGCTGCTGACCCGGATCACCACCCAGCTCGGCACGCAGCTCAGCGGACTGCGACCGCCCCGCACCCGCCCCCTCGGAGACCGCCCATGCAGCAGCCCTCCCTCGTCGCCGTGGCCCACGGCAGCCGCGACCCACGCGCCCTGCACACCACCCTCGCCCTCCTCGACCGGGTCCGCGAGCTCCGCCCGCGGCTCGACGTCAGGCTCGGCCACATCGAGCTGAACGCCCCGCTGCTCGACGACACCCTGCGCGGGACGTCCGGCGCTGCCGTGCTCGTCCCGCTGCTGCTCGGCCGGGGGCACCACGTCAAGCACGACCTCCCCGCGGCCGCCGCCCGGGCCACCCACCTGCACACCCGCGTCGCCGCCCCGCTGGGCCCGCACCCGCTGCTCGTCGAGGCCCTGTACGAACGACTCGTGGAGGCCGGCTGGGCCCCCGGCACCGCCGTGGTGCTCGCCGCCGCCGGTTCCCGCGATCCCGACTCGGCGGCCGACACCCGCCGCACCGCCACCCTGCTCGCCGGCCGCCTCGGCGTCCCGGTGGTGCCCGCCTACGCCTCGGCCGCCGCGCCCACCACCTCCGAGGCCGTCCGGGCACTCGCCGCCCGCGGCCACCACCGCACGGCCGTGGCCTCGTACTTCGCCGCTCCCGGCCGGTTCGCCGCCCAGACCGCCGCGGCCTCGCCCGGTCCCGCAGCGGCCCCGCTGGGCGACCATCCGGCCCTGGCCCGGCTGTTGCTGCGCCGCTACGACGAGGCCCTGGCCCGTCCCGCCGCGCTCCCCCGGCCGGATCTCGTCTCCGCGTGATCGACGGTTCGTCAGTCGTTGCGGTTACCGTCTTGTCATGGAAGGCACCGCGCACGCCCCCGCAGACGACCTCTACTCCCCCTACGCCCCGGCCGACACCGAGCGCTGGGCCGCCGAACCCGACAAACGCCCCGGCCGCACCGCCTTCCAGCGCGACCGCGCGCGCGTGCTGCACTCCGCCGCGCTGCGCCGCCTCGCCGGGAAGACCCAGGTGGTCACGCCCGGCAGCCGCTCCTACGACTGGGACGCCAGCCCGCGGACCCGGCTCACGCACTCCCTGGAGTGCGCCCAGGTCGGACGGGAGCTCGGCGCTGCGCTCGGCTGCGACCCCGACCTCGTCGAGGCCGCCTGCCTCTCGCACGACATGGGGCACCCGCCCTTCGGCCACAACGGCGAGGAGGCGCTCAACGAGTTCGCCAAGGACTGCGGCGGCTTCGAGGGCAACGCCCAGTCGCTTCGTCTGCTGACACGGCTGGAACCCAAGCGGTTCGTGCCCGACCCGGCGACCGGGCGGCCGGTCAGCGTGGGCCTCAACCTCACCCGGGCCTGCCTGGACGCCGCCACCAAGTACCCGTGGGCCCGGGGCGGGCATCCGACGGACCCCGGCTCGGTCAAGTTCGGGGCGTACGAGGACGACCTGCCGGTCTTCGAGTGGCTGCGCCGCGGCGCACCGGCCGACCGCAAGTGCTTCGAGGCCCAGGTGATGGACTGGGCGGACGACGTCGCCTACTCCGTCCACGACTTCGAGGACGGCCTGCACGCCGGACACCTCGATCCGAACCTCCTCTTCGCCGAGCCCGAGCGGGCAGCCATCTGGCAGGTCGCCATCGGCCGGTATGTGCCCGCCGACACCTCCCCCGACGAGTTGCGGTCCGCCCTCGACCGGCTGATGGAGCAGGAGTGGTGGCCGCACGGGTACGACGGGTCCGCCGTCGCCCAGGCCCGCCTGAAGGACGCCACGAGCCAGCTGATCGGCCGTTTCTGCCTGGCTGCCGAAGGGGCCACCCGGGAGGCGTACGGCTCGGGCCGCCTCACCCGGTACGGCGCCGAGCTGGTGGTCCCGCGCGAGGCGCGCCACGAGTGCGCGGTCCTCAAAGCGGTCGCCGACCTGTACGTCATGCAGCGTGACGAGCAGGAGCGGATCCGCGCCGACCAGCGCATCGTCCTGGCCGAACTGGCCGAGGCGCTCAGCGTCCGCGCGCCCGAGGGCCTGGACCCGCAGTTCCGGGCCATCTTCGACGGCGCCGCGGACGACAAGGCCAGGAAGCGGGCGGTCATCGATCAGATCGCGTGCCTCACCGACGCTTCCGCGCGTTCCCTGCACGCACGTCTCACCCGGCGGGCCCGACGCGCCGAAGGGTGAGCCGATCGAGCCATTCCCCCTTCACGGGGCAGGCTCGGTGCGGGACGCTCGCATGTGGCCGCATGTGGCGCAGAGGTTATGAGGAGGCATCAGGTGGTCGACGCACACAGGACGTTCGTCATCGTCGGCGCGGGGCTGGCCGGGGCCAAGGCGGCCGAGACGCTGAGGTCCGAGGGGTTCACGGGGCGGGTGATCCTGATCGGCGACGAGCGCGACCACCCGTACGAGCGCCCCCCGCTGTCCAAGGGCTACCTGACGGGCAAGGAGGAGCGGGAGAGCGTCTTCGTCCACGAGCCGTCCTGGTACGCGGCCTCCGACATCGAGCTGCACCTCGGCCAGCCCGCCGTGCACCTCGACCGGGAGGCCAAGAAGGTGGTCCTCGGGGACGGCACGGTCGTGCACTACGACAAGCTGCTGCTGGCCACCGGCGCCGAGCCGCGCCGGCTGGAGATCCCGGGAACCGGGCTGGCCGGCGTGCACCACCTGCGCCGGCTCGCGCACGCCGAGCGGCTGCGCCACGTCCTGGCGGGCCTCGGCCGGGACAACGGACACCTGCTGATCGCGGGCGCCGGGTGGATCGGCCTGGAGGTCGCCGCCGCGGCCCGCGGGTACGGCGCCGAGGTGACCGTCGTCGAACCGGAGGCCACCGCGCTGCACGCCGTACTCGGCCCCGAGGTCGGCCGGCTCTTCGGCGACCTGCACGCCGAGCACGGCGTGCGCTTCCACTTCGGTGCCCGGCTGACCGAGATCATCGGGCAGGACGGCATGGTGCTGGCCGCCCGGACCGACGACGGCGAGGAACATCCCGCGCACGCCGTGCTCGCCGCGATCGGGGCGGCGCCGCGGACGGCCCTCGCCGAGACCTCGGGGCTGGCCCTGGTCGACCGGGAGCACGGCGGCGGGATCGCCGTGGACGCCGCCCTGCGCACCTCCGACCCGGACATCCACGCGGTCGGTGACGTCGCGGCCGCCCACCACCCGGTGCTCGGGACCCGGCTGCGGGTCGAGCACTGGGCGAACGCGCTGAACGGCGGCCCGGCCGCGGCCCGGGCGATGCTGGGGCACGACGTCGCCTACGACCGGGTGCCGTACTTCTTCTCGGACCAGTACGACGTGGGCCTGGAGTACTCGGGCTACGCCCCGCCCGGCGGCTACGACCAGGTGCTGATCCGCGGCGACGTCGGCAAGCGGGAGTTCATCGCCTTCTGGCTGTCAGAGGGTCGGGTCCTCGCCGGGATGAACGTGAACGTGTGGGACGTCACCGAGCACATCCAGGCCCTGATCAGGGCAAAGGCGCCCGTTGACCGCGAAGCTCTGTCGGATCCGTCGGTTCCGCTTGAGTCGCTGGTCCCGGCCGCGGGGGCCTGACGGGTTTGCCCGCGCCCGGCCGTAGACTTCACGGGTGGCAGGACGGATCAATGACGACGACGTGAAGGCGGTACGGGACGCGGTCCCGATCGACGCCGTGGTCTCCGACTACCTCCAGCTGCGCAACGCGGGCGGGGGCAACCTCAAGGGCCTGTGCCCCTTCCACGACGAGAAGTCCCCCTCCTTCCAGGTGAGCCCCAGCAAGGGCCTCTACCACTGCTTCGGCTGCCAGGCGGGCGGGGACACCCTCGACTTCGTCATGAAGATCGACCATCTCTCCTTCTCCGAGGCGGTCGAGCGCCTGGCCGGCCTGGCCGGAATCACCCTGCGCTACGAGGAGGGCGGCTACACCGCCGGCACCAGCGGCCGCGGCGAGCGCATCCGGCTGGTCGAGGCGCACCGGGAAGCCGCCCGGTTCTACGTCGACCAGCTGGACGGCCCCGAGGCCGCGATCGGCCGCACGTTCCTGGCCGAGCGCGGCTTCGACCAGGCCGCCGCCGCTCACTTCGGCGTCGGCTACAGCCCGGCCGGATGGGACCACCTGACCCGCTTCCTGCGCGGCAAGGGCTTCACCGACAAGGAGCTGATCACCTCCGGGCTCGCCCAGGACAGCCGCAGCGGCAAGCCGATCGACCGCTTCCGCGGCCGGCTGATGTGGCCGATCCGCGACACCAGCGGCGAGGTGGTCGGCTTCGGCGCGCGCAAGCTGCGCGACGATGACAACGGGCCGAAGTACCTGAACACCCCCGAGACCGCGATCTACCGCAAGTCCCAGGTGCTGTACGGCGTCGACCTGGCCAAGAAGGAGATCGCCAAGACCTCCCGGGCCGTGGTGGTCGAGGGCTACACGGACGTGATGGCCTGCCACCTGGCCGGCGTCACCACCGCCATCGCGACCTGTGGCACCGCCTTCGGCGGGGACCACATCAAGATCCTCCGCCGTCTGCTGATGGACAACGCCACAGCCGAGGTGATCTTCACGTTCGACGGTGACGCGGCCGGGCAGAAGGCGGCCCTGCGGGCCTTCGAGGACGACCAGAAGTTCGCGGCCGAGACCTCGATCACCATCGCCCCCGGCGGCATGGACCCCTGCGACCTGCGCCTCGCGCAGGGTGACGCGGCCGTCGTCGGCCTGGTGGAGGCACGCACCCCGCTGTTCGAGTTCGCGCTGCGGCACATCGTCTCCCGGCACAACCTGGAGAACCCGGCGGGACGGGCGGCCGCGCTGGACGAGGCGGCCCCCGTCGTCGCCAACATCAAGAACATCGCCATCCAGCACGAGTCGGCGGTCCAGCTGGCCGGCATGCTGGGCATCCGCGACGAACAGTTCGTGGTCAAGCGGGTCGCGCAGCTCGCCCGGTGGGCACGTGAGCGCGGCCAGGGCGGCGGACCTCAGGGAGGCCGGCCGGGCGGAAGCCAGCAGCGGGGCCGCCAAGCCCGCGAGGACGTTCCCGCGCCCGCCGCACCGCCGGCCGCCGGGCCCGCGCTGAACCTGCGCAGCCCCGCCCACCGCACCGAGCGCGAGCTGCTGAAGCTGGCCCTCCAGCGGCCTGCCCTGGTGTCCCCGGCCTTCGACGCCTACGGGATCGACGAGTTCACCGCCCCGCCCTACGCCGCCGTACGCCAGGCCATCCAGGAAGCGGGAGGTGCCGCCGACGCCGACGACGGCTACGTGGCCCGGGTGCGCGAGGCCGCCCCGAACGACACGGTGCGTGCCCTCGTGACCGAGCTGGCGGTGGAGGCGATCCACGCGAAGACGGTCGACGAGGTCTACGCGGGGGTCCAGCTGGTCCAGGTCCGGCTGCGCGCGGTCGACCGGCGGGTCCACGAGGTCCAGGGCACGCTGTCACGGCTCGGCGCGCAGGCGCCGCCGGAACAGCTGGCGGCGGTCCAGGAGGAGCTGTGGGTGCTCCAGCAGTACGGGCAGCGCCTGCGCAACCGCGGCGCCGAGGGACTCTAGTGCGCTGAGCAGGCCCCGGCGCGGTTTCGGCCCACGCCGCTCACCGGGTGGCGGAGGCGGGTGGACGGCGTCCCGGCCGGTGGCAGGGCGGTGAAGGGCCACCGCATCAGGGCCTGTCCCGGCCGGTGTCCGGGCCGTGTCCGGACCGCGTGGCGGAACGGTCGAACCAGTCTCCCCCGGGTATCTCCGTCCCCCGGGCCAGCAGCTCGCGGGCGATCAGCGGGGACGCCAGGTAGACCCAGGCGCGCACCGCGGTGCCGTCGGAGAGCAGGGCCCGGCGGGCGAACCGGTCGTAGACGTTCCCCGGCCGCCCGGGGCCCTCGTACTCCTCCAGCCGGTCCAGTTCGGCCAGCACTTCCCGGTACCTGCCGGGCTCTGCCGTGATCAGCTCCCCGACCACGGCGGTGCCCGGCCGGTGGACCGCGTACGGATAGCCCGGGCCGTCGTAGAGGGCCGCGTCCGGCAGGACGGCCGACTCCTCGGAGGCCGTGCGGCCGCGCAGGAACAGGCCGTGGTTGACCTCGCCGGGGCGCAGGGTCCCGTACACGAAGAACGGGAGCGCCCCGGTGGCCGCCTCCCGCGACCGCTCGACCGATGTCATGGAGCCCCTCCCTCGGATCCGGCGCACCGCTGCGTGTACGGTCCGGAGGTCCATGCCACGCTGCGCCCCACCACCGTACGTGCGGATCCCTGGAAGGCCACCGCCCGGTGCCCGTGGACGGGCCGTGCGCCCGACGGCCGTCCGGGGCATCCGGTCACCCGGACGGAGCGGGTGGCCCGGATGGCCGCACGCTCACCGTGACCTGCGAGGACGAGCGACGGCAGGGCACGGCGGCCCGTACCTGACGGGACATCAGCAGGCGTGTGGCGCGCGAGGCGGGTTTCCTCTGATGCACGACCCCGTGTCTCCAGGGAGAGTCCCATGCGCCGACGTACCGCACACGTGCTGACCGCGACCGCGCTGACCGCCGCCGCGTTCAGCGGCCCGGTCGCCGGCGCGGTCGCCGCCGCGGACCTGGGCATGGTGGGCTTCGCGCCCGGGGACTTCGCGGTGCTGGAGGTCTGGCCGAAGACCGCCGCCCCCGGTGCCACCGTCACCGTGAACACCACCGCCTGCGGTCCGGGCAGCCACGCCGACGGCGATGCCACCACGGTCGGCGGCGGACGGTTCAAGCTGGTCCCGGGCACCCACAAGGAGGTGGTCGTGGGGCAGTTCCAGGTGGCCCGCGGCACCCGGCCCGGCACCTACGACATCGGCGCGACCTGCGCGAACGGCAAGTTCGCGAACGGCGCCCTGGTGGTCACCGAGCGCGGCCCGCAGGGGCACGTCAACTCCGGGGTGGGCGGTGGCACGACCACCACCACCGACCCCGCCAAGATCGCGGCGGGAGCGGCCGTACTGGCCGCGACCGCCGTCGGCGGTACCTGGCTTCTGCGTCGCCGGGCGAGCGGCACGCGGAGCTGACGGACGCCCACCGCGGCTGCGGCCGCGGTCCGACCGGTACCGCCCCCCGTCGCCCGCCCCGCGAGGTCCCCCCGTTCGCGGGGCCGGGCGACGGCCAGTCACCTCGGACGGAAGGCGGAGGGGGTGCGCATGGCCGGCGACTTCCGCCCGACCGCCCGCCACGGGGGACTCGTCGCACTCGCCGCCTTCATCGGCATCTGGCTCGTGACCAGCGGCTCCCGGGAACCGGTGGGGCCACCGCTGCCCTCCCCCGCCGAGGCCCTGACCGCCGCCGGGACCATCGGCCCCGGCATCGCCCCGCTGCCCGGCTCTCCGCCCGGGCGGATCAGGATCCCCTCCATCCGGGTGGACGCCCCGCTGGTCGGGCTCGGGCTGGACCGGGCCGGCCACCTCGAAGTACCCCCGCCCGACCGGCGGGACCTCGCCGGCTGGTACCGCGAGGGCACCACCCCGGGCGCCACCGGCACCGCGGTGATCGCCGGGCACGTGGACGACGACGCCGGGCCGGGGGTCTTCTACCACCTGGGAGCGCTGCGCCGCGGCGCGGCGATCGAGATTCCGCGGGCGGACGGACGGACGGCGGTGTTCACGGTGCACGCGGTCGAGGTCCACGACGCCAAGGCCTTTCCGGACACCCGCGTGTACGGTCCTTCGTCCCGCGCCGAGCTGCGGGTGATCACCTGCGGCGGCGGCTTCTCACCGCGAACGGGCTACCGCGGCAACGTGGTCGTCTTCGCCCATCTCACCGGGACGTACTGACCGGCTCGGGCCGGTCAGCCCCACTGCTCCAGGCCGAGCTTGACCACCAGCGCGCCGACCACGGTCAGCAGCACCCCGCGGACGAAGCCGCTGCCCTTCTTGAGCGCCATGCGCGCCCCGATCATGCCGCCGGCCAGGTTGAACACCGCCATCAGTGCGGCGAGCTGCCACAGCACCATGCCCTGGTAGGCGAACATCGCGAGCGCGCCCGCGTTGGTGCAGCAGTTGACGATCTTCGCGGTGGCGGAGGCGGCGACCAGGTCGAGGTGGAGCAGGGCCGTGAGCGCGAGCACCAGGAAGGTGCCGGTGCCCGGGCCGATGAGGCCGTCGTAGAAGCCGATGCCGAGGCCGGCGAGCGCGATGGCGAGCAGCACCCGGGCACGGCTGACGGGCGCGGTGGAGGGGGCGGTGCCGAAGCCGGGCCGGAAGAGCACGAACCCGGCGACGATCACCAGCACCGCCATGATCATCGGGCGTAGCGCGTCCTTGCTGATGCCGCCGGCGAGTGCGGCGCCGCCCATCGATCCGGCGAGCGCCGCCAGGCCGATGCGGACGGCGAGCTTCACGTCCACCGGGGCCTTGCGGACGTACGTCACGGCCGCGCCGGCGGTACCGACGATGGCCACGGCTTTGTTGGTGCCGAGGACGGTGGCGGGGTGAGCGTTGGGCAGGCCCAGCAGGAGCGCGGGCAGAAGCAGCAGGCCACCGCCGCCCACCACTGCGTCGATCCAGCCGGCCGCCGCGGCGGCCACGCACAGCACGATGATCATGGTCGTTGATATGTCAGGCACGAACCGACCCTATGGAGCTGTCAGTGCAACGACCATTCAATTCCCCGAAACTTGCGCAAAGGTTGAGCTTCGCCCGGCCGGGACCCGGTCCGGGGCCACCGGAGCGGCCGGGTCCACGACCGCCGTGAGCACGCTGGCGGCCAGCACACCGGCCACCCCCAGCCCGGCCGCGAGCCGCCCCGCCGGGGGTACCCGGGCCAGGGCGGCCAGCGCGGTCCCCACCGGTGAGGGTCTGCGTGGTTTGCGGTGCCGCGCGGCGGGCGCGGGAGCCGTACCTCCGACGGGCACGGGCAAGGCGATGTGCAGCGGGTGGCGCATGGGGCGGCAACTCCTCGGGGACGCGGGGAACGGCAGGACATGAGGAACGGCGGGACGCGGCGGGCAGCGGGAACGGCAGGACGCGCAGGGCGGCGGGGAACGACACCGGCGCAGGTCGGGGCGGAGCGGGCGGAGCGGGCGGAGCGGGCGGAACGCACCCGCCCGGCTCACAAGCTGAAGCACTCCGAATGGATCCGCCCGGGCGGCACTCCGGCCCGCAGCAGTGCGGCCCGGGTCGTCTCCGTCATCCCCGGCGGCCCGCACAGGTAGACGTCGTGCTCGGCCAGGTCGGGCACCAGTGCGGCCAGTGCCTGCGGGGCCAGCGGGTCGTAGGCCCCGCCCGACGGCCCGAGCAGGTAGTGCAGCCCGGCCTGCCGCTCGGCCGCGATGGCCTCCAGCTCCGCGCGCAGCACCAGGTGCTCCTCGGCGCCGGCCCGGTAGAGCAGGGTGATGTCCCCGGGACCGCCCGGCAGCGTCTCGAACAGCGCCCGCATCGGGGTGATCCCGACCCCGCCCGCGATCAGCACCACCTGGGGCCGGGTCCGCCGGGCCGCGGTCAGCGCGCCGAACGGCCCGGTGGCGAGGACCCGCGTACCGGGGCGCAGCCGGCGGATCCGGCGGGAGTGGCCGCCAAGGCCCTTGACGGTGATCCTCAGCGTGTCCCCGCGCACCGGCGCGGACAGGGAGAACGGCAGCGCGGTCGGCCACAGCCCCCGCTGCAGGAACCGCCAGCGCAGGAACTGGCCCGGCTCCGCACGCAGTTCCGCCAGGCGCTCGCCCCGGACGACAACCGAGACGACCCCCGGCCCCTCGGAGCGGACCTCCGCGACCCGCAGCGCGTGCCGCAGGGCCTGCCGCACGGGGACCACGGCGCGATACCAGATCAGCAGCACGGCGACGAGGCTGTGGGCGAGCGCCCAGAACCAGGCCGCGGCCACGAGATCCGGCCCGGCGAGCTGGTGCCCGAAGCCGAGGGCGGCGGCGAGGTATACGAGCAGGTGCACCCCACGCCAGGTTTCGTACGGCATCCGGCGGCGTACGGCCCGGGCGGAGGTCGCGCCGACCGCGGCCAGCAGGACGCTCCCGGCCGCCGCGGCGGCTATGGCGGGGTAGCCGAGCAGTTCCCGGACGGCACGGACCAAGTCCGCGCCCGTGTGCACGGCGTACCCGAGCAGGGCGAAGAGTCCGTGTCCGAAGCAGAGGAGCAGGACGTGACGGCCCCCCAGGGCGTGCCAGCGAGCGAGCAGGTCGGCACCGACCCCGTGTTCGACCGCGGGCACCCGGGCCATCAGGAACAGCAGCACCAGCACCCCGTATCCGGCGAGCAGACCGGTGAGGTGCGCAGCGGTGGCGAAGAGCGCGTCGGGCCGCGCCGAGGGCCGGACCTGCACCGCCCAGAGCAGGAACACCACCCCCGCCCCACCCAGGATTCCGCCCCTGACCAGCACCGCAGCATCTCGCATGCAGGTCACGCTAAGGGCGCCGGGAGCGGCTGCGAGGGCCTTTAAGACGGCCTTGAGGCAGGCCTCACCGACCCTTAAACCGGGCGCTGAGGTCGGCGTTCCGTCCGGGTAACAGCAGCGATGCGGCGGGGAAACAGCGGCCGCGCACCCTCATGGCATGACCCCGGAAAAACGTGTGGTGGTGATCGGCGGCGGCCTCGCGGGCCTGCGTCTCGCGGACCGGCTGGGCCCGGCCGCGACGGTGACCGTCCTCGGCGAGGAGTCCCGCGTCCCGTACAACAGGGTCCTGCTCGCCGAGGTCCTGGCGGGCCGGTACGCCCCGGAGGTGACCGCCCTCCCGGCCCCCGGCCCAGCACTGCGGCGTGGAGTCCGCGCGGTGCGGATCGACCGGGCGGAGCGGGCCGTGCACTGCGACGACGGCACGGTGGCCGCGTACGACACACTGGTGCTGGCCACCGGTTCGAACGCGGTGCTGCCCCCGCTGCGCGGGCTGTTCGAGCCGGGGGGACGGGAGCTCCCGGACGGGGTGCACGCCTTCCGCACCATGGACGACTGCCTGGCCCTCTCGGCGGCCGTGCGCCCCGGGGTGCGGGCGGTGGTGATCGGCGGGGGCCTGCTGGGCGTCTCGGCCGCCCGGGCGCTCGCCGCACGCGGGGCGGTGGTGGTCCTCGCCCAGCAGGGCGAGCGCCTGATGGAACGCCACCTCGATGCCGAAGCCTCCGCCCTGCTGGCCACGCATCTGACCGAGCTCGGCGTGGAGATCCACACCGAATGCCGGGTCCGCGGCCTGACGACGACCGGGCCTGCCGCAACACGGCGCGGCGCGGACACCCCGCGCCGGGCCACCGGCGTCGAACTCGCCGACGGCTACCGGCTGGAGGCCGACGTCGTCGTGCTCGCCTGCGGCGTACGCCCCCGCACCGGCCTCGCCGAGGCCGCCGGCCTGGACGTGCGGACCGGCATCGTGGTCGACGACCACCTGCGCACCAGCGACCCCCGCATCCACGCCGTCGGCGACTGCGCCGAGCACGCCGGACAGGTGTACGGCCTGGCCGGCGCCGCCCTGGAGCAGGCCGACGCGCTCGCCTCCGTCCTCACCGGGGCCCCCGCGCCGTACACCGGCACCCGCGCCCTGACCCGCCTCACCCTCGGCGGAGCCGACGACCGCGCCCTGGACCTCGCCGCCTTCGGCGAGACCACTCCCCGCCCCGGCGACGACGTGGTCCGTCTCGCCGACGGCACCCGGCGGACTTACCGCAAGGTCGTCCTGCGCGGCGACCGCCTCGTCGGCGGGGTACTGCTCGGCGAGCTCTCGACCGTGGGCGCCCTCGCCCGCACCTGGGAGGGCGGGGAACCACCGCACGACCTGTTCCACCTGCTCACCGACGACGGAGGCCACTGACATGACCGAGCCCTCGCCCACGATCGTGCTCATCGGGCACGGCATGGTCGGCCAGCGCTACCTCGAAGCGCTCGCCGAGCGCGGGGTCACCGCCACGCACCGGATCACCGTGCTCTGCGAGGAGCCGCGGCCCGCCTACGACCGCGTGCACCTGACCTCGTACTTCTCCGGCAGCGCCCCCGAGGACCTGTCCATGACGCCTGCCGGGTTCATGGAGCAGCACGGCATCGCCCTCCACCTCGACGACCCGGCCGAGTGCATCGACCGTGCCGCGCGCACCGTCACCTCCCGCTCGGGGCGCGTCTTCCCGTACGACGTGCTGGTCCTCGCGACCGGCAGCTACCCCTTCGTGCCGCCCGTGCCGGGGAAGGACGCCCCCGGCTGCTTCGTCTACCGCACGATCGAGGACCTCCTGGCCATCGAGGAGTACGCGAAGGGCAGGGCCAGCGGTGCGGTCGTGGGCGGCGGCCTCCTCGGGCTGGAGGCCGCCGGCGCCCTCCAGGGACTCGGCCTGGCCACCCGCATCGTCGAGTTCGCCCCGCGCCTGATGCCCGTCCAGGTCGACGAGGGTGGGGGCGCCGCCCTGCTGCGCACCATCGAGTCCATGGGCCTCACCGTCCACACCGGTGTCGGCACCCAGGAAGTGGTGACCGGCGAGGACGGCCGCGTCAGCGGAATGCGGCTCTCCGACGGCTCCACCGTCGACACCGACCTCGTCGTCTTCTCCGCCGGCGTCCGCCCCCGCGACCAGCTCGCCCGCGAGGCCGGGCTGGACGTCGGCGAGCGCGGCGGTATCGCGGTCGACGCCCGCTGCCTGACCTCCGACCCTCGCGTCTACGCCATCGGCGAGTGCGCCCTCGCCGTCGACGGCCGCGTCTACGGCCTGGTCGCCCCCGGCTACGAGATGGCCGAGACCGCCGCCGACGACCTGCTGGGCCGGGGGAAGGAGTTCACCGGGGCCGACCTCTCCACCAAGCTGAAGCTGCTCGGCGTGGACGTCGCCTCCTTCGGGGACGCCCACGGCAGCGCCCCCGGCAGCCTGGACGTCGTCTGGTCCGACTCCCGCTCCGGCGTCTACAAGAAGCTGGTGGTCTCCCCCGACGGGGTCCTCCTCGGCGGTGTCCTGGTCGGCGACGCCGACGCGTACGGCCTGCTGCGCCCGCTCACCGGCAGCGTCCCGCCCGTCGCCCCCGAGCAGCTGGTCCTGCCGGCCGGCGTCGGCGCGCCCGCCGCACTCGGCCCGTCGGCCCTGCCCGACCACGCGGTGATCTGCTCCTGCCACAACGTCACGAAGAAGGCCGTCACCGCCTGCTCCACCCTGTCCGAGGTCAAGAAGTGCACCAGGGCGGGCACCGGCTGCGGTTCCTGCGTCAAGGTGATCGGGCAGCTGCTCCCGGCCGCCGCCGACCCGGGACTGTGCGGCTGCTTCCCGTACACCCGGACCGAGCTCTACGAGATCGTCCGCACCCGCCGGCTCACCTCCTACGAACAGATCCTCGACGGCCACGGGCGCCCCGGGGCCCGGGGCGGCGACGGCTGCGAGGTCTGCAAGCCGGCGGTCGGCTCGATCATCGCCTCGCTCGCGCCCACGCTCGGCGCCAGCGGCTACGTGCTGGACCGGGAGCAGGCCGCCCTCCAGGACACCAACGACCACTTCCTGGCGAACATGCAGCGCAACGGCTCGTACTCGGTCGTGCCGCGGATCCCCGGCGGTGAGATCACCCCCGACAAGCTGATCGTGATCGGCGAGGTGGCTCGCGACTTCGGCCTCTACACGAAGATCACCGGTGGGCAGCGGATCGACCTGTTCGGTGCGCGCGTGGACCAGCTCCCGCGGATCTGGGCGCGGCTCGTCGACGCCGGGTTCGAGTCCGGGCACGCCTACGGGAAGGCCCTGCGGACGGTGAAGTCCTGCGTGGGGCGGACCTGGTGCCGATACGGCGTCCAGGACAGCGTCCGGATGGCCATCGACCTGGAGCTGCGCTACCGGGGACTGCGCGCCCCGCACAAGCTCAAGTCGGCGGTGTCCGGCTGCGCCCGCGAGTGCGCGGAGGCGCAGAGCAAGGACTTCGGGGTGATCGCGACGGCGAGCGGCTGGAACCTCTATGTGGGCGGCAACGGCGGCGCCACCCCGCGCCACGCCGACCTCCTCGCCCAGGACCTGTCGGACGCGGAACTGATCCGGCTGATCGACCGGTTCCTGATGTTCTACATCCGCACCGCCGACCGGCTGGAGCGCACCTCGACCTGGCTGGAGCG
This sequence comes from Streptomyces sp. PCS3-D2, assembly GCF_000612545.2. Taxonomy (GTDB): domain Bacteria; phylum Actinomycetota; class Actinomycetes; order Streptomycetales; family Streptomycetaceae; genus Streptomyces. Next base: position 5,135,317 of record NZ_CP097800.1, on the reverse strand, counting down.
GCTGGAGGGCGGCCTCGACCACCTGCGGGATGTGGTCGTGCACGACTCGCTGGGGCTGTGCGCGGAGCTGGAGTCGCTGATGGCCGACCACGTGGCGCACTACCGGGACGAATGGGCCGAGACGCTCCAGGACCCGGAGCGGCTGCGCAGGTTCGTCTCCTTCGTGAACGCGCCCGGCGCCCCCGACCCGACCGTGAAGTTCGTCCCCGAGCGCGGCCAGGTCAAGCCCGACCTGGCTGTCCTGACCATAGGAGGTGCCGTCCGATGACCGTGGAACTGCAAGTGGCGCAGGGCTGGCTGACGGTGTGCGAGCTGTCGGCGCTCATCCCCGGGCGCGGGGTGGCCGCGCTGCTGCCCGACGGAAGCCAGGCCGCGGTGTTCGTCGACCGCGCGGGGCGTGCGTACGCCATCGGCAACCAGGACCCCTTCACCGGCGCGCAGGTGCTCTCCCGTGGCCTGGTGGGGGCGGCGGCGGGCCGACCCTTCGTGGCCTCCCCGCTGCTCAAGCAGCGCTTCGACCTGGAGACGGGGCGCTGCCTGGACGACGGGGAGGTGGCGGTCCGCACCTACCCGGTGCGGACCGCGGCGACCTCCTGAGGGTGGGAGCGTCGGCCGGTCAGTCCTGCTTCTGGACCACGGCCGGGTCCATCCACATGATCTGCCAGGTGTGGCCGTCGAGGTCGTCGAAGGTGCGCCCGTACATGACGCCGTGGTCCTCGGCCGGACGGGGTTCGGTGGCGCCGGCCGCCAGGGCCCCGTCCACCAGCTCGTCGACGGCGGTGCGGCTCGCGGCGCTCAGGCAGAGCAGGACCTCGGAGGTCTTCGCGGCGTCCGCGATCTCCTTGTGGGTGAAGTCCTTGTAGCGGGCCTCCGTGAGGAGCATCGCGACGATGGTGTCGCTGATGACCATCGAGGCGCAGTTCTCGTCGGTGAACTGGGCGTTGAAGGAGTAGCCCAGCGTGCCCCAGAAGGCCTTGCTGGCGTCCAGGTCCTTGACGGGCAGGTTGACGAAGATCATGGTCGCGGACATCGGGGTCCCTCTCTCGTGCTGCTCGCGTGCTGCTCGGTCGATGCTTTCGAGAGGTGGACCGCGGGGCCGCGGGAAACTCATCGGCGCGCGGGATCTTTTTTCCCGGTGCACGGAGCGATGTGGACGGGGCCCGCTCCCCGGGTCCGGCGATCCGGCGACCCGTAGCGGGCGGGGCACACGGTCCCGCCGTGGATCATTTCGCGCCACCGCGCGCGGGCACCTCCTAAACCCCGGCGCGCCAAACAGGCCGGAACTGGTCGGTGAGGAGCACCGGTCGGACCGCAGCCCGGGGCACGGGGCGCGGCGGGCTTCGCGGACGCGGCGCAGTGCGAACACCGTCCGTCGCCCGGATCCGGGGCACGGCATTCCGGCCGCGCGGACCCCGCGGAGGTCCGGAAGGCCTTCGGGAAAGGAAGCCCCCGGCGCCCGGGAAATCCTCGCGGAAGGATTGAACGCCGAGCGGTCGCCCGGGCGTAATGAGGATTTGGCGCCACGTCAACTGGCGTCTCCTAGGTTCCTCGACGCGTGCGACCCGCGTCCGACCGGCCGCGGGGCCTTCCTCCCACAGGAGTGACCGTGGAACGTCGTACCTTCCTGCGCGGCGCAGTGATCGGTTCGTCGGCCGCCGCCTTCGGCGGCACGTTGATGCGGGGAGCGGCCTACGCGGCGCCCGCGCAGCCCGGTGCCGGCCCGTACGGGGCGCTGGGCGCCGCCGACGCCAACGGCATCATGCTCCCGAGCGGTTTCACCAGCCGGGTGATCGCCCGCTCCAGCCAGACCGTCGCCGGTACCTCGTACACCTGGCACAGCGCCCCCGACGGCGGTGCCTGCTACGCCGACGGCGCGGGCTGGATCTACGTGTCGAACTCGGAGATCAACCCTTCCGGCGGCGCGAGCGCGGTGAGGTTCAACTCCTCCGGCACCATCACCGGCGCCTACCGGATCCTGTCGAACACCCGGCAGAACTGCGCGGGCGGCAAGACCCCGTGGAACACCTGGCTGTCCTGCGAGGAGGTCGACCGCGGCTTCGTCTACGAGACCGACCCGTACGGCGTGAACGCCGCCGTCCAGCGGCCGGCGCTGGGCCGCTTCAGGCACGAGGCAGCCGCCGCGGACCCGGTCCGGCAGGTGATCTACCTGACGGAGGACGAGACGAGCGGCTGCTTCTACCGCTTCATCCCCACCACCTGGGGCAACCTCTCCTCCGGCACCCTCCAGGTCCTCAAGGCCGGAACGGCCACCTCCGGCTCCTTCACCTGGCAGAACGTCCCCGACCCGGACGGCTCCCCGAAGGCGACCCGCAGCCAGGTCTCCGGCTCCAAGAAGTTCAACGGCGGCGAGGGCTGCCACTACGCCAACGACACGGTCTGGTTCACCACCAAGGGCGACAACAGGGTCTGGCAGATCAACCTCACGAACAACACCTACGAGCTCGCCTACGACGACTCGCTCGTGCCCGGCGGCGCGGCCCCGCTGACCGGCGTGGACAACGTCACCGGCTCCTCGTACGGCGACCTCTACGTCGCGGAGGACGGCGGCAACATGGAGATCTGCGTGATCACCCCGGACGACGTGGTGGCGCCCTTCCTGCGGGTCACCGGGCAGTCCTCCTCGGAGATCACCGGCCCGGCCTTCTCCCCCGCCGGGAACCGGCTCTACTTCTCCAGCCAGCGCGGTACGAGCGGCAGCTCCTCCGGCGGCATCACCTACGAGGTGACGGGGCCGTTCCGGGTGTAGGGCGCGTTGCGGGGTACCGGGGCGGAACCCCGGGAACCGGTGCCGCGCCCGCACCACCGGCCGCACCCCGGCGGGTTCGACCCGCCGGGGTGCGGCCGCGTTCACGACGCCACGGCGCCGCCCTTGAGGAGTGCGGCTCCCAGCGGGGTCACGGTGTGCAGGACCGCATTGCCGCGACGCAGGGTGGTCACCAGGCCCGCCTCGCGCATCACGCAGGCGTGCTGGCTCGCGGAGGCCAGTGAGACCCCTGCCCGGCGGGCCAGCTCGCTGGTGGTCGCACCGTCCCCTATGGCCCTCAGCACGACCGAGCGGGTGTGCCCGACCAGCTTGCCCAGGGTGCGCTGGCGCTGCTCCTCCACGGGGCGTGCCACCTCGCCGCTGCCCGGCGCGGAGGCCAGCTGCGCGGCCGCCGGGTAGACGAGCACCGGCGGCAGTTCGGGGTCGTGCAGGGTGACCGCGGTGCGCCGGCAGAAGAAGGAGGGCTGGAGGAGCAGCCCGCGCCCGCGCAGCCGTACGTCGCGGTCCACCGGGTAGTCGCACTCCAGCACCGGGGCCTGCCAGCGCAGCATGGGCGGCAGCGAGGCCAGCAGCTCGTCGGCGCCGCCGTCGAGCAACGCGCGGCCGCGTGCCGCCCGTTCGGCTTCTATCTGGGCCTGTATGTGGGTCCAGTACGGCTCCACGGCCGCCCGATGGTAGGCGCGCAGCTCGCCCATCAGCCTCGGGAGCTTCTGGGTGCCGCCCTCCATGAAGTCCCGCAGCCGTGGTGTCACGGGCGCTCCGGCTCCCAGCAGCTGGAGCTCGCGGCGCATCCGCTCGGGGCGGATCCCGCGCAACGCGTCGAGGCCCACGTCCCACCCGTACTGCCCCTCCACAGGGGTCAGGAAATCGGGGAAATAACCGCGACTCGGTATGAGCATACCGAGCGTGCGTGTTTCACTATTCAACCTGCTCCGGGTTTCCGTACGCCATTCACCGAACAACCGGGCATCGCGCCGGTCTCTTAAGCGGTGAAAGCTGAGAATCGTTTCCCACAACGCATCGGGACGCCCTGCCATCCGTACGCGTGCCAGGTCCACTCCAGTGAAATGGATACGCAGCACCGAACCCCCACCTGTGCAACCGCAATCCCCCCGCCCCATGAGTATGCACGCAGTCACACGTGGTCACCACGCCCTTTCGGCCACAGTTGAAACCCCTTTCGGCAGGGGCGTGACAACCGAAATGCTGTACTCCGCCGGGCACACTCCGGTGCGACCGAAACGCTCCGCGAAGGCCGTGGGGGGCTTTGCGGGGCCTGGCGGTCGGTCGCACCGGGAAGCGCCGACGTGCCCGGCAGAATGACAGCGGCGGTGGACGGGTGGGGATCCGTCCACCGCCTGCTGGCGTAAAGGTTTGTTGAACAACAAAACTGAGGCGCGCCCGCCCCCGGGCAGTCAGGGAACCCGGGGACAGGCGCGGTTCATGGGGCCCCGGCGCGGGGCCGGAGGGTCAGCGGCTGTCGCTGCCCTTCGCCTCGGCGGCGGCACGGCCGGCCTCCAGGCGCGCCACCGGAATCCGGAAGGGCGAGCAGGAGACGTAGTCGAGGCCGACCTCGTGGAAGAAGTGGACGGACTCGGGGTCACCGCCGTGCTCGCCGCAGACGCCGAGCTTGAGGTCGGGGCGGGTGGCTCGACCCTGCTTGACCGCGTGACGCACGAGGGAGCCGACGCCGTCCTTGTCGATGGTCTCGAAGGGCGAGACCCCGAAGATGCCCTTCTCCAGGTACGCGGTGAAGAAGCTGGCCTCGACGTCGTCGCGGGAGAAGCCCCACACCGTCTGGGTCAGGTCGTTCGTGCCGAAGGAGAAGAACTGCGCCGCCTCGGCGATCTGGGCGGCCGTCAGGGCGGCGCGGGGCAGCTCGATCATGGTGCCGATGGAGAGCTTGAGGGTGGTGCCGGTGGCGGCCTCGACCTCGGCGATGACCGCGTCGGCCTCCTCGCGGACGATCTCCAGCTCCTGGACGGTGCCCACGAGCGGGATCATGATCTCGACGCGGGGGTCGCCCTTGGCGTTCTTGCGCTCGGCCGCGGCCTCGGCGATGGCCCGGACCTGCATGGCGAACAGGCCGGGGATGACCAGGCCCAGGCGGACGCCGCGCAGGCCCAGCATCGGGTTCTGCTCGTGCAGCTTGTGGACGGCCTGGAGCAGGCGCAGGTCGTTCTCGTTGGCGTCCTTGCGGGACTCGGCGAGGGCGACGCGCACCGACAGCTCGGTGATGTCGGGCAGGAACTCGTGCAGCGGCGGGTCGAGCAGGCGGACGGTGACGGGCAGGCCGTCCATCGCCTCGAAGAGCTCGATGAAGTCCTTCTTCTGGAGCGGCAGGAGGGCACTGAGTGCCTCGTCGCGCTCGCCGTCGGTGTCGGCGAGGATCAGGCGCTCGACCATCTCGCGGCGTTCACCGAGGAACATGTGCTCGGTGCGGCACAGGCCGATGCCCTGGGCGCCGAAGCGGCGGGCGCGCAGCGCGTCCTCGGCGTTGTCGGCGTTGGCGCGGACCCGCAGGCGGCGGACTCGGTCCGCGTACGCCATGATCCGGTGCACGGCGGCGACGAGCTCGTCGGCGTCGTCGGCGCCGGCGTGCATGCGGCCCTCGAAGTACTCGACGACCGGGGACGGCACGACGGGTACCTCACCGAGGTAGACCTTGCCGGTGGAGCCGTCGATGGAGACGACGTCGCCCTCTTCGATGACCGTCTCGCCGACCGTCATGCGGCGGCGCTTGGTGTCGACGTCGAGCTCCTCGGCGCCGCAGACGCACGTCTTGCCCATGCCGCGGGCGACGACGGCCGCGTGGGAGGTCTTGCCGCCGCGCGAGGTGAGGATGCCCTCGGAGGCGATCATGCCGTCGAGGTCGTCGGGGTTGGTCTCGCGGCGGATCAGGATGACCTTCTCGCCGGAGCGGGACCACTTGACGGCCGTGTAGGAGTCGAAGACGGCCTTGCCGACCGCCGCGCCCGGGGAGGCGGCGATGCCGCGGCCGAGCAGGGTGGTCCCCTTCTTGCCGCCGGCCCCCTCGTCGAAGCGCGGGAACATCAGCTGGGCCAGCTGGTGTCCGCTGACGCGCTGGAGGGCCTCGGCCTCGTCGATCAGGCCCTGGTCCACGAGCTGGGTGGCGATGCGGAAGGCGGCCCCGGCGGTGCGCTTGCCGACACGGGTCTGGAGCATCCACAGCTGGCCGCGCTCGATGGTGAACTCGATGTCGCAGAGGTCCTTGTAGTGCGTCTCCAGCGTCGTCATGATCGTCATGAGCTGGTCGTACGAGGCCTTGTCGATGGCCTCCAGGTCCGCGAGCGGCACGGTGTTGCGGATGCCCGCGACGACGTCCTCGCCCTGGGCGTTCTGCAGGTAGTCGCCGTAGACGCCCGCGTGGCCGCTGGCGGGGTCGCGGGTGAAGGCGACGCCGGTGCCGGAGTCCGGGCCCAGGTTGCCGAAGACCATGGAGCAGACGTTGACCGCGGTGCCCAGGTCGCTCGGGATGCGCTCCTGGCGGCGGTAGAGCTTGGCGCGGTCGGTGTTCCACGAATTGAAGACGGCCTCGACGGCGAGGTCCATCTGCTCGCGGGCGTCCTGCGGGAACTCGCGGCCGGCCTCCTTCGCCACGATCTTCTTGAAGGCCTTGACGAGCTTCTTGAGGTCGGCGGCGTCGAGGTCGGTGTCGACGGTGACCTTCTTGGCGGCCTTGGCCTCGTCGAGGGCGTCCTCGAAGAGCTCGCCCTCGACGCCGAGGACGGTCTTGCCGAACATCTGGATCAGGCGGCGGTAGGAGTCCCACGCGAAGCGCTCGTCACCGGCCTGGGCGGCGAGGCCGGCGACCGACTCGTCGGAGAGGCCGATGTTCAGGACGGTGTCCATCATGCCGGGCATGGAGAACTTGGCGCCGGAGCGTACCGAGACCAGCAGCGGGTCGTCCGACTGCCCGAGCTTCTTGCCCATCTTCGACTCGAGGGCGGCAAGGTGGGCGCTGACCTCGTCGCGCAGCGCGGCCGGGGCCGAGCCGCTCTCGAGGTAGACCTTGCAGGCCTCGGTGGTGATGGTGAAGCCGGGAGGGACCGGCAGCCCCAGGTTGGTCATCTCGGCGAGGTTGGCTCCCTTGCCGCCGAGAAGGTCCTTGAGGTCCCGGTTGCCCTCGGTGAAGTCGTAGACGAACTTCTGATCTTTGTTTTCCGACACGGGTCTCGACTCCTCGAGGCTCGGTGGCTGCCCTGACGGCCAGGAACATACCCAGATCGAAGGCTTCTGGGTACGTCCACTTGGCCGTCATACGGCTGTAACCACCCGTGCGCCAGCAGATCGAAAGTAACTCAAGGGTAACCAGAAAGTACGAAGAGCGTTCAGATCCCGAAGAGTGAAGGGACCCCTGAGGCCTGTTCACGCTCGGATGAGCGATCATCGATACATTTGCGTTCAACTCTTGAACACACAAAGGGTGGCACCCAGTGCCACCCTTTGAAAGTCTTACCCGTGACTTACGTGCTCATCTGAGCGAAACCCCTCCCATGCGTGGCGTATATCACGCACCACGGAGGGCGATTTGTCAGCCTCCGGAGGTGTCCAGTTCGGCGTCCTCACTCACGCCCGCGCAGTCGTACGGGTCCTTCAGCCAGCCGTCCGGCAGGACAACTCGGTTGTTTCCGGACGTCCGGCCGCGCGGGCCGTCGGCACTCTCCGGCCACGCCTGATCCAGATCGAGCTCGCTCAGATGAGCGTTCAGCTCGGCCAGCGACGAGGTCACCGCGAGCTTCTTGCGCATCTCGGACCCGACCGAGAAGCCCTTCAGGTACCAGGCGACGTGCTTACGGAAGTCGATCACGCCGCGCGTCTCGTCCCCGATCCACTCCCCCAGCAGCTGGGCGTGCCGGTGCATGGTCTGCGCGACCTCGCGCAGCGCCGGCCGATGGAAGTCCTCGGGTCGCCCCTCGAAGGCCGCCACCAGGTCGTTGAACAGCCACGGCCGCCCCAGGCAGCCGCGGCCCACGACCACGCCGTCGCAACCGGTCTCGCGGACCATGCGCAGCGCGTCCTCGGCGCACCAGATGTCGCCGTTGCCGAGGACCGGTATCTCCGGGACGTGCTCCTTGAGCCGCGCGATGGCGTCCCAGTCGGCGGTGCCGCCGTAGTGCTGCGCGGTGGTCCGCCCGTGCAGGGCGATGGCCGTGACCCCCTCCTCGACGGCGATGCGGCCGGCGTCGAGGTAGGTGAGGTGGTCGTCGTCGATGCCCTTGCGCATCTTCATGGTCACCGGCAGGTCGCCGGCCCCGGCGACGGCCTCGCGCAGGATCGCGCGCAGCAGGTGGCGCTTGTACGGCAGCGCCGAGCCGCCACCCTTCCGGGTGACCTTGGGGACCGGGCAGCCGAAGTTGAGGTCGATGTGGTCGGCGCGGTCCTCTTCGACGATCATGCGGACGGCTTTGCCGACCGTCACCGGGTCGACCCCGTACAGCTGAATCGACCGGGGCTTCTCGGTCTCGTCGAAGTGGATCAGCTGCATGGTCTTCTCGTTGCGCTCGACCAGGGCGCGGGTGGTGATCATCTCGCTCACGAACAGGCCCTTGCCGCCCGAGAACTCCCGGCAGAGGGTGCGGAACGGGGCGTTGGTGATGCCGGCCATGGGTGCGAGCACCACGGGGGGCTGCACGGTGTGCGGGCCGATCGCGAGGGGCGGGGGGAGCGTGGTCATCCGCCCATTGTCCCGCATGCCGAGGGGGTCGTGCGGACGTAGCATCGGCGCATGATCGAGCCGAGTCACCGGCAGCGCAGGATCGTCCTGGCGATCTGCTGCACGAGCCTGCTCATCGTCAGCCTCGACAACACCGTGCTCAACGTCGCCCTCCCGTCGATGCGCCGCGAGCTCGACGCCTCGGTCGCGGGACTGCAGTGGACCATCGACGCGTACACGCTCGTCCTGGCCTCGCTGCTGATGCTCGCGGGCTCCACGGCCGACCGGATCGGCCGCCGCAAGGTGTTCGTCGCCGGTCTGCTCGCCTTCGGTCTCGGCTCGCTGCTGTGCTCCCTTGCCCCGAGCCTCGACTGGCTGATCGTCTTCCGGATGGTGCAGGCGATCGGCGGTGCGATGCTCAACCCGGTCGCGATGTCGATCATTACCAACACCTTCACGGATCCGGCCGAGCGAGCCCGGGCCATCGGGGTGTGGGGCGCGGTCGGTGGCGTCTCCATGGCGGCCGGCCCCCTGATCGGCGGAGTGCTGGTGGACTCCGTGGGCTGGCGCTCGATCTTCCTGATCAACCTGCCGATCGGCCTGGCGGCGCTCGTACTGACCCTGCGCCACATCCCCGAGTCGCGGGCGGCCCGGCCGCGCCGTCCCGACCCGCTGGGCCAGGTGCTGGTGATCGCGCTGCTCGGCAGTCTGACGTACGGAATCATCGAGGCGCCCGCCGCCGGCTGGCGCTCGCCGCTGATCATGGGCTGCGCGGTGGTGGCCGCCGCGTCCTTCGTCGGGCTGCTGGTGCACGAGCCCAGGCGCACGGAGCCGTTGATCGACCTCCGGTTCTTCCGGAGCGCTCCGTTCAGCGGCTCGACGATCATCGCGATCAGTGCCTTCGCGGGGCTGGCCGGCTTCCTCTTCCTCAACACCCTCTACCTGCAGGACGTACGGGGGCTCAGCGCCCTGCACGCCGGGCTGTACATGCTGCCGATGGCCGGGCTGACCGTGCTGTTCGCTCCCCTGGCCGGACGGCTGGTGGGCAGCCGGGGGCCGCGGATCTGCCTGCTGATCGCCGGAGTGGCGATGGCGTCGAGCGGCCTGCTGTTCGCCCTGTTCGAGGCCGAGACGTCCAACCCGCTCCTGTTCACCGGATACGTGCTGTTCGGACTCGGCTTCGGCATGGTGAACGCGCCGATCACCAATACCGCGGTGTCCGGGATGCCGCGGTCCCAGGCGGGTGTCGCGGCCGCCATCGCCTCCACCAGTCGGCAGACGGGCGGCACGCTGGGGGTCGCGATCATCGGCTCGGTCCTGGCGGCCGGACTCGCGGGCGGCGCCGACTTCTCCGGGGCGGCCCAGCCGGCCTGGTGGATCATCACGCTGTGCGGGCTGCTCGTCCTCGTCGTGGGCGCGGCGACCAGCGGGAGCTGGGCACGGGCGACGGCGGAACGCACGGCCCGCACCCTGGAGGGCTCCGCCGAGCCCGCAGCGGCCGTGGGGTCTCCGCGCGGCTGAGGCCCGAGGGCTGCCCCGGCACGGGCGACGCGGGGAGGCGGCCGCCCCGGGCGGACGCGCGCCGCGGTCGAAGTCCTCGTTCGAGGCACCGCCCGGTCCCGAGGGGGCTCGGGGGGCGCGTCCCCTGAGCCTGCGGGCTCGCCGACACGCCGTCCGGGCCTCGTCGAGGGCGGAGGCGGTGTCACGCCCGGGACGCCGCTCCGGTCGGAGTGACGCCCCCGTTCCACCCACCTCGGGCCCGCCTCGCGGCGACGGCCTCCGAGGGGCAAGGGTCGGCGTCCGTTCGGCGGGGCCTTCGCCCGCCAGGTCGTCCGCGACCGGGGCGAGCCCGCTCGGGCCGCCCCGGTCAGCGGGCGATCGTCGGCGGTCCTGCACGCCCACCCGACCCCGACGGGTGACAGATATTGAAATCTGTCACCCGTCATGCCATTCTCGTTCCATGACGAAGAACGAGAGCACCGACACGACCACCGCCCCCGCTTCCCGGCGCCTGGGCACCACCGGCCCGTCCGTCTTCCCCCTCGGGCTGGGCTGCATGGGGATGTCCGCCCTCTACGGAGAGGCCGACCGCGCCGAGTCCATCGCGACCATCCACGCGTACCTGGAAGCCGCCCCCGAAGGCACCGACACGCTGCTCGACACCGGCGACTTCTACGGCATGGGCCACAATGAACTGCTGATCCACGAAGCCCTGCGGACAGCTCCGACCGCGGCCCGCGACCGGGCGCTCACCAGCGTCAAGTTCGGCGCGCTGCGCACGGTCGAAGGCGGCTTCACCGGTTACGACGGCCGCCCCGAGGCCGTCAGGAACTTCCTCGCCTACTCGCTCCAGCGGCTCGGCCGGGACCACATCGACGTCTACCGGATCGCCCGCGTGGACCCGGACGTCCCCATCGAGGAGACCGTCGGAGCCATCGCCGAAGCCGTCCAGGCCGGGCACGTGCGCCACATCGGTCTCTCGGAGGTCGGCGCCGACACCCTGCGGCGAGCCGCGGCCGTGGCCCCGATCTCCGACCTCCAGATCGAGTACTCCCTGGTCTCCCGCGGGATCGAGGCGGAGATCCTCCCGGCCGCGCGCGAGCTCGGCATCGGCATCACGGCATACGGCGTGCTGTCGCGCGGCCTGATCAGCGGCCACTTCACCCGCGACCGCGCCCTGGCCCCCGGCGACTTCCGCGGGATGAGTCCCCGCTTCCAGGGCGAGAACCTCCACCGAAACCTGGACCTTGTCGACGCCTTGCGCAAGGTCGCCGAGGACAAGGGCGTGAGCGTCGCCCAGACCGCCATCGCCTGGGTGCTCTCGCGCGGTGCGGACATAGTGCCGCTGGTCGGGGCCCGGCGCCGGGACCGCCTCGGCGAGGCACTGGGTGCCATGGACGTCACCCTCAGCCCTGCCGACCTGGCCGCCATCGAGGAGGCGGTGCCGGTGGGCGCGGTGGCGGGCGAGAGGTATCCGGCGGCGCAGATGGCCCACCTCGACAGCGAGCACTGAGCTGGCGGTACGGTCGTACCCATGCCACCCGCTGCCGCCGAGCCCCTCACCCCCGAGCGCATCCTCGAGACCACCGAGGAGGTGCTGCGCCGTTTCGGCCCGGCCAAGGCGACCGTGGTGGACGTGGCGCGGGCCCTGGGCGTCAGCCACGGCAGCGTCTACCGGCACTTCCCCTCGAAGGCCGCGCTGCGCGAGGCGGTCACCGACCGCTGGCTCGCCAAGAGTGTCGTCATGCTGGAGGAGATCACCGCGGCTCCGGCCGGGAGCGCACCCTCGAAGCTGGAGGCGTGGCTGGAGGCACTGTTCGAGGCCAAGCGGCACAAGGCGGGCGACGATCCCGAGCTGTTCGCCACGTACACGGTCCTCCTCGCCGAGAACAGCGGGACGGTGGAAGACCATCTGACCCAGCTGATCGGCCAGTTGACCCGGATCATCGCCCAGGGCGTCGCCGACGGTTCGCTCGCGGCCCCCGACGTACCGGCCGCGGCCCGTGCGGTCTTCGACGCGACCGGCCGTTTCCACGACCCGCAGTACGCGGCCGAGTGGTTCTCCCCCACCATCGTCGCGGAGTTCGAAGCGGTCACCGCGCTGGTGATCCGGGGCCTGCGCGCCTGAGGCGGGCCGGGATCATCCCGATCAGGCCGCCTCGCTCGGCTTTGTGATCATTTTGGACACGGCGCGCTTGTTTGAGTGCAGTCAAGATTCATACGGTTCCCCTACCGACCCATCAGGCACTTCACGGGGGAACCATGTCCACGCAAGAAGTTCAAACGGAGCGGCCCGAGCCTCCGGCACGCAAGGGCGGCGCGGCCGCCCTTGGCTGGATCCTGACCATTGGGCTCAACGTGGTCGCGCCGATCATCACCTACAACCAGCTGCGCGACCACGGCTGGAGCGAGTTCGCAGCGCTCCTGCTCAGCGGCGCGTGGCCCGTGGTCGACAGTGCGATCAGCCTGGCCTGGCGCCGCAAGCTCGACGAGTTCGCCGTCGTCACCCTGGTCTTCCTGGTGATCACGGCGGTGGTCTCGCTGACCGGCGCGCACTCGGCCCGCGCCCTGCTGATCAAGGACTCCGGGGTGACCGGGCTGTTCGGCCTGCTCTGCCTGGCCACCCTGCTCGCGCCCCGGCCCCTGATGTTCTACTTCGGGCGCACGTTCGCCACCGACGGCACTCCCGCGAGCACGGCCTGGTGGAATGGCCTGTGGCAGTACGAGGGCTTCCGTCGGACGATGATCGTGATGACCACCGTCTGGGGCGTGGCCTACCTGTTCGAGGCAGGGGTGCGGATCGCCCTGGCCTATCTCCTGGACACCGACACGATGGTCGTGGTCAGCCCGATCATGATCTACACGGTTCTGGGCTGTCTGGCCGTGTGGACCGCGCTGTACGGCAAGCGTTCACGGGCCGAGGGCGAGAGGCGGGCCGCCGCCGCGGCCCAGGCCGCTGCCGGGGCGTCGGCCGGCACCGGGACCGCCTCGGCCTGACCGCGGCCGGCACGACAACGACCGGTGGCCCGGTGCGCGCTGTGCGCACCGGGCCACCGGTCGTCGTACGGCGCTCGTCAGCAGCCGAGCAGACGGCTGCCCAGGTAGGCCTGGATCTGGTCCAGGGAGACGCGCTCCTGCTTCATGGTGTCGCGCTCGCGGACGGTCACCGCGTTGTCGTCCAGGGTGTCGAAGTCGACGGTGACGCAGAACGGCGTGCCGATCTCGTCCTGGCGGCGGTAGCGGCGGCCGATGGCACCCGCGTCGTCGAACTCGATGTTCCAGAACTTGCGCAGGTCGGCGGCGAGGCCCTTGGCCTTCGGCGACAGCTGCGCGTTGCGGGACAGCGGCAGGACGGCGACCTTGATCGGGGCCAGGCGCGGGTCGAGGCGCATCACGGTGCGCTTTTCCATGACGCCCTTGGCGTTGGGGGCCTCGTCCTCGTTGTAGGCGTCGAGCATGAAGGCGAGCATGGCGCGGTTGACACCGGCCGCCGGCTCGATCACGTACGGGGTGTAGTGCTCACCGGCCTCCTGGTCGAAGAAGCGGAGGTCCTGGCCGGAGGCCGCGGAGTGCGCCTTGAGGTCGTAGTCGGTGCGGTTGGCGACGCCCTCCAGCTCGGAGAACTCGCTGCCGCCGAAGTTGAAGCGGTACTCGATGTCGGCGGTGCGCTTCGAGTAGTGGGACAGCTTCTCCTTCGGGTGCTCGTACCAGCGGATGTTCTCCTCGCGGATGCCGAGGTCGCGGTACCAGTTCCACCGCTCCTGCATCCAGTACTCCTGCCACTGCTCGTCCTCGCCGGGCTTGACGAAGAACTCCATCTCCATCTGCTCGAACTCGCGGGTGCGGAAGATGAAGTTGCCCGGGGTGATCTCGTTGCGGAAGGACTTGCCCATCTGCGCGATGCCGAACGGCGGCTTCTTGCGCGAGGTGACCTGGACCTGGGCGAACTGCGTGAAGATGCCCTGGGCGGTCTCGGGGCGCAGGTACGCCTTGGAGCCGGTGTCCTGGGTCGGGCCGAGGTGGGTCTCCAGCATGCCGGAGAACTGCTTGGGCTCGGTGAACTGGCCCTTCACACCGCAGTTGGGGCAGTTGACGTCGGCCAGGCCGTTGGCGGGGAGGCGGCCGTGCTTGGCCTCGTACGCCTCTTCCAGGTGGTCGGCGCGGTGGCGCTTGTGGCAGGAGGTGCACTCGGTCAGCGGGTCCGAGAAGGTCGCGACGTGGCCGGAGGCCACCCAGACCTCGGGGGCCAGGATCACGGACGAGTCGAGACCGACGACGTCCTCACGCCCGGTGACCATCGCCTTCCACCACTGGCGCTTGATGTTCTCCTTGAGCTCGACACCCAGCGGACCGTAATCCCAGGCAGCCCTGGAGCCGCCGTAGATCTCACTGCACGGGAAAACGAAGCCACGGCGCTTGCTCAGGCTGACGATGGTGTCGATCTTGTCGGCGGCCACGGTGCTCTCTTCATTACGAGGACGAACGGCGAAGCCCTTAGGTTACCGGCGCCCGCACCCCCCCTTTCAAATCGGTTCCCCTTCCCTGCCTGGCCACCCGCCCCATCCCACCTGGGTTTTTGACAATCGTTTCCATCTTTGATGAAAATGGATGTCATGAACGTACGACGCCTCATACCCACCGCCGCCCTCGCCGGCGCCGTCGCCCTCGGCGCCACGGCCCTGACCGCCTGTTCCGGAGCGGGGGCCGCCGGCGGCGAGGACGGCAGGCTCGGCGTGACGGCGTCGTTCTACCCGCTCCAGTTCCTCGCCGAGCAGATCGGCAAGGACCACGTGAAGGTCGACGGCCTGACCAAGCCCGGCGTCGAGCCGCACGACCTGGAGATCACCCCCCGGCAGACCGCGCAGCTCGGCGAGGCCGACGTGGTCCTCTACCTCAAGAACCTGCAGCCCGCCGTCGACAAGGCCGTCGCCCAGTCCGGCGTGAAGAACGTCGTCGACGCCGCCACCCTCACCACGCTGGAGACCCACGGCACCGAGCCGGGCCACGGCGAGGAGGGCCACGCCCACCAGGAGGGCGACGAGCACGCCGAGGACCACGCAGGCGAGCACGAGGGCCACGACCACGGCGGCAGCGGCACCGACCCGCACGTCTGGCTCGACCCGGTCAAGTACGCGGAGATCGCCAAGGGCGTTGGCGCAGCCCTGGAGAAGGCCGACCCCGGCCACGCGGCGGACTACCGGAAGAACACCGACGAACTGGTCGGCAAGCTCGGCGCGCTGGACACCGAGTTCCGGGACGGCCTGAAGAACACGGCCTCCCGCACCTTCATCACCACCCACTCCGCCTTCGGCTACCTCGCCGAGCGCTACGGCCTCGACCAGGAGGGCATCGCCGGCGTCGACCCCGAGTCCGAGCCCAGCCCGGCCCGGATGAAGGATCTTCAGGCCGTCGCGAAGAAGGACAATGTCACCACCGTGTTCTTCGAGACGCTGGCCAGCGACAAGACGGCGAAGACGCTCGCGACGGACACCGGCCTGAAGACCGACGTCCTCGACCCGATCGAGGGCATCACCGAGAAGTCCCAGGGCGCCGACTACTTCGAGGTCATGCGGTCCAACCTGAAGAACCTCCAGAAGGCACTCGGAGCCAAGTGATGACAGCAGCAACGGAGGCACGAGCCATGCAGTCCCCGCTCCGGCCGGCCGACGATCGGCCCGTCATATCCCTGCGCGGGGCCAAGGCCTCGCTCGGCTCGCGCCCCGTGCTGCGCGGAATCGACCTCGCCGTCCACCGCGGCGAGGTCGTCGCCCTGCTCGGCGCCAACGGCTCCGGCAAGTCCACCGCGGTCCGCGCCGTGGTCGGCCAGGTCCCGCTCACCGACGGCTCCCTCAGCCTCTTCGGCACGGACTTCAAGCGCTTCCGCGACTGGTCGCGCATCGGGTACGTCCCGCAGCGCACCACCGCCGCCGGCGGCGTCCCGGCCACCGTGCGCGAGGTCGTCTCCTCCGGCCGGCTCGCCCGCACCCGCTTCGGCCTCCTGCGCAAGGCCGACCGGGCCGCCATCGAGCACGCCCTGGCCCTGGTCGGCATGGACGCGCACGCCGACGTCTCGGTGGACGCCCTCTCCGGCGGCCAGCACCAGCGCGTCCTCATAGCCCGGGCACTCGCCGTCGAACCCGAACTGTTGATCATGGACGAGCCGATGGCCGGCGTGGACCTCGCCAACCAGGAGGTCCTGGCGAACGCGCTGCGTGCCCAGGTCGCGGCGGGGTCCACCGTCCTGCTGGTCCTGCACGAGCTGGGCCCTCTGGAGCCCCTGATCGACCGCGCCGTCGTCCTGCGCGACGGCTGCGTCGTGCACGACGGCCCGCCGCCGGAGGCCGTGGGCCAGCACGCCCTGCCCGGCCACGACCACGTACACCCCCACGCGGCGCACGACGCCGAGCCCCTGCGGACGGGACTGCTGAGCTGATGGACATCCTCGACTACGCCTTCATGCAGCGAGCGCTGATCGCGGCCGCCCTGGTCGGCATCACGGCCCCCGCCATCGGCACATACCTCGTCCAGCGCCGCCAGGCGCTCATGGGCGACGGCCTCGGCCACGTCGCCATGACCGGTGTCGCCCTCGGCTTCGTGCTCCAGACCAGCCCGGTCTGGATGGCCACCCTCGTCGCCGTCGTCGGCGCCGTCGGCATGGAGCTGATCCGCGCCCGCGGCAGGACCAGCGGGGACGTCGCCCTCGCCATGCTCTTCTACGGCGGCCTCGCCGGCGGCGTCATGATCATCAATCTCGGCGGCGGCCAGACGGCCAGCCTCCTGGGCTCCATGTTCGGCTCGATCACCACGGTCGCCGCCGAGGACGTGACCGCGATGGCGCTCCTCGCCGCCTTCGTCCTCGCCGTCGCCATCGGCCTGCGCAGGCAACTCTTCGCCGTCTGTCAGGACGAGGAGTTCGCCCGGGTCACCGGGCTGCCCGTGCGCGCCCTGAACCTGCTGATCGCGGTCACCGCCGCGGTCACCGTCACCGTCGCCATGCGCATCGTCGGCCTGCTGCTGGTCAGCGCGATGCTCGTGATCCCGGTCGCCGCCGCCCAGCGGCTGACGCGCAGCTTCGCCACCACGCTGGGACTGGCCATGGCCATCAGCGTGACCGTCTCCCTGACCGGCACCGCGGCCACCTACTACATCAACGTGCCCTCGGGCGCGACGATCGTGCTGCTCGCGATCGGCGTCTTCATGGTGCTGACCGCCCTCTCCGCTCCGCTCGCCCGCCGGCGGGCCAGAGCCGCACTGGCGGCCGAAGAGGTCTGCACGCGCGACGATGTGAAGGTCTAGCGGGCTGGCACAATGGCCGCAGGCCTACACGAGGAGGAACCGGTGGCGACTGCGCCTGGCGAGACGAATACCGCGCCAGTACGAGGACGATCCACCCGCCAGCGGGCCGCAGTGGCGGCGGCGCTGGACGAGGTGGACGAGTTCCGCAGCGCCCAGGAACTCCACGACATGCTCAAGCACCGTGGCGACTCCGTGGGCCTGACCACCGTCTACCGCACTCTGCAGTCCCTGGCGGACGCAGGCGAGGTCGACGTCCTGCGCACCAGCGACGGCGAGTCCGTCTACCGCCGCTGCTCCACCGGTGATCACCATCACCACCTCGTCTGCCGTAAGTGCGGCAAGGCCGTCGAGGTGGAGGGCCCGGCGGTGGAGAAGTGGGCGGAGTCCATCGCCGCCGAACACGGCTACGTGAACGTCGCCCACACGGTGGAGATCTTCGGCACCTGCGCCGACTGCGCCAAGGCCTGAGCTCCGGCGCCAGCGGCCAGGACGCTGCCGGCCCGGACCCGCGGCCGGCAGCCGGTACCGCCGACCCGGCGGACCCCGCCGCCACGCCGAAGCCGTTCCTCGATCCCGATACGGCGGATCCCCGCCCGTCGTGTCCGCGAGCGGGGATCGGGGGCGCAGGGTGTCAGGAGGCCGTGCCCGGGCCGTCGGGCTGGTTGGGCACGGCGCCGCCGAAGCGGCGGTCGCGCTGGGCGTACTCCAGGCACGCCGCCCAGAGGTTGCGCCGGTCGAAGTCCGGCCACAGCACGTCCTGGAACACCATCTCGGCGTAAGCGCTCTGCCAGATCAGGTAGTTGGAGGTGCGCTGTTCGCCACTCGGGCGCAGGAACAGGTCCACGTCCGGCATGTCCGGGTAGTAGATGTACTTGGCGAAGGTCTTCTCGTTGACCTTCGCCGGGTCCAGTTTGCCGGCCGCCACGTCACGCGCGATGGCCTGCGCGGCGTCGGCGATCTCCGCGCGGCCGCCGTAGTTCACGCAGAAGTACAGGGTCATGGCGTCGTTGTCGACGGTCTGCTCCTGCGCGACCTGGAGCTCCTGGACGACCGACTTCCACATCTTCGGCATACGGCCCACCCAGCGGATGCGGATGCCCAGCTCGTTCATCTCGTCGCGGCGACGGCGGATGACGTCGCGGTTGAAGTTCATCAGGAAGCGGACCTCGTCGGGCGAGCGCTTCCAGTTCTCCGTCGAGAAGGCGTACAGGGAGAGGTTCTTGACGCCCATCTCCAGGCAGCCCTTGAGCACGTCGAGCACGACGCCCTCACCGACCTTGTGCCCCTCGGTGCGGGGCAGGCCGCGCTCCTTGGCCCAGCGGCCATTGCCGTCCATGACGACCGCGACGTGGTTCGGGATCAGCTCGCCGGGGATCTTCGGCGGGACCGCACCGGAGGGGTGCGGCTCGGGAACCTTGTACTCCCGGCGAGAGCGTCCCAGAATCCCGCGTCGTGCCATGTGCCCAGCTCCTATTTCTCGACGTATCGCAGGGAGCGTAGCCCGCGCTCCAGATGCCAGTGCAAATAGGCGGAGACCAGCCCACTACCCTCCCGCACGTGACGCGCCTCACACGCGTCGGCATGCCCCCAATCGCCCGTCAGCAGGGCGCTGAGCAGGGCGATGGCCTCCGACGAGGGTACGACGCTTCCTGGCACCCGGCAGTCCCCGCAGACGACCCCGCCGGCCGCGACGGAGAAGTGCCGGTTGGGGCCGTGGATCCCGCACTTCGCGCAGTCCTCGAAACTGGGCGCGTAGCCGTTGACGGCGAGCGAGCGCAGCAGGAAGGCGTCCAGGACGAGGTTCGGTTCGTGTTCGCCGCGCGAGAGCGTGCGCAGGGCCCCCACCAGCAGCAGGTACTGCTGCACCGAGGGCTCGCCCTCGTTCTCGGTGAACCGCTCGGCGGTCTCCAACATCGCGGTGCCGGCGGTGTAGCGGGCGTAGTCGGTGACGATGCCGTTGCCGTACGGGGCGATGATCTCGGTCTGGGTGCAGAGCGGGAGGCTGCGGCCGACCAGTTCACTGCCCCGGGCGAAGAACTGCACGTCGGCATGGGAGAAAGGTTCCAGCCGAGCGCCGAACTTGGACTTCGTGCGGCGCACCCCGCGCGCCACGGCCCGCACCCTTCCGTGCCCCCGGGTCAGCAGTGTGATGATGCGGTCCGCCTCACCCAGCTTCTGGGTGCGCAGCACGATGCCGTCGTCGCGGAACAGACTCATGCGCCCATTGTCCCGTACGGGGACCGGGCGGCGGGGCCCGGCACAGCGCCGACCCCTCGCCCGGACCGGGGTCCGGGCGAGGGGTCGGCACCCCTTGGGAGGGTCAGGGAGCGGACGGGGACGGCGAGGGGTCGGCGTCGTCCGCCTTCTCGGCCGCGGCGGCCGGGGCTGCCGGGGCTGCCGGGGCGGCGGCCTGGGCCGGCACCGCCGCGGGAACGTCGGCGGGGACCTTGGCGGCAACCTCGTCGGCCGCGGCGCCGGTGCCGGGCGCCGTGTCGGCCGCGGCCTCGGCGAGGGCCACGGCCCCGGCGGCCGGGACGTCGTGGGCGTTGTCCTTCGCCAGGCCGTTGAAGACGAGGTTGAGCACGATCGCGGCCGTGGCGCCGAGCGTGACACCGCTGTTGAGCAGCGAGGAGAGGTCCGCGTCCATGTGCTGGGTGAAGAAGACCGGCACGGTCGCGGGGAGCAGGGCGAAGGCGAGGGAGACGCCCACGATCAGCGCGTTCTTCTCCTCCTTGAGGTCCACCTTGGCCAGCGTCTGGATGCCGGCCAAGGCGACCATGGCGAACATGACGGTCGCGGCGCCGCCGAGGACGCCGTGCGGGACGGAGGCCACGATCGCGGCGGCCTTGGGCAGCAGACCCAGGATGATCATGAAGACACCGGCGGCGACGACCACGAACCGACTCTTCACCTTGGTCATCCGCACCAGGCCGACGTTCTCGGCGAAGGCGACGTACGGGAAGGAGTTGAGGACACCACCGAGGGCGGTGGCGGCGCCGTCGGCGCGCAGGGCGCGGGCCACGGTCTCGCTGTCGACCTCCTTGCCGACGATGTCGCCGACGGCGTAGGTGTCGCCGGTCGTCTCGACCATGGTGATCAGCATGACGATGAGCATCAGGACGATCGGGAACCACTCGAACTTCGGGACACCGAAGTGGAAGGGGGTGGTGACACCGATCCAGTCGGACGCGCCCACGTCGCCGAACTTCGCGTCGCCCAGGAGGAAGGCGACGCCGGTGCCGGCCACCAGGCCGAGCAGGATCGCGATGCTGGAGAGGAACGGCCTGCCGAGCTTCATCAGGATCAGGATGAAGAGCATCGTGCCGCCGGCGTAGGCGAAGTTCTTCGGCTCGCCGAAGTCCGGGCTGCCGAGACCGCCGGCCGCGTCGTTGAGGCCGACCGGGATCAGGACGATGCCCAGAACGGTGATCACCGTTCCGGTGACGACGGGCGGGAAGAGCCGCATGACCATGCGGAACGCCTTGGCGGGCAGCCAGGCGAAGGCGAAGGTCGCGATACCGGCGGTGATGACCGCGCCGTAGATGACCAGCAGGGCGGCCGTTCCACCGCCCGCACCGAGGCCGATGGCGATCATCGGGGACACGGCGGTGAAGGTCACGCCCTGGATCAGCGGCAGCCGCGCGCCGATCCGGCCGATGCCCCAGGCCTGGATGATCGACGCGATGCCGCAGGTGAAGAGGTCCGCGTTGATCAGGTAGACCAGCTGTTCAGGGCTCAGCTTGAGCGCGCTGCCCACGATGATCGGGACGATCACCGCGCCGGCGTAGAAGGCGAGTACGTGCTGGAAGCCGTACAGCGCGAGCTTGGGGACGGGGAGCACCTCGTCGACCGGGTGCGTGCTCTGCTTTCCGTCGGTGGAAAGCCGGGCGGCGACACGTGCCATCTCAGCCTTGCCCTTCAAGGTAGGTAAGTGAGAGGAGATCTGGTTATCCCTGGGCGAAGTGGGTCGTTAACCCGTTGGTTCGCCAGGGTTTTCAGTACGTTCACGTGGGTCGAAGTCCCGCTGTGCGGGGCGGCGGCTTCTCGGCGTGTGACCGGAATTGAACGCCTGTGGGTGGCCTCACAGATATCGTCGACTTCTACAAACTGTTGACCCTCATCGCCTCCAGATCTGTAGATTTCTCCAGTGGTGGAGGAGTGGCCACAGGGGTATGAGCCAAGCCTCCCGGGTGACACCTCCTCCCCTACGCGACCGCGAAGCCCACCGGCATTGAGCTGCCACGACATGCTTCGCAAGTCTTCGCGTAAGCAAAAAAGAAGGGCCCGTTCCGCCACCCTCACGGGCGGCCCGAACGGGCCCGGAGCTGTTGGCTCCGCTGTTCACAACGTGTTCACCAGGCGAGATTTCGCCCCTCGTGAGGCCGGATCGTTACGTCGACCCCGGGCGTTCCGGACGGCTCCGCGGCGGCGGAGGCTCCGCTCAGGGCGCGCGCACCGCCGACAGCAGCCGCGCCACCTCGTCGGCGCCGATCCGCAGTGCCGATCCGACGGTGGCGAGCACCTCGCGCTCGGCCGGGATGTACGGGCCGTCGGCGAGGGCGATCCGGGCGCCCTGGAGCAGGATCGACTCGCGGCCCGGACCGGCCAGGTGCGGGGCGAGCGGCTCCAGTGCCTCGTGAAGCTCTATCGACAGCGCGGCCCCGCAGCACTCCGGGATGTCGTACAGCCCGAGTCGACCCTCGTCCGAGGACAGCGCCTCCACGAGGGACTCCAGCTGTTCCTCGGTGCAGTCCTGGAAGCCGGCGGCCCGTACGGCGCACACGGCGGCCTCCAGCGCGCTCCGCGAGGCCGTCCCTCCCGCCGTGAGCACCGCCAGCGCCACGGTGTGCACGGCGTCCCGCAGGAGGGCCGTGAACCGGGTGGTGGTGAGGTGGTCGAGGACCTCGGTGCCGAAGCGCTCGCGGCAGCCGTGGCACTCGACGACGGGCCCCGCCTGCCCGCGCGGCAGCAGTGGCACCCCGAGGACGGTGAACCGGCGGCGGCCGGTGCGCTTGCGGTAGTTGCGGTCCCCACCGCAGTCCGGGCAGAAGAACTCCCCGTCACCCACGGTGCTCCAGGTGGTACGGATGCCCCAGACCGTCAGCTTCCGGCCGTCCCCACCCCGAACTGGCAGCACGTCGCACCTCCGTGGTCGTCCGGCAGCATCGCCGGGTTGGCGTGATGTTAGCCACATCGGTGAGGATGCGTCAGTCGTGCGACAAGACAACATGTGCCGCGCGCGGGACTTGGCCGGTCTGTGCCCCCGGTTCCGCCCGGGGTCTGCCGCGTGGACGGGGCGTCGCCTCTGGTGACCGGCCGGCGAGCGGGACCGGCCGGGGCACCGCCGCCCCACCCGCCCGCCGCGGAGCCCGGCGGGGGCGGCCGGTATCGACGGCCCCGCGGTGGCCGCACGGCGTACGGATCCGGCCGCCGGGAGCGACGGGGTCGGCGTGGTGGGCGGTGGCGTCTGCGGTCGGGACGGCGGCCGCCCGCCCGGGTGGCCGCGGAACGGAGCCGTGGAACGGAGCCGTGGAACGGCGGAACCCCGCCCCGCCGGAAGGCGGAGCGGGGTTCACCTGCGCGTGGTCAGCGGCCCGCGCGGTTGACGGCGGAGATGACCGCCTTCAGGGAGGCGCGGGTGGTGTTGGCGTCGATGCCGATGCCCCACAGGACACGGCCGTCGATCGCGCACTCGATGTAGGAGGCGGCCACGGCCGACGCGCCCTCGCTCATGGTGTGCTCGGTGTAGTCCAGCAGGCGGGCGTCGACCCCGATGCCGGCCAGCGCGTCGAAGAAGGCCGAGATCGGGCCGTTGCCCGTACCGTTCAGGACCGTCTCGACGCCGTCCACGACCGCCTCGACGGTCAGCGTGTCCGTGCCGTCCTTGTCGGTGGCCGTCGAGCCGGAGCGCAGCTGGATGCGGCCCCACGGGTTCTCGGAGTTCGGCAGGTACTCGTCGCAGAACACGTCCCAGATCGCCTTCGGCGTGACCTCGCCGCCCTCGGCGTCGGTCTTGGTCTGGATGATCTTCGAGAACTCGATCTGCATGCGGCGCGGCAGGTCCAGCTTGTGGTCGTTCTTCAGGACGTACGCGATGCCGCCCTTGCCGGACTGCGAGTTGACCCGGATGACCGCCTCGTAGGAGCGGCCGACGTCCTTGGGGTCGATGGGCAGGTACGGAACCGCCCACTCGAGATCGTCGACGGTGACGCCCGGGCCCTGGGCGGCCGCGTCGGCCTCCATGGCGTCGAAGCCCTTCTTGATGGCGTCCTGGTGGGAGCCGGAGAAGGCGGTGTAGACCAGGTCGCCCGCGTAGGGGTGGCGCGGGTGGACCGGCATCTGGTTGCAGTACTCGCTGGTGCGGCGGATCTCGTCGATCTGCGAGAAGTCGATCTGCGGGTCGATGCCCTGGGAGAACAGGTTCATGCCCAGCGTGATCAGGTCGACGTTGCCGGTGCGCTCGCCCTGCCCGAACAGGCAGCCCTCGATGCGGTCGGCGCCGGCCATCAGGGCCAGCTCGGCGGCCGCGACGGCGGTGCCGCGGTCGTTGTGCGGGTGCACCGAGATGCAGATGTGCTCGCGGCGGGTCAGGTGGCGGGCCATCCACTCGAAGCGGTCCGCGTGGGTGGACGGCGTCGAACGCTCCACGGTGGCGGGCAGGTTCAGGATGATCTCGCGGCCCTCGGAGGGCTGCCAGACGTCGCAGACGGCCTCACAGACCTCCAGGGCGAAGTCCAGCTCGGTGTCGGTGAAGATCTCCGGGCTGTACTGGTAGCCGAAGATGGTCTCCGGGCCCAGCAGCTTCTCGGCGTACTCCATGACCAGGCGGGTGCCGTCGACCGCGATCTGCTTGATCTGCTCCTTGGAGCCGCGGAAGACGACCCGGCGGAAGGTGGGTGCGGTCGCGTTGTACAGGTGCACGGTGGCGCGCCTGGCCCCGATCAGGGACTCCACGGTCCGCTCGATCAGGTCCTCACGGGCCTGGGTCAGTACGGAGATGGTGACGTCGTCCGGGATCGCGCCCTCTTCGATGATGGAGCGCACGAACGCGAAGTCGGTCTCGCCGGAGGACGGGAAGCCGACCTCGATCTCCTTGTAGCCCATGCGCACCAGCAGGTCGAACATCTCGCGCTTGCGGGCGGGGGTCATGGGGTCGATCAGCGACTGGTTGCCGTCCCGCAGGTCGGTGGACAGCCAGCGGGGGGCCTTGGTGACACGGGCGTCGGGCCAGGTGCGGTCCGGGATGTCCACCTGTTCGTACCGGCCGTACTTGTGGATCGGCATCCCGGAGGACTTCTGGGTGTGGGTCGCGTTCGTGATGGGCGTGGGGCGACCGACAAAAGGCTGCTGGCTCATGGTGTGGGGCTCCTCGCGTGTCCGCGGTAGTTCGCTGGGACGGCCGACGGCGGTAGTGAAAACCGCAACACCAAACTCCGCGGGGAGGGGGCCGGCCTACGACTACAGACCCTCGCCGCGGCAGCTAAGGAGAAGCAGCCCGAAACGCATGATGGGCCGAGCCTAGCCGAGCCGCGCCGTGACGCGAGGACCTGTTTCAGTATGCAAGACCCGCGCGTCCGATTTGCACCAAATGTGAGCCAAGCCTCTTCCCCTCCGACCGAGTCGGGGTGATCGCCCGAAAGCCCCCCGACCCCGCCGTGCGATAACACCAGGCACGTTTCTGCGGCGGGGCGGGGTGACACAACCGAATGAATCATGGTTGCAGCTAGTGACACCGACGTGACTCGGTGCCACATTGCCGGGCATGGACGCCTCCCACGCTCACCGCCACCCCGTCTTCTGCACGGTCGTGCCGCCGTACCTCCTCGACAGGGCCGCCCTGTCCGGGGACACCCGGCGCGCCGACCTGGCCCAGCGCACCCTCGAACGCGACTCCCTGCTGCGCACCCGGCGCCAGGTCACCGCTGTGCGCGGGATCGCTGCCGCGCTCGCCGCGCCGGCGGGCGACGGCCCGCAGCGGACGATCTTCGACGCCGGGCACCGTACGCAGCTCCCCGGGACGAAGGTCCGCGAGGAGGGCGACCCGCCGGGCAAGGACGCCACCGTCAACCGCGCCCACGCGGGGCTCGGGGCGACGTACGAACTGTTCCTGAAGGCCTTCGGGCGCCGCTCGATCGACGACTCCGGACTCCCGCTGGACGCCACCGTCCACTACGGCGAGGACTACAACAACGCCTTCTGGGACGGGCAGCGGATGGTCTTCGGTGACGGCGACGGGGACCTCTTCCTCGACTTCACCGTGTCGGTGGACGTCATCGGGCACGAGCTGACCCACGGCGTCACCCAGTACACGGCGAACCTGCGCTACCGCGGCCAGTCGGGCGCGCTGAACGAGTCCATGTCGGACGTCTTCGGCTCCCTGATCAAGCAGTACTCGCTGGAGCAGGCGACCGACGAGGCCGACTGGCTGATCGGAGCCGGACTGCTCGGCCCCAGCGTGACGGGGGTCGCGCTGCGCTCGATGAAGGCGCCCGGCACCGCGTACGACGACGACGAGCTCGGCAAGGACCCCCAGCCGGCCAGTATGGACGACTACGTCAACACCCACAGCGACAACGGCGGGGTGCACATCAACTCCGGCATCCCCAACCACGCCTTCTACATCGCGGCGACCGAGCTCGGCGGCAAGGCCTGGGAGCGGGCGGGACAGATCTGGTACGACACCCTGACCGGCGGGGACCTCACCCCGAGGGCCGACTTCGCGGACTTCGCCCGCCTCTCGACGGCGGCCGCCGCCACTCGGTACGGAGACGGAGGGGCGGAGCACCAGGCGTTGCAGAAGGCGTGGTCGCTCGTGGGCGTCCCGTTCGCGGGGTAGGGGTAGACGACTCCCATGCGGATTCTGGTGGTACGGACGGGCGGCTTCGCGGGCATCGAGCGACGGGCCGAGGTGGACACCACCGGCATGCCGGACGAGGCCGAGTGGCAGGCCCTGGCCCAGCTCGCGCTGCACCCCGGCCCGCCCGGCGACCCCGCCGAGCGGGTGCGGGACGGCTTCTCGTACCGGATCACGGTGGACGGGCGGACGGTCTCCTGCGCCGAGCCGCGCCTGTCGGAGGCCCAGCGGGCACTGATCTCCCGCGTGCTGAAAGAAGGTGCCTGAGGACGGGCCTCTTTGCTTGGATGGCCGGATGACCAAACCCATGATCGACTCCACGCTGTCCGAGCTGGAGCGGTACTACGACGCCGTACCCCGGGTGGGCGGCGCCCGGGCCGAGGACTTCGGGCCGCTGACCCTGTTCGTCCAGGAGGGCGAGGGCTGGCCGTACTATGCGCGGCCCGCGCTCGGCAGCAACGGAGCGACCGCCGCG
This sequence comes from Streptomyces sp. PCS3-D2, assembly GCF_000612545.2. GTDB lineage: Bacteria > Actinomycetota > Actinomycetes > Streptomycetales > Streptomycetaceae > Streptomyces. The sequence continues at coordinate 5,108,730 of NZ_CP097800.1, read as the reverse complement.
GACATGGAGCGGGTGCTCGATCGCCAGCGTGAGCTCGGCGTGCCCGAGGCCTTCGAGTGGGTCGCCGAGACCAGCCCCGCACTGCACGCCGCCGCGGAGGAGGCGGGGCTCCGCGTCCACGCCCACCCGCTGATGGTGCTGGAGGCCGGCGAGGAGCCGCCCCCGCACCCCGAGGTGCGGCTGCTCGACGCCGGGGACCCACTGTTGGCGGCCGCGCTGATGGTGCCGGCGCTGGCCTTCTCGGCCCCGGGGACCGCGGTGGGCGAGGCAGGTCCGGCGGAACTGGCGGCCGCGCTGGCGGACCCGTCGGTGGAGACCCGCCGGGCGAGCGTCTCGGCGAGGCTCGCGGCGGGCACCTCGGGGATGGCCGCGGCCGTGCGCGACGGCGTGGTGCTGTGCTCGGGCATGTTCAACCCGGTCGGGGACGTCGCCGAGGTCGTGGGCGTCGGCACCCTGCCGTCCGCCCGCCGCCAGGGCCTGGCCCTCGGCGTCACGGCGGCGCTCGTCGCACAGGCCCGCGCGCGGGGTGCCCGTACGGTCTTCCTCTCGGCCGGTGACGAGGACGTGGCCCGGATCTACCGCCGCGTCGGCTTCCAGCGGGTGGGCACGGCCCTGATCGCGGAGCCGTCGCCATGATGCGCCTGCTCGGCCGGCTGAGGGCGGCGCTCGGAGCACCGGCGCCCGCCCCGACGGCCGGAGGGTGGCCCGCGCCGGGGCCCGCGCCGGACCACCCGCCGCTGACCGAGGCCGAGGTGGCCGAGGCGGAGGCCGAACTGGGGATCCGCTTCCCGCCCGCCTACCGCGCGTACCTGACCGAGGTGAGCTCGGGCGGCCGGGTGCACCGCCTGGCCCGGGGCCCCGCCGGGTGGTGGTGGGAGGGGAACGGCGACACGCGGCGGGACCTGCTGCCCGTGCCCTTCCCGCATCCCGACTCCTACGCGGCCGAGGACGACGAGCTGTGGGCCCGGATGCCGCAGAGGGCGGACTTCCCGGACGACGCGGCCCACCATGCCGCCCTGCGGGCCTGGGACGAGGACGAGGCCCACTACGAGTTCGAGGAGCGCAAGACGGCCGGCGCCGTCGTCCTCCAGGAGAACGGCTGCGGCTTCTCCACGCTGCTCGCGCTCACGGGGCCGCTGGCCGACACGGTGTGGTGGGACGGCCGCGCCACCTGTGACCTGATCGTGCCGCTGTCATGCGACCACCCCCGCGGCGCGCCCCCGCTGACCTTCCGGGAGTGGCGGGAGATGGGCCTGACGGACCCCTCGCGCCTGCTCGGACCCGACTGGGGCGCGCCGGCGGGCTTCTGACCGCACCCGGCACCCGTTTGCTGGTTCGGCAAGAATGTTTGCCGGAGGGGGTGGGGTGGGCGCAGCATCGGGGTACCGGACCCCGAGCGGAAGAGGATCCCATGCCGCAGCACGGCCACACGCACGAGAACGACCACGGAATCGACCACGAGAACGCGCACGAGAACGCCCCCGTCGCCGGCAGCGCGGAGTTCTGGGACGGGCGCTACAGCGAGAGCACTCGCATCTGGAGCGGCAAGCCGAACGCCCTCCTGGTCCGCGAGGCCGAGGACCTCGTCCCCGGCCGGGCGCTCGACCTCGGCTGCGGAGAGGGTGCCGACACGGTCTGGCTGGCCCGCCGCGGATGGCGCGTCACCGCCACCGACATCTCGACGGTGGCCCTCGGTCGGGCCGCGGAGCACGCCGCCGAGGCCGGGGTCGGCGAACGCGTCGAATGGCAGCAGCACGACTTCGCGCGGTCCTTCCCCGAGGGGGAGTTCGACCTCGTCTCGGCGTGCTTCCTGCACAGCCACGGCGACTTCCCGCGTGAACGGATCCTGCGCAGGGCCGCCGCCGCCGTCGCCCCCGGCGGGACCCTCCTCGTGGTGGGCCACGCGGGAGGGCCGTCGTGGAACCCGGAGGCCCTCGCGGACATCCACTTCCCCACCCCGGAGGAAGTCCTCGCGCAGCTGGAGCTGCCGGAGGGCGGCTGGGAGGTCCTGACCGCGGCGGAGCACGTCCAGCCCATGACCGACCCCGAGGGTCGTCCCGGGACCCGCCCCGACAACGCCCTCAGAATCCGGCGCGTCGTCTGAAGGCAGGGTGCCCGGGGCGTGGGCGGGCCGCCGGTCAGAAGCCGAGCTTGCGCAGCTGCTTGGGGTCCCGCTGCCAGTCCTTGGCGACCTTCACGTGCAGGTCGAGGAAGACGGGGGTCCCGAGCAGCGCCTCGATGTGCTTGCGCGACTTCATCCCGACCTCCTTCAGTCGGGAGCCCTTCGGGCCGATGATGATGCCCTTCTGGCTCGGCCGTTCGATGTAGACGTTGGCGTGGATGTCAAGGAGCGGGCGGTCCGCCGGGCGGTTCTCGCGCGGGATCATCTCCTCGACGACCACGGCAATGGAGTGCGGGAGCTCGTCCCGCACGCCCTCCAGCGCCGCCTCGCGGATCAGCTCCGCGACCATGACCATCTCGGGTTCGTCGGTGAGGTCGCCCTCCGGGTACAGCGGCGGGGACTCCGGCAGCAGCGGCGCGATCAGGTCCGCCAACAGCTGCACCTGGCTGTCGCCGACCGCCGAAACGGGGACGATCTCGGCCCACTCGAAGCCCAGCTCCTCGGCGAGCCGGTGGACGGCGATGAGCTGCTCGCCCACCACCTTCGACTCGACGAGGTCGGTCTTGGTGATGATGGCGATCTTGGGGGTCTTCTTGATCCCCGCGAGCTCCTTGGCGATGAACTTGTCGCCGGGGCCGAGCTTCTGGTCGGCCGGCAGGCAGAAGCCGATGACATCGACCTCGGCCCAGGTGGTGCGCACGACGTCGTTGAGGCGCTCGCCGAGGAGGGTGCGCGGCTTGTGCAGACCGGGCGTGTCGACGAGGACGAGCTGCGCGTCGGGGCGGTGCACGATGCCGCGGACGGTGTGCCGGGTGGTCTGCGGCCGGTTGGAGGTGATCGCGACCTTCGTGCCCACGAGTGCGTTGGTGAGGGTCGACTTCCCGGCGTTGGGACGGCCGACGAAGCAGGCGAAACCCGCACGGTGCGGGACGGTGGACTCGGGGGAACGATCGCTCATACGGGCCATTCTCCCCGATGCGACCCCCAGCGCCGACCAGACCGGGGCGGTGACGGCGAGCACAGCCGTGAGCCGCGGGTGCGCGGCCCGGGCGGGAGGCCCTGCACGCGCGGTTCCGGCGGACCGCGCGTGCACGGTCGTCCGGGCCCCTTCCGCCACGGGCGGGCCGTCGGGCGGGGTGTACGCCGGCACGTGCGGGGTGACTTCGGCGACGCGGGCGGTTCCGGGGCCGCGCAGGTGACCGGTGCGGGGGCGCAGGGGACCGGGACCGGGGCGATCCCGCCGGGGGCGTTGGCGGTGGGGGTCCCGGTCGTGGGAAGGGCGGGCGGGGGACGGCGGACAGGGGCGCCCCGGCCGGGGCGCGAGGCGTTGCGCCGCCGGGCCCCCAGCCTTCACCCGCCTCCTCCCCCGTCCCCGCCTTCTCCGGTGGCTCGGAAGGTGCGCCGGTAGGCCGTCGGGGTCACGCCCAAGGCCGCCTGCACGTGCTTGCGCAGGGACTGCGCCGTCCCGAAGCCGCTCTCCCGCGCGACCTGCTCCATCGACAGCTCCGTCCGCTCCAGCAGCCGCCGTGCCCGCTCCACCCGCCGACCGGTGATCCACTGGCCGGGGCTGACGCCCGCCTCCTCGCGGAAGCGGCGCGTGAAGGTCCGTACCGACATGGCCTCCTGCCGGGCCATGTCGGTGAGCCGGAGCGGCTCGTGCAGCCGGTCCAGCACCCAGGCCCGGGCCGCCGTGGTGGTCGCGAGCTGCGGCTCCGGCACCGGGCGGTCGACGAACTGGGCCTGCCCGCCCTCACGGTGGGGCGGTACGACGGTCCGCCGGGCGGCCTCGTTCGCGACGGCCGCTCCGTGGTCGCGGCGCACGATGTGCAGGCACAGGTCGATGCCTGCGGCGACGCCCGCCGAGGTCAGCACGTCCCCGTCGTCGGTGTAGAGCACGTCGGGGTCCACCCTCACGGCGGGGAAGAGCCGCTGGAAGTGCTCGGCGGAGGCCCAGTGGGTGGTGGCCCGCCGGCCGTCGAGGAAGCCGGCGGCGGCCAGCACGTAGCCGCCCGTGCAGATCGAGACGAGCCGGGTGCCGGGCCTGATGTGCGCGAGGGCCGCGGCGAGCTCGCCGGTCAGTCTGCCCTCCTCGTGGACCGGGCCCAGCTCGTACGAGGCGGGCACGACCACCGTGTCGGCGGTGGCGAGCAGCTCGGGGCCTCGCGCGACGTGGACGGCGAAGTCGGCGTCCGTGGGCACCGGGCCGGGAGCGAGCCCACAGGTGCGGATCTCGTAGAGCGGCCGTCCGGCCCTGTCCCTGGCCCGGCCGAAGATGCGGTGGGGGATGCCGAGCTCGAAGGGCAGCAGCCCCGGCAGGGCCAGGACGACCACGCGGTGCGGCGGAGCTTCCATGGCCCGATCGTATCGAAGCATGACAGTCGGGCCACTGTCGTAGGCCGCCCCGTCGGCCGGAGGCTGTCGGCGTGACCCAGACAGCCCCCACCCCCGGCACCCTCCCCGCCCCCGCCCCGCGGCGGACCGGCCGTGTGCACCGAGCCTGGTACGTCGCCTCCGTCACCTTCGTGACGATCATCGGCGCCGCCGGATTCGCCTCCCTGCCCGGACTGCTCATCGAGCCGCTGCATGAGGAGTTCGACTGGTCGCGAGGCACCATCGGCGCGGCCGTCTCGGTGAACCTGGCCCTCTACGGCATCACCGCGCCCTTCGCTGCGGCGCTGATGGACCGCTTCGGCATCCGCAGGGTCGTGGCGGTGGCCCTGACCGTCATCGCGGTCGGTGCGGCGGCCACGGTGTGGATGACCGCGCCCTGGCAGCTGGTGCTGTGCTGGGGCGTGCTGGTGGGGCTGGGCAGCGGCTCGATGGCCCTGGCGTTCGCCGCGACGGTGACCGGTCGCTGGTTCACCGCCCGGCGCGGCCTGGTCACCGGCATCCTGACCGCCGCCGGGGCCTCGGGGCAGCTGGTCTTCCTGCCGCTGCTGGCCTGGCTGGTGGACCGCCACGGCTGGCGCCCGGCGACGGTGACGGTCGCCGTGGCCGCGCTGGCCGTCGTCCCCTTCGTCTGGCTGCTGCTGCGCGACCACCCCGCGGACGTCGGGCTCGCACCGTACGGCGGCACGTACGCGCCCCGGCCCGCCCCGGCCGCGGGTGCGGCCCGGCGGGCGCTGAAGGTCCTCGCCGACGCGGCCCGGAGCGGCCCCTTCTGGCTGCTCGCGGGCACCTTCGCGATCTGCGGTGCCTCGACCAACGGACTGGTGCGGACACACTTCGTGCCGGCCGCGCACGACCACGGCATGCCGGTGACGGCGGCCGCGGGGCTGCTGGCGGTGATCGGCGTCTTCGACGTGGTCGGCACGGTCGCGTCGGGCTGGTTCACCGACCGCTTCGAGCCCCGGCGGCTGCTGGCCGTCTACTACGCCCTGCGCGGGGTGTCGCTGCTGTTCCTGCCGATCCTGCTGGCGCCGTCGGTGCGGCCGCCGCTGGTCTTCTTCATCGTCTTCTACGGTCTGGACTGGGTCGCGACGGTTCCCCCGACGATCGCCCTGTGCCGCGAGCACTACGGCGACGACGGCGCGATCGCGTTCGGCTGGGTACTGGCCTCGCACCAGATCGGTGCGGCGGTGGTGGCCTTCCTGGGCGGCCTGGTCCGCGACCTCACGGGCTCGTACGACGTGGTCTGGTACGCCTCGGGCGCGCTGTGCGCGGTGGCGGCGCTGATGGCGATGGTCATCCGCCGGCGGCCTCCCGGCGGGGCGCGCCACACGTGACGGCGGCGGTGCCGGGCCGGGCCCGGCCCCGTCGGCGGCGCGGGGTCCGGGGCGCGATCCCGGGGAACCGGGCGTCCGCCGGGCAGGGCGGGCCCGGACCGGACCCGCGCCCCACCCGTCGGCGAGGCCGGACCGGCGGCTACGCCCCGGCCGGGGTGGTGGACTTCAGGGTGCCGTCGGGGGCGGCCAGGAGCACCGGGGTGCCCGGGCCGCCGAGGTCGCGGACGGCGGCGCGGTCCGCGTCGGCCGGAGCCTCCGCGGCGCTCACGACGGCGGCGGCCTCCAGCGACCGGGCCCCGCTCGCCACGGCCATCGCTACCGCGGTCTGCAGCGCGCTCAGCTTCAGGGAGTCGAGCTCCACCGTGCCCGCGACGTACGTCCGTCCCGTCTCGTCACGCACCGCCGCCCCCTCGGGCACCCCGTTGCGGGCCCGGGCGCTGCGCGCCAGCGTGATGATCTTGCTGTCCTCGGGGTCGATCCCGGTGCTCTCCGTCATGGTCGAAAGCATAGGGAGCCCCCGCCCGGGGCGCGCAACGCCCCCGCCGCGGCCGGGACCGGGCCCGGATCAGGGCCGGTCGAGCTTCAGCCGCTCCGCCCGCGGCAGCCCCGCCACCACCAGGTCGTAGGAGTCCTCGACGAGCTCGCGCAGCATCGCGTCGGGGATCCCGCCCACGGTGACCGTGTTCCAGTGCCGCTTGTTCATGTGGTAGCCGGGCGCGATCGCGTCGTGCTCCTCGCGGAGCCGCACCGCCAGCTCCGGCTCGCACTTGAGGTTGACCGTCAGCGGCTCGGCGTCCAGCCGGCTGAGCGCGAACATCTTGCCCTTCACCTTGAACACCGAGGTCTCCGGGGTGAAGGGGAACTCCTCCACCGCCGCGTTGAAGCCCAGACAGAACTCCCGCAGCTGCTCCGGGGTCATTCCCCCTCCTCTCCCGCGGCCTCAGCCGCGGCGACCGGTTCCACCAGTACCGTCACGATCTTGTTCCGCCGGCCCGCCGGAGCCTCGGCCGTCAGCCGCAGGGGACGGCCGTCGGGCAGTTCGACCAGGGCCGAGGCACCCGCGATCGGCACCCGGCCCAGCGCCTTCGCCAGCAGCCCGCCGACCGTCTCGACGTCCTCGTCGTCGAAGGCCTCGACCTTGAACAGTTCGCCGAGGTCGGTGATGTCCAGGCGCGCCGTGACCCGGTAGCGGTCCTCGCCCAGGTCCTCGACCGGCGGGAGCTCCCGGTCGTACTCGTCCGTGATCTCACCGACGATCTCCTCAAGGATGTCCTCGATGGTGACGATGCCGGCCGTGCCGCCGTATTCGTCGATCACGACGGCCACGTGGTTGCGCACCTGCTGCATCTCGCGCAGCAGATCGCCCGCGTTCTTGGTGTCCGGAACGAAGACGGCCGGCCGCATCGCCGTCGACACCAGGTCGGCCTCGGACTCCCGGTTGATGTGCGTCTTGCGGACCAGGTCCTTCAGGTAGACGATCCCGACGATGTCGTCCTCGTTCTCCCCGGTGACCGGGATGCGCGAGAAGCCGGACCGCAGGGCGAGGGTGGTCGCCTGACGCACCGTCTTGTAGCGCTCGATGCAGACCAGGTCGGTGCGCGGCACCATCACCTCGCGCACGAGGGTGTCACCGAGCTCGAAGATCTGGTGCACCATGCGGCGCTCGTCGTCCTCGATGAGCGACTCCTTCTCGGCGAGGTCGACCATCGCCCGCAGCTCGGCCTCGGAGGCGAAGGGGCCCTTGCGGAAGCCCTTGCCGGGGGTGAGCGCGTTGCCGACGAGGATCAGCAGCTGCGGGATCGGCCCCATGATCCTGGCGAGCGGTACCAGGACGTAGGCCGCCGCGGTCGCCGTGTTCAGCGGGTGCTGGCGGCCGATCGTGCGGGGGGAGACGCCCACGGCGACGAAGGAGACCAGCACCATCACGGCGATGGCCACGAGCAGCGCGGTCCAGTTCTCGCCGAACTCGTCGAGGCAGACGTAGGTGACGAGGACCCCGGCCGCCATCTCGCAGGTGACCCGGACCAGCAGCGCCACGTTGAGATAGCGGGTCGGGTCGCCGGCGACCTGGGCGAGCTTCTCGCTGCCGCGCCTGCCCTCCCGTACGGCCTGCTCGGCGCGGAAGATCGAGATGCGGGCGATGCCGGACTCCGCGCACGCCGCGAACCAGGCCACGACCACCAGCAGCACCGCGCCGGTGATCAGTTGCGGGGCGCTCACGAGACGGTGGGGGCCGGGGACGGGCCGGTCAGCCCGCGCTCACCGCGCCAGCTGTCCACGATGGCCGCCTGGAGGCCGAACATCTCGGCCTTCTCGTCCGGCTCCTCGTGGTCGTAGCCGAGCAGGTGCAGCACTCCGTGGACGGTCAGGAGCTGGAGCTCCTCGTCCATGGAGTGCTGCGTCGGGGCTTCCTCGCCCTGCTTCTTCGCGACCTCGGGGCAGAGCACGATGTCGCCGAGGAGCCCCTGCGGGGGCTCCTCGTCGTCCTTCGACGGCGGACGGAGCTCGTCCATCGGGAAGGACATGACGTCGGTCGGGCCCGGCAGGTCCATCCACTGGATGTGGAGCTGCTCCATGGCGTCCTCGTCGACGACGATGACGGAGAGCTCCGAGAGCGGGTGGATCCGCATCCGGGTGAGTGCGTAACGGGCGATGTCGAGGATCGCGTGCTCGTCGACCTCGGTTCCGGACTCGTTGTTGACGTCGATCGACATGGTGCGCTGGGTTCTACTTCCGCTGGTAGCCGTTGGCGGCCTGGTGGCCGTCGTCGTACTTCTCGTACGCGTCGACGATACGGCCGACCAGCTTGTGCCGGACGACATCCTCGGACGTGAGCCTCGAGAAGTGGATGTCCGGTACCCCGTCGAGGATTTCCTGGACCTGGCGCAGACCGCTCCTGGCCCCGCCGGGGAGGTCGATCTGGGTGATGTCACCGGTGATCACGATCTTCGAGTCGAAGCCTAGCCGGGTCAGGAACATCTTCATCTGCTCGGTGGTCGTGTTCTGGGCCTCGTCGAGGACCACGAACGCGTCGTTGAGCGTGCGGCCGCGCATGTACGCGAGCGGCGCGACCTCGATCGTGCCCGCCGCCATCAGCCGCGGGATCGAGTCGGGGTCGAGCATGTCGTGCAGCGCGTCGTAGAGCGGGCGCAGATACGGGTCGATCTTGTCGAAGAGGGTGCCGGGCAGGAAGCCGAGCCGCTCCCCCGCCTCGACGGCGGGCCGGGTCAGGATGATCCGGCTGACCTGCTTGGACTGGAGGGCCTGGACCGCCTTGGCCATGGCGAGGTAGGTCTTTCCGGTACCGGCGGGGCCGATGCCGAAGACGATCGTGTTCTTGTCGATCGCGTCGACGTACCGCTTCTGGTTGAGGGTCTTGGGGCGGATGGTGCGGCCGCGGTTGGAGAGGATGTTCTGGGTGAGCACCTCGGCGGGCGTCTCGGGCCCGTCGCCGTCGCCGTTCGCGCTCGCCTTGAGCATGGCGATCGAGCGTTCCACTGCGTCCTCCGTCATCGGCTGCCCGGTGCGGAGCACCAGCATCATCTCGTCGAACAGTCGCTGGATCAGAGCGACTTCCGCCGCTTCCCCGATCGCGCTGACCTGGTTGCCCCGAACATGGATGTCGGCCTTCGGGAAGGCCTTCTCGATCACGCGCAACAGGACGTCGCCCGAGCCGAGCACCGTCACCATCGGGTGCGTCGCCGGTACGGTGAAGTGCGCTCGCGCCTGCCCCGGCGCGGGGATGTGGGCTGTCGATGTCTGAGTCATGGGCCGGCACTGTGGCCTGCGCACACCTCCCGCTGAGGGGCCGCGCCGATCGGCGGCCTCCGGAGTACCAAGCGTACGTCGCCGCCGCGCCGTCCCCGAGAGGTTTTCGGCCCCTCCCCTGCCGCCGGGCGGGCTCCGCGGTCCGCCGGCTACGCGGAGTGCCGGAAACCGATGGTCGGCACGGCCCGGCGCCGGGCGGCCGGGGTCGCGGCCGGCGGGATCAGGTCGTCCAGGAAGCCGTAGCGGCCGCGCAGCGCGTGCGGGGCGGCCCGCCACCAGTGGGCCACTTCGGGCCAGCCGGGGGCGGAGAGCGACCCTCCGAACTCCTACACCGACAGGGCTGCGGTCAGCCCGGCGAAGGCCAGCCGGTCCGCCAGCGGCCAGCCCGCCAGGGTGCCGGTGACGAAGCCCGCCACGTAGACGTCGCCCGCTCCCGTCGGGTCCAGTGCCTCCACGGCGATCCCGGGGACGTGCGCACTCTCCCCGGTACGTCCGTCGACCGCGTACGAGCCCTCCGCGCCCATGGTCACCACCGCGATGGGCACCTTCCGGGCGAGTGCCCGGGCCGCCGCCCGCGGACAGTCGGTGCGCGTGTAGCGCATCGCCTCGCCCGCGTTCGGCAGGAAGGCCTCGCAGTGCTCCAGGTCGGCCAGGGCCCCCAGGTCCCACCGCCCGCTCTCGTCCCAGCCCACGTCCGCGAAGACCCGCGAACCGCGCCGGGCCGCCTCGCCGATCCACTCCTCGCCGCGGCCGGGCCCCAGGGATGCCACGGCGGCGCGGGCTCTCGGCGGGCACTGCGGGAAGGGCCCGGAGCCGGCCGGCGGCGGGGCCTCGTGGCCGTGCGAGACCATCGTGCGCTCGCCCTCGTAGGCCATCGAGACCGTGACGGGGCTGTGCCAGCCGGGGACGGTCCGGGACATGGACAGGTCGATGCCCTCGCCCTGTTCCAGGGCGTCCCAGCAGTACTCCCCGTAGTGGTCGTCGCCGAAGGCAGCGGCCAGCGAGGTGCGCAGACCCAGCCGGGCCAGGGCGGTGGCCATGTTGGCGACGCCGCCGGGACTCGAACCCATGCCGCGCGCCCAGGACTCCGTACCGCGGACCGGTGCCGAGTCCAGGCCGGTGAAGATGATGTCGAGGAAGACCGTACCGGTCAGGAAGACGTCGCAGCCCGGGTCCTCCGGGTCGCGCAGCGGACCGAGCGGGTCCACGGCTGCGGTGCGGCTGTCAGGGTCCCGACTGGTCACGGTGGTCTCCCCTGTTGATCTCGAAGGGCCGTTTCTCGGTGAAATCTGCGAGGCATCCCCACCCGGGGCGGGATCCAAACCCAGTGTGGCGCAGGTCACCCACAACGTGCCGTGCGGCCCAGGCTCGGGGAGCCGCGGAGGGTCGGGCCCGGGCACCGTGCCACCCGGGGCCGCCCGTGTCAGCCCCGCTTCGGCAGAGGCACCCGCGTCAGGTCCGCGGCCACGGTGAGTTCGCCCTCGAAACCCGCCGCCCGGGCCTGGCGCTCGAATGCGGCCGGGTCGGTGTAGCGCTGCGAGAAGTGCGTCAGCACGAGGTGCCGTACACCCGCGTCCCGCGCCGCCCGCGCCGCCTGGCCGGCGGTGAGGTGCCCGTGGTCGGTGGCCAGCCGTTCGTCCTCGTCGAGGAAGGTCGACTCGATCACCAGCATGTCGCAGCCCTCGGCGAGCTCGCTCACACCGGTGCAGAGCCGGGTGTCCATCACGAACGCGAAGCGCTGCCCGGGCCGGGGCTCGCTGACCTCCTCCAACGTGACGCCGCCGATGTGCCCGTCCCGCTGGATCCGGCCCACGTCGGGGCCCTTGATCCCGTGCCGGGCGAGCAGTTCGGGCACCATCCGGCGCCCGTCGGGCTCGGTGATCCGGTAGCCGAAGGACTCCACCGGGTGCGAGAGCCGCCGGGTCTCCAGGACGTAGGAGGCCCCGTGCGCCACGGTTCCGTCCGCGGCCACCGGCTCCTCGCGGATCGGCACGGTCTCGCGGTAGGCCGTGGCGTACCGGAGCCGGTCGAAGAACTTCTGCCCCGACGCCGGGTAGTGCGCGGCGACCGGGTGCGGGACCTGGTCGAGGTTGATCCGCTGGATCACCCCGGCGAGGCCGAGGCTGTGGTCACCGTGGAAATGGGTGATGCAGATCCGGTTGATGTCGTGCGCGGCCACCCCGGCACGCAGCATCTGCCGCTGCGTGCCCTCGCCCGGGTCGAAGAGGATGCCCTCGCCGTCCCAGCGCAGCAGGTAGCCGTTGTGGTTGCGGTGGCGGGTGGGCACCTGGCTGGCGGTGCCCAGCACCACGAACTCCCTGACGGACACGCGCTATCCCGGGGGCCACTGGAGGCCGCGGCCGCCCAGGACGTGCGCGTGGGCGTGCCATACGGTCTGGCCGGCCCCGGAGCCGGTGTTGAAGACGATCCGGTAGCCGTGGTCGTCGATCTTCTCGTCGGCGGCGACCCGTGCGGCCTCACGCAGTATGTCGGCGGCGACGCCCGGCTCGGCGGCCGCGAGCGACGCGGCGTCGGGGTAGTGCACCTTGGGGATGACGAGCACGTGTGTGGGCGCCTGCGGGTTGATGTCCCGGAAGGCGACGGTGGTTTCGGTCTCCCGGACCACGGTCGCCGGGATGGACCCCTCGACGATCTTGCAGAACAGGCAGTCGGCCTGCGGTTCCCCGGCCATTGCGCACCCTCCCGTGACGTTGATCGGTTTGGGCATCGTATCCAGCCGGGGCCGGCGGCGGGCGTGCGTTCCGGCCGGTCAGGCCCAGCGTCCCGTCAGGCCCAGCGTTTGATCAGGCCCAGCGTCCGGTCCGGGCCAGCAGGACCGCCACGGCCGCGGTGCCGGCCGTGGAGGTCCGCAGGACAGAACGGCCCAGGCGGTAGGGGTGCGCCCCCGCCGCGGCGAAGACCGCGAGCTCCTCCGGGGAGACCCCGCCCTCCGGGCCGACCACCAGGACGACGGAGCCGGTGACGGGCAGCTCGGCCGTGGCCAGGGCCTGCGAGGGGGTGTCGCGGTCCTCGTGCAGGACCATCGCCAGATCGGCGTCCGCCAGCAGCGCCGCGACCTGCTTCGTGGACAGGGCCTCGGCCACCTCCGGGAAGCGGACCCGGCGGGACTGCTTGCCCGCCTCGCGGGCCGTGGCCCGCCACTTGGCGAGGGACTTGGCCCCGCGGTCGCCACGCCACTGCGTGATGCAGCGCGAGGCCTGCCAGGGCACGATCGCGTCCACGCCGGTCTCGGTCATGGTCTCGACGGCCAGCTCGCCCCGGTCCCCCTTGGGCAGGGCCTGGACCACGGTGATGCGGAGCGCGGGCTCCTCCTCCCGCCCGGCGGCGGCGACCGCCACGACGAGTCGGTCCTTGCCCTCGGCCGCCTCGACCACCGCCTCCGCCCAGCCGCCGCGGCCGTCCGTCAGGACCACCTGCTCACCCGGGTTCAGCCGCTTCACGGACACCGCGTGCCGGCCCTCCGGGCCGTCCAGGACGAACTCCGCCCCCGCGGGGACCTCTTCGACCACGAACACCGGGGCCGTCATGACGCACTCCTCATCTTCATTTCCTTCAACATCGCCTGTGCCTGCGCCAGTTCGGCTGCCAGTACCTCCACCAGCTGCGCCGCCGGCAGCGCCCGCGCGAGCCGGTGCCCCTGGCCCGCCCACAGGGCCATGCCCTGCGGGTCGCCGGCCGCCGCGGCCGCCTTGCGCAGCCCCGAGGTCAGGTGGTGGACCTGGGGGTAGGCGGCCGGGGCGTAGGGGCCGTGCTCCCGCACGAAACGGTTGACCAGCCCCCGCGCCGGCCTCCCGGAGAAGGCCCGGGTCAGCTCCGTCCGGACGAAGAGCGGGTCGGTCAGCGCCTTCTTGTGCACGGGGTCGGCGCCCGACTCCGGACACGCCAGGAAGGCCGTCCCGAGCTGCGCCGCCGCCGCGCCGGCCGCCAGCAGGGCGGCGATCTGCGCGCCGCGCATGACCCCGCCCGCGGCGACGATCGGCAGGGCGACCGCCTCCCGTACCTGCGCCACCAGCGCCAGCAGTCCGACCGCCGCCGTGCCGTCCATCTGCGGGTCGTCCCGGTGGGTGCCCTGGTGGCCGCCCGCCTCGACGCCCTGCACGCACACGGCGTCGGCGCCCGCCCGCTGGGCGCTGCGGGCCTCCTCCGCGGAGGTCGCCGTGACGATGGTGTGGGTCCCGGCCTTGCGCAGGGCGGCGAGGACCTCGGGGGCGGGACAGCCGAAGGTGAACGACACGACCGGGACCGGGTCCTCCAGCAGGATGGCGAGCTTGGCGTCGTAGCCGTCGTCGCTGGTGCCGATGACGTCCTCCTCGGCGAGCGAGATCTCGTACCAGCTGGCCTCGCCGGCCAGCTGCCCGCGGTACGCCTCCACCGCGGCCGGGTCGACGTACCCGGTCTGCGGCATGAAGAGGTTGACGCCGAAGCGGTGCCGGGTGAGCGCCCGCACCTGCTTGATCTCCTGGTACATCCCGTCGGCGGTCTTGTAGCCGCCGGCCAGGAAACCCAGCGCGCCCGCCTCGCACACGGCGGCGACGAGCGGCGGGCAGGAAGCGCCGCCGGCCATGGGAGCCTGCACGATCGGATGGAGGGAGAGACCGTTCGCGGCGGTGGACATGGCTGCATCGTGCCACGTCCCGCCCAGGGCGCCGAATCACCGCATTCGCCTGGCATAGTCCCGTTCCCGGCGGGCGGACGGCCGGCCTCGCGGGCACGCGAAGAGCCCGGCCCGGGGTGTCCCCGGACCGGGCTCGAAAGCGGCGTCCGCCGTGCGGTCAGCGACCGTTGAAAGCATCCTTCAGACGGCTGAAGAGGCCCTGCTGGCCCGGCGCGAACTGGCCCATGGGCCGCTCCTCACCGCGCAGCTTCGCCAGCTGGCGCAGCAGTTCCTCCTGCTGGGCGTCCAGCTTGGTCGGGGTGGTGACCTCGACGTGGACGATCAGGTCTCCGCGCCCGCCGCCGCGCAGGTGGGTGACGCCGCGCCCGTGCAGCGGGATCGCCTGGCCGGACCCGGTGCCGGGCCGGATGTCGATCTCCTCCAGGCCGTCCAACGTCTCCAGCGGACATTTGGTGCCGAGCGCGGCCGCCGTCATCGGGATGGTGACGGTGCAGTGCAGGTCGTCCCCGCGCCGCTGGAAGGTCGGGTGCGCCAGTTCGTGGATCTCCACGTACAGGTCGCCGGCGGGGCCGCCGCCGGGGCCGACCTCGCCCTCGCCCGCGAGCTGGATCCGGGTGCCGTTCTCCACACCGGCCGGGATCTTGACCGTGAGGCTGCGGCGGGAGCGGATCCGGCCGTCGCCCGCGCACTCGTGGCACGGGGTCGGGACGACGGTGCCGAAGCCCTGGCACTGGGGGCAGGGGCGCGAGGTCATGACCTGGCCCAGGAAGGACCGGGTGACCTGGGAGACCTCACCGCGTCCACGGCACATGTCGCAGGTCTGCGCCGAGGTCCCGGGGGCCGCGCCCTCACCGGAGCAGGTGGTGCAGACGACGGCCGTGTCGACCTGGATGTCCTTGGTCGTCCCGAAGGCCGCCTCGTCCAGCTCCAGGTCGAGGCGGATCATGGCGTCCTGGCCGCGCCGGGTCCGCGAGCGCGGTCCGCGCTGCGAGGCCTGGCCGAAGAAGGCGTCCATGATGTCGGAGAAGTTGCCGAAGCCGCCCGCCCCGAATCCGCCGGCCCCGCCGCCGCCCGAGGAGGACAGCGGGTCGCCGCCGAGGTCGTAGACCTGCTTCTTCTGCGGGTCCGACAGCACCTCGTAGGCCGCGTTGATCTCCTTGAAGCGCTCCTGCGTCTTCGGGTCCGGATTCACATCCGGGTGGAGTTCACGCGCGAGGCGCCGGAAGGCCTTCTTGATCTCGTCCTGCGATGCGTCGCGGCGCACGCCGAGAACGGCGTAGTAGTCCGTGGCCACTTACGACTCCGCCAGGATCTGTCCGACGTAACGTGCCACTGCGCGTACCGCTCCCATCGTTCCGGGGTAGTCCATGCGGGTCGGTCCGACCACGCCGAGTTTGGCGACGGTTTCGCCGCCCGAACCGTAACCGACCGAGACGACCGACGTGGAGTTGAGCCCCTCGTAGGCGTTCTCGTGCCCGATCCTTACGGCCATTCCCGACTCGTTGGCCTCGCCGAGGAGCTTGAGGAGCACGACCTGCTCCTCCAGCGCCTCCAGCACCGGCCTGATCGTCAGGGGGAAATCGTGTCCGAAGCGGGTGAGATTGGCGGTACCGCCGATCATCAGCCGCTCCTCCGCCTCCTCGACCAGGGTTTCGAGGAGCGTCGAGAGCACGGTGGACACCGTGCCCCGGTCCTCGGCCTCGAAGGACTCGGGGAGGTCCTGGACGAGCGGGGGGACATCGGTGAAGCGCCGGCCGACGACCCGGCTGTTGAGCCGGGCCCGCAGGTCGGCCAGCGAGGCCTCGCCGAAAGGGCTCGGGCAGTCGACGAGCCGCTGCTCGACGCGCCCGGTGTCCGTGATCAGTACGAGCATCAGCCGCGCGGGGGCGAGCGAGAGCAGCTCCACGTGCCGGACGGTCGACCGGGTCAGGCTGGGGTACTGCACGACCGCGACCTGACGGGTGAGCTGCGCGAGCAGACGCACCGTACGGCCGACGACGTCGTCGAGGTCGACGGCCCCGTCGAGGAAGTTCTGGATGGCGCGGCGCTCGGGCGTCGACAGCGGCTTGACCCCCGCGAGCTTGTCGACGAAGAGGCGGTAGCCCTTGTCGGTGGGGATCCGGCCGGCGCTGGTGTGGGGCTGGGCGATGTAGCCCTCTTCCTCCAGCACCGCCATGTCGTTGCGCACGGTGGCGGGCGAGACGCCGAGCCGGTGCCGCTCGGTGAGCGCCTTGGAGCCGACCGGCTCCTCCGTCCCGACGTAGTCCTGGACGATGGCGCGCAGCACTTCGAGTCTGCGTTCGCTGAGCATCGCGCACACCTCCAGCCTGATCCGTTGCCGTGTTCTGCCGTTCGTTGGCACTCTGTGCGTTCGAGTGCCAGAGATCCCCCGCTCAGTGTACGGCCGGGTGGTGAGACCGTGGCAAGGGAGGCCCGCCAGGGTAGCGTCGCGGCATGGACGTGCATTGGGAAGAGGCGGGCTGGGAACGGCTCACCGCAAGGACCGGCCGGCGGCGTCTGCCGGTGTGGGACTGCACGGTGGGACTGGTGGTGGGGGACGGGTCCGTCCTCCTCGTCGACCCCGGATCGTGCGTGCGCGAGGGCACCGAGGTGCGGGCCGAGGCCGAGCGGCTGACGGGCCGGAGCGTGACCCATATCGCATTCACGCACGGTCATTTCGATCACGTCCTGGGCGCGTCCGCCTTCCCCGGGGCCCAGGTCTTCGGCGCGGTCGGGCTGGCCGCGCTGCTCGCCACGGGC
This sequence comes from Streptomyces sp. PCS3-D2, assembly GCF_000612545.2. Taxonomy (GTDB): domain Bacteria; phylum Actinomycetota; class Actinomycetes; order Streptomycetales; family Streptomycetaceae; genus Streptomyces. Next base: position 5,091,719 of record NZ_CP097800.1, on the reverse strand, counting down.
CGCGAGGAGCTGCGCCGGGACGCGGTGCGGCACGGGCTCGCGCAGGCGGAGGCGAGCGAGGCGGTGGACCGCCTGGTGCTGCCCGACCACCAGGTGTCGGGCGAGTGGACCCTGGACCTGGGCGGGGTGCAGGTGCTGCTGGCCAACGTGGGGCCCGGGCACACCGGACACGACCTGGCCGTCTTCGTCGCGGGTGACCGCGAGACCGTGTTCTGCGGGGACCTGGTCGAGGAATCGGGCGAGCCGGTGGCCGGCCCGGACGCCGTGCCGCGGCAGTGGCCCGCGGCACTGGACCGGCTCCTGGCGCTGGGCGGCGAGGACGCACTGTACGTACCCGGTCACGGAGCAGTGGTCGACGCGCGGTTCGTGCGTGCGCAACGCGCCACACTGGCGGCCCGTTCCGGCGTGTCGTAGCGGGGAGGGCCACCGCTCTCCTAGTGTCGACCGGATGCGCGAGTACTCCCCCGACCTGACCCCGCAGTGGAAGCGCCCCAAGGCCGTCCCGGAGGTCGCCGCGGACCCGGACCTGGTCGTCGAGGTGGCGGGTACGGACTTCTGCGGCGCGGTGGTGGCCTGCGAGGCGGGGACGGTGACCCTGGAGGACCGGTTCGGCAAGCGCCGGGTGTTCCCCATGGAGCCGCGGGCCTTCCTGCTGGACGGCGCGGTGGTCACCCTGGTCCGCCCGTCGCGGGGCCCGTCGGCGCCGGCCCGGACGGCATCGGGGTCGATCGCCGTCCCCGGCGCGCGGGCGCGGGTGGCCCGAGCGGGCCGGATCTACGTGGAGGGCCGCCACGACGCCGAGCTGGTGGAGCGGGTCTGGGGCGACGACCTGCGCATCGAGGGCGTCGTGGTCGAATACCTGGAGGGCGTCGACGACCTCCCCGCGGTGGTCGCGGAGTTCGGTCCGGCGCCGGACGCCCGGCTGGGGGTGCTGGTGGACCACCTGGTGCCGGGCTCGAAGGAGTCCCGTATCGCCGCCGCGGTCGCCGCCACCTCGCCCGACGTGCTGGTGGTCGGCCATCCGTACGTGGACGTCTGGCAGGCCGTGAAGCCCTCCGCGCTGGGCATCGCCGCATGGCCGGTGGTCCCGCGCGGCCAGGACTGGAAGACGGGCGTCTGCCGCGCCCTGGGCTGGCCGGAGAACACCGGGGCCGCCTGGCAGCACATCCTGTCCCGGGTGGGCTCCTACAAGGACCTGGAGCCGACCCTGCTGGGCCGCGTGGAGGAGCTCATCGACTTCGTCACGGGTGACGGCGGGGCCTGACGCCGTCGAAGGTTTCCGAAGTCGCTCGTGTCCAGCTCGATGGCGAGCAGTTCCGGCGGCAGCGGCTCGCCGCACTCCGAGACCCGCCGGGAGCGGTGAACGGCGTCGTTACCCCGACCGGCCGGGATCGTCAGCGGGACGCACTGCGCGACGACGGGTCGGCGGCGGCCCGGGGACGGCGTCGGCAGTCCGAACGAGGATCCGGTGGTCTTCACCCCGGCGGGTGATCAGTCCACCAGGTCCCGCACCACCGCATCGGCCAGCAGCCGCCCACGCAGGGTCAGCACAGCCCGCCCGGCCTCGTAGGGGCCCGGCTCCAGCAGCTCGTCGGCGAGGGCCTTGCGGGAAGCGGCCAGACCGGCCGGGGCGAGCAGGGACAGCGGGACGCCGTCCACGAGGCGCAGCTCCAGCAGGATCCGCTCCACGCGGCGGTCCTCCGCCGAGAGCAGCTCGCGCCCCGCCCCCGGGGAGCGCCCCTCGGCGAGGGCGGCGGCGTAGGCACCGGGGTGCTTGACGTTCCACCAGCGCACCCCGCCCACATGCGAGTGCGCCCCCGGTCCGGCGCCCCACCAGTCGGCGCCGCGCCAGTACAGCTCGTTGTGCAGGCAGCGCCCGGCGTCCGAGGTGGCCCAGTTCGACACCTCGTACCAGGAGTACCCCGCCTGGGCCATGACCTCGTCGGCGATCAGGTAGCGGTCGGCGTGGACGTCGTCGTCCGTCATGGGGACCTCACCGCGGCGGATCCGGCGGGCCAGCTGGGTGCCCTCCTCGACGATCAGCGCGTAGGCACTGACGTGGTCCGGGCCGGCCCCGAGGGCGGCGGCGAGGGAGTCGCGCCAGTCCTGGTCCGTCTCGCCCGGGGTGCCGTAGATCAGGTCGAGGTTGACGTGCTCGAAGCCCGCCGCGCGGGCCTCCGCCACGCACGCCTCGGGGCGCCCGGGTGTGTGGGTGCGGTCCAGGACCTTCAGGACGTGCTGCTTGGCGCTCTGCATGCCGAACGAGATCCGGTTGAAGCCGCCGGCCCGCAGCTCCGCCAGGTAGGCCGGGTCCACGGACTCCGGATTGGCCTCCGTGGTGATCTCGGCGTCGTCGGCCAGGCCGAACTCGTCCCGGATCGCCGCGAGCATCTGTACGAGGTCCCCGGCGGGCAGCAGCGTCGGCGTGCCGCCGCCGACGAAGACGGTGCGGACGGACCTCGGGTCGTCGCCGAGCACCTTCCGTGCGAGCCGGACCTCGTCGATCAGGGTGGCGGCGTAGTTCTCGCGGGAGGCGAGCACGCCTCCCGTGCCCCGTAGCTCGGTCGCCGTGTAGGTGTTGAAGTCGCAGTACCCGCAGCGTGTGGCGCAGTACGGGACGTGCAGGTAGAACCCGAGCGGCCGCTCCCCCGCGCCCGCCAGGGCGTGCGACGGCAGCGAGCCGTCTTCGGGCATGGGTTCACCGTCGGGGAGTGCGGAAGGCATACCCCCATCATCCCGCACCCGGCAGCCCGCCCTGCCCGCCCGCCTCCGGCCGCCGGCGCACCGGCGGCCGTGGGGGCGGGGCGCGGGGTGCGGGCCGACGCCCCGCACCGCCGGGCCCGCAGCGGGCGTCAGACCTCGCGGGCTCCCTCGTACATCTCTTCGATCAGGTGCTTGAACTCACGCTCGACCACCGGCCGCTTGAGCTTCAGGCTGGGCGTGAGGTCGCCGTGCTCGACGTCGAGGTCGCGCGGCAGGATCCGGAACTTCTTGACCGTCTGCCACCGCTGGAGGCCCTCGTTCAGGGTCTGGACGTAGGTCTCGATCAGCCGGTCGGTCTCCGGCGCCGCCAGGACCTCCTGGTACGTGCGGCCCTCCAGCCCGTTCTCGGCCGCCCAGCCGAGGATCGACGGCTCGTCGAGGGCGATCAGCGCCGAGCAGAAGTTCCGGTCGGCGCCGTGCACGACGATGGTCGACACGTACGGGCAGATCGCCTTGAACTGGCCCTCGATCTCGGCCGGGGCGACGTACTTGCCGCCCGAGGTCTTGATCAGGTCCTTCTTGCGGTCGGTGATGCGCAGGTAGCCGTCGGGCGACAGCTCGCCGATGTCGCCGGTGTGCAGCCAGCCGTCGGACTCCAGGACCTCGTCGGTCTTGTCCGGCTGCCCGTGGTAGCCCTCCATGATGCCGGGGCCGCGCAGCAGGACCTCGCCGTCGTCGGCGATGCGGACCTCGGTGCCGGGGAGCGGCTTGCCGACCGTGCCGGTGCGGTACGCCTCGCCGGGGTTGACGAAGGAGGCCGCGCTGGACTCCGTCAGGCCGTAGCCCTCCAGGATGTGGATGCCCGCGCCGGAGAAGAAGAAGCCGATGTCGGGAGCCAGGGCCGAGGCGCCGGACACGGCGGCGCGCAGCTTCCCGCCGAAGGCGTCGCGGAGCTTGGAGTAGACGAGCGCGTCGGCGATCTTGTGCTTGGTGGTGAGGCCGAGGGGGGCGGTCGCCCGCCCGGTGCGGCGGTAGTTGTCCTGCGTGACCCTGGCGTACTCGCGGGCGACGCCGGCGGACCACTGGAAGATCTTGTACTTGGCGCCGCCGGCGGCCCGGGCCTTGGCGGCCACGCCGTTGTAGACCTTCTCGAAGATGCGCGGGACGGCGGCCATGTAGGTGGGCTGCACGACCGGCAGATTCTCGATGATCTTGTCGATGCGGCCGTCGACGGCCGTCACGTGACCGGCCTCGATCTGGCCGGAGGTCAGCACCTTGCCGAAGACGTGGGCCAGCGGCAGCCAGAGGTACTGGACGTCCTCCTTGCCGATCAGGCCGGTGGCGACCATGGCCTTGGCGAGGTACGACCAGTTGTCGTGCAGCAGGCGCACGCCCTTGGGGCGGCCGGTGGTGCCGGAGGTGTAGATGAGGGTGGCGAGCTGGTCGGAGGTGATGGACGCGATGCGCTCGTCGACGGCCCCGGGGTGCTTGGCGAGGTGCTCCTTGCCTCTCTCCTCCAGCTCGGCCAGCGAGAGCACCCAGCCCTCCGGGTCACCCTCGACGGCGACCGCGTCGTCGGCGTCGAGGACCACGACGTGGCGCAGGCCCGGCAGGTCGGCGCGGCGCTCGCGCGCCTTCGCCAACTGCTTCGCGTCCTCGGCGATGAGCACCCGGCTCTCGGAGTCCGCGAGGATGAACGCCGACTCGTCCGCGTTGGTGCTGGGGTAGATCGTGGTGACCGCGCCGCCGGCGCACATCACACCGAGGTCGGAGAGGATCCACTCGACCCGGGTGTTGGAGGCGAGCGCCACACGCTGTTCCGTTTCGAGGCCGAGGGAGATCAGCCCGGCCGCGATGGCGAAGACCCGGTCGGCGGCCTGACTCCAGCTCAGGGACTTCCAGTCGTCCGGTGCGCCCTGGCCGCCGGCCGCCGGCACCGGATACCGGTAGGCCTCGTCGTTCGGCGTCGCGGCGACGCGCTCACGGAAGAGCACCGCCACGGTGGGCGGGCGGTTCTCGAGATAGGTCTGTGTGTCGCTCACGACATCCTCCGGACCGGTCCACGCGGCAGAGCGTGGGCGTGGGGCGCTGGGTGCGCTTGGGACTGGCGGGTTTGCAGCCGCTGACTTTTTAAACTGACGAGTAACCGTTGAGCAGTGATCAGCCTAGAGCGCCTCCGGCGTGCGCGTAAGAGCCAGTGAGCGGCCGGTTCATAACGAAACAGGCCCCTGCGCCGATGCGCGGGGGCCTGTGTACGCCGGGTGACGGAGGGACGGCTACTTCTTCTTGCCGCCGGACTCGTCACTGGAGAGGACGGCGATGAAGGCCTCCTGCGGGACCTCCACGGAGCCGACCATCTTCATGCGCTTCTTGCCTTCCTTCTGCTTCTCCAGCAGCTTCCGCTTGCGGGAGATGTCACCGCCGTAGCACTTGGCGAGGACGTCCTTGCGGATGGCGCGGATGGTCTCGCGGGCGATGACGCGGGAGCCGATCGCGGCCTGGACCGGCACCTCGAAGGCCTGCCGCGGGATCAGCTCGCGCAGCTTGGCGACGAGGCGCACGCCATAGGCGTAGGCGGCGTCCTTGTGGCAGACGGCGGAGAAGGCGTCGACCTTGTCGCCGTGCAGCAGGATGTCGACCTTGACCAGGCTGGAGGCCTGCTCGCCGGTGGGCTCGTAGTCGAGGGAGGCGTAGCCGCGCGTCTTGGACTTCAGCTGGTCGAAGAAGTCGAAGACGATCTCGGCGAGCGGGAGGGTGTAGCGGATCTCGACGCGGTCCTCGGAGAGGTAGTCCATGCCGAGGAGGGTGCCGCGGCGCTGCTGGCACAGCTCCATGATCGCGCCGATGAACTCGGTCGGGGCGAGCACGGTGGCCCGGACGACCGGCTCGAAGACGTCCTTGATCTTGCCTTCGGGGAACTCGCTCGGGTTGGTGACGGTGACTTCCTTGCCGTCCTCCAGGACCACCCGGTAGACCACGTTGGGCGCGGTGGCGATCAGGTCGAGACCGAACTCGCGCTCCAGGCGCTCGCGGACCACGTCCAGGTGGAGCAGGCCGAGGAAGCCGACGCGGAAGCCGAAGCCCAGCGCCGCCGAGGTCTCGGGCTCGTAGACCAGCGCGGCGTCGTTGAGCTGGAGCTTGTCCAGGGCCTCGCGCAGGTCGGGGTAGTCGGAGCCGTCCAGCGGGTAGAGGCCCGAGAAGACCATCGGCTTCGGGTCCTTGTAGCCGCCGAGGGCTTCGGTCGCGCCGTTGTTCAGGCTGGTGATGGTGTCACCGACCTTGGACTGGCGGACATCCTTCACGCCGGTGATGATGTAGCCCACCTCGCCGACGCCGATGCCGTCGGCCGGGGTCATCTCCGGGGAGGAGACACCGATCTCCAGCAGTTCGTGGGTGGCGCCGGTGGACATCATCTTGATGCGCTCGCGCTTGTTGAGCTGGCCGTCGACCACACGGACGTACGTCACGACGCCGCGGTACGAGTCGTAGACCGAGTCGAAGATCATCGCGCGGGCGGGGGCGTCCTTGACGCCGACCGGGGCCGGGACGGTGGCGACGACCTTGTCCAGCAGGGCGTCGACGCCCATACCGGTCTTGGCCGAGACGCGCAGCACGTCGTCGGGGTCACAGCCGACCAGGTTCGCGAGCTCCTCGGCGAACTTCTCCGGCTGGGCGGCCGGCAGGTCGATCTTGTTGAGGACCGGGACGATCGCGAGGTCGTTCTCCATCGCCAGGTACAGATTGGCGAGGGTCTGCGCCTCGATGCCCTGGGCGGCGTCCACCAGCAGGATCGTGCCCTCGCACGCGGCGAGCGAGCGCGAGACCTCGTAGGTGAAGTCGACGTGCCCAGGGGTGTCGATCATGTTGAGGATGTGGGTGCTGCCCTGACCCTCGCCCGTGGTGGGCGCCCAGGGCAGTCGCACCGCCTGGGACTTGATCGTGATGCCGCGCTCACGCTCGATGTCCATGCGGTCGAGGTACTGGGCGCGCATCTGCCGCTGATCGACGACACCGGTGAGCTGGAGCATCCGGTCGGCAAGGGTCGACTTGCCGTGGTCGATGTGCGCGATGATGCAGAAATTGCGGATCAGCGCCGGGTCGGTACGGCTCGGCTCGGGCACGTGGCTGGGGATCGCGGGCACGCAGTGTCCTGATTCTCGGGTCGCAGTCGGAAGCGTCTTCGGAGCGTCGGTCGCAGCGGACGGCCCGGCTCCGGTCGCTCTCGGCGGCACGATGTCGGTCCATACGCAGGCTCCCATGGTCCCATGGACGGGGCAGTGCGCTCGGTTTGGGCCGCCGGGAGCGTGCCTGGTAGCCTGGGCAGCTGTGTCTCGCATGCCCTCTCACCAGGGGGACCCTGGACGAAGTCCGGGGGAGGGACACCATCCGAAGATCAACCCCTGAACCTGAAAAGGCTCTTTCGTGGCGAACATCAAGTCCCAGATCAAGCGGAACAAGACCAACGAGAAGGCTCGCCTTCGCAACAAGTCGGTCAAGTCCGAGCTGCGCACCTTCATCCGCAAGGCCAACGAGGCCATCCTCGCCGGCGACGCGGAGAAGGCCACCGCTGCGGCCCGCCTGGCTTCCAAGAAGCTGGACAAGGCCGTCTCGAAGGGTGTCATCCACAAGAACGCCGCCGCCAACAAGAAGTCGGCGCTGGCCTCCAAGGTTGCCGCCATCTGAGTTCCGCACTCGATGTGATCGCCGGAACGGACCCAGCGGGCCCTCTCTCCCGCTCCTGACCGGCAACCCGCTCCGCACACGAAGCGTTCGCCACGCGGGTGCGGAGCAACCGAGCAGTGACCGAAGGCCCCGGTCGTCCCCCTTCCCCAGGGTGACGACCGGGGCCTTCGCGCAGCCCGGGCAGGAAAGCGGGACGGGCGGGGCAGGGCCGGCGGTCAGCGGCGCTGGGGGCGGGCCGCGCGGGCCACCGCGACGACCGCCTTCTCCAGGGCGTACTCCGGATCGTCGCCCCCGCCCTTGACGCCCGCGTCCGCGGCGGCCACGGCGCGCAGGGCGTCCGCGACGCCGTCCGCCGACCAGCCCCGCATCTGCTGGCGGACCCGGTCGATCTTCCACGGTGGCATGCCGAGCTCACGGGCCAGGTCCCCGGGGCGGGCCCCGCGCGGTGCCGCGGCGAGCTTGCCGATGGCGCGGACCGCCTGGGCCAGCGCACTGGTGATCAGGACCGGCGCCACACCGGTGGCCAGGGACCAGCGCAGGGCCTCCAGGGCCTCGGCCGCGCGCCCCTCGACCGCACGGTCGGCGACCGTGAAGCTGGATGCCTCGGCGCGCCCGGTGTAGTAGCGGCCGACGACGGCCTCGTCGATGGTTCCCTCGACGTCCGCGCACAGCTGGGCCGCGGCGCTCGCCAGCTCCCGCAGGTCGCTGCCGATCGCGTCGACCAGCGTCTGACACGCCTCCGGGGTGGCCGACCGGCCCAGCGTGCGGAACTCGCCCCGCACGAAGGCGAGCCGGTCCGCCGCCTTCGTCATCTTCGGGCAGGCGATCTCCCGGGCGCCCGCCTTGCGGGCGGCGTCCAGCAGGCCCTTGCCCTTGACTCCGCCCGCGTGGAGCAGGACCAGCGTGATCTCCTCGTAGGGCGCGGCGAGGTAGGCCTTGACCTCCTTGACCGTGTCGGCGGAGAGGTCCTGCGCGTTGCGCACGACCAGCACCTTGCGCTCGGAGAAGAGCGAGGGGCTGGCCAGCTCGGCCAGGGTGCCGGGCTGGAGCTGGTCGGAGGTGAGATCGCGGACGTCGGTGTCGGCGTCGGCGGCCCGGGCGGCCGCCACCACCTCCCGCACAGCGCGGTCGAGCAGCAGTTCCTCCTGCCCCACCGCGAGGGTGATCGGGGCGAGGGGATCGTCGGTGGAGTTCTTCCTGGTGGCCATCGCCCCCAGCATCCCACGCCGCGCTGACAGCCCCCCGCGCCCCGGCCCCCTCCACCGGGTGTTCGACAATGGCCCGGTGAACGTGCGACATGTACTCGTCCTGCCCGACCGCGACGCCGCCGAGGAGGTGGCCCAGGAGGCCGTCGACCGCTTCGGTCTCCCGGAGGAGCCGCAGTTGGTACGCGACGCGCTGGCCGGCGAGGACGACGCCGAGGACGCCCAGTGGCTGGTCGTCGTCGAGGATCCGCGGGAACGGCTCGACGCCACCGCTCTGGACGGCCTCGCCGCCGAGTACGAAGGCTGGCTGGAGGCCCCCTGAGCCCCGCCCGGGCCGGGGGGCGGAGGTCAGGCCTTGTGCACGATCTGGACGTCCAGCGTGATGTCCACGCTGGACCCGATCGCCGCGATCCCGTGCGCCAGCATCGACTGCCAGTTGAGGGTGAAGTCCTCGCGGTGCAGCTCGGCGGTGGCCCGGCAGGCCGCCCGCACCTCACCCTCCATGCCCGTCCCGAGGCCCAGGTACTGGGTGTCCAGGGTCACGGACCGGCTCACTCCGTGCAGGGTCAGCGCACCGGCAACGGCCCAGCGGCTGCCGCTGCGGTGCATGAAGCGTTCGCTGTAGAACTCCACCGTGGGGTGGCGGGCCGCGTCCAGGAAGTCGCCCGACCGCAGGTGGTCGTCACGCAGCCGCACCCCGGTGTCGATGCTCGCAGCATCGATGATCACGTGCATGGAGGAGTCCTCCATGCGGTCCGCTATCCGCACCGCCCCGGCGAACGTGTTGAAGCGCCCGTTGATGCGGGCCAGGCCGATGTGGCGGGCCGTGAAACCGATGGACGAGTGCGTCGGGTCGATCTCCCAGTGACCGGGCTGCGGCAGGACCGGGGGCTCCACCGCGTCGAGGACGATCTCCGCCGTACCGGGCTGCGCGGGGTCTCCCACGAGCGTGACCCCGTGGAACGGCGTGTACCCCTCTGCGGTGACGGAGAGCCGGTACTCCCCTTCCGGAACGGTGGCGGTGAAGCCGCCGAACGGGTCGGTCTCGCCGCCGACGATCCGGCGGCCGATCGGATCCGTCACCTCGAACGCGGCCTGCCGGATGGGCCGGTGGACCGTGTCGAGGACTCGGCAGCTGAGCAGACGCGCCGTCGGCGGCAGCGTCAGTGTCGCGGATGTGTGCGGGCTGGAACTTCCGGCCGACTCCATCCCCCGTCGGCGACCGAACATGACGTGTGCACCCCCGTGCTGTGTGGACTGGGACCGTTCTGGCGAAGACGCATTCGATCATGCTGTCGGGTTGTGGGCAAACAGAACACTCGCGCCCGGTATGGCCGCGTCGGTCACGCCGCCTCCTGGCCGGAAACGCACGCAGCCGAACGCCGGATCCACTGACGGCGATCGAGCCGTCGGTGTCGGTGCGCAGCACCGTCGCACCCACGGCCCGCAGGCGGGTGAGCGTACCCGGCGCGGGGTGCCCGTACCGGTTTTTTGTCCCGACGGGAACAATCGCGAGCCTGGGCCGGACCCGCTCGTACAGCCCGGGATCCTGGTGCGCGGAGCCGTGGTGGGCGACCTTGAGGACATCGACCGGCCCCAGCTGCGGATGCTCCCTCAGGAGGGCCTGCTGCGCGGCCGGTTCGAGGTCTCCGAGCAGGAGCAGGGTCAGCCCCGCGGCGCGCACCAGCAGGACGACGCTCGCGTCGTTGGGCCCCGGGAAGGGCGAGCCGCCCGGCGGGGGCCACAGCACCTGCCATTCCAGCGGCCCGGCTCGGCGCCGCTCCCCCTGTACGGCGCGTACCACCGGCACCCCGGCGGCCGCGGCGGTCCGGCGGACGAACGCGGCCTGCCCCGGCGGCTCCTCCAGCACGGTGGTCTGGACCACCCCCACGGAGCGGCCCCGCAGCACGCCCCGCAGCCCTCCCACATGGTCGGCGTGGAAGTGCGTCAGCAGCAGCATCGGCACCCGGCGCACCCCCAGCCCGCGCAGGCACTCGTCCACCGGCCCGGGCTCCGCGCCCGCATCCACCACCAGCGCCTCCCCCGGGCCGACGGCCAGAACGCCGGCGTCCCCCTGCCCCACGGCGCACTGGACGTAACTCCAGTCGGGCGGAGGCCAGCCGGTGAGCGTGCGGGTGAGCTGCGGCGGCCGCAGTACCGCGAGGAGCAGCAGCACCGCCAGCGCGGAGCACAGCCACCGCCGCCGCCTCCACCGGGCACCGAGAACCACGGCCGTCAGGGTGGCGGCGGTCAGCAGCAGGCCGCCGGCGAGTCCGCCCGGCCAGGAGAGCTCGGCGCCGGGAAGCCCCGCCCCGGCCCGCGCGACGGCCGCGATCCACCCCGCGGGCACCCCGGCGCACCGGGCGAGCACCTCCGCGGCGGGCATCGAGAGCGGGGCCGCGGCCAGGGTGGCGAAGCCGAGGACGGTCGCCGGACCGGCGGCCAGCTCGGCCAGCAGGTTGCACGGCACCGCCACCAGGCTGACCCGGGCCGCGAGCACGGCGACGACGGGCGCGCACACCGCCTGGGCGGCGGCGGCAGCCCCCAGCGCCTCGGCGAGCCGGGGTCCCGCCCCGCGCCGCCGCAGGGCCCCGCTCCACCGCGGAGCGAGGGTCAGCAGCGCCCCCGTGGCCAGGACCGAGAGCAGGAAGCCGGGACTGCGGGCCAGCCACGGGTCGTAGAGCACCAGCAGCAGCACGGCGGCGCCCAGCGCAGGAATCAGGGACCGGCGCCGGCCGGTGGCGATGGCCAGCAGGGTGACCGCCCCGCAGGCCGCCGCCCGCAGCACGCTCGGCTCCGGACGGCACACCACCACGAAGGCCAGCGTCAGGGCCGCCCCGCACACGGCGGTCGCCCGCAGCGAAAGCCCCAGCCGGGGCGCCAGCCCCCGCCGCTCGGCCTGCTGGGCGCGGCCCGGGGGCCCGATGAGCAGGAACAGCACCACGGTCAGGTTCGACCCGGAAACGGCCAGCAAATGGAGCAGATCGGTGGCCCGGAAGGCCTCGTGCAGGTCGGGCGGGACCCTGGACGTGTCCCCGACGACCAGTCCCGGCAGCAGGGCCCGAGCATCCGGTGCGAGCCCATCGGTAGCCCGGCGCAGCCCGGCCCGCAGCCGCCCCGCCAGCCGCTGAGCGGCATCCGGGCCACCGGTCACCCCCGGCGGCGTGTCACCGGCCGGGCGGAGCAGCGCCACGGCCCGCTCCCCGTCCCGCGCCGGGGCCAGCCGGGCGGCCACCTCCACCCGGGTGGAGGGCAGGAGGCGGGCCCATCCCGCGTGTCCGGCCAGCACCCGCACCGGCGTCGCGACCCGACTCCCCGCACCGTCGGGCCCGGTCACCCGGGTCACCACCGCGTCCAGCACCACCACCGGCGGCCCGCTCCCGCTCCGCGCGGTCCTGGGGTCGGATGCGACGGTGAGCTCCGCGAGGACCCGGGCGTGCTCCCGCGCCAGCCCGGCGACCGGCCCGGCCCGCGCCTCGGCCGACTGGAGCCCCGCGACACAGGCTCCGGCCGCCGCGGCCAGCAGGGCCGCCGCCACGGCCGGACCGACCCCCCACCGGGCCCCCTGACGCCCTCCTCGGACCAGCAGCAGCCCCGCGGCGGCCACCGCCAGCCCCGCACCGAGGGCGGTCGCCCCCACGGGTGAGTCGAGGGCGAGGGCGGCCGCCGCCCAGGCGGCCACGGCCGGCACCGCGAGCCGCAGATCCGCAGGCCCCGCCCCCTCCCCGCGGTTCACGGCCGCACCAGCGTGCGCAGGTCGGCGAAGCGCCGCTCGCCGATGCCGTTGACCTGGCGGAGCTCCTCCACGGACCGGAATCCACCGCGGGCGGTGCGGAAGTCGACGATGTGCTGGGCCAGGACCGGCCCCACCCCGGGGAGGGCGTCCAACTGCTCGACGGTGGCGGAGCCCAGACTGAGCGGCCCGGCGGCCGGACCGCCCGCGGCCGCTCCCGGCGGCGCCGTCGCGCCCACCAGCACCTGCTCGCCGTCCACCAGCACCCGGGCCCGGTTCAGCCCGGTGGTGTCCGTACCCGGACGCACTCCCCCGGCGGCGGCCAGCGCGTCCTCGACCCGGGACCCGGCTGGCAGGCGCCGCACTCCGGGGTCCCTGACCTTCCCGCCGACATCGACGACCACGGTCCCCGCGGGCCCCGCGCCGCCCCCTCCCCCTGCCGCGGCCGGCGCCGCGGCCACGGCCGGCAGCACCGCCGGGGCGGGGGCGGTCACGCCCTGCGGCCGGGCCGACCAGTACTGCTGCGCGGCGAAGCACACGGCGGCGACCAGGACCACCCCGACCGCAGCCACCGAGCGCGGCTCCACCGCGCAACGGGCCTGCAGCCATACCGGCAGCCGCTCCCGCACCGCCAGCCTCCGCGCGGCACCGGCGGTCAGGGCGCCGGCCACCGCACCGCCGGACGGTGCCGGCGGATCCTCCGCGGCCGACGGCGACGGGAGCAACGGCTGCAGGGGCGACGGCTGGCTGACCGCCGACTCCGGCGGGCCGGCACCGCCGAGCAGGGCTTCGGCCCTCCGCCGCACCGCGTCCGGCCCCGGGTCGGGACCCGGGTCGGGACCCGGGTCGGGACCCGGGTCGGGACCCGACCCCTCGTCCGGCCCAGGGAGCGGCCCCCGACGAGGACGTGCGGGCGCGCCGCGGAGGCCGTTGCGGCGCCTGCCGCCGCCACCGCCGCGCCGCAGGCGGCTGTCGGAGAGACGGGTACGGCCCGGGCCACTGGTGGCGCCCGACGGATACGCGATACGGGTTCGAAGAGTCATGCCACGACCGTAGAGACAGATCCCGACCACCGTCCGGATCCTTCAATTCCGGTGGATATCGGCCCTGTTGTGGAAAACCGCGCCACTCGTTCCGGTGATCAGCGGGGCGAGACGACCGCCGCCAGGAGCCCCGGTCCGGTGTGCGCGCCGATCACCGCGCCGACCTCGCTGACGTGCAGCTCGACCAGGCCGGGAATCCGCTCGCGGAGCCGCTCGGCGAGCTTCTCGGCCCGCTCCGGTGCCGCCAGGTGATGCACCGCCACGTCCACCTCCGCGGAGCCGGCGCGCTCGACGGCCAGCTCCTCCAGACGGGCGATGGCCTTGGAGGCCGTACGCACCTTCTCCAGCATCTCGATACGCCCGCCGTCCAGGGTCAGCAGCGGCTTCACCGCCAGGGCCGAGCCGAGGAGCGCCTGCGCGGCCCCGATCCGGCCGCCGCGGCGCAGATAGTCGAGGGTGTCCACGTAGAAGTACGCGGCCATGTCCGCCGCCCGCTTCTCGGCGGCCGCCACGGCCTCGTCCACGGAGCCGCCGGCCTCGGCGGCCTCGGCCGCGGCGAGCGCGCAGAACCCGAGGGCCATCGCGACCATGCCGGTGTCCACGACGCGCACCGGCACGGGTGCGGTCCTGGCCGCCAGCACGGCGGCGTCATAGGTCCCCGAGAACTCGGCGGACAGGTGCAGGCTGACCACGCCGGTCGCCCCGGCGTCCGCCGCCTCCCGGTAGGCACGTACGAACTCCTCCGGGCCGGGGCGGGAGGTGGTGACCGGGCGGCGCTTCTGCAAGGCGAGGGCCAGGCTGCGCGCCGAGATCTCGGTGCCTTCTTCGAGCGCCTCGCCGCCGAGCACCACGGTGAGCGGGACGGAGGTGATTCCGTGCCGCGCCATGGCCGGACGGGGCAGGTAGGCCGTGGAATCGGTGACGATGGCGACATGGCGGGACATGAGGCGGAGGTTACCGCCCGTGGGGGCGGTACGGCAGCCGGGGCCCCGGGCTGGGGCGGGACGGGCACCGCTCGGCTTCGGCCGCGGCGGTCAGATCCTACGGATCGGGGGCCGCGGGCCGCCTCCCGGGGTCGCTGCCGCGCCTCCCCGCCCCGGCCCTTTGGCCGCACCGGAAACTCGCCCCGGGGCCACAGCCGGGAGCCACGCCCGACGCAGGCCCACGCCCCACACAGGTCCGCGGCCACACAGGCCCACGCCCCAGGGACCCACGCCCCGGTCCCGACCCCGTTCCCCGGGCGGTGGTTCCGCTCAGCCGCCGGTTCCGCTCAGCCCGCGCTTTCCGGGCGGGCGGTCTTCTGCCACGGGTACTGCATCGTCGGGGTCGGCGGGTTCAGGGCCGCCTGCGGGGGTGCGGTCGCCGGCTTCGGGGCCGCCGGCCCGGGGGCGGTGGGCGTGGCCTGGGCCGCGTCCCACTCGGCGGCCGCCGTCGCCAGGCCGTCCACCGGCTCGCGCGACCAGTCGCGCAGCGCGCCCGACTCCATCTCGATCTGCTCGGACAGCAGGGACAGCTCGTCCTCCGCGAAGCGGCGGGCCCGGTCGCGGGCGGCCCACCGCAGCGAGTCCGCCGCCTCGATGATCCTGGCGGTGCGCTCGCGCAGATCCGGCAGCAGCTCGGCGGTGCGCCGCCGGTCGGGCTCCTGCTCCAGCCGCTTCAGCTCCCCGTCGAGCTCGTGCCCGTGGGCGCTGAGCCGCTCGAACAGCCCGAGGGACTCCCGCAGCGAGGCGTCCGTCCGGGCTCCCTCGGCCAGCGCCTGCTGGGTGGCGCGCATGGACGTGCGCAGGTCCAGCCGCAGCTGCGCCAGCGCGCCCGCAACGCCGACCTGGCCGAAGCTCTTGGCGCGCAGCGTGGTGTCCTCCACGCTGCGTCGCGCCTGGGCGACGGTGCGCTCCACGCCCCGCTTGGCCGCGCCCACCGCCTTGACCGTGAGGTACGCGCCGAGGCCGACCATGGCCAGCAGCATCAGCGCGAAGATGATCAACGCGGCCTCCATGACGGCCCCTTTCCCCAGGCGTCCGCTCTTCCCCTCCACCGTAAACGCCACGGGCAGGTCGGGGGTTCCCTTCGAACCCCCAACCTGCCCGTACGGGATCCCCCTCATACGGGGGTGCGCCCTCAGACGACGATGTTCACCAGCTTCGGCGCACGCACGATCACCTTGCGGATCTCCGCGCCGCCCAGGGCCGCCACCACGGCGGCGTCGGTCACGGCCAGCTGCTCCAGCTCGGCGTCCGTGATCGTCGGCGGCACCTCCAGCCGCGCCTTGACCTTGCCCTTGACCTGCACCACGCACGTCACGCTCTCGTCCACGACGTACGCCGGGTCCGCTACGGGGAAGTCCTGGTGGACCACCGACTCGCTGTGACCCAGCCGGTGCCACAGCTCCTCCGCGATGTGCGGGGCAAGCGGCGCGACCAGCAGGACCAGCCGCTCGGCGACCGAGCGCTCCAGCGGGCGGCCCGCCTTCGTCAGGGCGTTGTTCAGCTCGGTGATCTTGGCGATGGCGGTGTTGAACCGCAGCCCCGCCATGTCCGAGCCCGCCCCGTCGATGGCCTTGTGCAACGCACGCAGGGTGTCCTCGGCGGGTTCCGCGTCCACGACGGTGACCGCGCCGGTCTCCTCGTCCACGATGTTGCGCCACAGGCGCTGCAGCAGGCGGTACTGGCCGACGACCGCGCGGGTGTCCCACGGGCGGGAGACGTCCAGGGGGCCCATCGCCATCTCGTACAGGCGCAGCGTGTCGGCGCCGTACTCCGTGCAGATCTCGTCCGGCGTGACGGCGTTCTTCAGGGACTTGCCCATCTTGCCCAGCTCGCGCTTGACCTGCTCGCCCTCGAAGAAGAACGCGCCGTCGCGCTCCTCGACCTCGGTGGCCGTGACCGGGAAGCCGCGCTCGTCACGGTAGACGTAGGCCTGGATCATGCCCTGGTTGAAGAGCTTGTGGAACGGCTCGACCGACGACACGTGCCCCAGGTCGAAGAGGACCTTCGACCAGAAGCGGGCGTACAGCAGGTGCAGCACCGCGTGCTCGGCGCCGCCCACGTACAGGTCGACACCGCCGTGCGGAGCGCCCTCGCGCGGGCCCATCCAGTACTGCTCGATCTCCGGGTCGACCAGTGCGGAGGCGTTGTTCGGGTCCAGGTAGCGCAGCTCGTACCAGCAGGAACCGGCCCAGTTGGGCATGGTGTTGGTCTCGCGCCGGTAGGACTTCACGCCGTCGCCCAGGTCCAGCTCGACATTGACCCAGTCGGCCTTGCGCGACAGCGGGGTCTCCGGCTGCGAGTCCGCGTCGTCCGGCTCGAAGGTGCGCGGCGCGTAGTCCTCGACCTCCGGCAGCTCCAGCGGCAGCATCGACTCGGGCAGGGAGTGCGCGACGCCGTCCTCGTCGTAGACGATCGGGAAGGGCTCGCCCCAGTAGCGCTGCCGGCTGAACAGCCAGTCGCGCAGACGGAAGTTGACCGTCCCCTCACCGATGCCGCGCTCGGCCAGCCATTCGGTGATCGCGGCCTTGGCCTCGACGACGCCCAGGCCGTCCAGCGAGATGCCCTCGCCCGTGGAGTTGACCAGCTTCGCGTCGTACGAGGCGAAGGCGTCGTCCCACTCGGCCGGGTCGGTTCCGCGCCCGTCCGAGGGCTGCACGACACAGCGCATCGGCAGCTCGAAGGCGCGCGCGAACTCGAAGTCACGGCTGTCGTGCGCGGGAACGGCCATGATCGCGCCGGTGCCGTAGCCCATCAGCACGTAGTCGGCGATGAAGACCGGGACCTTGTCGCCGCTGACCGGGTTGGTCGCGTACTCGCCGGTGAAGACGCCGGTCTTGTCCTTGGCCTCGGCCTGGCGCTCGACGTCCGACTTGGCGGCGGCCTGCCCGCGGTAGGCGGCGACGGCCTCGGCCGGGGTGGCGTAACCGCCCGTCCACACGTCGTGGGTGCCCTCGGGCCAGGCGGCCGGGATGAACTTCTCGACCAGCGGGTGCTCGGGCGCCAGCACCATGTAGGTGGCGCCGAACAGGGTGTCCGGGCGGGTGGTGAAGACGGTGATGGCCTCGTCGCCCAGCGCGAAGTCGACGCGGGCTCCCTCGCTGCGGCCGATCCAGTTGCGCTGCTGCAGCTTGATGGCCTCGGGCCAGTCCAGCGCGTCCAGGTCGTCGAGCAGTCGGTCGGCGTACGCGGTGATCCGCATGTTCCACTGGCTCAGCCTGGACTTGAAGACCGGGAAGTTGCCGCGCTCGGAACGGCCGTCGGCGGTGACCTCCTCATTGGCCAGTACGGTGCCCAGCCCGGGGCACCAGTTGACGGGCGCGTCGGAGGAGTACGCCAGGCGGAAGCCGTTCAGCACGTCGGCGCGCTCGGCCGCGGTCAGGCCGGACCAGGCGCGGCCGCCCGGGACCTCACGGGAGCCGTCCTCGAAGGCGGCGACCAGCTCGGCGACGGGCCGGGCCTTCTGCGCGTCCGCGTCGTACCAGGAGTTGTAGATCTGCAGGAAGATCCACTGGGTCCACTTGTAGTACTCGGGGTCGATCGTGGCGAAGGACCGGCGCTTGTCGTGGCCCAGGCCCAGCCGGCGCAGCTGGAGCTTCATGTTCTCGATGTTCGCCTCGGTCGACACGCGCGGGTGCGTGCCGGTCTGCACGGCGTACTGCTCGGCCGGCAGGCCGAAGGCGTCGAATCCCAGGGTGTGCAGGACGTTGTGGCCGGTCATCCGCTGGTGGCGGGCGTAGACGTCGGTGGCGATGTACCCGAGCGGGTGGCCGACGTGCAGGCCCGCACCGGAGGGGTACGGGAACATGTCCATGATGAACTTCTTGGGCCGGGCGACGATCGCGGGGTCCCCGGCGAGGTCACCGGTCGGGTTCGGGGCTTCGTACGTGCCCTGCGCGTCCCATACGTCCTGCCAGCGTGCCTCGATGTCGGCGGCCATGGCAGCCGTGTAGCGGTGCGCCTCGGCCGCCTCGGGGGCCGGGGTGTTCGTCTCGCTCATGATTTCTGAAGCTCCATCGATCGTCTCTGCCGTCTCTGCCTGCCCAAACGAAAAAACCCCTCGCACAGGAGGGGGCGCCGCGCCGGGTCCGACCGTTTCGACGGTCGGCACTGATCAGCGCGGCTCGGTAAGCAGGAGGCGTACGGCACGCATGGCGTCAGGGTACCGCAGCGGCCCCCGCCGACGCTCGGCCGTTCCACCCGGTGGTACCACGAGAAGCGGGCCACCCGATCCGGGTGGCCCGCTTCTTCACTGTGGAGCTAAGGAGAATTGAACTCCTGACCTCCTGCATGCCATGCAGGCGCTCTACCAACTGAGCTATAGCCCCTTGCCTTGCTTGCCGCTTCGGTTTCCCTTGCCGGTTCCCCTTGGCGACGTCCCAAACATTACACGGTCATGGCCCTGGTCCAAAAATCGGTTTCTGCGAACCACGGGCCATGTCCGATTTACATCGATCCGTCACGCTCTCGCGAACTGGTAGAACCGCTTGAGCGTGCAGTGCTCATCGAGCAGCCGACCGTAGATCGGCTCCCCTTCCAGCTCGCGGTACGTCTCGATCGGGTCGCCCTTTATGATCAGCGCCCGCGCGCATTCCTCGCACCAGTACTGGTAGTCGGGGTTGACCGGGTCCATGTCCCGCACGATCGGCGTCCCGTTGTTGCACCAGTCGCACCGGCGCCGGTGTGCACCCATCCGTTCGCGACTCCCTCCCGCGTCGGGCCGTCGACTCCCCCTCCGGCGGTCCGATTCTGCCACGCCGGTGCGTGCAGGGTCAGCAAACGCAAAGGGTACAAAAACAGGGATCCCGCCCCCACTTGGGGACGGGATCCTGATTGTGGAGCTAAGGAGAATTGAACTCCTGACCTCCTGCATGCCATGCAGGCGCTCTACCAACTGAGCTATAGCCCCGCTCTCCGCTGCGCTTCCCCCGTCTCCGGTGTTCTTCGCTGCGAACAAGAAGAACTCTAGCCTGCGACCAGCCGGAAAGTGAAATCCGGGTCGGCGACCCGTCGGGAAGCGGCAGGGAGCCCGCTCAGTCGTCGTCGCCGAGCACCGGTTCGGGCAGCGTGCCGGCGTTGTGCTCCAGCAGGCGCCAGCCGCGCGCGCCCTCGCCGAGCACGGACCAGCAGCAGTTGGAGAGTCCGCCCAGGCTCTCCCAGGAGTGCGCCTCCAGGCCCAGCAGACGCCCGATGGTGGTGCGGATGGTGCCGCCGTGGCTGACCACGACGAGGGTGCCGTTCGCCGGCAGTCGGCCGGTGTGCTCCAGCACCACGGGCGCGGCGCGGTCGGCGACCTCGGTCTCCAGCTCACCGCCGCCCCGGCGGACCGGCTCGCCGCGCTTCCACGCCGCGTACTGCTCGCCGTACTTCTCGACGATCTCCTCGTGCGTCAGGCCCTGCCACTCGCCCGCGTACGTCTCGCGCAGCGCCTCCGCGTGCGTCACGGGCAGGCCCGTGACGGCGGACAGCTCGGCCGCGGTGGCCGCGGCCCGCTTCAGATCGGACGCGACGATGGCGTCCGGCCGCAGCGAGGCGAGCAGTCGCGCGGACCGGCGCGCCTGTGCCAGGCCCGTCTCGGTCAGCTCGATGTCCGTCGATCCCTGGAAGCGCCGTTCCAGGTTCCACGCGGTCTGGCCGTGCCTCCAGAGAACGATCTTCCTGCCGGCCCGGCCCGAGGTGGTCGCGCTCAGAACAGATCACCGTCCAGGTCCTCGTCGCCCTGCGCCTCGCGCAGCTTGGCGTGCTCCTCGGCCTTGCCGATGGTGAGCTTGGCGTCCTCGGGGAGCTCGATCTCGGGGCAGTCCTTCCACAGGCGCTCCAGCGCGTAGAAGACCCGCTCCTCGCTGTGCTGGACGTGGACGACGATGTCGACGTAGTCGAGCAGGATCCAGCGGGCGTCGCGGTCGCCCTCACGGCGCACCGGCTTGGCGCCGAGCTCCTTCTGCAGGCGCTCCTCGATCTCGTCGACGATCGACTTGACCTGGCGGTCGTTGGGCGCCGAGGCGAGCAGGAAGGCGTCGGTGATCGACAGCACGTCGCTGACGTCGTACGCGATGATGTCGTGTGCGAGCCGGTCGGCCGCGGCCTGGGCAGCGGTGGTGATGAGCTCGATGGAGCGGTCCGTGGCGGTCACTGGCCATGCTTTCGGGTTGGCGGGCAGATCCTTACAAGGGTCTCATGTACCGCCGACAGCGCCCGCGCGGAACGTTCCGCGCGGGCGCGAACGCCCTCGCCCGGCCGGGCCGCGGCCCGGTCAGGACTGCTTGTAGTCCTTCCCGAGGATCACCACGACCTCGGCGTTCACCGCGTTCTCGGCCTTCTTCACGACCGTCTCGGGCAGGCCCAGGGTCTTGGCGACCTCGATCGCGCGGTCGCGCTGGGCGTCGTCCTGGTAGGTGATCTGCGAGGCGGCCGCGGTCTTGTCGGCCTTGCCGCCGTCCACGAAGGTGTAGCCGCCGTTCAGCAGCGCCGCCTTCGCCGCGACCTGCGCCTTCTCGTCGCCGCTGGCGTCCTTGAGTCCGACGCGCGGGACGGCGCCGGGCCGGGCCGAGTCCGCGGAGCCGCCGAGCACCTCCTTGACCACCTTCTTGTTGGCCTCGTCCGTGAGCGTCCCGTCCGCCTTCACCGCGACGACGTCGGTGCGGTACGCGCCCACCTTGGCGTGCGCGCCGAGCTTGGACAGCAGGGCCCCGAGGGTCTGGGCGTTCAGCGCGGGATCGAGGATCTGGCCGATGCTCTCGACTGTGACGGCCCCGGCCTTCGGGTCGCCCGGGAACTTGCGCAGGACGCCGTGGAGCACCTTGCCCGTGCGTTCCAGCTGCTTGGCCTCCGGTTCGCCCTGCGCCCGGTACGTGGCGTACGCGACGGCCATCGGGCCGCTCAGGCTCTGCTTCGGGCCCTGCCCCACGGCTGGGGTCTTCGCCGCGTCGTCGGCCGGGACCGCGGTGTCGGTGTCGACCTCGATGCCGCCGACCAGCTCGACCAGGTTCTCCAGGAAGGGGGTGTCCAGGCGCCAGGTACCGCCGATCCGGGTGCCGAGCACGGAGTCGAGGGCCTCGCGGGTGCCGAGGCCGCCCTCCTCGACCGCCTTGCCCAGGGCCGTGGCGGTGCCGTCCTGGCCGGTGACGGCGAGGGCGTTCGGCAACAGGACGGTGGCGCCCTGCCCGGTGGTGACGTTGTCGACGAGCAGTGCCGAGGAGGTACCGCCCTTCTTGGTGTTGTGCAGGTGCACGACGATCATGTCGCGCTTCTGCGCCGCGGCGTCCGCGGTGGCGGCGGTCTTCTTCCCGCCGGGGCCGTCGAGGAACGGCAGCTTGCCCGCGTACCAGAGGTAGCCCAGGCCCGCGACGACGAATACGGCGAGGGCCACGATCAGCGCGACCACCCGGTTGCGCCCGCGGCGGCGTGCCTCCTCGCGGCGCTCGGTGCGGCTCTCGGTGAACTTGAGCCAGTCGATGACGTCCTCGGAGTCCTCGTCCGGCTGGTCGATGAACGCGAACATCTCGGTGCGGTAGTCCCGGCCCGCCTCGGAGCCGTCCTCGGACCGGCGCGGCTCGGGGACCTGGCCGGACGCCCGCTCCGCCGGGGCCGAGGGCTGCTCGGCCGCCGGAGGCTCGGGAGCCTGCTGCTGCGGGATCCACTGCTGGTGCTGGGCCTGCTGCGGGGGCCGGCCGCCGTGCTGCGCGTCGTAGCCGTAGGAGGGCGCCTGGGGGTACTCCTGCTGCCCGTACTCCTGGGCCGCCGGCTGCTGCTGGTAGTACTGCTGGGGCTGGTCGTAGCCCTGGTAGTCGTAGCCGTAGCCCTGCTGCTCGTACTGGTGGGCGGGCTGCGCGGGCGCCTGGCCGTACACCGGCCGCCCGTACGCGTCGTAGCCGATGAGCTGCTGCTCGTGGGCGGCGTACGGGTCGTACGGATCCTGTCGGTCGTTCACCGCGGGGCCCCTCTCTCCGGAAGCTCAGGCTCCCCGGTACAGCTCACGCTTGTCGATGTAGCGCACCACGCCGTCCGGCACCAGGTACCAGACGGGATCGCCCTGGGCGACGCGCGCGCGGCAGTCCGTGGACGAGATCGCCAGTGCGGGCACCTCGACCAGGGAGACGCCGCCCTCGGGGAGCCCGTCGTCGGTGAGCACGTGGCCCGGCCGGGTGACTCCGATGAAGTGGGCGAGCGAGAAGAGCTCGTCGGCATTGCGCCAGGTCAGGATCTGGGCGAGGGCGTCGGCACCGGTGATGAAGAACAGGTCGGCGTCGTCGTTCAGCGCCTTCAGGTCCCGGAGGGTGTCGATCGTGTAGGTCGGCCCGCCGCGGTCGATGTCGATGCGGCTCACCGAGAACTGCGGGTTCGAGGCCGTGGCGATGACCGTCATCAGGTAGCGGTCCTCGGCGGGCGAGACGGCCCGCTGGGACTTCTGCCAGGGCTCGCCCGTCGGCACGAACACCACCTCGTCGAGGTGGAAAAGGGCGGCCACCTCGCTGGCGGCCACCAGGTGTCCGTGGTGGATCGGGTCGAATGTCCCGCCCATCACGCCGAGCCGGCGCTTGACCGGACCGGTAGGCGTCTCCTGCTCTCCCATGAGCGCAGAGCCTACTGGCCCGGCGGACCGGTCCGACTAGCGGTCGCGGTTCAGGCGCGTGGTGACCCAGAGCATCAGCATCAGGATGACGAAGGCGGCGCCGCCGGTCAGGTAGGGGTTGAGGCTGTCGTGGTTGCCGCCGTGCTGTTCGGCCCCCTCCGAGGCGAGGACGACCAGGTTGTGGGCGGTGGAGGAGAGGCTCATCAGGCAGGTACCTATCGAGTCGGGGAGCTGTCGGAGACTTCGCCCACATCGTATGCGGGCGCCCCGGGCACGCTCGCGCCGACTCAGGCGTTGGAGAGGATAGACGCAAGGTCGAGCAGTTCCATCAGGGGAGGGCGCATGACGGAGACGGGATTCGAGAAGGTGCCGGCGCGGGACCGCAGGAGGTTCCCCGGCATCTCCTCGCGTGCCTACGAGCATCCGGCGGACCGGTCGGCCCTGGTGGCGCTGCGCAGGCTGACCGGCTTCGACACGGTCTTCAAGACCCTGAGCGGGCTGCTCCCGGAGCGGAGCCTGCGGCTGCTGTTCCTGTCGGACTCCGTGCGGGTGGGCGAGACCCAGTTCCCCCACCTGTACGCGATGCTCCGCGACGCCTGCTCCATCCTGGACCTGGAGAAGGTCCCGCAGATGTACGTGCAGCAGGACCCGCGCCCCAATGCCATGTGCATCGGGCTGGACGAGCCGATCATCGTGGTGACCACGAGCCTCGTCGAGCTGCTCGACGAGGAGGAGATGCGGGCGGTGGTCGGCCACGAGGTGGGCCACGCGCTGTCGGGACACTCCGTGTACCGCACGATCCTGCTGTTCCTGACGAGCCTGGCGGTGAAGGTCGCGTGGATTCCGCTGGGCAATGTGGCGATCATGACGATCGTGACCGCGCTGCGGGAATGGTTCCGCAAGTCGGAGCTGTCAGCCGACCGGGCGGGCCTGCTGGTGGGGCAGGACGTGATGGCCTCGATGCGCGGGCTGATGAAGCTGGCGGGCGGCAACCACCTGCACGAGATGAACGTGGACGCCTTCCTGGAGCAGGCCGACGAGTACGAGAAGGGCGGCGACCTGCGGGATTCCGTGCTCAAGATCCTCAACATGCTGCCGCGCACGCACCCCTTCACCACGGTCCGGGCGGCCGAGCTGAAGAAGTGGTCGGAGAGCCGGGACTACCAGCGGATCGTGGACGGCCACTACCCGCGCCGCGAGGAGGACAAGGACACCTCGGTCACCGACTCCTTCCGGGAGTCGGCCGCGCACTACGCCGACTCGGTGCGCAGCAGCAAGGACCCGCTGTTCAAGCTGGTGGGCGACATCGCGGGCGGTGCGGCCGACATGGGCGGCAGGCTGCGTGACAAGTTCACCGGCGCCGGGGGCGGTTCCGGTCCGGACACCGGCTCGGACGGCAAGGGAGGGGCAGGAGCTACGGAGCGGGGCTGACCGGGGCGCCCGGAGTCGCGGCGGGCGCCAGTACGCCGCACAACCCGGCCGAGCGCCTCGGGTGGCCGCTGGCGTACGGGTCGCTCGCGGCCGGTCCCACGGTGGTGGGACCGGCCCCGGCCAGAAGCGGGCGGAAGCCCCCGGCCGGGTCGGCGGAGCAGTCCTGCGGCCCTGCCATCACGTAGGCCGATGCCAGCTCCAGCCGCCGGGCGCCCAGGTCGTCCCGGTCGAAGCGCATCCGCAGCTCGCGCCGGACGGTGAACAGCGAAGCGCCCTCGGCCACGGCCCCGGTGGCCGGCCGCACGGCGTACACGAAGGTGTGATCGGTGGTGACCTCCAGCACGTCCTGGGCCACCTCCTCGAAGGCGAGGGTGCCGCTCACCCGGACCCGGGAGTCGGCCATGACGGCGGTGGCCGGGTCGAGGCGGACCAGCCAGCCGGTGGCGGCGTGCCAGCCGTCCCCGGCAGGGGCGGTCATGCTGCGGTCGAATTGTGCCAGCTGGTCGGGGTCGAGCAGGACCCGCACCGGCCGGGTGGCGGATCCGGCCAGCACATCGGGGTCCAGCGAGGACTGCACCAGGTAGTCCTTGGCGATCGACAGCGCGGTGAGGACCTGGGCGTCGGTGAAGTGGTGCGTGCGGCGCACCGCAGGCAGGGTGATCCCGGCCGCCCCGACCCGGTAGTCGGCGGCGGGGCTCTTCGCGAACAGCTCCGGCGGCAGCCCGCCGGACACGGCGGCGGTGGGCGCGAGCGGGACGACGGTGCTGGTGAGCGCCTGGGCGGTGCCGCCGGCCGGCGGCACGTAGGGGTTGCGCAGCCCCAGGTAGACGGCGACGGCGAAGGCCGTGGCGATGAGCAGCACGAGCAGCATGCCCTGGCGGGCGCCGCGGCCGGGAGTGCTGGTGCGGGGTGCGCCGCCGCCCGACCAGATGGACCGGCTGCGCACGGCCCGGGCGTGCTCGCCCATGCGTTCCTGGGCGGAGTACTCCTGGAGCCGGGCGGCGCGGACGAAATCCTCGTCGAACACCACCGATCGGTACTCGTCCGACCGGAACTCCTCGTCGCCCCCGCCGGTGCCGTCGGGAGTGCTGTCGGGTGGATCTCCTGGCACGGCCATCGCTTCTCCCCGCTGTCCCCGCTTCAGAGAAGCCCCCAGCTCCGGCGGTCGCGAGTGGGGTCGTACCTTCAGGGTTGGCGTACTGAAGGGTACGTAAACGCGCCGACGCCGGTGACTTCACGCCCGGGGGTGCTGGAGGGAGCCGGAGCGGGGTCCGCCTCACCCGAGGCGCTGCGGTAGACGGCGCTGAAGGCGAGCGCGACCATGCCCAGGCCCATCACGAAGGCGAGCACCCAGGCGACGGGCCGCAGCCAGGGGGCGCGGCCCCGGTAGGGGCGCAGGCTGCCTCCGTAGGCCCCGTAGGGGCCGTCCGGGGAGCCGTGGCCGGGCTCGTGGTCACCGCCGCGCTCCCAGCCGTAGTCGTCGGTGCCGTACCCGTCGGGGTGGCCGTAGCCGTAGCCGTCATGGTCGTCGTCGCCCGTCCAGCCGGCGGCGACGGCCCGGGCGGCCTCCGCCTCGGCCCGCGCCCGGTCGGCCGCCCGCTGGCGCTCGGCGGCGCTCGGTTCACGGATCTCGGCGTTCCGGACGAAGTCCTCGTCGAACACCACGGAGGCGAAGTACTCTTCCGCGCCTCCGCGGTCGTCGTCGGGCTCCCCGTCGTCCGGGAACGGCTTGCTCCCCACGTCGTCCGGCACGGGAACAGCCTAGACCTGGGGGGGAGCCTTTGGGCAGGCTGTTCGGCGAATTCCGGCCACACGAGGTGGGCGGCCGCTCTACCGAACGTGACCGTCGCCGGTGACGATGTACTTGGTGGAGGTGAGCTCGGGAAGCCCCATCGGACCCCGGGCGTGCAGCTTCTGCGTGGAGATGCCGATCTCTGCGCCGAAACCGAACTGACCACCGTCGGTGAACCGAGTGGATGCATTCACGGCGACGGTGGTGGAGTCGACCAGCTGGGTGAAGCGGCGCGCGGCGGCCTGCGAGGTGGTGACGATCGCCTCGGTGTGCCCGGAGGTCCAGCGGCGGATGTGGGCGACGGCGTCGTCGAGCGAGTCCACCACCGCCGCGGCGATGTCGTAGGACAGGTACTCGGCGGCCCAGTCCTCGTCCGTGGCGGGCAGAGCGGTGGCCTTGGTGCCTTCGGCGGCGGCGAGGACGGCCTCGTCGCCGTGGACGGTGACGCCGGCCTCGGCGAGCGCGTCGAGGGCGCGCGGCAGGAAGGCGCCGGCGATCTCGCGGTGGACGAGGAGGGTTTCGGCGGCGTTGCAGACGGAGGGCCGCTGGGCCTTGGAGTTGACGAGGATCTCCACGGCCATGTCGAGGTCGGCCTGGGCGTCGACGTAGACGTGGCAGTTGCCGGTACCGGTCTCGATGACCGGGACGGTGGACTCCTCGACCACGGTCTTGATGAGGGAGGCGCCGCCGCGCGGGATCAGCACGTCGACGAGGCCGCGGGCGCGCATCAGCTCGCGTACGGAGTCCCGGGACTCGCCGGGGACGAGCTGGATCGCGTCGGCGGGCAGGCCGGCGCTCTCGACGGCGTCGCGGAGGATGGCGACGAGGGCGGTGTTGGAGGCGTAGGCGGAGGAGCTGCCGCGCAGGAGGACGGCGTTGCCGGACTTGAGGCAGAGGGCGGCGGCGTCGACGGTGACGTTGGGGCGGGCCTCGTAGATGATGCCGACGACGCCGAGGGGAACGCGGATCTGCCGCAGGTCGATGCCGTTGGGCAAGGTGCTGCCGCGGACGACCTCCCCGACGGGGTCGGGGAGGGCGGCGACGTCGCGGACGTCGGAGGCGATGGCGGCGACCCGCTCCGGGGTCAGGGTGAGACGGTCGATGACGGTCTCGCTGGTGCCGGCAGCTCGGGCCTTGTCGGTGTCCGCGGCGTTGGCCGTGATGATCTCGGCGGTACGGGCCTCCAGCGCGTCGGCGATCGCCAGCAGGGCCGCGTCCTTGGCGGACCGCGGGAGTGGTGCGATGGCCGCGGCGGCGGTCCGGGCGCGGCGCGCGGTGGCGAGGACGGGCGAGGTGGCGGTGGCGTCGTCGAGCGAGGTCATGCGGCCAGGGTAAGCCCACGCCGGAGCCCGGCCGACGGGGCTTCCACACCACGAGACGGGCTCCGGGCCCGGCTCCGCCCGCCCCGGTGCGCAGCCGCCACCCGCGCCGCGGTCACCGGCGGGGGTTCGGGCACGTCAGGTCAGTACGGGTGGACGCCCACCGGGTGGGCGGGAGGCGGTCCGTAGCCCTCCGCGACGCGCAGGTGATAGGTGGCGCGGTCGATGACCTCCAGGCCGACGATCTCCCACGGCGGCAACTGCGCCGAGGAGCGGTGCTCGCCCCACAGGCGCAGGGCGACGGCCGCCGCGTCGTGGAGGTCGCGTGCCTCTTCCCAGTAGCGGATCTCCGCGTGGTCGTCGGCGTACCGGCTGGTCAGGAGGAAGGGGTGGTCGTGGGCCAGTTGCTCCAGTCCCCGCCGGACCTCGGACAGCGGGGCCGGCTTGCCGGAGACGCTCAGGGTCACGTGCCACAGGCGCGAGGCCTCGTCCTCCTCGTACCCGCCGCCGTCACCGTCCCCGGGACCGACGCTGGTCAGCGCTCGTCTCACCAGCCGCCTCCTGTCTCCGCTACGCGTGTCCGCCTGCCCCGCCCCTCACAGTTGACCAGTCCCCGGGCGGCCGCGCTGCGGTTTTGCCGAACCTCAGCCCTGGAGCAGGACCAGATCGTCACGGTGGACGACCTCCCGCTCGTACGCGGGTCCGAGTTCCCGCGCGAGCTCGCGAGTGGAGCGGCCGAGGAGCTGCGGGAGTTCCTTGGCGTCGAAGTTGACGAGCCCCCGGGCCACGGCGCGGCCGTCGGCGGAGCGCAGCTCCACCGGGTCTCCGGCCGCGAAGTCGCCCTCGACGGCCGCGATGCCCGCGGGCAGCAGCGAGCTGCCGCGCTGGGTCACGGCCCTGACCGCCCCGTCGTCGAGGACCAGGTGGCCCTGCGGGGTCGAGGCGTGCTGGAGCCAGAGCAGCCGGTCCGCGGAGCGGCGCCCGGTGGCGTGGAAGAACGTTCCGGTCCCGCGTCCCGCCAGGGCGTCTGCGGCCTGGCTGGCGGAGGTGAGCACCACCGGGATCCCGGCGGCTGCCGCGATCCGGGCCGCCTCGACCTTGGTGACCATGCCGCCGGTGCCCACCCCCGCCTTGCCCGCGCTGCCGATGGAGACGTGCGCGATGTCCGCGGGCCCGTGGACCTCGTCGATGCGGGTGGTGCCCGGCTGGGACGGGTCGCCGTCGTAGAGGCCGTCGACGTCGGAGAGCAGGACGAGGAGGTCCGCGCGGACGAGGTGGGCGACGAGGGCGGCGAGCCGGTCGTTGTCGCCGAAGCGGATCTCGTCCGTGGCGACGGTGTCGTTCTCGTTGACGACTGGGAGGGCTCCCATGGCCAGCAGCTGGTCGAGGGTCCGGTACGCGTTGCGGTAGTGGGCGCGGCGGCTGGTGTCGTCGGTGGTGAGCAGCACCTGGCCGACGCGCAGACCGTACCGCGCGAAGGAGGCGGTGTAGCGCGCGACGAGGAGGCCCTGGCCGACGCTGGCGGCGGCCTGCTGGCGGGCCAGGTCCTTCGGCCTGCGGCGCAGGCCCAGCGGGGAGAGCCCGGCGGCGATGGCTCCGCTGGAGACCAGGACGATCTCCTTCTCACCGCCGCTGCGGGCCTTGGCCAGGACGTCGACGAGCGCGTCCACCCGGTCGGCGTCGAGTCCGCCGGCCGCCGTGGTCAGGGAGGAGGAGCCGACCTTGACCACGATCCTGCGGGCGTCCACGACACCTTGCCTAGCCGCTGACACGTTCTTCCCCTTGCCCCTTGCCGTCAATGCCTGCCACCTCAATCTACGGGGTGGCGGGCGGCAGCCGCTCCGGGGTTTCAGACCGTGGACGAGGTCCTGGCCCGCCCCTGGCCCTCTTCCTGCTCGGCGGCGGCGCGGGCCGCACCCGGGACGAGGATCTTGCGCGAGAGCAGGAAGGTGAACGGGATGGCCACGACCGCCGCGACCAGCGGGGCGATCCGGGTGTCCAACCCGGCCCAGGCCACCAGGGCGTACAGGCCGGCGGACTGGATGACGTAGTTGGTCACGTTCGTCAGCGGGAAGAGGAGGAACTTCTTCCAGGTCGGCCGGGTCCGGTAGGTGAAGTAGGTGTTCATGAAGAACGAGCCGACCATCGCCAGCACGAAGGCGAGCGAGTAGGCGGCGAAGTACGGCATCCACGGGTGCAGCAGGAGGTAGATGCCGAAGAAGGTGCCGGTGTTGACTCCGCCCACGAGGGCGAAGCGGAATACCTGGCCGAGCTGTTCTGCGCGGGTCATCGGCTGCTGCGCTCCCGGACCGCCGGCTCCGCCGCCGCGGTAACGGCGGTCCGCGGGAGGGACTCGCGGCCGTGCGACTCCTTCACCAGGAAGTGCGGCCGCCGTTTGGTCTCGTAGTAGATGCGGCCGATGTACTCGCCGACGAGGCCCAGCATGATCAGCTGCACACCGCCCAGGCCCGTGATGATGGCCACCAGGGTGACGTAGCCCGGGGAGTCCACACCGTTGGTGATCGCCATGACGGTGATCCACAGCGCGTAGAGGCCGGTCAGGGCGACCAGTGACACGCCGAACCAGATGCCGATCCGCAGCGGCCGGTTGTTGAAGGAGATCAGGCCGTCCATGCCGTAGTTCAACAGGGAGCCGAACTTCCACTTGGTCTCGCCGGCCTCGCGCTGCGCGTTGCGGTAGTCGAAGTGGACGGTGTCGAAGCCGATCCAGGAGAACAGGCCCTTGGAGAAGCGGTTGTACTCCGGCAGGGACAGCAGGGCGTCCACGGCGGGGCGCGACAGCATGCGGAAGTCGCCGACGCCGTCGGTCAGCTCGACGTCGACCCAGCGGTTGACGCCCCGGTAGTAGAGGCGGCTCAGCGCGGAGCGCACCTTCTTGTCGCCCTCGCGGGTGCGGCGGGCGATGATCTGGTCGTGGCCCTGCCGGTAGTGCTCCAGCATGGTGGCGATGAGTTCCGGCGGGTGCTGAAGGTCGGCGTCCATGATCACGACGGCGTCGCCGGTGGCCTCGCGCAGGCCCGCGAGCATGCCGGCCTCCTTGCCGAAGTTGCGGCTGAAGGAGACGTAGCGGGTCCGCTCCCCGTGTCCCGCGGCGATCTTCCGGAGCTTGTCGAGGGTCCCGTCGCGGCTTCCGTCGTCGACGTAGCAGACCTCGTACTCGACGGGGAGGGTGTCCAGCACCTTGCGGATCTCCGTGTCGAAGCTGTCGATGACGGCTTCTTCGTTGTAGCAGGGAACAACTACGGACAGCTTCGTCATGAACACTTCCTGCTGGATCCGAACGGGTGATTGTCGACGGTCGGGGCCGCCTCCCACCTTCCTTAGAAGTATGCACGGCGAGCGACTACCGAGAGTCGCCCTGCCGGAGCCGACGGCGGCACACGGTAGCTTTGACGGGATAAGCGGAATGAGCGGAACGCAACGAAGGGATCGAGGTGCACGTGCCCGACGTCTCCGTGGTCGTCATCGTCTACAACGACGCAGAGCGTCTGTCGACAGCAGTCCAGTCGGTTCTCGACCAGACACTCCAGGGTGTCGAGGTCGTGATCGTGGACGACTGCAGCCAGGACCGCTCCTTCGCGGTCGCCCAGGAACTGGAGTCCGCGCATCCGGGCAGGGTGCGCGCCTTCCAGCTGCCGCAGAACAGCGGCGGCTGCGGGGCCCCGCGCAACCACGGTGTCCAGCAGGCCACCGGAACGTACGTGATGTTCCTCGACAGCGACGACGTGCTGGAGCGCAACGCCTGCCGGAACATGCTGGCCGCAGCCGAGCGGACCGGCTCCGACCTGGTCTCGGGCATGTGCGTACGGGTGCACCTCGACAACCGGTGGGGCAAGACCACCGAGTGGTACCCCTGGATCTACGCGCGCACCCGCACCCTGGAGTCGATCACCGAGTTCCCGGACCTGCTGGTCTACGACACCCTCTCCACGAACAAGTGCTACCGGCGCGCGTTCCTGCTGGAGCAGGGTCTGGAGTTCCCGGTCGGCATCCACTACGAGGACCTGCTGTTCTCGGCGCAGGCGTACGTGGCGGCCCGGCGCATCACGCTGATCCCCAACCACGTCTACTTCTGGAACGTGGTCGAGAAGGCCGCGGCCAAGTCGATCAGCAACCGGCGCCACGAGATCGCGAACTTCGTCCACCGGATGGAGATCCACCGGCGTGTCGACGAGCTGCTGGCGGCCAAGGGCCACACGGACATCAAGTCCGCGAAGGACGCCAAGTTCCTCAAGCACGACCTGGTCCTGCACCTGCGTGACCTGCCGCTGCTGAGCGACGAGTACCGCCGGGAGTTCGCGGGCCTCGCCAACGGCTACCTCGCCGGCATCGATCCGGAGGCCTACGAGCACGTCACCCGCCTCCAGGCGATCTGCGCGTACCTGCTGGGCCAGGAGGACTGGGAGAACCTGCTCCCGGCCGCCGACGCCATGGTCAACAAGGGGCGGCTGACCTCCCCGCTCGCCGAGCGCGACGGCCGCGTCTACTGGTGCGCGCAGCACATCGACGGCCCCGACGCCGCCGAGGCCCGCCGGATACTGGACGTCACCGAGGAAGCTTTCCACACCACCCCGCTCTCCTCCCTCACCCTGGGCAACCGCCTCACCTCCTACGAGGACGACGGGCGCGGCACGGTGACACTGTCCGGCACGGTCGTGAACCCGCTGGGCCGCATCGCCGAGGACGCGGAGCTGAAGGCCACCCTGGAGCTCCGGGCCCGCCGGCAGATCGGCGTGCGCTCCTTCAGCTTCCCGGTGGCGTCCGTGCGCCACACCGGTGACACGATCGAGTGGCGCACCACGGCGGACATCGGCGGCACCGTGCGCCCCCTGGGCATCGTCGACGCCGTCTGGGACGTCCGCCTCAAGCTGACCGCCGGGGGTGAGCGGATCACCACCCGCGTCGCGGTCGGCGGCCTCGACCTGGACTCGGCGGCCCGGCTGCGCGTCCGGCCCCGGCTGACCCGCCTGGTCTCCGACCGCTTCGCCGCGCAGATGACCAAGAAGGGCAATCTCTCCTACGTCCTGACCGCGGAGGGCGCGGCAGCCGTCCGCACCCAGTCGCTGATCAACAACGCCATACAGGGCAGGGCGGCGGGCGTGGTCAAGCGGGGTCTGCGCAAGGCGCTGCGGGCTCGCCGGAACCTGGGCTCCGGCGAGCAGAAGGTGAAGATCTACCACGAGGTCTTCTCGAAACTGCCCGTCAAGAAGGGCACGGTCGTCTTCGAGAGCCACATGGGCAAGC
Source organism: Streptomyces sp. PCS3-D2 (assembly GCF_000612545.2). Classification (GTDB taxonomy): domain Bacteria; phylum Actinomycetota; class Actinomycetes; order Streptomycetales; family Streptomycetaceae; genus Streptomyces. Next base: position 5,058,990 of record NZ_CP097800.1, on the reverse strand, counting down.
AGTACAGCGACAGCCCGAAGGCGGTCTACGAGGAGATGGTCCGCCAGGGCGTGGCCTTCGAGGCGATCTGGTCCTACGCGGGTGCCAAGCCCACCGGCTTCCCGAAGGAGGCCACCCTGGTCAAGCGCTGGAGCTGGCAGTACCTGCGCGCCCTGGCCCAGGCCGAGTACTGGATCGACAACCAGGGCTTCCCGCTGGCCCTCACCAAGCGCCCGGGCACCACGTACATCCAGACCTGGCACGGCTCCGCGCTCAAGCGGATGGGCTTCCACGAGCCCCGCACCAAGGCGCAGGGCCGGGCCGGCCAGGACCGCTTCCAGGCGGCCGTGGACCGCTTCGACCACTTCCTGATCCGCTCCGAGCACGACGCCCGCACCCTCGCCAAGGGCTTCCGACTGCGCGACGAGGTGCTGCTGCGCACCGGCTACCCGCGCAACGACGCCCTCGTCGAGGCGCACCGGACCGAGGCCGACAGCGGCGAGCGGGTCCGCGGCTCCCTCGCCGCCGAACTCGGCATCGACCCGGACAAGAAGGTGCTGCTGTACGCGCCGACCTTCCGGGCGGGCGCGGACGGCACGGTGGAGGGCTTCACCTTCCCCTTCGACGTGGAGGAGTTCGCGGACCGGCTCGGCGACCGCTTCACGCTGCTGGTGCGGACCCACTACCTCAACAGCGTGTCGCTGCCGCCGTCGGTCGCCGGCCGGGTCGTCGACGTGTCGCGGCACCACGACATCACCCCGCTGCTGGCCCTCGCCGACGGACTGATCACCGACTACTCGTCCGTGATGTTCGACTACGCGGTCCTGGACCGGCCGATGGTGTTCTTCGCCTACGACTACGAGGAGTACGCCACCGACATCCGCGGCACGTACTTCGACCTGAAGGAGAAGGCCCCGGGCCCGGTGGTGGCCACCGCGGACGAACTCCTGCAGGCGCTGGCTGCCTTCGAGGAGGCGGACGCCAAGTACGCGGAGGCGCGGCAGCGTTTCCTCACCGAGTTCGGCGAGTACGACCGCGGGGACGCCGCCCGCCAGATCGTCGAGAAGTTCTTCACCGGGAGCGGCAAGTGAGCCGGGACATCTTCATCGTCTCCAACAGCGTCGACGAGATCGGCGGCGTGACCACCTGGTCGCACCAGATGGCCCGGCACTTCAGCGACCGCGGGCACTGCGTGCACATCGTCGGCATCGCGCCGGTCGCCGAGGAGATCCGGCAGAAGCTGCCGCAGGACCTGCCGTACGGCACGACCACGCTGTACGAGACCCACCCGCCGTCGGCCCGCCGCCTGCGCGGCATCAAGGGCCGGCTGAATGCGCCCGAGCGGCGCCGCCAGGCGGCCCGGCGGGCGCAGATGCAGGCCAAGGCGGACCGGCTCGGCGAACTGCTGCGCACGGCACGTCCGGGCGGGGTCGTCATCGTCACCCAGGTCTGGGCGATGGAGTGGGTGGCGCTCGCCGACACCAAGGGGCTGTCCGTCATCGGCATGAGCCACGAGTCGTTCGAGGCCAGCCAGAAGTCCACCCGCGGCGAGCGGGTCCGCCGGTTCTACCGGGACGTGGACCGGCTGCTGGTGTTGACTCCCGAGGACGCGGACCTGTGGATCCGGGCGGGCATGGAGAACGTCGCCAGCATGCCGAACCCGATCCCCTTCATGCCCGACACCCCGGCTCCGCGCACCGGGAAGGTCGTGGCCAGCGTCGGCCGCCTCGCCTTCGAGAAGGGCGTCGACCTGCTGCTCGACGCATGGGCGGACGCGGCCCCGCAGCACCCCGACTGGGTCTTGAGGATCTACGGCGCGGGTGTGGAGGAGGCCGCGCTGCGGGCGCACTGCACCGCACTCGGGCTCGACGACTCCGTCCGGTGGATGGGCAGCACCGACGACGTGCTGGGCGCGCTGCGCGAGGCCTCGGTCTTCGCGCAGGCCTCGCGCGCCGAGGGCTTCCCGATCACGCTGCTGGAGGCGATGGCGGCGGGCGTGGCTCCTGCCGCCTTCGACTGCGCGCCGGGCGTACGGGAGATCGTCGAGCACGGTGAGGACGGGCTGCTGGCCCGGCTCGGCAACACCATGGAGCTCGCCGGGCACCTGGACGCGCTGATGTCCGACCGTGAGCTGCGCGACCGGCTCGGGGACAACGCCTTCCGTTCGGTGAAGCGCTACTCCAGCGCCGAGATCACCGACCGGTGGGAGGACCTGTTCTCCTTCCTGGAGCGCTGACCGGCGGCGCGGCCGTACACACGGCACGGCGAGGCCGCCCGCCCCGGGGAGATCCGGGGCGGGCGGCCTCGCCGTAGCGCCGGCGCCTCGCCGAACAGCCGGGCCGGGCCGGGCGGGGCGGGAGTGTCAGGCCTTGTGGACGTCGCGGTGCGCCTCGCCGCGGGCCACCTTGTTGGCCTCCCAGCCCGCCCAGGCGGAGGTGACCATCTCGCTGACGTCGTGGCGGGCCTGCCAGCCCAGCACGGTGTTGATGCGGTCGGCGGAGGCCACGACCTTCGCCGGGTCGCCGGGACGGCGCGGGCTGATCACCGGGGCGTAGTCGTGTCCGGTGCCCTTGTTCAGGAGCTCGACCATCTCGGCGACCGAGACGCCCTCGCCGCGCCCGATGTTGACGGTGAGGTCCTTGTAGTCCTCGGCCGCGGCCCACTCGGCCAGCTTGCGGGCGGCCGCCACGTGGGCTTCCGCGAGGTCCTCGACGTGGATGTAGTCGCGGATGCAGGTGCCGTCCGGCGTCGGGTAGTCGTCACCGAAGATCTTGGCGCCCTGGCCGGCGTCGTACCGCTCGAAGACCATCGGCACCAGGTTGAAGACGCCGGTGTCCGCGAGCTCCGGGGTCGCCGCGCCCGCCACGTTGAAGTAGCGCAGGCAGGCGGTGGAGATGCCGTGCGCCTTACCCGCCGCCCGCACCAGCCACTCTCCGGCCAGCTTGGTCTCGCCGTACGGGCTCAGCGGCGCGCACGGGGTCTCCTCGGTGACCAGGTCCACGTCGGGCATGCCGTACACGGATGCGGAGGAGGAGAAGAGGAAGTTGCGCACCCCCGCGTCGGCCACCGCCTGGAGCAGGACCGTCAGGCCCTGGACGTTCTCGTGGTAGTAGTACAGAGGCTTCTCGACGGACTCTCCGACCTGCTTCTTGCCGGCCAGGTGCACCACGCCCGTGATCTTGTGTTCGCGGAGGGTCTTCTCCAGCACCAGCCGGTCCAGGACGGAGCCGACCACCAGCGGGACGCCCTCCGGAACGCGGTCCTCGTTGCCCGTGGACAGGTCGTCGAGGACGACGACCTTCTCCCCCGCGAGCAGCATCGCGCGGACGACGTGCGCGCCGATGTATCCGGCGCCACCGGTGATCAGAAACGTCATGTGTATCTCCTTGGTCCTGTCCGACTTCGGTGCGGAAAGCGCTGCGGGGCGCATCGGGTTCAGCCCGACCCCCGGGCTGCGCGGGCCCGGTGGAACCGGTTGCGTACGAGGTAGAGGGCTCCCCCGGGACCCGGCGCGAGGCGCAGCGCGAGGGCACCGGTCCCCGTCCGGTAGGGCTGCGCCAGCAGAACACCGTACCGGCTGCTGGGCAGCGCCCGACGGCGGAGCAGCCGGCCCCGGGGGCGCAGGGAGGTGAACACCGAGCTCCCGTCGGCACACCGCACGCCCACCCCGACGCTCCACGCCTGCATCCTGCGCAGCCCCTGGCGGCGGCCGGTGACGGCCAGTTCGGCGAGGGGGAACGGCAGCACGGCCATCCAGCCACCGCCCCGGTCGGGCAGCAGCTCGACGGGGGGTGCGAGGACGGGCTCGCCGCCGGCGCGGGGCACGAAGCTCAGGCGGGCGGTCTGCGGGCCGGCCCCGGCGAGGCGCCCGTAGAGGTCGTGCACGCGGATCCGGACCGCGCCGCGGCCGGCCGGCTCGGCGTCGACGGTGACGGGCAGCTCCTCGACCGGCAGCGTCGACAGGCCGTCCAGCTCGACCGGGAACTCGTCGCTCCACACCGGCTCGCCCGAGTCGCCGACCGCGTACGGGGGCAGCAGCAGCGGCGGTTCGGCGGCCAGCCGGGTGAGCCGCTCGACGTCGGCGGGCGGGGACGCGGTGGCCCGCAGCACCCGGACGATCCAGCGGGCCTTCGCCGCGGCGGCCTCGACGTCGGCCGCCGCGAAAGTCTCGACGTAGTCACGGGTCAGGGTCCACCAGGCCGCCTGGTAGCCGGGGTCGCGGCCGAGCTCGCGCAGGTACATGCGCAGGTCGTATTCGAGGAACTTCACCTGGCAGGCGCTGCCCAGCACCGGGGAGGCGGCGGTGAGGATCCGGGCGGCCGTGCGGTGGGCCTCGATGCGGGAGCGCCAGTTCCCGACGTCCTTGCGGTCCAGGGAGATGGACACCTGGGCGGCGCCGCGGCGCACGTGCCAGACGTAGACGAGGTCGCCGGTGACGGCGATGCGGGGGGCCGCGGCGAGCACCCGGGAGGTGAAGACGAAGTCCTCGTAGACGAACCGGCCGTCCGGGAAGCGCAGGCCGTGCTCCTGGAGGAAGGCCCGCTCGTAGAGCTTGTTGACGCACAGGGTGTCGCGGACGAGCTCGGGCCGGTCCGCCGGGCGCTCGATGACGTCACCGGGGGTGTAGAGACCCGGCATCCACGGCACGTCGTGGTGCTGGGGCAGCTCGCGCCGCACGGCCGCGCCGACGGTGACCGGGGCGCGGTGCCGCTCGGCGGTGCCCACGAGGGCGTCCGCCGCGCCCGGCGGCAGGATGTCGTCGCTGTCGAGGAAGAGCACGTACCGGCCGGACGCGGCGGCGATCCCGTCGTTGCGCGGAGTACCGCACCCCCCGCTGTTCTCCGTCCGGTGCACGACCTTGAGGCGGGGGTGGACCGAGGCCAGCTCGTCCAGCACCCGCGCGGTGCCGTCGGAGGAGGCGTCGTTCACCGCGATGACCTCGGTGACCACCGGGCCCTGGGCGAGCGCCGAGGAGACGGCGTCGCCCACGAGCCCGGCGTCGTTGTACGCGATGACCACGACGGAGACCGTCGGGGGGTTGCTGCTGTTCACCCGCAGGATCCTAGGCGACCCGTGTAAAGACGCCCTCAAACCCTCCGGGGCACACGGCCCCGGGAGCGGATCAGAACGGCCGGAATTCGTCGTACTCCTGCTGCGCGGAGTCCCCGCGGCGGGCCTCGCGCTCCTTGCGGCGCTGGGTGGCCGGGCGGGGTGCCTCCATGCGGTGGTCCTCACCGCGGCGGCCCAGCATCTCGGCACCGGCCATCATGGTCGGCTCCCAGTCGAAGACGACGGCGTTCTCGTCGGAGCCGATGGCCACACCGTCGCCGGCACGGGCTCCCGCCTTCTTGAGCGCGTCCTCGACACCGAGGCGGTTGAGCCGGTCGGCCAGGTAGCCGACGGCCTCGTCGTTGTTGAAGTCGGTCTGGCGGACCCAGCGCTCCGGCTTCTCGCCGCGCACCACGTACACGTCCTCGACCTCGTCGTAGGTGACGGTGAAGCCGGCGTCGTCCACGGCCTTCGGGCGGATGACGATACGGGTCGCCTCCTCCTTCGGCTTGCGGGCGCGGGCCTTGGCGATGACCTCGGCGAGGAAGTAGGAGAGCTCCTTCAGACCGGTGCGGGCCACTGCGGAGACCTCGAAGACCTTGTAGCCGCGTGCCTCCAGATCGGGGCGCACCATGTCGGCCAGTTCCTGGCCGTCGGGGATGTCGACCTTGTTGAGGACCACCAGACGGGGGCGCTTCTCCAGGCCGCCGCCGTAGAGCTTGAGCTCCTCCTCGATGACGTCGAGGTCGGCGATCGGATCGCGGTCGGTCTCCAGGGTGGCGGTGTCCAGGACGTGCACGAGCACCGAGCAGCGCTCGACGTGGCGCAGGAATTCCAGGCCGAGGCCCCGGCCCTGGCTGGCGCCGGGGATGAGGCCCGGGACGTCGGCGATCGTGTAGACGGTCGAGCCGGCGGTGACGACGCCCAGGTTCGGGACGAGGGTGGTGAAGGGGTAGTCCGCGATCTTCGGCTTGGCGGAGGAGAGCACCGAGATCAGCGAGGACTTGCCGGCGCTCGGGAATCCGACCAGCGCCACGTCCGCGACGGTCTTGAGCTCCAGGACGATGTCGCCGGTGGTGCCGGGGACGCCGAGGAGCGCGAAGCCGGGGGCCTTGCGGCGGGCGGAGGCGAGCGCGGCGTTGCCGAGGCCGCCGCGGCCGCCCTCGGCGGCCACGTAGGTGGTGCCCTGGCCGACGAGGTCGGCGAGGACGTTGCCCTGCTTGTCGAGGACCACGGTGCCGTCCGGGACGGGCAGGATCAGGTCCTGGCCGTCCTTGCCGGATCGGTTGCCGCCCTCTCCGGGCTTGCCGTTGGTGGCCTTGCGGTGGGGGCTGTGGTGGTAGTCCAGCAGGGTGGTGATCGCCTGCTCCACCACCAGGATGACGTCGCCGCCACGGCCACCGTTGCCGCCGTCGGGGCCGCCGAGCGGCTTGAACTTCTCCCGGTGCACGGAGGCGCAGCCGTGGCCTCCGTTACCCGCGGCGACGTGCAGCTCGACGCGGTCCACGAAGGTGGTCATGGTTGTTCCTCCAGATACAGCGGAATCGTCCGGAAAGTCCGGTGGCAGGCCTTGCTGCCCATTAAACGTGTCTATGCGACAACGCGCCGAGGGCGGACCTCTCTTCCCGGCCTGCGCCGGGAAGAGCTGAGATCCGCCCTCGGGAAGTTACGAACGCTCGATCGGCCGGAGCCGGATCAGGCGGCCGGAACGATGTTGACGACCTTGCGGCCACGGTGCGTGCCGAACTGCACGGCACCGGCCTGCAGCGCGAACAGCGTGTCGTCGCCACCACGACCGACACCCGAGCCCGGGTGGAAGTGGGTGCCGCGCTGGCGGACGAGGATCTCGCCGGCGGAGACGACCTGACCGCCGAAGCGCTTCACGCCGAGCCGCTGGGCATTGGAGTCGCGCCCGTTCCGGGTGGACGATGCGCCCTTCTTGTGTGCCATGTCTCAGTCCCTCTTACTTCGCAGCCGCGGGGATACCGGTGACCTTGATCGCCGTGTACTGCTGGCGGTGACCCTGGCGACGGCGGTAGCCGGTCTTGTTCTTGTAGCGCAGGATGTCGATCTTGGCGCCCTTGTGGTGGTCCACGACCTCGGCCGTGACCTTGATACCGGCCAGGACCCACGGGTCGCTGGTCACGGCGTCGCCGTCGACAACGAGCAGGGTCGAGAGCTCGACCGTGTCGCCAACCTTGGCAGTGGAAATCTTGTCAACCTCAACGATGTCGCCGACAGCAACCTTGTGCTGGCGACCACCGCTGCGCACGATGGCGTACACGCGGATCTCTCTCTCACTCGGGACGGATGCTCCTGAAGCCAGCCGCTCAGGCGGGCCGGGGCCCACGCTGATCCGGAATGGACGAGCGGCCTCTCCCGTACGCGCGCTTGCGCGCGGGACGCGGGAGGAAGGTGCTCAGGAGCGCGGCGCGTACAGGACACGCCGACGGTCTAGGTTACGGGGCCGGTTCCGGAGGGTCAAACCGGGCCCCGCACGGCCGTGGGCCCCGCCGAACGGCGGGGCCCACGGCCACGTGACCGATCAGGCTTCGGCGGGAGCCGAGACGGACGGGGCAGCCTGCTGCTCCGCCGCCGCGGTCTTCTTCGTCGCCCGCTTCGTCGCGGTCTTCTTGGTCGTGGCCGTCTTCTTGGCCGCGGTCTTCTTGGCGGTCGCCGCCTTCTTGGCCGGGGCCTTCTTCGCCGCGGTCGCCTTCTTGGCCGGAGCCTTGCGGGTGGCCTTCTTGGCCGGTGCGGGCTCCTCGGTGGACCCGGCTTCCCCGGTCGGCGCCGCCGGCTCGGTGACCGGGGCCTCGACGACCACCACGGCGGCCTCCGCCGCACCGGCCGGGGAACCGGCGGGAGCGGTGGCCTTGCGGGTGGCGCGACGCCTCGGACGGGCCGGTGCGGCCTCCGCCACCGGGGCCTCCTCAACCGCGGCGGCCGACTCGGGCTCGACGACGGGCGCGGGCTCGGGCTCGGGCTCGGCGGCCACGACGGGCTCCGGGGCCGGCTCGGCCTCCGGCTCCGCGGCGGGCTCCGGGGCCGGCTCGGCCTCCGGCTCCGCGGCGGGCTCCGCGGCGACCGGCACGGGCGCGGTGGCCTTGCGGGTCGCCCGGCGACGGGTACGACCCTTCGGCGCGGCCTCCTCGACCGGAGCGGCCGGGGCGGCCTCGACCGGCTCCTCGACCGCAGCGGCCTCGGCGACGACCTCGGGGGCCGGCACCAGGACCGTGTCGGCCGGCTCGGTCACCGGCTCGGTCACCGGCTCGGCGACGTCCTCGGCCACGGGGGCCGGGGCCTGCACCGCGGCGGCCTCACCTCGCGGGGCACCCGCGGGAGCGGTGGCCTTGCGGGTGGCACGGCGCCGGTTGCGGCGTCCACTCACGCCGGCCGCGGCCTCGGCCTCGGCCGGGGAGCTGTAGAGCTCCTCGCCCGCGACGAACTCCGGCTCGGGCAGCGCCTTGGGCGCGGCGGCCTCGGCAGCCACCTCGGCCTCGGACTCGGATTCGAAGGCGTCGGGCCCGGCCGTCTCGACGGTCTCGACCTCGTGGTCGTGCTGGTCGAACTCGGCGCGGCCGCCACGGCGCTTCGAGCGCTTGCCGTTGCCACCGCCGCCGATCGCGGCCGCCGTCTCCATGTGGACGATGACACCGCGGCCGTTGCAGTGGACACAGGTCTCGGAGAAGGACTCCAGCAGGCCCTGGCCGACCCGCTTGCGGGTCATCTGGACCAGACCCAGCGAGGTGACCTCGGCGACCTGGTGCTTGGTGCGGTCGCGGCCCAGGCACTCCAGCATGCGGCGCAGGACCAGGTCGCGGTTGGACTCCAGGACCATGTCGATGAAGTCGATCACGACGATGCCGCCGAGGTCGCGCAGCCGCAGCTGGCGCACGATCTCCTCGGCCGCCTCCAGGTTGTTCCTGGTGACGGTCTCCTCAAGGTTGCCGCCCTGACCGGTGAACTTGCCGGTGTTGACGTCGATGACGATCATCGCCTCGGTCTTGTCGATCACGAGGGAGCCGCCGGAGGGCAGCCACACCTTGCGGTCGAGCGCCTTGGCGAGCTGCTCGTCGATCCGGTACGTCGCGAAGACGTCGACCTCGGAGGTCCAGCGCTGGAGCCGGTCGGCCAGGTCCGGGGCCACGTGCGAGACGTAGCCGTGGATGGTCTCCCAGGCGCCGTCGCCGCTGACGATGACCTTCGAGAAGTCCTCGTTGAAGATGTCGCGCACCACGCGGACGGTCATGTCCGGCTCGCCGTACAGGAGGGACGGGGAAGAGGTCGTGATCTGCTTCGACTTCTTCTGGATGTCCGCCCACTGGGCCTGCAGGCGCTCGACGTCGCGGCGCAGCTCGTCCTCGCTCGCGCCCTCGGCGGCGGTGCGGACGATGACGCCCGCGTCCTCGGGGACGATCTTCTTGAGGATGGTCTTCAGACGCGCGCGCTCGGTGTCGGGCAGCTTGCGGCTGATGCCGGTCATCGAGCCCTCGGGCACGTAGACCAGGTAGCGGCCGGGCAGCGAGACCTGGCTGGTCAGACGGGCGCCCTTGTGGCCGATCGGGTCCTTGGTCACCTGCACGAGGACCGACTGGCCGGACTTGAGGGCGGACTCGATCCGGCGCGGCCCGTTGGCCATGCCGAGCGCCTCGAAGTTGACCTCGCCGGCGTACAGGACCGCGTTGCGGCCCTTGCCGATGTCGATGAAGGCGGCCTCCATCGACGGCAGCACGTTCTGGACCTTGCCCAGGTAGACGTTGCCGACGTACGAGGTGGCCTCTTCCTTGTTGACGTAGTGCTCGACGAGCACGTTGTCCTCAAGGACCCCGATCTGGGTGCGCTCGCCGCTCTGGCGGACGACCATCACGCGCTCGACGGCCTCGCGGCGGGCCAGGAACTCGGCCTCGGTGATGATCGGGACGCGGCGGCGGCCCTGCTCGCGGCCCTCGCGGCGGCGCTGCTTCTTCGCCTCCAGGCGGGTCGAGCCCTTGATGGACTGGACCTCGTCGGACGGCTCGGCCTTCTCGCGCGCCGGGCGCGGCTCTCGGACCTTGACGACGGTGCGCACACCGTCCTCGTCGCCGGCGGACTCGGCGGCGTCGGCGGGCTCACCGCTGCGGCGGCGGCGACGGCGACGGCGGCGGCTGGAGGTGGAGCCGAGGGCCTCCTCGGTGTCCTCCTCTTCCTCCTCGGCGTCCTGCTCGGCAGACTCCGCCTCGGCCTCTTCGTCGGCGGACTCGTCGAGGTCGGCTGCCTCACCGCGACGGCGACGACGGCCGCCGCGGCGACGGCGGCGCGAGGGACGCTCGCCCGACTCGTCGCCCTCGTCGAACTCCGCTGCTTCGGCGGACTCGGCCGACTCCTCTTCGAGCCCGGGGGCCTCGGCCTCCGGCTCCTCCTCCGCGAGCACCTCGGGAAGGGAGACCGGCGCGGTCTCGGCGGCGCCGCGGCCACGGCGACGGCGGCGGCCGGCCGGCTGCGCGGGCTCGGCGGGAGCGACGGGCTCGACCTCTTCCTCCTCCTCGGCCTCCTCGGCCTCGATCGCGGCCGCGGCGGCAGCGGCGGCCATCGCCGCGGTCTCGGGGGTCTGGAACATCGGCTCGGTGAAGACCGGTGCCTGGAAGACGGCCACGGCGGGACGCGCCGCACGGCGGGCACGGGCCGGAGCGGCGGGCGCTTCGGCGGCCTCGGGCTCGGCGGCGGGCTGCTGCGGGGCGGCGGCCGCGGTCGTGGTCGTGGTCGTGGTGGAGCGGGTGGCACGGCGGCGGCCGCGCTTGGGGGCGTCCACGGCGTCGGCGACGGTCACGGCGCGGGCGGCCTTGGGGGCCTCCTCGGCGGCGGGAGCGGGCTCGGCGGGGGTCTCCGCGGCCGGGGCCTCGGCGGCCGGGGCGGCGACGGCGCGGGTGGCACGGCGGCGGGCACGCGGAGCCGGAGCCGGAGCAGCCTCCTCCACAGCAGCGGCCTCGGCAGCAGCCGGAGCCTCCACCACGGCAACCTCCGCAGCCTCGGCGACCGGCGCGGCCGCGGCACGCGTCGCACGGCGGCGGGCACGCGGAGCCGGAGCCGGAGCAGCCTCCTCCACAGCAGCGGCCTCGGCAGCAGCCGGAGCCTCCACCACGGCAACCTCCGCAGCCTCGGCGACCGGCGCGGCCGCGGCACGCGTCGCACGACGGCGGGCACGCGGAGCCGCAGCCGGAGCAGCCTCCTCCTCCACCACAGCAGCAGCCTCGGCAGCGGATTCGACGACGACGGCCTCCGCGGCCTGGGTCTTCGGAGCGGCCACCGCGCGGGTCGCACGGCGGCGGGGGCGGGCGGGGGCGGCGGCCGGAGCGGCCTCCTCGGCGGGGGCGGGCTCCGCCGCCGGCGTCACCTCGGCGGCGGGGGCGCCGCCGGGCGGACCGGCCGGCCGGGAAGCGGCGCGGCGACGCCTGCGCGGGGGCAGGTTGTCACTGGGGCTGCCGCTGTCGGCGCCGGCGGGGGTGGTGGTGTCGTTTTCGTTACTGAGCATTGCGGGCGGTTCTCCCGTCACGCTCCCGGGCGCCGCGGCTGACTTCCGGTCCGGCGCGGCTCCGCACGATGGCGCGGAGCCGGCCTCCGGGGCGCGTTCGCCACACGGGAGCTGTAGTCCATGGCCGCCGGTTCCGTACGTGTTGTCCGTACGGCCTGGCGGAAGTCTTCAGGTCTGTACGCGGCCCGACCCAGGTGGCTCCCGAGTACCAGGGCTGCGCGACGACGACGGTCCTTACGCGGCGGGACCTTCCGGCGCCTTCGCGTCGGCGGTCACGGCGACCGTGGGTGGGGCGGCCGTGTCTGCCTCGCGGTCGGGCGCGAGCGGGTCGGTCACCGTGCCGGACTCCTCGTCGAAGAGCCCCTGCGCCAGCCTGGTCACCGCAGAGGGGACCGGCGGCGCCAGGTCGGCCACAGCTCGGAGACCGGACAGGACGTCGTCGGGTCGCACGGCAGGTGTCAGATGCCGAACAACCAGCCGCAGTATCGCACAGGCATTGTCCAGCGGCCTATCAGCCGGCGCGGGAAACGCTTCGAGGCTGACGACCGCCCCGCGGGTGTCGAAGGTGCGCACGCCGTTCTTGGTCTTGCGCTGCACCTCGACGGCCTCGGCGGCCAGGAAGGCCGTCACGGCCCGCTCGGCCTCGGCGGGCTCCACGCCGTCCAGGCGCAGCTCCCACACGGAGGCGGTCAGCCGGTCGGCCAGGCCCGAGGTGCGGGCCTCGACGGCTTCGATGATGTCGAGGCCCGCCGGCATCGACTCGTCGAGCAGCTCGCGGAGCCTCTCGGGATCGCGCGGCGCGGCGAGGCCGATCTCCAGGTACTCGGCCTCGCTGCCGGTCCCGGTCGGGGCGGCGTTCGCGTACGAGACGCGCGGGTGCGGGGTGAAACCCGCCGAGTACGCCATCGGCACCTCGGCGCGGCGCAGGGCCCGCTCGAAGGCGCGCTGGAAGTCTCGGTGGCTGGTGAACCGGAGGCGGCCGCGCTTGGTGTAGCGCAGTCGGATGCGCTGCACCACCGGTGCGGGAGGCGGGCCTTCGGGCTGTCGCTTGCCCAGGGGTTCTTCTCCTTGTGCGGGGCTCCGCGGCTCGCGCTTCGCCCTGAGGTCTGTCGACCCGCTCCGGCTCACCCCTGTCCTCGGGGCAGGGAGATCTCGTCAGCGGGTGCCGCGTCGGCGGCTGTCGTACTACCCAGAGTACGCGCCCGTGACCTCGCCGGTTCCACGGGAGGAGCACCGGGGACCGCGCGGTGCACGGTGGCCCGGGTCCGCTCCGTGCCGTACCCGACGCCGACGGGGGCCGCCCGTCCGCTTCGATGCGGAGGAGGAGACGGCGGAGGAGGACGCGGAGGAGACGCCGGAGGAGACGCCCGGGGAAACGCCGGAGGCCCCCACCCGTTGCGGGAGGGGGCCTCTCGTGACCCGGAGTGCACGTGGCCGGCGGGGCCGGCTACTTCACGACCGACAGCGGCAGCAGCTTCTTGCCGGTGGGGCCGATCTGGATCTCGGTCTGCATCTGCGGGCAGACACCGCAGTCGAAGCACGGGGTCCAGCGGCAGTCGTCGACCTCGGTCTCGTCGAGGGCGTCCTGCCAGTCCTCCCAGAGCCAGTCCTTGTCGAGACCGGAGTCCAGGTGGTCCCAGGGCAGGACCTCCTCGTAGGTGCGCTCGCGCGTGGTGTACCAGGCCACGTCCACGCCGTAGGCGGGCAGCGTCTTGTCCGCGGCCCGCATCCAGCGGTCGTAGCTGAAGTGCTCGCGCCAGCCGTCGAAGCGGCCGCCGTCCTCGTAGACGGCGCGGATCACGTCGCCGATGCGGCGGTCGCCGCGCGAGAGCAGGCCCTCGACGATGCCCGGCTTGCCGTCGTGGTAGCGGAAGCCGATGGAGCGGCCGTACTTCTTGTCGCCCCGGATCTTGTCGCGGAGCTTGCCGAGGCGGGCGTCCGTCTCCTCCGCCGACAGCTGCGGCGCCCACTGGAACGGGGTGTGCGGCTTGGGGACGAACCCGCCGATCGACACGGTGCAGCGGATGTCGTTCTGGCCGGAGACCTCGCGGCCCTTGGCGATGACGTTGACCGCCATGTCGCCGATCTGGAGCACGTCCTCGTCGGTCTCGGTGGGCAGGCCGCACATGAAGTACAGCTTCACCTGGCGCCAGCCGTTGCCGTAGGCGGTGGCGACGGTCCGGATCAGGTCCTCCTCCGAGACCATCTTGTTGATGACCTTGCGCATGCGCTCGGAGCCGCCCTCGGGGGCGAAGGTCAGGCCGGAGCGGCGACCGTTGCGGGTCAGCTCGTTGGCCAGGTCCACGTTGAAGGCGTCCACGCGGGTGGACGGCAGGGACAGGCCCACCTTGTCGTCCGAGTACCGGTCGGCCAGTCCCTTGGCGATGTCGGCGATCTCGGTGTGGTCCGCGGAGGACAGCGAGAGCAGGCCGACCTCCTCGAAGCCGGTCGCCTTGAGACCCTTCTCGACCATCTCGCCGATGCCGGTGATGCTTCGCTCCCGCACGGGGCGCGTGATCATGCCGGCCTGGCAGAAACGGCAGCCGCGGGTGCAGCCGCGGAAGATCTCGACGGACATGCGCTCGTGGACGGTCTCCGCGAGCGGGACGAGGGGCTGCTTGGGGTACGGCCACTCGTCGAGGTCCATGACGGTGTGCTTCGACACCCGCCACGGCACGCCGGACCGGTTGGGCACGACGCGGCCGATGCGGCCGTCCGGCAGGTACTCGACGTCGTAGAAGCCGGGGACGTAGACGTTGCCGGTCTTGGCGAGGCGGAGGAGGACCTCTTCGCGGCCGCCGGGCCGGCCCTCGGCCTTCCAGGTGCGGATGATCTCGGTCATGTCGAGGACGGCCTGCTCGCCGTCGCCGATGACCGCGCAGTCGATGAACTCCGCGATCGGCTCCGGGTTGAAGGCCGCGTGGCCGCCCGCGAGGACGATCGGGTGGTCCACCGTGCGGTTCCTGGACTCGAGCGGGATGCCCGCGAGGTCCAGGGCCGTCAGCATGTTGGTGTAGCCCAGCTCGGTGGAGAAGGACAGGCCGAACACGTCGAAGGCGGAGACCGGGCGGTGGCTGTCCACGGTGAACTGCGGCACCTTGTGCTCGCGCATCAGCTCTTCGAGGTCCGGCCAGACGCTGTAGGTGCGCTCGGCGAGGACGCCCTCGCGCTCGTTGAGCACTTCGTACAGGATCATGACGCCCTGGTTGGGCAGCCCGACTTCGTATGCGTCCGGGTACATGAGGGCCCAGCGGACGTCGCAGCTCTCCCACTCCTTGACCGTGGAGTTGAGTTCACCGCCGACGTACTGGATGGGCTTCTGCACGTGCGGAAGCAGGGCCTCAAGCTGAGGGAAGACCGACTCGGTCATCACGCGACTTTCGTGAAGCGGGCAGGGGGCAGCTATCTAGCGTACCCCGACGGCCCAGCCGCCCCCACCCGCATGATCACTACAGGGCCGCCCGCAGGGCAGGGGCCGAGGCCTTCGCCCAGAGGTCCGGAAGTTCCCGTTCGCGCCGCTCGGCCAGGGCCTCCTCGCGGCCGTAGAGCACACCCCAGGTGAAGGAGTCCTCCCCCGCGTCCGCCGCCTGGGCCGCGAGGCCGCGCAGGGCGTCCCGGGCCACGACGCTGTCCTGGTGGTCGCCGAGCAGGTTCTGGACCTCCTTCATGGCCTTGGCCAGGCGTTTCGCCGGCTTGCCGAACTCGGGCACGGCGGACTCCGCCGCGTACCGGACGCGTTTGGCCGATTTGCGGGCCCCGTGCAGGGCCAGGTCCCGTTCCTTGCCCGCGTCGAGCGCGAGGGCTGCGTCGATCCGGCCGGCGAGGCGGGCGTAGTCGCGGAGCACCGCCTTGCGGAGCACCTTCTCGGGGGATCCCGCGGCGGCGTCGAGCAGCGGGGGCGCGTCCAACAAGGCGTCAAGGGAGTTCAACAGGGTGACGTAGCGGTCGCTGTCGAGTGCGGCCAGGGTCCTGCGGCGCGATCGGGAGCGCCGGCCCGTGTTCCAGGTCCGGAGCCGGCTGCGGAGGGGGCCGGACAGCAGGGTGCGGGGCAGTTCGCCGAGCTGGGCCT
Source organism: Streptomyces sp. PCS3-D2 (assembly GCF_000612545.2). Lineage (GTDB taxonomy): Bacteria > Actinomycetota > Actinomycetes > Streptomycetales > Streptomycetaceae > Streptomyces. The sequence continues at coordinate 5,043,385 of NZ_CP097800.1, read as the reverse complement.
GGAGCCGTTCCATCAGGACTTCCTGGTCGCGGTCGACGCCGAGTTCGGCGGCCAGCCAGCGCAGCTCCTCGCCGAGCGGGTCGGTGACCCCGCGGTCGAGGACCTTGCGGTAGGTCGTGAAGGCGCTGCGCAGCCGGCGGGTGGCGACCCGCATCTGGTGCACGGAGTCCGGCAGGTTCCGCCGCACGGCCGGGTCCTGGGCGACCAGGGCGTCGCGCTGCTCGGCCAGGTACGCGACGACGTACGCGCCGGCGGTGCCTCCGGGGCCGCCTCCGGCCGGCCGGGTCGGGGGTTCGGCGCCGGTCTCGGCGAGGGCCCGCGCGAGCTTCGAGGGGGCGTCGGAGACCCGGAGCCCGCCCTTGCGGAATGTCTTCGCGACGGCGTCCAGCAGTTCGGGGCCGACACCGTCGGCGAGTTCCACTTCGACCTCGGTCCAGGCGGCGGTGGCGTCGCCGCGTTCGGCCAGGACCTCGTCGGTGCTCAGTTCGGCGAGGAGTGCTCCGTCGGCATCGAGCAGGTGGCTGACACGGCGCGAGGAGACCAGTCGGACCTGCGGCCCGAGCCCGGCGTCGCGGACGCGGGAGCGGACGAGGGCGGCGAGGGCGGGCGGGACCGTGTCGCTGAGCGCGGCGCCGACCTCGTCGCGCACGCCCGGGGAGACGGGCAGTTTGAGGTGCCAGCCCTCGTCCGCGCCGCCCGTTCTGCGTCGGAGGGTGAGCCCGTCGGCGGCGAGCCGCTGGTCGGGGGTGTCGTAGTAGACGGCGTCGAGGTCGACGGTGCCCTGGTCGGTGACGGCCGCGATCGCGGCCGTCCCCGTCAGGTCCGGCACCCCGCGCCGGGCAGATGCGGCCTTGGAGAACTCGAATTTGCGCTCGATCTCGCGCTTTGTGTCCGCCATGTACCGAACTTAGTCCTGAACGGAACACGTATGCAGGATGAACGGAACATCAGGCCGACAATGGCCGTTGCACCTTGATCGACTGGAGGAGTCCGACCGCTATCCACACGGCGAACATCGACGAGCCTCCGTAGGACACGAACGGCAGCGGCAACCCGGCCACGGGCATGATGCCGAGGGTCATCCCGATGTTCTCGAAGGACTGGAAGGCGAACCAGGCGATGATGCCGGCGCACACGATGGTCCCGTACAGCTCGGTGGTCTCCCGGGCGATCACGCAGGCCCGCCAGAGGATGACGCCGAGCAGGACGAGGATCAGCCCGGCCCCGACGAAGCCGAGCTCCTCGCCCGCCACGGTGAAGACGAAGTCCGTCTGCTGCTCGGGCACGAACTGGCCGGTGGTCTGCGAGCCCTTGAAGAGCCCGGAGCCGGTCAGGCCGCCGGAGCCGATGGCGATGCGCGCCTGGTTGGTGTTGTAGCCGACACCGGCGGGGTCGAGCTCGGGGTTGGCGAAGGCCGCGAAGCGGTTGATCTGGTACTCGTCCAGGACGCCGAGCTGCCATATCAGGACGGCTCCGGCCACGCCGGAGCCGAGCAGGCCGATCACCCAGCGGTTGGAGGCTCCGGAAGCGAGCAGCACGCCGAGCACGATGACGACCATGACCATGACGGAGCCGAGGTCGGGCATCAGCATGACGATGCCCATCGGGGCCGCGGCCAGGCAGAGCGCCTTGACGACGGTGCGGTGGTCGGGATGGGCGAGGTCGCCGGCGTCCACCCGGGTGGCGAGCAGCATCGCCATGACCAGGATGATCGTGATCTTCACGAACTCGGACGGCTGGAGGGAGAATCCGCCGCCGACCACGATCCACGCGTGGGCGCCGTTGATGGTGGCGCCGAGCGGGGTCAGCACGGCCAGGATGAGCACCAGCGAGAGCCCGTAGAGGACGGGCACGGCCCCGCGCAGGGTGCGGTGGCCGAGCCAGACGGTGCCGATCATCAGCACCAGGCCGATGCCGGTGTTCAGGGCGTGCCGGGCGAGGAAGTAGTAGGGGTCGCCCTGGTTCAGGCTGGTCCTGTTGCGGGTGGCCGACCACACGAGCAGGGCGCCGAGGCAGGACAGGGCGAGCGACGAGAGCAGGATCGGCCAGTCGAGCCGGCGCAGCACGGAGTCACGGGCGGTGAGCCTGGCCATCGGGCCGCGCTCGGGCGCGTAGCGGGAGACGGAGAACTTGTTGGCGGTTGGCATGTCGGTATGGGGTCCTCAGTCGTGCCGTGTCGGGGGAGGCCCGGCGAGTGCCGGCGGTTCCGGTTCCTCCGGGGACGGCGGTACGTACGGCCGGATCTCCGGGGAATCGATGGAGCCGTCGGGGTTGATCCTGGGCAGTTTCGCCTCCGGGGCCGGCAGCAGGGCCGTCTTCAGGTCCTGCTTCCCGTCCATGGTCAGACCGTAGAGGGCGTTGTAGAGGTTGCGGACGGCGGGTCCGGAGGCTCCGGAGCCGGTGCCGCCCTGGGAGATCGTCATGACGATCGTGAAGTCCTTGGTGTAGGTCGCCAGCCACGAGGTGGTCTGCTTGCCGTAGACCTGGGCGGTACCGGTCTTCGCGTGCATCGGGATCTTGTCCTGGGGCCAGCCTCCGAAGCGCCAGGCGGCGGTGCCGCCGGGCTCGACGACCATGCGCAACCCTTTGTCGAGGTCCGCGATGGTCTGGGCGCCGATCGGCAGCCTGCCGTGGGACTGGGGCTTGATCATCTCGATGCGCTTGCCGTCCGGGCTGATCACGGCCTTGCCGACGGTGGGGTTGTAGAGGGTGCCGCCGTTGCTGATGGCGGAGTAGGCGGTGGCCATCTGGATGGGGGTGACCAGGACGTCTCCCTGGCCGATGGCGAAGTTGATGCTGTCGTAGGCCTTGAGCTGGTTGCCTTCGAGGCAGCTCTCGTAGGCGATCTGCTCGACGTAGGTGCCGCCCCGCTTGCCCTGCTTGCACCAGGAGTCCTTGTTGGCCGCCCAGAAGCTCTGCTTCCACTGGCGGTCGGGGATGCGGCCCTTGACCTCGTTCGGCAGGTCGACCCCGGTCTCGGAGCCGAGCCCGAACTCGCGGGCGGTCCGGTAGAACCAGTCGTGGGCGTCCTTCTTGGGGCTGAGCCCTCCGTCGCGCTGCCACTCCTTGTGCCCGAGGGCGTAGAAGACGGTGTTGCAGGAGAACTTGAGGGCCTCGCCGAGGGTGATGGGGCCGTGGCCCTTGGACTCGAAGTTCGCGAAGCTGCGGCCGCCGAGGCTGTAGGAGCTGCTGCAGTTGTACTTGTCGTTGAACTTGTAGCCGGCCCGGACGGCGGCACTCGCGGAGACCACCTTGAAGATGGAGCCGGCGGGGGCCATGCCCTGGATGGCCCGGTTGAGCAGCGGGTAGTTGGAGCTCTTGCTGGTGAGCTTGGCGTAGTCGGTGCCGGAGATGCCCCCGACCCAGGCGTTCGGGTCGTAGTCGGGCTGGGAGGCCATAGCGACGATGCGGCCCGTCTTGGCCTCCATGACGACGACGGCGCCCGAGTCGGCCTCGTACTTGCGGCCGGTGATGTTGTCGGTCTCGTTGCGGACGACCTTCATGGCCTGCTGGAGCTCGAACTCGGCGACGGCCTGGACCCGGGCGTCGATGCTGGTGACGAGGGTGGATCCGGCGATTCCGGGATCGGACCTGGTCTGTCCCATGACCCGGCCGAGGTTGTCGACCTCGTAGGAGGTGACCTGTGCCTTGCCGCGCAGCTCCCGGTCGTAGGTGCGCTCGATCCCGGAGCGGCCGACCTGGTCGGAGCGCAGGTGCGGGGAGTCGGTGTCCTTGGCCTTCTGGATCTCGTCGTCGGTGACGGGCGAGAGGTAGCCGAGCACCTGCGAGGTACGGGCGCCGCCGGGGGCGGGATAGCGGCGGACGGCGGTGGGCTCCGCGGTGATGCCGGGGAACTCCTCCGGGCGCTCGCGCAGCTGGAGCGCCTGCTGGGTGGTGGCTTCGAGGGTGACCGGGATCGGCTGGTAGGGCGAACCGTTCCAGCAGGGCTTGGGGGTCTGGGAGTCGCAGAGCCGGACCTTGTCCATGACCTCCTTGGGGGTCATGTCCAGGACGTCGGCGAGGCGGGTCATCACGCCCTTGCCCTTGTCCTTCATCTTCATCAGCGCGGTGCGGCTGGCGGAGACGACCAGGCGGGTCTCGTTGTCGGCGAGCGGGACCCCGCGGGCGTCGAGGATCGAGCCGCGCACGGCGGGCTGGACCACCCGCTGGACGTGGTTGCTCTTGGCCTCGTGGTAGTACTCCGCGCCGTTGCGGATCTGGAGGAACCAGAGCCGGCCGCCGAGGGTGACGAGCATCGAGAAGACGAGGACCTGCATGATGACGAGCCTGATCTGCACCCGGGAGGTGCGGCCGGTCTCCGGGACGTTGGTCACGTCTGCTCCTCCCTCACAGCTTCTTGGCGCTCTTCACACCCTTGGCCGGCTTGACGCCCTTTATGCGGACCGCCTTGTTGGCGCGGGACCGCGCGGTCTTCATGCGCAGGCCGCCGCGCTGGTTGCCGATGCTCAGGCCGGTACCGCCGGCCAGCCAGCCGGCGGAGACGTCGGCGGTCTTGTTGCCGGGGCCGCCACCCGCCTCGACGGCCATCGGGTCGTTCTCGGCCTTGCGGGCCAGCGCCATGATCCACGGCACGGTGAACGGAGCGAGCAGCAGGTCGTAGAGGGTGGCGGTGAACATCAGCCCGGTCAGGCCGACGTGGCGGGCGGCGGTGTCGCCGACCAGCGCACCCACGCTGGCGTAGAGCAGCGTGGAGCCGATCGCGGCGGCGACGACGGCCAGCATCGGGCCCCAGGCGGAGCGGAACCGGCCGCCGTCGGGCCGGACCAGTCCGACGACGTAGCCGATGACGCACAGGACGAGCGCGTACCGGCCGACCGCGTGGTCGGCGGGCGGTGCCAGGTCGGCGAGGAGTCCGGCGCCGAAGCCGATGAGCGCGCCGCTGACGTGCCCGTACACGAGTGCGAGGGACACCACGGTGAGGAGCAGCAGGTCGGGTACGGCGCCGGGCAGTTGGAGCCGGCCCAAAACGGTGACCTGGATGACGAGGGCGACCACGACGAGCGTGGCCGAGAGCAGGATCCGGTTGAAGCGCATGCGGGGTCGGCTCCTAGTCGTCGGCCGGCTGGGCGAGCCGGCTGGCGGACCCGGACGGGGTGACCGTGACGGTGACCGTCGGGATGGGCTTGGGGGCCTCGGGCTTGGGCGGCAGGACGGCGTCGCGCGGGTCCTCGCGCGGCGGCATGACCACGACCCCGACGATGTCCAGGCGCGAGAAGCCGACGAACGGCCGGACCCAGACGGTGCGGGTCAGGTCGCCGCGCGAGGGGTCGACCTTGACGACCTCGCCGATCGGGACGCCGGGCACGAAGGGCTTGTTGCCGCGCGAGCCGAAGGTGACGAGCCGGTCGCCGGGGCTGACCTTGGCCTTGCCGTTGAGCATCTGGACGGACAGGGCGCGATCGCCCTGTCCGGTGGCGAAGCCGAGTTCGCCGGTCTTCTCCAGGCGCGTGCCGACGGTGAAGTCGGGGTCGTTGGCGAGGACGACGGTGGAGGTGTCGGGTCCGACGGTGGTGACGCGGCCGACGAGCCCGTCGCCGTTGAGGACGGTCATGTCGCGTTCGATGCCGTCCTTGCTGCCGGCGTCGATGGTGACGGTCCAGGAGAAGCCCTGGGCCGCTCCTATGGCAATGACCTCGGCGCCCTTGATGCCGTACTGTCCCGCGCCGGCCCGCTTGAGCATCTCGTCGAGCTCGTGGATACGGCTGCGGGTCTGGTCCTCGCTGCCGAGCTTGGCCTTCAGGGCCGCGTTCTCGCGCTCCAGTGCGGCGATGCGGTTGTGGCGCTTCCCGGAGTCCCTGACCGCCCCTATGGCGTTGGCGACCGGATCGACCGCGGTCGCCACACCTTCCTCGACCGGCCCGAAGACCGCTGCGGCGGCCTGTCGGGCACCGTCGACCGGCGACTCCTCGCCTGCCCTGATGTCCACCGTGATCAACGCGAACGCGATGGCGATCAGAAGCACCAGGAGCAGCCGGCTTTCTCGTGTGTCCCTCACGTGCGGCGGCCGTGCCTTCCTCGTCGGAATTCTCGTTTTGCCTGTATATCAACGATCCGCCGTACGGGCCCGGTAGCACCCGTACGGCGGATCCTTGTGTTCCGCTCAGTCCCTCCCCCGGCGGGAGGGCGGTCAGCGACGGGGCTGGGCGTCCAGGACCTGCTGGAGGGCCTCGAACTCCTCGACGCACTTGCCGGAGCCGAGCGCGACGGAGTCGAGGGGGTCCTCGGCGATGTGGATCGGCATGCCGGTCTCACGGCGCAGCCGCTCGTCGAGGCCGCGGAGCAGGGCGCCGCCGCCGGTCAGGACGATGCCGCGGTCCATGATGTCGCCCGAGAGCTCCGGCGGGCACTTGTCGAGCGTCGTCTTGACCGCGTCGACGATGGAGTTGACCGGCTCCTCGATGGCCTTGCGGACCTCGGCGGCCGAGATGACGACCGTCTTCGGCAGGCCCGAGACCAGGTCCCGGCCGCGGATCTCGGTGTGCTCGTCCTTGTCGAGGTCGTACGCCGAGCCGATGGTGATCTTGATCTGTTCGGCCGTCCGCTCACCGAGGAGGAGGGAGTACTCCTTCTTGATGTGCTGGATGATCGCGTTGTCGAGCTCGTCGCCGGCCACCCGGATGGACTGTGCCGTGACGATTCCGCCGAGGGAGATGACGGCGACCTCGGTGGTGCCGCCGCCGATGTCCACGACCATGTTGCCGGTGGCCTCGTGGACGGGCAGGCCCGAGCCGATGGCGGCGGCCATGGGCTCTTCGATGATGTGCACCTGGCGGGCGCCGGCCTGCGTGGACGCCTCGATGACCGCGCGGCGCTCGACTCCCGTGATGCCGGAGGGCACGCAGACCACGACGCGCGGACGGGCCAGGTAGCGGCGCTTGTGGATCTTGAGGATGAAGTACCGGAGCATACGCTCGGTGATCTCGAAGTCGGCGATCACGCCGTCCTTGAGGGGCCGTACGGCGACGATGTTGCCGGGCGTGCGCCCGATCATCTTCTTCGCCTCCGAGCCGACCGCCAGGATGCCGCCGGTGTTCGTGTTGATGGCGACCACGGACGGCTCGTTCAGGACGATCCCCCGGCCCCTCACGTACACCAGCGTGTTGGCGGTCCCGAGGTCGATCGCCATGTCACGGCCGATGAACGACATGTTGTTCCCCTTGTTCCCCATGAGGAGCGTCTGGCCTTCCAGTTGATAGCGGCTGCTGTCAGGTCGGCGAGGTGGGTGTGTGGGTGGAGGCCCCATCGTAGTCACGGTTGTACCGACACCGCGCGACGGGACTCCGGCAATCCCGCCGGAATGGATACCCGCCCCCTTACTGGTGACGACGTGTCCTGCCCAGGCGTTCCCGCCCGGGCCCGGAAATACCTTGGGGCGACCGAAATTACTTCGGTCGCCCCAGGTCATGAGCGCTATTCGGCTGATGTCTCGTCAGGAGGGACTGATCAGAGCGCGGGGAAGAAGAGCTTCAGCTCGCGCTCGGCGGACTCCTCGGAGTCCGAGGCGTGGATCAGGTTCTCCCGGGTGATGGTGCCGAAGTCGCCCCGGATGGAGCCGGGCGCCGCGGCGATCGGGTCGGTGGGACCGGCCAGCTGGCGGACGCCCTCGATGACCCGCTCCCCCTCGACGACCAGCGCCACGACCGGCCCGCTGGACATGAAGCCCATGAGCGGCTCGTAGAAGGGCTTGCCCTTGTGCTCGCCGTAGTGCGCATCCAGGGTCTCCTGGTCGAGCGTACGCAGCTCCAGTGCGGGGATGGTCCAGCCGGCCTTCCGCTCGATGCGGCCGATGATCTCGCCGACCAGGCCGCGACGGACGGCGTCGGGCTTGAGCAGGACGAGGGTGCGCTGGGTCATGTTGCGGCTCCTTGCGGCATACGGGTGCGGTAGGGCGAATCTACAGGGCCGTCCGGGGCGGCCTCGCCGCCCGGGTGGTCCGGGGATCCGTCAGGCGGTGTCGGGCGCCCCGGACGCGGCGGCGGCCTCCTGCGCGGCGGCCCAGCGCTCCTTGATCGAGTCGACCTTCCGGCCGTAGTGCACGGAGCACCACCACAGCCCGGCGAACACCGCGCCGAGGAAGAACATCGTCGGGACGACGAAACCGCTCGCGATCAGACCGATCTGCAGGGCCCAGCCCAGCTGCACCGCCCCGGGGCGCGCGAGCATGCCGCACAGCAGCACCGACAGCAGCATCGAGACCCCGCACACCGTCCAGACCGCGGCCTGGCTCAGGTCCGGGTCCTTCATGGCGACCAGTCCGGCGAAGCCGATCACGAAGAACTCGCCGATCAGCGTGCTCGCACACAGCGTGCGCATCCCCTCAACCCCTCTTCAGCAGCAGGCGGGCCTCGCCCACCGTGATCACGGAACCGGTCACCAGGACCCCGGCCCCTCCGTACTCGGCCTCTTCCTCCGCCAGCGTGATCGCCGCCTCCAGGGCGTCGTCCAGCCGCGGCTCCACCTGCACCCGGTCCGAGCCGAAGACCTCCACGGCCACGGCCGCCAGCTCGTCCGCGCCCATCGACCGGTGACTGGAGTTCTGCGTGACCACGACTTCGGCGAAGATCGGCTCGAAGGCCTCCAGCACCCCGCGGACGTCCTTGTCCTCGCTCGCGGCCACCACGCCGATGAGCCGGCTGAAGCCGAACGCCTCGGTGACCGCTTCCGCGGTGACCGCCGCCCCCGCCGGGTTGTGCGCCGCGTCCAGGATCACCGTCGGGCTGCGCCGCACGACCTCCATGCGGCCGGGCGAGGTCACCGAGGCGAAGGCCTTGCGCACGGTCTCCACGTCCAGCACCCGGGCGTGCTGCCCGCCGACCCCGAAGAATGCCTCGACCGCGGCCAGCGCCACCGCCGCGTTGTGCGCCATGTGGGCGCCGTACAGCGGGAGGAAGACGTCGTCGTACTCGCCGCCCATGCCGCGCAGCGTCAGCTGCTGCCCGCCGACCGCGACCTCGCGCGAGACCACGCCGAACTCCATGCCCTCGCGGGCCACCGTCGCATCGACCTCGACGGCCCTCTTCAGCAGCACCTGGGCCGCGTCCACCGGCTGCTGCGCCAGGATCACGGTCGCGTCCTGCTTGATGATGCCGCCCTTCTCCACGGCGATCTCAGCGGGCGTGGAGCCGAGTCGGTCGGTGTGGTCCAGGCTGATCGGGGTGACCACGGCGACGGAGCCGTCGATGACGTTGGTCGCGTCCCAGCTGCCGCCCATGCCGACCTCGACCACCGCGACGTCCACCGGGGCGTCCGCGAAGGCCGCGTAGGCCATCCCGGTGAGCACCTCGAAGAACGACAGCCGGAACTCCTCGGCGGCGTCGACCATCTCCACGTACGGCTTGACGTCGTGGTAGGTCTCCACGAACCGCTCGGCCTCGATCGGCGCCCCGTCGAGGCTGATCCGCTCGGTGATCGACTGCACGTGCGGGCTCGTGTAGCGGCCGGTGCGCAGCTCGAAGGCGTTCAGCAGGGCCTCGATCATGCGGGCCGTGCTGGTCTTGCCGTTGGTCCCGGTGACGTGGATGGAGGGGTACGCGCGCTGCGGCTCGCCCAGTACGTCCATCAGCGCCGCGATCCGCGACACCGAGGGCTCCAGCTTGGTCTCCCCCCAGCGGGTGGAGAGCTCCTGCTCCACCTCCAGCAGCGCCCTCGCCACCTCCGGGTCGACGGGTCGGGCGGGCACCGGGTCCCCCTGGGGCGGCCCGGCGTGGGCGCGCAGGGTGCGGCTGCCGGCCTCGATCACCGCCAGGTCGGGGTCGCGGTCGGACTCTTCCGCGACGATCTGGTCGAACTCGTCGAAGGCGCCGGTGCGGTCTTCGTCGTCGTGGCGGTCGTGGTTCTCGGGCTGCTGGTCACTCACAGGGCCAGTCTACGGACGGCCACCGGGAGGACTTTCGGCCCGGGCGCTTCGGGACCTCCGGCGGGCGGAGCGCCCTGATCTCCGTGCAAGCCTTGCGAGCAGCAGATTGGGGAACAAATGCCGCAGGCCAGCAGCAACAAGACAGCGTCCAGCCGCGACATAGCCATCGACCTGGGAACCGCCAACACCCTGGTCTACGCGCGGGGGCAGGGAATCGTCCTCGATGAGCCGTCCGTGGTCGCCGTCAGAGCGGGCACCGCCACCGCCCTGGCCGTCGGGGCGGACGCCAAGGAGACCATCGGCCGCACCCCCGGTTCCATCACGGCGGTCCGCCCCCTCAAGGACGGCGTGATCTGCGACTACGAGGCCGCCGAGGAGATGATCCGGCACTTCGTGCGCAAGGCCGTGCCCGGGCGGCGGCCCCGCACCCGGATGGTCGTCTGCGTGCCCTCCGGCGTCACCCCGGTCGAACGGCGGGCCCTCGTCAACGCCTCCACCCGGGCCGGCGCCAGGACCGTGCACCTCATCGAGGAGCCGATGGCGGCCGCGATCGGCGCCGGTCTTCCCGTGGCGGAACCGCGCGGTTCCATGGTCGTGGACATCGGCGGCGGCACCTCCGAGGTCGCCGTCATCTCCCTCGGCGGCATCGTCACCTCCCGCTCGCTGCGCGTCGGCGGCGACCGGCTCGACGCGGCGATCACGGAGCACGTGCGCAGGGAGCACGCGCTGCTCATCGGCGAGCGCACCGCCGAGCAGGCCAAGCTGGCCATCGGATCGGCCTGGCCGGTACCGGACCGGCCCGAACGGGAGACGGCGACCTTCACCGTGCGCGGCCGCCAGAAGGTCGGCGGCATGCCGAAGACGCTCGCCCTGGGCGCGGCCGACGTCCGCGCCGCCCTCGACGAGCCGGTCGGGGCGATCATCGCGGCGGTCCGCGGCACGCTGGAGGAATGCCCGCCGGAGCTGTCCGGTGACGTCATGGAGCACGGAATCGTCCTGACCGGCGGCGGCGCCCTGCTGCCCGGCCTCGACCTGCGCATGGCCTCCGCGACCGGCATCCCGGTCTTCGTGGCCGACCACCCGCTGCACTGTGTGGCGCTGGGCTCCGGCCGCTGCGTGGAGGACCTGGACAGCCTCGACGGCCTGCTGACGCCGGCCTGACCCGGCGCGGCGCCGCAGCCTGCGCCGTGCGACCGCCGGGAACCGGGGGACGGCCCTCAGCCGCGCGGCAGGGTGGCGACGACCTCGTACGCGTCGTCCGTGCGGGTCGCCGTCAAGGTGCCGCCCAGGCTGCGGACGCGCTCGGACATGCTCGCCGTGCCGGAGCCCGCCGAGACCGGGCTCCGGCCCGGGGTGCGGGCCGGCAGGGCGTTGCTGACGGCGATCCGCAGCCGCGGGCCGTCCGCCGCGATCGACACGTCGATGGTCTCCCCGTGCGCGTGCTTGGCGGCGTTGGTCAGGCACTCCTGCACCACCCGGTAGACCGCCGCCTGCCGCAGCGGCGACAGCCGGTGCACTTCCTCGTCCATGGCCAGCCGGACGGGCGAACCGGCCCGTCCGCTCTGCTCCGCCAGCTCCGGCAGCCCCTCCACACCCGGGGTCGATGCCCGTTCGCCCCGCTGCACGATGATCTCGTTGAGCACCAGGTGGGCCCGGCGCGCGGAGTCGGCCAGCTCCTCGAAGTCCTTCGCGTGCGCCGTCCCGCGCGCCCGTACCGACAGCACCTCGGAGCGCACCGTGAGCATGGTCAGCTCCCGGCCGACGAAGTCGTGCACGTCGCGGGCGACGGAGACGCGCTCCTGCTGGACGGCCCGGAACACGGCGGACTCGGCCCGCCGGGCGGTCAGCTCCCGCACCAGGTCGTGCCGGTACGCGGCGATGCCCACGGCCGAGGCGAGCGCGCCGATGGGCACGACGATGCTGAGGAAGCCGCTGAGCCGCTGCCCCTGTGGCTCGGGCCAGCCCGGCACCCAGAACATGACCAGGGCGAAGGCGACGTATGCGAGCGTCGCCAGGATCCCCGCCCGGCGCCCGCGGAAGCGGCCGACCGAGTAGAGCGCGAACTGGATCAGGGTCAGCTCGTGCAGCCACCCGATGAAGAACAGCGCGACCAGGTACGAGACCCAGGGCAGCCGGCGGCGCACCAGCAGGGTCGTGCAGCCCAGAGCGAGCACGACGGCCGCGGCGGGTCCGCTCAGCGAGTTGTCGGCGGCCGCCAGCCCCGGCAGGTCCAGGGCCATCAGCCCGAGACAGCCCAGAGCGGTGAGCACGTCGACCGCCCGCGGCGAACCGGCCCAGGTGCCGGCCGTCCGGCGGCCGGCAGCCACCCACCGGCGGAACACCGGGGCGAGGGGCTTCACGTGCATGCCCTCCATCATCCGTGGTCGGCGCGGCGGATGAGGTCCAGCCCGCAGGGAAACACCGTGATGTAGGGCACTTCGGACAGGCCTGAGGTCCGCGCGGGCCGCGGCCGCGCGGATGCCGCGGGCCCGCCGTGCACCCGCGTACGGCGAGGGCCCCCGCCACCGGAGTCCGGTGACGGGGGCCCTCGTCGAGCTCCGGCGGCTGCCGGGACGTGTCGCGGAAGTCCCGGCTGCCGCGCGACGTCCGGCCGGCCCTATGCGGCCGGCAGGGTCTCCAGCTGGGCCTGGATCCGGGCGATGTCCGCCTCGGCCTTGGCCAGCCGGCCCTTGATCTTGTCCACGACGTTGTCGGGGGCCTTGGCGAGGAAGGCCTCGTTCCCGAGCTTCGCCTCGGCCTGCTGCTTCTCCTTCTCCGCGGCACCGAGGTCCTTGGTCAGGCGCTTGCGTTCGGCGTCCACGTCGATGGTGCCCGACAGGTCGAGCGCGACCGTGGCGCCGGCGACCGGGAGGGTCGCGGTGGCGCTGAAGGAGTCGCCCTCGGGCTGCAGGCGCAGCACCTGGCGGATGGCGGCCTCGTGGGCGGCCAGCGCGGTGCCGGTCAGGTCCAGACGGGCCGGGACCTTCTGCTTGTCGTCGAGGCCCTGCTCCTTGCGGAAGCGGCGGACCTCCTTGGTGAGCGTCTGGATGCTCCCGATCTCGGACTCGGCGGCGTCGTCACGGAAGCCGCTGTCCTTCGGCCAGTCGGCGACGACCAGCGACTCGCGGCCGGTGAGGGTGGTCCACAGGGTCTCGGTGACGAACGGGACCACCGGGTGCAGCAGGCGCAGCATGACGTCGAGGACCTCACCGAGGACCCGCGCGGAGACCTTCGCCTGTTCGCCGCCCGCGAAGAAGGTCGTCTTCGACAGCTCGACGTACCAGTCGAAGACCTCGTCCCACGCGAAGTGGTAGAGCGCCTCGCTGAGCTTCGAGAACTGGAAGTCCTCGTAGTACGCGTCGACCTGCGCGATCGTCTTGTTCAGGCGGGAGAGGATCCAGCGGTCGGTCGCCGACAGCCGCTCGGCCGGCGGCAGCTCGCCCTCGATCGTGGCGCCGTTCATCAGCGCGAAGCGCGTGGCGTTCCAGATCTTGTTGGCGAACTTGCTGGACGCCTGGACCCAGTCCTCGCCGATCGGGACGTCGGTGCCGGGGTTGGCGCCCTTGGCCAGGGTGAACCGGACGGCGTCGGAGCCGTACTTGTCCATCCAGTCCAGCGGGTCGACGACGTTGCCGAAGGACTTCGACATCTTCTTGCCGCGCTCGTCGCGGACCAGGCCGGTCAGCGCGATCGTCTTGAAGGGGACCTCGCCGTCCATGGCGTACAGGCCGAACATCATCATCCGGGCCACCCAGAAGAAGATGATGTCGTGGCCGGTGACCAGGACGTCGGTGGAGTAGAACTTCGCCAGGTCCGGGGTCTTCTCCGGCCAGCCGAGCGTGGAGAACGGCCACAGACCGGAGGAGAACCAGGTGTCGAGGACGTCGGTGTCCTGCGTCCAGCCCTCGCCGGTCGGCGCCTCGTCGTCGGGGCCGAGGCAGACGACCTCGCCGTCCGGGCCGTACCAGACCGGGATGCGGTGACCCCACCACAGCTGGCGCGAGATGCACCAGTCGTTGAGGTTGTCGACCCAGTCGAAGTAGCGCTTCTCCATCTCGACCGGGTGGATCGCGACACGGCCGTCGCGGACCGCGTCGCCGGCGGCCTTGGCGAGGGTCTCGACCTTGACCCACCACTGCAGCGAAAGACGCGGCTCGACGGTGGTGCTGCACCGCGAGCAGTGCCCGACGGAGTGCAGGTACGGGCGCTTCTCGGCGACGATGCGGCCCTGCTCGCGCAGCGCGCCGACGACCGCGGAACGGGCCTCGTAGCGGTCCAGGCCGAGGAAGGGGCCGTGGACGGTGATGACGCCGTGCTCGTCCATGATCGTCATGTTGGGCAGGCCGTGGCGCTGCCCGATGGCGAAGTCGTTCGGGTCGTGCGCCGGGGTCACCTTGACGGCGCCGGTGCCGAACTCCGGGTCGACGTGCGTGTCCGCCACGACCGGGATGGTGCGGTCGGTCAGCGGCAGCTTGATCTGCTTGCCGACGAGGTGCCGGTAGCGCTCGTCGTCCGGGTGGACGGCGACGGCGGTGTCACCGAGCATCGTCTCGGCGCGGGTGGTGGCGACGACGAGGGTGTCCTCGCCCTCCCCGTACTGGATGGAGACGAGCTCGCCCGCGTCCTCCTGGTACTCCACCTCGATGTCGGAGATGGCCGTCAGACAGCGCGGGCACCAGTTGATGATGCGTTCGGCCCGGTAGATCAGGCCGTCGTCGTAGAGCTTCTTGAAGATGGTCTGGACGGCCTTGGACAGGCCCTCGTCCATGGTGAAGCGCTCACGGGACCAGTCGACGCCGTCGCCGAGGCGCCGCATCTGGCCGAGGATCTTGCCGCCGTACTCCTCCTTCCACTGCCAGACGCGCTCGACGAACGCCTCACGGCCGAGGTCGTGGCGGGACTTGCCCTCCTCGGCGAGCTGCTGCTCGACCTTGTTCTGGGTGGCGATGCCGGCGTGGTCCATGCCGGGCAGCCACAGCGCCTCGTGACCCTGCATCCGCTTGCGGCGGGTCAGGGCGTCCATGAGGGTGTGCTGGAAGGCGTGTCCCAGGTGGAGGGAGCCGGTGACGTTCGGCGGCGGGATGACGATGGTGTACGGGGGCTTCTCGCTCGCGGGATCGGCCGTGAAGTACCCACGCTCTACCCAGCGCTCGTAGAGCTTGCCCTCTACATCGGCCGGCGTGTAGGCGGTCGGCAGTTCGGAGTCGGGGCTACTGGGTGTCTGCGTGTTCTCGGTCACGGGGCTCAGTTTAGGGCCGTAACAGTCCAGTCATGAAACCGGTTGTGGAGGGGCCCGGCGCCCTGACGGGCTCCGGCTTCGGTCAGGATGTGAGGAACGCATAAGCAACCTCAGAGGGGGACGCGGGATGAGCTACAACCAGCCGGGGCCTTACGGACAGCAGCCTCAGCAGCCTCAGCAGCCGGGACCGTACGGGCAGCAGCCCCCGCCGCCTCCCGGCCCCTACGGCCAGCCCCCGCAGCCGGGCCCCTACGGGCAGCCCGCGCCCCCGCAGCCGGGCTACGGCTACCCCCAGCAGCCGGGCGTCCCCCCGCAGGGCTACCCCCAGCAGCCGCCGACCCAGGCCTACGGCTACCCGCAGCAGGCCCCGTACGGCACCGAGCCGCCGAAGAAGTCCAAGGCCGGCGTGATCATCGCGGCGGTCGTCGCGGTGGCGGTCATCGCGGGCGGCGGCTGGTATCTCCTGGGCGGCGGCCCGAGCGGTTCCGTCTCGGCCGACACCAAGGGCTACAAGCTGGTCGCCCCGGAGTCGGTGGACGACTTCAAGAAGGACCCGAAGTACAAGGACAAGCCCTTCACCGACAAGGACAAGGCGGAGGCCGAGGCCGCGGGCATCAAGAACCCGACCAAGGCGGCCATGAACTACCAGGCGGGCGACCCCAAGAACCCGCTCAGCGCCAAGGGCCTCAACTTCTCGGGCGTCTACGGCGAGATCGCCGACCCGGAGAAGACCGTGGACGGCTACTTCGCCATGGCCAAGCTGGAGAGCGCCAAGGACGGCAAGTCCGACGTCGAACTCGTGGGCACCCCCAAGGCGGTGACCCCGGCCGGCTTCGAGGGCGCCGTCATGAAGTGCCAGGACGTCAAGTTCACCGCGAAGGAGGCGAACACGAAGGGCCCCAAGGAGGCCACCCTCCCGATCTGCATCTGGGGCGACTACAGCACGCTGGCGATGGTCAGCGCCACGGACGTGGCGTCCATCCTCGCCGGCAAGCCGGGCTACAACCAGGAGCAGACCGCGGAACTGGCCGCCAAGCTCTACAGCACCGCCCGCGTCAAGATGTAGCGCACGGCAGTACGCGAAAGGGGCGCCCCGGTCGGGGCGCCCCTTTCGCGTACTGCCGTGCGGCTAGGCCGACTTCTCGTGCGGGCCCTGGTCCTTCGGGACGATGCGCGGGACCAGCGTCGGGTTGACGTTGGAGCGGACCACGTCCGCCGTGATGACCACGCGGGCCACGTCCTTGCGGGACGGGACCTCGTACATCACCGACATCAGGACCTCTTCCATGATGGCGCGCAGGCCGCGGGCGCCCGTCTGGCGGAGGATCGCCTGGTCCGCGATGGCCTCCAGGGCCTCGCGCTCGAAGTCCAGCTCGACACCGTCGAGTTCGAACAGTCGCTGGTACTGCTTGACCAGCGCGTTGCGCGGCTCGATGAGGATCTGGAGCAGGGCCTCGCGGTCCAGGTTGTGGACCGAGGTGATGACCGGGAGACGGCCGATGAACTCGGGGATCATCCCGAACTTCACCAGGTCCTCCGGCATGACCTCCTGGAACTGGTCGCTGGCCTCGATCTCGCGCTTGGAGCGGATCGTCGCCCCGAAGCCGATGCCCTTGGCGCCGGCACGCGACTCGATGATCTTCTCCAGGCCGGCGAAGGCGCCGCCCACGATGAAGAGCACGTTCGTCGTGTCGATCTGGATGAACTCCTGGTGCGGGTGCTTGCGGCCGCCCTGCGGCGGCACCGAAGCCGTCGTGCCCTCCAGGATCTTCAGCAGGGCCTGCTGCACGCCCTCGCCGCTCACGTCGCGCGTGATCGACGGGTTCTCGCTCTTGCGGGCGACCTTGTCGATCTCGTCGATGTAGATGATCCCGGTCTCGGCCTTCTTGACGTCGTAGTCGGCGGCCTGGATCAGCTTCAGCAGGATGTTCTCGACGTCCTCGCCGACGTACCCGGCCTCCGTCAGCGCCGTCGCGTCGGCGATGGCGAACGGGACGTTCAGCATGCGGGCCAGGGTCTGCGCGAGGAGCGTCTTGCCGGAGCCCGTGGGACCCAGCAGCAGGATGTTGGACTTCGCGAGCTCGATGGCGTCTTCGCGGCCCTGCGCGCCGCCGTTCTCGCCGGCCTGGACCCGCTTGTAGTGGTTGTAGACCGCTACCGAGAGCGCCTTCTTCGCCGGCTCCTGGCCGACGACGTAGCTCTCCAGGAACTCGTAGATCTCGCGGGGCTTGGGGAGTTCCTCCCACCGGACCTCGGAGGTCTCCGCGAGCTCCTCTTCGATGATCTCGTTGCAGAGGTCGATGCACTCGTCGCAGATGTACACACCGGGTCCTGCGATGAGCTTCTTCACCTGCTTCTGGCTCTTTCCGCAGAACGAGCACTTGAGCAGGTCGCCGCCGTCACCGATGCGTGCCACGAGGTGCTTCCCCTTCGCCTGGGAGACGCCTGGTTCAGCGCTCCTGGTGCCTCATATCCGACGGTACCTTGCCGGGGGCCCCGTGCGGGGCCCCCTTGACGTGGTTCACATCGCCGAATCCGGCGGTGTGCCCGCGCCAACTGGCGGCAAGGGTCAGAGCTTGTTGCTCTTGCGGGTGGAGATGATCTGGTCGATCAGGCCGTACGCGAGGGCGTCCTCGGCCGTGAGGATCTTGTCGCGCTCGATGTCGTCGCGGATCTTTTCGATCGGCGTCGTGGAGTGCTTGGCCAGCATGGTCTCCAGCTGGTCGCGCATGCGCAGGATCTCGTTGGCCGCGATCTCCAGGTCCGAGAGCTGCTCGCGGCCGGTGCCGCCGGAGGGCTGGTGGATCAGCACGCGGGCGTTGGGCAGGGCCATGCGCTTGCCGGGGGTGCCGGCGGCGAGCAGGACCGCGGCGGCGGAGGCCGCCTGGCCCATGCAGACCGTCTGGATGTCCGGCTTCACGAACTGCATCGTGTCGTAGATCGCCGTCAGCGCGGTGAAGGAGCCGCCGGGGCTGTTGATGTAGATCGAGATGTCGCGGTCCGGGTCCATCGACTCCAGGCACAGCAGCTGCGCCATGACGTCGTTGGCCGAGGCGTCGTCGATCTGCACGCCGAGGAAGATCACGCGCTCCTCGAAGAGCTTCGCGTACGGGTCGTACTCACGCACGCCCTGCGAGGTGCGCTCGACGAAGCGCGGGATGACGTAGCGGTTGTCCACCTGCGGGCCGGAGTAGAGGCCGCTCGCGGAGAAGTTGTTCTGCATCTGGGTGTTCACCATCCTGGTGGCGTTCTGCGGGCTGTCGGCTGCCGGGTACTGACGGGTGGCTACGGGGATCAGGCCCCGGTGCCGCCGCCGCCCGGAACGTTGGACGCGGCCGAGATGATCTCGTCGATGAGGCCGTACTCCTTGGCCTCCTCGGAGGTGAACCAGCGGTCGCGGTCACCGTCGCGGATGATCGCCTCGACGGTCTGGCCCGAGTGGAACGCGGTGATCTCGGCCATCCGCTGCTTCGTGCGCAGCAGGTACTGGGCCTGGATCTTGATGTCCGACGCGGTGCCGCCGATACCGGCGGAGCCCTGGTGCATCAGGATGTCGGTGTTCGGCAGGGCGAAGCGCTTGCCCTTGGCGCCACCGGTGAGCAGGAACTGCCCCATCGAGGCCGCCATGCCCATGCCGATGGTCACGACGTCGTTGGGGATGTACTGCATGGTGTCGTAGACGGCCATGCCGGCCGTCACCGAGCCACCGGGGCTGTTGATGTAGAGGTAGATGTCCTTCTCCGGCTCGGCGGCCAGGAGCAGGAGCTGCGCAGTGATCTTGTTCGCGATCTCGTCGTCGACCTGCTGGCCGAGGAAGATGATGCGCTCGCCGAGCAGCCGGTTGTAGACATGGTCGCCGAGGCCGCCACCGATGGACGGCTCACCCGCGGCGTAAGGCTTCAGATTCGTCACGTATCCACCTGCTCGTCTCCGACGGCCATGTGCCGTCTCAGCGTCTCGTTCTGGGGCGCGGTGCAGCCGGAGCGGACTGGTCCGCCGGCGCCCGGATACTCACGTGCCCTCGTATTCATGGACCCTAACGCGCAGGTCGGACAACGCCATCCCGCTTCCCGAACTGTTCGCTCGGAGCGCAAGCTCCGGCGGCCCCGTGGGGGCCGCGCGGAAACGGTGTGCGGGCGGCGCGGGAACCGCGCCGAAGGGCCCGGACGCAGGTCGCGTCCGGGCCCTTCGGGGCACTGCTCAGCGGGCTTTCGCCCGGGGTGTTACTTGGCCTCGTCGGCCTTGACCTCGTCGTCGCCGTCGACGGCGGCCTCGACGGTCTCGGCGGCCGTCTCGACCTCGTCCTCTTCGTCGGAGAGGTCCACGACGTCACCGTTGGTGTCGACGACCTTGGCAGCCTCGACGACGACCGCGAGGGCCTTGCCGCGGGCGACCTCGCCGACCAGCATCGGGACCTGGCCACCCTCGACGACGGCCTGGGCGAACTGGTCGGGGGACATGCCGGAGGAGGAGGCACGGCGCATGAGGTGCTCGGTGAGCTCCTCCTGGTTCACGCCCAGCTTCTCCTTGTTGACCAGGGCGTCCAGGACGAACTGGGTCTTGATGCCCTTGATCGCCTGTTCCTTGGTCTCGGCGTCGAACTCCTCGACCGTCTTGCCCTGGAACTCCAGGTACTTCGCCAGGTCAAGACCCATCTGGCCGAGCTGGTGGTGCTCCAGGTTGTGCTTGCGGGTGTTGACCTCGTCCTCGAGCAGCTTCTCGGGGATCGGCACCTCGACGAGCTCCAGCAGCTTCTCCAGGACGCGCTCCTGGGCCTGCGTGGCCTGGTCGTACTGCTTCATGTTCTCGAGGCGCTTGCGGCTGTCCGCCTTGAGGTCCTCAAGGGTGTCGAACTCGCTGGCCATCTGGGCGAACTCGTCGTCCAGCTCCGGGAGCTCCTTGGCGGAGACCTTGGAGACCTTGACGGTGACCTCGGCGTCCTTGCCCTCGGCGGAGCCGCCCTTCAGCTGGGAGGTGAAGGTGGCCTCGCCGCCGGCCTCCAGGCCCGTGACGGCCTCGTCGATGCCCTCGAGCAGCTCGCCCGAGCCGATCGTGTAGGAGACGTCGGAGGCGACGCCGTCGGGCAGCACCTCGCCGTCGACCTTGGCCTCCAGGTCGAGCGTGACGACGTCACCCTCGGCGGCGGCACGCTCGACGTCCTTGGTGGACGCGAAGCGGTTGCGCAGCTGCTCGACGGACTTCTCGACGTCCTCGTCGGAGACCTCGATGGCGTCGACCTCGACCTCGATGCCCGAGTAGTCCGGGATCTCGATCTCGGGACGCACGTCGACCTCGGCGGTGAAGGCCAGCAGCTCGCCGTCCTTCAGCTCGGTGATGTCGACCTCGGGCTGGCCCAGCGGGTTCAGGTCGGCCTCGTTGACGGCCTCGGTGTAGAACTTCGGGAGGGCGTCGTTGACGGCCTCCTCCAGCACCGCACCGCGGCCGAAGCGCTGGTCGATGACGCGGGCGGGGATCTTGCCCTTGCGGAAGCCCTTCACCGTGACCTGCTGGTTGATCTTCTTGTACGCCGCGTCGAGGCTGTCCTTGAGCTCCTCGAAGGGCACCTCAACAGTGAGCCGAACCCGCGTCGGGTTCAGGGTCTCAACGGCGCTCTTCACGGTTCGGTCTCCTTGTGGCTGACTGCTGGGGGATCTGCCGTCTCGCTGGAATCAGCGGCCCGGCGGACTTCGGCCCGGTACATCAGACACACGGGCACGCAGCTTGCATAGTAGCCGCAAGCGGCAATCAGCCCACAACGCGATCTTGTGGTGGTCGGGGTGGCCGGATTCGAACCGACGACCTTCCGCTCCCAAAGCGGACGCGCTACCAAGCTGCGCCACACCCCGTCGGTGCGACACGTAGGGTACATGCCCGGAGACCCTCTGATGCGCGGTGTTTCCAGAGCCATTTCGGACAGGCATCGGCGCGGGCACGGAATGTGGTGTGCACGCGACCGGAACGACCCGCTAGGATGCTGTCCGTGCCGCGGTCCCAGGACCTGCGGCGCACGCAATGCGGGCGTAGCTCAATGGTAGAGCCCTAGTCTTCCAAACTAGCTACGCGGGTTCGATTCCCGTCGCCCGCTCTGAGTACCGAAGGGCCAGGTCAGAGGACATCTCCTCGACCTGGCCCTTGGTCGTTCCCGGGTCCGGGTACGGCGCGGGCGGGTGCGGCGCACCGGCTCCCGCAGCCGCCTGCCGGGGATTCCGCTCCCGGGTCCGCGGGCCCGGCCCCTTCGGGGCGGCGACCCGGGCGCCCTGCGGCGTCATGCCGCCGGGCCTCAGAGCCTGATGTTCGCGATCATCGTCGCGAGGGAGTTGAGGAAACGGTTCACGTCGTCCGCGATCGAGCTGGACGCCAGGAAGAAACCGAAGAGGGCGGCGACGATGGCGGGGCCCGTCTTGATGTGGTTGCCACGGATCAGCACCACCTGGATGACCCCCAACAGAACCACCACTGACAGCGAAATGGCCACTTCTGATCACACCTTCGGTCGTCCCCTGGTCGGCCGGGGGCGCACGGCCGAGAATGCCCCCACATGGACCATCCTCCCACCAACGGACCACAGTCATACGCCCCGTGACGAAAGGCCGCTGTTCCGTTTTCGCCAACGGCCGTGAGCGAAGGGGCTCAGGGGGCAGTGAGGCCCAGGAGGGAACGGACATACGCATACTTCACGGACAGTCGTTCGCGGGTGGGACCGTCCAGTACGGAGAGACGTACGGGGTCGGCGTTGTGCGCGAGGTCGGCCTCTTTGACGAGCAGGGCGCCCGGGGTGGCCAGGATGCGGGCCGCGTAGCTCTCGACGGGCTCGCCGGGCCGCTTGGTGACGGCGAGGACCATGTCCTTCACGGACTGCGGGAGAGCGGCGGAATCCAGCCAGGTGAGGCTGAGCGCCTCGTCCTCGATCGCGTCGTGCAGCCAGGCCGCCGCCTGCTGTTCGGGCGTGCCGCCGCGGACGCGCACCCCCTCCGCGACGGCCGCGAGGTGCTCGGCGTACGGCCTGCCGGCCTTGTCGGTCCGGCCCCCGTGCGCACCGCGCGCCAGGGCCTCGACCTCTTGGAGGGTCAGGGAACTGCTCGTCATGCGATCTCCCTCGCCGCCGCGCGCAGGGCCCGGACCGTCCTGTGGACATCTGCCTGCGTCGTACGCCAGTTGGAGAACGCGGCGCGCAGCCCTGCGGTTCCCTCGTGGACGGTCGGGGTGACGAACGCCTCGGCGGACAGCGCCTCGCGCAGTGCGGTCAGACGCGCCGGGTCGGGGTCTCGGGCGAGGGTGAAGCAGACGACGTTGAGGCGGACGGGGGCGAGGAGGGTGAAGGCGGAGTCCTCCTCCAGCGCCGCGCCCAGGGCCCTGGCGCCGGCGATGTTGCGCTCGACGATCTCCCGGTGGCCCTGTCGGCCGTAGGCGCGCAGCGTGAACCAGGCGGCGAGGGCGCGCAGTCGGCGGGAGTTCTCCGGGGTGAGGTGGACGAGGTCGGGGTGTTCGCCGAGGGGCCCGAGGTAGGCGGCGGAGTTCTGGAAGACGCGGGCCTGCAGGTCGCGCCGGCGGGTGAACTGGACGGCGCTGTCGTAGGGGACGTTGAGCCACTTGTGCAGGTCGACGCAGACGGAGTCGGAGGCGTCGAGGCCTTCGGTGAGGTGCGCGTGGTGCGGGGAGAGCGCGGCGAAGGCGCCGAAGGCGGCGTCGGTGTGCAGCCAGAAGTCGTGGCGCGGGCGGAGTGCGGCGAGGGCGGGGAGGTCGTCGAAGTCGACGGTGTTGACGGTGCCCGCGTTGGCGACGACCACCGCCGGGCCGGGGGTGTCGGCCAGCGCCCGGTCGAGGGCGGCGGGGTCGACGGCCTCCCGGCCGGGCAGGGTCGGGACCGGGACGAGGGAGCTGCGGCCGAGGCCGAGGAAGGAGAGGGCCTTGGCGATGGAGGAGTGCGGGGCGCCGGACAGGACGCGGACCGGGCCGAGGGATGCGGCGCCGTCCTCGGCCGGGGACACACCGAGGCGCTCGCCGAGCCATTCGCGGGCGATGGCGAGGCCGGTGGTGTTGGACATGGTGGCGCCGCTGACGAAGGTGCCGGTGTGCGCGTCGGAGAGACCGAACAGCTCGCGGAGCCAGCCCACGGTCTCGCGTTCGAGGTCCTGGCCGGCGCCGTCCATCGAGGAGTTGGAGTTCTGGTCGTGGACTGCGGTGAGCCAGTCCCCGGCGAGCGCCGCGGGGGTGGCGCCGCCGGTGACGAAGCCGAAGTAGCGGGGGCCTGCGGAGGCCGACAGCCGTGGTTCCCAGCGTTCGCGGAACGCGGCGAGTGCGCTCTCCGTGCCGGTGCCGGGCCCGGGGAGCGGTTCGGGGGCCGGCGGCTCCGGGGCGGATGGTACGACGACGCGCCCGTCCAGGGCGGCGAGCGCTTCGGCGGCGGCGCGGCGGGTGGCGTCGAGCAGGTCGGGGAGCCGGGCGAGGTCGGCGGCGAGCGTGCGGTCCATGGAGGCACGGTAGGACCCGGGCCGGCCGCGCGGGCGGGCCAATCCGGGACGGGTGGCCCGCCCGTACCGATCGGGCACCGCCCGGCGGGGGCGCCGTAGGCTCGGCGGATGATCGCGAAGCGGTGGGTGCGGAACGTGGTGGCCGTGGGCGTGGCGGGCGTGGTGGCGGGGGTCGCGGGGTGCTCCACCCCGCCGGCTCCGCCGCCCGCGCCGGGGCCGGTGCGGGCGGCGGAGCGGCCGGGCGGGACGGTGTCCGCACCGCCGTCCGCGTCCGCCGGGACGTGCCCGGAGGGCGGGGTACGGCTGGTGGAGACGGACGGGAACGCGGCGATGGGGTTGCGGGTGGCGGGCTTCCGACTGGAGAACTGCGGCACGGAGCCGTACGTGCTGGAGGGATACCCGCAGGTGTCGTTGTGGGACGGCCGCAACGAACCGGTGGACGTCTCGGTCCAGCACGGCGCGGCGGGGATCACCTCGGGCGCGCCGGACATCGACGCGCCGCCGCAGCGGGTGACGCTGGCGCCGGGCCGGGCGGCGACCGTGTCGATGGTGTGGCGCAATCTGGTGACCGACGCGGCGGTGGGGGCCGTGACGGCGCCGGTCGTGGAGGTCGAGCCCCGCCCGGGCGCGCCCCGGCTGCGGCTCCGGCTCGCCCGGCCGGTCGACCTCGGGAACACCGGCAGGCTGGGGCTCGGACCGTGGAGGGCGGCGGCCGGGTGACCGGTCGCCGGGCGGCCCCTGCGGCGGCGGGACACAGGCCGCCCCGCCACGCACCGGCGGCCGACCGGAAGCGCCGCGGGCGAACCGCGGCACGTCGGGGTCGGCCGCAGCGGATGCGGCCGCCCAGTCTCCACGGCTGCTTTCGGGACCTCGCTGCCTCGCGCCGGGGGTGCTGGAGGGGGCGCCGGAGGAGGTCCGGGCATGCCGGACCTCGCGGCAGGGCGACATCGGGGAGGGGCCGGCCGGCCCGGTGCCGGTGACCGTCACCGGGCCGGCCGGCCTCTCGCGCAGTCCGTGGGCGGCGGCCGTGCATCGGCCCGGAGTCGGCGGGGCGGCCCGGACGGGACGAACCCCCGCGCGGATCAGGGCGAGCGGCGGATGAGGAGCAGGGCGCGGTCGTCGTTGACGTCCTTGGCGACCTTCTCGATCAGGTGCCAGGCCGCTCCGTGCCAGCCGGCGGAGACGTAGCGGTCGGCCTCGCCGGTCAGGCGGTCGATGCCCTCGCTGATCTCGCGGTCGGAGGTCTCGACGAGGCCGTCGGTGAAGAGCATCAGGACGTCGCCCCGGCGGAGGTTGCCGCGGGCGGGGGTGAACTCGGCGCCGTCGTAGACGCCGAGCAGCGGGCCCTCGCCGGACTTCTCCTGCCATCGGCCGGTGCCGGCGCAGAGCTGGAGCGCGGGGAGGTGGCCGGCCGAGAGGAGTTCGTAGTCGCCGGTCTCCAGGTCCAGCACGAGGTGGATGGAGGTGGCGAAGCCCTCGTCCCAGTCCTGGCGGAGCAGGTAACCGTTCGCGGCGGGCAGGAAGCCGTTGGGCGGCAGTGCGCCGAGCAGGCCGCCGAAGGCGCCGGACAGCAGCAGGGCCCGGGAGCCGGCCTCCATGCCCTTGCCCGAGACGTCGGTCAGGACGATCTCCAGGGTGCGACCTCCGTTGGTACGGGCCGCGACCACGAAGTCGCCGGAGAAGGACTGGCCGCCGGCCGGGCGCAGGGCCATCTCACGGTGCCAGCCGCGCGGCAGGGCGGGCAGCTTGCTCTGTACCCGGATGCGCTCGCGCAGGTCGAAGAGCATGGTGCCGCCGCGCCGCCAGGGCACGCCGACACGGCTGCGGAACTGCGCGATGAGCAGTCCGAAGAACCCGCAGGCCGCGACGACCAGCACCGTACCGGGGGTGACGCGCGCCGGGCCCTGGGTGTAGGGACCGAGCACGAGCGCCTCGACGATCAGTGCTGCGGCGGAGGCGGCGTACAGGGCGAGGAGGCTGGCGGGGCGCAGCAGGAGGCCGCCGGCGACGATCGGCAGGACGAGCGCCGCCGGCGAGAACCAGACGGGCAGCATCAGCGTGCCGAAGGCTATGGCGGGGACGGTGAGCAGCAGCCCGCCGAAGGCGAGCCAGTCGGAGGCGTCTCCGCGGAAGTAGTCGACGGCGGATTTGCGCAGGGCGGTGCGGCCCCGGTGCGACCGCTTGCGCATCCGGGCCAGAAGGGTCTCCACATGTGCTCGGGCCATTGCTTCGGGACCTTATCCATCCCGGCTGTGAATGCGCAGGGGTACCCCCGCACCTGGAACCGGGCGGCGCCGGGAAACGCCGGGGTCGTCACGGAATGCCCCGGCGGTGATGACCGCATGGCTCTGGAGATGCACCTATTGGATGTTTTGCAGACTGATGGGCTGGATGCCCGGTACGGCCGTACGAACGGACGTGCGGCGGAGGTGCTCCCGTTCGCCCTGGGGTGCGACGGGCCCTAGTTCCGCTGGCAGGTGGGGCACCAGAAGAGGTTGCGCGCGGCGAGACCGGCGGTGCGGATCTCGCCGCCGCAGATGTGGCAGGGCATGTTCGCCCTCCGGTAGACGTACACCTCTCCGCCGTGGTCGTCCACCCTCGGCGGGCGGCCCATGGCCTCGGGGAGGTGCTCGTCGCGGACGGTGTCGATGCGGTTGTCGCGCACGCCCTGGCGCATCAGGACGGCCAGGTCCTCCCACAGGGCGTCCCACTCCGCGCGGGTGAGGTCCCTGCCCAGGCGGTACGGGTCGATGCCGTGCCGGAAGAGGACCTCGGCGCGGTAGACGTTGCCGACGCCCGCGACGACCTTCTGGTCCATGAGCAGCGCGGCGACGGTGGTGCGGGAGCGGGAGATGCGGGCCCAGGCCCGGTCGGGATCGTCGCCGCTGCGCAGCGGGTCCGGGCCGAGGCGGGCACTGGTCGCGGCCTTCTCCGCGTCGGTGATCCAGGCGCAGGTGGTCGGGCCGCGCAGGTCGGAGAAGTACGCGTCGTTGGCCAGGCGCAGCCGGACGGTGTCGGTGGCCGGCGGGGCCGGTGCGGGACCGAGCGCGTACGTGCCGAAGAGGCCGAGGTGGATGTGGATCCACCCGCCGCCCTCGAACCCGAGGAAGAGGTGCTTGCCGTGCGCGTCGACGCCGTCCAGGATCCGGCCGTCGAGGAGGGCGGCGCTCTCGGCGAACCGGCCCTGGGGGCTGCTGACGGCGACCTGCCGCCCGGCGAACCGTTCCAGGTGGTCCTTGGCGAGGCGGTGGATCGTATGCCCCTCGGGCACTGCGCGCTCCTCGGCGGATGGGGGAAGAAGACGGAGAAGGGAGACGGTGAGGGGGAAGACGACGGCCGTGCCACCCCGCTCCGCGGGTGGCACGGCCGGAAGCGGGATCAGCCCTGCGGGTGGTGGGCCGGGATCGGGGGGAGCTCGCCGGTCTGCTCGTAGGCGGAGAGCATGTCGATGCGGCGGGTGTGGCGCTCCTCGTCGGAGTACGGGGTCGCCAGGAAGGCCTCGATGAAGCTGACGGCCTCTTCCTGCGTGTGCATGCGGCCGCCGACCGAGATGACGTTGGCGTTGTTGTGCTCACGGCCGAGCTGGGCGGTCTGGACGCTCCAGGCCAGGATGGCGCGGACGCCCTTGACCTTGTTCGCGGCGATCTGCTCGCCGTTGCCGGAGCCGCCGATCACGATGCCGAGGCTGCCGGAGTCCGCGGCGGTCTTCTCCGCGGCGCGGAGGCAGAACGGCGGGTAGTCGTCCACCGCGTCGTAGATGTGGGGGCCACAGTCGACGGGCTCGTGGCCGTTGTTCTTGAGCCAGTCCACGAGGTGGTTCTTGAGCTCAAAGCCGGCATGGTCGGATCCGAGGTACACGCGCATGGGACGAGTGTGGCACGAGGAGCCGCGACCGCCCGCAGTGGGTGTCGCGTAAGTCACTTCTCAAGCTCAAGTAAACCCAAAGGACGCAGATGGGACACGGCAGGGCGTCGACCCCGGACGTTCACCCGAAGCCGGTGGTCCGGATTGAGGTCTTCCGTCCTGCGTTCATCTCAGGTTTGAATGCCTGGGCTCGCAACCCGAGAACCTAAGGATTCGTCCATGAGCTCCACGACGACCCTTCAGAAGGCAGGCGATTCCACCGGTAACCCCGGTGAGGGCCTGCCCTCCGACGGTCTGAAGGCCGGTCTCAAGAACCGCCACCTGTCCATGATCGCCATCGGCGGCGTCATCGGCGCCGGTCTCTTCGTCGGCTCCGGTGGCGGCATCGCCAAGGCCGGTCCCGCCATCCTGATCTCCTACGCCCTCGTCGGCGCCATGGTGGTCTTCGTGATGCGGATGCTCGGTGAAATGGCCGCCGCCAGCCCGAACTCGGGTTCCTTCTCGGCCTACGCCGACCGCGCGCTCGGCCGCTGGGCGGGCTTCTCCATCGGCTGGCTCTACTGGTTCTTCTGGGTCGTCGTCCTCGCGGTCGAGGCCACCGCCGGTGCCGCCATCCTGGAGAGCTGGATCCCGGCCGTCCCGCAGTGGGCCTGGGCCCTGATCGTGATGGCGGTGCTGACCGCCACCAACCTCGGCTCGGTCGCCTCCTACGGTGAGTTCGAGTTCTGGTTCGCGGGCGTCAAGGTCGTCGCCATCGGCGCCTTCGTCGTCATCGGCATGCTGGCCGTCTTCGGCGTGCTGCCCGGCTCCGACAACCCCGGCGCGGGCTTCGCGCACCTGACCGACACCGGCGGCTTCTTCCCCAACGGGTACGGCGCGGTCCTCACCGGTGTGCTGATGGTCGTCTTCTCCTTCATGGGCAGTGAGATCGTCACTCTCGCCGCCGGCGAGTCGGAGAACCCCCGCAAGGCCGTTACGCAGGCCACCAACTCCGTGATCTGGCGCATCGGCGTCTTCTACCTCGGCTCGATCTTCGTCGTGCTGACGCTGCTCCCCTGGAACGACAAGTCGATCACCGAGAAGGGCTCCTACGTCGCCGCCCTCGACTCGATCGGCATCGCCCACGCCGGCACGATCATGGAGGTCATCGTCCTGACCGCCGTGCTGTCCTGCCTGAACTCGGGCCTCTACACCGCCTCGCGCATGGCGTTCTCGCTCGGCGAGCGCGGCGACGCCCCCCGGGCGTTCGCCAAGGTCAACGCCAAGGGCGTGCCGGTCGCCGCGATCCTCGGCTCCACGGTCTTCGGCTTCGTCGCCGTCTACTTCAACTACGCCTTCAAGGACACGGTCTTCAACTTCCTCCTGAACTCCTCCGGTGCCATCGCGCTCTTCGTGTGGCTGGTGATCTGCCTCACCCAGCTGAGGATGCGCGGGATCCTGGTCCGCGAGGCCCCGGAGAAGCTCACTGTGAAGATGTGGCTGTTCCCGTGGCTCACCTGGGCCACCGCCGGCCTGATCACGTTCGTGATCGGCTACATGTTCGTCGACGACGCGAACCGCGAGGTCGTCACCCTGTCCACGCTCGTCGCCGGTCTAGTCGTGGCCGTCGGCGTGGTCCTGGACCGGCGCCGCAGGCGGGCCGCCGTCCAGGGCTGAGCCGGCCCCGCCCTTCCCGTGCGTCTGCCGGAGTCCGGCCCGCCTCGAAACCCGAAGGCGGGCCGGACTCCGGCCGGTACCGGGGCGTCGACATCAGCCGCGCCGGCCCACCAGCTTCCAGGCGGCCGGCAGGACGCCCATCGCGAGGGCCGCCTTGAGGGCGTCGCCGATCAGGAACGGGGTCAGGCCCGCCGCGACGGCGGCGCTCAGGGACATCCCGGTGGCGGCCATGAGGTACGGCACGCCCACCGCGTAGATGACCGCGGAGCCGAGGGCCATCGCGCCCGCCGTACGCAGGACCGAGCGGTCGGCGCCGCGCCGCGCGAGGGCGCCGACGACGGTGGCGGCGAGCAGCATGCCGAGCACGTAGCCGAAGGACGCGCCGCCCGCGCCGGAGGTGCCGCCCGCGAACCACGGCACGCCGGCCATGCCGACGAGGGCGTACAGCGCCAGCGAGAGGAAGCCGCGGCGGGCACCGAAGGCGGTGCCGACGAGCAGTGCGGCGAAGGTCTGGCCCGTGACAGGGACCGGGGAGCCGGGCACGGGCACCGCGATCTGCGCGGCGATCCCGGTCAGGGCGGCGCCGCCGACGACGAGCGCGATATCGCGCACGCGGCTCGCGGGCAGCAGGTCGGCGAGGACGACGCCGGGCCGGAGGGTGACGGAAGCAGTGCTCATGAGGGGGCTCCGCGAGGTGGTGGGGGTGGGGACGATCACCGACGTTAGTCCGCGGTCCGGGGTCGCCCCACCGCCGCCCGGGACAAAGCCCTGCTCCCCGCGATGGTGGGGAACCAACAAAGCTCACTCCCCCGATCGAGCCAACGTGACCCCCGTCACGTGCAACATCCAACAACGCGTCCGTTTTGCACGGACGACCGCCACTCGGCGAGACTGTTGGATCCCGCTAAGCCCACGGCGGGGTCCCCACCATCGCTGGGCCGAACGAGAGTACGAGCACTTCTCATGCGTGAGCGCCTGCCAGAAGCACCTCCCACAACGGGCGAGCTGCCCGCGGAACCCCTCAGTCACAGTCTCAAGCAGCGCCACCTGACCATGCTGGGGCTGGGCGGCGTGATCGGCGCCGGCCTCTTCGTCGGCTCCGGCGCGGGCATCGGCATCGCCGGCCCCGCCATCATCTGCTCCTATCTCCTGGCCGGCGTCCTCGCGATGCTGGTGATGCGCGCGCTGGGCGAGATGTCGGCCGCGATGCCGGCCTCCGGCTCCTTCTCCGTCTACGCGGAGCGGGCGCTCGGCCGCTGGGCCGGCTTCTCGGCGGGCTGGCTGTACTGGTTCCTGCTCGTCGTGGTGCTCGCCGTGGAGGCCACCGGCGCCGCGAAGATCGCGAACGGCTGGGTGCCTTCGGTCGACCAGTGGGTGTGGGTGCTGCTCTTCATGGTGGTCTTCACCGTGAGCAACCTCGCCGCGGTGAAGAACTTCGGCGAGTTCGAGTTCTGGTTCGCCGCGCTCAAGGTCGGCGCCATCGTGCTCTTCCTGGTCCTGGGCACCCTCGCGGTCTTCGGCCTGCTCCCGGACACGGATCCGGTCGGCATGGCGAACCTCACCGGCCACGGCGGCTTCTTCCCCGAGGGCTTCGGCGGCGTGGTGGCCGGCATGCTCGCGGTCGTCTTCGCCTTCGGCGGCCTGGAGGTCGTCACGATCGCGGCAGCCGAGTCCGACGACCCGGCCCGGTCGGTCTCCCGTGCGGTGCGCAGCGCCGTGTGGCGCATCCTCTTCTTCTACGTCGGCTCGATGGTGGTCATCGTGACACTGCTGCCGTGGGACTCGCTGGAGCCGGGACAGAGCCCGTACGTCGCGGTCCTGGACTCCATCGGCATCCCGGGGGCCGGCCAGATCATGAACATCGTGGTGTTCGTGGCCTTGCTGTCGGCACTCAACGCGAACCTGTACGGGTCCTCGCGCATGATCTTCTCGCTGGCCGAGCGCGGAGAGGCGCCGAAGTCGTTGCTGCGGGTCTCGGGCGGCGGCGTGCCGCGCCGGGCCGTGTTCGCCTCGGTGGCCTTCGGCTTCGCCTCGGTGGTGCTCAACCTGCTGTGGCCGGACACGATCTTCCTCTACATGCTCAACGCGGTCGGCGCCGTGCTGCTGTTCGTGTGGGCACTGATCGCGGTCTCCCAGCTGAAGCTGCGCCGCCGGATCGAGCGGGACACGCCCGAGCGGCTGGTCCTGCCGATGTGGCTGTTCCCGTACGCGACCTGGGCCGCCCTGGCCGGGATGGTGGCGGTCCTGGTCCTGATGCTGTTCGACGACTCCGCGCGGCCGCAGTTGCTGTGGTCGACGGGCGCCGCACTGCTGGTCCTCGCGGTGGCGGGCGTGCGCGAGCTGCGGGACCGGCGGGCCGGCTGACCCACCTGCCTGCCCGTCGGCCTGTCTGCCGGATCACCGGCCCGGGAACGGCAGGACCCCCCGCGCCGCGGCGCGGGGGGTCCTGCCGTTCCCGGGCCGTACGGAGTCGATCACGGCCCGTGAAGCGGCTGTCCGGATATCGGACAGAGAACGTCCGGTGATCGGACGCTCGGCACACTGGGGCCGCTTCGCCCCCGCACCGACAGGCACCTCCCCATGAGCCACAGCAGTACCGCCGCACGCCCCGAGCCGCCGCGGACCGACGCCGGATCCCCGCTCGGCAACGGACTCAAGCAGCGCCACCTCTCGATGATCGCGCTCGGCGGTGTCATCGGCGCCGGACTCTTCGTCGGATCCGGGGCCGGCATCGCCGCGGCGGGTCCCTCGATCGTGCTCGCCTACGCCGCGTCCGGACTGCTCGTGATGTTCGTGATGCGGATGCTCGGCGAGATGTCCGCCGCCAACCCCGCCTCCGGCTCCTTCTCGGTGCACGCGGAACGGGCGATCGGCCCGTGGGCCGGGTTCACCGTCGGCTGGATGTTCTGGGCGCTGCTGTGCGTGGGCGTGGCCATCGAGGCCATCGGTGCGGCGCACATCATGACGGGCTGGTTCCCGGGCACCCCGTCGTGGATGTGGGTGCTGGTCTTCATGGCACTGTTCTGTGGCTCCAACCTGGCCGCCGTCTCGAACTTCGGCGAGTTCGAGTTCTGGTTCGCGGCCCTCAAGATCGGTGCCATCGCCCTCTTCCTGGGGCTGGGCGTGCTGGCCGTCCTCGGCCTGCTGCCCGGCACCGACGCAGCCGGCACGGCCAACCTGCTCCACGGCGGCGGCTTCCTGCCCGGCGGCGTGGACGGCCTGCTGGTCGGCCTGCTGGCCTCGGTCGTCGCCTACGGCGGACTGGAGACGGTCACCATCGCCGCCGCCGAGTCGGAGGACCCGGTCAAGGGGGTGGCCACGGCGGTGAGGACCACCATGTGGCGCATCGCCGTCGTCTACGTCGGCTCCATGCTCGTCATCGTCACCCTGCTGCCGTGGAACGACCCGGAGGTCAGGGAGGACGGCCCGTACGCGGCCACCCTGGACCACCTGGGCATCCCGGCCGCCGGCGACATCATGAACGTGGTCATCCTGATCGCCCTGCTGTCCGCGATGAACGCCAACATCTACGGCTCCTCGCGCATGGCCCACTCCCTCGTCTCCCGCGGCCAGGGGCCCCGGGCGCTGGGCAGGGTCGCCGGCGGCGTCCCGCGCCGGGCCGTGCTCGCCTCCTCCGGCTTCGGCTTCGCCACCGTGCTGCTGTCGTACTGGTACCCGGACACCCTGTTCGCCTGGCTGCTGAACATGGTCGGCGGCGTCATCCTCGTCGTCTGGGGCTTCATCGCCGTCTCGCAGAGCGTGTTGCGCCGCCGGCTGGAGCGCGAGGCTCCGGAGAAGCTCGTGGTGCGGATGTGGGGGTTCCCGTACCTGACCTGGGTGGCGCTGGCCGGGGTGGCCGGGGTCCTCGTGCTCATGGCTCGGGGTGAGGACACCCGAGTGCAGGTGATCTTCACCGGCGGGCTCGCCGTGGCCCTGGCCGTGACCGGATACGCGCTGCAGCGCCGGGCGGCCGTCGCCCGCTGAACACCCTTCGACCACCAGGCGGGCCCCGTGCGGAAGCACGGGGCCCGCCTGCGTCGCACAGAGGCAACCCTTACGTGTGACTGGGAATAGATACTGCTAGCGTGCAGTTGCGCATTAATTGCAATTAGCGATTGGCACGCCGAGGGGACCGGACAACACGCATGGCCATCTACACGCTTCCTGAGCTTCCGTACGACTACGCGGCGCTGGAGCCGGTGATCAACCCGCAGATCATCGAGCTGCACCACGACAAGCACCACGCGGCCTACGTCACGGGCGCCAACAACACCCTGGAGCAGCTGGCGGAGGCGCGCGACAAGGAGAACTGGGGCGCGCTCAACGGCCTGGAGAAGAACCTCGCGTTCCATCTCTCCGGCCACATCCTGCACAGCATCTACTGGCACAACATGGCCAGCCCGAAGACCGGCGAGGGCGGCGGCGAGCCCACCGCGGCCGACGGCCTGGGCGAGCTGGCCGACGCGATCACCGAGTCCTTCGGCTCCTTCGCGAAGTTCAAGAAGCAGCTGACCTTCGCGTCCTCCGCCACGCAGGGTTCCGGCTGGGGCGTGCTCGCGTACGAGCCCGTCAGCGGCCGCCTCGTCGTCGAGCAGGTCTACGACCACCAGGGCAACGTGGGTGTCGCCAGCACCCCGATCCTGGTCTTCGACGCCTGGGAGCACGCCTTCTACCTGCAGTACAAGAACCAGAAGGTGGACTTCATCGAGGCGATGTGGAACGTCGTCAACTGGCAGGACGTCTCCCGGCGCTACGCCGACGCCAAGGCCAACACCCCGCTGCTGATCCCCGTCAAGGGCTGATCGCACGCCCGAGCCCTCCCCCAGCTACCGCCGGGAGGTGCCCCCAGCCTCGTGATCGTCTTCTCAACCTTCACTGGCCGGGGTGTCCAGCGGAAGACCCCCGTGAGGACGTGACTCACGGGGGTCTTCTGTGTCCTCGCCGTACGGGCTACTCGAAGGACGGGCCCTTGGTGCGGGTCCGCTTGATCTCGTAGAAGCCGGGCGTGGAGGCGACGAGCAGGGTGCCGTCCCACAGCCGGGCGGCGGCCTCGCCGCGCGGGGTCGGGGTCACGACGGGGCCGAAGAAGGCGACGTCGCCCTCGCCGTCGGCGCCCGGAACGGAGATCACCGGAGTGCCGACCTCCTGGCCCACGCGGTCGATGCCGTTGTCGTGCGAGGCCCGCAGCACCTCGTCGTACTCGTCGGAGTCGGCGTACGCGAGCAGCTCGGCCGGCAGGCCGACCTCGGCCAGCGCCTCGGCGATCACCTCACGGGTCGCGCCCTTGTCCTCGTTGTGGATGCGGGTGCCGAGCGCGGTGTAGAGCTTGCCGGTGATCTCGTCGCCGTGCTTCTGCTGGGCGGCTATCACCACGCGCACCGGCGCCCAGCCCTTGGGGCCGAGGAGCTCGCGGTAGACCTCGGGCAGCTCGTCGAGCTTGTTCTCGTTGAGCACGGCCAGGCTCATCACGTGCCAGCGCACCTCGACGTCGCGGACCTTCTCGACCTCCAGCATCCAACGGGACGTCATCCAGGCCCAAGGGCAGAGCGGGTCGAACCAGAAGTCGACCGGGGTCTTCTCGCGCACCTGGGTCTCGCTCATGTCTCTCCTCGGTGTCGGTCTCAGGTGGAAAAAGGCGTCAACGGCGCATGTCCTCCGTCGCCAACCAGGACGCCGCCGCACGCATTCCCCCTCGTGCGAGGATTCGGTCAAGAACGCGATCGCGCACGAAGGAGTGCAGGTGCCCGGAGAGAATCTGTCCCGCGAGGAGGCCCGCGAGCGGGCCGAGCTGCTGTCCGTCGACGGGTACGAGGTCGTCCTCGACATCAGCTCGGCGGTGGACGAGGCCGAGCCGGCCGAGGGCCCGCGGACCTTCCGCTCGGTGACGACGATCCGCTTCCGGGCCGCGACGCCCGGCGGTGCCACCTTCGCGGACCTGATCGCGCCGTCGGTGAACTCGGTGACCCTGAACGGGCGGGCGCTGGACGTGTCCGCCGTCTTCGACGGGGCCCGGATCGCCCTGGACGGCCTGGCCTCCGAGAACGTCCTGGTGGTGGACGCGAACTGTGCGTACAGCCGGACGGGCGAGGGCCTGCACCGCTTCGTGGACCCGGAGGACGGCGAGGTCTACCTCTACACGCAGTACGAACCGGCCGACGCCCGCCGGGTGTACGCGAACTTCGAGCAGCCCGACCTGAAGGCGCCCTACCGCTTCGAGGTCACCGCGCCGGAGGGCTGGCAGGTGTGGAGCAACGGCGCCGAGGAGTCCCGCGAGGGCCGGACCCGCCGCTTCGCCGAGACCGCGCCGATCTCCACGTACATCACCTGCGTGGTTGCGGGGCCGTACCACTACGTGACGGACACCTACACCCGCGGCGACCTGACCATCCCGCTGGGCGCCATGTGCCGCAAGGGCCTGGCGAAGCACTTCGACGCGGACGACGTCTTCCTCGTCACCAAGCAGGGCTTCGACCTCTTCCACGAGATCTTCGACTACCCCTACCCCTTCGGGAAGTACGACCAGGCCTTCGTGCCGGAGTACAACCTGGGCGCCATGGAGAACCCGGGGATGGTGACCTTCCGGGAGGAGTACATCTTCCGCGGCAAGGTCACGCAGGCCTCGTACGAGCGGCGCGCGAACGTGATCCTCCACGAGATGGCGCACATGTGGTTCGGCGACCTGGTCACCATGAAGTGGTGGGACGACCTGTGGCTGAAGGAGTCCTTCGCGGACTTCATGGGCTCCTTCGGGCTCGTCGAGGCCACCCGCTTCGACCAGGCCTGGGTGACCTTCGCCAACAACCGCAAGGCGTGGGCCTACCGCGCCGACCAGCTGCCGTCCACGCACCCGATCACGGCCGACATCCGTGACCTGGAGGACGCGAAGCTGAACTTCGACGGCATCACCTACGCCAAGGGCGCGGCGGTGCTCAAGCAGCTGGTCGCCTACGTGGGCCGGGAGGCGTTCCTGGAGGGCGCGCGCCGCTACTTCAAGGCGAACGCCTACGGGAACACCACCCTCGACGACCTGCTGTCGGTACTCGGCGAGGTGTCCGGCCGCGACATGACCGAGTGGTCGCGGGCCTGGCTGCAGACGGCGGGCGTGAACGTGCTGACGCCGGTGGTGACCCACGACGCCCAGGGGCGGATCGCCGAGCTCGCCGTCGTCCAGGAGGGCGACGAGCTGCGTCCGCACCGGGTCGGCGTCGGCCTGTACCGGCGGGAGCCGGACGGCTCGCTGGTCCGCTACGCGCGAGCCGAGGCCGACGTCCGCGGATCCCGCTCGGTGATCGGGGAGCTGTCCGGGCAGGACCGGCCCGACCTGGTCCTGGTCAACGACGAGGACCTCACCTACTGCAAGGTCCGTTTCGACGAGGGTTCGCTGGCCGCGCTGCGCGCGCACCTGGGCGACCTGACGGATCCGCTGGCGCGGGCGCTGAGCTGGTCGGCGCTGTGGAACCTGACGCGGGACGGCCTGATGCCGGCGCACGACTTCGTCTCGCTGGTACTGGCGCACGCGGGCCGGGAGACGGACGTCGGCGTCCTGCAGCAGCTGCACGCGCAGGCTCGCGCCTCGGTCACCCACTACGCGGCGCCGGACCGGCGCGAGCAGGTCGGCCGGGACCTGGCGGCGGGAGCGCTGCACGAGCTGCGGGCGGCGGCGCCGGGGTCGGAGCACCAGCTGACCTGGGCTCGGTTCTTCGCGGCGAGCGCGGCGACCGAGGGCGACTTCCAGCTGCTCCTCGGGCTGCTGGAGGGCTCGGCGCGGATCGACGGGCTGGAGGTGGACCAGGAGCTGCGCTGGGACTTCCTGCTGCCGCTGGCCGCGCACGGTGCGGTGGACGAGGCAGTCCTCGCCGCCGAACTGGCGCGGGACGACACGGCGTCGGGCAAGCGGCACCAGGTGCGGTGCCTGGCGGCTCGCCCCTCGCAGGCGGTGAAGGACCAGGCATGGGCCGCGGTCGTCGAGTCGGACGCGCTGTCGAACGCCCTGGTGGAGGCGACGATCGCGGGTATGCAGCAGTCGTCGCAGCGGGACCTGCTGGCGGCCCACGCGGGGCGCTACTTCGAGGTCATCGAGCGGGTGTGGTCGGACCGGTCGATCCAGATCGCGATGGACATTGTCAAGGGGCTCTACCCCTCGCTCCAGGGCGACGCCGCCACGCTGGACGCCACGGACGCCTGGCTGGCCGGACACGAGGCCGCCGCCCCGGCGCTGCGCCGCCTGGTCCTGGAGTCCCGCGACGACCTGGCCCGGGCCCTTGCCGCGCAGCGGTGCGACGCGGCGGCCGGCTGACCGGCCCCGGGCCCGTGCTCTGCCCGGCTCCGGGCCTCGCGCCCCGGACGGGCTGGACGATCCAGCCTCTCCGGGGCGGGGTCCGGGCGGGGTCCGGGCGGAGCCCCGGCAACCGCGGTGCGGTCCGGTCACCCGTACGGGCGCACCTCATCGGCAGTCGAACGCCCGTACTTTAGCCCCGGCTTGTCCGGATTTGCCGACGAGCGTGTAACAGGGGTTAGCAAGGCCATGGCCTGAGGGAATCACCGCGTCATGAACCACAACGCACCCCTCCCCCTCGCCCACCTCACCGGCAACAGCCCGCGCGTGCTGACCCTCGCCCAGCTGCGCGAGCACGGCGTGAGCGCTTCCGAGGCCGCCGAGCGGCCCTGGCAGCAGATCCTGCCCGGTGTGTTCCTGCTCCACACCGGGCCGGCGACCAGCGAGGAACGGCTGCACGCGGCGCTGCTGTACGCGGGCCGGCGCGGCGCGGGCGAGGCCATGATCACCGGGCTGGCGGCCCTGGCCCTGTACCGCTTCCCCTCCGCGCCCCCGCTGCTCGCCCTCTCGCACATCGACGTCCTGGTGCCGGGCACCCGGCGGCTGCGGTCCACCGGCGACGTGCGGATCGTGCGCGTGCACACCGCGCCCCGGCCCCAGGAGGTCACCGGGCTGCCCGTGGCGCCCGTCGCGCGGGCCGTCGCCGACGCCGTCGCGCAGCTCGACGACGCCGGTACCGTACGCCGGCTGCTGAGCGAGGCGGTCCGCAGCGGGGCGTGCGAACCGGCCGCCGTCGTACGGGAGCTGACGGTGGCCCGGCTGCTGAACCGGCCGCACGTGGTCGACGCCGTCGAGTCCCTGCTGGCGGAGGGCCGGGCGATCGCCGAGGACCGGCTCTACCAGGTCGTCCGCGGCCATGGACTGCCCGACCCCGTATGGAACGTGGACCTGCGGATCCCCGGCGGTCCGCACCTCGGCGGCGTCGACGCGTTCTGGCCCGAGCACGCCGTGGCCGTGGAGATCGACACCCGCGCGCCGCGTCAGGGGGAGGACGAGGGGTGGTCCGCGTGCGTGCGCAAGCGGGAGGCCCTGGAGCGGCTCGGGGTGACCGTCGTCCACATCACCCCGCGCAAGCTCCGGGACTGGCCCGAGCAGCAGGCCGCGGTCATCCGGACCGCCCTGACGGCTTCCGGTGACCGCGAGCCCGCCGCCTACCTGGTGGTGCTCCCGAGGTGAGGGGAGTACTCCGGGGTGCTCCACAACAGCCGCCCCGGATGTACGGCCTCCACCACCGACTCCACCCTGAAGCGGGTGCGACGGCTGCCGTCGGACGCGAACTCCGTCCGGGCCCGGCCGCTGAGCTGGAGGACGGCCCCGCTCTCCCAGTCCGGGAAGAGCAGCCCGGCCCGCGGGTCGGCGGTCAGGTTCCCCAGGGTCAGGAACATGGAGTTGCCCGCGTAGTCGGGCCAGGCCAGCTCGGCCGGTGACAGCACCTCCACGAAGCCCGGCAAGCCGCCGCGGTGGCTGGCGTCGGCCCCGTCCGGTCCCGTGGTGGCGACGAAGAAGGTGTCGGCCGCCCGTACGGTCCGCACCTGGCCGGCGGTGAGCGCGTCCCCGCGGTGCACCACTCCGGCCCCCTCCGCGACCCGTTCCAGCGGCTGCCGCTTCTGCAGGTACTTCGGACAGTTGGCGAAGACCTGCTCCGCCTCGACGGCGAAGCCCCGCGGGGTCGTCGCGAGCGTTCCGTTGAGCCGCATCCGGCGCCGGGTGCGCGGGTCGAGGGCGAGGGTCCCGAGCCGGGTCCCGGCCGTGGCCAGCGCTTCGGCGAGCGGATCACCCGCGAGCGGACCGCTCGTGACGGCGATCCGGTGCGGGCCGGTGGCCCGCACGAAGCCGGGCGGCCCGGTGAGCCAGGAGGCCCACATCCGGCCGGCGCCGTCCGCGGCCCCGACGACCAGGTGCGGCTGGAGCTCCAGGAAGGCCGCGGCGACGTCGCGGATGCCCGTTGTGATCGAACGGCCGACGTGCTCGGCCGGCCCGCGCACGCCGACCCGCTCCTGCACCGCCAGCGAACCCCGGTGATAGACCCCGCTCATGAGAAGAACCCGCAGGTCGGCGCCCCTGCGGTGGGAGCGGGGGCACCCTCGGCACCGGCCGGTACGGAGATCTCCAGGCGGATGCCGTCGGGGTCGTGGAAGAAGATGCCGCCGGAGGCCGTGCCCTCGCCGTGCGCGACGAGGCCCTCGTGGGCGAAGGTGACGCCCAGGCCGCGCAGCCGCTCCTCGTACGCGCGCACCTCCTCGACCGTGCCGGCCGAGAGGGCCAGGTGGTGCAGGCCCGCAGCGGTTGGCACGAAGGGGCCGTCGGCCTGCTGCCAGAGCGTGAGGACGGGCTCGCCGTCCTGGCCCAGGAAGGCGAAGCGGCGGCCCTCCTCCTTGCCTTCCTCCAGCGCCTGGAAGCCGAGGGCGTCCCGGTAGAAGGCGAGCGAGCGGTCCAGATCGGTGACGTTCAGGCCGACGTGCCCGGTGCGGAGCTTGCTGATGGCGGTGGTCATGACGGGTCCTTCCCCAGAGGCCGTTCAACGAGTTCTAACCTTCTACATGCACTTTAGGGGTTAGGGAGGAGGGCGTCAACCGTTCACGTATCCTTGAGGGGTTAGTGAATGAGGAGAGGGACATGACGACTGCGGACCCGCGACCCCTGACCGGGGAGCCGATCGCCCTCGACCTGCTGAACACGCGCTGGATGCGCGAGGGTGAGCCCGTCGACCTCTTCGCCGGCGCCTTCGGTCTCGGCCGGGTCGAAGGGCTCGCGGTCTGGCTGCGGTCCACCGGACTGGCCGACCGGTTCCAGGCCGACGCCCCGACCCTCGTCCACCTGATGACCGCGCGCGAGGCCTTGGCCCGCGCGGTGGCGGACCCGGCCGACGACAGTGCACGGGCACTCGTGGACGCCGTACTGGAGCACGGCCGCATCCGCGCCACCCTGACCCCCGAAGGTCCCGGCGAGCGGGCCGAGTTCGCCGATCCGGCCTGGGGTCCGGCCTGGACGGCCGCGCGCGACTACCTCGACCTGCTGAGCTCGACGCCCGAGCGGATCCGCGCCTGCGCCTCGGAGACGTGCATCCTGCACTTCCACGACACCTCGCGCAACGGAACGCGGCGGTGGTGCTCGATGTCGTCCTGCGGGAACAGGGCGAAGGCCTCGCGCCACTACGCGCGCACGCGCGAGCGCTGATCGCTCGAAATCTGTCACACCGGTGCCGGCGCCCGGCCTCGCGCCGGTGTCGACTCGGGGCCGCCATGTCGATAAATCGACTACTTGGCCCCAGGGTTTCGCACCACTGTGCCCGGATACGGGCTCACTGGCGGAAACACCGCACTGGCGAGTGTCCGCCACGGTAGGTCTCGGTCGATGACATCCCTCCCCAAAGAGCGGTCCGTTGCGCAAAGCTGACCGGTCATCCGGCACCGAAATCCGGACCGTATCTTTCACTTACCAGGGATGCTGATGACCCTCGAATCCCCCAGCTCCATACCCGGGGCCAGACGTGCCGTGCGCGTCGCGGCCGCGGCCGGCCTGGTCGCCGCCCTCGTGGCCGGCGGCGCCGTGCCCGCGTTCGCGGCGACCGGCACGGACACCCCGGGCACCTCACCGGCCGTCAAGTCCGCTGACCAGAAGCTCGGTTCGGCCGACGTCGAGCTCCTCCAGGAGGCCAAGGCCAAGGGTGACGCGAACGTCACCGTCATGGTCGCGACCGCCCCCGGCCAGACCAAGCAGGTCGCCGACCAGCTGGACTCCGTCCAGGGCGCCTCGGTCGGCCGGACCTACGACAACCTGGGCTACGTGCGCGCCACCCTGCCGACCGGCAAGGCGGAGGCCGCGCTGAAGGCGGCCGCCAAGCTGTCCTCGGTGCACGGCATCGACCTGCGTCACGAGATCCAGCTGCCCGACCCGCGGCCCGACGCCGGCCGGGAGAGCGGCACGGCCAAGAAGACCTCGGCCGGGACGTACGCGGCGCCGGACCAGAACACCCCGGCGAAGAACCCGTACAACCCATCCTTCGAGACCGGGGCGGTCGACTTCGTCGCGCAGAACCCGCAGGCCGACGGCCGCGGTGTGACGATCGGCATCATGGACTCGGGTGTCGACCTCGGCCACCCGGCCCTGCAGAAGACCACCACCGGCGAGCGCAAGATCGTCGACTGGGTGACGGCGACCGACCCGATCACCGACAACGACGGTACCTGGCGGGCCCAGATCACCCCGGTCACCACCGCGGGCGGCACCTTCACCGCGGGCGGCCAGAGCTGGAAGGCGCCCGAAGGCAGCTTCCAGTGGAGCCGCTTCAGCGAGTCGATCACCGCGAACGGTGACATGAAGGGTGACGTCAACCGGGACGGGGACACCACCGACCGGTTCGGCATGCTGTACGACGCGGCCGCCGGCACCGTGCGTGTCGACACCGACCAGGACGGCGACTTCACCAACAACGAGCCGATGAAGCCGTACAAGGACGGCTACCAGATCGGTTACTTCGGCACGGACAACCCGGCGACCGACGTCGCCGAGCGGATCCCGTTCGTGATCGAGATCCGCAAGGACGTCCCGATGGACCCGCTGGGCGGGGACTGGGTCGGCAAGAAGGTCGACTTCGTCAACATCGGCATCATCGAGTCCGAGCACGGCACGCACGTCGCCGGCATCACCGCCGCCAACAGCCTCTTCGGCGGCAAGATGAACGGCGAGGCGCCCGGCGCCAAGCTCGTCTCCTCGCGCGCCTGCTCCTGGTCCGGCGGCTGCACCAACATCGCGCTGACCGAGGGCATGATCGACCTCGTCGTCAACCGCGGTGTGGACATCGTCAACATGTCCATCGGCGGCCTGCCGGCGCTGAACGACGGCAACAACGCGCGCGCCGAGCTCTACCGCAACCTCATCGACACCTACGGGGTCCAGCTGGTCATCTCCGCCGGCAACTCCGGCCCGGGGCTGAACACCATCGGCGACCCGGCCCTCGCGGACAAGGTCATCTCCGTGGGCGCCTCGGTCTCGAAGGAGACCTGGGCCGCCAACTACGGCTCCGGCGTGAGCACGAAGTACAACATGTTCCCCTTCTCCTCGCGCGGTCCGCGTGAGGACGGCGGCTTCACGCCGACCATCAGCGCCCCCGGCGCGGCCATCAACACCATCCAGACCTGGCTGCCCGGCGCGCCGGTGAAGGAGGCCGGCTACACCCTGCCGGCCGGTTACGGCATGCTCCAGGGCACCTCGATGGCCTCGCCGCAGGCCGCGGGCGCGAGCGCCCTGCTGATCTCGGCCGCGAAGCAGCAGAACATCAAGCTGACCCCGGCCTCCCTGCGCATCGCGCTGACGAGTTCCGCGAAGAAGATCCACGACGTCCCGGCGCACGCGCAGGGTTCGGGTCTGATCGACGTGAACGGCGCGTGGGAGTCCATCCAGCGCGACGCCAGGGCCAACGAGTTCACCGTCAAGGCGCCGGTCGACACCGCGATCGACCAGTTCCTGAAGACCCCGGGCTTCGGCACCGGCCTGTACGACCGCGAGGGCGGCCTCAAGGTCGGCCAGAAGAAGGTCTACAACGTCGTCGTCACCCGCACCACGGGTGTCAAGTACGGCACCCGGCACGACCTGAGCTGGCGCAACAACGACGGCACCTTCAAGGTCATCGGCGGCTACGACTACGTCACCCTGCCGCTGAACAAGCCCGTCACCATCAAGGTCGAGGCCAAGCCCAAGACGGCCGGCGTCCACAGCGGCATCCTGCAGCTGGACGACGAGACCACCGAGGGCATCGACAAGCAGATCCTGACGACCGTCGTGGCTTCCGCCCCCCTGGCCGCGCCGGCGTTCTCCCTGTCGCAGTCCTCCACCGTGGAGCGCAACTCGCACAAGTCGTACTTCGTGACGGTGCCGCCGGGTGCCAAGAGCCTGGAGGTCGCGCTCAGCGGTCTCGCGGCCGGCGCCCAGACGCGCTTCATCGCGATCCACCCGTACGGCGTGCCGGTGGACCCCACGTCCACCATCAACTGCTACCCGAACTACGACAACCCGGCCAACACCTGCCGTCCCGACGTGCGCTCGTACCCCGAGCCGGCGCCGGGCGTCTGGGAGATCGAGGTCGAGGCCCGTCGTACGTCGCCGGTCCTGGACAACCCGTTCACGCTGGACGTCTCCGTGCTCGGCGCTGCCTTCGACCCCGCGGTCAAGGTCCTGCCCGAGGTGAAGCAGGGCACCCCGGCCCCGGTCCAGTGGAGCGTCAAGAACTCCGGCGCGGCCATCTCCGGCGGCAAGCTCAAGGGCGGCCCGCTCGGTTCCGCGAAGGTCGCCAAGCCGACCATCGCGGACGGTGAGACCCAGACCACCGAGATCGCGGTGCCCGCGGGCACCTCCCGCCTCGACGTCGCGATCGGCAAGGTGTCCGACACCGCCGCCGACCTCGACCTTGAGGTCTACAAGGACGGCGTCAAGGTGGGCTCCTCCGCCGACGGCGACTCCGAGGAGGCCGTGAGCCTGGTGAACCCGGCCGCGGGCACCTACACGGTCAAGGTGATCGGCTACGCGGTCCCGGCCGGCTCCACCACCTACGACTACCGCGACGTGTTCTTCTCGGCCGCCCTGGGCTCCGTCCAGGTCGACGAGGCCGCCGCGGTGAACCTCGCCACCGGCGCCACCGCGCAGGTCTCGGCGAACGTCCTGGTCACCGGCGCGGCCCCGGAGGGCCGTCAGTTCTTCGGCCAGGTCGAGCTGCTCAACGCCCGCGGCACCGCCGCGGGCACCGGCAGCGTGCAGATCGAGAAGGTCCTCCCCTAGCACCTTCCGCGGGGAACCCGAGGGGGCGGCGCTCTGACGAGCACCGCCCCCTCGGGCCGTTTCCCCTC
This sequence comes from Streptomyces sp. PCS3-D2, assembly GCF_000612545.2. Taxonomy (GTDB): domain Bacteria; phylum Actinomycetota; class Actinomycetes; order Streptomycetales; family Streptomycetaceae; genus Streptomyces. Next base: position 4,999,101 of record NZ_CP097800.1, on the reverse strand, counting down.
CGGCTCCGGCTCCGGCTCCGACCAGGCAAAACGGCTGTTCCGGAGCCGGCGGGGCACCCCCGTCACGCAGGCGTCACGGGGGTGCGCATCCAGAAAACCGTCCGTTCCTCGGACAATGAATTGGACAAGGCGCGTGGGGTCGAACGCATGATGGCTCCACGCGCGCCCGCGTCGTACGGAGCAGAAGGAGTCACCGTGAGGGTCGGAATCGTCGGAGCCACCGGTCAGGTCGGCGCAGTCATGCGCAGCATCCTCGCCGAGCGCAAGTTCCCGGTGGACGAGCTGCGCCTGTTCGCCTCGGCCCGGTCCGCCGGCTCGACGATCGAGTGGGAGGGCCGCGAGATCACCATCGAGGACGCCTCCGCGGCCGACTACTCCGGCCTGGACATCGTGCTCTTCTCCGCGGGCGGCGCCACCTCGAAGGCCCTGGCCGAGAAGGTCGCCTCGCAGGGCGCCGTGGTCATCGACAACTCCTCCGCCTGGCGCAAGGACCCCGAGGTCCCCCTCGTGGTCTCCGAAGTCAACCCGCACGCGATCCGGAACCGCCCCAAGGGCATCATCGCGAACCCGAACTGCACCACCATGGCGGCCATGCCGGTGCTGCGCCCGCTCCACGACGAGGCCGGCCTGACCTCGCTGGTCGCCACCACCTACCAGGCGGTCTCCGGCTCCGGCCTGGCCGGTGTGGCCGAGCTCGACGGCCAGGTCAAGGCCGTTGCCGAGGGCGCGACCGGGCTGGTCCACGACGGCGGTGCCGTGGACTTCCCCGAGCCGGGCGTCTACAAGCGTCCGATCGCCTTCAACGTGCTCCCGCTCGCCGGTTCGATCGTCGACGACGGCTCCTTCGAAACCGACGAGGAGCAGAAGCTGCGCAACGAGTCCCGCAAGATTCTGGAGATCCCGGAGCTCAAGGTCTCGGGCACCTGCGTGCGCGTACCGGTCTTCTCCGGGCACTCCCTCCAGATCAACGCCCGCTTCGACCGGCCGATCAGCGTCGAGCGCGCCTACGAGCTGCTGAAGGACGCCGCGGGCGTGGAGCTCTCCGAGATCCCGACCCCCCTCCAGGCCGCAGGCCAGGACGCCTCGTACGTGGGCCGCATCCGCGTCGACGAGACGGTGGACAACGGCCTCGCGCTGTTCGTGTCGAACGACAACCTCCGCAAGGGCGCCGCGCTGAACGCGGTCCAGATCGCGGAGCTCGTGGCCGAGGAGCTGCGCGGCTGACCCCGCACCCGGAACCGCACCGCCCGGAGGGCGGGCGCCGCACGGCGCCCGCCCTCCGGGCACGTCAGGGCCGGCGCACCTCGAACAGGAAGCAGCCGTACTCGGCGGCGCGGACGTGCACGAGGGCCACCGCGGGGTCGGCGAAGGCGTCGCCGAGAGCCTGCTCGATCATCCCGTCGGGATCTTCTCCGAGGTCCAGGAGCCGCCCGCCGAGGATGTGCCCGCGGGCGTCGTACCGCCGGACGGTGCGCCGCGCCCCGGACCGGACGAAGGGGTGTGCGTCGCCGCCGGCGGGGCCCCCGCACGCCTCGGCGTGGACGAAGACGGGCCCCTGTTCGTCGTAGGCGCCGGGATCGGCGCCGGTACGGGCCGCCCAGCGGCGCAGCGGCGCGTACGAGACGAGGGCGATCCGCTCCCCCACCTCACTGGGGCGCAGGCAGCACCGCAGCGGCTCACCGCCCTTCTCGTCGGGGTACGGGACGAGTGGCCGTCCCGCATCGTCGTGCGCGCGGAGCTCCTGGAGCGCCGCCTCCTCGATGGGCCTGGCCCGGTGTCTGATGGTCATGCCCAGCAGCCTGCCGGGAACGGGCTCGTCCGTCCGGCGGGTTTCCGACCTCGCGTTCGCCCGTGGATTACTCCGGGGCGGTGACCCTGCCCCCATGGAAGGATGGCGGGGCAACGTCACCATCGAAGGAGATGACCGCGTGCCAGGCACGAACCTCACCCGTGAAGAGGCTCAGCAGCGTGCGAAGCTGCTCACCGTCGACTCGTACGAGATCGAACTCGATCTCAGCGGTGCGCAGGAGGGCGGCACCTACCCGTCCGTGACCACCGTGCGCTTCCAGTCGGCCGAGGCCGGGGCGGAGACCTTCATCGACCTGGTCGCCCCCGCGGTGCACGAGGTCGTCCTCAACGGCAAGGCGCTGGACGTCGCCGCCGTCTTCCGCGACTCCCGGATCGCCCTGGCGCACCTCGCTGCCGGGGCCAACGAGCTGCGGGTCGTCGCGGACTGCGCGTACACGAACACCGGTGAAGGCCTCCACCGCTTCGTCGACCCGGTCGACCAGCAGGCCTACCTGTACACCCAGTTCGAGGTGCCGGACGCCCGGCGGGTCTTCGCCAGCTTCGAGCAGCCCGACCTGAAGGCCACGTTCCAGTTCACCGTGACGGCCCCCGAGGGCTGGACGGTCGTCTCGAACTCCCCCCGGGTCGTTCCCGAGGGCGCGGCGCAGGCGGACGTCAAGGACACCGTCTGGCGTTTCGAGCCGACCCCGCGCATCTCCTCGTACATCACGGCGCTGATCGTCGGCCCGTACCACTCGGTGCACAGCTCGTACGAGGGCAGGGACGGCCAGTCCGTACCGCTCGGCATCTACTGCCGCCCCTCGCTCGCCGAGTTCCTCGACGCAGAAGCGATCTTCGACGTGACCCGGCAGGGCTTCGACTGGTTCCAGGAGAAGTTCGCCTACGACTACCCCTTCGCCAAGTACGACCAGCTCTTCGTGCCGGAGTTCAACGCGGGCGCGATGGAGAACGCGGGCGCGGTCACCATCCGCGACCAGTACGTCTTCCGCTCGAAGGTGACGGACGCGGCGTACGAGGTGCGCGCCGAGACCATCCTCCACGAGCTCGCCCACATGTGGTTCGGCGACCTCGTCACCATGGAGTGGTGGAACGACCTGTGGTTGAACGAGTCGTTCGCCACCTACACCTCGATCGCGTGCCAGGCGTACGCGGAGGGCTCGAAGTGGCCGCACGCGTGGACCACCTTCGCCAACTCCATGAAGACGTGGGCGTACCGGCAGGACCAGCTGCCGTCCACGCACCCGATCATGGCGGACATCCGCGACCTCGACGACGTCATGGTCAACTTCGACGGCATCACGTACGCCAAGGGCGCCTCGGTGCTCAAGCAGCTCGTCGCCTACGTCGGCATGGACGCCTTCTTCAAGGGGGTGCAGGCCTACTTCAAGGCGCACGCCTTCGGCAACACCCGCCTGTCGGACCTGCTGGGCGCGCTGGAGGAGACCTCGGGCCGCGACCTGGCGGCCTGGTCGAAGGCATGGCTGGAGACGGCCGGCATCAACGTCCTGCGCCCGGAGGTCACCACCGACGCGAACGGCGTGATCACCGCCTTCGGCATCCGCCAGGAGGCGCCCGCTCTGCCCGCCGGCGCCCAGGGCGAGTCCACGCTGCGCCCGCACCGCATCGCGGTGGGCCTGTACGAGCTCCAGGACGGCGCGCTGGTGCGCACCGACCGCATCGAGCTGGACATCGACGGCGCGCTGACCACGGTGCCGGAGCTGGTGGGACGTGCCCGTCCGGCGGTGTTCCTGCTGAACGACGACGACCTGTCGTACGCGAAGGTCCGTCTGGACGAGGCCTCCCTCGCCGCGGTCACCGCCCACATCGGCGACTTCGCGGAGTCCCTGCCGCGTGCCCTGTGCTGGGCGTCGGCCTGGGACATGACGCGTGACGGGGAACTCGCCACCCGCGACTACCTCGCGCTGGTGCTCTCGGGCATCGGCAAGGAGTCCGACATCGGCGTCGTGCAGTCCCTGCACCGCCAGGTGAAGTTGGCCATCGACCTGTACGCGGACCCGGCGTGGCGCGAGGAGGGGCTGGCGGCCTGGACCGAGGCCACCCTGGAGCACCTGCGTGCGGCGGAGCCGGCCGGTGACCACCAGCTGGCATGGGCGCGGGCGTTCGCGGCATCGGCCCGCACCGAGGAGCAGCTGGCGTACCTGTCGGCGCTGCTGGACGGCTCGGCCGAGGTCGAGGGCCTGGCCGTCGACACCGAGCTGCGGTGGGCGTTCCTGGAGCGGCTCGCCGCGACGGGCGTCGCGGACGAGCCGCAGATCGCGGCGGAGCTGGAGCGGGACGCGACGGCGGCCGGCGAGCGGCACGCGGCGACCGCGCGGGCGGCTCGCCCGACGGCGGCGGCGAAGGCCGCGGCGTGGGCCTCGGTGGTGGAGTCCGGCGACCTGCCGAACGCGGTGCAGGAGGCCGTGATCGGCGGCTTCGTCCAGTCCGACCAGCGCGAGCTGCTGGCCCCGTACACCGCGAAGTTCTTCGCGGTGGTCAAGGAGGTCTGGGAGACCCGCAGCCACGAGATCGCCCAGCAGATCGCGGTGGGCCTGTACCCGGCGCTCCAGGTCTCGCAGGAGACCCTGGACGCGACGGACGCCTGGCTGGCCTCGGCCGGCCCGAGCGCCGCGCTGCGGCGTCTGGTGTCGGAGTCCCGGTCGGGCGTCGAACGTGCGCTGAAGGCCCAGGCCTCCGACTCCGCCGCCGCTCGGGTCTGAGGGCTCCCGGGCTCTGCCCGCCCCGCGGGAGCGGTGCCTCCCGCGGGGCGGTGCCTCCCGCGGGAGGCACCGGGCCCCGGGCCCGGGCGGGGCTCCGCGCAGCGGTCAGCGTGCCGCGGCGACGGCTCGCAGGGCGGCGAGGACGTGGGCGACCGCGGGGGCGGACTCGGCGCCGCGGCGGACGGCTGCGATGACGTGCCGCGTCGGCCGGTCCCGCGCCAGTACCCGCACCGCCACCCCCGAGGCCCGGCTCGACACCATCCGCGGGACCAGGGCCACGCCCATCCCCGCCTCGACCATGGCCAGGATGGCCGTCCAGCCCGACGCGGAGTGGGCCTGTTCGGGGACGAAGCCCGCCGCCTCGCACGCGCCCCGGGCGATCTCCGACCACGGTCCGCTGCCCCCGTAGATCCACGGGTCCCCGGACAGGTCGGCCAGGCGCAGGTCTCCCGCGTCCCGCAGCGGGTGCCCCGGCGGGAGCGCCACGTCCAGCGGGTCCTCCATCAGCGTGACCCGGGTGAACCTCCGGTCCCGCGCCGTCGGTGCGTGGGCGGCCAGCGACAGCGCGAGGTCCACGCCCCCGGCGGACAGCAGCTCGTAGGACTCCGCGGCCTCGGTCTCCCGCACCCTGACCTCCACCCCCGGGTGCGCCCTGCGCAGCTCCGCCACCGCCGGGACCACCAGCGCGGGCACGGCGGTGGAGAACGCGCCGACCCGTACCTCGCCGGCGTCCCCGGCGAGGTAGCCGGCCAGTTCCGCGTCGGCCCGCTCCAGCTGCGCGAACACCGCCTCCGCGTGCCGCAGCACGAGCTGGGCGGCGTCGGTGAGGCGGACCCGGCGGCCCTGTGCCTCCAGCAGGGCGACTCCCAGCTGCCGGGCGAGGTTCGTCAGCTGCTGCGAAACGGCCGAGGGCGTCATGTGCAGGGCCTCGGCCGTCGCGGTCACGGTCCCCCGTTCGGCGAGGGTCCGCAGGATCCGCAGCTTCTTGATGTCCCACTCGGTCATAAGGCCGAACCTACCGCCGGGCACTTCCCAGCCCGACCCCGCCGAGGATCAGCGCCATGCAGGCCAGCTGCTCCGGTCCGGTCGGTTCGCCCAGCAGCAGGAGCCCGAGCCCCGCCACGCAGACCGGCTGGAGGTAGTAGACGACTCCCGCGCGGGCCGGCCCGATGACCGATACCGCCTTGTTCCAGGCGAAGAAGGCGACGGCCGAGGAGAACACCCCGACGTACAGCAGCGGTCCGACGGTGCCCGGCGTCGTCTCGAAGCCGCCCTGGGCGTGCAGGGAGGCGGCGTAGGCCGGGGCCAGCATCAGCGCGCCGAGGACGAAGGTGGTGAGCAGGAAGGCCAGTCCGCCGAGTTCGGCGGGCTTGCGCCTGAGCAGTGCGCTGTAGGTGGCGAAGGAGAGGGCCGCGGCGAACATCCACAGGTCGCCGGCGGCGAAGTCGAAGCCGATCGAGCCGTCCCCGACGAGCAGCAGCACGCCGAAGGCGGCGAGCAGCATGCCGAAGGTCCTGCGGGCACCCAGGCGTTCGCCGCCGAGGCGGGCGTACAGCGCCATGATCACGGGCGAGGCGGCCATGATCGTGCCCATGTTGGAGGCCGAGGTGGTCAGTCCGGCCTGGTGCACGAGCGTGTTGTACAGGGCGACTCCGAACAGCGACGCGAGGGCGATGAAGCCCAGGTGTCGGCGGATCAGGGCGCGTTGCCGCCAGGCCTGGCGGGCGGCGAGGGGAGCGACGGTGAGCAGCGCGATGATCCAGCGCCAGAAGACCGCCTGGACGGGCGGGACGGTCCCGGCCATGCCGCGGGTGGCGACGAAGCTGCCGGACCAGACGACCGTCGCGAGCAGGGCGAGGAGGACGCCGAACCCGGCGGCACCCTTCCTGCCGGTGCTGCCGGGTTCGGCGTGCGAAACGGTACGGGCGCGGTCCATGACGGCCACTGGGTGTCTCCCCCTCGGGTCGGTGCGGTGTCGGCGGATCTACCGTCGCACCGGCCCATTGATCAGGTCCATCGAAATGTTCCGATCATTCTTTTCAGTGGATCTGAACGGTTGGTGGGTGCGGGCTGCGGCCAGTTGCCCGGCGACGGTGGCTGCGAAGGCGATCGCCATGCCGGCGAGCTGTACGGGGGTGAGCGCCTGTCCGAGGGCCGCCCAGCCGATGGCCGCCGCGGTGAGCGGGGAGAGCGGTCCGAGGAGGGTGACCGAGGTCGCGTCGAGCTGCCCGATGCCGCGGAACCAGAGCCAGTAGGCGATACCGGTGTTGATCAGCATCATGTAGCCGTAGCCGAGCAGGGCCCTGCCGTCGAGCGCGGGTGGCGCGCCTTCCACGAGGGCGGCCACCGGGATGATGACCAGGCCGCCGGCGGTGAGCTGCCAGCCGGTCATGGCGAGCGGCCCCACGCCCTCGGGCCGGCCCCAGCGCTTGGTCATCACGGTGCCCGCGGCCATGGAGGCGGAGGAGGCCACGCCCGCGACGACACCGGCCAGGTCGAGCGCAGCCTCGGCCCTGAGGACGACCATGCTCACGCCGAACGCCGCCGCGACGGCGGCCAGTACCGTACGCAGGCTCGCGCGCTCCCCGAGGACGAGGGCGGCGAGGCCGACGACGAACAGCGGACCGGCGGAGCCGAGCACGGCCGCGACCCCGCCGGGCAGCCGGTACGCGGAGAGGAACAGGAGGGGGAAGAAGGCGCCGATGTTGAGCGTGCCGAGGACGGCGGACTTCCACCACCAGTCGCCCTTGGGCAGGGTGCGGGCCAGTGCGGTCAGCAGCAGGCCCGCGGGCAGCGCCCGCATGACGCCGGTGAACAGGGGCCGGTCGGGCGGCAGCAGTTCGGACGCGACGACGTAGGTCGAGCCCCAGGAGACGGGGGCGAGGGCGGTCAGGGCGACGGTGGCGAGACGCTTCATGGCGGGTGGCTCCTCGTGCGGGCGACGAAGGCGGGACCGGGGACGCGGTTCAGGCGGACGCGGTTCAGGCGGACGCGGTGGCTGGGCGGCGGTCGGCTGCGGACGCGGCCCGAGCGGGACCGTCGGACGCGGCCGGGGGCTCGGCGTGCACGGCTTCGGCCGGCAGGTGCCGCTCCAGCCGGAGCAGCGCCAGGGCGGCGCCGAGCGCGGCGACGGTCAGAACGGCCCAGGGCAGCCGGCCGTCCACGGCGAGCAGGGCGGTGAAGAGGGAGGGGGCGAGGGCGGTGGCCAGCGAGTAGGACAGCTGGTAGGTGGCCAGGTAGCGGCCGCGGACCGGCTCGGGCGCGGCGGAGACCGACAGGGCGCCGCCGGACGGGCTGTGCACCAGCTCGCCGAGGGTGTAGACGATGACGATGACGAGGAGGGCGGCGAGGGTCGGGCCCTGGCCGGGGCGCAGGGTGCCGAGTGCGATCTGCCCCAGGAAGGCGGCGGCGAAGAGCACCGCGCCGAGGGCGGCGGAGCGGGTGCGGCGGGCGCCGGAGCGGCGGACGCGGCCCGCGACCAGGACGCCGATCCCGGCGCACAGCGCCGTGTTGAGGGTGAAGGCCGCCCCGGTGAGGGAGTCGGGGGCCGCCAGCCAGGTGGAGAGGTAGAGCGGGAAGAGCACGGAGAGGGCGGAGTAGCCCAGGGCGGTGAGGAAGTTGGCGGCGGTGAGCCCGAGGAAGGGGCGGTCGCGCAGCACCGTCCGGTAGCCGGCACCCGGCCGTCCGGCGGGGGCGGCTGCGGCCGCGGCGTTGGCGTCGGCCGGGACCGGGCGGACCCGGCCGACGAGCAGTCCGGCGAGGGCGAAGGCCGCGGAGTTGGCCCAGGCGGTGTAGGCGAAGGCGCCGGTGCCCCACAGCGCCAGGACGCCGGAGACGAGGAGGGCGCCCGCACCCATCCCGGCGTTCTGTAGGGCCCGGGTGGAGGCCTGGAGTCGGTCGCGGGCGGCGCCCAGCGCCACCTCGCCGATCAGGGACTGTTGCACGACGGAGAAGGAGCGGTCGGCGAGCGCGGTGACCAGGGCGACGGCCGCGAAGGCGGCCGGGGAGCTCGCGAAGGGGTAGAGGGCGAAGCCGAGCGCCCGGATCCCGTAGAGCACCAGGTTCACCCGCTTGGCGCCGAACCGGTCGACGGCCGAGCCGGCCAGCGGCATGAAGGCCAGTCCGGCGACGCCGGTGACCGTCATCACCAGGCCGACGAGGGTGAAGGAGAGGCCGGTGACGTGGTGGAAGAAGACGAGCGAGAAGGGGACGTACATGCCGATCCCGACCGCGCTGATCGCGATGCCGAGGAGCAGCGACCGCTCCCCCGCGACCTTCGCCTCCCCGACCTGCGACGCCTTGCCCCTGAACACTGCCATGACGACCTCTCCCCCGATTCGATTGATAGCAAGTAGCTTACCGCTAAGCTACTTTCCGTCAAGCAAGTTTCTTGCGAATGATCCGGGGGAACCGGAATACTGCGCTCATGAGTGAGGACAAGGACGCGGTCGACGCGATCACGGACCAGTGGTTCGCCGTGCGCCCCGAGCTGGACACGGTCCCCATGGCCGTGTTCGGACGCATCTACCGGATCGCCAGGGCCATGGGCGACGCGATGGAGGAGCGCTACCAGCGCTTCGGCATCTCGCGCGGGGAGTTCGACGTCGTCGGCACGCTGCGCCGTTCGGGCGCCCCGTACACGCTCTCGCCCCGTCAGCTCTCGGCGACGCTCATGCTCACCACGGGCGGCATGACCGGGCGGCTGGACAAGCTGGAGAAGGCCGGACTGCTGTCCCGCAAGCCCGATCCGCACGACCGGCGGGGGCTCCAGGTGACGATCACCGACCGCGGCCTCGCACTCGTCGACGAGGCCGTCACGGCCGGCCTGGAGGTGCAGCGCGCCGCGCTCACCGGGCTGACCGACGAGGAGGTCGCCCAGCTCACCGGCCTGCTCCGCAAGCTGCTGGCCGGTGTCTGAGGACATGACGAGGCGCCGGGGGGCGACGCACGGCCGATGTCGATCGGCGGTGCGGACCCCCGGCGCCCGGGAAGGTCACACGGCTCCGGCCCCCGCGGGGCCGAACCGGGTCAGGCCTGCTTCTTCTTCGGCCTGTCCGACTTGTCGAGGGCCATCACGAGACCCACGATGACCAGGAAGATCACGATCGGCAGGGCCACGTACAGGCCGAGCGTCTCGCCGATGCTCAGGCCCGGGCCCGGGTCGTCGCCGTCGTCGCGGGTCAGCGCGAGGGCGGGAGACGTCATCAGCAGCATCATCAGCGTCGTTCCGGCCGAGACGGCGCCGGCGCGCAGAGCGTTCTTCTTGTCCACGGTGCAAACGTAGCGAACACCTAAACGCCGCGCGCGCCCGGGGGTGCCGTACGGGGACCCGCCCCCTCCCGCACCGCGCTGAGCAGCGCGTTCGCCCGGGGCGACGCCATCAGCTCCTCCAGCGTCAGCGGCCTGCCCGCACCATCGGCGAGCGGCAGGCGCCAGTTGGGGTACTGATCCCACGTGCCCGGCAGGTTCTGCGGCCGCCGGTCCCCCACCGCGTCCGGCAGCCATACGCCCACCAGGCGCGCGGGGGTGCGCAGCAGGAAGGCGTACAGGGCCCGCACGGCGGCCTCCTCGCCCTTGGTATCGAGGCCCAGCCCGTCCAGCAGGTCCAGCCATTCGGCGGTGTCGGCGGCGTCCTCGGCCCGCTCCCGCTCGACCGGACGGGTCAGCAGGCCGAGCCGATCGCGCAGTTCCACATGGCCGCCGGCGAGCTTCGCGGCCGTCGGCGGCAGGTCGTGGGTGGTGACGGTGGCCAGGCAGTCCGCCCGCCAGGCCTGCGGGGCGAGCGGGCCCCCGCCGTCCGCCCAGTCCCGCTCGAACCACAGCACCGACGTGCCCAGCACACCGCGCCGGGCCAGCTCGCGGCGGACGTGCGGCTCCACCGTGCCCAGGTCCTCGCCGATGACCGGGCAACCGGCCCGGTGCGCCTCCAGGACCAGGACCGCCAGCATGGCCTCGCCGTCGTAGCCCACGTACGTGCCCTCGGCGGGCGGGGCCCCCTCCGGGATCCACCACAGCCGGAAGAGGCCCATGACGTGGTCGATGCGCAGGGCTCCTGCGCAGCGGAACACCCCGCGCAGCAGCGACCGGAAGGGGGCATAGCCGGTGGCGGCCAGCACGTCCGGGCGCCAGGGCGGCAGCCCCCAGTCCTGGCCGCGCGCGTTGAAGGCGTCCGGCGGGGCCCCGGCCGAGGAGCCGCGGGCGTGGAAGGCGCCGGTCACCGCGTCCGAGCCGTCGGGATGCACTCCGACGGCGAGGTCGTGCACGATGCCGACGGCCATTCCCGCCCCGCGTGCGGCTGCCTGGGCGGCAACGAGCTGGCCGTCCGTCAGCCAGACCAGCCAGCGGTGGAAGTCGGCCCGCTCCGCGGGGTCCTCGCCCGCGGCGGCCGCGCACCAGGCGGCGTGCTCGTCCAGCGCGCCGCCCTGCTCCGCCAGGAACTCCCGGTACAGCGCTTCGCGTTCGGGGGTGCGCGGGACGGCGTACAGCAGTTCCAGGGCCCGGCGCTTGAGCTCCCAGACGGAGTCCCGGTCGATGAGCGCGCCCTTCTCCAGCACCTCACGGCGCAACTGCCCGCCCTGCGCGGCGAGTTCGGCGAGCGCCTCGCGGTCGGGGCAGTCGGGGTACTCGGGCACGTCCTCGATCCGCAGGTGGACGGGGTCGGGGAAGCGGCGCGAGGACGGCCGGTAGGGGGAGGGGTCGGTCGGCGTCCCCGGCACGGCCGCGTGCAGCGGGTTGACCTGGATGAAGGCCGCGCCGTGGGTCCGGCCCGCCCAGCGGGCGAGTGCGGCGAGGTCCCCCAGGTCGCCCATGCCCCAAGAGCGTTCGGAGAGCAGCGAGTAGAGCTGGACGAGCAGCCCGTGGGCCCGCTCCGGCACGGCGGGCGCCCGGTCCGGGGCCACCACCAGGCCGGCCTCGGCACGCCGCCCGTCCGGGGCCTCGGCGTGCACCCGGTGGACCCCGAGGGGCAGTACGGGATTCCACGGCACGCTCTCGCCCGTGTCCTCCAGCACCACCCGGACGCGGGTGCCCGTCGGCAGCGCGGCCAGGGCCGGCGGCAGCGCGGGCGGTTCACCGCCCCCCTGCCAGTGCACGACGGTCGGCGGGAGCAGCCGGTCGGCCCGCTCCCGGTCGGCCCGGTCGGCCTGGGCCCGGAGGTCCTCGGGGGAGCCGGCGGCCACCCCGAGCAGGCCGAGGACCGTTCTGACGGTGGCCTCGGGGACCTCGACGGTCACGTCGGGGGCCGGCTGGTAGGCGGTGGCGATGCCGTGCAGGGTGGCGAGCCGGGCCAGGTCGTCCATGGACGGGCGCTCCTTCGTGCGCGCGGGCAGAGGGAATGAGGGTGGGTCAGAAGCGTGGAGCACCAAGGCGGGACGCCGCCGGGGGACAACGCAGCCATACCCATTCGAAGGGGCCGCATTCCTGGCAGATCCGGGGCAGATCGCCCACTCGCATTGACACTCCAGCCGCACGGGTGGTGGGCTCGGGCTCATTCGTACGAGTGGGGGACGTCTCGCGACGAGGAGGCTCTGTGCAGCTCAGGGGCAGGAAACGGTCGACGGCCGCCGCCATCGCGGTGATCGGGTCGCTGCTCGGCGGCGCCGTGGCCTCCGCGCCGCCCGGGTTCCTCGCGGGCCCCTCTCTCCCCGACGGTCCGACGGCCGCACCGGGCGCCGCCGGCGCGGCCGGCACCGCGGGTGCGGCGGGTGTCGGCACCAACGGCACGGTCGGCCCCGTGCTCGACCCCGGGGCGGACACGCCCCGCAGTGCCGCCGAGGGCCCCGCCGTGTGGCCCCGACCGCAGTCGATGGCCGCCGATCCGGCGCGTGAGGTGCCGCTCGGCAGGGAGGCCGTGCTGGTGGCTCCGGCCGACGCCGATCCGTACGCCGTCGGGGTGGTGCGCGAGGCCCTGCGCAAGGCGGGCGTGAAGACCCTGCGCGAACCCGCCCCCGGGGAGCCGCTGCCCGGTCGGGGCACCGTCGTACGGCTCCAGGACGCGGGCGCGCAGGAGGCACTGCTGGCGCTGGGCGCGACCGCGGCCACGGACCTGCCGAACGGCGGCTACCGGCTGGCCGTGGGACGGCCCGGCGGGCGGGACACGGTCGCGCTGGCCGGCGTCGGCGAGGAAGGGCTCTTCCACGCGGCGCAGACGCTGCGCCAGCTGCTCGCCGCCGGCGGCGGGAAGGTCCCCGGCGTCGTGGTGCGGGACTGGCCGGCGGCGCCGGTGCGCGGGATCACCGAGGGCTTCTACGGACAGCCGTGGAGCCACGAGCAGCGCCTGGCCCAGCTGGACTTCATGGGCCGCACCAAGCAGAACCGGCTGCTGATCGCGTCCGGCGACGATCCGTACCGCACGACGGGCTGGCGCGAGGACTACCCGAAGGAACGGCAGGAGGAGTTCCGCGCGCTGGCCGAGCGGGCCCGCGCCAACCGGGTCGTACTGGCCTGGGCCGTCACGCCGGGGCAGTCCATGTGCCTGTCGTCGGCGGCCGACCGGGCGGCGCTCGGACGCAAGCTGGACGCGATGTGGGACCTGGGCTTCCGCGCCTTCCAGGTGCAGTTCCAGGACGTCAGCTACACCGAATGGGGCTGCCGCGCGGACGTCCAGCGGTACGGGAGGGGCCCGCAGGCCGCCGCGAAGGCGCACGCGGAGGTCGCCAACGAGCTGGCCGCGCACCTGGCCTCCCGGTATCCGGGGGCGCCCGCGCTGTCGCTGCTGCCGACCGAGTACTACCAGGAGGGCGCGACGTCCTACCGGACGGCCCTGGCCCGCGGGCTCGACGCGCGGGTGGAGGTGGCCTGGACCGGCGTCGGCGTGGTGCCGCGCACGATCACCGGCCGGGAACTGGCCGGAGCGCGCTCCGCCCTGGGACAGCAGCCCCTGATCACCATGGACAACTACCCGGTCAACGACTGGGATCCGGGCCGGATCTTCCTGGGCCCGTACGCGGGACGCGAGCCGGCGGTGGCCGGCGGCTCGGCGGCGCTGCTGTCCAACGCGATGCAGCAGCCCATCCTGTCGCGCATCCCGCTGTTCACGGCGGCGGACTTCGCCTGGAACCCGCGCGGCTACCGGGCCGGCGAGTCCTGGCAGGCCGCGGTGCGCGACCTCGCGGGCTCGGACCCGCGGGAGCGCGAGGCGGTGGCGGCGCTGGCCGGGAACACCACCGCCTCCGGGCTCAAGCAGGAGGAGTCGGCGTACCTGAAGCCCCTGGTCGAGCAGTTCTGGAAAGCCAGGGCCGCCGGCGATCCGGCAGCCGGGACCGAGCTGCGCAAGGCCTTCACGGTGCTGCGCGAGGCCCCGGACCGGCTGACCGCCCTGTCGGACGAGGCCGGCCCCTGGCTGGAGCGGCTCTCGCGCTACGGCACGGCCGGCGAGCTGGCCGTGGACGTCCTGGGGGCCCAGGCCCGCGGGGACGGAGCGGCCGCCTGGCAGGCCTCCCGGGCCCTCGCCGAGGCGCGCGAGGCCCTGACCGAACCGGGACCCGCCCAGGTGGACAAGGCCGTCCTGGACCCCTTCCTGGCGAAGGCGGCGGAGGAGGCGGACGCCTGGACCGGCGTAGCCCGCACGACCGGCACGGTGACCACGGAGGCGCAGGCCTGGACGGTGCGGCTGGAGACCGCACGCCCGGTGACGGCCGTGACGGCGATGACGGATCCGCTCCCGGCGGGCTCCCGGGGCGCTGTGGTGGAGGTCCACGTACCGGGTGAGGGCTGGCGCAAGGTCGGCGATGCGGCCCCCTCGGGCTGGACCCAGATCGACACGGCGGGCCTGCGCGCGGATGCGGTGCGCCTGGCCTGGTCCGGGGCCTCGCCCGTGGTGCACCGGGTGGTCCCGTGGTTCGGCGACGGCCCTCGGGCCGGCTTCGAGCTGGCGAACGGCGGCCGGGCCGACGCCGAGATCGGCGGCGCCCCGCAGCGGGTCACCGCTCAGCTGTCCGCCCTGGGCCCGGGCGAGCTCCGCGGGCCGCTGTCGGCCCAGCCGCCGGCCGGGATCGAGGTCCGCGTCCCGCAGACCGCGGTGGTCCCGCGCGGCGGCCGGGCGTCGATACCGCTGGAGGTGGCCGTCGCCGCGAACACCCCGCCGGGGACCTACCAGGTACCGGTCGCCTTCGACGGGCAGTCGCGCACCCTGACGGTGCGGGCGGTGCCGCGCACCGGCGGACCGGATCTGCTGCGCACCGCGCGGGCGAGCTCCTCGGCGAACGAGACCGCAGCCTTCCCGGCGTCGGCGGCCGTCGACGGCTCCCCGAGCACCCGCTGGTCGTCACCGCCGGTGGACGGCGCGTGGTGGCAGGCGGAGCTCCCGGCTCCGGCCCGCGTCGGCCGGCTGGAGCTGCAGTGGCAGGACGCGTACCCCTCCGCCTACCGGGTGGAGACCTCGGCGGACGGGGTGACCTGGCGGCCGGCCGTGGCCGTCACGGGCTCCGCGGGCGGGCACGAGTCGCTCCGACTCGACGCCCCGGGCACCCGGTTCCTGCGGGTGACGTGCGAACGCCGGGCGACGCGCTACGGCTGCTCGCTCTGGTCGGCGGAGGCTTACGCGGTCACCCCGTAGCCCTGGCGGCACTCCGCCGGACCCGCGGGGCGCACGTCGGCGCCGGGGCGCGCGCCCCGGCTTCCGGGCCACGGCCCCGAACTCCGAGCCGCGAAGGCCGGCGGGGTCGGTTCCCGCCGCGCCGGCCTTCGACGGGGCGGGGCCGTCAGGAGGCGGCCACGCCGATCCCGATCCGTTCCAGGGCGTCGTCGGCCCCGTACGGCTGGAGGTAGGGCATCCACCGGGGGTCCCGGTGCCCGGTGCCGATGATGCGCCAGGCAAGGCCCGAGGGAGGGGCCGGCTGGTGGCGCAGGCGCCAGCCCAGTTCCAGCAGGTGCCGGTCGGCTTTGACGTGGTTGCAGCGCCGGCACGCCGCGACGACGTTGTCCCAGACGTGCTGTCCGCCCCGGCTGCGCGGAATGACGTGATCGACGCTGGTGGCGACGGCACCGCAGTACATGCAGCGCCCGCCGTCCCGCGCGAACAGGGCGCGCCGGGTGAGTGGAACGGGCCCCCGGTAGGGGACCCGCACGAAGCGCTTGAGCCGTACCACGCTGGGCGCGGGGACGACCCTTGTCGCGCTGTGCAGATAGGCGCCGGATTCCTCCAGGGAGACCGCTTTGTTCTCCAGGACGAGGACGAGCGCGCGGCGGAGCGGTACGACGCCGAGGGGCTCGTACGACGCGTTGAGGACCAGGACGTGCGGCACGGACTGCCTCCTTGTACGTCGGCGGCGCGTGGCTCGCGCCGGGACGATCTGCTCTCCAGTCTCTCCTTACGGCTGGTCGAAGCGCCACCACTCGCCCGTAACGGGTCCGAGGTGTTTTCGACCACAGTCAGTCATCCCCGGGTGAGTCCTGTCTCTCCCTCGAACATGGCGCCGAGGTGACGGGGTTGCCCCGTTAGTGTGGTTGGTCTGCCCGCGCAACCGCCCCCGGACCTCGTCCGGGGGGACACCCCGGACGGGCAGACCGCACATCTGGAGGTTCCTGTCGTGCCCTGGCCCGCCGTTCTGCTGCCGCTGGCAGCCGATGTCCCGGACACGCCCGCTTCGGTCAAGGAGGCGCAGGAGAGCGTCACCGAGGCCGCGAGCTTCATCGAGCAGAACTGGGCCACCTGGCTGAGCATCGGTCTGCGGATCCTGCTGATCGTCGTGATAGCGGCCGTGATCCGCTCCGCGGTCCGCAAGGCGCTGACCAAGCTCATAAACCGGATGAACAGCAGTGCCGAGGCGGTCGAGGGCACCGCCCTCGGCGGGCTGCTGGTCAACGCCGAGCGGCGGCGCCAGCGGTCCGAGGCGATCGGCTCCGTGCTGCGGTCGGTGGCCTCCTTCCTGATCCTGGGCACGGCCGCGCTGATGGTCCTGGCCGCCCTGAAGATCGACCTGGCCCCGCTGCTGGCCAGTGCCGGTGTGGCCGGTGTCGCGATCGGTTTCGGCGCCCGCAACCTGGTGACGGACTTCCTCTCCGGCGTCTTCATGATCATGGAGGACCAGTACGGCGTGGGCGACAAGATCGACGCCGGGGTGGCCTCCGGCGAGGTCATCGAGGTCGGCCTGCGGGTGACCAAGCTGCGCGGCGACAACGGCGAGATCTGGTACGTGCGCAACGGCGAGATCAAGCGGATCGGCAACCTCAGCCAGGGGTGGGCGACCGCGTCCGTGGCCGTCCAGGTCAAGCCCACGGAGAACCTGGCGCGGATCCGCGAGGTGGTCCAGCAGGTCGCCGACTCGATGGCGAAGGAGTCCCCCTGGGACGAGCGCCTGTGGGGCCCGGTGGAGGTGCTCGGACTGGACGAGGTGCTGCTCGCCTCCATGACGGTGAAGGTGTCCGCGAAGACGATGCCGGGCAAGCAGTTCGCGGTGGAGCGGGAGCTGCGCTGGCGGATCAAGGAGGCCTTCGACACCGCGGGCATCCGGATCATCGGCGGCGCCCCGGCCGCGGACGAGGAGGAAGGGGCCCCGGCGGACCCGACGGCCTCCGTCGCCGCGCCGTCCGCGCTGGCCAACCCCATCTCCCCGCAGTCCCTGGCCACCGCCCCGATCCCGCCGCCGGCCGGCCCGCGGATCACCAAGTAGCGGCCCGGTCCGCTTCCGCCCGCGCTGCCCCGCGGGGCGTGTCCGTACGGACACAGCCCGCGGGGCAGCGGCATTGACACGGCCGGAACAGTGACAGGAAACTTACCTGACAGATATCTCCGCTGAGGGAGAGCCCCCGCATGCCCGCCGCCACGCCCGGAACACCCAGCCTGTTGCGCGCCATGAACGACCGGGCCGCACTCGACCTCCTGCTGGCGCACGGCCCGCTGTCCCGGACCCGCATCGGGCAGCTGACCGGACTGTCCAAGCCCACCGCCTCCCAACTGCTGGCCCGCCTGGAGGCAGCCGGACTCGTCGTGGCCACCGGCACCGACGGAGGCCGCCCCGGCCCCAGCGCCCAGCTCTACGCGATCAACCCGCGGGCCGCCCACGTGGGCGGAATCGACGTCACCCCGGGGCGCGTCCTGGCCGCCGTCGCGGACCTGACCGGGACCGTGATCGCGACCCACGAAGTCCCCTACGCGGAGGGCGCGAACGCCGTCGAGCAGGTGACCGAGGCGCTGGGCGGGGCCGTCGGGAACGCCGGGCTGAACCCCCGCGACCTGCACCGCGTGGTCATCGGCACACCGGGCGCCTTCGACCCGCGGACCGGCCGGCTGCGCTACGCCCGCCACCTCCCCGGCTGGCACTCCCCGACTCTCCTCGACGACCTGGCCGCGGCCCTACCGGTGCCCGTCGACTACGAGAACGACGTCAACCTCGCCGCCGTCGCCGAGCAGCGCTTGGGCGCCGCCCGCGGGCACGAAGACTTCGTCCTGCTCTGGAACGAGGAAGGGCTCGGCGCCGCGCTGGTCTTCGGCGGCAGGCTGCACCGCGGCTGGACCGGCGGCGCGGGCGAGGTGGGCTTCCTCCCGGTGCCGGGCCGCCCCCTGGTCCGGCAGGTCACCCGGGCCAACTCCGGCGGCTACCAGGAGCTCGCCGGTGTGGCGGGGCTGCCCCGCCTCGCCGCGGAACTGGGCGTCGCGACGGCGCCCGGCCCGGCCGCGCACCCGCCGGATGGCCAGGACGCCGGCCCGCACAGCCCGGAGGTCGCCGCCGCCGTCGCACTGCTCGCGCGGGCCGCCGCCGCGCCCGAGGGGGCGCATCTGCGCCTCCTCCAGCGGTACGCCACCGCCCTGGCCACGGGTCTCGCCTCGCTGGTCTCCGTACTGGACCCGGAGGTCGTGGTCCTGGCGGGGGCCGCGATCGGCGCGGGCGGTGAACCGCTGCGCGAGCTGCTGGAGGCCGAGCTCGCCGAACTGGCCCCCTCCCGGCCCCGGCTGGTCCCGAGCGAGGTCCTCCAGCAGCCCGTCCTGCGCGGCGCGCTGGAGAGCGCGCTGGCCGCCACCCGGAACGAGGTCTTCGACACCTCGCGCTGAACCCGCACCCCTGCGCCCGCTCCCCCACCACGCTCCGCCTGCACCCCCGCCAGCCCCACCGGAAGTTCCCTCCCGCAGAGAGCGAGCCCCGCCGTGACCGGCACCGGACCCACGCCCCCCGCGGCCGTCCGCCGCCCGCATGCCGCGTGCGGTCCGCGGGCGCGGGTGCTGTCCGCCGCGCACGGCCGGACCGGTGCCGGGGCCCGCGATCCCGGCGGTCGCGCTCCGCCGGTCCGCGCTGGCGCCCGAACGCCCGGTTGCGGACCAGGATCCTGCACGGGGCACACCCCACCGCACTGCACTGCACTGCACCGCACCGCACCGCACCGCACCGCACCGCACCGCACCAACCCGACCGGAGTGAAAGGCTGACGACGTTGAAACTCGCAGTGGTGGGCGGCGGTTCCACCTACACCCCCGAACTGATCGACGGCTTCGCGCGGCTGCGCGACACCCTGCCGGTCGAGGAGCTGGTGCTGATCGACCCGGCCACCGAGCGGCTGGAGCTGATCGGCGCCCTGGGCCGCCGGATCCTCGCCCGGCAGGACCACCCCGGCCTGGTCAGCACGACCACCGACCTCGACGCGGGCGTCGCCGGGGCCGATGCCGTCCTCCTGCAGCTGCGCGTCGGCGGACAGGCCGCCCGGCTCCGGGACGAAACCTGGCCCCTGGAGTGCGGCTGCGTCGGGCAGGAGACCACCGGAGCGGGCGGGCTGGCCAAGGCCCTGCGCACCGTCCCGGTGGTCCTCGACATCGCCGAACGGGTGCGCCGGGCCAATCCCGACGCCTGGATCATCGACTTCACCAACCCGGTCGGGATCGTCACCCGGGCCCTGCTGCGGGCCGGACACAAGGCCGTCGGGTTGTGCAACGTCGCCATCGGCCTCCAGCGGAAGTTCGCGGCCCTGCTCGAACTGGCCCCGTCCGACGTCCACCTGGACCACGTCGGCCTCAACCACCTCACCTGGGAGCTGGGCGTGCGCCGGGGCGGCCCGGACGGCGAGGACCTGCTGCCCCACCTGCTCGCGGAGCACGGGGAGGCCGTCGCGTCGGACCTGCGGCTGCCGCGGGCCCTGCTGGACCGGCTCGGCGTCGTCCCCTCGTACTACCTGCGCTACTTCTACTCCCACGACGAGGTGGTGCGGGAACTGGGCACCCGGCCCTCCCGGGCCGCGGAGGTCGCCGCGATGGAGCGCGAACTGCTCGCCCTGTACGCGGACCCGGCACTCGACGAGAAGCCCGCGCTGCTGGCCCGACGGGGCGGCGCCTTCTACTCGGAGGCGGCCGTGGACCTGGCGGCCGCACTGCTCGGAGGCGGCGGCGCGGACGTGCAGGTGGTCAACACGTACAACGCCGGCACCCTGCCCTTCCTGCCCGACGACGCCGTCGTCGAGGTGCAGGCCCGCGTCCGCGCCCCCGGCGGCTCCAGCCCCGTGCCGCTCCCGGTGCCGCGCCTGGACCCGCTGTTCGCCGGGCTGATCTCGCAGGTGACGGCCTACGAGGACCTCGCGCTGGACGCGGCGCTGCGCGGCGGCCGGGAGCGGGTCTTCAAGGCGCTGCTCGCGCACCCGCTGGTCGGCCAGTACGACCTGGCCGAAGGGTTGACCGACCGGCTCCTAGCGCACAACAAGGAGCACCTGCCGTGGGCCTGACCCTCCCCGCGGTCCTCGCGATCGACGCGGGCAACAGCAAGACGGACGTCGCGCTCCTCGGCGCCGACGGATCCGTGCTGGCCACCGGGCAGGCCGGGGGCTTCCAGCCGCCCCGCACCGGGGTGGCCGCCGCCGTGGACGTCCTGGCCGAGGCGCTGGCCTCGGCGGGGTGGAATCCCGGCGGCGGGTCCGGGCCCCTCGCCGAGCACGTGTCGGCCTGCCTGGCCAACGCCGACTTCCCGGTGGAGGAGCGGCGGCTCGCGGACGAGATCGGGCGCCGCGGCTGGGGGCGTGCCACCGCGGTGCACAACGACACCTTCGCGCTGCTGCGCGCCGGCCTGCCAGCGGGCGCCGAACCACGGGGCGTCGCGGTGGTGTGCGGGGCGGGCATCAACTGCGTCGGGATGACCCCGGACCGGCGGACCGCGCGCTTCCCCGCGGTCGGGCGGATCTCCGGCGACTGGGGCGGCGGGGGCGGACTGGCCGAGGAGGCCCTGTGGTTCGCGGCCCGGGCGGAGGACGGCCGGGGCGCGGCGACGGAGCTGGCCCGGGCGCTGCCCGCGTGCCTCGGCCACGGCTCGATGGCCTCGCTGATCGAGGCGATGCACCTGGGGGACGTGCCTGCGGTACGGCGACACGCGCTGGTCCCGGTGCTGTTCGAGGTGGCCGCCGCCGGGGATCCGGTGGCGCTCTCTCTGGTGCACCGCCAGGCGGACGAGGTCGTGGCCATGGCCACGGTGGCGCTGGGCCGGCTGGGGCTGCTGGGCGAGGAGGTGCCGGTGGTCCTCGGCGGCGGGGTGCTCGCGGCCCGGCACCCCGCACTCGACGACCGGATCGCGGCCGGCCTCGCCGAACGCGCCCCGCACGCCCGGATCACGGTGGTCACGGCGCCCCCGGTGCTGGGCGCCGGGCTCCTGGGCCTGGACTCGATCGGGGCCCCGGCCCGGGCCCACGGAAAACTGCGTGCCCATTTCGGTTGAACCCACCCCGGAAGGCGCCCGGTCTGGAACTGTTACGGCCGTAAGGGCGTATTGACGGTGAGGGGGTGACGAAAGGCGCCCGCGGGGGCGGATCGCCCCGGATCCAGCACCGGGTGCTGTGGTCCACCGGCACTACGGCCATACTGCTGCTGCGCGGGGGGACCCTCCTGCGCCGGCTGCGGGACGACAGGACCGAGGGGGAGGTCACGGTGGCGATCACTTCACGCGCGCCCGCGCCCGGGGGTGGTGTCTCCGCGCCGCCCGCCGGACCGCCGGCGTCCCCGCCCGCCGGCCCGCCGGGGCGGCGCACCGCCTGGTCCGAGGGCGTCCAGCGGGTGCGCGAGGCGGCCACCACCGAGCCGGGCCGGCTGCGGATCATCGGCGCGGTACTGGCCGCCCTCATCATGCTGTTCGGCGCGGTGAGCGTGTGGGAGATCTCCGCCCGGGCCACCGCCGCGGACGACGTGGTGGGCCGCAGCCAGCCGCTGAGCGCGGACGCGGCCAGCATCTACCGCTCGCTCGCCGACGCCGACACCACCTCCTCCAGCGGGTTCCTCCTCGGCGCGCAGGAGCCGCGCGAGGTCCGCCAGCGGTACGAGAAGGACATCGCCAATGCCTCCCGCCTGCTCGTGAGCGCCGCCGCCAACACCGGCGGCAGCGAGGAGTCCCGCGAGCAGATCACCCTGTTGAGTGAACAGCTTCCGCGCTACACCGGCCTGATCGAGCAGGCCCGGGCCACCAACCGGCAGGGACTGCCACTGGGTGGCGCGTACCTCCGTTACGCCAACGAACAGATGACCACCCAACTGCTGCCCGCCGCCCAGCGGCTGTACGAGGCGGAGACCCGCCGGCTGTACACGGACGACGACGACGCCCGGTCCTGGCCGCTGGGTTCGCTGGCGCTCGGCCTGCTGACCGTGGCCGCGCTGGCCTGGGCGCAACGGCGCAACTACCGGCACACGAACCGGGTCTTCAACCACGGGCTGGTGGCCGCGACCGCCGCTTCCGTGGTGGTGCTGCTCTGGCTGTCCGTCGGCCACACGGTGGCGCGTTCGTCGCTGACTGAGGCGCGCACGGACGGGCAGGAGTCGATGAAGGTGCTCAACGACGCGCGGATCGCCTCCCTCCAGGCACGGGCGAGTGAGAACCTGACCCTGATCGCGCGAGGCGCCGTACTGGCCGACGACAAGAAGTCGGACAAGTACGACGTGGACTTCACGAACAACATGAGGCAGCTGGACGCGGGGCTCGCGACCGCGCTGCGGCTGGCCGACGACGACGGCCGGACGCCCGTGAGCCAGGCCGTCGACGGCGTCGAGCAGTGGAAGCGGCGGCACACGGCGGCCCGGGAGGCGGACTTGAAGGGCGACTACGAAGCCGCGCTGCCCCAGGTCGTCGGGGACGCGCAGCACAAGGAGAGCAGCGGCGCCGCCTTCGACACGGTGGACGCCTCCCTGGAACAGGCTGTCGCCCACGAGCAGCGGGAGTTCACCCGCGCCGCCCAGGACGGGCTCGGCGCGCTGGCCGGCCTGGTGACCGGCTCGGCGGTACTGGCGGTCATCGGCGCCACAGCGGCCCTGCTCGGTATCGGGCGCAGGCTTTCGGAGTACAGGTGAGAGCGATGCGGATACGGGCGAGGCGGGCCGCCGAGGGCCAAGGAAAGCACGAGGAGCACGAGGAGCACGAGGAGCACGAGGTCCGCACCCGCGCCCCGGGCTCGGTCTCCGTGGTCCGGCGGGGCGCGCGCCGGCTGCGCGGCTGGGGCGGCGTGAGCGCGATGGCCGTCGCCTGTGCCGTGACCGCCGCGGGGGTCCTGCTGCCGCTGGCCCACGCGACGCCCGACACGACGTCCGGTGCCCCCGCGCACGGACCCGCCCCGGCGGCCCCCTGGGTCCTGTCGGGCCCCTGTCAGGACCCCGAGGCCAGCCTGCGCCCGTCCGACCTGGACGGAGCGTCCATCGCCCGGATCAAGGAGGCGGGCAAGCTCGTCGCAGGCGTGGACCAGAGCAGCTTCCGCTGGGGGTACCGCAACCAGACCGCAGAGGGCGTCCGCCTCGACGGCTTCGACATCGACCTGGTCAAGGCCATCGCCAAGGACATCCTGGGCGACGAGAACGCGGTCATCTACCGGGCCGTCCCGACGAGCCAACGCATCCCCGCCCTCCAGGAGGGCCGTGTCGACATCGTCGTGCGGACCATGACGATCAACTGCGAGCGGCTGGAGGACGTCGCCTTCTCGACGGCCTACTTCGAGGCCGGGCAGCAGGTACTGGCACCGAAGGGTTCACCGATCACCGGATACGACCCCTCGCTGAAGGACAAGCGGATCTGCGTCGCGGCCGGTTCCACGGCCGAGAGCGCGCTCAAGGCCCAGTCCTTCGGCGCGGCGGCGGTCACCGTGGCCAACCAGCTCGACTGCCTGGTCCGGCTCCAGCTGGCCGAGGTCGACGGCATCATCACGGACAACGCCCTGGCCGCCGGTCAGGCGGCGCAGGACCCGGCGGTACGGCTGGTGGGCTCGCCCTTCACCCGCGAGTTCTACGGGGTCGCGATGAACAAGGACGCCCCCGACCTGGTCCGCCGGGTCAACAAGGTGCTGGAGGACTACCGCGCGGGCGGCAATGACAGCCCGTGGATGAAGGCGTACCTCAAACACCTCCAACCCGTGCTGCCCGGCGTGACCGGGCCGCCCGCGCCCAAGTACCGGGAGGGCTGAGACCGGTGGCGATTTCGGGCACGGGACCGGGCACGAGGTCGGACACGGAGGGAAGGAAGGGAAGGACAGGAGGGGACACGGAGGCGGCGGAAGCGGAGGCACAGTCGGTGGAGGTGGGGTCTGCAGTGATGGACCGGGACGGCGTCGACCGCGCCCTGACCAGGCTGGGCGCCGAGCACGAGGCCGTCGAGACCTCACTGCTCGCCCTCCAGGACCACGCCGGGCGCCGGCTGCTGGAGGGCGCCGAGCTGAGTGGGCTCACCAAGGAGCGCTGGACCTGCGCCGAAGCGGACATCACCCGGCTGTGGACGTACTTCGACGCCTACAGCGGGGCACTGGCCGCCGCCCGGGAGATCCGCGAGCGGCGCCGCTGGCCCAACCGCGACGACCTGACCGAGCTGACCGAGCGGCTGCGCGGGCCCGGGGTCCTGATCGCCGGGGCGGCCACCGAGGGCGCCGCGCTGGCGGAGCGGCTCTCGCTCGCCGAGCTCGTGGCCCGGATGAACGACCTCTACGCCCGTTCGCTGGACGTCGTGGTCGCGGCCGACGCCGTGTGGTCGGCGCTGCCCGCCCGGATCGACCTGCTCGCCGCCGAGCTGCACCGCACCCGTTCGCTGGCCCACTCGGTGGGCGTGCGCCCGGGCGAGCACCCCTCGGGGGACGACCTGGAGTACATCACCGCCGAGCTCACGGAGCTGCGCGCCGAGGTGATCGCCGATCCGCTGGCCTTCTGGCAGTCCGCCGCAGGCAGTTCCGCGCCCGGCGGCGGCCGCCCCGACACCGGGCGCTACGACCGGGCCGCGCTCGCCCTGGAGGACGTGCGCCGCGAGGTGGAGGCGGTGCTGGCCGTCCGGCAGGACGCCGAGCAGCGGCTGATCGGCCTGCGTGACGTGCTCTCGCGGGCCGACCGCACCCTGGCGGAGGCGCGGACGGCGCGCGGCGAGGTGCTGGCGAAGATCGCCGCCTCCGAGGTGCCCGTGGTCAGCGGCCCGCCGACGGTGCTCCAGGAGCAGCTCGCGGCGGCCGCCGACCACCGGCGCCACGCGCGCTGGCACCGGCTCTCGCCCCTGTTGGAATCGCTGGAGGAGCGGGCCGAGGAGGAACTGCGCAGGGCCCGCGAATCGTTGACCGCGGTGACGGCCCCGCTGGCCGTACGGGCCGAGCTGCGCGGGCGGCTGGACGCGTACCGGGCGAAGGTGGCCCGGCACGGCCTGGCCGAGGACCCCCTGCTGATCGAGAGGTACGACACGGCCCGGCGGATGCTGTGGAGCGCGCCCTGCGACCTGCGGGCCGCCGAACAGGCCGTCCTGCGCTACCAACAGGCGGCCGGGGAGTCGCTGGCACCGCGGCAGCGGCCGGGACCGGAGCACCACGGAGAAGAGCGGCCCGGCGGGCCGGGGACGGAGGACGCATGAGCCTGAGCGGAACGGCGTGCGTCCGCCCCGGCTGCCCGGGGACGTACGAGGACATGGGCGGCGGCGGGCTGTACTGCGACACCTGCGGCCTGGCCCCGGTCGGCGCGGTCGCGGCGGGCGCCGAGGAGCTGGTGTCACCGCCGACGGGAATGACGAGCCCGGCGCGCGGTTCCCTGGGCTCCGGCGGGTCCCGGGGCTCCCACGGGTCGCAGGGCTCCCAGGGGTCCCACGGCTCGGCGCGCTCCTCGGCCTCGGCCCGGTCCTCCCGATCCTCCTCCTCGCACCGTTCGGTGTCGGGGCGGCTGTCGCGTTCCCTGGCGGGGCAGGCTTCAACCCGCTCGGTCTCGGTGCGCAGTTCGGGTTCGGCCGCCTCCTCGGGACGCAGCCGGCTGGGTGCCGGTCTGGTCAGCGTTCCGGAGGTGCCGCGGCCCGACCCCTCGACGGCGGTCCTGGAGAACCCGGAGGTGCCCGAGCGCAAGCGGTTCTGCTCGCGTTCGGACTGCGGCGCTCCGGTGGGCCGGGCCCGCGGGGACCGGCCGGGCCGGACCGAGGGCTTCTGCACCAAGTGCGGGCACCCCTACTCCTTCGTGCCCAAGCTGCGCGCCGGTGACGTGGTGCGCGGCCAGTACGAGGTGGCGGGCTGTCTGGCGCACGGCGGCCTCGGCTGGGTGTACCTGGCGGTGGACCGGGCGGTCGCGGACCGGTGGGTGGTCCTCAAGGGCCTGCTCGACACGGGCGACCAGGACGCGATGGAGGCGGCGATCTCGGAGCGCCGCTTCCTCGCGGAGATCGAGCACTCCAACATCGTGCGGATCTACAACTTCGTGGAGCACCTGGACCAGCGGACCGGTTCGCTGGACGGGTACATCGTCATGGAGTACGTCGGCGGCAAGTCGCTGAAGGAGATCGCGAACGAGCGGCGCCGGCCCGACGGGCGGCGCGACCCACTGCCGGTGGAACAGGCCTGCGCGTACGGCATCGAGGCGCTGGAGGCTCTGGGGCACCTGCACAGCAGGAACCTGCTCTACTGCGACTTCAAGGTCGACAACGCGATCCAGCAGCAGGACCAGCTGAAGCTGATCGACATGGGCGCGGTGCGGCGGATGGACGACGAAGAGTCGGCCATATACGGCACGGTGGGCTACCAGGCGCCGGAGGTGGCGGAGTTGGGCCCGTCGGTCGCCTCCGACCTGTACACGGTGGCGCGCACGCTGGCCGTCCTGACCTTCGACTTCCAGGGCTACACCAACGTGTTCGCGGACTCGCTGCCGGATCCGGAGCACATCGAGGTGTTCCGGCGGTACGAGTCCTTCTACCGGCTGCTCGTCCGGGCGACCGACCCTGACCCGGGGCGGCGGTTCGCCTCCGCAGAGGAGATGGCCGACCAGCTGACCGGCGTCCTGCGGGAGGTGGTCGCCCTGCAGACGGGGCAGCCGCGACCGCAGCTGTCCACCCTCTTCGGCCCGGAACTGCGGGTGCCGGACACCCGGCTGTTCGCCGGCACGGACACGGCGGACACGGTGGTCTCCCGGCTGGGCGGCCGCGAGACCGCCGCCCGCCGGGGCGCCGGCCTGCGCAGCCTCGTGGGCCGCGCCCTGCCGGCGGCTCCGGCACCGGACGGGCCCGCAGCTGCGGCCCCCGCCGCGGCCGGAGGTGCCGCCGGCGCCGCGGCCCACCCAGCCCCGTTCGGCACGGCGGCCGGGGGTGCCGCCGTGTCTCCGGCGCCCTCCGGGGCCGCATCGGCCGGCGCGTCCTCGGGGCCGTTCGCCGGGCCCGGCGGTCCGGCGCTGACCGGGACCGCCCCCGCGGGAGCCGTGCTGGGGGACAGCGCCACGCACCTGGCCGGGGCGGCCGTGCCCCGGGCCCGGCGGGCTCCCGCGGCGGCGGCCGCACCGGAGCCCGCGGCCACGCCGCACGCCGGAGCCGTGCGGCCCGCCACGACCGTCGACGCCCGCGACACGGCGCTGGCACTGCCGGTACCGCTGGTGGACGCCGCCGACCCCAATGCCGGCTTCCTGACCGGCCTGGCGGCCTCCGCGCCCGGCGACCTGTTGGGCGCGCTGGCCTCGGCGCCCACCGACTCCGCCGAGTTGCGGCTGCGCGAGCTGCGCGCCCGCCTGGAGCTCGGCGATCCGGCCTCGGCCGGGGAGGCGCTGGCCGAGCTGGAGGCCCGTCACCCGGACGACTGGCGGGTGGTGTGGGCCCGCGGCATCGCCTCGCTGGCCACCGGTGACGACGAGACGGCGGCCCTGTCCTTCGACGCGGTCTACGACGCCTTCCCGGGCGAGCCGGCGCCGAAGCTGGCCCTCGGGCTGTGCGCGGAGGTGCTGGGCCAGCTGGACAACGCCGCCGAGTACTACCGCCTGGTCTGGATCACCGATCCGGGCTTCGTCAGCGCGGCCTTCGGACTGGCGCGGGTCCAACTGGCCGCCGGGGACCGGGACGGGGCCGTGCACACGCTGGAATCCGTACCCGAGGCGTCCATCCACTACACCGCCGCGCGGGTGGCGGCCGTACGCGCACGTCTGCGCGACCGGTCACCGCAGGAGCCGCTGCTGGCGGATCTCGCGGCCGCCGCGGACCAGGTGGAGGCGCTGCGGCGGTTCGGGCTGGACCCGGAGCGGCAGGAGTTGCTGGCGACGGAGGTTCTGGGCTCGGCCCTGGACTGGGTACTGTCGGGCAGCCGGGGTGCCGACCCCGGCCGGACCTCGCTGCTCGGCAGTCAACTGGACGAGCGGGGCCTGCGCTTCGGACTGGAGCGCTCGTACCGCGTCCTCGCACGGCTGGCGCGGCGTGGCGAGGAGAGGATCGAACTGGTGGAACGGGCCAACCGTTTCCGTCCCCGGACGTGGGTGTGATTGATGTCGATGCATCGGCCGTCGGGCTGCCCGAGCTGCGCGGAGCCCATGGAAGAGGGGGACCGTTTCTGCGGCCTCTGCGGCTACGCCCTGACTGCTGCTCCCGCGGCCGCGTCCACGGACCAGCCGACCCTCCCCATCCCACCGGCGCCGCCGGCCCAGGCCGCGCCCGCGGCTGGGTACGCGGTGGCGGCCCCGGCCGGCTCGCACGGCTCCCCCGGCGGCGGACCCGCCCCCGGCTGGGGCAGCGTGGCCGCGGCCGCGCCGACCCTGGTGGGGGACCCTGCCGACTGGTCCGCGACCCCGGCGCAGCCTGATCCGGAGCCGGAACCGGAGCTCCGGCCGAGCCCGGCCGGAGCCTCGTACCCCGGACCCACCCCCGGCCACGGCCACGGCCCCGGCCCCGGCCCCGGCAGCCCGTACGGCAGCGGCGCCGAGTCCGCGGCCGCGCAGGACCCGGCGGGCGGCCCCGAGACCCGGCACGACCGGCCCGGCGGCGACCCCGGCGCGCCCCTCGGGGGGACGCCCTGGGGCCCGGGCCCGGAGAACCCGTACGAGAACGCCTACGACAGCGCGCCCCCGTCCGGTGCCGCACCCGGTGGGAAGACCTGCGTGGCCTGCCGGGCCGGGCACGTCGACACCGACGGGTACTGCGAGCACTGCGGGCACGCGCAGCCCCGGGAGCGCGACCACGTCGAGGAGGAGCTGGGCAGCGTCGCCGCCGTCAGTGACCGGGGGCTGCGCCACCACCGCAACGAGGACTCGTTCGCCGTGTCGGCGACCGCCCTGCCCGACGGTTCGGCCGCCACCGTGGCCATCGTGTGCGACGGGGTCTCCTCCGCGAGCCGCCCCGACGACGCGTCGGCCGCCGCGGCCGGCGCCGCCAACGAGGCCCTGCTGGAGGCCCTCCCCCGCGGTGCGCACCCCCAGGAGGCCATGCACGAGGCGATCCTGGCCGCCGCCGCGGCGGTCAACGCCCTGGCCCCGGAGGTCCCCGGCGCGCAGAACGCGCCCGCCTGCACCCTGGTCGGCGCCGTCGTCAGCGGCGGGCTGCTGACCATCGGCTGGGTGGGCGACAGCCGCGCCTACTGGGTGCCCGACGACCGTGCCGCGCTGCCCCGCCGCCTCACCGAGGACGACTCGTGGGCCGCCCAGATGGTCGCCGCCGGCCTGATGGGCGAGGCCGAGGCCTACGCGGACGTCCGCGCGCACGCCATCACCGGCTGGCTGGGCGCCGACGCGTACGAACTCGAACCGCACACCGCGATCTTCAAGCCGGACCACCCCGGCGTGGTGGTGGTCTGCACCGACGGACTGTGGAACTACGCGGAGTCCGCGCGCGAGATGGCGCAGGTGCTGCCCGCCGACGCCGCGGTCCGCCCGCTGCACGGCGCGCAGGTGCTGGTGGGCCACGCCCTCGACGGCGGCGGCCACGACAACATCACCGTGGCCGTCGTGCCGTTCGCCGCGCAGCCCGGACGGGAACCGGAAGTGGAAGCGCGCCCGCAGGTCTGACCCGCCTGCCCGAGCCCTCTAGGAGTCCAGCCGATGGCGAACTTCGCCAAGCCGAGCGCACCGCGCTTCAGCGTGGACGTGTACCAGAACGAGTTCCTGCCCGAAGGCGGGCGGGACGTCCACGCCATCGTCACCGTCACCGCCACCGGCGGCGGGAGCGTCACCCGCGGCACGTCCGCCGACGGCACGGCAGCCGTCGTGATCATGGTCGACTGCTCCGGTTCCATGGAGTACCCGGCGGAGAAGATGCGCGGCGCCCGCGAGGCCACCGCGGCGGCCGTCGACACCCTGCGCGACGGCACTGCCTTCGCGGTGGTCGCCGGCACGCACGTGGCCAAAGAGGTCTACCCGGGCCAGGGCCGCCTCGCCGTCGCCGACGCCTCCACCCGCGCCCGGGCCAAGGAGGCCTTGCGCGGCCTGAGCGCCGGCGGCGGCACCGCCATCGGCACCTGGCTGCGGCTGGCCGACGGCCTGCTGCGCGGCTCCCCTGCCGCCATCCGCCACGGCATCCTGCTCACCGACGGACGCAACGAGCACGAGGAGCCGGCCGTCCTGCGCGCCGCCCTCGACGCCTGCGCGGGCCGTTTCACCTGCGACGCCCGCGGTGTGGGCACCGACTGGGAGGTGAAGGAGGTCACCGGCATCGCGAGTGCGCTGCTCGGCTCCGCCGACATCGTGGCCGATCCGGCCCACCTCACCGAGGACTTCACGCGCATGATGGAGAACGTCATGGGCAAGGAGGTCGCGGACGTCTCCTTGCGGCTGTGGACCCCGGTCGGCGCGGAGATCCAGTACGTCAAGCAGGTCGCGCCGACCGTCCACAACCTCACCGACCGGCGCACCGACACGGGCCCGCGCGCGGGCGACTACCCGACCGGATCGTGGGGGGACGAGTCCCGCGAGTACCACGTGTGCGTGCGCGTCCCCGGTGCGGCCGTCGGCCAGGAGATGCTCGCCTCCCGCGTCACACTGGTCCGGCCCGCGACGGGCGGCGAGCCCGAGGCCGTCCTAGCCCAGGGCCTGGTGCGCGCGGTGTGGACGGACGACCTGGCCGCGTCCACCGCGATCAACCCGCAGGTCGCCCACTACACCGGGCAGGCGGAGCTGGCGCAGGCTATCCAGCAGGGCCTCGAAGCCCGCAAAATGGGCGATGTCGACGGCGCCACGGCCAAACTCGGACGGGCGGTACAACTGGCGAGCGCCTCCGGCAACGCCGACACAGCACGGCTCCTGTCGAAGGTGGTGGATGTGGTGGACGCGGTGGCAGGTACTGTGCGGCTGAAAGCGAAGGTCGCCGACGCCGACGAGATGACTCTCGAAACACGTTCGACGCAGACCGTCCGAGTGAAGAAGTCCTGAGAGCCTCCCGCGATGACGCAGGGAGAAGAAGGGGGAAGAGCCGCCATGCCGACCTGCCCGAACGGGCACCAGTCCGCCTCCGACGACTGGTGCGAGGTCTGCGGCCACCGCATGGGTACCCCGGAGGGACCCCCCGCGGTGCCTTCCTACGGCTACGGCTTCCCCCCGACCGCCGGTGAGCCGACCGCCCAGGCAGAGCTCTGCCCGCAGTGCCGGACCCCGCGCGAGGCCATGGCCCCGTTCTGCGAGGAATGCCGGTACAACTTCCTGACCCGTTCGGCGACCTCGTACACGCCGCCGCCGGCCGGGGACACGGGGCCGCCGCCCGGCGCGGGTGCCGCGGGATCCCGTCCCGGCGGCACGCCTCCGCCGCCCGTGCCGGGGCCGTACACGCAGGACCACTTCGACTACCAGGGCTCGCGGCCGTCCCGGGTCAACCGCCCAGCCGAGCCGCTGCACCGCGAGGACGACTGGCTGCTGCAGCCGCCCGCGCACGAGCCGCCGCCGGCTTACCAGCAGGCCCCGCAGCCCCAGTACCAGCAGCAGCCCCCGCCCCAACACCAGCGGGAGTACCAGCAGGAGTACCGGCAGCAGCCCCAGAGCCCGGCGTACCAGCCCCTGCCGTCCCAGAGCGGGTCCTGGACCGCGACGATCGGCCCGGACCGCTCGTACTTCATGGCGATGATGCAGCGCAGCGGGCCCGAGGCGACCGGGCTCAACCTGCCCGCGTACTCACCGGAGCAGCACCTCCCGCTGTCCGGCGGGCAGATCACCATCGGCCGCCGCCGCGCCTCCACGGGCGAGTCCCCCGACATCGACCTGTCGGTGCCCCCGGAGGACCCGGGCGTCTCCCACCAGCACGCAGTGCTGGTGCAGCAGCCCGACCGGAGCTGGGCCGTGGTGGATCAGAACTCCACCAACGGCACCACCATCAACGGCGGCGAGGACCCGATCCAGCCCTACGTCCCGGTGCCGCTCGCCGACGGCGACCGGGTCCACGTGGGCGCCTGGACGACCATCACCATCCGTCGCGGCTGATCACGCCTCCCCCAGGGGCCATACGTAGGGCCCCTGGGGATCGTCCAGCCACGACCACTGGCCCTCCGGGCCGACCGATACCCCGAAGCGTTCGCGGGCCGGACGGCCCTCGCTGCGCCATAGGTCCAGCGCTTCCCGGGGGGTCAGCACCCCGGCGGTCAGCACGAGCATGAACTGGAAGCGCTCGTTCTCCACCAGTTCGTAGGGAAGGCCGCGGACCATCGCCATCCGGTCGGGCGGCGGTACGGCCGTGGCCCCGCGCAGCGGGACGAAGTAGGCCGCGGTGTGCAGGAAGCGGCCCTCGGCGGATTCGGCGTCCCGCACCGTGAGCGCGATCAGCCCGGTCGACAGCGGGGCGAGGATGCGCGCCCCCGGCCGGCACTGTCCGAGCCAGGCGTGCGGAACCAGCGGGAGCGTGCACGTCACCAGGATCCGGTCGAAGGGGGCCCGGGCGGGGCAGCCGCGGGCGCCGTCGCCGGTCACCACGGCCGGGTGGTATCCGAGCCGGGCCAGGTGCGCCCGGGCGGACTCGGTGATCTCCTCGTCCAGGTCCACGGTCGTGACGTGCTCGTCGCCGAGGCGGTGGCAGAGCAGGGCCGCGTTGTAGCCGGTGCCCGCGCCGATCTCCAGGACGTCGTCGCCGTCGCGCACGTCGAGCGCGGCCAGCATCTTCGCCATCAGCGAGGGCTGGCTGCTGGAGGAGACCAGGCGGCCGTCGCGCAGCCGGGTGGCCAGTGGGGTGTCGGCGTAGACGCCGCGCAGCCATCGGGCCCGGATCTCCGGGTCGGGGTCCTCGGCCCAGAGCCGTTCCTGGCCGGCGCCGCGGTCGGACCAGAAGTACGGGACGAAGACGTGCCGGGGCACGGCCGCGAACGCGGCCCGCCAGCGCGGGTCCTCCAGCACGCCGGCCGCGGTCAGCTCCCGCACCTGGGCGGCGTGCGCCGTCTCGCGCAGGTCACGCGTCCCCGTGCGTGCGGTGTGTGCGCCCATGCCTCCACTGTCCTGCGCCCGGCCGCCGGGTGCGAGCGCGAAGGGCCTCCGGGCGGTGCCGGGCGTCTGAGACGATGGTCGGGTGAATGAGATTCCGCGGGGCGGCCTTCAGGAGCAGACCTTCTACGAGCAGGTGGGTGGCGAGGACACCTTCCGCCGCCTCGTGCGGCGCTTCTACCAAGGAGTCGCGGAGGACCCGCTACTGCGCCCGATGTACCCCGAGGAGGACCTCGGTCCGGCCGAGGAGCGGTTCGCGCTGTTCCTGATGCAGTACTGGGGCGGTCCGACCACCTACAGCCGACACCGCGGGCACCCGCGCCTGCGGATGCGGCACGCACCGTTCACGGTGGACTCGGCGGCTCACGACGCATGGCTGAAGCACATGCGGGTGGCGCTGGACGAGCTGGGCCTGGCGCCGGAGCACGAGGCGCAGCTGTGGAAGTACCTCACGTACGCCGCCGCGTCGATGATCAACACGGCGGGCTAGGGATGGTCCGGCGGACCGGCGCGGCGGGCCGGTCGGGACGCCGACCGCAGGGCCCGGGCCCCGTCGGGGGCGGGCTCAGCGGGGGCTGACCCGGAAGGCGCCGAGGCCGCCGGTGGCGCCGGGACGGCGGGTGGCGACCGAGCCGTACGGCGTGCGCAGGCGCAGCCAGCTCCCGGAGGCGAGCAGCGCCACGGGATCGGACGCGGCGGACGCGGACGCGGACGCCGAAGCGGACACCGCGGCGCGTACCGGCCGCAGGAAGCCCAGGGACTGCGCGGCGTGCGCGACGCGCAGCGGGAGCTCGGTGTCGCCCAGGGTGCGGGACCAGATCTCGCGGCCGATGCGGTCGCGCTCGGACCGGGTCCGGTGCTGGGCGGGCAGGGCCTCGTCACGGGCCCGGAACTCGGTGACGGAGGCCGCCACGGCCTGGGCGATCGCCTCGGTGCCGGGCAGCCCCGGCAGCTGCCGCCAGCCGCCGCGGGGCGGGAGCACCCCGGTCCAGGGCGGGCCGGTGACCGGCCCGGGCACGGTGGCTCCGGCCGCGGCCTCGTCCACGGATTCCAGGAGCTCCCCGGCGGACACGGTCACGTCCAGCGGCGCCGCCACGGGGACGGCCAGCCGCACGGTGCGAATGGCCAGGACCTCGAAGGAGGGCGGGCGTCCGAACACGCCGAGCGCGCCGCCGCCCCCGCCCGCGGCCTGCGGCGCGAGCGGTGCCCCCTGGAGGCGGACGGCGGCGGCGCGGTCGTAGTGCACCAGCCGGCCCAGGAAGGCGGCGAGGTCCGCCGCCTCCCCGGGATCGGCGAAGCGCAGCTGCTCGTTCATGCCGCGATGGCCTCGGAACGCGGCTCGTCGAGGTACTCCTCCAGGAAGTGCCTCTCCTCCGCCGTGATGCGGCGCGGCCGGCCCGCGGCGAGGTTGTAGGGCACGACCACGGTCTCCGCACGCACGTAGACGGTCTCGGGCCGGTCCTCGGTCGCCTCGTCCTTGACCTCGTAGCGGATGGTCAGGGAGGCCGCGCCTATCCGGGTCACCCAGGATTCGATGAGGACGGGCTCGTGACGGTGCACGAGGGGCAGCTTGTAGTCGATCTCGTGGCGGGCGACGACGGATCCGCCCGTGAAGGACTCGCTGCCCTCCCCCGGCGCGAGGCGGAACATGAAGTCGATCCGCGCCTCCTCCAGGTAGCGGAGGAAGACGACGTTGTTGACGTGCCCGAAGGCGTCCATGTCCGCCCAGCGCAGGGGGCAGCGGTATTGGTGTCTGGCCATGGCCGTGACCTCAGCCCTCAGCCTCGGGTGAGCTTCTTGTAGGTGGCACGGTGCGGACGGGTGGCGTCCGGGCCGAGCCGCTCGACCTTGTTCTTCTCGTAGGACTCGAAGTTGCCCTCGAACCAGAACCACTTCGAGTCGCCCTCGTACGCCAGGATGTGCGTGGCGACCCGGTCGAGGAACCAGCGGTCGTGGGAGACGACCACGGCCGCGCCGGGGAACTCCAGCAGCGCGTTCTCCAGCGAGGACAGGGTCTCGACGTCGAGGTCGTTGGTGGGCTCGTCGAGGAGCAGCAGGTTGCCGCCCTGCTTGAGGGTGAGCGCGAGGTTCAGGCGGTTGCGCTCACCGCCGGAGAGCACACCGGCCGGCTTCTGCTGGTCCGGGCCCTTGAAGCCGAAGGCGCTGACGTACGCGCGGGACGGCATCTCGACCTGGCCGACGTTGATGTAGTCCAGCTCGTCCGACACGACCGCCCAGAGGGTCTTCTTCGGGTCGATGTTGGCGCGGCCCTGGTCCACGTAGCTGATCTTGACGGTCTCGCCGACCTTGATCTCGCCCGAGTCCGGCTTCTCCAGGCCCTGGATCATCTTGAAGAGCGTGGTCTTGCCCGCGCCGTTCGGGCCGATGATGCCGACGATGCCGTTGCGCGGCAGCGTGAAGGACAGGTCGTCGATGAGGACCTTGTCGCCGAAGGCCTTCGAGAGGTTGCTGACCTCGACCACGATCGAGCCCAGGCGCGGGCCCGGCGGGATCTGGATCTCCTCGAAGTCGAGCTTGCGCATCTTGTCGGCCTCGGCCGCCATCTCCTCGTAGCGGGCGAGACGGGCCTTGGACTTGGCCTGGCGGCCCTTGGCGTTGGAGCGGACCCACTCCAGCTCTTCCTTGAGGCGCTTGGCGCGCTTCTCGTCCTTCTTGCCCTCGACCTTGAGGCGCTCGGCCTTCTTCTCCAGGTAGGTGGAGTAGTTGCCCTCGTAGGGGTGCGCGCGGCCGCGGTCGAGCTCAAGGATCCACTCGGCGACGTTGTCGAGGAAGTAGCGGTCGTGGGTGACGGCCACGACGGCGCCCTTGTACTGGGCCAGGTGCTGCTCCAGCCAGTTCACGGACTCGGCGTCGAGGTGGTTGGTGGGCTCGTCGAGGAGCAGCAGGTCGGGGGCCTCCAGCAGCAGCTTGCAGAGGGCCACGCGGCGCTTCTCGCCACCGGAGAGGTTGGTGACCGGCCAGTCGCCGGGCGGGCAGCCCAGGGCGTCCATGGCCTGCTCCAGCTGGGCGTCGAGGTCCCACGCGTTGGCGTGGTCCAGGTCGTCCTGGAGCTTGCCCATCTCCTCCATGAGCTCGTCGGTGTAGTTCGTCGCCATCTCCTCGGCGATCGCGTTGAACCGGTTGAGCTTCTGCTTGATCGGGCCGACGCCGTCCTCGACGTTCTCCAGGACCGTCTTGGACTCGTCGAGCTTCGGCTCCTGCATGAGGATGCCGACGGTGTAGCCGGGTGCGAGGAAGGCGTCACCGTTGGACGGCTGCTCGATGCCCGCCATGATCTTCAGAACGGTGGACTTACCGGCACCGTTCGGGCCGACCACACCGATCTTGGCCCCCGGCAGGAAGTTCAGGAAGACGTCGTCGAGGATCACCTTGTCACCGTGCGCCTTGCGCGTCTTGCGCATGGTGTAGATGTACTCAGCCAAGAGAAACCGTCCGGCAGATCGATGGTGGGCAGATACACCCCATACTGCCAGGCGTCCATACCCCGGGGGAAACCCGTATGGTCCGGGCCCCCGGGCCCGCGGCGTCCCCCGCGGCGGCTGCATCCTTCGGCCTACCGCGTTCTCGGCCCTGCGGAGGACGATCCCGCGGCACCGCCGCGGGAGGGTTGATCCGTGCGAACAACCATCGGATACACCGTCGAGAACATCGGCTACGTCGTCGGGGCCCAGGGGCTCGTCGGCTTCGCCTCGCAGACCTTCTTCGGCACGGAATGGGGCTGGCTGCACCGGGTCGCCGGCCTTCCGCCCGCCGCCTACCTCGGCGTCGTCGCCGCGGGGCTGGCGCTCGTCGGCGTCGGGGTCGGGACCCGGAAGGCGCCCGGGCGCCGGGAGACCGGCTGAGCGGCGGATCCCGACGGCGGGCCGGAGGTCAGAGGGGGCGGTAGACCGTGAGGGCGCCGGGGAGGGTGTCGAGGACCAGCTCGCCCGGCGCCTTGGCGTATTCACCGTCGTAGGCGAGCGGCGTGCCCTCGGGGACCGCCCCGACGCGCAGGCTCCGCAGGTGAGTGGCCGCGTGGACCGGGGAACGGCTCAGCGGGCCGGCGAAGGCGGCGGCCAGCAGCCGGGGTCCGGGCCGGCCGCCCCCGTGGACGACCCGCAGGTCGAGCAGGCCCTCGCCGACGCTGTCGCGGCGGCCGGGGGTGGGGCCGGTGCCGTGGTAGGTGCCGTTGCCGGCGAAGAGCAGCCAGACGCTCCGGGGCCGCCCGGCCAGGCGCAGCCGCACGGGCCGCTCGGCGCGCAGGACCTTCCAGGCGGCCAGCAGCGCGGCCGGGCCGCCGCCGATGCGCGGGCCCCAGCGCAGCCGGTGGCGCAGCAGCTCCGGGTAGGCGCCGATGCTGAAGTTGTTCAGGAAGTAGCCGGGCTCGCCGTCGGGGCCGGGCCCCGGGGAGAAGCGGCCCACGCCGACGTGGACGGCCTCCCCGTGTTCCAGGGCCTCGCAGGTGCTCTCCGGTCCGACGAGACCGAGGTCGAGCGAGAAGTGGTTGAGCGTGCCGCCGGGGAACACGGCCAGGGGCACCCCGGCCCGCAGGGCGGCGCCTGCGGCCGCGTTGACCGTGCCGTCGCCGCCGCACACGCCGAGGACGGCGGCGCGCGAGGCCGCCTCCGCCAGTGCGGGAAGCAGCTCCGCGCCCTCGCATGCGACGACCTCGGCCTTGGGGAGGCGGGTGCGCAGTACCTCGCGGACCTCGGCGGCCGTGCCCGAGGCGGTGTTGACCACCACCGTCAGCCCGT
This sequence comes from Streptomyces sp. PCS3-D2, assembly GCF_000612545.2. Classification (GTDB taxonomy): domain Bacteria; phylum Actinomycetota; class Actinomycetes; order Streptomycetales; family Streptomycetaceae; genus Streptomyces. The sequence continues at coordinate 4,961,308 of NZ_CP097800.1, read as the reverse complement.
CCCCGTCGGGCAGCGCGGGGACACCGACGGCCCTCGGCTCGTCGCCCGGCACGGCCCGGGCCTCCTTCACGTCCCGCGCGAGCCGGCGTACGACGAACGCGGCGGCGACGCCCAGCGCCGCGCCCGCGACGACGTCGGAGGGGTAATGCACGCCGGTGTAGACCCGGGAGAACGCCACCGACGCGGCGACCGGGGCGAGTGCGGCGCCCAGGGCGGGGGCCTCCAGCGCCAGGCCGGCGGTGAAGGCGAAGGCGGACGCCGAGTGCCCGGACGGGAAGGAGGTGGTGTGCGGCTGCACGGCCAGCTGCCGCACCGCGGGCACCCCCTCCAGCAACGGCCGGGGGCGGCGTACGGACCACTTGCCGATGGTGTTGATGGTCGCGGAGGCCAGGGCCAGCGAGGCGGCCCCGCGCAGGGCCGCCTTGCGCGCGCCGGTCGATCCGAGGACGGCGATGGCCGCGGCGGCCCCGCCCCACAGAACGCCGTGGTTCGCCGCCCGCCCCAGGCGCGGCAGCACCCGGTCGGCGCCGGGCCAGTGCCTGCGGGCCACGGCGTCGAACAGCCGGCGGTCCCACCGCGCGAAGGCGCCGGTCCAGGTCAGTTCTTGATCAACCATTTCCTGCCTCTACCCCGGATCCCGCATCGCAACCGGCCCGGCGCTCCGCGGGCCGGCCTTGCCTCCACCGCTGCTCCTCGTCCTACTCCTCCTCGTCGAGCGGGCGCTTGCGCAGCAGCAGGACGACCAGGCCGCCCAGTACGACCAGGCCCACCGCCAGGGAGGCGATGACCGGCGTGGCGGCCGAGCTGCCGCTGGTCGCCAGCCGTTCCTCGTCCGGCGAGGTGACGGGGAGCGGCCCGGACTGCGCGCCCAGCACGACCGCCTCCGCGCCACTGCCCGGGGCCGGGGCGGGGGCCGGGTCCGCGCCGGCCCCGGACGCCGGGGCCAGCTGCCAGGCGGCCCACGCCGTGGCGGTCGCCACGGACTCGCTGGAGCCGGCCACGATCTGCGTCTGGGCGGGGACGCCACTGGTGAAGACCCGACCGACCGGCACCCTGGTGGCGCCCTGGACGGTCACCGAGGCCGTCCCGTCGGGGGTGCCCACGGGCACCTCGAAGTAGATCCGGCTCCCGTTGACCGCCGAGGTCAGCGGCTGCCCGTCGGCATCCAGCACGCGCACGCCCATGGCCGCGGCCGCCGCGTCCGGGATGACCGAAACGCTGCGCGCGCCGGTACGCACGGTCACCGGGCCGAGCCGCGTGCCGACCGGCCCCGAGACGTCGCCGGGGTCGAGCGCCAGCGAGGCGGGCGGCTCCGGTCTCTGTCCGGCCGCCCGCTGGAGGTAGTCGGCGAGCTTCTCGGCGGAGGGGTCCGCTGCCTCGACCCGCGCCCCGTCGGCGAGCCGCCAGATCGCCACCTGGGTCCCGGCCGCCGCGCTCTCCGCGGTGAGCGACGCGGCCCCGGCCGCCTCGGCGAGCCCGGCCAGGTCGTTCAGCTGGGGGTAGGAGTGCTCCAGCACCCAGCGGATCCGGCCGGCCTGCCCGTTGCCCGCCAGCGCGCTGCCGCTCCAGCCGCTCTCGGTGTACCGGGCCTGCGGCTGGGCGTTGCCGTCGACCCCGACCCCGTAGGTCTGGAGCATCCCGCCGCCGTCGACCCGCATTTCGTACAGGCCGGCGGGGATGTGCCGCACCGATCCGTCGCCGGCGTGGAGGACCGCTTCCCCGTACGTCTTGAGACCGTCCAGCACGGCGCTCGCGCCCTCCGGGGCTCGGGGCGCCACCGGGCCGGAGTCGGCGAAGGCCGGGGCTCCGGGCGCGGCGGCGAGGGCCGCGGCCAGCAGGGCGGCCGCGAGCGGCCGGCGCACGGAGCCCCGGACCGCCGGGCCGGGTTCGGCGGGGGCGGGAGCAGGTGCGGAAACGGCAGGGATGGCGGATGCGGGACCATCAGGAACGGCGGATGCGGCGGATGCGGCGGATGTGGGAACAGCAGGAGCGGGAGCAGGAACGGAGGATGCGGGAACGGCAATCGACACAGTCTTCCCCTTCGGGCCAAAGACCCAGGTGCCCGTGAGTACCGGGGAATCCTAACCGCCTCGAACACTCACCCCACCAGCGCCTTCTGAGTGTCCATCAGCGGATGATCGGTTCTCGCCACTCGCCTGAAGGCCGCCGTGCCGCGGTTCAGGTCGTGCCCGACGGCGGTCGCGTCGATCTCCGCGCCGAACCACCGGGTGCCCTCCCCGTCGGGCGGATCCTCCCGCACGCGCAGCCGCCCGTGCACCACGAGCGGTTCGCCCACGGAGACGGAACCGGCGAGGTTCACCGCGAGGGTGCGCCGCGCCCACACGGTGTAGAAGCTGGTGGCCCCATCCGTCCAGGCGTCCTTGCGCCGGTCGAAGTACCGCGGTGTCACCGCGAAACGGAACCGTGCCGACGGCCCGTGCGCCGTCTCCTTGTAGTCGACCTGCGTCGCCACATGGCCCACCAGCGTCACCTGGGTGTCGTACATCCTGGTCGCCCTCCCCCGTCGTCGTGGCCCGCGCGGACCATCCGTACGGGCTACGGCCCATGCTGCGGCCGGCGGCAGGGTCCCCGCTCCGGCCTGTGGACTACTGGCGGGTTGTGGACAACCGGCTCCCCCCTGCGGCAACCGTGGCGTACTGCTCGCGCACCTCCCGGTAGCGCAGCAGCTCCGCCGCCACCGGCTCCAGCACCCGGGCCCGCCCACACCCGGCCGCCGCCTGCCGCAGCCTGCGCTCCGCGTCCTGCCCGTACCGCCGTGCCGGACCGCGGGCCGCGATCGAGCAGGCCCATTCCACGAGCGGCCCGCCGACGATACCGGCCACCATCAGCAGCACCGGCGGCATCAGCTCCGGTTCCAGGACGCCGACGATCTGCCCGACGAGCCACAGTCCGCCGAAGATCTGCAGCAGCGTCATGGCCGCCTGTGCCAGGACCGCCACCGGCCACCACGCGGGCCGCGGCGGTTTGACGTTCGGCGGCGTGGCGGCGGGCCCGAGGGTCACCGCGATCTCGTCCAGCGCCTCCGGAAGCCGGTCGGCGCCGCGCACCGCCGTCTCCCTGACGGCCTGCGCCCAGGGTTCGGGCAGGCCCGTCACCGCTTCGTCGGCGACCGCCCGTACGGCCTGCTCCACCCGCTGACGCGCGGTCACCTCCTCCTCGACCGGTGGCTGCGCGGCCGTCTGACCCCGTCCGCCGATGGCTGCGAGGGCGGCCAGGCCCGCCAGGGTGTGCGGCGCGCGCCGGTTCTCGTACCAGCGCCACAGCCGCAGCCACGGGGTGCCGCACGCCTTGCCCGCGTTGCGCCGCCAGGCCCGTTCGGCGGCGAGTCCGGCCGCGCAGGCCCCGACCGCCTCGGCGAGCCGGTCCTCGAACTCGGCGCGCGCCGCCTCCCCGATCTCGGGTCCGGGGTGCCCGTCGGCGACGTAGAGCGGTTGCAGCCGCACCGCCGCGCGGTCCACGTCCGCCGAGATCCGCCGGGTCGCGGCGCCCTTCTCCTGCGCGAACTGCCCGAGGAGTTCGCGCAGCTCCCCGACGCCGTCGCCGGTCAGCGCGGACAGTCCGAGGACCGTGGCGCCGGGTTCGCCGTGCTCGCCGAGTGCGATGCCGTCCTCGTCGAGCAGCCGGCGCAGGTCGTCCAGGACGAGGTCGGCGGCCTCGCCGGGGAGCCGGTCCACCTGGTTGAGCACGACGAAGGTCACTTCGGCGTGCCCGGCCAACGGCCGCAGATAGCGCTCGTGCAGCACCGCGTCGGCGTACTTCTCCGGGTCCACGACCCACACCACCGCGTCGACGAGCGCCAGGACCCGGTCCACGTGGTCGCGGTGCGCGCCGAGCGCGGAGTCAAGGTCCGGCAGGTCCACCAGGACGATCCCGCGCAGTGTCTCGGCCTCGGAGGTCTCCCGGGGCCGGCGGCGCAGCCGTCCCGGGATCTCCAGCCGGTCCAGCAGCCCGGCGGCCCCATCGGACCAGCTGCACGCGATGGGCGCGGCAGTGGTCGGGCGGCGCAGACCGGTCTCGGAGATCTGCACTCCGGCGAGTGAGTTGAAGAGCGTGGACTTGCCGCTCCCGGTCGCCCCGGCGATCGCGACGACCGTGTGCTGGGGCGAGAGCCCGCGGCGGGCGGCGGCCTCGTCGAGCACCCGTCCGGCCTCGGCGAGGGTCTTGCCGTCGAGCCGGGTCCGGGAGAGCGCGACCAGCTGGCGCAGCGCGTCCAGGCGCTGGCGCAGGGCCTGCGCCTCGGGGCTGAGCGGGGGCGCGGACGCCTTGCCGCCGTCGCTGCCGGTGCCCGAGACGGCCCGTACGAGCGCCTCGTCGCCCTCGTCGCCCGTGTCCGCGGCGCCCTCCTCGTCCGCTTCGGCGGGGCGGGGGCGGGAGCGCGCGATGAGCCCGTCGTCCCAGCGGTCGTCGGTGCGGTCGGTCAGGGCGGTCACGGCGTCACCTCTCCTTCTGCAGTACGGACAGCGCGGCGATCAGTTCGGCCTGGGGTTCCGGGGTCACTTCGAGTGCTTCCAACGGGGCGAGACGGCGGTCGCGTTCGCCGCGGAGCACCCCGTCGAGGTGGTCGCCGACGAGTTCTCCGCCCCTGTCGCGCAGCCGCAGGGCGGCCTGGGCGCCGATCCGCTCGGCGAGCTTCTCCCCGGCGGGCCGGGCTCGTTTGCCGCCGAGCAGGGTGGCGGCGAGCAGGGCCGCGACGCCGTCGGCGTCGGGCACCGGCTGTTTGTCGAGCCGGGAGACCTCCTCCTCGGCGAGTTCCTCCAGCACGCGCCGCCAGCGGCGTACCGCCACGCCGATGCGTTCCCCCGCCTCCCTGTCGGGCGCGGGCAGCACCAGCGCCCCGGAGGCCGGTTCGCGCCGCCAGGCTTCGGCGATCCGCTCGTCGGCTGCGGCGACCGCGCACTGGAGCAGTGCGGCCAGGGACTCGGCGAGCGAGTCCAGCAGTTCGTCGGCGCTGGTGTCGAGGGGGTAGCCGCGCCACCGGGTGAGCGCGTCCCCGGCCAGCACGGCACCGCGGTCGAGCCGGCCCCGCACCCTCTTGCCCTCGCGCCGGTAGGCGTCCTCGACGGCCGAGGTGAGCCGTACGGCGGCGGCGTGCTGGGCGGCGACGGCGGAGGCGAGTTCGGGCATCCGGCGCCCGAGCGAGTCCAGCGCCCCGAGGGCGGTGCGCCCGACGGCGTACTGGCGGGCGGCCGGGTCCTGGGCGTGGTGGGCGAGCCAGGCGAACAGCGGGGCGACGGCACTGGCGGGCAGCAGGCCGCCGCCGCCGGTGGACTCGGGGAGTTCGGGGACGGTGAAGCGCGGTACCTCGCCCAGTCCGGCCTTGGTGAGCAGGGCCCCGTACTGGCGGGAGACCTCGGCGAGCACCTGGTGCGGCACCCGGTCCAGGACGGTGATGAGGGTGGCCTTGTACTGCTTGGCGGTGCGCAGGAGGTGCCAGGGGACGGCGTCGGCGTACCGCGAGGCGGTGGTGACCATCACCCAGACGTCGGCGGCGCAGATGAGTTCGGCGGCGAGTGTCCGGTTCTCGACCACGAGGGAGTCGATGTCGGGGGCGTCGAGGATGGCGAGTCCGCGCGGCAGGCTGGTGACGGTCTCGATCCGCATCTCGCGGGTCTCGTGGCCGCCCTGGGCGCCGGTGTGGCTGCGGCCCGGGCGGCGCGAGGAGGGCCTGGGGGGCGTGTCGTCGTCCTCGTGCGGCACCCACACCCGCATCAGATCCGGCAGCACGCGCATTCCGGCGAACCAGTGGTGGTCGTCGGGGTGGCAGACCAGCACGGGTGTGCGGGTGGTCGGGCGCAGCACGCCGGCTTCGCTGACCTGGCGTCCGACGAGGGAGTTGACGAGGGTGGACTTACCGGCCCCGGTGGACCCGCCGACCACGGCGAGCAGGGGCGCCTCGGGCGCCTTCAGGCGCGGTACGAGGTAGTCGTCGAGCTGCGCGAGCAGCTCGGATCTGGTCTGACGGGCCCGCGGGGCGCCGGGCAGGGGCAACGGCAGACGTACGGACGCGACCCGGTCGCGCAGGGCGGACAGGGCTTCGAGCAGCTGAGGCCGAACATCCAAGGTCACCACATGCGAAGAATGCCCAATTTAGGACCATTTTTGAAGCTTATACGCCCTCTGCGCGCCGACGGCGACTCGGACGGGATATTCCGGGCACGGCGGACGAGTGGGGCGCAGGCGTGGCGCAGGCATAACGAGTGCACAACACCCACGGCGGCGCGGCGCAAAAGCGATGCGCGAATCGCACCTGCCTGCGATTATCGGGACCGCTTCACCGAACCTCCACATCGTGGCACGCGGGTGAAGCAACCGGGACAAGGCAACCGGAGCCCTATCCTTGACCCGGCACGGACCGAAGTCCCACCCCCACCAGGGGCTCCAGGCCCACCAGGGTCACCTTCCGGCCCCCGTAGCTCAGTGGATAGAGCAGGTGCCTTCTAAGCACTTGGCCGCAGGTTCGAGTCCTGCCGGGGGCACAAATGTGAAGACCCTCCTACGGGAGGGTCTTTTTGCTGGTCAGGCCCATTTGGTGGCACGCGGAGCAGTCACCTCCGGACCTCCTCAGCGGGTGCGAGGAGGTCCAACGGTGTCCGGCTGGTACCGGGTTTCTGCGGGTGGCTGCGGAGAATACGCGGTGAAAAATCAGGCCCGGGGCGCGGCCGGGTCGGGCAGCTCCCCCGCCCTCTCGATCCGCTGCTTGAGGTCGTCAAGCTGCCCGTTGATGCACCGTGCGTACGTGGCCAGGAGTACGGGGACGCTGTTGCCCGCCCACTCGGCCACGTCCGCGGCGGGGACGCCGGCATTGAGCCAGTTGGTCAGGCAGGTGTGCCGCAGGTCGTAAACCCGCCGGGCGAGAGGTGACTCGTATTCGTGGGCCGGAAGAGCCACCATTCGGGCCCGTCGCCAGGCCCGCCGGATGACCGAACCTGCCAGAAGTCCTCCGTTCTCCCCCTGGACCAGGAGGTCACCGGCCTTCAGCCCCTCCTTCTCGATGTGGGCACGGAGGATCCGAGTGAGGGCCGGGCGGCAGGGCACCGTACGCATGTCGTCGGCGGCCCGCCCCTTGAGTCCCCGCAGCTCCCGGACCTCACCGGTGTCCGTCCACTGCCGTCCCACCTCGGGCTGAGCGGTATGGATCAGCAGCTCGCCCCACTGATCATCGGCATCCGGGCCGGGCAGCCGGACGTCCGCGACCTTGAGTGCCACGACTTCTTCGGGCCGAGCGCCGGCGTAGTACATCGTGGCGAAGAAGGCGTGCAGCCGCCGGCCGCCCCTCGGCCGCGCGTGAATCCAGGCGAGCAGCGCGCCGGCCTGCTCCTTGTTGAGGAGGGACCGCTTGTCGACGGCGGAGGAGGTCTTGGCCGCCGTGGTGCCCTTGCCCTTGGGCAGCAGGTTCTCCCTTAGCACCTTCCTCTTGATGGCGTGCTCGATCAGGACATTGAGGACCCGCTTGTTCCGCCTGACCGAGCTGGGTGCCGCAGCGGTGCCGTCGAGTTTGGTCCCCGCGGAGCGCAGCAGCGCTTCGACGGTCCCCTCGTCCTCCCAGGCCACCATGGTGAGGCTGTTGCGCTGCACCCACCGCAGGATCACAGCGATCTCCGGCGGTGCCTCGTCGCGCCGGCCGGTGTTGAAGGCGTACTCGCGGAGGGCCCGGCGGACGTCCACGCCGTCGAACATGGTCGGTTTGCTGCGGAGCAGGGCCACCGTGACGGGGGTGAGCGCCTTTGCCACGTTGCGCCGGTTGTTCGCGGACGTCCGCTCCCACAGCTGGTCGACGAACTGAACTGCGAAGTCGTACCACTTCACGCCGGCCGCGCCGGATTGGTACGAGACGGGAAGCCCCGTGGAAAGGCTGAACGCCTCTCCCTTGCGGGCCGCGGTCACGAGACCCGAGCGAAAGGACTCGGCGAGCGGGCCCGTGGCGAACGGCTTCCGCCACTCCCTACCCGCCAGCTCCCAACGGACGGTGTGGGTGGTCTTCTTCTTGCCCTCGTATACCGAGGTCTTCCACAGCTTCACGTCGTACGTCGTGTCCATCAGGCAGCGTCCTCGCACTCGTTCAGCCAGATCTCCAGGTCGGTCCGGCGAACGCGAAGGTCACCGTTCGGCAGCTTGATGCAGCGGGGAGCCCGCCGCTTCTGGCGCCAGTCGTAGAAGGTGGAGCGGGAAATGCCGAGTTCGTCGCACAGCTCAGGAACGGTGAGCATCACGCGGGACGCGGGCGCGGCAGGCATGGGTTCCCTTCTCGGAGCGAAATTTGGGGTCACGAATGTGGTCGGGAGCGGGCCTCAAGGCCCTGGCAGGCGGACGCACCTGTCCGACCTTCGGATTTCTGCGTCATCGCGTCACCTACGTCATTCAGCGCGCTGACCTGTGGTTTTGGGTGACATAGGGGGTGGGCGTGCGTCACCGGTCTGCGTCACCTGTGTCATCGGGTGACGCGGGGCGGTGACGCAGGCGACGCGGGGTGACGCAGCCGTGGGCTGTCTGCGTCACCCGCGTATCCGCAGGTCGCACGCGGTTTTTCGGCTGGGGGTGACGCGGGTGACGCAGGCCTTCCCTTCTTAGGAAAAAAAGGGGGCGTGTCTGTTGTGGTGCGGTGCGCCTTCAAGCGCGAAGAGGGGGCCGCTGCGCGGCACGACCCTTGCAGCGGCGGCGAGCCGCCGGAACAGCAAGAAGAGCACGCGCCGCCGGGCGCCGGGTGCTTTTCTTGCTCGTGCGGGAGCGAGCCCCGGGGCGTGGGCTAGAACGCCTCTGCCTGCTCGTGTGGCGCCGGGGCGGCCGGGCGGGTCATTTCGATGAAGCGGGCGGCTTTGGTGCGGCCCCAGTCGACGAGGACGCCGCGGGCAGCGAGGGTGGGCTGGAGCCGCTTGAGGCGGTCGGAGAGGACTTTGCCGGTGGTGGGCCAGCCCTTGGGCAGGGGCCGGAAGTCGTCGCCGGTGTAGAGCTGGGTGAGGGCGTGCAGCCACTCGGCGGAGGTCATCCGCACTTCCTGGCCGGGGTCGAGGCCGGCGGCGTGCTTGAGGACGGTCTGGGCGAGGAGGTCGCCCTCGATCACGTCGTCGTTGAGGTCGTCCAGGGTCGCCCGGTACGCGGTCAGGGAGGCGAGGCCGGTGGCCACATCGAGCTGGGCGCAGAGGTGGGCGAAGTCTGCCATCCGCAGGTCTGTGGGGATGTCGGCTTGCGTGGAACGGACCTTGACGGTCAGGTCCAGCAGGGAGCCGAGGATGATCGGCAGCTTGCTCTCGTACTCCGCCCACAGCTCCGCTTCCGTCCTGCGTACGCGCGGCCGCTCCAGGCGGAGTGGCAGGAGGCGTTCGGCGAGGTCGGGGCGGATCACTCCGACGTCGATGCCGGTCAGCAGGAGCGGGCGGCGGTAGCGGGAGAGGTAGACGTCTCCGTCGCTGAACAGCGCGCGCTTAACGCTCTCGGCGCCGGTCACGATGCAGCACATCAGGTCGGAGAGGTCCGGCGCCAGGTGGGAGAGGTTGTCGAGTGCGGTGACCCATCCGGCGGCGACGGCCGTGATCAGGTTCTCCTCATCCTTCGGTGCCCGGCGCAGGTCGCCTTTCATGCCCTCGATGATCCGCACCAGCATCCGCCCGCCGGTCGACTTGCCGGCGCCCTGGGGGCCGGTGAGGAAGGGGGCGGGGACGGGCACGGACGGCTCCAGGCAGCCGATCAGCCACGCGATGGCCAGGCACTCGCTCTCGGCGCCTGCGAAGTTGCACAGCCGCAGCAGAGCGTCGATGCCCTTGCCGTCGGTGTCCTTCTCCGGCAGGGGGAGTTCGCCGGTGAGTTGGGTGCGGCGCCAGCACACTTCCCGCGGGTCGGGGGTGAGGATGTCCCATCCGTTGGGGTGGATGCGCACGGACTGGCCATCGTCGCGGCCCAGGTCCAACCACGTCGCGCCGTCCAATCCCGGGGCTACCCGAATGTGGGTGGCCTGCACGTCCTGGCTGAGCGCGAGTGCTTCGATCAAGTCCAATGCCTCCTTGAGAGCGGAGCCGTTGAAGGAGCCTTTGCCGTCGTTGTAGAGACCGACCATGAGTTCCTGCCGGTGGCTGCCCGTCGTGCCCTGCGAGCGGATCGGCCGGGCTACGGGGTGGCCGTTCTTCTGCGCGTACACGGTGCCTTCGGTGGTACGGAAGTACCGGAAGTGCTCCTGCGCGTAGTCGGTGATGATCTGCCGGGCCGGGGTCTTGTCCTCGTCGGTCACGTCACATCCCCAGCTGAGTACGGGCGTTGGTCCAGGCGTCCTCGCAGTGCCCCAGCGACTCGCCCCGGGTCTGCGCGGCGGCGAACAGCCGGCCGATGTGTGTCTCGGTGAGGCAGCCGCACCGGCCGTGTGCGGACAGCACCGCGAGGAACATCCGGAATACGGTCCGGTGAATGCCGTCCGGGGCGTCCTCGATCCGCTGCTCCGCCATGGCGATGCCGCGTTCCAGGTAGGCGGGCGAGCGATGGGGGCACTGCCCGCCACCGGCCGGCGCCGAAACGGTCGGGGCGCTCGTTGCGGGCCGGGCCGCGGTGGGCTCCTTCACTGCAAGCGCGCGCACGGCATCCGGGAGGGCCGTCATGGTGCCGGTGCCGGGGCCGAGCCAGCGGGCGTAGGACATCAGGGACTTGATATCGACGCCCGGGCGTACGGCGTTGGGGGAGGTCATGGTGCCCAGGTAGATCCAGTGCTCTCCGCGGGTGCTGGGCACGGTTCGCGTGGTCGGCAGGTTGTGCCGGGCCCATCCGATCGCGTCGGCGTTGTCGAGGTCGACCACGGTGACCCCGGTGCCGCCCGGGTGGTAGGCGACGGCAGCAGCTTGCCGCCAGGCCGGGGCCCAGGCGGGCGAGGTGAGAACCGCCGCGTCGGCGGTAGCCGCGGCCCAGGCGTGGCACGGCGCCGGGCACTGGCACGGGCCCGGGGTCTTCATGTTCGGCCGGCCACCGCAGGCGTTCTTCCGGCAGGCCCTGCAGTTGCCCACGGGGCTCTTGCCCGCCCGCAGCGGCAGCACGGGAATGCCTCGCTCGGCCAGCCAGAGCGCGGTACGCAGGTACCCGGTGGTCATGCGGCTGCCTCCTGCCGGTTGTGGGTGAGGTACTGGGTTGCGATCCAGTGGGTGTAGGCCGGGGGGACGGCCTGGCGGGCTTCGGTCTTGTTCATCCAGGTGCAGCCCATGGCGTCGGCGTAGGCGCGTTCGCCCTTGTGCTCGAAGGCCAGCAGGTTCTTGTGGTGCCAGCACGGGGGCAGGAGGTCTCCTCCGCCGCCCCAGGAGGTTTCGAAGGTCCGATGGCGGCGGACGTTGAGCCCGAACTGCGACCCACACAGCACGTAGTCCGGCCGAAGGGGTGCTTCGGGAACGTTCTCGATCACCCACGGGATCCCGGACGCCTGGAGCCGCCGGCGGCCGGGGGTGAGGAGGTCGGGGTGCTGGTCGCGGGCGCCGCGCCAGGCGGTGACGCGGGCGAAGTGCTGGCAGGGCCATGAGGCGTGGATGAGGTCGAAGCCGTCGAGGGGAAAGGTGAGGGCGTCGGCCTGGTGGAAGGTGAACGGGTAGTTCGGCTGGGGCCGGTTGTCGACACCCACGACGTCGAATCCGGCGAGGTAGTAGCCCATGGACAGGCCGCCGGCACCGCAGCACAGGTCCAGCACGCGCAGGCCGTTCGGCCGCCGCAACGGCAGCACCATCGGGGAGACGCTCATGCGGCCACCTCCAGCGCGGCCGCGGAAAGCTGGGCGAGGGCGTGGGCGCCGATCCACTGGGTGTAGGCCGGGGGGATGCATTCGCGGATGCCGTCGCGGTTCATCCACGGCACGCCCATGACCTGACGGGCGAGGGCGACGCCGGAGAAGTTCCCGACGAACTGCCCGTACCAGCCCCCCGGGACAGGGCGGCCCATCTTGGCCTGAGGAACCGTGTGGGCGGGGTGCGGGAGCGGGGTGAGGGTGAAGCCGCCGCCGGTCTCGAAGTAGCGGTGCCTGTAGGTCCGCAGGCCGAACATCGCCCCGCACAACATCACGGGCCGGTTGAGTTTGTGGGCGGCGCCGCGGACGTTCTCCATCACCCACGGACGGCCCGTCGCTTCGAGTGCGGCGCGGGTGGGGGCGATCAGGTCGGGGTGGTCGTTGTTCTGGATGCGCTGGCAGTCGGTGTCGTGCTGGCAGGGCGGGGAGGCGTGGATGAAGTCGAAGCCGGCGCCGTGCTCGCGGATGAAGGTGACGGCCTCGGCCTGGCGGAAGGCGAGGGGGTAGTGGGGCTGGGGGTCCTTGTCGATGCCGGTGACGTCGAATCCGGCCTGCTGGTAGCCGGTGCCGGCGCCGCCCTGACAGCAGAACGCGTCCAGTAACAGCGGCCGGTGCCCGGATCCTCGCGGGCTGTCGGTGCGGTGGGTCATGCTGGTCTCTCCAGTTCTCTCTTGGACTGGGTGAAGGGGCAGCCGCGGTCTTTGGCGAGAGTGGCGGCTGCCCCGGTCTTTCGGTGATCGAAGGGGGCGGGCTTTGACGACGGCGTGGCTGGTGCTGGCAGTGGGCGAAGAGCGGCAGCACGGGGGGAACGACGGGTACGACGACGACCCGTCGCAGCACTACAGCTGGGACGACACCGTCCCCAACCACGCGAATCTGAAGGTGGGCGACGTCATCGCCCTGTGGGACAAGAAGGAGCTCCTCGGGCTCGGCGTGATCTCCGAGATCGAGACCGGGAGCGAGGTCAAGACGCTCTACTTCTGTCCGGAGTGCAAGCGGGCCGACTTCAAGCGCCGCAAGAAGCTCAAGCCGACCTGCGTGTGCAACAAGTGCGGCGCGCAGTTCGAGGAGCCGGGCAGCAAGACGAAGACGGTCGTCACCTACCGATCCCGGCACGGAGAAGTGTGGATGGACGGCCGCGGCCTGCTGACCGGCCCGGAACTGCGGGCCCTGTGCGACTCGCCCCGCTCACAGCTCAGCATGCGCCCGGCCAGGTGGGAGAAGCTCCGCGACGCCCTCTTGGCCCTCGAAGACCTCGACACGGACGACGAGCATGCCGGCGGGGACACGGTGCGCAGGCCGATCGCGGGCGGGCACCGGATGGCGAACGTGAAGACCCGGCAGGGACAGCCCGCCTTCCGCAAGCAGCTCCTCAAGGACCACGGCCAGGTCTGCGCGTTCACCGGCCCCGCCCCCGCCGCCGCCCTCCAGGCAGCGCACCTCTACAGCTTCGCCGAGGAGAGCGAGCACCACGACTGGGGCGGGCTGCTGCTGCGCAACGACGTCCACAGCCTCTTCGACCGCGGGCAGATCGCCGTCGACCCCGACACCGGCCTGATCGACGTCGACGAGGAACTCCTCTGCTACCCGGCTTATGCCGAGCTCCACGGGAAGATCCCCCGGGCCAGGCTGCGGCCCGAGCACGAGGTATGGCTCGCCGCCCACTGGCGCACCCACCGGACCGCCACCACCCCGTAAAGGGTTCCCTCAGTGGCGGGCGTGGCCGGTGGCCAGGCCGGCCAGCCGCTTCGCCTCGTCGGGGGCGACGCGACTGTAGCGGACGGACACCCGGCAACCGGGTTACGGGCAGCGGACGGTGCGCGTGCCGGTGATCAGGGCGACCGCGTCGGCGACGCGCTCGGGCAGGGGCTGGGGTATGTGGTTGCCTTTCAGCGGTTGTTGAGGGTTCCGGTGGCGCGGCCGAACATCCCGGACGCGGTGATGTTCTGGGTGATGTGCTGCACCGGCCCCCCGCCCCGGCCGCGGCTCGCGCGGAGGACGAGTGGGGCGAGGGCGCCGGCGGCGATGAGGGCGACGGTGGCCCAGAGGGCTTCGGCCATGGCGAGGACTCCGGGTGCGGCGTAGGAGATCCCGAACCCGGCCGCGGCGATCCCGCCGCCCAGGGTCGGAGCGAGGAGCGCGGTCGTCCTGGCCCACCGCGGAATCGACTCCCGGACCAGTTCCGGTTCTGCGGCCGGTGCGGGGTGGGGGTGGGTGTAGGCCAGGGTGCGGACCCCGTTCGGGAGGGTCACCCAGTCGACACCAGGCGGGATGTCCTGGGGCAGCAGGACGGTGTGCGGCTCGACCGGCCGGAGGCGGTGGATGGGGTCGCCGTAGCGGGTGGCGGGGGTGAGCGGCTGGTGGGGTTCGGTGTGCACAACGTGGTCCCTTCAACGGGACGGGCACCACACCTAAACGTTGTGGTGTGGTGCCCGTGCGGCTTGTCGTGTGGCTTGTCGTCCCGCTTGTCGCGTGCCTTGTCTTGTCGCTTGTCTTGTCGCTTGTCTTGTCGCTTGTCGCCCCCGAGGTCAGAGCCCGTTTCCGGCCCTGCAGAGGCCCGGGAAAGCGCTCTTGCTGGTGGGGTCGACAAGCGACAAGGGGTCATGCGTCGGGGGTGTGGGTGTGGTGGACGTAGCGGGTCTTGGTGCCCGCCCCGATCCGCACGGCGAGCCCCTCGTCCGCCCACTCCTGGAGCCATCCGTTGATGGTCTGCCGGTTGGTGCCGTGGGCGTCGGCGAGGGCTCGGGCGATCGCCGATGCCCCGGTGCCTTCGGGCCCGGCCGCTTCCAGGGCGGCGAGGGCTGCCTGGCGGGCGGCGTTGTCCTGCTCGCCCCGCAGCGCGGACAGGTTCAGCCCGCCCGGGGCCGCCTTCGGCGCCGGAGTGGATTCCGTTTCCGGGTCGGGGGCGGTGGCGAACTGTGCGTCGATCTGCGCACGGAACGCCTCGGCCAGCCGCTCCTCGTCCGACGCGGCCACGGCGGTCTGCCGGTGGGCGCTCAGGTTCAGCCCGCCCGCCGGCGCGGCGGTCGCCGCCGTGCCGCTGGTGGTGTCGGTGTCGTCGGGGGTGTGGTCGTTGATCCAGGCGGTGCGGCCCGCGTCCCAACGGCGGGCGTAGTCGGGCCCGGCAGCCTTGGCGGAGACGTCGTCCAGACGGGGGTGCCGGTCGGAGGTCGCCAGGACGATGTCGCGGATCTGGGCGGGTTTGATCCGCCAGGACTTGAACAGGGCGGCCGGGGATTCGGGGGTGCCGAGGAACCCTGAGCCCTTGTAGGGGGCCTGGTCGATGCTCAGGCCGCGGCGGCCGGGGAAGAGCTTGGCCAGGTCCATGCCCTCCTTCTCACCACCGGTCAGCGCGATCCTGACCTTGGCTTCCCGGCGGATCATCAGGTTGCCCAGGACGGTCCCGGTGGCGCCGAGCGCGGTGAGGAACGTGCGCAGGCCCATGGCGCGGGAGATCCGGATGACCTCCAGGATCTTCGCCGCGAGTGCCTTCATGGCCTTGTCGCTGGAGGCGAGGATCTCGGCGCCCTCGTCGATGATCAGCATGATCTGCGGGATCCGCGGGCTGATGGGGAGCAGGTCGGTGTCGGCGTCGGCCATGAGCTGCTGGTAGGCGACCTTCCGCCGTTTGGCGATCGCGATCGCCGCGTCCAGCATCCGGTGTGCCTCCTCCGGGGTGGAGGCGAGCCAGTCGATCCCGGGCCGGACGGCCTGCCCGTTGTCGGTGGGGGTCATGGCGGGGCGGACCCAGGGCAGGCCGGCGGATCCGGCGTTGAGGTCGATGACCCAGCCCAGCATGTCCTCAGCCCGCGCCACCGCGCCGATGAAGGTGTGGACGAAGTTGGTCTTGCCCGATCCGGTGGGGCCCACCGCGATCGCGCACTGCTCGCGCAGGAACGCGTCCGCCGGGCGCCCGTCGGTCCGCACCCCCAGCGGCAGCCCGGTGTGGACCGACAGGGGCCCGTAGTCGGTCGGGTAGGCGATGTCCTCGGCCAGGACGTTGACGGTCGTGACGTCGATCAGCACCCGGCCCTGATTGATGCCGGCGGAGGCGGCGGCGGTGCAGCCGTTCGGCAGCCGGGCATCCGCGGACAGGGCGGCGTTGTACTGGGCGACCTTGTGCCAGGTCGCCCCGCCGGGCGGGAGGTCGGCGTCGATGGTGAAGCCGGTGTTCGTCGGCCACACCTCCACCGCCAGGACCCGCAGCGTCAGCCCGCACACCCGCTGCACCCGGTCCACCCACTCCGCGGCGATCGCCCGCCGCTCGGCCGAGAGTTCGCGGGCGACCTGCCGCTCGGCCACGGCGATGGCCTCCAGCTCCCGGGCCTCCTCGTAGAAGCCGACCGAGCGGGCGGCCGCGCCCATGCCGACGCCGAGGACGGCCAGGGCGCCTAGCTTGGTCCACTCCAGCGGGCCGGTCGCCAGCGCCCACGTGGTCCAGCCGGAGCCCAGGAGCCAAGACGCCGCGCGGGAGGTGATGGTCCGGCCGGCCAGCCTCTGCCGCAGCCCCGAAGCCGTGTGCCCGATCGCACCGACGGTGCCGACGGCGAGGGCCCAGCCGGGCGGCATGTGCGCGAGCGTCCCGACCGTGGCCACCGCGTACGCACCGGTGGTCGCGGACAGGGCGCCGGTGATGGGCCCGTGGCTGGCGGCCCAGTCCAGGGCCAGGCCCCGATGCTGGACCGTCTTGCTCTCGGTTTTGCTGGGCATCAGACGTTCCATCCCTTCTCGGCGTCGGGGCCGTTGCGGGGGTCCTCGTGGCGGGCGATGTCGGCCTCATGGACCGCCCGGAACAGCGGTCCGAGGTCCTCGGCGACCGCGGTCGCGGAGTTGAGGGCGCCGTAGATGTCGGCGAACCCGTCCGCGACCTCCTTCTCCAGCGGGAACTCGGAGTCGGAGCGCTCGGCGAGGATCCGCATGATGTTCGCGATCGACCCGAGGGCCTCGGGAAGGCCTTCGACCATGGCAAGGATCTCCATGGCGCTCTCGGGCTCGTAGGCCTGCGCGGCCTGCTCCATCTCCGCGGCCAGTTCCTCGAACCTGAACCCAGACGTGCTGCTGTCCATCAGCTGTGCTCCTTCACCAGTGGGTGGTGCGGGGGTGGGGTGCTCGGGCCGCTCGGCACGCTCGCCGAGCCGATCGCCCTCCAGGTCCTGCTCCAGTTCGGCGTCCGCCTGCTCCTCGGCGGCCCGCTCGGCGTCCTCAAGCCCGTTGCGGATGCCGGCGTCCCGTTCCTCCCGCTCGGCGCGGGCGCGGCCGATCAGGAAGCGGTACAGGCGCCGACCGGGGTGCTGCAGCCACGCCCACCGGAGCTTGCGGCCGAGCGGCGTGGTCACCATGCCCAGCAGGCCGAGCGCACCGCCCAGGGCGGCAGCCAGGGCCCGCCGAGCCTGGAAGCGGGCCTTGGAACGCAGCAACGCCTTACGAGCCGCCTTCTGTGCGGGCGCTTTGAGCTGCGCGACCCGCGCCCGGCGGGCCGCCTCGCGGACACCCGTCCGGCCGCCTGCGACGGCCCGCCCGGCGGCCCGGTCCCGTGCGGTGCGGGTGGCGGCGGTGGCCTTGTCCCGGACGGCCGCGGCCTTGCTCATGCCCTTGGCCAGGGTCCGAACAGCAGGTCCACGGGCCTTCGGCCCGGCAGCGGTGGCCGCTCGGTCGGCGGCTTTCGCGGCGCGGCGGGTGTCGGCGACCTGGCGGCGCGCCTGCACCGCCGCCGTACGCGCCGCGGCCCGGGTCGGGGACTGGGTGCGGGCCTGCTGACGCAGCGCCTGCACCTGACCCGCCCGGCCGCCGGCAAGGCCACCCGCCGCGTGAGCGGCACGCTGCCGGACCGACGACTTGCCCAGCTTGCTGTGCTTGCCGGCCGAACCGCCGGACCGGGCCACGCCACCCGTGCCGCCCGTTCGCTGGGTGGTGCCGCCGCCTGCGGACTTGCGGGAGCCGGCGCCGCCGCCAGGGCGGAGTGAGGTGCGGGGCTGTGCGGGGATCCGGCCCAGCGACCCGCGCCCGCCGCCGCCCGCTGTCTTGGCTGCCGCCGGGGAGGTCTTGGCCGGGGCCTGCTTGCTGTTGTTCTTGTTGCGGTGGTGGGCGGCGGCGGTGCCCAGGACGGCCGCCCCGGTCATCGCGATCGCCGCCGCGACCGGGCCTCCGGCGAGTGCCGCCGTGGCAAACAGGCTGGCCGCCGTGTTCGTCCCCGACAAGGACAGCGGGATCACGGGGAAGCCCCCCGGGGTGTGCTCCACCTCCTTCCCCGACACAGGGGCTGCCGTTTCGGCCGGCGGGGCCGCGGCGGGGGTGGCGTTTTCGGGGGGAGCCTGCGTTTCGGTGATGGTCTCGGTCATGCTGTACGAGCCCCCTTCAGGGGATGAGGGGCCCGGCCGGTTGCTGTAGGAGGCGGTGGCCGGGCCCTGCTGATACAGGCAGGTCAAAGCTGGTTGGGCTCCAGGGCGAAGAACGCGACGGTGGCGCGCTCCAGGTCCGGGAACCGGTTGGTGACGTGCTGGCGGATGGCCACGAACACGTCGTGCCGCGTCGCCCCGGGGACCGGGTTCCAGGTGCCGTACTGCGTCGCGGCGGCGCGGCCGGGCAGCTCCAGCGTGAGAATCCACTGGTGCGAGCCCTGCGCGGCAGCGTCCGGGGCCTGGGGTGTGTTGGTCGTGGTCACGTGACTCTCCTGATGGGTCGGCTGTTCAGGCGGCGCGCTGTTCGTCGGGGTAGGCGCAGGGGGTGCACATGCCGAGCGAGGCCGGGATCACGTACCCGGCGTCACGGCGGCAGGCCGGGCACCAGCGGCGGGCGGCATTGGCCTTGGCGAGGGCCGCGGCCCGGCGGGCGGTCATCGGCCGGACCGGGCGGGCCCGGTCGATCCGGTACAGGTAGGCCACCAGCGGCCCCCGCCGGCGGCGCGGCCGCTCGACCTGGGCGACGACATCCTGTCCGCCGGGCCGCAGTCCGAGCGCGCGGAGTTGTCGGCGGGTGGCGAGTCCGTCCGGGGCGAGGCGCCAGGAGTAGACGGGCAGGGTCGCCATCAGCGGAGGCGGTGGTAGGCGCCCCGGCACGTCGCCGCGTGCCCGTTGGCGTCCTCACGGGTCATGTAGAACGGGTAGTCGGAGCGGGTCTCGCCGCACCCGTGGCAGGCCCAGCGGGCCCGGTCTTCAGTCCCCGTGACGTCGACCGCGGCGCCGACCTGGTTGTGTATCCGGATCAGCAGGTTGCCCGGCTCGGCCGGCGCGGTGTTCGGGGAGAGCTTCACTGGCTGGCTCCTTCGAGGACAGGGCGCGGATCGGGTGCGGTGAGTTCGCGCAATTCCTGGTAGCGGGCGGCGATCCACCCGGCGGACCAGCCGGTGAGCTCGATGGCCTGCCGCTGCGTCAGCCCCGCCGCGTACGAGGCCTGGACGACCTGGCGGGCCCGAACCTCTTCGAGCTTCTCCAGGGCCGGGCCCGCGGACAGCAGCTCGGCGCGCTCACGCTCCGCCCGCTCCGCCGCCTCCTGCCGTGCCTGCTCGGCCCGGCGACGCTCGTCGGCCGCGCGCTGGGCTGCGGCCTGCCGGGCCGCTTGCTCACGAGCTTTCGCGGCTTGCTCACGCTCGTGCTCACGGCGCTCACGCTCGTCCCGCGCCTCCTGCACGGCCCGCCGCGCAGCCTCCGCGCGGTCGGCCTCTTCACGGAGAATTTGGGCCCGGCGCTCATCGGCTTCCCGGGCCAGCTTCGCCTCGTGCTCACGCTGCTCACGCGCCTGCGCAGCCTCGTAGTCACGGCGTTCACGCTCCGCCCGCAGCCGGTTCTCCTCTCGCTCCGCAGCCGCTCGTACTGCCGCGTCCCGCTGGGCCTGCTTGCGTTCCTCGGCGGCCAGGACAGCGGCGGTCAGGGCCCGGCGGTAGGCCAGACCAGCCTCCGCGGTGACGATCAGCAGCAGGGGCGCGACCGCGTGGACCGCGACCCCCACCATGTCTCCCACCAGCGCGGATGCGCCGATGTTCAACAGGAGCGTCATGGCGCCAGTCATCCAGCGCAGGGCCACCGGCCACGGCCCGCCATGCCCGCCCAGCCGGGCCAGGACCGAGTCCAGGCGGACCACGATAAGCACCGCCGCGTCCACGACGAGCGGCAGAATCGGCGCCGTCCAGTCCCACGCGTCGGGGGTGTGGGCGGCCATCAGTGGCGTGACCGTGAGGATCGAGTAGAGCATCGCCCCGCTCACGATCAGCCACGTCCCGAACGCCAACGCGCGCTCCGATGAGCGCAGATGAGCATCGCTCACAATGCACCCCCCACAACCGGTTCGACGGGCGCGAGGGCGATCAGGATGACCGGCGAGGCCGGGTCGTCAAACCGCTCAGTGTCCTCGGTCCAGGACCAGGCCGCGCCGTCCGTGAGCGTGAAGCCGAGCGCGGTGAGCGCCCGTGAGCGCTCCTGAACACTCGGCACGGTCGGCCCCGTGAAGTAGTGGGTCGGCCAATGGGCCACGCTGCCGGGCAGCGCTACGAACAGGCGCCACCGGCCATCCCGGTGGACCAGGTGCGCGCCGCGCATCACGCCACCGCCGGCGGAACAGGGCAGCTCTTGTTCGCCGCGTCCCGGCGGGCCGCCAGCACCCGCCGGTGCGCCCGCCGGATCCGGCGGGCGCCGAACTCCGACGCCGGCCGGTCCAGCAGCACGATCAACGCGTCCAGCAACTCGACCTCAGCGGAGATCAGCGGCATCTCGGCCTCGATCGCGTCCAGCTCCGCGTCCGTCGGCTCCAGGTCGACCGGAAGCGGGGTAACACCCGCGTGACGTGCAACGATGGACTTCATTGGGTCTTGCTCCTCTCAGACAGGAACGGGCCCGAACAGCAGCCCTGGTGCTCCAACACCGGGGCTGCACGTCGTCGTGGAACAGGAAGAACTCCGGCTCCCTGCCACTTCGCCCGTACACGCCGAAGCGGCGGACGGGCGAAGGAGGCAACCGGCCGCAGCCTGGTAGGGCTGCGGGGGTAGGCCGCCAGCCGGGCATCCCGGCGTGTTGTGACGCGGAGGGCTATCCGTCCGTACCGGTCCAGCACGAACGGCCCCAGAGTCTTAAGCGGATCACTTCGACCTCCTACGGCGTGGTTGCGTCAAGCACTGCAAGGGGGACCAAGTCCCCACTCTCCGGCCGTTGCTCGCGGTCGCCGGGCCACCTCGCCAGTCGGGCCGAAGCCCATTGCGTCCTACCTGGCCTTTAGCGGGATTGCAGCGTCCCCGCCCTGTGGGTGTGCAGCACCTCTCGGCGGATCGGAATCCCTGGAGGTACATGTAATACTTGTTCCTCATCTTGCGGAGAAGGATTCGCGGCGTCAAGTCCCTTCACCCTTAGGGGCTGACGCTTCCGTCCGCTCGATGCGTCTTCAGCATGGCCGCTGGGGCCGAGACGTTGGACTTTGCACATGTACGACTGGTGCACGACTTCGCTACGGTGAGGTCGTACCAAGTCGTCCCAGTGCGGGGAGAGCGCGGCATGGCGAATGAACGGTTACGTGGTGCGATCACCAAGTGCGGTCTGTCGCTCGATCAAGTCGCCGAAGCGCTAGGCGTGTCAGCCAAGACGGTCGAACGCTGGATCAATGAGCCCAAGCGGCAGCCGTACCGTCGCTTCAAGTACGCCGCAGCCTCGCTCCTACAGTGCGAGATGTCCTACCTGTGGCCGGATGAGCGGACGTCGGCCGAGGTCACCGAAGCGGGGAACGCCGAGCTGGTCAGGCTCTACCCTCACCGGTCAGTGGTTCCGAACCGTCTCTGGCCGCAGCTCTACGCCCGAGCGTCAAGACATTTCGACGTGCTCGTCTACTCGGGATTCTGGCTCACTGAGGACGCGGCATTTCACCAGGTCGTCAAGGAGAGGTCGGCTGCCGGAGTCCGGATCCGCTTCATGCTCGGGGATCCGGAGTCCGCGGCTGTCGCCGTGCGAGGCGAGGACGAGGGGATCGGGGGAGCTATGGCCAGCAAGATTCGCAACGCGCTGGTCAACTATGCCTCGCTGTTCGGCCTCCCTGGTGTGGAGTTCCGACTCCACTCCACCACGCTCTACAACTCGATCTACCGGGCCGATGACGAGATGCTCGCCAACGGGCACCTGTACGGCGTCGGTGCGTACATGGCGCCGGTGCTGCACATCCAGCGCGTCCCCGGGGGCGAGCTGTTCGATGCCTACGCCGAGAGCGTCGAACGGGTCTGGGAGACCGCAAGACCCATCTCCTCGCCCACAGACCTGGGAGGTCCAGACGCATGAGCCGAATCGACTACTTCCGCGACCCCAACGCTCCTGCCGCCAACTCCGTGGTGCCCTCGGTCACGGCCATCGTGCAGGACGGCGCCGGGAGGCTCTTGGTCATCCACAAGACCGATAACAACCTGTGGGCACTTCCCGGCGGTGGCCACGACATTGGCGAGCGCGTCGGCGACACAGTTGTGCGCGAGGTCGAGGAGGAGACCGGGATCAAGGTTGAGGTGGACGGCATTGTGGGGCTCTACACCGACCCGGAGCACGTCCTCGCGTACGACGATGGCGAGGTACGACAACAGTTCTCGATCTGCTTCCGGGCCCGTCCGATAGGCGGAATCCTCCGCACGAGCAGCGAATCCAAGGAGGTCCGCTGGATTGATCCGGGGGACCTCGATGACCTGGACATTCACCCGTCCATGCGTCTGCGGATCCAACACGGCCTGGACGATTCGCGCCGTGAGCCTTACATCGGCTGAGTGGTGGCCTGGGCGAGGGACATCCGGCCTTCCACCCGCTCGGTGGCGGCGTAGATCTCCGGTGCCGCTCGCTGGATGAAGCGACCCACGATCGTATCCGGGCCGTACCGCTGCACGATCTCGTCCAGCCGGGCCGCCGGCGTTGTGTGCTCGCCGTCCGGCGTAGTCGTCATGTCCGACACGATCAGCGCATCTACAAGCTCCGGCCTCTCCAGCTCGAACTCGGTCTCCAGGTCACGCCGGAGCCCGCGCTCCTCGGCCTCCAGGAGAGCGCAGGAGTGGTGGGCCACGAGCCGGACGACGCGCTCGTCAGCTCCCTCCTGGTCGCGGAGGAACCGGGCCCCGTCGAGCGGGTGGAAGCCGGTAGCGGCGATGGAGGGGGAGTAGCCGACGTCGTGCAGAACTGCGGCAGCCTCCAGCAGCTCGGCGTCACGGCCGAGGATCGGGCTCAGGGAACGCGCCCGCTTGGCTACCCCGAGAGAGTGTGCCCAGCGGCGCGGCAGCGGTTCGGCCAGCATCGATTCGGAGAGCGAGTACGCCCACGCAGTTAGCCCCATGGATGGCAAGGCTATGACTCCTCTTGGGTGGTCGGAAGGGCGAGCACTGTTCGGCCTTTGCCGTGCACGGTGGCGAGTAGGCCGATGCCTTCCATCTGCGCCAGCGCGTGGCGTACGGCTGTCCGGGACATTCCGAAGCGCTCGCAGAGGTTCGCCTCAGACGGGTACTTGTCGCCGACGGCGAGATGGTCCTCCGTGATGACAGCGGTCAGGCGCTCAACGAGAGGCGGGACGGGCACCCGAGACACGCGCCAGCCGGCGCCCGGCACGGACGTGATCAGCTTCTCGGACTCCAGCGTCTTCAGCGCGCGACGAACGGTGTTGCGGGAGACATCGTGAGCCTGCATGAGGGCGGCCTCTGACGGCAGAGTGCTGTTCTTGGGGTGCCCCTCCTCAATCTCCTTCCGCAGCGCGTCAGCGATGAGTAGATAGGTTCCGCGCGGGCTGGCCTCCGGCACGGCACCTCCTTCCAAGGGCTTGGGTTGCTGCCAGGGTCGCACGTGACCGCTTGAGGTCGGGCGGGCTGGACGGGACTCTCGGAGGGCCGTTTCCAGATGTCATGAGCCGTGCGTGGGCCAGCATCCGTGCTCAGCGCCTTGAAAGAGAAAAGGCATAGGTCAGTACCGGACTGGCCGATGTGTCGGCGGCTTTCGTCCGTCAACACTGAGTCTCGGCTGCTGCAGACTCCGCTACAGGGATGGGCTTTCGAGTAAAACGAAGCCGTCCTTGCACCCAGGCCTCCAACAGCTCCACGACGCGTCCAGATACTTTCGTGGAACGAATAGAGCGCAACGCATGAGATACGGGCCTCTGACCGATCCTCGCTGCGTTCCATTTCTGCATCAGAAGAACGATCCGACCGTCCGCTCTGCCATCAAATGCCTGCCGCGGCCCCCCGCCGAGTTCAATCCAGGCAGCCGCGAGAAGAATCACCGCATCTCGATGCTCCTCTGGAAAGTCTGAGAGGGTTCCAAAAAAAGCCCCGAAGGCATGCCGACCGAGTTTGCCAATAGGGTCATAGTCGTACTCGGAGACGAACCAAGGAGTTTCACAGCGAGGCAGAATTACCGAGAGGTCAGAGAGACAAGTATCTAGCGCCCAATCACTCCTCGATCGGACATCGCTATACGGGTCAATCCGCATCACTACGGGTGGCCTCAGCGTCAGCGGTCCTGAATGGAACTGGAACAGGACTTCCGGCCCGTACGCGTCAATCACATGTCGAATTGGGCGCCGGCCCGCAACTGCAGCATAAAGTGCCGCCCATCCACGATGTTCCGCCAGGGAGTCCATCTCCGCCGCGAATTCGTCAAAATTCTCAGCCTCGAAGTCGTTCCAATACTCTCGAGCTTTGCTGGTCATATACGAAGCATCGTCGATCCCAGCATACGGGACAAGGGAGATACTCAAAGCCAGCGCGAGGCAGACTTCTCGGGCCTCGATTGAAGAGTCTTCGACCCGAAGGCTTGCTCGGAGATATTTGGCAACGGACGGTAGATTTTCCGAATTGGCATGGAGAACCGCCCTTACGCCACGTAGCTGCGCATACCTATCTCTCCGAAATGGCGTCCCTTCGCTCGGATTGCCCATCGCCATGGCGACACTGGCTTGGCAAATTTGACGCACCAGCGCGGGCTTGGGAACCGCGAACCCAAGAGCCCTCCCGGCAAAGGCAAGAAGATTCGCCTTTTCCTCTATGGGAGATTTCTCTGCGGCACCAATGACACGCTCCAGGAAATCATCCATACCGTCCTCGGTATTATTACCGATAATTTGGACAGCCAGCTGAGAGACTACATCCCATTCGGCATGAGAGATCTTATCCAGCAATTTACCGAACAATTGTTCGGCTGTCGGGTTTAGGCGAACAAGCTGGTTTGCCGCAAAATACTCAAGGAATGTCCTGTGCGTGAATCCATAGAGCTCTTGAGACTCGTCAGAACCAACGTTCGAAAGAACCCACGCGCGCCCGGTGCAAAATTCAACGAATTGCGTTGCCGCATTCTCTGCTTCGTCATCATCCTCGAACCTCTTCGCGAGTAGAAAATCTTTTACGAATCTAATGAGACGGTCACGAGTTAGGCCCGATCGATGCTTCGAGTCTGAGTAGATGGCGTAAGCGAGCGCGTTTATAGCGTGCTTGACGTGAGCATCAAAAGGCAGGGGTGTAACGATGCCGCGTTGCTTGTCCCACTTGTCGAACAGCAACTCAGTGCATTTCTTGTACACCTCAGGCCTGTTCGCCGGAATGTAGTTCTCGCTAGCATAGATGCCACACATAAGAGACAGCATCAGAGGGTTTTGCGTAAGGTCCGCCACAAATCTACTATCCTGAAAAAAGCTCGCAGACAATTCGACTCGGCGATTCTTCTCCAGGGTGTTATCGAGCATGAACCACTTATCGGCATACGATTTAACGCCATCGTCGTCCAACTGCCCCAATTGCACGGCGTGGAACAGGCTGGAGTCTAGAGGGGCCTCCTCGTATCCGACTTTCCTAGTCGTGACGAGTATCGGAGTCATCGGGTATCGATATGCGAACGACTCCACCAATTCGACGACCTTGCGGCGGAGGGATGTATCTATAAGTTCATCCAGCCCATCGAAAATTACGAAGGCTCTTCCGGAGGTCAAGGCGTGTTCAACAAACCCCGCCGGTGGGTCCATATTATACGGAGAGCGGCATAGCGCCTCCAAATACTGGACCATCGTCGTGTTCCCCGCTTCGAAATCACGAGTGTAGTCCCGCAGGATCACCAAAAATGGGATCCTGGCAGCCGAGGCCGAAAATCCGTCTCGGGCAATATCGTACGTGAGTTTTAGCGAGAGGGTCGACTTCCCGCCACCCGGATCTCCTAGAATTACCGTCCTGTGCGAACTCGAGATGATCGAATCAAGACCAGGCGGCGGGCTTGGAATCCTTGCTTTCCCCTGACCCTCCAACAGGGCGACAAGCGGCTGTAGGCGACCCTGCGGGTGGTTCCCGCATGCGGGAGCTTCATGGTGGCATGCATGCTCTTCGCCTGCTCTTTCAAGGAGCTTTCGAAGAGTTCGTACTTTGCACGCCCATCCGCATCGCGCACGAAATCCGAGCGCATTACGTCCGCACGCGCAAAATTGGCAGCCATGCGAACGACTGCTGCTCGGCTCTCGGCCGGTAGCTCGTTAGCTGCCTTAACTTGGTGTGTATGTTGCGAGATGGCGTCAACCAATGATTGCCAGATCGCCCCTACGAGCACATCCATGTCAATCGGGCCTGCGCCAGCGAGCAGGCTCAATGAGTCGCGGAGATTTTGTTTAGCGCTCTCCAGTTCGCTGACTTGCTTCTTTCGGCGACTTTCAGCAAACTTTTGAGCCGCAACCGACATGGCTAGCGAACCGAAGTCGGCGGAATCTAGGTAATCGATCAGAGAGCGAGTGAATTCCGCAGAAAGGTCGGACGGCGTTGCATCTGCTCCCGGATCTTCTCGCAGCCGTGCTCGGGTGGCACGATTGCGGAACCGAGACTGAAGCGATCCCAGCAACGGGCCAGAAATCAGCTTCCCCAAGGCGGTTCCGGCAGCCCTCTCCAAGACCGGCTTGGCACTGGCAAGAATCGCGAGCTCAAGACCAGACACCAATATCTACCCCACCATCTGCTGTCGCCACCATTTGAGCCACTGCCACACAGACCTGCACTACAGCAGGCTAAGGGCTCGCCTGGCCGGTTCGCAGCGACTCCGCCGACTTTCTGCAAGCGGCGCCGCCTAGCCAAACCCTTCGTTGCCTCTTCCAGTCGGCCAGGCCGACGGATAGGCAGCACCTCTGCCCCACGGATGGGGCTCGTGCTGGACTACCCGACCGGCTCCAGGGCCTCGGAGCTCACCCTTCCGGTGAATACGCGACGAGGATCGCCAGCAAGGACGCGAACGCGGACATCGCAGCAGGTCAACTGCCTGCAGTGTCCAATGTGGCGGGGTCTCTTCTAAGCACTTGGCCGCAGGTTCGAGTCCTGCCGGGGGCACATATTCTCCATCACCCGAAGCCCTCCCTCCGTGGAGGGCTTCCGTGCAGGTCGCAGCGGTCGCCCGGGCCGCCGAGGAGGGCGGTCCGCGGGCCGAACACGCCTGCGCCCGGCCGCAGATCGGCCGAAAGCGGCGGCACGGCGAGCCCTTCACCGGAAGCGGTCGGTCCTCTTCGGCGTACCAAGCCCCTGGCCCGCCGACTCCCCCGAGTTGCGGGACGGCCCCGCGTGGGGTTGCGTCGGAAGCGGGTGCCCGCACTTCCGTCTCCCCTCGGGTTGGGGGTGAACTGCCGTGTTCTTCACCGACCGCGCGGACGCCGGAGAACGACTCGCCGAAGCCGTCCGCCATCTGGAGGGCGAACGTCCGGTCGTACTGGGCCTGCCCCGCGGCGGCGTCCCGGTGGCCTTCCCCGTGGCGCGGGCCCTCGGCGCCCCGCTCGACGTGATCGTGGTCCGCAAACTCGGCGTCCCCCACCACCGTGAGCTCGGGTTCGGCGCGATCGGGGAGGGCGGCGTACGGGTCATCAGCGAGGACATCGTCCGCATCAGCCGTGTCACGCCCCAGGATCTGGCGGCCGTCCAGCACGCCGAGGAGGCGGAGCTGGCCCGGCAGGCCCGCCGGTTCCGCGGCGACCGCACGCGGGTCCCGCTCGGCGGCCGGACGGCGATCGTCGTGGACGACGGGATCGCCACCGGCTCCACGGCCGCCGCCGCCTGCCAGGTCGTACGGGCCCAGGGCGCGGCCCGTGTGGTGCTGGCCGTCCCGGTGGCGCCGCCCGACGCGGTCGCCCGGCTGCGCGCCGAGGCCGACGAAGTGGTGTGCCTGTCCACACCGCGCGCCTTCCGGGCCGTCGGCGAGTGGTACCGGGACTTCTCCCAGACGCCCGACGACGAGGTCGTCTCCCTGCTGGCGCGGGCGGCGGCCGGCTCCCCGCCCGGGCCGGCCCCGCGGACGGTCGCCGTCGAGGTGGACGCCGGCGGCCCGACCCTGGCCGGTGACCTGGCCCTGCCCGGCGACGCCCGGGCGGTCGTGATGTTCGCCCACGGCTCCGGCAGCAGCCGCCGGAGCCCGCGCAACCGGGCGGTCGCGGCGGACCTGAACCGGGCGGGCCTGGGCACACTGCTCTTCGACCTGCTGACACCCGCCGAGGAGGCGGACCGGGCCAACGTCTTCGACATCGGGACCCTGGCCGCACGCCTTGCCGGCGCCACCGCCTGGCTGCGCCTGCACGCGTCCCTCCCCATCGGGTACTTCGGGGCGAGCACCGGGGCCGCGGCCGCGCTGTGGGCCGCGTCCGCGTCCGACGCGGACATCGGCGCCGTGGTCTGCCGCGGCGGCCGGCCCGACCTCGCCGGGCCCCGGCTGGCCGCCGTGCGGGCACCGACGCTGCTCGTCGTCGGCGGCCGCGACACCACCGTGCTCGACCTCAACCGTGCGGCGCAGCGGGAGCTGCGCTGCGAGAACCGGCTGGAGGTCGTCCGGGGCGCCACGCACCTCTTCGAGGAGCCGGGCGCCCTCGCTCAGGTGGCTGCCCTGGCCCGCGCCTGGTTCGCCCGGCACCTGTGACGGGACGGTCCGGGGACGCGACGACGTGCCCCGAGGCGCGGGGCGCGCGACCATGGGGAGATGGAGCAGACGTCCGCCCGGGAGGTCAGCGCCCCGGCGCGCATCGCCCCGGCCGGTGAGGGCATCGGCCCGGAGGAGCTGGCACTCGCCGCCCGCAACCACGGCCTGCCGCTGGAGGCACTGCGCTACGAGGTCACACCCCCCGGGCTGCACTACGTCCTCGTCCACTACGACATCCCCGCCGCGGACGCGGACGGCTGGCGGCTGGACGTGGACGGCCAGGTCGCCTCACCGCTCGCGCTGGACCTCGACGCCCTGCGCGCGCTGCCCGCCGTCACCCACCGCGTCACGATGGAGTGCGCCGGCAACGGCCGAGCTCTTCTGTCGCCCCGCCCGGTCAGTCAGCCGTGGCTGGTCGAGGCGGTGGGCACCGCCGACTGGACCGGGGTCCCGCTGGGCGTCGTCCTGGACCGGGCGGGGGTGCGGCCGAATGCGGTCGAAGCCGTGTTCACCGGGGCCGACCACGGTGTGGAGCGCGGTGTCGAGCAGGACTACCGGCGCAGCCTGCCGCTGCCGTACGCCGCCGCGGAGGACTCGGGCGTGCTGATCGCCTACGCCATGAACGGCGCGCCGCTGCCACCGCAGCACGGGTACCCGCTGCGCCTGGTCGTGCCCGGCTGGTACGGCATGGCACACGTCAAATGGCTGCGCGGGATCACCCTCGTCGACGCACCGTTCACCGGCTTCCAGCAGTCCGCGGCCTACCGCTTCCGGTGGTCCGCCGACGACCCGGACGATCCCGGTGAGCCGGTCACCCGGATCGCGCCGCGCGCCCTGATGGCCCCGCCCGGCTTCCCCGACTTCATGTCGCGCACCCGCGTCGTGCACCCCGGCCCCGTGCACCTGCACGGGCGGGCCTGGTCCGGCCACGGGGCCGTCGCCCGGGTCGAGGTGAGCACCGACGGAGGCCTGGCCTGGACCCGGGCCGAGCTGGCCGCCCCACACCCGCATCCGTGGGCCTGGCAGGCCTGGAGCTGCGACTGGACCGCCGCACCGGGCCGCCACACCCTCACCGTCCGCGCCACGGACACCGAAGGGCACACGCAGCCCCTCGAACAGCCGTGGAATCGCGGCGGGTTCGGCAACAACCTGGTCCAGCGGGTCCCGGTGCTCTGCGTCGCGGCTCGCTAGGAAATGCCGAGGAACCTGACGGCCTGGTAGTACGTCCACGCGGTGCCGTCGCACGAACGCTTGCGGCCGCCGGAGTAGCGGGCGCACACCCGCTTCAGGTCGGCGTGGAACGCCTCGTCGAGCCGACCCTTGGCGGCCGGAAACAGCCCTGCCGCCCGGTGGTTGCGGTAGCCGAAGTCGTGGCGGGCGCAGGCCGCGGCGAACGGGAAGCCGAAGGGGTTGTCCGGGGAGGTGGTGCACTGGTCGGTCGACCAGTCGAAGGCATAGGCGGCCCAGGCGGCACGGTGCTCTCGCGCGTCCGCCCAGGCCTCGTAACTCGCCGCGCTGGGCTGCGTCCAGCGACTCAGCACCTGCGGCTTGTCGGCCGGGACCTCGGGGGCGGCCCAGGCGGCGGGCGCGAGGGCGAGCACGGCGGTGGCCGTGGCGGTGGCGAGGGCGGGCAGGAGGCGACGCGGCATGGGGGTCCTCGGGGCCGGGCGGACGGTCATCCGGCCAACGGGGCCGGGCGCCGCCCGGTTACTGGGCGTCGCGTGCCCGTGACCGGAGACCCTCCCAGGTATGACACCGTGTGCGACCTCCGGCCAAGGCGCGGTTCGTTCTGTGGAGGGACGCGCGAAGAAGCTCGCCCGACCGAGACTTGGACGCATGAACCGCCGCCCGCTCGTCGTCGCCGCCGCCACCGTAGGAGTCCTCGCCACCGCCGCCTTCGCCCTCCCCAACCTGCCGCCCAATCCCGTGACGGACGCGATCGACCACAAGGTGTTCAAGGAGAAGGGCAAGCGCTTCGCGACCGCCGGCGATGCCCCCACACGGGCGGCAGCGCCGTTCGCCCTGCCGTCCTGGATACCGAGGGATGCCACCGACGTCCGCATACGGGTGCGCACCGGCGGCGACGACCGGCTCATACGGTTCGACCTCGGCAAGACCCCGCTGGACGGTCCGCAGTGCGCGGCGGGTACCCCTCGGCGGCAGGGTGCGCCGGATCTGCACGCCAGGTGGTGGCCGCGCCGCTCCCTGCGGGCCGAAGTGCACGCCGAGTGCCGGGACTTCCACCAGTACCAGGTCGCGGTGCGCGGCAAGCGGGTCTATGCGTGGACCGACGGCACGCCGTCCCCGCCGGCCCGCGGCTGAGCGGGGCGCAGCGGCGGGTTTCACCGGCGGTCCCCGCACCAGGTCCAACGGCTCCGCGCAGGCGTGTCCCGCGAGGACGGCGACCGGCGCGAGAGCATGATGTCGTGGCCGCAATCGGGCACGGGCACCGCGGCAACACCCGCGCCCGGAGGGCGTCGGCACCGCGGCCCGGAGGGCGTCGGCACCGCGGCCCGGAGGGCGTCGGCACCCGGGAGCGGTCCGTCCGCCTCGGGCAGCAGGTCGCCACGCCGCGCCCGGCCGCGCCCCGCCCACGGCCGGGCGCGCACTATCGTGACCGTCATGGACATCCGCCGGGCCTTCACACCCGCCGAGCTCTCGGCCGCCGAATCCCTCTTCGACGGGCCCGCCCGCCAGGAATGGTCCGAGCGCTTCCTCACGTCCCCCGGGCACCTGATGCTCATCGCCTACGTCGACGGCGTGCCCGCCGGAATGGTCTCCGGCATCGAGATGGTCCACCCGGACAAGGGCACCGAGATGTGCCTGTACGAGCTCTCCGTGGACGAGGGCTACCGGCGGCGCGGCATCGGCCGGGCCCTGACGCTGGCCCTCGCGGACGAGGCGAGGGAACGCGGCTGCTATGGGATGTGGGTGGGGGTCGACACCGACAACGAGGCCGCGCTGGCCACCTACGACGCCGCCGGGGCCCGCGACGAGGGTGTGTTCTCGATGCGCGGCTGGCCCCTCGCCCGGTAGGGCGCGCCGCCTCGGCCGGAGCGGGCTCCAGGCCGTGTCGTGGGGATCGGGGCGCTGCGGACCCGCCCCCGGTCCACACGGCACGGGCCGCCCCCGGAGGCGGCGTGTCGTGAGCCCACTCGGCGCACCCTCCGCGCGCCCGCGCCACCCCTGACGGAGCATCGGGCGCATGACCCCCACCGCATTCGCCACGCTCCTGCCCGCGGCCGCCCTGCTCGCGGCAGCCGTCACCGGCCCACCCCCCGGGCCCGGCCCCGCCTCCGCCTCCGGCCCTGACTCCACCGCCCCCTATGTCGTCGTCCTCAAGGACACCGCCTCCCGCGCCCCGACCCGCGCGCTCGCCGCCGAGGCCGCGGACGCCGGGGACGTGGTCGGTCCCGTCTATGAGGCGGCTCTGAACGGCTTCGCCGTCCGCACCACCGCCGCGCGGGCCGCCGCCCTGGCCGCCGACCCCCGGGTGGCCTTCGTGGAGCCGGACGCCGTCTTCCACGTCACCGGCACCGCCGACACACCGCAGACGCAGTCGCAGGCGCCCGCCCCCTGGCCCCTCGACCGGATCGACCAACGCGAACTGCCGCTGGACGGCTCGTACACGTACGCCACGAAGGCCGGAGGCGTCACCGTCTACGTCCTCGACACCGGCATCAACACCCGCCACCAGGAGTTCACGGGCCGTGCCCGGACCGGACACAACGCGGTGTTCATGGAGAGCTCCCGCGACTGCAACGGTCACGGCACGCATGTCGCGGGAACCGTGGGCGGGAAGACCTACGGGGTCGCCAAGGGCGTCGCGCTCGTCTCGGTGAAAGTGGCCGACTGCCGCGGCGACGGGCGCCTTTCGGCCATGATCAAGGGGCTCGACTGGGTGGTGCGGGACGCCGCCCGCACCCCGGGCACCCCGGCCGTGGCCAACATGAGCATGGGCGGCAGCCGCAGCCGCGCCCTCGACGCCGCCGTCGTACGGGTGGTGTCCTCCGGGGTCACCTTCGTCGCCGCCGCCGGCAACGACGGCCGGAACGCCTGCGGCGGATCCCCCGCCTCCGTCCCGCAGGCCCTCACCGTCGGCGCGACCGACGCCGCGGACCGCCGCGCGGCGTTCTCCAACCACGGCTCCTGCGTGGACCTGTTCGCACCGGGAGTGGCCGTCACCTCCGCTTGGAAGGGCTCCGCCACCGCCACCGCCCGCTCCTCCGGCACCTCGATGGCCGCCCCGCACGTGGCGGGCGCCGCCGCGCTGCTCCTGGCCGCCGGTACGGCGCGCACCCCGGCGCAGGTGTCCGAGGTGCTGGTGCGCGACGCCGTACGCGACCGGATCACCGGACTGCCGGCCGGCACCCCCAACCGGCTGCTGCACGTCGCCGCCGGCCCGAACTGACTTCGGCCGACGGCGGCAGACCGGCACCGGTCCACCCCGACCGGTCGGTATGCGATGGGCCATCGCCCTCTCTCTGATGGCCCATCAATGTGTGTGTGCTTCAGGGGAAAGCAAGCCATTGACTTCTCATCACCATGACGCGTCAATATCGGCCACCGCACCGGCTCGGCCTCCCCCACACAGCGGGTGGGGGGAGGGTTCGTCATGACGAAGGAGTCGCGACCCAGTGACTACGAGAACGCATCTACGCAAGGTGCTGGCAGGGGCGGGGGCCCTGTCGCTGGCCCTGACCGGCGCAGTGGTGGGCCTGGCGGGCTCCGCGCAGGCCGCGACCAAGACCACCGCCGTCTTCGAGAACTGCGACGCCCCGGCTCCGCAGCCGGACGGCTCGGGCAACCAGGACTGGACGGTCACGCTGCCCGACGGCGCCAAGGCCGGCGACGTCGTCCCGATCACGATCGACCCGGGTGCGAGCCCCCTGATCCCGTCGTTCTCCGTCACCACGGTGAACACGACCAGGATCACCCTCAAGGTCGGTACGACCACCCAGGTGGTCACCAGCCCGCCGGAGACCGTGTCGGTCGTGGCCGGGCAGCCGCTCGACCCCAAGCCGTTCTCCGGGACCATCAAGATCCCGGACGGAACCGAGGGGACGACCGTCCAGGTCGCCCTCGACCTGGCGGTGACCGACGCGGACCTCTCCGGGTCGGTCTTCACCACCACCTGCACCCCGGCGCCCCGCCCGAGCGCCTCGCTCGGATCGGTCGCCGTCGAGGCCCTGCCCAAGGACCCGGTCACCACGAAGCTGACACCCAACAGCGGCCCGGCGGGCACCGCCGTCGTCGTGGGCGGCGCCAACTTCCCGGCCGGCGCGGTCACCTGTTCCGCACTGCTCGCCGGGGCGGTGACCGGCGACACCGGTACCGGCACCGCGGACGCCTCCGGCGCCGCCACCTGCGACATCACGATCACCAAGAAGGCCGACGCGATCAGGATCGATGGTTCGATCACTCCGTACAAGGCCTTCGTGTTCGTGGAGGAGCAGCCGGGCGTGAAGAACCCGGTCGACGTCGAGGTCCTTCCCGGACCGCTCGCCCTGGGCCCGAAGGACGGCCAGCCGGCGGTCAGCTTCGGCTCGGTCACCATCAACGGCAAGGCCCAGTCGGTGGTCGGCGTCTTCAACGCCGCGACCGTCCAGGACTTCCGCGGCGGCTCGCTCGGCTGGGACGTGACGGCCACCCGCACCCCGTTCCTGAACCAGACCACCGGCCACTCGATGCCGAAGGCGCAGATCGGCATCCAGCCGACCTGCACCGTGACCAACCCGGACAGCCCGAGCACCTGCACCGCGGGCACGCCCGGCGCGATCACCGACGTCCCGATGAAGGTGGCTTCCCAGGCCGCCGGGGGCGACGAGCTGACCGGTGGCGAGTTCGCCGTCGGCGGCGCCGGGATGATCCAGCTCCCGGCGTTCATGTTCGCCGACACCTACCAGACGGTCGTGACCTTCTCGATCGCCTGACCGGCACCCGTACGGCCCGCTCCGCCCGGGTGGTGCGGCGCTCCGGCGCCGCACCACCCCCTCCCCTTCTCCGCGCCGCCTGGAGACCGCCCATGCCCACCCGCAGCAGCACGCCCGGCCGCTCCCGCACGCGCATACCCGGCCACTCCCGCACCCGCACCCGCACCGGTCTCCCCGGTCTGCTTCTCAGCTGCCTGCTCCTCGGGCTGCTGCTGGGCGCCGGCCCGCTGGCGGCGGGCCCGGCGGCGGCCGCGGACAACGGCACATGGGCGGTGTTCCCGACGCCATCGGCCGGCGCTGCCATGACCGGCCGTGGGTACTTCTTCCACCAGGGCGCGGCCGGGACCACTCTCTCCGACAGCGTGACGGTGCTGAACTCCTCGGACCGGGACCTGACCTTCCGGATCTTCGCCACCGATGCCGTGAACACCACCGACGGCGGCGCGTTCGCGCTACTGCCGGTGGAGACGGCGCCGGAGGACGTCGGCGCGTGGATCACCCTGGCGCCGGAGACGGCGGGCAACGTCACCGTTCCCGCCGGGGGCCGCAAGGACATCCCCTTCACCCTGCGGGTCCCGGCGGACGCGACGCCCGGTGACCACGTGGGCGGGATCGTGGCCCTGGGCACTGCGGTGGAAGGCGTACAGCAGGACGGCAAGGTCCAGGTCGGGGTGCGGCGTTCGGTGGGCGCCCGCCTGTACTTCCGGGTGCCGGGTCCCGTCACGCCCGGGCTGAGCGTGGAGGACGTGCGGGTCACCCGGTCCGCGCCGCTGCTGCCCTGGGTGCGGGAGGCCCGCGCCACGGTCCGCTACACGCTCGTCAACCGTGGCAACGTGGTGGTCGAGCCGACGGTGGCGGTGTCCGCGGAGGGACTGTTCGGCCGCCGGGTGCTGGACCGGCCGGCACGGGAACTGAAGCTGACGCTGCTGCCGGGCCGGCGGATCGAGCTGACCGAACCGTGGCCGGACGCGCCCCAGTCGGACCGGGTGACCGTCAGAGTCACGGCGGGTGCCGCCGCCCACCCCGGTCTCACCTCCCGGTCCGAGACCGAGTTCGTCGCCGTTCCCTGGCCGGCCGCCGGCCTGCTGCTGGTCCTGGCGGGCGCGGGCATCACCGTGCGGGTGCTGCGCGGCCGCCGTCGCGCCGAGAGCGAACAGGATGATTCCGTCCTGGACTTGGCTGGAAGGCGCTGACCGGCAAGGGTGTCCCCAGGTGACGGTATTCGGCCATCACCGGCTCAAGGGGGACACCTGTGAGGGAACGACAGCACGGCGACGCGGCCGGGGGCATCGGACTGCTGACCCGCATCGAGCGCGCCTTGGGCACCGGCACCGCTGCCTACCTGCCCGGCGACGGCTGGATCCGCCTCACCCTCCCGCTCGACGACGGCGGCCCGGCCCCCGTCACGGTGGACGTGGTCGCGGACACGGCCCGGGAACCGGAGGGGATCGCGTACCTGCTGCCCGGCGGCGGACTGAACTTCGCGGCGGAATTCTTCACTCCGATCACTCCGATCATTCCGGCCAATGCGGGCGCTCCGCATGGTGTGGTCACCGAGGGCGGCCGGGGTGAGCGCAACCTCGCCCACACGCTGCGCCGCCGGGGCCTGCTCGTCGTCGGGGTCACCCCGCGCGAGGACGCCGCCGCTCCCGCCGACGTCTCCGCCGCCTGGGGCCTCGAAGCGCACCGCCGGGACCTCGCCCGGGTGGTGGACGCGCTGGATTGCGAACTGGGACTCCCCTACGCGTACGTGGGGCACGCGGCGGGGGCCGCCCTCGCGCTGGACGCGGCCTCGCACGACGCCTCGCCCCGGCTGCGCCGGGTGGTGGCCCTGGACACGACCGGGCCCTACACGGGCGATCTCGCGCTGCGGGCGGCCGACGCCCGGGACGCGTACGCCACCCAGCTCGCACAGGGCGTCCCCGGGGTCGATCCGGGGCTCGCGGCCCTGATCTCGAAGGCGGTGGCCGATCCGGACGGCGTCTCCCCGGCGCCGTGGCCGCCGGACCGGACGTTGCGCTTCACCCAGGCCGGACTCGCCCACTTCGCCCTGATCCGCACGGCCGCGCTTCCGGGGCCCACGAACTGGATCCACACCCAGGGGCGCTCCGCCGGGACCTACGACTTCGGAGCGACTCCCGCCGAGGACCGCTTCGCCCTGACCCGGACCTCTCTGGCGACCTGGCATGCGGCGACCGCGGCCCTCGGCAGCGGCCTGCTTCCGGCGGCGCTGCTGCGGGATCTGGCGGCGGTCTGGGCGGGCGACGAGGACACGTACCGGATCGCCTGGAACCGCATCACCGCGGAGGTGGTCTGGCTCAACACCGAGCTGGGCCGGGGCGACCACCCGCGCGGTGCGGAGCTGATCCGCGCGGGCGGCAACGCGCACGTCTCCTTCGACGTGGTCCCGGGCTACGGCCACGGCGACGCGGTCCGGGCCGGCGCGGCCGCGTCGGACGTCTGGTCGAGGTTCTGACCCGCCGCAACACGGAACCCGCCCCCCGCGGTGAGGTCGCGGGGGGCGGGGGCGTGGATCAGTGGTTGCGCGGGAAGCCCAGGTCCACGCCGGCGGGGGCGTCCGAGGGGTCCGGCCAGCGGGTCGTGACGACCTTGCCGCGGGTGTAGAAGTGGATGCCGTCGTTGCCGTAGATGTGGTGGTCGCCGAAGAGCGAGTCCTTCCAGCCGCCGAAGGAGTGGTAGCCCACCGGCACCGGGATCGGGACGTTGACGCCGACCATGCCCGCCTCGATCTCCAACTGGAAGCGGCGGGCGGCGCCGCCGTCGCGGGTGAAGATCGCGGTGCCGTTGCCGAACGGCGAGGCGTTGATGAGGGCCACGCCCTCTTCGTAGGTTTCGGCGCGCAGGACGCACAGCACCGGGCCGAAGATCTCGTCGCGGTAGGCGTCGGAGTCGGTGCGGACGTGGTCGAGCAGGGAGAGGCCGATCCAGTGGCCGTTCTCCTTGCCCTCGACCGTGTATCCGGTGCCGTCCAGGACCACGTCGGCGCCCTGCGCCGCCGCGCCCTTCACGTACGAGGCGACCTTGTCGCGGTGGGCGGCCGTGATCAGCGGGCCCATCTCGGAGGCCGGGTCGTTGCCGGGGCCGATCTTGATCTTCTCGGCCCGCTCGCGGATCTTGTCGACGAGGGCGTCGCCGATGGAGCCGACGGCGACGACGGCGGAGATGGCCATGCAGCGCTCACCGGCCGAGCCGTAGGCGGCGGAGACCGCCGCGTCGGCGGCCGCGTCCAGGTCGGCGTCGGGCAGGACCAGCATGTGGTTCTTGGCACCGCCGAGCGCTTGCACGCGCTTGCCGTGGGCGGAGGCGGTGGTGTGGATGTGGCGGGCGATCGGCGTGGAGCCGACGAAGGAGACGGCCGCCACGTCGGGGTGGGCGAGCAGCGCGTCGACGGCCGCCTTGTCGCCGTGGACGACGTTCAGTACGCCGGCCGGCAGACCGGCTTCGGCCATCAGCTCGGCCAGCTTGTTGGACGCCGACGGGTCCTTCTCGCTCGGCTTGAGGACGAAGGTGTTGCCGCAGGCGATGGCCAGCGGGAACATCCACATCGGGACCATCGCCGGGAAGTTGAAGGGCGTGATGCCCGCGACGACGCCGAGCGGCTGGCGGATGGCGGCCACGTCCACCCGGTTGGAGACCGACGTCGACAGCTCGCCCTTGAGCTGTGTGGTGATCCCGCAGGCCAGCTCGACGATCTCAAGGCCGCGGGCGACCTCGCCCAGCGCGTCCGAGTGGACCTTGCCGTGCTCGGCGGTGATCAGCTCGGCGACGGCGTCGCGGTTGGCGTCGAGCAGGGCCCGGTAGGCGAACAGCACCTTGGTACGGGCGGCCAGCGAGGACTGGCCCCAGGACAGGAAGGCCTCCTTGGCGACCTGTACCGCGGCGTCGACCTCCTCGGCCGAGGCGAGGGCGACCTGCGTGGTGACCTCGCCGGTGGCCGGGTCGGTGACCGGACCGTAGGTGCCCGACGCGCCCTCGACGGTCTTGCCACCGATCCAGTGGTTGACGGTCTTCATGCCTATTGCTCCTTCACAGATGGCGACGTCGCTGCGCGGCTTGCCGGTCGTACTCTTCACGGGCCCGGGACGCCGCCTTGCGGGTCGCGGTCTCGGCCACAGGAACATCCCACCACGCCGGTGCCGGGGGTGGGCCCGACACAGTGTCGGGCGTTCGGGTCTGTACGTAGACACATGTGGGGCGCGTCGCCGAACGGGCCTCGGCGAGGGCTTCCCGCAGGTCACGTACGGTGTGGGCGCGGATCACGGCCATTCCGAGAGAGGCCGCGTTGGCGGCCAGGTCCACCGGGAGGGGGTCTCCGGTGTACGCGCCGTCGGACGCCCGGAAGCGGTAGGCGGTGCCGAAGCCCTCGGCGCCCACCGCCCCCGAGAGGCCGCCGATGGAGGCGTAGCCGTGGTTGTCGAGGACGACCACCCTGATGGGGACGCCCTCCTGGACGGCGGTGACGATCTCGGTCGGGTTCATCAGGTAGGTACCGTCGCCGACCAGCGCCCACACGGGCCGGCCGGGGGCGGCGAGCGCGACCCCGAGGGCGGCCGGGATCTCGTAGCCCATGCAGGAGTAGCCGTACTCCAGGTGGTACTGGTCCGCGGACCGGGCCCGCCACAGCTTGTGCAGGTCACCGGGGAGCGAGCCGGCCGCGTTGACCAGGATGTCGGAGCCGTCGACGAGGCGGTCGAGGAGCCCGAGCACCTGGGCCTGGGTGGGCGGGAGCTCCTCCTCGGGCGCGGGTACGGCGTAGGCCCGGTCCACGCGGGCCTCCCAGCGGGCGGCCTCCTGCCGGTACGCCGCCTCGTAGCCGGCGTCCACGCGGTGGCCGGCCAGCGCCTCCCGGAGGGCGTCGAGGGCCTCGCGGGCATCGGCGACCAGCGGGCGGGCGGCGAGCTTGTGGGCGTCGTACGGATCCAGGTTGAGCCCGACGAACCGGACGGCCGGGTTCTGGAAGAGGGTCGCCGAGGCGGTGGTGAAGTCGCTGAGCCGGGTCCCGGCGGCGAGGACCAGGTCGGCCTCCCGGGCGAGAGCGGCAGCGGTGGCCGTTCCGGTGTGGCCGATCCCGCCGACGTCGGCGGGATGGCCGTGAGGCAGCACGCCCTTGCCCGCCTGCGTGACGGCCACCGGGATCCCGGTGGCCTCGGCGAGGGCGGCGAGGGAGTCCTGGGCCGCGCTGTGCCGGATTCCGCCGCCGGCGACGACCAGCGGGCGCGCGGCGCGCCGTACGGCGTCCGCGGCGGCTGCGAGTTCGGCGCGGTCGGGCCGCGGACGGCGCACCGTCCAGACGCGCTCGGCGAAGAACTCCGCGGGCCAGTCGTAGGCCTCCGCCTGCACGTCCTGCGGCAGCGCGAGGGTGACGGCGCCGGTCTGCACCGGGTCGGTGAGGACGCGTACGGCCTGGAGGGCGGCCGGGATCAGGGCCTCGGGCCGGGTGACCCGGTCGAAGTGGCGGGAGACGGGCCGCAGGGCGTCGTTGACGGAGACGTCACCGGCGTACGGGACCTCCAGCTGCTGGAGGACCGGATCGGCGGGCCGGGTCGCGAAGGTGTCACCGGGCAGCAGGAGGACCGGGATCCGGTTGATCGTGGCGAGGGCGGCGCCGGTGACGAGGTTGGTGGCACCGGG
This sequence comes from Streptomyces sp. PCS3-D2, assembly GCF_000612545.2. Lineage (GTDB taxonomy): Bacteria > Actinomycetota > Actinomycetes > Streptomycetales > Streptomycetaceae > Streptomyces. The sequence goes on along the minus strand of NZ_CP097800.1, from coordinate 4,921,118 downwards.
GCCGATGGACGTGGTGACCGCGTGGGTGGAGAGCCGGCCGCTCTGGCGGGCGTAGCCGACGGCGGCGTGCACCATGGCCTGTTCGTTGCGGCCCTGGAGGAAGGGCATGGCGCCGGGCCCGGTCCCGCCGGTCTCCAGCAGGGCCTGGCCGATGCCGGCCACGTTGCCGTGCCCGAAGATCCCCCAGGTGGCGGCGATCAGCCGGTGGCGGCGGCCGTCGCGCTCGGTGTACTGGGCGGCGAGGAAGCGTACGAGCGCCTGGGCGACGGTGAGCCTCATCGGTGGTCCTCCGTTCCTGCTCGGGGGAAGGGCAGCCGGGGGTCGACGTCCTGCCCCGCCCAGGTGTCGCGGATCCAGCCGTGGTCGGGGTGGTCGCGGATCAGCCACTCCCGCGGCCCGCCGCCCGGTCCGGCCATCACGTTCAGGTAGTACATGTCGTGCCCGGGGACGGCCATGGACGGGCCGTGCCAGCCATCGGGGATCAGCACGGCGTCGCCGGTCCGCACCTCGGCCAGGATGTCGGTCTTCCCGGCCGGGGAGGGCGTGACGCGCTGGTACCCGAGGCCGGGGGTGTCCCCGTGGGGGGAGATCTCGAAGTAGTAGATCTCCTCCAGGCGGGACTCCTCGCCGGGGTGGTGCTCGTCGTGCTTGTGGGGCGGGTACGAGGACCAGTTCCCGCCGGGGGTGAGCACCTCGACGGCGATCAGCCGGTCGCAGTCGAAGCCCTCCGGGCCCGCGGCGGCGAAGTTGTTGACCTGCCGCGAGCACCGGCCGGCGCCGCGCAACTCGACGCTCACGCCCTCGGCCGGTCCGTACCGCGGGGGCAGGCGGCGCGGGCAGCGGGCACCCGCGAGAGCGAACCTGCCGCCCGCGGCGGAGCGGATCTCCGTGTGCGCATCGCGGGGCAGGTACGCGAAGTCGGTGGGTCCACCGAAGACCCCCTTGCGGCCGCGCAGTTCGAAGACGTGCTGCTCCGCCGCGGGGTCGGCGCCCCCGGGTCCGGGCAGGACCCGGCAGCGGACCTCGCAGCCGCCCGACAGCGGGAGCACGATCCACTCGCAGTCCCCCGACGGGAACCGGTACGCCTCCCCCGGATCGAGCTCCAGCACGCTCAGCCGGGTCCACTCCATCCCCCACTCAGACACCACCGGCACGCCCCAGCACCTCCTCCACCTCGGGGGAGGACGGCATCGCGCTGGAGCACGCCAGCCGCGAGGCCACGATGGCCCCCGCCGCGTTGGCGTAGCGCACGGTACGCCCCAACTCCCACCCCGCCAGCAGCCCGTGGCACAGGGCCCCGCCGAACGCGTCACCCGCGCCGAGCCCGTTGACCACGTCGACCTCGACCGGCGGAGCCTCCACCGTCGTCCCGTCGCGGTGGACCGCCAGCACGCCCAGCGGCCCCCGCTTGACCACCGCCAGTTCCACCCCCGCGGCGAGCAGCGCCCGGGCCGCCGCGTACGGCTCGGACTCGCCGGTGGCGATCTCGCACTCCTCCGGGTTGCCGACGGCCACCGTCGCGTGCGCGAGCGCCCGCGCGTAGTACGGCTCCGGTTTCTCCCGCCACAGCATCGGCCGCCAGTCCAGGTCGAACACTGTCGTGCCCGTCCGGCCCCTGGCCTCCAGTGCCGCCAGCGTCGCCGCCCGCGAGGGCTCCTCGCTCAGGCCGGTGCCCGTCATCCAGAACACGCGGGCCGCCCGTACCGCCGCCAGGTCCACCTCGTCCGCTGCGATCTCCAGGTCCGGCGCCTTCGGCAGCCGATAGAAGTACAGCGGGAAGCGGTCGGGCGGGAACATCTCGCAGAAGGTGACCGGTGTGGGGAGCCCGGCGACCTCGGCCACCCAGCGGCCGTCCACCCCGAAGCCCCGCAGCTCAGTGCGCAGATACGTGCCGAAGGGGTCCGCACCGGTGCGGCTGATCAGCGCGGTCCGCCGCCCGAGGCGGGCCGCGGCGACGGCCACGTTGGCCGCGGAACCGCCCAGGAACCGGCCGAAGGTCTCCGCCTCGGCCAGTGGTACGCCGGTCCTCAACGGGTAGAGATCCACCCCGATCCGGCCCATCGTGATCAGGTCGAACGGATACGGATCGCCGGTGCCGGTCACAGTCAGTCCTCCCACTCGTCCTCCACCCTAAGGTGGCCGTTATGACGTCCTCCCCGCCCGCGTTGACCCGTATCCGCATCGGTTCGGCTCCGGACTCCTGGGGGGTCTGGTTCCCCGACGACCCGCAGCAGACCCCCTGGCGACGCTTCCTCGACGAGGTCGCCGACGCCGGATACGAGTGGATCGAGCTCGGCCCGTACGGCTACCTGCCCACGGATCCCGCCCGGCTCACCGAGGAGACGGCCGCGCGCGGCCTGCGCGTCTCGGCCGGAACGGTCTTCACCGGACTCCATCACGGACCCGCCGTGTGGGAGGAGACCTGGGAGCACGTGTCGCGGATCGCGGCGCTGACGCGGGCCGTGGGCGCCGCCCATCTCGTCGTCATCCCCTCCTTCTGGCGGGACGACAGGACCGGGAAGGTGCTGGAGGACCGCACCCTCACCGCTTCCCAGTGGCGCGACCTGGCCTCCCAGACCGAGCGGCTCGGCCACGAGGTCCAGGACCGGTACGGGCTGCGGATCGTCGTCCACCCGCACGCCGACACCCACATCGACACCCCCGAGAACGTGGCCCGTTTCCTGGACGCCACCGATCCCGCCCTGGTCTCGCTCTGCCTGGACACCGGCCATTACGCGTACTGCGGCGGCGACAGCGTGCAGGCCGTCGAGACGTTCGCCGAGCGGATCGGCTACCTCCACCTCAAGCAGGTCGATCCGCGGATCCTCGCCGAAGTCGTCGCCGAGGAGCTGCCCTTCGGGCCGGCGGTGGGCCGCGGGGTGATGTGCGAACCGCCGTCGGGGGTGCCCGCGCTGGAACCCGTACTGGCCGCGGCCCAGCGTCTGGGCGTGGACCTGTTCGCCATCGTGGAGCAGGACATGTATCCCTGCCCGCCCGACCGGCCGCTGCCGATCGCCCGTCGTACCCGTGCCTACCTCCGCTCCTGCGGCGCCCGCTGACACTCCGGAAGGAACACCACATGACCAGCACGCTCGGCATCGCCGTCATCGGCACCGGGAAGATGGGCGCGGACCACGTGCGCCGGTTCGGGCGGACCGTCGGTGGCGCCCGGGTGGTGGCCGTGGCCGACCCGGACGGGGATCGGGTCAAGGAGGTCGCGGGCGCCCTCGACGGCGCGAGTGCGCACACCGACCCGGCGGCGGCGATAGCCGCGCCCGGGGTGCAGGCCGTCCTGATCGCGTCCCCGGGGCCCGCCCACGAAGAGGCGATCCTGCGGGCCCTGGAGCGGGAGTTGCCGGTGCTGTGCGAGAAGCCGCTGACTCCGGAGCCGGAGGGGGCGCTGCGCGTGATGGAAGCCGAGCGGCGGCTGGGGCGGCGCCTGGTCCAGGTGGGGTTCATGCGGCGGTACGACAGCGAGTACGAGCGGCTCAAGGAGCTGCTGGACGCGGGCGGGATCGGCCGTCCGCTCTTCCTGCACTGCCGGCACCGCAACGCCTCCTCGCCGTCCTTCTTCACCAGCGACATGCTGATCAGCGACTCCGTGGTGCACGAGGTGGACGCGGCCCGCTGGCTGCTGGGGCAGGAGATCACCGCAGTGACGGTGCTGTCGCCGCGGCCCACGTCGGCGGCGCCCGAGGGGCTGGCCGATCCCCGGATGGTGCTGCTGGAGACCTCCGGTGGGGCCGTCGTCGACGTGGAGATCTTCGTCAACTGCGGTTTCGGCTACCAGGTGCAGTGCGAGGCGGTCGGTGAGGCGGGCAGCGCCCGGATCGGCGACGGCCACGCGATGGTGGTGCAGGCGGCGGGCCGGTGGGGCGGCGAGATCGTCCAGGACTTCACGGTGCGCTTCGCCGACGCCTACGACCGGCAGCTGCGGCGCTGGGTGGCCGCGGCCGCACGCGGCCGCGTGACGGGGCCCGGGGCGTGGGACGGTTACGCGGCGGCGGCCGTCTCGGAGGCGGGCCTCGCGGCCGCGCGCACCGGTGCGCGGACGGTGGTGGAGCTGGCGGACCGGCCGGCCCTGTACCGCTGAGTCAGGGGCCCGTCCCCCGGCGTTCTCCCCTTCGGCCCCCGTGACTCTTCGGTCACGGGGGTCTCCCTCGTGTCACGCATGTCCGCGTTACGCGGGTCTTCCGTCACAGGCGGTCGACAGCCCCTCCCCGGCCCCCGGCCCGCGTCGTTCCCCGGGCACGTGATCGTCAGCGTCCGCGCGCCGGATCCCCCGACGGCCTCCCGGCCGGCCCGGCGGTGTGGACCAGGAGGGTGTCCCAGATGAGCGACCGACAGCTGTGGTCGTACAAGGAGATCGCCGCACACATCCGGGTCCAGCCGGACACCGTGCGCTCCTACCGCAAGCACGGGCTTCTCCCCCCGCCCGACCACGTGGAGGGCGGCCGGCCCTACTGGTACGCCGACACGGTCCGCGCATGGGTGGCCCGGCGGCCCGGCAACCGGGGGCGCCGCGAGGACTGAGCCCGCCACGGCGGAGCGGGACCGGACGCCGATGCTCGCTTTATACCCCCCAGGGGTATAGTCTTGGGTCGTCGGGAGGACGGCGGGAGCATCGGCCGCCACCCCGGCGACCGGACACACCGCTGAAGAGGAGAACGACATGAGCGCCGAGACGGACACCCAGACCACCACCGTCTACCGGGTGACCGGCATGACCTGCGGCCACTGCGAGGGCGCGGTGAACAGCGAGATCGCCGCACTGCCGGGCGTCACCTCGGTCAAGGCCGTCGCCGCGTCCGGCGAGGTCACCGTGATCTCCGCCGCCCCGCTGGCCGACGAGGACGTCCGCGCCGCCGTGGACGAGGCCGGCTACGAGTTCGCCGGGCGGCTCTGAGCGACACCCGTCCCCCTTCGGCCGCACCCGCGGCATTGCGCAGCACCCGCCGGGCCGTGCCGGCCAGCTCATACTGGACCCGCACGGCCCGGCCATCCCCCTGGAGCCGGAACATGACCAGCACAGTGCACGACGGACCGATAACGGCGGTCGAACTCTCGATCGGCGGGATGACCTGCGCCTCCTGCGCAGCCCGCATCGAGAAGAAGCTCAACCGGATGGACGGCGTCGAGGCCACGGTGAACTACGCCACCGAGAAGGCCCACGTCTCCTACAGCGGCGACGTCCGGGTCGCGGACCTGATCGCGACCGTCGTCAAGACCGGTTACACCGCCGAGGAGCCCGCGCCGCCCGCCCCTGCCGCCCCCGCGGCCGCCGGGGGAAGCGGCGGCGAGGAAGCGGACCGGGCACCGGCGCCCGACCCGGTGCTGTCCGCCCTGCGGCAGCGCCTGCTGGTCTCCGCGGCACTCGCCCTGCCCGTCGTCCTGCTCGCGATGATCCCCGCCCTGCAGTTCGACAACTGGCAGTGGCTGTCGCTGACCCTGGCTGCGCCCGTCGTGGTGTGGGGGGCCCTCCCCTTCCACAAGGCCGCCTGGACCAACGCCCGGCACGGTGCCGCGACCATGGACACCCTGGTCTCGGTCGGCACGCTCGCCGCCTTCGCCTGGTCGCTGTGGGCCCTGTTCTTCGGCCACGCGGGCATGCCCGGCATGCGGCACGGCTTCGATTTCGCCATTTCCCGCACGGACGGCTCCTCCGCCATCTACCTGGAGGTCGCGGCCGGGGTCGTCACCTTCATCCTCCTCGGCCGCTACCTGGAGGCGCGCTCCAAGCGGAAGGCCGGCGCGGCCCTCAAGGCCCTGCTGGAACTGGGCGCCAAGGACGTCGTCGTCCTGCGCGCGGGCGGGGAGGTGCGCATCCCGGTGGCCGAGCTCGCCGTGGGCGACCGCTTCGTCGTGCGCCCCGGCGAGAAGATCGCCACCGACGGCACGGTCGTCGAGGGCAGCTCCGCCGTGGACGCCTCCATGCTGACCGGTGAATCCGTCCCGGTCGAGGTGTCCGCGGGCGACTCCGTCACCGGCGCCACCGTCAACACCTCTGGGCGCCTGCTCGTGGAGGCGACCAGGGTCGGGGCCGACACCCAGCTCGCCCGGATGGCCAAGCTGGTCGAGGACGCGCAGAGCGGCAAGGCCGAGGTGCAGCGCCTCGCCGACCGGATCTCCGGGGTCTTCGTGCCCGTCGTCCTGGTCCTCGCGCTCGCCACCTGGACCGGCTGGCTGCTCGCCACCGACGACGCGACGGCCGCCTTCACCGCCGCCGTTGCCGTCCTGATCATCGCCTGCCCGTGCGCCCTGGGACTGGCCACGCCGACCGCGCTGATGGTCGGCACCGGGCGGGGCGCACAGCTCGGCATCCTGATCAAGGGCCCCGAGGTGCTGGAGTCCACCCGCCGGGTGGACACCGTGGTCCTCGACAAGACCGGCACCGTCACCACCGGCCGGATGACCCTCTCCCGCGCCGTCACCGCCGAAGGGATCGACGAACTCGAACTGCTGCGCCTGGCCGGGGCCCTGGAGCACGCCTCGGAGCACCCGATCGCCCGGGCCGTGGCCACCGCCGCCGCCGACCGGGCGGGCGCCCTGCCCGTGCCGGAGGGCTTCGAGAACATCGCCGGGCTCGGCGTCCAGGGCGTGGTCGACGGGCACGCCGTCCTGGTGGGCCGCGAGCGGCTGCTGGCCGACTGGTCGATCACCCTGCCCGAGGGGCTCGCACAGGCCAAGGCGGCCGCCGAGGCCGAGGGCGGCACCGCGGTACTGGTGGCCTGGGACGGAGCGGCGCGCGGGGTCCTGATCGTGGCCGACGCGGTCAAGGAGACCAGCGCCGAGGCGGTCGCGCGACTGCGGGAGCTGGGCCTGACCCCGGTCCTGCTGACCGGCGACAACCGGGCCGCGGCCGAGACGGTGGCCCGCGAGGTGGGCATCGACGAGGTGATCGCCGAGGTGCTCCCGCAGGACAAGGTGGACGTGGTGCGCCGCCTCCAGGCCGAGGGGCGCACGGTCGCCATGGTCGGCGACGGGGTCAACGACGCGGCCGCGCTGGCCCAGGCGGACCTGGGGCTGGCCATGGGCACCGGCACCGACGCCGCCATTGAGGCCGGCGACCTGACCCTCGTACGGGGCGACCTGCGGGTGGCGGCGGATGCGATCCGGCTCTCCCGCCGGACCCTGGCCACCATCAAGGGCAACCTCTTCTGGGCCTTCGGCTACAACGTCGCCGCCCTGCCGCTGGCGGCGGCCGGCCTGCTCAACCCGATGATCGCGGGAGCCGCGATGGCCTTCTCCTCGGTCTTCGTGGTGACCAACAGCCTGCGGTTGAGGTCCTTCCGATAGGGGATGACCTTCGCATCGTTCCCACACTTCCTTCACGGGAGACGCAGATCACAGTGACCTCGGCGTAACCATCCGGGGTCGTGACGGGTCTAATGGGGCGGTGCCAGGAACGTCTTGGGGGACGTTCCACGGAAACCTTGGGGGTTTTCCGTGGCATCCGCCGGCCGGGACACGTGCCCGCGGGAGGCTTTGAGCGGCCCTCCCGACCCGAACGGGTCCCGGCTCAAGGACGCCCCGATCCGGGTCCCGTGGGGGGAATCCGTTTCGGGGGGAATGGGAAACGCCCCGACCGTCGACCCGTGGGGGGATCGACGGCGGGGCGCTTCTCGTGTGCCTGGGGCGGTGCCGCGCGGCTCGGCGGGGCACCCTGGGGCCTCGGGTCAGCGGGCCTCGACGGGAACGAAGTCGCGCAGGACCTCGCCCGTGTAGATCTGGCGGGGGCGCCCGATGCGGGAACCCGGCTCCTTGATCATTTCCTGCCACTGGGCGATCCAGCCCGGGAGGCGGCCGAGCGCGAAGAGCACGGTGAACATCTCGGTGGGGAAGCCCATGGCCCGGTAGATCAGACCGGTGTAGAAGTCCACGTTCGGGTAGAGGTTGCGCGAGACGAAGTACTCGTCGGCGAGCGCGTGCTCCTCCAGCTTGAGCGCGATGTCGAGCAGCTCGTCGCTCTTGCCGAGCGCCGAGAGGACATCGTGCGCCGCCGCCTTGATGATCTTCGCCCGGGGGTCGAAGCTCTTGTAGACGCGGTGCCCGAAGCCCATCAGGCGGACGCCGTCCTCCTTGTTCTTCACCTTGCGGATGAAGGCGTCGACGTCGCCGCCGTCGTTCTTGATGCCTTCCAGCATCTCGAGGACGGACTGGTTGGCACCACCGTGCAGCGGACCCCACAGGGCCGAGATGCCGGCGGAGATCGAGGCGAACATGTTCGCCTGCGAGGAGCCGACCAGGCGCACCGTGGAGGTGGAGCAGTTCTGCTCGTGGTCCGCGTGCAGGATCAGCAGCTTGTCGAGCGCGGAGACGACGACCGGGTCCAGGTCGTACTCCTGAGCCGGCACGGAGAAGGTCATGCGCAGGAAGTTCTCGACGTAGCTGAGGTCGTTGCGCGGGTAGACCACCGGGTGGCCGACCGACTTCTTGTACGCGTAGGCCGCGATCGTCGGGAGCTTGGCCAGCAGGCGGATCGTCGAGAGGTGGCGCTGCTTCTCGTCGAACGGGTTGTGGCTGTCCTGGTAGAACGTGGACAGCGCGCTGACCACGGACGACAGCATGGCCATCGGGTGGGCGTCGCGCGGGAAGCCGTCGTAGAAGCGCTTCACGTCCTCGTGGAGCAGCGTGTGCTGGGTGATCTCGTTGCGGAAGGACGCGAGCTCGTCGACGGTGGGCAGCTCACCGTTGATCAGCAGGTAGGCCACCTCGATGAAGGACGAACGCTCGGCCAGCTGCTCGATCGGGTAGCCGCGGTAGCGCAGGATGCCCTGCTCACCGTCGAGGTAGGTGATCGCGGACTTGTAGGCGGCGGTGTTGCCGTAGCCACTGTCCAACGTCACGAGCCCGGTCTGGGCCCGCAGCTTCGAGATGTCGAAGCCCTGGTCGCCGACGGTGCTCTCCACCACCGGGTAGGTGTATTCGCCGTCCGCGTACCGGAGTACTACAGAGTTGTCGCTCACGTCATCCCTCACCGACGTAGTGCCTCTTCTTCGAGGTGCCCTGACTGCCTCTACCTTCCCCCATTTGGCGCAGGAGAGTGCACTCGGGGTCGGCGTTTGGTCCTTCCGACGGCACTGAGTGCCGCCAACTTGTCCATCCTGCCCCCTCCGAACGGCGGCGGGAACCCCAAATGATCGATCATTTAGGTGATGTTTCCCACCGGTATGCGGCCGGAGAGCCGCGCCGCCACCGCCGTGTACCTCCTACCTGCGGAAACGGTCCGCACGGCCTGACCGAGAGCCTTTCGGGACCCGACGAGGACGACCAGCTTCTTCGCCCTGGTCACCGCCGTGTAGAGCAGATTGCGCTGGAGCATCATCCAAGCCCCGGTGGTGACCGGGATCACCACGGCGGGATATTCACTTCCCTGGGAGCGGTGGATGGTGACGGCGTAGGCGTGGGCCAGCTCGTCGAGCTCGGAGAACTCGTAGCCGATCTCCTCGTCCTCCTCCGTCCGCACCGTCAGGCGCTGTTCGTCCGCGTCCAGGCCGACGACCACCCCGACGGTGCCGTTGAAGACGCCGTTGGCCCCCTTCTCGTAGTTGTTGCGGATCTGGGTGACCTTGTCGCCCACCCGGAAGACCCGGCCGCCGAAGCGCTTCTCCGGCAGGTCGGGGCGGGCCGGCGTCATCGCCTGCTGGAGCAGCCCGTTGAGGTTCCCGGCGCCCGCCGGGCCGCGGTGCATGGGTGCGAGCACCTGGACGTCCCGCCGGGGATCGAGGCCGAACCTGGCCGGGATCCTGCGGGCCGCCACGTCCACGGCGAGCACGCCCGCCGCCTCGGTGTCCTCCTCGGGGAAGAGGAAGAAGTCCGGCAGCCCGTCGGTGATCGGCGGCAGCCCGGTGTTGATGCGGTGCGCGTTGGTGACCACGCCGGACTGCTGGGCCTGCCGGAAGATCCGGGTCAGGCGCACCGCGGGCACCGGGCCGTCCTCGGCCAGCAGGTCCCTCAGCACCTCCCCCGCGCCCACCGACGGCAGCTGGTCCACATCCCCCACCAGCAGCAGGTGGGCCCCCGGGGCCACCGCCTTGACCAGCTTGTTGGCCAGCAGCAGGTCCAGCATCGAGGCCTCGTCGACCACGACCAGGTCGGCGTCCAGCGGCCGGTCCCGGTCGTACGCGGCGTCCCCGCCCGGTTTGAGCTCCAGCAGCCGGTGCACCGTGGAGGCCTCGGCCCCGGTGAGCTCCGACAGCCGCTTCGCGGCCCGTCCGGTGGGCGCGGCCAGCACCACCTTGGCCTTCTTCGCCCGGGCCAGCTCGACGATGGAGCGCACGGTGAAGGACTTGCCGCAGCCGGGCCCGCCGGTGAGGACGGCGACCCGGCGGGTCAGCGCCAGCCTGACCGCCTCCCGCTGCTCGGGGGCGAGCGCGGCCCCGGTACGCCCGGCGAGCCAGCCGAGGGCCTTGTCCCAGTCCACGTCCTGGAAGGACGGCAGCCGGTCGTCCTCGGCGCGCAGGAGCCGGCGCACCTGCCCGACCAGGGACAGCTCGGCCCGGTGGAAGGGCACCAGGTACACGGCGGTCAGCGGGTCGGGCCCGCCCTGCGGGTCCGGCACGGACTCCCGCACGACCCCCTCGGGGTCGGCGGCGAGCTCGGCCAGGCACTCGATCACCAGCCCGGTGTCGACCTGGAGCAGTTTGACCCCGTCGGCGATGAGCTTCTCCTCGGGCAGGAAGCAGTGGCCCTGGTCGGCGGATTGGGACAGCGCGTACTGCAGTCCGGCCTTGACGCGCTCGGGGCTGTCGTGCGGGATCCCGACGGCCTGCGCGATGCGGTCCGCCGTCAGGAAGCCGATGCCCCACACGTCGGCGGCGAGACGGTAGGGCTGGTTGTTGACGACGGAGATGGAGGCGTCGCCGTACTTCTTGTAGATGCGCACGGCGATGGAGGTGGAGACGCCGACGCCCTGGAGGAAGACCATGACCTCCTTGATGGCCTTCTGCTCCTCCCAGGCGGCACCGATCAGCTTCGTCCGCTTGGGCCCCAGCCCGGGGACCTCGATCAGGCGCTTCGGCTCGGCCTCGATCACGTCGAGCGTGCCGGTCCCGAAGTGCTCCACGATCCGGTCGGCGATCTTGGGTCCGATGCCCTTGATCAGGCCGGATCCGAGGTACCGGCGGATGCCCTGGATGGTGGCCGGCAGGACGGTCCGGTAGTTCTCCACGGTGAACTGCTTGCCGTACTGCGGGTGGGAGCCCCAACGGCCCTCCATGCGCAGTGATTCGCCGGGCTGCGCGCCCAGCAGGGAGCCGACCACGGTGAGCAGGTCGCCGGCGCCGCGGCCGGTGTCGACGCGGGCGACGGTGTAGCCGCTCTCCTCGTTGGCGTAGGTGATGCGTTCGAGGACGCCCTCGACCACCGCCCGCTGCACCGCCGCCCGTACCCCGTCCGTTTCCATGACCCGAAACTACCGGGCCGCGCCGACATCCCGTCAGGCCTGTGGACGAGGCCTCGGACAGCGCGAAGGGGGTCCCGCCTTGCGGCCGGACCCCCTCACGGTTACCCCTCCCGTGTCGGACTTCCCGATCCCCCCGGATCCCTCCCCGAAAGTCCCGACGCACCCTACGACCCTCGACCCCCACCGCAGGGTTGCATCCGGAGTCCCACCTTTATATTTCCGTTACCCAACGCCTGTCCGAGGTGCTGGCAAATCGGTACGGACGTAGCGTTTCAGGCATGAGCGAATCCTCATTGCAGGACGACGTGCTGGGCGAGCTCGGTGACGACCGGCTGAACGAGATCGCCTCGCTGCTCGGCACGGACACCGCCGGAGCGCGCGACACGGTGACGACCACGGTCGGGGCGATGACCGGCGGCCTCCGGCAGCAGGCCGACGCCGACGACGCGGACGGCGCGGAGGTCCGCCGGGCCCTCGCCGAGGTCGCCGAGCCCCCGCTGCAGGGCGTGTCCACGCTGGGCGGCGGTCTCGGCGGGCTGCTGAGCGGCGGAATGGCCGGGGTGCTGGCCAGGCTGAGCCGGCCCGTGGCCGACGCCGTCGCGAAGAAGACCGGCATCCCCGCGGCCACCGTCAGCCGGGTCGTCGAGCTGCTGATCCCGGTCCTGCTGGCGGTGTTCGCCAAGCGCGCCGCCTCCGGCCGGGCCGCCGGCACGCCCGCCGGAGGAGCCCCCGGCGCGCCCCCCGCGGGCGGGGGCGGCCTCGGCGACCTGCTGGGCCAGGTCCTCGGCGGCGACAGGAAGTAGCCGCCCCGGACCGCCCGCCCGGGCCGGGCGGTCCGGCGCGCGCGGGGCGTCCCCCCGGACCGCCCCGCGCGCTATCCTCGGGCGCCATGGACACGCCCGCGGCACCCCAGGCACCTGCGGACCCCGGGGCGAAGGGCCTGCTCCTGCGCGACCCGGCACCCGGCGAGCTGGGCTGGATCGTCCAGCGGCACGGCGCGCTGTACGCCGCCGAGTACGGCTGGAACGCCTCGTTCGAGGGCCTGGTGGCCCGGATCGTCGCCGACTTCGCCGAGGACCACGACCCGTACCTCGAACGGGTCTGGATCGCCGAGCTGGACGGACGGCCGGTGGGCTCGGTGATGTGCGTACGCGAGGAGGGCGCACCCGGCACCGCCCGGCTGCGGCTGCTCCTGGTCGACCCGGCGGGACGCGGCCGCGGCATCGGCAGCCTGCTGGTCGACACGGTCGTCTCCTTCGCCCGCTCTGTGGGCTACCGCGAGCTGGTGCTGTGGACCAACGACGTGCTGACCGACGCCCGCGGGCTCTACCTGAGGGCGGGCTTCACCCTGGTCGCCGAGCGCCCGCACCGCTCCTACGGGGTCTCCCTCATCGGGCAGGACTGGCGTCTGCCGCTGCAGGACGGCTCGCCGCGCTGACGGCCCCGCCGACCGGCGCGCGGGCGGCCGTACGGGGCCCCGGCCGTGCGGGGGCCAGCGACGTCAGTGCCACCCCGCCCACCAGCAGCACCGCCGCCACCCAGCGCAGGCCCGACACCTGCTCCCCCAGCAACAGCGCGGCCGATGACATCCCGAAGACCGGTACGAGCAGGCTGAACGGTGCCACCGCCGAGGCCGGGTAGCGGCGCAGCAGGTAGCCCCAGGCCCCGAAGCCCAACACGGTCGAGACCCACGCGACGTAGGCGATGACGCCCGCCCCGGACCAGTCCAGGGCCCGCAGCGCGGCCAGGTCGCGTTCGGGCCCCTCCAGCAGCAGCGACAGCCCGAGCAGCGGCAGCACCGGCACGGTGCACACCCACACCATGAAGTTCAGCGCGTCGGGCGGGGATGCCTTGCGGGTCAGCACGTTGGAGACGCCCCAGCAGGCGGCGGCCGCCACGACCAGCGTGAAGCCGAGCACCGGCCCGGAGCTTCCCCCGTCCACGGCGGCGACGACGATCCCGGCGAGCGCCACGGCCATCCCGGTCACCCTTGCCCGGCCCGGCCGCTCCCGGAGCACGACGGCGGCCAGGACGGCCGTGAAGACGGCCTGGACCTGCAGGACCAGGGAGGACAGCCCGGCCGGCATGCCCGCGTCCATGCCGGTGAAGAGCAGTCCGAACTTGGCGATGCCGAGGGCGGCCCCCACCCCCACGATCCACTTCCAGGCGACCTTGGGCGGCCCGACGAAGAACACGGCGGGCAGGGCGGCGACGAGAAAGCGCAGCGCGGACAGCAGCAGGGGCGGGAAGTGGTCGAGTCCGACCTCGATCACCACGAAGTTGAAACCCCAGACGGCGGCGACGAGCACGGCGAGTGCGGTGTGTACGGGACGCATGAACCGAGCATCGACCGGCCCGACCGTGTAGCACCAGCACGGATCTCTTCATCCATGGATGAAGCATCGCTGACGAATAGCATGGGGGCATGCTCGATCTCGCCCGGCTGCGCGCACTGCACGCCGTCTCCGTCCACGGCTCGGTCGCGGGCGCGGCGGCCGCCCTCGGCTACACCCCCTCCGCCGTCTCGCAGCAGATCGCCAAGCTGGAACGGGAGACCCGCACCACCCTGCTGGAGCGGCGCGGACGCGGGGTCGCCCTCACCGAGGAGGCCCGCCACCTGGCGGACACCGCACGGGAGTTGCTGGCGATCGTGGAGCGCGCCGAGACCACGTTGGAGGAGCGGCGCGGCCGGCCGAGCGGGCTGCTCACGGTCGCCGCGTTCGCCTCGGCCGCGCGCGGCCTGCTGCCGGGGGTGCTGGCCGATCTGGCCCGCCGTCACCCGGCCCTGGACGTACGCCTGACCGAGGTCGACCCGCACCTGTCCGTCGACCTCGTGGCCCGCGGCGTCACCGATCTGGCCGTGGCCCACGACTGGGACATCGCCCCGCTGCCCGCTCCCGAGGGGGTGGAGCAGGCCCTGATCGGGGACGACCGCTGCGACCTGGTGGTGCCGGCCGGGCATGCCTTCACCGCCCGGGAGACCGTCCGGCGCTCCGACCTCGGCGGTCAGCGCTGGGTGTGCCAGCCGCCCGGAAGGGTCTGCCACGACTGGCTGATGCGGACGCTGCGCACCGCCGGCTTCGAGCCGGACATCGTGCACGTCGCCGAGGAGAACCACACCATCGTCGCCCTGGTCGCGGCCGGTCTCGGGGTGGCGGTCGTCCCCCGGCTGGGCACCGGCGTGCTGCCTCCGGGGGCCGTGGCCGTCGCGCTGGAGCCGGGGCCCGTCCGCAGGCTGTACGCCCTCTGGCGGACCGGCGCCGCCCGCCGCCCGGCCATTACCGAGACGGTCCGCACCCTCCAGGAGCACTGGGCCGCGTCGGCCCCCCGTGCGGGCGGTCCCCCGGCCGGCGGACCGCCCGCACCGGCGGGGCGACACGCCCCGACACGCCCGGCCCCGCCCGGACGGCAGGGGTAGGGTCCGGCCCGTGCCGAACCACGCCTCCCGCCGGAACCTGCTCGCCGCGGCCGCCGCGGCCGCCGCCACGGCCGTGGGGGCGGTCGCCGCCACCTCGGGGCCCGCCCGGACCGCCGCCGTAGACGCCCGCAACCCCGAGGAACCCGCGGGCCGCCGGCCCGACCCGGCCCGGCTGCGACACGCCGTCGACCGCATGAGCCTCGCCGAGAAGGTCGGCCAGCTCTTCGTCTGCCGGGCCTACGGGCATTCCGCGACCGATCCCGACCCGGCCGACGCCGAGGAGAACCGGGCGCAGTTCGGCGTGCGCACCGCCGCCGAGCTGGTGTCCCGCTACCACCTGGGCGGGATCGTCTACTTCGCCTGGGCCCACAACACCCGGACCCCGCAGCAGATCGCGGCGCTCTCGGCTGGCCTCCAGCAGGCCGCCCTCACCACCGGCTCCCGGATCCCGCTGCTGCTCTCCACCGACCAGGAGCACGGTGCCGTCGCCCGTATCGGCAAGCCCGCGACCCTGTTCCCGGGGGCGATGGCCCTCGGCGCCTCCGGTTCCGCCGCCGACGCCCGGCGCGCCGCCCGCATCGCGGGTGCCGAACTCGCCGCCATGGGCATCCGGCAGGACTACGCACCCGTGGCCGACGTCAACGTCAACCCGGCCAATCCGGTCATCGGCGTACGCTCCTTCGGCTCCGACCCGCAGGCCGTGGCGGAGCTGGTGGCGGCCCAGGTGCGCGGCTACCAGGGCGCCGGCGTGGCCGCCACCGCCAAGCACTTCCCCGGTCACGGCGACACCGAGACCGACAGCCATGTCGGGCTGCCGGTCATGCGGCACACCCGCGCCGCCTGGGAGGAGCTGGACGAGCCGCCCTTCCGGGCCGCGGTGGAGGCCGGCGTCGACGCGGTCATGACGGCGCACATCGTCTTCCCCGCGCTGGATCCCTCGGGTGACCCGGCGACCCTCTCCCGGCCGATCGTCACCGGCATCCTGCGCGAACGCCTGGGCTTCCGGGGGGTGGTGGTCACCGACGCCCTGGACATGGCCGGGGTCCGCCAGAAGTACGGCGACGATCGCGTGCCCGTACTGGCTCTCCTGGCGGGCTGTGACCAGCTGCTGAACCCGCCGGACCTGCCGCTGGCCCACCGCAGCGTGATGGCGGCCGTCGCGTCGGGCGAGCTGGCCGAGAGCCGCGTCGAGGAGTCCGTGCTGCGGATCCTGGAGCTGAAGGCCCGTCGGGGCCTGTTCGACGAGATCCGTCCCTCGGCCCAGGCGGTGGAGGCGACCGTCGGCGTGCGCGGGCACCTCGACGCCGCCGACCGGATCGCGGCCGCCACGACGACCCTGCTGGCGAACCCCGGCGGGCTGGTGCCGCTCGACGCCGGGGCCGCGCCCCGACTGCTGGTCACCGGAACGGATCCGGTCTCCCCCACCGCCGGCACCGGACCGCCCACGGTCGTGCTGGCCCGGGAGTTGACCGCGCTGGGCTGTCGGGCCGCGGCGGTGGCGCCGGCGCGCGCGGCCGCCGCGGCGCCGGGGCACGCGGCGGTGCTGGTGTGCACGTACAACGTCCCGGAGGAGGGCGGTACGCAGCGCACCCTGGTGGCCGACCTGCTCGCCACCGGTGTCCCGGTGATTCTGGTGGCGCTCCGCAATCCCTACGACTCGGCCCGCCTGCCGGCCTGCGCGGCGGAGCTGGCCACGTACTCCTGGGGGGACGCGGAAATGCGCGCGGCGGCCCGGGTCCTCACCGGGGCGGCCCGGCCCGAGGGCCGCCTGCCCGTTCCGGTACCGGGCCGCTACCCACTGGGCCACGGGTTGACGCTCGACACCTGAGACGCGGACCCGAGACGGGGCATCCGGCGTCCGAGGTCCGACACGGCGGAGGGCACGCCCTCACCGCCCACCGGCCGGGGCTAGGGGCGCAGCTGGGGCTCACGCTCCAGGTCGCGCAGGTCGAGCTCGGCGTCCGGGGCGGCCAGCGGTGCCGCCCGGCCCGGATCGGCGAGCGCGGCGGCCGGGGCGACCCCGGCCCACTGGAGGATCTTGGCGGTGGCCAGGGCCTTCTCGCCGTCCATGAGCTTGGCGACGTTCGCGCCGTGGTTGGCGCCCGGGGCGATCATCACGTAGCTGTCGCGCGCCGTGTACCCGATGCGGAACGGCTCGGCGCCCCACGGGTCGTTCTGCCCGTACACGAACAGCATCTGGTGGGCGTTGTCGCGCACCCACCGGTCGATGTCCGCCATGGCTCCCGGCTGGAAGGTCATGGGGATGTCGCGGGGCACGAAGTTGCGCGGCGGCTGGTAGCCGTAGCGGCTCAGGTTGCCCAGGTGCGGCTGCTTGATGTTCGGGGAGCCGAGCTGGGTGCCCGCCTGGTAGTAGTACGGCGTGTACGTCTCCAGGCCCTGGTCGGTGTAGGCGGAGAAGCCGGAGATCGCGTCGATCGAGTCCCAGATCTGCTGGTCGGTGGCGGTGGCCGCGGCCGGGATCGAGCCGCAGTCGGCCAGCAGGCTGTACTGCCAGAAGGCCCACACGTAGTCGAGCACGACGGCCTCGTAGGCCCGGTCCAGGCTGCCGACGGTGGTGAAGGTCCAGCCGTTCTCGGCGGCGGCCGCCGCGTACCTGGCCTCCAGCGGCTCGCGGCGCACGAGGGCCTCGCGCTGGAGGGCGTTCAGCCTGTCGCGGCACTCCTTGGTGCCGACCTTGGCGAAGAACCGGTCATAGGCCGAGTCCTGCTGGTCGACGACGTCGTTGGGCGCGACGTACGCGACCACACCGTCCATGTCGTGCGGGTAGAAGCGCTCGTAGTACGTCGCCGTCATGCCGCCCTTGCTGCCGCCCGTGGCCAGCCAGTTCTTCTTGTAGATCTTCTTCAGGGCGGTGAAGATGCGGTGCTGGTCACTGGCGGCCTGCCAGATGTCGAGGTTGGCCCAGTCGGCCGGGGCGGGCCGGGAGGGCGTGAAGAACCGATACTCCATGGACACCTGGTTGCCGTCGATGATGGCCGTCGGCTCGCTGCGGCGCGGGTTGGTGCTGACGTTGTAGCCGGAGGTGAAGAACACCGAAGGACGCGAGACGTCCTTGTGCAGCAGGGTCAGGCGCTGGGTGAAGGTGCCCTTCCACGGCTGCCGGTGGTCGACCGGCTGCTCGTAGTTCAGCACGAAGAATCGGTAGCCGGGGTACGGCTTCTCCTCGATCAGGCTCATCCCGGGAATGCCGAGGATCTGGTCCTTGATGTCCGCGGCGGCCGCCGGCCCCGCGGCGGTGGCCGCCTGAGCCGTGGATCCGGCCGCACCCATGGTGCCGATGAGCACCACGAGCGACAGCAGCCATCCGAGCGTCTTGCGCATTCGCCCTCCCCTTGGGTTCACTTCGGTCGCCGTGAACCTAGCGGGGCCAACACGCTTCTGAACAGACTCAGTTGGGACTGTCCGTCAGCAAAGGATCCAGCCGGAGTCGGCCGAGCCGGCTCCCACGTTCCCCTTGACGTACACACAGCGGCTGATCGCCCCCACGGTGACGGGCCCGGCATGCCGGGTGAACCGTCCGCCGTCGCGCACGGGTGCGCCGCCGCGCGGCTGGATGCTCACCGCCATCCGCCGCCGCTCTCCGGCGGTCCGGGCCACGGCCATCGCACAGGCCCGGCTGCGACTCTTGTAGACGCGCAGCTCGCCCGCCTCGAAGGGCACCGTCCGGACCAGCCGGCCTGCACACCAGCCGCCGGCGGCCCGGACGGGCGCCCCGGCGAACAGCCCGCCGACGCAGAGCCACAGGGCCGCTGTGAGCGCTCCCAACGACGCGGCCCGACGGCCCCGCCCGCTCAGCCCGTTCACCATCCAGTCCCCCGATCGGTCGTACGCACGACGCACATGCGCACGCACGTACGACGCCCGGACGCCGCGAAAGGTTGCCGCCCCCAAGGACCGGACCCGTCCCGCCCCGGTCCGCCCCTCGCTCGTACGGGTGCATCCGCAACTCCCCGGCGGGAACGGGGGAGTTCGCAACCCACCGGGACATTACGCTAGGTGACCGCAAGCCCGCACAACGTGTCCGCAGAGCCGGGGGCGGACGGAGCCGTGAAAGGCACTCACATGACGAACGACCTGCTCGACCGCAAGCTGGAGCGCGCCTTCACGCACCTGGACGCCGACCGGAGCGGGGTGATCGACGCCGACGACATCATCGCGCTCGGCTCCCGGCTGCTGACCGCCCTCGCGGAGCCGGCCGACTCGCCGAGGGCCGCCCTCGTGATGGGCGGGCTGGCCGACTTCTGGCAGGACCTCTTCACCGAGCTGGACCTGGACCGCGACGGCAAGGTCACGCCCGAGGAGTACAAGCTGGGCATGACCCGGCTGTACGCGCAGGGCGGGCCGGCCTACGACCGCTCCTTCCGCCCGATGATGCGGGCGCTCCTCACGATCGTGGACACCGACGGCGACGGGCGCATCAGCCCGGAGGAGTTCCACCGGGCGCAGGAGGCCTTCGACACGAACCTGAGCCCCGCCCACACCGAGGCGCTGTTCCGGCGGATCGACGCGGACGGGGACGGCACCCTGACCGTGGACGAACTCCTCGGCGCGGTACGGGACTACTACACCGGCGAGGACGAGGACGCCCCGGGGAACCTGCTGTTCGGCGAGTTCTGACCCGGGGGCCCTGCCCTTCAGGCCGCCGCGTGCTCGTCCTCCCCGACGAAGGTGCGCCACAGCTCCGCGTACCGCCCGCCGAGCGCGAGGAGGTCGGCGTGCGGGCCGTCCTCGACGACGCGGCCCCGGTCCATCACGACGACCCGGTCGGCGCGCGCGGCGGTGGTCAGCCGGTGCGCCACGACCAGGGTGGTGCGCCGACCCGCCAGCCGGTCCGTCGCCCGGTTGACCTGGGCCTCGGTGGCCAGGTCGAGGGCGGCGGTGGCCTCGTCCAGCAGCAGCACATCCGGGTCGACCAGCTCGGCGCGGGCCAGCGCGATCAGCTGGCGCTGGCCCGCGGAGAGGTTGCGGCCGCGCTCGGCGACGGTGTGCAGGTAGCCGCCGTCCAGGGTGGCGATCATGGCGTGGGCGCCGACCGCGCGGGCCGCGGCCTCCACCTCGGCGTCGCTCGCGTCCGGCCGACCGTAGGCGATGGCGTCGCGAACCGTCCCCGGGAAGAGGTACGACTCCTGGGGGACGACGCCCAGCCGGTGGCGGTACTCCGTCAGGTCGAGCTCCCGCAGGTCGGTGCCGTCGGCGGTGATCCGCCCGGAGGTCGGGTCGTAGAACCGGGCCACCATCTTCACCAGCGTGGACTTCCCCGCCCCGGTCTCGCCGACGAAGGCCACGGTCTGCCCGGCGGGTATGCGCAGGCTGATCCCGGCCAGGGCGTCGCCCTTCTCGCCGCGTTCGGCGGCCGTCCCGTACTGGAAGCGGACGTTCTCGAAGGCGATCTCGCCGCGCAGCTCCGGCAGTTCACGCGGGGCGGCGGGCCGCGGGGTGGTGGTGGGCTCCCGCAGCAGCCCCTGGATGCGGCCGAGGGAGACGGTGGCCTGCTGGTAACCGTCGAAGACCTGGGAGAGCTGCTGGACCGGGGCGAAGAAGAGGTCGATGTAGAGCAGGTACGCGACGAGGGCGCCGGTGGTGAGCGTCCCGGCCTCGACCCGGCCCGCGCCGACGATGAGCACGGCGGCCGCGGCGGCCGAGGACAGGAGCTGGACGAACGGGAAGTAGACCGATATCAGCCACTGGCCGCGGACCCGGGCCTGCCGGTAGGAGTCGCTGCGCTCGGCGAAGCGGGTGGCGCCGGAGCCCTCGCGGCGGAAGGCCTGCACGATGCGCAGGCCGGAGACGGACTCCTGGAGGTCGGCGTTGACCAGGCTGACCCGGTCGCGGGCGAGCTCGTAGGCGGCGACCGACCTGCGGCGGAACACGATCGTCCCGACGACCAGGACGGGGAGGGTCGCGAAGACGATCAGCGCGAGCTCGACGTCCAGGACGAGCAGGGCGATCAGGATCCCGAAGAAGGTGAAGACGGAGACGACGGCCGTGACCAGCCCGGTCTGGAGGAACGTGGACAGCGAGTCCACGTCCGTGGTCATCCGGGTCATGATCTTGCCGGTCAGCTCGCGCTCGTAGTAGTCGAGCCCCAGCCGCTGGAGCTGGGCGAAGATCTTGACGCGGAGGGAGTACAGGACGCGCTCGCCGGTGCGGCCCGTCATCCGGGTCTCGGCGAACTGTGCGGCCCACTGGGCGACGACGACGGCGAGGGCGAGCCCGGCGGCCACCCAGACGGCGCCGAGCACGGCCGCTTCCACGCCCTGGTCGATGCCGTGGCGGATCAGGATCGGCAGGAGCAGTCCGGATCCCGCGTCCACGGCCACGAGGGCGAGGCTGATGGCGAGCGGTGCCCAGAACCCCCTGAGCAGGCGGCGCAGCCCATAGCTGTCCTCGGCGGCGGCCGCGCGGGTCTCGTCCACGTCGGGCCGGTCGTCGGCGGGCGGCAGCGCGGCCACCTGGGCGAGCAGTTCGGGAGTGGCGGGCGTCCCGGCCACCGCACCGGCCATCGAGTGGCCGGCTCCGGGCACCCCCGCACCGGCGGCGGGGGCGGTGCCGGGGCCGGTCGCCGTGTCCGGCTCCTCACGTCGGCGCCACAGCTCGGGGGTGATCCCGGCGGGGACCCTGCGCTTGGCGTTGACGGGCTCGGAGTCGATCTCGGCTTCCAGCTCGATGTCGCGTTCGAGGTCGCGGTCGAGCTCGCTCTCGAACTCGGCCATCGCGAGGGCGTCCGGGGTCCGCGGCGAACCGGCGCCGAGCGCGTCGGGGTCGGTCAGCAGCCTGCGGTAGAGCGGCGAGCGCTTCTGGAGCTCCTCGTGCGTCCCGATCTCGGCGAGCCGCCCGCGGTCCAGCACGGCGATCCGGTCGGCCAGCGCGAGCGTGGAGCGGCGGTGGGCGATCAGCAGGGTGGTCCGGCCGGCCATGACGGCGCGCAGGGCCTCGTGGATCTCGTGCTCGACGCGGGCGTCCACGGCGGAGGTGGCGTCGTCGAGGAGCAGCAGCCGGGGGTCGGTGAGGATGGCGCGGGCCAGGGC
The DNA here is from genome assembly GCF_000612545.2 of Streptomyces sp. PCS3-D2. Lineage (GTDB taxonomy): Bacteria > Actinomycetota > Actinomycetes > Streptomycetales > Streptomycetaceae > Streptomyces. The sequence goes on along the minus strand of NZ_CP097800.1, from coordinate 4,899,247 downwards.
GATGCGCTGGCGCTGGCCGCCGGAGAGGGTCAGGCCCTGCTCGCCGACCTTGGTGTCGTACCCGGCGGGCAGCGCCCGGACGAATCCGTCGGCCTGGGCGGCGCGGGCGGCGGCCCGGATCTGCTCGTCGGTGGCGCCGGGATGCCCGTAGGCGATGTTCGCCCGGATGGTGTCGGAGAAGAGGAAGGAGTCCTCGGGGACGAGGCCGATCGCGCCGCGCAGGGACGCGTAGGTCAGCTCGCGGACGTCGTGACCACCGATGCGGACGGTGCCGCGGTCGGCGTCGTAGAAGCGCGGCATGAGGAGGGAGACGGTGGACTTCCCGCTGCCCGAGGCGCCGACGACGGCGACGGTCTCGCCCTCCGCCACCGACAGCGAGAAGCCGTCGAGGACGGGCCGCTCGGGGTCGTAGCCGAAGCGGACGTCCTCGAACTCGACGGTGGCGGGCGCGTCGGCGGGCAGTTCGTGTACGCCCTCCCGGATCGCGGGCTCGGTGTCGATGAGCTCGAAGACCCGCTCCGCGCCGGCCCGGGCCTGCTGGGCGACGGTGAGGACCATGGCGAGCATGCGGACGGGGCCGACGAGCTGCGCGAGGTAGGTGGAGAAGGCGACGAAGGTGCCGAGGGTGACCTGCCCTTCGGTGGCCATCCAGCCGCCGAGGGCCAGCATGGCGACCTGGGCGAGCGCGGGCACGGCCTGGAGGGCGGGGGTGTAGCGCGAGTTGAGGCGGATGGCCCGCATCCGCCCGGCGAACAGCCGGCGCCCGGCCTCGCGGAGCTTGCCGGTCTCCTGATCCTCCTGGCCGAAGCCCTTGACGACGCGTACGCCGGTCACGGCCCCGTCGACCACGCTCGCGACCGCGGCCGCCTGGCTCTGCGCGTACCAGGTGGCGGGGAAGAGCTTCCTGCGGCTGCGCTTGGCGATGAACCAGAGCGCGGGCGCCATCAGCAGCGCGACGACGGTCAGCAGCGGCGACAGCCACAGCATGATCCCGAGGGATATCCCGAAGAGCAGGAAGTTCCCGATGGTCATCGGGAGCATGAAGAGCAGGCCCTGGATCAGCTGCAGGTCCGTGGTGGCGCGCCCGACGACCTGCCCGGTGGACAGCTCGTCCTGGCGCCGCCCGTCGAGGCGGGAGATGGTGTCGTACATCTCGGTGCGCAGGTCGTGCTGCACGTCGAGGGCGAGGCGTCCGCCGTAGTACCGGCGTATGTAGGTGAGCACGTACACGAGCAGGGCCGCGGCCACGAGCATCCCCGCCCAGGGACCCATGGGCTTGGAGCGGTCCCCGATGACGTCGTCGATGATCACCTTGGTGACCAGCGGCACGAGCGCCATGACGGCCATCCCCGCCAGCGAGGAGCCGAGCGCGAGCAGCACGTTCGCCCTGTACCGCCAGGTGTGGGCGGCCAGCCGCCTGACCCAGCCCCGTTTCTCCCCCGCCGCTGTCTGTGCCGCCGCCACGTAGGCCTCCCCGTTCGGTCCTGTCCTGCCGGAAGCGGGAACGCCCCGACCGGCGGATTTCATCCCGCCGCAACCATTCGAACGTGTACTCCGGGCGCCTCCGGCGCACCCGGGGAGCCCCGGTTCGTGGTCCGTCCGGGTCGCGGGGCCGCTTCGCGCGGGTACGGGTTCAGACGGGTACGGGTTCAGAGGTGGGTGGGGGCGAACATCCTGAGGGTGGCCGGGAGGACCAGGACCGAGGGGCCCGGGGTGGCGAGGGCCTTCCTGAGGTCACCCGTCAGCGACTCCGGGGTGGTCGTGGCCGCCGGGACGCCGAAGGACCGCGCCAGGGCGGCGAAGTCCGGGCGGGTGAGGTCCGTGCCCGTGGTGCGGCCTTCGAAGGCGTCGGTCATGTACGCGCGCAGGATGCCGTAGCCGCCGTCGTCCACGATCAGCCAGGTGACGTCCAGATCGTGCTGCCGGGCCGTCGCCAGCTCCGCGAGCGAGTACATCGCGCCGCCGTCCCCCGAGACGGCGAGCACCGGGGTGCCCGGCTCCGCGACGCAGGCGCCGAGGGCCGCCGGGAAGGCGTAGCCGAGGCCGCCCGCGCCCTGGGCCGAGTGCATGGTGTTGGGGTGCCTGGCGTCGAAGGCCGACCACGCCCAGTAGGACAGGATCGTCATGTCCCAGAAGGACGGCGAGCGGGCCGGCAGCGCGGTCCGGATCGAGGCCAGGAGGGACTGCTCCAGGGCCAGGTCCTGGTCCGCGAGGCGGGCCGCGATGTCCTCCAGGACCATGCGGACCCGCTCGGGGGCGTGGTCGTCCTGCCGCTCGTCCACGGTCTCCAGCAGCGCCTGGAGGGCGAGGCGGGCGTCGGCGTGGATGCCCAGGGCCGGGTGGTTGGACTCCAGCTTGCCGAGGTCCGCGTCGATCTGGACGATCCGGCCCGTGGGGAAGAAGGTGTGGTAGTTCGAGGACAGCTCGCCCAGGCCCGAGCCGACGACGAGGAGCACGTCGGCGTCCTCCAGGAAGTCCGTCATGTGGCGGTCCTCCAGCCAGGACTGGAGGGACAGCGGGTGCGTCCAGGGGAAGGCGCCCTTGCCGCCGAAGGTGGTGACCACGGGTGCGCCCAGCCGCTCCGCCAGCTGCCTGAGCTTGCCGGAGGCGTCGGAGCGGACGACCCCGCCGCCCGCGATGATCACCGGGCGGGAGGCCCGCGACAGCCAGTGGGCGGCCAGCGCGGTCAGCTCCGGGCGGGGCGCGAGCTCGTGCGGGGTCGCGTCCATGCCCGTGACCTGCGGGACGATCGTCTCCGACTGCAGGACGTCCTCCGGGATCTCCACCCAGACCGGGCCGTGCGGGGCCGTGAGCGCTGACTCCCAGGCCTCGGCGACGACCGAGGGGATCTGGGAGGCGGTGCGCGCCTCGTGGACCGACTTGACCACGTCGCGGAAGGACGCGGACTGGTCGCGCAGCTCGTGCAGGTGGCCGCGCCGCCCGCCGCCGAGGCCTGCGACCGGCACCTGGGAGGAGATGGCGAGCACCGGCGCGGAGGCCGCCGCCGCCTCCGCCAGAGCCGGCAGGGCGGTGAGCGCGCCGGGGCCGGTGGACAGCAGGAGGGGTGCCGCCTCGCCGGTGATCCGGCCGTACGCGTCCGCCGCGAATCCGGCGTTGTTCTCCACCCGCAGGGTGACCAGCCGCAGGTCGGAGCGCCCCACCGCGTCGAAGAGGCCGAGGGCGTGCTGCCCCGGCAGTCCGAACACGGTGGTGGCGCCCAGCGAGCGCAGCGTCTCCACGACCAGGTCTCCGCCCGTGCGCCCCGGCGGCGGCGCGAGCGCGGCGGCCGTCTGGGCCGCGGTGGGACGGAGTACCAGGTCGTGGTCGTGCGTCACGGGGTGCGGTGCCCTTCTTGCTTCGCCTCGCCTTGCTTCGCCTTCGGCCTACTTCGCCTTCGACGCCGCGATCTGGCGGCTCATGATGGTGGTGAGCTCGTACGCGGTGTGCGAGGCCGCGACCGAGGTGATCTCCGCGTGATCGTACGCCGGGGCGACCTCGACCACGTCGGCGGAAACGAGGTTGCAGGAGGACAATCCGCGGATGATCTCCAGCAGCTCGCGGGAGGTCATGCCGCCCGCCTCGGGGGTGCCGGTGCCGGGCGCGTGCGCCGGGTCCAGGACGTCGATGTCGATGGAGATGTAGAGCGGGCGGTCGCCGATGCGCTGGCGCAGCTGGTCGGCGACCTCGTCGGCGCCGCGGCGGTAGACGTCCGCCGAGGTGACGATGCCGAAGCCCATCTTCGCGTCGTCGTCGAGGTCCTGCTTGCCGTACAGCGGGCCGCGGGTGCCGACGTGGGAGAGGGCCTCGGTGTCGAGGATGCCTTCCTCGACGGCGCGGCGGAACGGCGTGCCGTGGGTGTACTCGGCGCCGAAGTAGGTGTCCCAGGTGTCCAGGTGCGCGTCGAAGTGCAGCAGGGCGACCGGACCGTGCTTCTTGGCGACGGAGCGGAGCAGCGGGAGGGCGATGGTGTGGTCGCCGCCGAGGGTCATCAGGCGGGAGCCGCCCGCGAGGAGCTCGTCGGCAGCGGCCTCCACCGTCTCGACGGCCTCGTTGATGTTGAAGGGGTTCACCGCGATGTCACCGGCGTCCGCGACCTGCGCGAGGGCGAAGGGGGAGGCGTCCTGCGCCGGGTTGTAGGGGCGCAGCAGGCGGGAGGCCTCGCGGATGGCGTTGCCGCCGAAGCGGGCGCCGGGGCGGTAGGAGACGCCGGAGTCGAAGGGCACGCCGACGACGGCGACGTCGGCGGAGCCGACCTCGTCGAGGCGGGGCAGCCGGGCGAAGGTCGCCGGGCCCGCGTAGCGCGGGATGCGGGAGGAGTCGACGGGTCCGCGCGGCTGCGTGCTCATGGCTGTGCCTCTTTCTCTGGCCTGACGTGTGCGGTCCTTCGAGCGTAAGTGCGCCACACGCGGGTGGGGAGTGTACGTTTCATCCATCTGGCCCTGCTGATGTGTACGGAGTATCCATGGCTGCCGCTGCTCGTGATCCGGAGTACGGCAACGGACCGGCAGGTGAGCCGTTCACCCCGCCGGTGTCCCTCACCTCGCTGCTCGCCGACCGGGAACTCGGCCTGCGCCACCTGGCCGGACCGGCCGCCGCCGGGGTGCACGGCGTGCACGCCTCCGAGATGCCCGACCCCTCCCCCTACCTGCTCGGCGGCGAGCTGCTGCTGACCGCCGGGGCGGGCCCGGCCGAGGACCCCGACGGGTACGTGGCCCGGCTGGCCGGGGCGGGGGCGGCCGCCCTCGGCTTCGGCGTGGCCCCGGTGCACGAGGAGGTCCCGGCCGCACTGGTCGAAGCCTGCGCCCGGCACGGGCTGCCGCTGCTGGAGGTTCCCCCGCGGACCCCCTTCTCGGCGGTCGCCCGCGCGGTGGGGCGGCTGACCGCGGAGGCCCGGACCCGGGAGCTGCGCCGGACCACCGAGGCCCAGCAGGCCCTGGCGGCGGCCGCGGCCCGGCCCGATCCGGTCCCGGCGGTGCTGGCCCGGCTCGCCGCGAGCCTGGGCGGCTCGGTCGCCCTGTGGCCGGGCGGCCGGACGGCGGGCCCGGAGCTGCCGCCCCTCGCCCGGGAGGCGCTGTCCGCGCTGCTGGCCCGGGTCGGCCGCGAGGGCGGGCCCGCCACGGCGACGGACCGGGCGGGCGGACACCACCTGGCCGCCTACGCCCTGGCCGGGCGGGCCGCGCTGGGCACCGCGACCCCGGCCCGCACGCCCGGCGACCACACCGTGGCCTCGGTGGCCGCCGTACTGCTGACCCTGCTCACCGCCGAGCGGCCCGCCGGGGTCGAGGCCGCGACCCTGACCCGGCTGCTGCTCGACGGGGATCCGGCCGCCGCCCTGGCGGCCGGGCCGTGGTACGCCGTGCACGCCCGCGGCACCGGGGACCCGCGGGCCCTGGCGGCCGCGCTGGGCGCCGTACTGCTGGACCCGCACGAGGGCGGCGTACGCCTGCTGACCGAGCGGGAGCCCGGCGCGCAGCCCGGCTGGCGGCTGGGCGTGAGCGCCCCGGCGGCGCCGGACGCGCTGCCGGCCGCCGGCGCCCAGGCCGAGCGGGCCCTCCGGCGCGCGGAGGCGGCCCGCACCCCGCTGGCCCGGCACACCGATACCGGCTTCGCGGGCCTGGTCGGGGAGGCCGAGGCCCGCGCCCACGCCGAGGCCCTGCTCGGCCCGCTCTCCCCCGCGCTGCGCGAGACGCTGCGGGCCTGGCTGGCGCACCACGGCAGCTGGGACCGCGCGGCAGCCGCCCTGGGGGTGCACCGCAACACCGTGCGCCAGCGGATCGCCCGCGCCGCGGCACTCCTGGACCGGGACGCGGACGACCCGGACGTCCGGATGGAGCTGTGGTTCGCGCTGCGCACCCCGGAGCCGCGCACCCTGGAGCGGAGCGGCGGCGCAGGCTCATCCGGCGGGGCGGCGTCGGGCGGTGGGGCGGACGCCGCGCGGCACCCCGGCCGTGCGGGCGGCAGGGCGGTGCGACCGGACGGAGGCGGCACGTCGACCGCCGTCGGCCACGCGGGTGAGCCACCCCACTCCACCCGCGGCGGCTCCGCTCTGGACAGCCAGATTGACCGACCGGTAACTTAGTCTGAGCAAGCGCTTAGCCATAGGCGGCGGACCGCCGCGACCGAAGGGAGCCGGCCGTGCGCCGCACCGTTTTCAACGAGGACCACGAGGCGTTCCGCGAGACCATCCGCGCCTTCGTCGAGGCCGAGGTCGTCCCCGTCTACGACGAGTGGTTCGCCGCCGGCCAGGCGCCGCGCGACTTCTACTACAAGCTCGGCGAGCTGGGCGTCTTCGGCATCAACGTGCCCGAGGAGTTCGGCGGCGCCGGCCTGGACACCCACAAGTTCGAGGCCGTCCTCTACGAGGAGACCTCCCGCGCGGGCGTGAACTTCGGCGGCTCCGGCGTGCACGTGCTGCTCGCCCTGCCCTACATCAAGATGCTCGCCGACGACGAGCAGAAGAAGCGCTTCCTGCCGAAGTTCGTCTCCGGCGAGGAGATGTGGGCGCTGGCCATGACCGAGCCGGGCACCGGCTCCGACGTCGCGGGCATGAAGACCACCGCCAAGCTCTCCGAGGACGGCACCCACTACGTCCTGAACGGCGCCAAGACCTTCATCACCGGCGGCGTGCACGCCGACCGCGTGATCGTCTGCGCCCGCACCTCCGCCCCGAGCGAGGACGACCGCCGCTTCGGCATCTCCCTGTTCGCCGTGGACACCAAGTCCGAGGGCTACTCCATCGGCCGCAAGCTCGACAAGCTGGGCCTGAAGACCTCCGACACCGCCGAACTGGCCTTCGTCGACGTGAAGGTCCCGGTCGAGGACCTGCTGGGCGAGGAGGGCAAGGGCTTCTACTACCTCGGCCACAACCTCGCCTCCGAGCGCTGGGGCATCGCCTTCGGTGCGTACGCCCAGGCCGCCGCGGCCGTCCGGTTCGCCCAGAGTTACGTCACGGAGCGCACCGTCTTCGGCAAGCCCGTCGCGCACTTCCAGAACACCAAGTTCGAACTGGCCGCCTGCCAGGCCGAGGTGGACGCAGCCCAGGCCGTCGCAGACCGTGCCCTGGAGGCCCTGGACGCCGGCGAGCTGACCCCGGCCGAGGCCGCCTCCGCGAAGCTGTTCTGCACCGAGGTCGCGCACCGCGTCATCGACCGCTGCCTCCAGCTGCACGGCGGCTACGGCTACATGAACGAGTACCCGATCGCCCGCCTGTACGCCGACAACCGCGTCAACCGCATCTACGGCGGCACCAGCGAGATCATGAAGTCGATCATCGCCAAGTCGATGGGTCTGTAAGTCCCCTTGAACGAGGCACTGACGGATCTCCTCGATCTGCTCGACCTGGAGCAGATCGAGGAGAACATCTTCCGCGGCACCAGCCGTACCTCCCTGGTGCCGCGCGTGTTCGGCGGCCAGGTGGCCGCACAGGCCCTGGTCGCGGCCGGGCGCACGGTGCCCGCGGACCGTCTGCCGCACTCGCTGCACTCCTATTTCCTGCGCACCGGCGACTCCGGCGCCCCGATCGTCTACTCCGTGGACCGGATCCGCGACGGGCGGTCCTTCACCACCCGGCGCGTGGTCGCCGTCCAGCACGGGCAGCCGATCTTCCACCTCTCCGCGTCCTTCCAGACGTACGAGGAAGGGCTGGAGCACCAGGTCCCGATGCCGTCCGCACCGGACCCCGAGTCCCTGCCGACGGCCGCCGAGGCGCTGCCGCGGTACCGCGAGACCTTCCGCGACCCGGGCACCGTCGAGCGGCTGCTGGAGGCGCGCGGCGCGGTGGACCTGCGGTACGCGACCACCCCGCCCTGGGGCACCGTCGGCGAACCGCTGGAACCGCGCTCGCAGGTCTGGTTCCGCACGCAGGGCAAGCTGGCCGACGACCCGCTGCTGCACACCTGCCTGGCCACCTACGTCTCCGACATGACCCTGCTCGACGCGGTCCTGCTCGCGCACGGGCGCGGCGGCTGGGCGGTGGGCGACGTGGTCGGCGCCTCGCTGGACCACGCAATGTGGTTCCACCGGCCCTTCCGCGCGGACGAATGGCTGCTGTACGACCAGGAGTCCCCCTCGGCCCACGGCGGCCGCGGCCTGGGCCAGGCCCGCATCTACACCCAGGACGGCCGCCTGGCGATCACGGTCATCCAGGAGGGCGTGGTCCGCGTCCCGCGGACCTGACGGCGCGGCGGACCGGGGTCGGTCCACGGGTTCGCCGCCGAGGGCAGGGCCGACTGCAGGACGGGTCGGCCGGCCACGACCAAAGCATCGAACACAATCGTGCGAATGTATGATTGCCGCGATGTCTGGGTCCCCTTGGGGGCGGTGGAGCCGGTCTCTTGAGTTGCCATGTAACCGAGGGGTGCAGGTAGACGGCGCCTCTGAGAAGGGCGGGCCTTGCGGCCGGAGCCGCGGCTGCCTCTGTCGGAGTCGGTCGCCGAGGGCAAGGCCCCCATTCCTGCTGGACCCCGTCTTCTGCCCCGTGCCCGTGGGGTGGGACTGCGATCGTCAGGCATCCGCCGACGGTCTTGGCACTCGGAGAATGAAGGCAAGCCCTCCATGCAGCATGCAGCACCTCCGGCGCACGAGGCGGCCGGCTGGTCGGCGCCCGCGCTGTCCGTCGTGATCCCCATCTACAACGAGCAGGAGGCTCTGCCTCTGACCGTGGCGCGCCTGCGCCCGATCCTCGACGGCATGGGGATCGACTACGAGGTCGTCGGTGTCGACGACGGCAGCACCGACGCCACTCCGATGATCATGCAGAAGACCCGCCAGGACTGGCCCGAGCTGCGCACGGTCCGTTTCGCCCGCAACTCGGGGCATCAGGCCGCGCTGACCGCCGGCATCCACCGGGCCCGCGGCGAGTACGTCGTGAGCATCGACGCCGACCTCCAGGATCCCCCGGAGAAGATCGTCGAGATGTACGAAATGGCCCGCGAGAAGGACCTGGACATCGTCTACGGCGTCCGCAGCGACCGCGGCACGGACACCTTCTTCAAGCGACGCACGGCCGGTGTCTACTACTGGTTGATGCGCAAGCTCGTCGGCAAGAGCATGCCCAACCAGGCCGGCGACTTCCGCCTGCTCAGCCGGGCCGCCGTCGACGCGCTCAAGTCCCTGCCCGAGCACCAGCCCGTCTACCGGCTGCTCGTGCCGTGGCTCGGCTTCAACAGCGGCGAGGTCGCCTACGTTCGCGAGGAGCGGGTTGCGGGCAGCACGCACTACCCGCTGTCCAAGATGGTCCGTCTGGCCCTCGACAGCATCACCAACTTCTCCGCCAGCCCGCTGCGACTCGCCACCTGGCTCGGCCTGCTCAGCTTCCTGGTCTGCTTCTGCCTGGCGATCTACACGACACTCCAGTACACGTTCGGTTCGACCGTGCCCGGCTGGTCCTCGCTGTTCATCGGCATGCTGTTCATCGGCGGTGTCCAGCTCATATGCGTGGGCCTGCTCGGCGAGTACATAGGCCGGATCTACTCGGCCGTCCAGGCCCGGCCTGCCTACTTCGTCGGCTACGACTCGGCCGAAGACTCAGCGGTCGCAGTGCGGAAGTAGCCGGACTCCGAGCGCGCGGCGTGGTCCTCGGCCCCTCGGGTCCGGGTACCCCGGCAGCCCTCCTCAGGAGCAGTCGACGCATGGCAGGCAGAAGAGACACGAGACACATGGCAACGAAAGCAACCGCAACGCCTGGACGAACCCACCTGACGGTGCGGAATCGGGAAGGCTCGCCCCCGTCCTCGGCAACCGACCGGCCCGGACCGCATGCGTTCTGGCGTGTGCTGCCGGCCGCCGCCGCGTATTTCTTCCTGGCCGCACTGCTGCTGGCCACGAACACCCCGGCCGGTGACATCGCCCGGTACACCTTCTACGCGCTCTGGGGTGTCGTCCTTCCCGGCACGTTGGCCTTCCGGGCCCTTCGCCGGCGTCCGCACTCCCTCGTCGAGGACCTCGCCTTCGGTGCCCTCACGGGCCTTGTCCTGGAGCTGGCCGCCTGGGCGGTCCTCGTCAGGACGGGCGCGCAGTCGTTTGCCGTCCTGTGGCCACTGGCCGTGGTGGTTCCCTTCGCGGCCGTACCCAAACTCCGCCGGCACTGGCGTCCGCGCAGCAGCACCACCTACTCGCTGGGCTGGTCCTGGTCGGTATCCGGCACGGTGATGCTCACCAGCTTCTACTTCCATCAGACGTTTCTCTCCCTGTACCCGGTCCTTCCGGACAAGGAGGACAGCAGGCTGTTCGGCGACATGCCGTACATGCTCTCCCTCGCCGCAAACGCGAAGCAGAATGTTCCGCTGACCCTCCCCCAGGTCGCGGGTGAGCCACTGCACTACCACTGGTTCACCTTCGCCCACATGGCGATGACCGACATGGTCGGTCACGTCGATCTGGCGGTGATCGAGTCCAGGCTCATGGTCCCCGCGCTTGGGGCGCTCGGTACGGTCATCACGGCCGTGGTGGCCCATCGCCTCATCGGGCGGGCCTGGGCCGGGCCCGTTGCCGCGCTGCTGGTCTTCGCGGTTTCCGAGTTCACCGCCGCCTACCCCAACCCCGTGGCAACCTGGACCTTCGGCGCCCACTCGGTCCGGCTCATGTCCTGGTCCAGCCTCTCCCAGACGTACAGCCAACCGCTGCTCATAGCGCTGATGGGCGTCGTCGGCGACGCGCTGCGCAGAAGCCGCCGAGCCGGTGAGGCAAGCCCGGCCGGCGACGGCACGGGCGGTCCCCCTCTCCTCGGTCGCGGGGGCTACGTCCTCGTCGCGTTGTTCGCCCTCGCCTCCAGCGCCGCCAAGGCGAGCACTCTGCCCGTCGCCGTTGCAGGACTGGCTCTGTGCGGCTTCGTTCTCCTCGTCACCACCCGGCGGATCCCCTGGCACGTCGTCGGACTGGGCGCGATCCTCGGAGGCGCTCAGCTCTTCGCGACGGCCTTCATCTTCAACTTCGAGAGCTACGGCCTCGAAATCATTCCGTTCGCCAACGTAGAGAGCTACTGGGCCGATCCGGAACAGCTGCGCTCGCCGGCGTTCCAAGCAGTCGTGATCGTGGGCACCCTGGTTGCCTTCCTGCTCAACCACCAGCTGAAACTGCTCGGCGTGATCCCACTGATCTCGAAGCGACGCTTCCGTTTGGAGCCCGTGCAGTGGTTCCTGCTGGGTGCCTCCGTGGCGGGGCCCTGCGCCTATCTCACGATCAAGAGCTACAACGCCAGCTACTTCACTCTTGCCGCCCTGAACTTCGGCGCCGTTCTCGCGGCCTGGGGTTTCTGCGAGACTTTTGAACGAGCCGCGCTCGGCATACGGGGCAGAATCGCGCTTTCCTGCGGTGTCATCGCCTATTCCGCTGCACTCACCTATGGGATCTACCGCTATTCCGATCGCTGGTCCGCCTACGTCATGCGTCTCGTCGGCGATGGGCAAGGCGCTGCCACGACGTACTCCCTGCTGCTGCCGGCGCTCGTTCTGGCGGCCGCCCTGGTCCTGGCCGCCCTCGGTGGCGCGGCCTTGTGGCGGCTCAGTGCCCGGGTGTGGCCTGCGCTGCGCGGCCGCGGCGCGATCGTCCTGCTGACCGCCGCCCTCGCGACCGGTACTCCGGGGCTCTTCCACGACGTCCTACAGTCCCGGGAATCCCTGTGGTCGTACTCCTGGGTCATGCCCGGCTCGCAAGTGGAGGCGGCTCGCTGGATCCGCGCCCACAGCCAACCGTCCGACGTGCTGAGCACCAACAGCCATTGCTGGGAACTTGAGGGCCCGCTACCCGCCGGGGAGCAGTGCGACAACACGCGCTCCCAATGGCTGAGCGCCTACTCGGAGCGGTCGGTGCTGATCGAGGGTTGGGCGTACGCGCCGCGGGCCATCGCGCTGTCCGGTGGCTCGGTCGCCTACAACGGCCCTTTTTGGGATCAGGAACTGTTCCGGCTCAACGAGGACGCCGTCTACCGGCCGACAGCCGCGATCCTCGGTCGCCTCCACGAGCAGCACCGGGTGCGCTACGTGGTGGTGCACCGCCCGTCGGGTTCTGAGTCTCCGCTTCTGGCCGATCTCGCGACGAAGGTCTACGACAACGGCCGGATGGCGGTATACGAGCTGTCCTGACACAGAGGCCGGAGATTGCGGACTCGGGTCCCGGGACCACAAGCACCATGTCCCGGGACCGTTCCACGCCGCCTGAATGGTTTGCTACGCACGGTTGTTCAACCGTACACTCTTGCTGTTCTGATGGGTGTGGAGTGCTCCGTCCTGTCAGCCTTGCCTATTGATCTCGGGGACGAGCACCACGTGGACAACCGCACTTCTCGGCGGTCGGGGCGGTGGTCCCACGGCACCGTTGCCGAGCTGCTGACCGGCCGGAACAACAGCCTGGGCTTTATCCGACTGATTCTGGCGACGGCCGTCGTCGTCTCCCACTCGCGCGTGTTGGGCTTCGGGAAGACCGAATTCGGCCACTCATTCACCCAAGGCCAGGCCGACCTCGGAAAGTGGTCGGTCTACGGGTTCTTCATCCTCTCGGGAATCCTCGTCACGCGCAGCGGGGTACGCCTGGGACTGGGGAGATTCCTGTGGCACCGGGCACTACGCCTGTTGCCCGGACTGTGGGTTTGCCTGTTCCTGACGGCATTCGCCGCCGCCCCGGTCCTGTACGGGAAACTCCACGGGACGCTGGACGGATTCTGGGGGCACGCCTGGGGGCCGGTGGAGTACCTGCGCTCCAACGGCGCGATCCAGCTCAACCAGAACGACGTCGCGAACGTGATGTCCGACGCCGTGGCCAAGGGCGTCGCACACGACCGGAGCATCGACGGGGCCCTGTGGTCGCTGTACTACGAGGTCCTCTGCTACGCGGGCGTAGCACTGCTGGCCCTGACGGGTGTTCTCGCACGTGCCCGGCGCGCCGTGCTGCTGATCGCCGGCCTCTTGGGCTGGCTCGTCATCAGGCAGGCCGTCGGCGACCGCTTCTGGGCGGGGGCCTTCGACGCCGTCTACTTCCACCCAGTCGACATTCCCGTACTGGGCTTCACGAATCCGGTCCTCGTCATCTACCTCGGATTCGCCTTCGCCCTCGGAGCGGTCATCGAGTCGTACCGCGAGCGGATACCCGTCAGCGACCTGCTCGGCTGGGCCTCCCTGCTCGTGCTCGTGCTCAGCGCGCACTACGGGTACCTCTTCGCCGTGGGCCTGCCGGCCTTCGCCTACGTCCTGGTGTGGCTGGCGATCCGCCTCCCGGCACCCTTCCGCCGGGTCGGCGCGCGCAACGACTATTCGTACGGCATCTACATCTACGGCTTCGTGGTCGAACAGGCGCTGGTCATTCTGGGCTTCGCCCGCTGGGGCCTGCTGCCCTACCTGGGTCTGAGCCTGGCGGTGACGGTGCTGCTGGCGGTGTTCTCCTGGCACTGCGTGGAGAAGCCCGCGATGCGCCTGAAGGACCTGGGCGACCGCCGAGGCGGAGCCGGGCGGCCGGGGAACGCGGGGCAGTCCCCGGCGGTGCGGGATCCGGCGCTGCAGGACCCGGCCATCGAGGCGGACGAACGGGACAAGGCCGCCGTCCGCGCCTGACGGGTCGGGCTGGAAACGATGAAAGGGTGAGATCCCTCCGGGATCTCACCCTTTCACGTGTTCACAGCGATCAGAGGACTGTGTCGTATCCGACCCAGCCCACGCCGAGCAGGGTTCGGCCCTCGGGAAGGTAGTCGAAGAAGTCCCCGGTGCGGGTCACGTTGACCTGCTCCGGCTTGCCGTCACCGTTGAGGTCACTGACGAAGGGGGTCGATTCTTCGATCCACCAGCCCTCGCCGATGACGCTCGGGCTGGCGAAGTTCACGGAGCCTCCGGTGCCGGTCCCGGCGTTGGCGTAGAGGTAGAGCTGGCCGGTCTTGCGCTGCGCGACGATGTCGATCTTCTGGTCGTCGTTCATGTCGGCGAGCCGGAGCACGCGCCAGTCGTCGGGCCACCAGCCGTTGCCGAGGAAGGACCGCTTGTCGAGCATTCCGGTTCCGGTGCCGCCCTTGTGAGGGTAGATCCACAGGTTGCCGTCGGCGCCACGGGCGACGAGGTCGGTGCGGCCGTCACCGTTCATGTCTCCGAAGACCAGGTCGGCGTAGGTGTTCCAGCCCGTGCCGATCAGGACCGGGTTGCCCACCGTCTCGGTGCCCGACCTGCCCGTGCCCGGGTACAGGTACAGGTCGCCGAACCGGTCGCGGCCGATGATGTCGGTGTACCCGTCGTTGTTGAGGTCGGCGGAGTACACGTTCGTCCAGTGGTCGCGCCACCAGCCGTTGCCGGCGAAGTACCGCGGGCCCAGCGTGCTGGTTCCGGAACCGCCGGTGCCCGGGTAGATCCAGAGGTGCCCGTTGGCGTCACGCGCCACCACGTCGGTGTAGCCGTCGGCGTTGTAGTCGGGCCGGCTCTGGGTGCCGCTGGTCCACAGGCTCTGCCCGTTGGCGGTGTAGACGACGAGCACGCCGCGTGGCTGGAGCATCGCGTACGAGCCCGGGGTCTTGGTCCCGCTGGTCCACAGGGTGGTCTTCGCGTCGGCGCTGAGGACGACGAAGCTGCCGTCGCTCTGCATCCGGGCCGTGGCCCCCGGCTTCCCTGCGGTACCGGTGGCCCAGAGCTGCTTGCCGGTCTTGCTGAGGAGGACCAGGTTGCCGTCGGACTTCATCAGCAGCTTGGCGTTGCCGCTCGAGTACTCCTGGCCCGAGGCGAGGGTGGTGCCGGCGGGGATCCGGGCGCCCGGGACCCCGTCGATCTGGAACTGCGCGCCGAAGGAGCCGACGGTGGCACCGTCGCCGCTGAGCTTGCCGGGCCAGCCGACCATGGTGTTGTCCGCCTGGCGGGCCCACAGGTCGACGACCCCGTCACCGTTCAGGTCACCGGACGAGCCGATCTGCGGGTAGCTCCCCAGCGGGAGGCCGGAGTGCACCTTGGCGGGCGTCAGGGTGCCCCAGGTGGCCAGGTCGACGGTCAGGTTCGGGTCCTGGCTCTTCTTCCCGTGGGTGCGCAGGACGTCGCCGGTAGCGTTGTCACGCAGCAGGAGGTCGGGAACGGTGTCCTTGTTGAGGTCACCGACGGTGATGACCGTGTACTTGCTCCAGTCCGTGCCGCCGATGAGAACGGGCTGGGTCTCGTCCAACTGACCGGCGAGGGTGTTGAAGTAGGCGTAGAGCTTGTCACCCTGCTTGACGAGGATGTCGGGTACGCCGTTCTTGTCGAGGTCGCCGGGGGCGACGATCTGTTCGGCGTTGGACCAGTGATTCTCAGCGGGCCGCGCAACGAACATCTCGACGGGGTCGAGGACGGTGCCCTGCCCGTTGTTGTTGTAGATGGTGAGGGTCTTGTCTGCACCCGCAGCCTCGCGCCTGAGGGCCAGCATGTCGTTGTAGCCGTCGTCGTTCCAGTCGCCCAGATGGGCGACCTGGGCGTCGGTGAAGGCCTCGGGGGAGCTGATCATGGCGGAGAACTTGGTGTTGCCCTGCCCGGTGTAGGTCAGGAGGCTTCCGAAGAGGTCATTGCTCCAGATGTCACGGTTGCCATCGCCGTTGACGTCGTGGGGCCCGTCCTTGGCCGCCGCGCGGGCTGCGTAGAAGCGGTACACCGCGGTGTCCGAGCGGTTGCCGGCGGCATCCTGGGTGAAGGCGTAGACGAAGTGGGGGCCGGCGCCGGGCGGGGTGAGCTTCGCGGTGAACGCCGTGCCCGCCTCGACGGAGGCGCTCTTCACCTCCGGGTCCCAGTCGGTGTAGTAGCCGTACCAGACGACGTCCTTGTCACCGTTGGCAGAGAGGGTGAACTCGCCCGTGGTGCGCGCCCTGCCGGTACCCGCCGGCCACCCGTTCGTGCCGTCGGGGAAGACGGTGGAGCTGACCTTCGGTACGCCCGCGGGCCGCGCCCGGTCCACGGTGAACTTGCAGGTCTTCGACCAGCCCGACTGGGCACCGTCGCCGTCGGTCGTCCGAGCCCGCCAGGTGTAGGTACCGTCGGGCAGGGAGGCGTCCGGGACGCTCCACGTGACGAACTTGCCGTTGCTGGAAGGGAGGTTCTGGGTGAGCGTGGGACTGCTCTGTCCCTCCTTGAAGAGCTGGAACTCCGTGCTCAGCTCTCCCGCGTCACGATCGGAGGACGTCGCGTAGAGCCTGATCGCGGTGTTGCCGATCGAGCCACCCTGCTCGCACGGAACCCAGGGGGCTGTACCCAGGTCGGAAGGCGTGTTGGGCGGGTTGTTGTACTCGATCTCCAGCGTGACGGTCTTGGGATCGAACCGCTTCCAGTGGTACTCGTCGCCCTCGTTGGAGGCGTACAGCCCCACCGTCATGCTGGACCAGCCGTTGGACGCCGCTTCCTGCACGCCGGCGGTGGCGTTGAACTCCAGGTTGCCGGCCTCGCACTCGGGCCTGCCCTTGGCCGCGCTGACGGTGTCGAGCCTGCTCCGCCGGTCGGGCTGGTTCTTCCACGTGGTCTTCGGCGAGATGGCGCTGGTCGTCCACAGTTCGACAGGCTTGGACACGCAGGACCAGGACCAGGTTTCCTTGATCCGGAACGTCGCCTTGGACACCTTGACGCCCTTGACGGCAGAGGTGTCCAGCTGGAAGAAGGACCGCGACAGCCCGTTCGTCTGGGACTCGTAGCCGACCCGCACGTCCTCCTTGGTGTTCCAGTAGGAGTTGTTCTCCCAGGTGCGGTAGGCCCAGGCCCAGTTCTGCCGCGCGCCCCACGCCACCGACGGATCGATGTAGACGGGGTACTTGGTCGTGGCACCCTTCAGGAGGGTCTGGTCGGGCTTGATCTCCAGATTGCCGCCCGTGATCGCGGTGGGCATCTGGGCACTCTTGGCGCCGGACGGCGTCACGAAGGCGTCCGCGGGAGCGGGATTCGTCCCCGAATCGGCGCTTGCCACGGCCGCCGCACGCGCGGGCGACTGGGGGGCGGCGACGCCCGTCGTGGTCGAGTCCCACATCACGGGATTCGGCGAGGTGAACACGATCTCACCAGCCGGGTTGGCCGCGGTCAGCAGGCCGGTCGTGGCGTCCTTGGTGACGTTCAGGCCCACCGTGTCCAGCTTGAACCGAAGCGTCGCGAGGTCGGGGTGCTGCGCGGCCGCGGGGGTCTTGACCACCAGCAGCTGGGAGAAGCCCTCGACCTCGGCCTTCAGCTGAAGGTCCACGTCCGGGAGCACGTTGGCGTACGTGGCCACGTTCCCGGAGAGCGTCGGCTTGGGCAGCGACTGCGGCCAGGTGAACGACAGGGTCCGGCCGTTCTTCACACCGGTCAGCAGTGGGCCGGTGCCGCCGCCGGAGAAGGCGATCGCGACCGCCGAGGCCTTGGGCTTGACCTTCCCGTCCGCCGCGAACTGCAGCGTCGGGTCGGTGGGCACCCAGATGCCGTCCTGGCGCACGCGCACGGTCGTACCGTGCCGCTTGGTCGACCACTTGCCCGTCGGCAGCGCCCAGGTGTCCGAGTTCTCGGTGCGGGCCGAGGTCAGCTCGTAGGGCTGTCCGGTCTCCTTCGCCTTGGCAAGCGCGAAATCCTCCGGGGTCATGGACCCCTCGGCCACCGGATCCACGGCGGCGGCCGCAGTCGCCGGCGGGTGCACCACCGACAAACCGGTAGCCGCAATTCCGGTTATCAGGGCCAGTGAAATGGCCCTGGAAATCCCCCGCCTCCCCGGCACGCCGGGAAGGCCCTGTCTTCTTCTCACATGAACTCCATCTGTCCGATTTCCCCGGGAGACTCTACTCGGCTCCACCGACACCCACCCCTCTTGAACTGCGCTTTTGATGGCGCCTTCAGGAAAGCTGCCCGATTGTTACCGCAAGGTCTACTTTGCGGTAACAAGCGCGTTCGGGGTCGAATTAGCACCATCGCCGAACCGGCGGGCCCGAGGGAATTCCGACTGTTAGCCTGCGCCGGTAAATATTTCCTGAAGCATGGGGTGGGGTGTGAGAAAATCTCGTAAGAGAGGGCTTTCCGTGGCATTGGCCGCAGCCGTCCTCTCCGGCCTGCTGCCCGGCGCGGTTGCCGTAGCCGACAGCAAATCCAAGCCGTCGTTGCCCGAGGTCAAGCAGCCGAAGGCCGTACCGGTCAAGCCGGTGCGCACGGGCGGAGCGAAGAAGGCCGACGACGCGGGTGCGACCGCGTGGAAGTCGCCGAAGGTCTCCTGGCCGGCGGCCGGTTCCGCCGAGGTGGCCCTGGCTGCCGCTCCCGGTCCGGTCTCGAAGTCCTTCCTGTCGGGGGCCGCCCAGGGGCCGGTCCTCGGCTCGGGCTCGCAGCAAGCGGGCAAGCTCCCGGTCGCGGTCCATGTCGCGCCGGGGAAGGCGGCCGAAGCGCCGTCGAAGGTCAAGGTCTCCGTCGTCGGGAAGGACGCGGCACGCAAGGCGGGCGTCGACGGCGTCCTGCTCTCGGTCGGCCGCTCGGACGGCGGCGCGCAGCCCTCGTCCGCCACGGTGGAGGTGGACTACAACTCCTTCCGGGGTGCCTACGGCGGCGACTACGCCTCTCGGCTGCGCCTGGTGGAGCTTCCGGCGTGTGCGCTGACAACCCCCGACCGGGCGGAGTGCCGTACTCAGACGCCGCTGCGGACGCAGAACGACACGCGCACGGGCAAGCTGTCCGCGCAGGTCGACGCGGTGGGCGCGGCCACGGCCGGGTCCGGCAAGTCCGCGGGGGCTCCGGCGGCGAAGGCAGCGGCCTCGGGCGGCGCGACCGTGTTGGCCGCGACGGCCGGGGACGCCGGCTCGACGGGTGACTACAAGGCGACCTCGCTCCAGCCGTCGGGCTCGTGGAGCGCGGGCGGCTCGACGGGTGCCTTCTCCTGGTCCTACCCCGTCACGACGCCGGGAGTGCCCGGTGGTCTGGGTCCGCAGATCTCGCTGAACTACAACTCCCAGTCCGTGGACGGCCGTACGGGCATGTCCAACAGCCAGGGTTCGTGGATCGGTGACGGCTGGTCCTGGGAGCCCGGCTTCATCGAGCGCAGATACAAGCCCTGCAACGACGACAAGACCGGTGGCACCAACACCGCCAAGGTCGGCGACCAGTGCTGGTTCAACGACAACGCCACGCTGTCGCTGGGCGGCAAGTCGACCGAGCTCGTCTACGAGCAGGGCAAGGGCTGGCACCCGGCCTCCGACTCGGGCGAGAAGGTCGAGAAGCTCACCGGCGCCGTCAACGGCGACAACGACGGTGAGCACTGGAAGATCACCACGACCGACGGCACGCAGTACTTCTTCGGTCTGAACCGTCTCCCGGGCTGGAAGGACGCCTCCACGCCGACGACGAACTCGGCCTGGACCGCGCCCGTCTTCGGCAACCAGGCGGGTGAGCCCTGCTACAACGCCTCGTTCGCGAGCGCCTGGTGCAAGCAGGCCTGGCGCTGGCAGCTCGACTACGTGGTCACCCCCGGGGGTGACGCGATGGCGTACTACTGGAAGACCGAGACCAACAACTACGGTCGCAACGTCTCCATGACCACCGGCAAGGCCACGGTCACCCCGTACATCCGGGGCGGCTGGCTGGACCGCATCGACTACGGCCTGCGCTCCGACGCCGTCTACAGCGGCAAGGCGATGGCGCAGGTGCAGTTCGGCGTCAGCGAGCGCTGCCTCACCAACTGCGGCACCTTCGACGAGGCCAACGCCAAGAACTGGCCCGACTCCCCCTACGACCTGTTCTGCAAGGACGGCTCGACGGAGTGCAAGGGGCAGTACTCGCCGACGTTCTGGTCACGGATGCGCCTCACCGCGATCCACACCAAGCTCCTCACCGGTGGCGCCTACCAGGACGTCGACTCCTGGACCCTGGACCAGAACTTCCCGCCGGCCGGTGACGGCATCTCCACCCCGATGTGGCTGAAGTCCATCACCCGCACCGCCAAGGCGGGTGCCGCGGACGACATCCGGCTCGACCCCGTCACCTTCGCGGGCGAGCAGCGGCCGAACCGGGTGGACAAGACCGGCGACGGTCTGGCCCCCTACGTCCGGCTGCGGATGTCCCAGGTGAACACCGAGACCGGTGGCACCATCGGCGTCACCTACTCGCAGCAGGACTGCACCCCCACCACGCTCCCGGCCTCGGACGGGACCAACACCACCCGCTGCTTCCCGGTGAAGTGGGCCTGGGAGGGTGACACCTCCAAGCTCGACTGGTTCAACACCTACGTCGTCAACCAGATCGTGGAGGGTGACAACCTCGCTTCGACACCCGACAAGGTGACCTCCTACGCCTATGTCGGCGGAGCGGCCTGGGACAAGGACACCAGCGAGTTCACCAAGTCCGAGGACCGCGTCCACTCCATTGCGCGAGGCTATGGACTCGTCCAGACCCGTACCGGTGCCGCCAGTGACCCGAAGACGCTGTCGGAGACCCGCTACTTCCGCGGCCTCGACGGCAAGGAAGTCAAGGACGGTACGGGAGCTGCGGTCACCGACCGTCCCGAGTTCGCGGGCATGGTCCGTGAGACGGCCACCTACGAGGGCGATGACACCGCGAAGCTCGTGGGCGCGACGTCGAGCACTCCGTGGCGTTCAGACGCGGTAGCCAAGCGGCTGCGTCCTGGTCTGCCAGACCTCGTCTCCTATAAAACGAACGTCCAGAAGGAGTCCAGCCGTACGACCGTCACCGGCGGCACCCGGACGACCGAGAGGAGTCGTCAGTTCGACGGCTACGGCATGGTCGAGTGGGAGTCGAGCACGGGCGACACCGCCAAGACCGGTGACGAGTCCTGCACCACGACCACCTACGCACGCAACACCGCGACGTGGATCCTGGACCGACAGAGCCAGGTCAGGACCGTCGCGCTGCCGTGCGGGACGACCGGAGCCACGACGGCCGACCTCATCGGCGACACCCGTACGTACTACGACAACAGCGCGCTCGGCTCCGTCTCCGGCCGGGGCCTGGTGACGAAGACCGAGAGGATCAACGGCAAGGGAGACGGCTACGACATCGCGTCGACCATCCCGTCGACCTGCGGCGCTGCCGGCAACGAGCTCTGCTACGACCTCTACGGCCGGCCCCTGGCCGCCGCCGACACCTACGGGAAGGTGACCACCACCGCATACACGCCCACGACGGGTGAGGTCCCGACCACGATGACGGCGACGAACCCGCTGGGACACACCGTCACCAGCCGGCTCGACCCGCTGCGCGGCCAGCCCACCAAGGCCACCGACCCCAACGGCAAGGTCACCACGTCGGCGTACGACGCCCTCGGCCGGGTCACGAAGGTGTGGGCACCCAACTGGACGGAAGAGGCGAACCCCAACCAGCCGAGTCGCATCTTCGAGTACACCGTCCGCAACAGCGGCCCCAACGTCGTCACGTCCAAGACGCTCACGCACGACAAGAAGTATTCGGTCGTCCACTCCATCCAGGACGGTCTGCTGCGCGAGCGGCAGACCCAGACCCAGTCGCCCGACCTCGCCGGACGACTGGTCACCGAGATCTTCTACGACACGCGCGGCCTGGCCTGGCGCACCTCCGGCACGTACTACGCCGACGGCGCCCCCTCGCCCGACCTGGTCACCGGACAGGAACTCACCTACCCCTCCTCCGCGGACACCCTCTTCGACGGCGCCGGCCGCCCCACGGCGGTGATCGCCAAGAAGAACGGCGTCGAGACCAAGCGCACGACGACCAGCTACACGGGCGACACGACCACGGTCGTCCCACCGCAGGGCGGCACCACGACCACCACAGCCGTCGACGCGCTGGGGCGCACGGTCGAGGTCAAGCAGTACACCGACCCGGCCCGAACCACCTCACAGTCGACCCAGTACACGTACAACAAGCTCGGCCAGCTGGCCCAGGTAACCGACCCGGCCAACGCCAAGTGGACCTACACGTACGACGTCCGCGGACGTCAGGTCGAGGTGAACGACCCGGACAGGGGCCTCACCAAGACCGTGTACGACACGGGTGACCGCGTCACCGACATCACCGACGCCCGCGGCATCACCCTGCACACCGACTACGACGACCTGGGCCGCGTCGTCGCCACCAAGCAGGGTGCGACCACCCTGACCTCGACCGTCTATGACACCGTGGCCAAGGGGCAGCTCTCGCAGTCGACCCGCCACGTGGACGGCAAGGCCTACACCTCACAGGTTCTGTCCTACAACGACCTGTACCAGCCGCTCGACAGCCAGTTCATCGTCCCGTCCACACCCGACACCGGCGCGCTGGCCGGCACCTACGCGTGGACGAACGTCTACAACATCACCGGCCAGGTCCTCTCAACCCGGCAGCCCGCCATGGGCGGCCTGCCGGCCGAGACCATGGGATACACCTACAAGTCGGTGTCCGGTCTGCTCAGGAGTACGGCAGCGGGCAACAACCGCCTGATCAACGCCACTACCCACGACCACTACGGCCGCACCATCACGCAGGAACTGGGTGCGTCCGACCAGCGCCTCTACCGTTCCAACGAGTACGACGGCCACACCGGCGCACTCGTGCGCGCGGTCATCGACCGCGATGTGGCACCGACGCGGCTCGAGGACACCCGGTACACCAACGACCCCGTCGGCAACCTGACGGCGATCGCCTCGGCCTACGGCCAGGACGCCGCCCGGACCACGGACACCCAGTGCGTCAACCTCGACTCCCTGCGCCGCATCACCGAGGCGTGGACGAACAAGGGCGAGACCTGCGCGGCCGCGCCTTCTGCTGCCGTCATCGGCGGCGAGGACCCGTACTGGACCACGTACACCTACGACGCCGTCGGCAACCGCAAGACGGAGACCAAGCACAAGGCCGCCTCGGGCCCGGCGGCGGACACCGTACGCACGTACGCGCCCCCGACGCCCGGAAAGCACGACCTCCCGAAGGTCACCCAGACTGGCACCGACCCGCACGACGAGACCTTCACGTACGACGCGACAGGCAACACCAAGACCCGCAAGAGCGGCACGGGTGAGACCCAGTACCTCGACTGGGACGCGGAGGGGCGCCTCAAGTCCCTTGCCCAGGGCCTGACCACCGACGGGTTCATCTACGACACAGCCGGCAACCGAATCCTGCGCAAGGAGAAGGACGCCACCACTCTGTACCTGCCGAACGGCAACGAGCTGATGCTCGACAAGTCCGGCACGGTCACCGGCACCCGCTACTACGGCGACGTCGCCGTGCGCACGGGCGGCAAACTCGCCTTCACCCTCAACGACCACCACAACACCGGCAGCACTCAGGTGACCGCCGACGCAACCCAGACGGTCACCCGTCGCAAGACGGGCCTGTTCGGCGAAGCCCGTGGCACCCAGCCGACGACGTGGACCGGCGAAAAAACCTTCGTCGGAGGAACAAAGGACAACGACAGCGGCCTGACCCACATCGGAGCCCGCGAATACGACCCCCTGATCGGCCGCTTCATCTCGGTGGACCCGATCATGGATCTGAAGGACTCGCAGCAACTCCACGGCTACACCTACGCCGCGAACAACCCCTTCACCTACTCCGACCCCGACGGCCTCAAGTACTTCGAAGGCGGAAACGAGGACCGCGGCTTCCAGTCCTCCCCCCAGAGCGTCGTCCAGGCCGCGACCAAACACCACAACAGGTACTACAAAGACCGGTGCTGGACGGACTGCAGCGCCCCTCCCAAGGCACCCAAGGGATCCAAGGGACCCAAGGGTGATGGCAACCGTTGCGTCGGCGTGCGCTTCTGTCCCCCGAAGAACATGGATGGCGCAGGGGCCGCTAACGCAGTTGCGGGATTTGTCAGCGCATCCATTCACGCGGCCGAAAATGCCGCCGAAATGACGACAGACCCTCACTGCTTCCTCAACACCTCACCGGAATGCAACCTGGAGTCGGACGCGTTCGACTCCTGGGCCACAGAGCAGGGACTCGATCTCGAATCAACTGAGGCTCAAGTCGCCGGCCTCGCTCTGGCTCTGATTCCAGGACCGAAGCTCCTGAGGCTGGGCAAAATGAAGGGGGGTCAGTGCTTCCTTGCCGGAACGCTTGTCCTGATGGCGGACGGCTCCCAGAAGAAGATCGAGGAAATCCAAGTCGGCGACCTGGTTCTTGCTACCGACCCAATCACGGGCGAATCAGCAGCAAAGCGGGTTGAAAAACTCATCCGGACGGAGGGCGTTCGCGATCTCAACACACTTTCGATTGCCACGCCTGCCGGAATCGACGAGATAACGGCGACACACGAACACCCCTTCTGGTCACCCTCCGAAAAGTCCTGGGTGGAGGCCGCTGATCTCCGTCCCGGCATGACACTGGCAACCGCGAGCGGCACTACTGCGATTGTCACGAACAACCGCGCATTCAGCGACCACGTCAAGACCTACAACTTCTCCGTAGCAGACATCCATACGTACTATGTGATGGCGGGCGAGACACCTCTCCTCGTCCACAATACCTGCCTGGATTGGTCAATTGTCAGCAAAAATGGGCAGACACGCCCCGAGCATGTCCGTCGTCACGAAGTGGACGCGCCAGACAGGGAAAGCCACGGCGTATTCTGGGATGAGAATACCGGATCGACGGGCGATGCATATTCCATGCTGAATGAAGCATGGGCCGTCAAAGAGAAGCTAGGCCTAAAGCCAGTTCCCGGCGGCGGTAAAAATGGTGCGGACATGTACCGCATCCCAATGGGTCGAATAGTCGGCTACGAGAGCGGGAAACTCGCCCAGGGCGTTGGTCAGTCGTACACTCATATTGAAATTCTAGTGAGGGATAAAAATAAACTCATCACAGGATACCCATCCGCAGGATGACACTCCAATCGAGTCCTGGCTGGGGTGCACGACCTGCAATAACGGCCTCCTCATTTTCATGATGCGTACAGACATCGATCGAATCTACCTGGAGTGCGACGAATGCATGTCCGGGTTTGCAACCTTCTCGGCCGAAGGAGTCGATGATCAATTCTGGACCGACCAGGTCAGCTGGGAATCTCGACCTGCAAGTCGTCTTGACATCACGACGGCCGGGCTGAACTGGGGCATCAGAAATGAGAACTAACTCCAGCATCTGAGGGTGCACAAATAGATATTGGAATCAGAGAGGGCCCCAGTCGAAAGACATCGACTGGGGCTCGACTCTTGGGTCGGAAGCCTGCAGAGGGAAGTTGGACAGTCCGTAGGCGCTTCCCGGGAGGTTCAGCCGCCCTCACCCCGAAGGGATCTTCCTAGGGACGGTCCCGGCGCGACAAGGATCCAACTTTCGCCCAGATCGAACCGGACCCCTGCACCGTGGCGACGACTTGTCGCCTGCCGGCATTGGGATGACAGTGAGAAGCCCCGGCGTGAATACCGCCGGGGCTTCTCACTGTCTCCGCCGGGCCGGTGCCGTCAGTGCAGGCCCGCCGCGTGCAGCAGGTACGCCACCATCGGGTCGTAGTAGCGCGGGTCGCGGACGTGGTCGTCCAGGGGGATCGTCACCTGGAGGGTGCCCTCGGCCTCGCCGATGAAGAGGGCCGGGTCGTTGCAGTCGGCGTAGCCGACCGCGTCCAGGCCGCGCTGGGCCGCGCAGCCCGCCCAGCCGTGGTCGGCCACGACCAGGTCCGGCTGCGGGCGGCCCGCGGCCGTCAGGCCGTCCAGGATCGCCGCCATCGGCTCCGGCGAATGGGTGTGCCACAGGGTCGCGCCGCGTTCCAGTACGGCGACGTCCGCGAACTGCCACACCGAGCCCTCGTCGGCCGTCAGGCCGGACGGGATGACGACGATCTCGCAGCCGGCCGCCCGCAGGGCCGCCGCCGTCGCGCGGTGGACGTCCAGCAGGCCGCCCGGGTGGCCGGTGGCCAGCAGGACGCTCTGCCGGTCGGCCGCCGCCTTGCGCAGGCGGGCCGCCAGCCGGTCCAGGCCGGCCACGGTCAGCTCCGGGTCGATGGTGTCCTGGCCGAAACGGAACGCCGGGTCGTCCACGACGCCGCAGCGCTCGGCCATCACGGCGAGGACGTCCTGCTCGTCGGTCCAGCGGTCGCCGAGTTCAAGGCCGAGCCAGTAGTGCCGGTCGCCGTTGGCGAGCTTGCGGTAGTGGGAGAGGTTGTTCTCGCGCGGCGTCGCGACCTGCCCCGCGATCCGGGTGCGGACCAGATGGTCGACGAGCTCGGCGCGGGTGGGTACGGGCGTCTCTATCGGCTTCGGCATACGCGCCATTCTGCCGCCGCCGGGGCGGAGGCGGCGCGTCCAGTCCGGCCCGCGGACGCCCCGGGTCATGCCGACAGGGCCCCGAAGGCCCCGTGCGCCAGGCGGCGCAGCAGCGCCTCGGTGGCCTCCCGGCCGAGCGCGGCCAGGTGCGGGGTGGAGTTGAGCAGGCCGAAGACGGCGTGCACGGCGACCCGTACCTCCGCCTCGCCGACCTGGGGGTGCAGTTCCCGTACGACCTCCACCCACAGCTCGACGTACTGGCGCTGGAGCTGCCGTACGAGCTTGCGGTCCGCCTCCCGCAGCCGGTCGAGCTCGCGGTCGTGGAGGGTGATCAGCGCGCGGTCGTCGAGGGCGAAGTCGATGTGGCCGTCGATGAGGGAGGACAGGACGCCGGCCGGGTCCCCGGCCGCCTCGGCGACCCTGTGCCGGCCGCCGGTGAGGAGGCGTTCGCTGATGCCGACGAGCAGCTCGGCGAGCATGGCGTCCTTGCCCGCGAAGTGCCGGTACAGGCCGGGGCCGCTGATGCCGACCGCGGCCCCTATCTCGTCCACGCCGACGCCGTGGAACCCGCGCGCGGCGAAGAGGCGGGCGGCCTCACTGAGGATCTGCTCGCGTCGGGTCGGGGCGGCCGCTCTGGTGCTCATGGGAAACCATTCTAGACAGGGCCGTTAGCGGTCGTTAACCTGAGCCCCACGAGCGTTAACGCTCATTAACCGCCTGGAACGAGCAAGGGAGCTCGACCGATGCAGCAGGCACCAGTGCTGACGAGCGCCGCGGACCCGGCGTCCGAGGCCTGGCGGACCAACGAGGCCGCCCACCGCGAGCTGTCCGAGGGCCTGCGGGCCCGGCTCGACGCGGCCCGGCTCGGCGGCGGGGAGAAGGCCCGCGCCCGCCACACCGCCCGCGGGAAGCTCCTCCCGCGCGACCGCGTGGACACCCTCCTCGACCCGGGCTCGCCCTTCCTGGAGCTGGCCCCGCTGGCCGCCGAGGGGATGTACGGGGGCGCCGCCCCCGCGGCCGGAGTCATCGCGGGCATCGGCCGGGTCAGCGGCCGCGAGTGCGTGATCGTCGCGAACGACGCCACCGTCAAGGGCGGCACGTACTACCCGATGACCGTCAAGAAGCACCTGCGCGCCCAGGAAGTGGCCCTGGAGAATCGTCTCCCCTGCCTCTACCTGGTCGACTCCGGCGGTGCCTTCCTGCCCATGCAGGACGAGGTCTTCCCGGACCGCGAGCACTTCGGCCGGATCTTCTACAACCAGGCGCGCATGTCGGGTGCTGGCATCCCGCAGATCGCCGCCGTCCTCGGCTCCTGCACCGCGGGCGGGGCGTACGTGCCGGCCATGAGCGACGAGGCCGTCATCGTCCGCAACCAGGGCACGATCTTCCTCGGCGGACCGCCGCTGGTGAAGGCCGCCACCGGTGAGGTCGTCACGGCCGAGGAGCTCGGCGGCGGCGAGGTCCACTCCCGGGTCTCCGGCGTGACGGACCACCTCGCGGAGGACGACGCGCACGCGCTGCGGATCGTACGGAACATCGTGGCGACCCTGCCCGAGCGCGGGGCCCTGCCCTGGTCGGTCGAGGCCCCGGAGGAGCCGAAGGTGGACCCGGCCGGGCTGTACGGCGCGGTCCCCGTCGACTCGCGCACCCCGTACGACGCCCGCGAGATCATCGCGCGGGTCGTGGACGGCTCCCGCTTCCAGGAGTTCAAGTCCGAGTTCGGCCAGACGCTGGTCACCGGCTTCGCCCGGATCCACGGCCACCCGGTCGGGATCATCGCGAACAACGGCATCCTGTTCGCGGAGTCCGCCCAGAAGGGCGCGCACTTCATCGAGCTGTGCGACCAGCGCGGCATCCCGCTGCTCTTCCTCCAGAACATCTCGGGCTTCATGGTCGGCCGCGACTACGAGGCGGGCGGCATCGCCAAGCACGGCGCCAAGATGGTGACGGCCGTGGCCTGCACCCGGGTCCCGAAGCTGACGGTGGTGGTCGGCGGCTCGTACGGCGCCGGCAACTACTCGATGTGCGGCCGGGCGTACTCGCCCCGCTTCCTGTGGATGTGGCCCAACGCCAAGATCTCCGTCATGGGCGGCGAGCAGGCGGCCTCGGTCCTCGCGACGGTCAAGCGCGACCAGATCGAGGGCGCCGGCCAGGAGTGGCCGGCCGAGGACGAGGAGGCCTTCAAGGCCCCGGTCCGCGCCCAGTACGAGGAGCAGGGCAACGCCTACTACGCCACGGCGCGGCTGTGGGACGACGGGGTCATCGACCCGCTGGAGACCCGGCAGGTGCTGGGGCTGGCCCTGACCGCGTGCGCGAACGCCCCGCTGGGCCAAAAGGATCAAACGCAGCCGGGCTTCGGCATCTTCCGTATGTGACGTGATGTGACGTGAGGACCTCACTGATGTTCAGCACTGTTCTGGTCGCGAACCGCGGCGAGATCGCGGTCCGGGTCATCCGCACCCTGCGGGAGCTCGGCATCCGCTCCGTGGCCGTCTTCAGCGACGCGGACGCGGACGCCCGCCACGTACGGGAGGCCGACACGGCCGTCCGGATCGGCCCGGCGGCGGCCGCGGAGAGCTACCTGTCCGTGGAGCGGCTGCTCGACGCGGCGAAGCGGACGGGCGCCGAGGCCGTGCACCCCGGCTACGGCTTCCTCGCGGAGAACGCCGCCTTCGCCCGCGCCTGCACCGATGCGGGCCTGGCTTTCATCGGGCCGCCGGCGAGCGCCATCTCCCTCATGGGCGACAAGATCCGCGCCAAGGAGACGGTGAAGGCGGCGGGCGTGCCCGTGGTCCCCGGCTCCTCGGGCAGCGGCCTCTCGGACGCCGAACTGGTCGCGGCCGCCTCGGAGATCGGCATGCCGGTGCTGCTGAAGCCCTCGGCGGGCGGCGGCGGCAAGGGCATGCGGCTCGTACGGGACGAGGCGGTGCTGGCCGAGGAGATCGCGGCGGCCCGCCGCGAGGCCCGCTCGTCCTTCGGCGACGACACCCTGCTGGTCGAGCGGTGGGTGGACCGGCCCCGGCACATCGAGATCCAGGTGATGGCGGACGCCCACGGCAACGTGGTGCACCTGGGCGAGCGCGAGTGCTCGCTGCAGCGCCGCCACCAGAAGGTCATCGAGGAGGCGCCCTCGGTCCTGCTCGACGAGAAGACCCGGGCGGCGATGGGCGCGGCGGCCGTCGACGCGGCCCGCTCCTGCGGGTACGTGGGCGCGGGCACGGTGGAGTTCATCGTCCCGGGCGGCGACCCGTCCTCCTACTACTTCATGGAGATGAACACCCGGCTCCAGGTCGAGCACCCGGTGACGGAGCTGATCACCGGCCTGGACCTGGTGGAGCTCCAGCTGCGGGTGGCCTCCGGCGAGGCCCTGCCAGTCACCCAGGACGACATCCGGCTGACCGGGCACGCCATCGAGGCGCGCGTCTGCGCGGAGGACCCGGCGCGCGGCTTCCTGCCGTCCGGCGGCACGGTCCTGGCGCTGTCGGAGCCCTCGGGCGGTGCGGTCCGCACCGACTCCGGGCTGACGGCGGGCGTGCCGGTGGGCTCGACGTACGACCCGATGCTGTCCAAGGTCATCGTCCACGGGCCGGACCGGGCCACCGCGCTGCGCATGCTGCGGGGGGCCCTGGCCGACACGGTGATCCTGGGCGTCCAGACGAACGCCGGCTTCCTGCGGCGGCTGCTGGCCCACCCCGATGTGGTGTCCGGGGAGCTGGACACGGGTCTGGTCGAACGGGACCTGCCGGCCCTGCTCCCGGAGGGGGTGCCGGACGAGGTGTACGCGGCGGCCGCGCTGCTGGCGGGCACCGCGCCGGAGCCGCCGGCGGCGGGATGGGTCGACCCCTTCGACGCCGCGAGCGGCTGGCGCCTGGGCGGCACCCCCGCCTGGACGGTCCACCACTTCCGCCTCCCCGGCCAGGACCCGGTGGAGGTCCGTACCCGGCAACTGGGCGCCGAGCAGGAGATCCTGCTGGACGCGGTCGGTGGCGGCGCACCGGCCCGCGGCCGGATCGTCGCCCTCACCCGTGACGCCGTCACCGTCGAACTCGACGGCGTCACCCACCGCTTCAGCCACGCCGCCTCCCCGGAGGGGACCTGGCTCGGCCGCGACGGCGACTCCTGGCACGTCCAGCGCCACGACCCGGTGTCCGCCCACGGCGCGGCCGGTGCCGGGGCGGACACCCTCGCGGCCCCCATGCCCGGCACCGTCACCGTCGTCAAGGTGGCCGTCGGCGACCGGGTGACGGCAGGTCAGAGCCTGCTGGTGGTCGAGGCGATGAAGATGGAGCACGTCATGTCCGCACCGCACGCCGGCACGGTCACCGAGCTGGACGTCTCGCCCGGCACCACCGTCGCCATGGACCAGGTCCTGGCCGTCGTCACCCCGGACGAGGAGGAGGCCGCATGATCGGGCTGCCCATGACCGTCCCGGCCACCGGTCTGCCGGCCCGGGTCCGCATCCACGAGGTCGGCGCCCGCGACGGCCTGCAGAACGAGCAGACGACCGTCCCCACCGAGGTCAAGGCGGAGTTCGTGCGCCGCCTCGCCGCCGCCGGCCTGACCACGATCGAGGCGACCAGCTTCGTGCACCCCAAGTGGGTGCCCCAGCTGGCGGACGCCGAGCAGCTCTTCCCGCTGCTCGCCGACGTGGACGCAGCGCTGCCCGTCCTGGTGCCGAACGAGCGCGGCCTGGACCGCGCGCTCGCGCTCGGGGCCACCCGTATCGCGGTGTTCGGATCGGCCACGGAGACCTTCGCCTCCCGCAACCTCAACCGGACCGTCGCCGAGTCCCTCGCGATGTTCGAGCCCGTCGTGGCCCGTGCCCGGCAGGGCGGGGCGCACGTGCGCGGCTATCTGTCCATGTGCTTCGGCGACCCCTGGGAGGGTGCCGTCCCGGTCCACCAGGTCGTCTCCGTGGCCAAGGCCCTGCTCGACCTCGGCTGTGACGAGCTGAGCCTCGGCGACACCATCGGGGTCGCCACCCCGGGCCACGTCCAGGCCCTGCTCTCCGCGCTGAACGAGGCCGGTGTCGCCACCGACCGGATCGGCGTGCACTTCCACGACACCTACGGCCAGGCCCTGTCCAACACCCTCGCCGCGCTCCAGCACGGGGTGACCACCGTCGACGCCTCCGCGGGCGGCCTCGGCGGCTGCCCGTACGCCAAGAGCGCCACCGGCAACCTCGCGACCGAGGACCTGGTGTGGATGCTCGACGGTCTCGGCATCGAGACCGGGGTCGATCTGGCCGCCCTCACCGCCACGAGCGTGTGGATGGCCGAACGGCTGGGACGCCCCAGCCCCTCCCGTACCGTCCGCGCCCTCTCCCACAAGGAGTAGTCACACCATGTCCCTCGACCACCGGCTCACCCCTGAGCACGAGGAACTCCGCCGCACCGTCGAGGCGTTCGCCCACGACGTCGTCGCCCCGAAGATCGGCGACCTGTACGAGCGGCACGAGTTCCCCTACGAGATCGTCGCCGAGATGGGCCGCATGGGCCTGTTCGGTCTGCCCTTCCCGGAGGAGTACGGCGGCATGGGCGGGGACTACCTCGCCCTCGGCATCGCCCTGGAGGAGCTGGCCCGCGTCGACTCCTCCGTCGCCATCACCCTGGAGGCGGGCGTCTCCCTCGGCGCCATGCCCCTGTACCTCTTCGGCACCGAGGAGCAGAAGCGCCAGTGGCTGCCGAAGCTGTGCTCGGGCGAGGTGCTGGGCGCCTTCGGCCTCACCGAGCCCGGGGCGGGATCGGACGCCGGCGGTACCCGTACGACCGCCGTCAAGGACGGCGGCGAGTGGGTCATCAACGGGTCGAAGTGCTTCATCACCAACTCGGGTACGGACATCACCGGCCTGGTCACCGTCACGGCCGTGACGGGCCGCAAGGCGGACGGCCGTCCGGAGATCTCCTCGATCATCGTCCCGTCCGGCACGCCGGGCTTCACGGTGGCCGCCCCCTACTCCAAGGTGGGCTGGAACTCCTCGGACACCCGTGAGCTGTCCTTCGACGGCGTACGGGTCCCCCTGGCCAATCTGGTGGGCGAGGAGGGCCGCGGCTACGCCCAGTTCCTGCGGATCCTCGACGAGGGGCGGATCGCCATCTCCGCGCTCGCCACGGGCCTCGCGCAGGGTTGTGTGGACGAGTCGGTGAAGTACGCCAGGGAGCGGCACGCCTTCGGCAGGGCGATCGGGGACAACCAGGCCATCCAGTTCAAGCTGGCCGACATGGAGATGCGCGCCCACATGGCGCGCATCGGCTGGCGCGACGCGGCCTCCCGGCTGGTGTCCGGCGAGCCGTTCAAGAAGGAGGCGGCGATCGCGAAGCTGTACTCCTCCACGGTGGCCGTGGACAACGCCCGTGACGCCACGCAGATCCACGGCGGCTACGGCTTCATGAACGAGTACCCGGTGGCCCGCATGTGGCGCGACTCCAAGATCCTGGAGATCGGCGAGGGCACCAGCGAGGTCCAGCGCATGCTGATTGCACGCGAGTTGGGCTTCGCCGGCTAGTTCGACGGCCCGTGCGGGCGCGGGCGGCGCGAGGGGGCCCGAAAAAACTTAGGGCCCCCTTACCGTTTCCGGCCAAGGTTAGGCTAACCTTCCCCACGAACGGCACGCTGGTGGCCGCCCCGGTACGCACGAAAACGGACATCGATTATGCCCAAGTCCCGCAGCAACTCCCTCACCCGTCGCGGCCTCGTCGCCGCGGGCGGCGCCCTCGGTCTGGTCGCCGCGCTCGCCGCGTGCGGCGGCACCGACTCGGCGAAGGGCGACGGCGACAAGGGCAGCACCGCCACCGCGTCCTCCGGCGCCTGGAGCTTCAAGGACGACCTCGGCAAGGACGTCAGCGCCACGTCCACGCCGAAGAACATCGTCGCCTTCACCGGCACCGCCGCCGCGCTGTACGACTACGGCGTCCAGGTCAAGGGCGTCTTCGGCCCGACCAAGACCGCCGACGGCAAGCCCGACGTCCAGGCCGGCTCGATGGACGTCTCCAAGGTCGAGATCCTCGGCAACGTCTACGACGAGTTCAACGTCGAGAAGTACGCGGCCCTCAAGCCCGACCTGCTCGTCACCAACACCTGGGACGGCTCGTACTGGTACGTGCCCGAGGCCTCCAAGGACAAGATCCTGAAGCTGGCCCCGCACGCCGCGATCGGCGTCGGCGGCGACGTCTCGATGGACAAGGCCCTGGAGCGCACGGCGGACCTCGCCAAGTCCCTGGGTGCCGACATGAACGCCAAGACCGCCGCCGACGGCAAGGCCCGTTTCGAGGCCGCCGCCGCCAAGGTCCGCGAGGCCACCAAGGCCAACCCGGGCATCAAGGTCCTGGCCGGCTCCGGCTCCGCCGACCTGTTCTACGCCTCCACCCCGGACACCTCGGCCGACCTGAAGTACTTCAAGACCCTGGGCGTGGAGTTCATCACCCCGGACAAGCTGGACGAGGGCGGCTTCTTCGAGAGCCTGAGCTGGGAGAACGCCGGCAAGTACAAGGCCGACCTCATCCTGCTCGACAACCGCACCGGCACCCTGCAGCCGGAGGAGCTGAAGGCCAAGGCCACCTGGGCCGAGCTGCCCTCCGTGAAGGCCGGCCAGGTCGCCCCGCGCACCACCGAGCCGATCTACTCGTACGACAAGTGCGCGCAGATCCTGGAGGACCTCGCCAAGGCCCTCCAGAACGCCAAGAAGGTCGCCTGACCCACGCGCGGCGCCCGGTGACCCCGGGCGCCCGCTCCCAGGGCGGGTCCGCGCGGGCACGCCCTGGACTCGTCTGCAGGCCGTACCGACTTCCAGGGGGACCACCCGCATGACCGCCACCGCGTCCGGCGCCCCGGCTGTGGCGCACTTCCGCTTCTTCACGCTCGAAGTGCTCCGTACGCGCCGCCTGGGCCACTCGTTCCTGCGGGTCACCTTCGGCGGCGAGTCCCTCGCGGACTTCCGCTCCGGCGGCTTCGACCAGAGCCTGTCGCTCTTCCTGCCGCCCTCCGGCGCGGAGCACACCGTGCTCCCGTCCACGGACGAGGACACCTGGTTCACCGCCTGGCGCGGCATGCCGGACGAGGAGCGGCCGGTGATGCGCTCCTACACCGTGCGCGAGCAGCGCCGCGACGGGACGGGTGCGGTCGAGGTCGACATCGACTTCGTGCTGCACGGGGACTCCTCCCCCGCCTCCCGCTGGGCCGGACGGGCGAGCGCCGGCCGCCGGATCCTGGCGATCGGCCCGGCCGTCGCCGAGAACAAGTCCGTGCGCTTCCAGGCCCCGGCCGACGCCGGCGCCGTCTGGATGTACGCCGACGAGACCGCTCTGCCGGCCGCGGCCGGGATCCTGGAACGGCTGCCGGCCGATACCCGGGTCCGGGCCTGGTTCGAGGTTCCGCACGAGGACGACCGGCTCGCACTCGCCGCGCCCGCCGACGCGGACATCACGTGGATCGTGCGCGGGGGCGACGACCGGGAGCGGACCGGGCGGGTGCTGGACGCGCTCCGCTCCGCACAGGCACAGGCGCAGGCACAGGCGCAGGCACAGGCACAGACGCAGGGCGTGGAATCCCCGTACGTGTGGCTGGCCGGCGAGGCGGGCACCGTTCGCGCGGTGCGCCGCCACTTCGTGCAGGAACGATCCGTCGACCGCCGCTCGGTGCGCTTCACCGGCTACTGGCGGCTCGGCGCGAGCGAGGAGCAGCTCCTCGCGGAGGCGTACGCGGGCAAGGCTCCCAGCGAGGACCCCGGTTCCGAGTTGTAGTCAGCTCCCGGAATTTTCACGGCAGTTCGCGATGGGCTCCGGCTTCGGCCGGGGCCCATCCTCATTTGGTCATTCCACTTAGGTTAGGCTAACCTAAACATCACCCGCCCCACCCTCCCCCTCTCCCCCCTGTCCGGAGGAAAGTTGATGCGCCGGCATCTGCTGAACGAGACGACCGCGGACATCTACCGCCGTTCCGTCACCGAGGGCGTCGACCGTGTCGCCGCCAAACTCGCCACCACCGAACGGCCGCACACCGGTATATCCGTCGACGAGCTCGCCCCGGTCATCGACGGGATCGACCTCGACACCCCGCTCGGGGACTCCTCCGCCGCGCTCGCCGAGCTGGAGGACGTCTACCTGCGCGACGCCGTCTACTTCCACCACCCGCGCTACCTGGGACACCTCAACTGCCCGGTCGTCATCCCCGCGGTGGTCGCGGAGGCCGTGATGGCCGCCGTCAACTCCTCCCTCGACACCTGGGACCAGTCCATCGGCGGCACGCTCATCGAGCGCCGCCTCATCGACTGGACCACCGGCCGCATCGGCCTCGGGGAGAAGGCGGACGGCATCTTCACCTCCGGCGGCAGCCAGTCCAACTTCCACGCCCTGCTGCTGGCCCGCGACGAGGCCTGCCGCACCGTCATGAAGCGCGCCAAGGAAGCCGGTATCGGCCTGACCAAGGCCGAACTGCTCCCGAAGCTCCGCATCTTCACCTCCGAAGCCAGCCACTTCAGCGTGCAGAAGTCGGCCGCCATGCTCGGCCTGGGCTACGAGGCCGTCATCTCCGTGCCCGTCGACCGCAACCGTCGCATGGACACCTCCGTCCTCGCGCTGGAGCTGGAGGAGTGTGCCGCCGAAGGCCTCTTCCCCATGGCCGTCGTCGCCACCGCCGGCACCACCGACTTCGGGTCCATCGACCCGCTCCCCGAGATCGCCCGCCTGACCGCCGAGCACTCCGCGTGGATGCACGTGGACGCCGCCTACGGCTGCGGACTGCTGGTCTCGCCCACCCGCCGACACCTCCTCGACGGCATCGAGCACGCCGACTCGGTCACGGTCGACTACCACAAGTCGTTCTTCCAGCCCGTCAGCTCCAGCGCGATGCTGGTCCGCGACCGCGACACCCTCAAGCACGCCACGTACCACGCCGACTACCTCAACCCGCGGCGCATGGCCGAGGAGCGGATCCCGAACCAGGTCGACAAGTCCATCCAGACCACGCGCCGGTTCGACGCCCTCAAGCTCTGGATGACGCTGCGCATCATGGGCGCCGACGGCGTCGGCTCGCTCTTCGACGAAGTCATCGACCTCGCCGCCGCCGGCTACGACGTCATCGCGGCCGACCCGCGCTTCGAGGTCGTCGTCGAGCCGCAGATCTCCACCCTCGTCTTCCGCTTCCTGCCCGGCGACGGCGTTCCCGCGGAACTCCTCGACGAGGCCCAGCTCCACGCCCGCAAGGCGCTCTTCGCCTCCGGCGAGGCCGTCGTCGCCGGCACCAAGGTGGACGGGAGGCAGTACCTGAAGTTCACCCTCCTCAACCCGCAGACCACGACGGCCGACATCGCAGCCGTTCTCGACCTCCTCGCCGCACACGCCGAGCAGTTCCTGGGAGAATCCCTTGCCGTCCACCACTGAGCCGTACGACTTCATCGGCATCGGCCTCGGTCCCTTCAACTTGGGACTGGCCTGCCTGACCGCGCCGATCGACGAGCTGAGC
Source organism: Streptomyces sp. PCS3-D2 (assembly GCF_000612545.2). GTDB lineage: Bacteria > Actinomycetota > Actinomycetes > Streptomycetales > Streptomycetaceae > Streptomyces. Next base: position 4,862,706 of record NZ_CP097800.1, on the reverse strand, counting down.
GGCCTGTTCATCGAGTCGAAGCCGCACTTCGAGTGGCATGCGGGGATGTTCCTGGACGGCGCGCACCTGCAGACGCCCTTCATGTCGGACCTGGTCACCCTCGCCGACCCGACGTCGCCGTTCTCCTTCCTGAACTACCTCAAGGACCAGGACCGGCTGTACTCCTTCTACATCCGGGAGAACTTCTACCCGCTGCGCACCGAGTACAACGACTACTGCCGCTGGGCCGCCGACCGCCTCGACAACGTCCGGTACTCGACCTCCGTCACCGAGGTCACCTACGACGAGGCCGCCGCCCTCTACGAGGTCCGCACCGACCGGGGCGAGACCCACCGCGCCCGCCGCCTGGTCCTCGGCACCGGCACCTCGCCGTACGTCCCGCAGGCCTGCGCCGGCCTCGGCGGCGACTTCCTGCACAACGCCGCCTACATGCCGAACAAGGCGGAGCTGCAGAAGAAGAAGTCCATCACCCTGATCGGCTCCGGCCAGAGCGCCGCGGAGATCTACTACGACCTCCTCACCGAGATCGACGTGTACGGCTACCAGCTGAACTGGGTCACGCGATCACCGCGCTTCTTCCCGCTGGAGTACACCAAACTCACCCTGGAGATGACCTCCCCCGAGTACGTGGACTATTTCCACGCCCTCCCGGAGGACACCCGCTACCGGCTGGAGACCCAGCAGAAGAACCTCTTCAAGGGCATCGACGGCGACCTGGTCAACGCCATCTTCGACCTGCTCTACCAGAAGAAGGTCACCATGCCGGGGGCGGTGCCGACGACCCTGCTGACGAACACCTCGCTGAACAGCACGGCGTACGACACCACCACGGGCACCTACACGCTGGGGCTGCGCCAGGAAGAGCAGGAGCGGGACTTCTCCCTCTCCACCGAGGGCCTCGTCCTGGCCACCGGCTACAAGTACCGGACCCCCGACTTCCTGGACCCGGTACGCGACCGCCTGAACTTCGACGGCCGCGGCCGCCTCGACGCCGCGCGCAACTACAGCGTCGACACCACCGGCCGCGAGGTGTACCTCCAGAACGGCGCCACCCACAACCACTCCTTGACCTCCCCCGACCTGGGCATGGCCGCGTACCGCAACGCGTACATCGTCGGTGAGCTGCTCGGCCGCGCGTACTACAAGGTCGAGAAGTCCATCGCGTTCCAGCAGTTCGCCGCCCCGGAAGGCACCCACGCATGAGCACCACCGACACCCTCTACTCACGGACGGACTCCGTCCTCGGGGACTTCGCGATCCGCCCGCTGGACCCCTTCGCCGACGCGGAGCTGCTGCACGGCTGGGTCACCCACCCCAAGGCCTCGTTCTGGATGATGCAGGACGCCTCGCTGCCGGACGTGGAGCGCGAGTACGTGCGCATCACGGCGCACGAGCACCACCAGGCCTTCATAGGCCTGCACGAGGGCCGCCCGGCCTTCCTGATGGAGTCCTACGACCCGAGCCGGTTGGAGTTGGTCGGTCTGTACGAGGCACGGCCCGGCGACGTCGGCATGCACTTCCTGGTCGCACCCGCGGACCGGCCGCTGCACGGGTTCACCCGCGCGGTGATCACCACCGTCATGGCCGCGCTCTTCACCGACCCGGCCACCCGCCGCGTCGTCGTCGAGCCGGACGTCGCCAACACCGCCGTGCACGCCCTGAACGAGGCCGTCGGCTTCGTGCCGGAGCGCCGGGTCACCAAGCCGGAGAAGGAGGCGCTGCTGAGCTTCTGCACCCGCGAGCAGTTCGAGGCCGCCACCGGCATCACCGGGGAGGTGTCCATATGAGCCTCTCCGACGCCGTCTCCCACCTCTCGCCCGAGCTGTGGGACCGCGCCAACCGCGCCCTGGTCCGCAAGGCCCTCGCCGAGTTCGCGCACGAGCGCCTGCTGACCCCGGTGTCCCTCGGCGGCGACCGCTACGCGGTCGTCTCCGACGACGGCGCCGTGGAGTACCGCTTCGACGCCGCCCGGCAGGTCCTGGACCACTGGGCCGTCGACGAGGCCACCATCACCCGGCTGCGGGACGGGCTGCCGCAGCCGCTGGACGCCCTCGACTTCCACATCGAGTTCCGGCAGGCCCTGGGGCTGAGCGCGGACGTCCTACCGGTCTACTTGGAGGAGATCTCCTCCACCCTGGCGGGCGCGGCGTTCAAATACACGAAGCCGCAGATCGCCGCGGCCGTGCTGGCCAAGTCCTCCTTCCAGGACATCGAGACCGGCATGACCGAGGGCCACCCCTGCTTCGTCGCCAACAACGGCCGGCTCGGCTTCGGCGTGCACGAGTACCACGCGTACGCCCCGGAGGCCGCGAGCCCCGTCCACCTGATCTGGGCGGCCGCGCACAAGGACGTCGCCACCTTCACCGCGGGCGCCGGCCTGGAGCACGACAGCTTCCTGCGCGCCGAGCTGGGCGACGCGGCGGTCGAGCTGTTCGCCGCGAAACTGCGCTCCCTGGACCTGGACCCGGCGCACTACCTGCTCTTCCCGGTCCACCCCTGGCAGTGGTGGAACAAGACCACGGTCACCTTCGCCGCGGAGATCGCCAGCAGGCGGCTGGTGCTGCTGGGCGAGGGCGAGGACGCCTACCTCCCGCAGCAGTCGATCCGCACCTTCTTCAACACCACCACCCCGACCAAGCACTACGTCAAGACGGCCATCTCCGTCCTGAACATGGGCTTCATGCGGGGCCTGTCGGCCGCCTACATGGAGGCCACCCCCGCCATCAACGACTGGCTGCACCAGCTGATCGAGTCCGACGAGGTCCTGCGCTCCGTCGGCTTCTCGATCATCCGTGAGCGGGCGGCCATCGGCTACCGGCACCTGCAGTACGAGCGCGCCACCGACCGCTACTCGCCGTACCGCAAGATGCTGGCGGCCCTGTGGCGCGAGTCCCCGGTGAACTCCCTCGGGGACGGCGAGCGGCTGGCCACCATGGCCTCGCTCCTCCACGTGGACGCCGAGGGCGCCTCGTTCGTCGGCGCCCTGATCGAGGAGTCCGGCCTCACCCCGGCCGAGTGGCTGAAGCCCTACCTGCGCGCCTACCTGCTGCCGCTGGTGCACTGCTTCTACCGGTACGACCTCGCGTACATGCCGCACGGCGAGAACACCATCCTGGTCATCAAGGACGGCGTCGTGCAGCGTGCGATCTTCAAGGACATCGCCGAGGAGATCGTCATCATGGACGCGGACGCGGTGCTGCCGCCCGCCGTCGAGCGGATCCGGGCGGACGTCCCGGAGGACATGAAGCTGCTGTCGATCTTCACGGACGTCTTCGACTGCTTCTTCCGCTTCCTGTCCTCGATCCTCGTCACGGAGGGCATCTGCACCGAGGACACGTTCTGGAAGGCCGTTGCCGACTGCGCCCACGACTACCAGGACTCCATGCCGGGTCTGGCGGAGAAGTTCCGGCGCTACGACTTCTTCGCGGAGGAGTTCCAGCTGTCCTGCCTCAACCGCCTCCAGCTGCGCAACAACGCGCAGATGGTCGACCTCTCCGACCCGTCCGCCGCGCTCCAGCTGGTCGGCAACCTCAAGAACCCCGTCGCGGCCTTCGCCCGGCGGTGACACACGGGGCGGGGCGGGCGCCGAGACGGTCCCTCGGCCCCCGCCCCGCCTCACGCCGCCCCGCATACCGAACGAGCTGGCGAATCGATTCGCTTGCGCATACGATCTCCGCAGTTGCAGGAGGCACGGGGGGCGTTCCATGACGTGGGACCAGAACATCTCGCAGGGTGAACTTCGCGCATCCGCCGGGGCGGTGGACACCTTGGTGACAGACCTGCGGCCGATACTCGCCAAGGCTCTGGACGACCTCGCGGACGCGGGCACCTCCTTCGCTCCCTGGACCGCCGGGGCCAGGATGACCGGCGCGAGCAAGGGCTGGGGCAACGCACTGCAAACCCTCCAGCAGACCTTCGCCGACCATGCGGAGGGCCTCCGGGGCCTGGCCAACGGCACTGACGTGATGGAACAGGAGATCCTGTCCAAGTTCCGGGGCTGGTGACCTGCCACCGTGCCCGAACTCTTCGCCCAGCTGTTCCGCCAGGACTTCGCCGAACTGGACGCCGCCACCGCTTCCTGGAAGAAGCTCGCCAAAGCCTTCGACGACACCCAGCGGGGCAGCGCCAAGCGGGTCACCGGACCCCTGCACAAGGCCGGCTGGGCCGGCGTCAGCGCCCACTACGGATTCGCCGCCATGGAGGCCACCGAGACGAAGCTCGGTACAGCCGAGGTGAACGCCCGCCTGATCGCCACGATCCTCCAGGCACTCGGCACCAAGATGCGCGAGGCCCAGCGCGATCTGCGCAACGCGGTCGCGGACGCCGAAGCTGCCGGGCACAAGGTCCGGGAGGACGACGGATGGGTCGAACCGAAGCAGGCCGTCGACCCCAAGTACCACAACGACCCCGACTACGCAGGCCTGCAACGCGAGGCCAACTCCGGGCTGGGGGGCTTCCGGGCACGCATCGAAGCGGCGGTCACGGCGGCCGAGACCGCCAGCCAGACGGCGGCCGACGCGCTCTACCAACTGGACCCCTTCGACCTCGACAAGCGCTACGGCGGCGCCCATGCCCAGGAAGACGCGGCGCGCGTCGCCGCATACGCTGGCATCGACCCGAAAGCCATCCCGGACGGCAAGGACCCCCAGCGCTCCAAGGACTGGTGGGCCGGCCTGGACGAAGAAAAGCGGCAGTTCTACCTCGCCGCCTACCCGGATCGGATCGGAGCGCTGGACGGCCTGCCCGCGCCCGTGCGCGACGAGGCCAACCGGAACGCCCTGGACCTGCGCCTGAACGACTACGCCCTGCGGGAAGGCACGCTCGGCTACCACGACCGGTACAACTACCGTAATCTGACCGCCCTCAAGGACCGGCTGGAGAAGACGGACAGCGGCCCGCCCAACAAGCAGATGTACCTGCTCGGGTACGGCACCGGGAAGGACGGCCGCGCGATCGTGGCCATGGGCAATCCCGACACAGCCCGGCACACCGCCGTCCTCGTGCCCGGAACGGACAACCAGTTGGACAACTACGGCGGCCAACTGGACCGCATCGGAAAACTGCAGGACGCCGCGCGCAAATCGGTCGCCCCCGGTGAGGAGGTCGCCGTCGTCAGCTGGATGGACTACGACGCCCCCGAGATCGACGGCAGCGTCGCCACACCGGGCAGGGCGCATGCGGGAGAGCAGGACCTGCGGGACTTCACCCACGGCCTGCGCGCCGCCCACCAGGGCGAACGCACCCACCTGACCGTCATCGGCCACAGCTACGGGTCCACCATGACCGGCGCCGCGGACGCGGGGGGCCGCGGGCTGGACGCGGACGACGTGGTGGTGGTCGGCAGCCCCGGTCTCACCGTGGAGCGGGCGAACCAGCTGCACGTGAACCCGCGGCACCTGTGGGTGGGAGCCGCTCCGGACGACCTGGTCTCGAACTGGACCTCGGGCGCCACCCTGGGTGAAGACCCCAAGGACCCCGCCTTCGGCGCACAGCGAATGCACGTCGACACCGAAGGACACAGCGGCTACTGGGACGAAGGCAGCCGGAGCCTGGACAACCAGGGCCGCATCGTCGCGGGGCTGAAGCCGCGGCCCGGGCCGTCGAACTGACCCCAAGGAGACCGCGAACGATGTCCAGGACCGTCAGGGCTTCCCTCGCCCTCGCCCTCACAGTGCTGCTCGGAGGCTGCATGTCCGACAACGGGGTCAACGACCCGCTCCCCCGGATGAGCAAGGACAAGGCACAGGCCTGGGCACAGCACTGGGTGGAATCCATGGCCCGTACGGCAGGGTCCGAGATCATCCCGGGCACGCCCGAGGCGAACTTCCACAACTGCACCGGCAAGAACGGCGAGAGCGCTGATGACGGCCGCTTCATGCTGATGTTCAACGCCCGCGCCAAGCTTCCCCGGGACCGGTACGCCGAGGCCGCGAGGGCGCTTCGGGACGAGCTCACGAAGCAGGGCTTCGAGATCGCGGGCTACCAGGAGGGGCCGGGGCGGGAGCGCGGTGCCTACGGGCTCCAGGCCACCCACCCGCGGGACAGGCAGTACGTCTCCGCGAGCGATGTCGGCGACGACGTCTGGAGCCTGTCGGTGGACACCCCCTGCCTGCTGCCGCCCGACGCGGAGCAGCAGCGGTTCTGAGCCGCGGACCGCGGTGCGCGGGCCCCGCCCGTCAGCGCGTCCAGGGCACGTCCGGGGCCCGGAAGTACCCGATGTCCTGGGCGTCCAGACGGGGGGCCTGGGCGGCGAGGCGGCGGCTGTACGCCGTCCAGTCCAGGGCGGCCGCCGGGGACCAGCCCAGCTCCGCCAGGCCCAGCACCCGCGGGAACGCCATCAGCTCCCACTCGGCCCGCGTCGCGACGTTCTCCGTCCACAGCGGGGCCTCCACCCCGAGCACCGCCGACTCCGGCACCCCGGCCAGATAGGCCCCCGGGTCCCAGGAGTACGACCGCGCCACCGGGACGTGGCCCGCCCAGGCCAGCCCCGGCCCCGTTTGCGCCCCGTACTTCATGTCCAGGTACACCCGGTCGGCCGGTGACAGGATCAGCGGGTGCCCGGCCCTCGCGGCCGCCGCCACCGCCGACCGGTCCGCCGCCGGGGTCCTGTCGTGGCCCCAGTACTGCAGGACCGCGCCCGCCGCCGGGCGTGCCGAGGCCAGTTGGTGCCAGGCCACCACCGTCTTGCCGTGGCGGCCCACCACCTCCTGCGCCCGGTCCATGAAGGCCGCGTAGTCCGCCGCCGGCGTGGCGTGCGCCTCGTCGCCCCCGATGTGCAGGTACCGGCCGGGGGTCAGCTCCGCCAGCTCCCCGAGCACGTCCTCGACGAACGCGTACGTCCGCTCCGCGCCGACGCACAGCGAGCTGAAGCCGACCTTGGTCCCGGTGTAGCGGGGCGGTGCCTTCCCGTCGCAGTTCAGCTCGGCGTAGGAGGCCAGCGCCGCGTTGGTGTGCCCGGGCATGTCGATCTCGGGGACCACGTCCACGTACCGCTCGCCCGCGTACGCCACCAGCTCGCGGTACTCGGCCTTCGTCCAGTGGCCGCCGGGCCCGCCGCCGACCTCGCCGGCGCCCCCGTACTGCGCCAGCCGGGGCCAGGAGTCGATCGCCAGGCGCCACCCCTGGTCGTCGGTGAGGTGCACGTGGAGTGCATTGATCTTGTACTGGGCGAGCTGGTCCACGTACCGCTTCACCTGTTCCACGGTGAAGAAGTGACGTGCGATGTCGACCATGGCCCCCCGGTAGGCGAAGCGCGGCCGGTCGGTGACGGTGCCGCCCGGTACCGTCCCGGGCCCGGCCACCGGCACCAGCTGGCGCAGGGTCTGGCCCGCCCGGAAGAGTCCGGCCGGGGTCCGCGCCACGAGGTCGACCCCGGTCGGCCCGGACGTCAGCCGGTACCCCTCCCGGCCGACCCCCTCGGCCTCCGCGTCGATCCTGAGCCGGATGCCGTTCCCGCGCACCCCGTCGATCACCGGCAGCGGCAGCCCGCTCGGCCCGCGCAGCTGCTCCGCGAGGAGCCGGCCCACCCGGCGGACCTCCTCGTCCGCGCCCGGCCCCGTACGCACGACCGTGCCCGGCCCGAAGGGGTAGCCGGGGCCCCCGGCGCGCGCGGAGACCGGTGCCGGCAGGAGCCGTTCGAAGGGGGCGGGGGCCGCGGGCGGGTCGTCACCGGCGTTCGCGTCGTCGCCGTGGGCGGCGGTGCAGGAGACGGCACCGAGGACGAGGAGGGTGCCGAGCGCGCGTCGCAGGACTCTCATGTGCCCAGGTATAGGCCAACTGGCCTGCCGTGCACGGTGGGAGAATCGCCGAATGGCGGAAATCATCCAGAAGGACGGAACCTGGACGTTCGACGGCGACGCGGTGCGCATCGTGCCCGGCCGCGACAAGGGGGTGGGGCTGCTGCGGCAGACCCTGGGCGAAGTGGTGGTGCCGTTGCGCGCACTCGCGGGGATCAGTTACGAGCCGGGCCGCAAGGCGGGGCGGATCCGGCTGCGGCTGCGCGAGGGGGCCGACCCGCTGACCCAGGTGACGGGCGGGCGCCTGCCGGAGTCCTCCGACCCGTTCCGGCTGAGCGTGGAGCCGGAGCGGACGGGGGTCGCGGAGTACTTCGTGGACGCGGTGCGCAACGCCCTGCTGCTGGAGCAGGTGGATCCGGGCCCCTCGGAGAGCTATCTGCTGCCCGGTCCCACCGTGCCGATAGCGGTGGGCGCGGGTGACGGGACCGTCACCTTCGACGGTGACCGGGTCGCGCTGGAGTGGAACTGGACGACCGAGGAGGCCAAGCGCTCCGGCGGGCCGCGGGAGTTCCGGGTCACGGATCTGCGGACGGTGGAGTGGGCTCCGGCGAAGGGACTGGAGAACGGCTGGCTCCGCTTCGTCCTGGCCGGCGCGGCGCAGTCGGCCGCGCCCAAGTACGACCCGTACACGGTCGAGCTGTTCGGCTTCAAGAAGGACCCGCTGATGGCGCTGGTCGCCGCGGCGGTGGCACTGCGGCTGCCGCACCCGGCCGCGCCGGTCCAGGACCGGGCCGTCGAGGACGCCCCGCCGAAGGAGCTCGCCGCGCCGGCCGGCGGCGTCGCGGAGGACCACGACGCCCTGCTGCGGCGGCTGCGGGAGCTGGGGGAGCTGCACCAGACGGGAGTCCTCACGGCCGACGAGTTCGCCGCGGCGAAGCAGGCGGTTTTGCGTAGATTCTGACCGGATGCATCCATTCCGCTGGTCCAGACCAGAGAGATCCTGCCCGGAATCGGGCAGGATCTTTGCGTTGGGCGGCCGGAAGCGTCAATATCTACGGGTGCTCGACCGCCGCCCGTCCTATGACGATCTCGTCGAACACCTGGTGCGCAGCACCTCGCTGCAGCGGGGCGAAGCGGCCCGGGTGGTCCTCGACGTGCTCGCCTACTTCGACGAGACGACGGAGGACTTCGTCCGCCGCCGCCACCGCGAACTACAGGCCGGCGGAGCCGTGAACGCGGAGATCTTCGAGCGGATCGCGGCCGAGCTGCCGCACCGCGCCGTGGCGCCCCCGGAGCTCTCGCTCCGGCAGCTGCGCCGCATGGTCTACGGCTGACCGGCCGCCGCCGGAGCGGCCGCGGGCGGACGACGGGCAAGGAACCGAACTTCAGGAGGGGCAGGACCGTATGTGCGGAATCGTCGGTTACATCGGAAAGCGTGACGTGGCACCGCTGCTGCTGGAGGGCCTGGCACGGCTGGAGTACCGCGGATACGACTCCGCGGGCATCGTCGTGAACAGCCCGAAGGCCGGCGCGCTCAAGATGGTCAAGGCCAAGGGCCGCGTCCGCGATCTGGAGGCCCGGGTCCCCAAGCGCTTCGCCGGCACCACGGGCATCGCCCACACCCGCTGGGCCACGCACGGCGCCCCGAGCGACGTCAACTCCCACCCGCACCTCGACCCCGAGAACAAGGTCGCCGTCGTCCACAACGGCATCGTCGACAACGCCGCCGAGCTCCGGGCCAAGCTGGAGGCCGACGGTGTCGTCTTCGCCTCCGAGACCGACACCGAGGTCATCACCCACCTGATCGCCCGCTCCCAGGCCGACAGCCTGGAGGAGAAGGTCCGCGAGGCCCTGAAGGTGATCGAGGGCACGTACGGCATCGCCGTGATGCACGCCGACTTCACCGACCGCATCGTGGTGGCCCGCAACGGCTCGCCGGTCATCCTCGGCATCGGCGAGAAGGAGATGCTCGTCGCCTCCGACGTCGCCGCGCTGATCGCCCACACCCGCCAGGTCGTCACCCTGAACGACGGCGAGATGGCCACCCTCAAGGCCGACGACTTCCGCACCTACACCACGGGCGGAACGACGACGAACGCCACCCCGGAGACCGTGGAGTGGGAGGCCGCCTCCTACGACATGGGCGGTCACGACACCTACATGCACAAGGAGATCTCCGAGCAGCCCGACGCGGTCGACCGCGTGCTGCGCGGCCGGATCGACGACCGCTTCAGCACAGTCCACCTGGGCGGGCTGAACCTGGATCCGCGCGAGGCGCGCGGCATCCGCCGGGTCAAGATCCTGGGCTGCGGCACCTCGTACCACGCGGGCCTGATCGGCGCCGGCCTCATCGAGGGCATGGCCCGCATCCCCGCGGACGCCGAGCCGGCGTCGGAGTTCCGCTACCGCAACCCGGTCGTGGACCCCGACACCCTCTACATCGCGGTCTCGCAGTCGGGTGAGACCTACGACGTGCTCGCGGCCGTGCAGGAGCTCAAGCGCAAGGGCGCCCGCGTCCTGGGCGTCGTCAACGTGGTCGGCTCCGCGATCGCCCGCGAGGCCGACGGCGGCGTCTACGTGCACGCCGGCCCCGAGGTGTGCGTCGTCTCCACCAAGTGCTTCACCAACACGGTCGTGGCCTTCGCGCTGCTCGCCGTGCACCTCGGCCGCATCCGGGACCTCTCGGTCACCGACGGCAAGCGGATCATCGAGGGCCTGCGCAGGCTGCCGGCGCAGATCCAGGAGATCCTCGACGGCGAAGAGGACATCAAGAAGCTCGCGGCCGAGTTCGCCGAGGCCAAGTCGATGATGTTCATCGGCCGGGTCCGCGGCTACCCCGTGGCCCTGGAGGCCTCCCTCAAGCTGAAGGAGATCTCCTACATCCACGCCGAGGCCTACCCCGCCTCCGAGCTCAAGCACGGCCCGCTGGCCCTGATCGAGCCCTCGCTGCCGACGGTCGCGATCGTCCCGGACGACGACCTGCTGGAGAAGAACCGCGCGGCGCTGGAGGAGATCAAGGCCCGCAGCGGTCGGATCCTCGCGGTCGCCCACCGCGAGCAGGAGAAGGCGGACCACACCATCGTGGTCCCGAAGAACGAGGACGAGCTGGACCCGATCCTCATGGGCATCCCGCTCCAGCTGCTGGCGTACCACACGGCCCTGGCCATGGGCCGGGACATCGACAAGCCGCGCAACCTGGCGAAGTCGGTCACCGTCGAGTAGTAGTGGCCCCGGGCCACCACCGGACACCATCCACACGGGAGCCTCCGTGCGCTGTGCGCACGGAGGCTCCCGTGTGTCCCTGCGGTTCCCGCGCGTTCCTCCGCGTTCCCGCGCGTTCCTGCGCGCCGTGCTCAGCCCGCCGCGACCGCGCCGCTGCGCCCGGCCCTGCCGAAGGCCATCGGCCAGTGCGCCAGGGCCGCGGTGGCCCCGTACCAGGCCAGCAGCCCGGAGACGGCGGCGACCCAGCCGCCCGCCTTGGCCAGAGCGCCGCTGTCCATGAACGAGGCCACGGCGAGCAGGACCAGGGAGAGGGTCAGGAGGGCGTGGACGCCCTGGCTGAACACTCCGCTCGCGGCGGCCACCGTGAGGGTCAGCGCGAGCATCGCGAAGAGGACGAGAAACGTTCCGGCGGCCTCGTCGGAGGCGGATCCGCCCGCCGCCTTGGCCCAGGTGAACCAGAAGACGCCGAGGCCCGCGAACGCGGTGCCGTTGAATCCGTTGCCACCGCGGTACTCCAGGAGGCCCAGGAGGAAGAGGGCGGCGCCGCCGACGTACATCGCGAGCGGCAAGGAGCTGGCAGCGGACACGCCGTCGATGACGCCGGTGTGGCCGATACCGAATGCGAGAAGGGTGAGACCCAGGGCGATGTTCCCCAGGGTCGAAGTCGAGGCCGTGCTTCCCGCAGAGACACCATTGTCCACGGCGGGCTCCCTTCGATCTGCAGTTGTGTGCTGCGTCCCAGCAGCATTTATCTACCCTTTACACGAGGGCACAACCGCACAATCGACTTAACAAGCGGTCACGGAATGACAACGACCGGTCGCTGTGCGCGCTTGGCGAGTCGCCCGGCCACCGAGCCGAAGATCCGGCCCACGATCCCGTGCGTGGAGCCGACCACGATGGCGTCGGCCGAATACTCCCGGCCCACCTCCTCCAGCTCATGGCAGATGTCACCGCCGCGCTCGACCAGAATCCATGGCACTTCGGCCAGATAGTCGGCGCAGGCCAGCTCCAGCCCCAACACCTCGGTGCGGTGGTCCGGCACGTCCACGAAGACGGGGGGCTCACAGCCCGCCCACACGGTGGTGGGCAGTCGGTTGGCCACGTGGACGATGATCAGACCCGATCCGGAGCGGCGGGCCATACCGATCGCGTAGGCGAGCGCACGCTCGCTGGACGTCGATCCGTCGAATCCCACAACGACACCGTGCCGGAAGGCCGGGTCGCAGGGGGAGCGTGTCTGTTCCACCGCACGCAGCTCGGCGGCCGACGCGGGGTCGGCGAGCCGTTTGCGCTTGCGGTCCGCGGGTTCGGGGAGTTCGTGACCGGCCATGGGTGTCTCGGCGAAGAGGTCCTTGGAGGAAGCAACAGGGGCGAAATCGGCGACGCAGTGTGACGGAGCTCTGTCCGGGAAGCATCTTCCCAAGCCCATACCCACCAGGGTACGGCGACACTCCTGTCCTGCCCAGGGCTTGCCGCACTTGGAGAGCGTCCCAGGGAGCATGCCGGAGCGAGCGCGCCTTGGCAATGTCCGCTGTCCCCTACAGCCAGTGACGAGACGGCGCGTTGCCACCCGTGCGCGCAGTGACCGAGCCCCTCCGGGCGACGTTGGACATGCGTCCGACCGTCCAGGAAGAGCCCGCAGGGAGTACGCCGTGTCCGGCCATCCGGTTCACCCCGACCAGCCCGCTCAGCCGACCCAGTCCGCCCGCTTCCCCGACCCGGGCCCGCACCTCGCCGGCCCTCCCCGACGGCCGCTTCACCCGTCCGTGCGGCCCTCCGGGCACCCCCATGACGACCCCGCGGGTGACGTGGTGCGCTGGGCGGTCTTCAGCTGCCTGCTCGTCCCGGTGGTCCTCGTCGTCTACGGAACCTCCTTCGGCGGGGCGGCGGTCGCCACCCTCGGCCTGCTCGTCGTCACGGCCGCCTGCCTGGTCCTGCTGCGACACTCGGAGCGGAACGCGGCCCGCGTCCGGGCGGAGGGGCACCCTCCGTCGGCGCACCGCCGACGGCACTCGCGCGGCGGGCCCGCGGGCCGCCGGGGCTGCCGGGCCTCCGACTCGCCGTCCCCGCATGACTGACTCATTCGCACACCCACACCCGCACGTTTTCAGCCAACTTCCCGGCAGGGTGCCCTCCTTGCCGGAATGTCCCGTCGACGCGCTTACCACCAGCGACGACATTCCTCAGGGGACGATTTGGCCCTACTGGTACTGGCCACAGCCCTGATGTGCGCTTCCCACCCGGGTAGCGGAGTGGAACCCTTCCTGATCGAATGCTTTTCGCCAAGTTGAGAAGTCGACATAGCGCTGCGTGCTGAACTTGTCACGCCGACACCACGGGACGCAGTAGATTCGATCATGTATTTACGGCGGGGGATCCACGTGCAAGGCCGAGGGGAAACGTGCAGGTGCGACCAGACCAAGGAGTCGCGACACCCAAGGGGGGCTTAGCGCCATGAGCCAGGATTCCACCGCCGTCGTCGCGGACGCCGGCAGGAAGCTCGCGGGGCGTCGCCGCAGGGAGATCGTCGCGGTGCTGCTCTTCAGCGGCGGACCGATCTTCGAGAGTTCCATTCCACTATCCGTGTTCGGCATTGACCGGCAGGACGCGGGAGTTCCACGCTACCGACTGCTCGTGTGCGCCGGTGAGGACGGTCCGCTCAGGACCACCGGCGGACTCGAACTGACCGCGCCGTACGGGTTGGAGGCGATCGCCCGGGCAGGCACCGTCGTCGTTCCCGCCTGGCGCTCCATCACTTCACCGCCGCCTCCGGAGGCGCTCGACGCCCTGCGTCTGGCGCACGAGGAAGGGGCCCGGATCGTCGGACTGTGCACCGGGGCCTTCGTGCTCGCGGCCGCCGGTCTGCTGGACGGCCGGCCCGCGACGACGCACTGGATGTACGCGCCGACGCTGGCCAAGCGCTACCCGTCCGTGCACGTCGATCCGCGCGAACTCTTCGTCGACGACGGCGACGTGCTCACGTCCGCGGGCACGGCGGCCGGAATCGACCTCTGCCTGCACATCGTGCGCACCGACCACGGCAGCGAGGCGGCCGGGGCCCTGGCCCGCAGGCTCGTCGTGCCGCCGCGTCGCACCGGCGGGCAGGAGCGCTACCTCGACCGGTCGCTTCCGGAGGAGATCGGCGCCGACCCGCTGGCCGAGGTCGTCGCCTGGGCACTGGAACACCTCCACGAGCAGTTCGACGTGGAGACCCTCGCCGCCCGCGCCTACATGAGCAGGCGCACCTTCGACCGGCGGTTCCGCTCGCTCACCGGCAGCGCGCCGCTCCAGTGGTTGATCACCCAGCGGGTGCTCCAGGCCCAGCGGCTGCTGGAGACCTCCGACTACTCGGTCGACGAGGTCGCCGGACGCTGCGGGTTCCGCTCGCCGGTCGCCCTGCGCGGGCACTTCCGGCGGCAGCTGGGGTCCTCCCCGGCTGCGTACCGCTCCGCCTACCGGGCACGCCGGCCGCAGGCCGACGTCGCGCAGGTGGCGGAGATCTCCACGGGACCGGTGCCGCACCAGCGCACCCCGCAGCCCCACCGGGCGGCGGCTGCCCTGGCCGCGACGGGTTCCACGGTGACGGAGCTGTACGCCCCGAACCGGGTCCTGCGGGAACACGCGTAACCCCCACGACGGGTACGACGGCGAAGGTCCCCCATCGGTCACCGCCGATGGGGGACCTTCCGCATGTGCGGTCCGCTCCGCGATATGCGGTCCGCTCCGCGGGGGACCGCATAAGGTGGGACACATGAACGATCGCATGGTGTGGATCGACTGCGAGATGACCGGGCTCTCGTTGACGGACGACGCACTTATCGAGGTGGCCGCGCTGGTCACCGACTCGGAGCTCAACGTGCTCGGCGAGGGCGTGGACATCGTGATCCGCCCGCCGGACCGCGCCCTGGAGACCATGCCCGACGTGGTCCGCGAGATGCACACCGCCTCCGGCCTGCTCGACGAGCTGGCCGGTGGCACCACCCTCGCGGACGCCGAGGCGCAGGTCCTGGCGTACGTGCGGGAGCACGTGAAGGAGCCGCGCAAGGCACCGCTCTGCGGGAACTCGGTCGGCACCGACCGCGGCTTCCTGCTGCGCGACATGGCCGCGCTGGAGGGCTACCTGCACTACCGGATCGTGGACGTGTCCTCGGTCAAGGAGCTGGCGCGCCGCTGGTACCCGCGGGCGTACTTCAACAGCCCCCCGAAGAACGGCAACCACCGGGCGCTGGCGGACATCAGGGACTCCATCACCGAGCTGCGCTACTACCGCGAGGCGGTCTTCGTGCCACAGCCCGGGCCCGATTCCGACACCGCCCGCAGCATCGCCGCCAGGCACACGGCGCCGGGCGCATAGGTTCCTGCCGGGCCCCTTCCGGAGAGGGGGCGCACAAGGGTGGAGCGAGCACCCTCCCGGACCCTGTACCCTTTTCTTCGGCCGGTCGGTTTTCCGACCGGACATGGTGGGTGTAGCTCAGCTGGTAGAGCACCTGGTTGTGGTCCAGGTGGCCGCGGGTTCAAGTCCCGTCACTCACCCTGCGGAAAGGCCCCGGTACGCGGAAGCGGACCGGGGCCTTCTGCACGTCCCGGGGCTCCGGGACTCCGGGGCCAAGGCGCCCCGGTGAGGGTCAGGACGACTCCCGCACCACCAGCCTGTTCGGCAGGACGACCGCCGGCCCGCCCGCGGCCACGGCACTCCCCCCTCGTCCCGAGACGCGGTCCAGCAGCATGCTCGCCATGGTCCGGCCCATCTCCTCGATGGGCTGCCGGACGCTGGTCAGCGGCGGATCCATGTGCCGGGCCACCACCGAGTCGTCGAAGCCGACCAGGGCCACGTCGTGCGGGATCCGGCGCCCGGCCGCACGCAGTTCCCGCCGGGCGCCCGCCGCCATGACGTCCGAGGAGGCGAAGACCGCGTCGAGCGAGGGGCTGCGCTCCAACAACTCGCGCATGGCCCGGCGGCCGCCCTCCTCGGTGAAGTCGGCGACCGCCACCAGCCGCTCGTCCACGGGGCGGCCGGCGGCGGCCAGGGCCTGGCGGTAGCCGTCGAGCCGGCAGCGGGCTCCGTACACGTCCAGCGGGCCGGTGATCGTGGCGATCGTACGGCGGCCCCGGTCGAGCAGGTGGCGCACGGCCTCGGCGGCTCCCGCCAGGTTGTCGGAGTCCACACAGGGCAGCGTCTCCGCCGCGGAACGCCGGCCGCTGATCACCGTCGGGATGCCCAGCTCCACCAGCAGCTCCGGGAGCGGGTCCCCGGCGTGGACGGAGACCAGCAGCACGCCGTCGACCCGGTGTCCGGAGAGGTACTGCGCGAGGCGGCGGCGCTCGCGGTCGCTGCCGGCCAGAGTGAGGACGAGCTGGATGTCGGTCTCCGCGAGGGCCGCCCCGACCCCGCGGACCACTTCGGAGAAGTACGGCTCGGCGAAGAACCGGGCCTCGGGCTCGGGGATCACGAGGGCGATCGCGTCGTTGCGGTTGGCCGCGAGGGCGCGGGCCGCGCGGTTCGGCACGTACCCCAGCTCGGTCACGGCCGCCTCGACGGCGGCCCTGGTCTGCTCGCTGACCCTGGAGGACCCGTTGATCACCCGGGACACGGTGCCGCGCCCGACTCCGGCGCGCACCGCGACCTCTTCCAGGGTCGGCCGTCCCCCGCTGCGCCCGTTCCCGTTCATGGCTTCCTCCCGGTCGTGAATCTACCCCTTGACTACTGTGGGAGCGCTCCCACACTGTGTCACACGACACCCCCACGTTGTCGCCCACCCTTCAGGGAGGAACCATGCGAGCCCAGTCCCCGTCCCGAGCACGAGCCCGAAGAACCCTCGTCACGGCGGTCGCCTCGATGGGCGCCGCCGCGCTGCTGCTCGCGGGGTGCGCGCAGGATCCCGAGACGGACCCGAAGGCGGGTCCGTCGGCCGGCGGCACCGGCCGGACCACCCTGACCGTGGGAGTCTTCGGGGCCTTCGGTCTCCAGGAGGCCGGGCTCTACGACGCGTACATGGCGCAGAACCCGGGCGTCCGCATCGAGCAGACCTCCATCGAGCGCAACGAGAACTACTACCCCCAACTGCTGACGCACCTGGGCACCGGCAGCGGCCTCGCCGACATCCAGGCGGTCGAGGTCAACAACATCGCCGAGATCACCGCCACCCAGGCCGACAAACTGGTGGACCTGGGCAAGGTGCCCGGTGTGGACAAGGCCGCGTACCTGCCGTGGAAGTGGGCCCAGGGCACGGCGCCCGCCGCCAAGGGCGGGGCCACGGTCGGTCTCGGCACCGACATCGGGCCGCAGGGGATCTGCTACCGCAAGGACCTCTTCGAGGCGGCCGGGCTGCCCTCGGACCGGGAGGCGGTCGGCGCGCTGTGGGCGGGCGACTGGGGCAAGTACCTGGAGGCGGGCAAGGCGTACAAGGCGAAGGCGGGCGACGGCAAGGCCTTCGTGGACTCGGCATCGGGGGTCATGGCCGCGGTGACGGGCAGCAGCGCCGAGCGGTTCTACGACGCCCAGGGCAAGGTCGTCTACAAGACCAACCCGGCGGTCCGCGGAGCCTTCGACCTGGCGGCGTCCTTCGCCACCGCGGGCCTCAGCGCCAAACTGCAGCAGTTCACCCCGGGCTGGGACCAGGGCTTCGCCAACGGAGCCTTCGCGACGGTCTCCTGCCCGGCGTGGATGCTCGGCTACATCCAGGACAAGGCGGGCCCGTCGGGCAAGGACAAGTGGGACGTGGCGCAGGCGCCGAAGCCCAGCAACTGGGGCGGTTCCTTCCTGGTGGTCCCGAAGGCCGGCAAGCACGCCGAGGAGGCGGCCAAGCTGGCGGCCTGGCTGACGGCGCCGGAACAGCAGGCGAAGCTCTTCGAGAAGCGGGGCAGCTTCCCGAGCGCGAGCGCCGCCTACACGCTGCCGGCGGTATCGGGGGCGAGGCACGAGTACTTCGGCGGTGCGCCGATCGGTGAGATCTTCTCGAAGGCGGCGCAGGGCGTGCCGGTGACGGTGGTGGGCCCCAAGGACCTGGTCATCGCGCAGAACCTGGCCGACATCGGAATGCTCCAGGTCGACCAGAAGGGCCGCAGCGCGCAGGAGGGCTGGGAGGCCGCGGTGAAGGCCATCGACAACGCCCTGGACCAGTGAGGCGCCGGTGACGGACGAGACGGCTGTCCTGTCCCCGTCTGCCGCCGCCCCGGAGCGGGCGGCGGCAGACGGGGGCGGCCGGGGCAGGCCGGGCCAGGTGTGGCGCTCGCGCCGCTACCGCTGGGACCTGCGCTGGAGCCCGTACGCCTTCGTGGCGCCCTTCTTCCTGTTCTTCGCCGCCTTCGGGCTGTTCCCGCTGCTCTACACGGGCTGGGCGGCACTGCACCAGGTGGAGCTGACCGACCCCGACAGCATGACGTGGGTAGGCCTGCGCAACTTCACCCGGCTGTGGGACGACGAGTTCTTCTGGAACGCGCTGCGCAACACGGTCACCATCGGGCTGCTCTCCACGGTCCCGCAGCTGGCGATCGCGCTGGGCGTGGCCCATCTGCTCAACTACCGGCTGCGCGGCTCCGCCTTCTTCCGGGTCGCCGTGCTCACCCCGTACGCCACCTCGGTGGCGGCGGCCACGCTCGTCTTCGTCCTGCTCTTCGGCCGGGACTACGGAATGATCAACTGGGCGCTCTCGGCGGCCGGCGTCGGCCCGGTGGACTGGCAGAACGGCACCTTCGCCTCGCAGTTGGCGGTCTCCACCATCGTGATCTGGCGGTGGACCGGCTACAACGCGCTGATCTACCTGGCGGCCATGCAGGCGGTGCCGGGCGAGCTGTACGAGTCGGCCGCGCTGGACGGGGCCTCGCGCTGGCAGCAGTTCCTGCACGTCACGGTGCCCTCGCTGTGGCCGACGATCCTGTTCACCGGTGTGGTGTCGACGATCGGGGCGACCCAGCTGTTCGGCGAGCCGCTGCTGTTCAACGGCGGCGCGGGCGCGACGGGCGGCTCGGACCACCAGTTCCAGACGCTCGGCCTGTACCTGTACGAGCAGGGCTGGGTGAACCTGCACCTGGGGCGGGCCTCGGCGATCGCCTGGGCGATGTTCCTGCTCCTGCTGCTGATCGCCGGGGCGGCGCGGCTGCTGCGCGGACGGGGGGACACGCGATGAGATCACTGCGCGCGGGCCGGCTCACCTACGGGGTGCTCGGCCTCTTCACCGCCGGTTCGCTCTTCCCCCTGGTGTGGACGGCGATCGCGGCCTCCCGCACCAACACGCGTCTGGCCCAGACCCCGCCGCCGTTCTGGTTCGGCGGAAACCTGGGACGCAACCTGCAGATCGCCTGGACCGACGCGAACATGGGCACCGCCCTGCTGAACACGGTCATCGTGGCGGGCACCGTCACCATCGGGACGGTCCTCTTCTCCACCCTGGCGGGCTTCGCCTTCGCCAAGCTGCACTTCCGCGGACGCCGGATGCTGATGGCGCTGGTGGTGGGGACGATGCTGGTCCCGCCGCAGCTGAGCGTGGTGCCGCTGTACATGCTGATCGCGAAGCTGTCGTGGACCGACCGGCTCCAGGCGGTGGTCCTGCCCTCCCTGGTGTGCGCCTTCGGCGTGTTCTTCATGCGCCAGTACCTGGTGCACGCGCTGCCGACGGAGCTGGTGGAAGCGGCCCGCACGGACGGTGCCAGTTCCCTCCGGGTCGTGTGGCACGTGGTCTTCCCCGCGGCCCGCCCGGCCATGGCGGTGCTGGGGATGCTGACCTTCGTCATGGCCTGGAACGACTTCTTCTGGCCCATCGTCGCACTGACCCAGAACGGCAGCCCGACGGTACAGGTGGCCCTGACCGGACTCGGCCGGGGATACATCCCCGACCAGTCCGTGATCATGGCGGGTGCGCTGCTCGGCACGCTCCCGCTGCTTGTGGTGTTCCTCGTCTTCGGCCGCCAGATCGTCGGCGGCATCATGCAGGGAGCGGTAAAGGGATGACTGACACCCCGGCGCACACGGACCGCACGGACCGCACGGACCGCACGGACCGCACGTCGAACGCAACGGATCCGGGCGGGGAGCAGCTCCGCTTCCCCGACGGGTTCTTGTGGGGCACGGCCACGGCCGCCTTCCAGATCGAGGGCGCGGCCGCACTGCGCGGGCCCTCCATCTGGGACACCTTCTGCCGCACTCCGGGCAAGGTGTACGGCGGCCACACCGGCGACGTCGCGGTCGACCACCACCGTCTGTGGCGCGAGGACGTCGCCCTCATGGCCGAACTGGGCCTGGGCTCCTACCGGTTCTCGGTGTCCTGGCCGCGCGTCCTGGCCGGCGGCACCGGCTTCTACGACAGGCTCGTCGACGAGCTCCTCACCCACGGCATCCGGCCGTGCGTGACCCTCTACCACTGGGACCTCCCGCAGGAGCTGGAGGATGCCGGCGGCTGGCCCGAGCGCGAGACGGCCTACGCCTTCGCCCGGTACGCGGAGCAGGTCTCCGACGCGCTCGCCGACCGCGTGGAGCTCTGGACCACCCTCAACGAGCCCTGGTGCAGCGCCTTCCTCGGCTACGCCTCCGGAGTGCACGCCCCCGGCCGCACCTCCGCCGCCGACTCGCTGCGCGCCGCCCACCACCTCAACCTGGCCCACGGCATGGCCGCGGCGGCCCTCCCGGGCCGGACCCGGGTCGGCATCGCCCTCAACCCCAGCGCGGTAAGGCCGCTGACCGGCTCGGCGGCCGATCTGGACGCCGCCCGCCGCATCGACGCACTGGCCAACCGGATCTTCACCGGGCCGCTGCTGCACGGCGCCTACCCCCAGGACCTGCTCACCGACACCGCCTCCCTGA
This sequence comes from Streptomyces sp. PCS3-D2, assembly GCF_000612545.2. Lineage (GTDB taxonomy): Bacteria > Actinomycetota > Actinomycetes > Streptomycetales > Streptomycetaceae > Streptomyces. Next base: position 4,841,949 of record NZ_CP097800.1, on the reverse strand, counting down.
CGGACTGGTCGTTCGTCCGCACCGGCGACGAGGCGCTGATCCACCGGCCGCCGGACTTCCTCGGCGTGAACTACTACACGCCGGCGGTGGTGTCCGCCGCCCCGGACGGGGGCGGCCCGCGCGCCGACGGCCACGGCGCCGCGTCCCACTCCCCGTGGCCCGGCGCGGACGCGGTGGCCTTCCACCAGCCCCCGGGCGACCAGACCGACATGGGCTGGTCGATCGACCCGACCGGCCTCTACGACCTGCTGATGCGGTTCACCCGCGAGGCACCCGGCCTGCCGCTGATGGTCACGGAGAACGGCGCGGCCTACGCCCCGGACCTGGACGACCCGCAGCGCATCGCCTACCTGGAGGCCCACCTCGCCGCCGTCCACCGCGCGCTGTCGGACGGGGCCCCGGTGGAGGGCTACTTCCTCTGGTCGCTGCTGGACAACTTCGAGTGGTCCTACGGATACAGCAAGCGCTTCGGCATCGTCCACGTCGACTACGACACCCAGGTCCGCACACCGCGCTCCAGCGCCCACTGGTACGCCCGGCTGGCCCGCAAGGGGGTCATGTAGCCGGCGGGTTCCACGGCCCACCGGGGGTGTCCGGTCCGGACGCACCCCCCGGTGGCCGGTCTGGCCGGTCCCGGCGCGGCCGGCCGGCGGACCGGCCTCGTCCCGCCGTCCCGTCAGGCGCCCTGGATGTGGAAGTTGAAGTCCGTGTGGCCGAGTGCGCCCATCAGCCGGAGCCAGACCGGCAGCAGCATCTCCGTGCCCCGGGCCGTCTCGATGCCGCCGAGGTCCAGGACGCTCGCCTCCGGCCAGCCGAAGGAGTGGAGCAGCTCGCGCACCGTCGCCTTGGCGTCCGCGTCCTCGCCGGAGACGAAGACGTGGTGCTCTCCGGCGACCCGCGCCGGGTCCACCATGATCCGGCAGTTCATCGTGTTCAGCGTCTTGACCACGCGCAGCCCGGGGAAGGTCCGTTGGATCAGCTCGCCGAGGCTGTCGTCGTTCACCGGGTCCAGGACCGGCGGGAAGCCGCCCGAGAAGTCCAGCGGATTCGCGATGTCGATCAGGACCCTGCCCGCCGGGCGGGCGGCGTCCGCCGCCGTCAGTGCGGCGACGCTGCCCCGCCCGCTCGTGGCGTTGACCAGCACCTCGCGGTCCCGGGCCGCCTCGGCGAAGCCGGCCAGCCCCACGCCGGGGTGTGCCTCCTGCCAGTCCGCGTACTCGGCCCGGCCGAGGGTCGCCCCGGGGTCCCGGGTTCCGATGACCACCTGGTGGCCCAGGGATGCGAGCCGGGCGGCCACGGTGCGGCCGACGATGCCGGTGCCGAGGACTGCGTAGCGCATCTGTCGCTTCCTTCCGTTCGGTGGGGGGGGCGCCGCGGCGCGCGTCCCTTCCGGTCTTCCGGGTCGTGCCCTAGTCCGACATCCCGAGGTCGGAGAAGAACCGGTACCCGTTCGGATCGTCCGGCAGGAACCAGTGGTAGCCCTCCTCCGCGAAGACGACCAGCAGGTTCACGGCGATGACCGCGCCCAGGAACCACAGCGCGAACAGCCCCGCCGTGCGCAGCGGGCCCGGCCCGGTCGCCGGGACGCCGCGATCCGCCGTCGTGTGCGCGGTGGCCAGGGCGATGCCGACGACGAGCGCGGAGGCCTGGAAGAGGATCAGCGCCCACACGTACAGGTGGAGGCCGAACACCTCGCCCCCGTACCCCTTGTCGCCCGGCAGGATGTGGAGCGTCGTCTGTCGCCAGGCCGCGACGGAGCCTCCGACGAGCGCGATCAGGGTCAGGCCCCAGCCCGTCATGTAGTGCCGGCCCGTCACCGAGCCGCGGTGCAGCGCCGTGCGGATGATGTACGCCGCTCCCAGCGCCGCCAGCAGCATGAACATGCGCTGCACCACGCAGAGCGGGCACGGGTGCTCCCCCTGCACGAACTGGTGCACGAGGCCGGCGCACACCACGCCCGTCCAGCCGACGGCGAAGAGGCAGGCGAACCAGTACTGGACTTTGCCCAGCGGCGGGCTCTCGGGCGCGGTCTCCGGGACGAGGGTCTCGATCGTCGCCATGGTCACCAGCTCAGTGTCAGGGCCAGGCTGCCGGTGATGTGGTGTGCCATCAGCAGGGTGACGGCGACGAGCACGGCCCACCACGCCCCGAGCACGACCATCCGGGACGTCTCCCGGTACATGGCGACCAGCGTGGCGAGGAGCCCGCCGAAGATGAGGGTGTCCATGCCGCGGACCGTACCGAGATCAGGACATCCTGCCTGCTAGGCGCGCCCCCGGTCACGGCGTGGCGCGCCCCCGGTTACGTCGGTTGCCGCGTCGGCCGCGGCCGGGCCGCCCCGCGCCCGGGCCGCCCGTGCTCCGCCCGTCCAGGCCGATCCACACGCGGACCTCGGTGCCGCCGAGCACCGAGCGGCCCAGCCGCACGTCGCCGCCGGTCGATTCCGCGACCCGGCGCACGATGTCCAGCCCGAGGCCGGTGGACCCGTCCCGGGCGCCGTCGTTGCCGCGGCGCAGGGCGGCGTCCGGGTCGGAGATGCCGGGTCCCGCGTCCGAGACGAGCACGATCACGGCGTCGCCCGCGTCGTGGACGTCGACCGCGAAGGGGGTGCCCTCGGGGGTGTGCCGGAAGACGTTGCCGAGCATGGCGTCGAGGGCGGCGGCGAGTTCGGGCCGGGCCACGGGGATCCGTACCGCACGGTCCACCCCGGCGAGCCGCACCTCGCGGCCCTCGTCCTCCGCGAGCGCCGACCAGAAGCCCATGCGGTCGCAGATCACCTCGGAGGCGTCGCAGCCCGCTCCCGCCCCGACCAGGCCGGTGGCCGGGCGCTGTTCCCGGGCAGTCCGGATGATCGTGTCGACCTCGCGCTCCAGCTGTTCCACGGCCGCCCGGGTCTGGTCCGCGGCCGGACCGTCCCCGAGCGAGGCGGTGTTGAGCCGGAGCACCGTCAGCGGGGTGCGCAGCCGGTGCGACAGGTCCGCGGCCAGTTCCCGCTCGTTGGCGAGGAGCTCCACCACCTGGTCCGCCATCGCGTTGAACGCGACGGCGGCGGAGCGCAGTTCCTTCGGCCCGGCCTCGGGCACACGCGTCCCGAGCCGCCCCTCGCCCAGCTGGTGCGCGGCGTCCGCGAGCCGTTCGGCCGGCCGGACCAGCCGGGCGCCCAGCCGGTCGGCGACCGCGACCGAACCCACGATCAGGGCCAGTCCGACGCCCGCCAGCACCAGCCAGGCGGTGGCGACGCCATTGCTGACCTCGCTCTCCGGTACGAAGACCTCCACCACGGCGATGTCCCCGGACCCGAGCGCGGTCGGCTGGAGGAGCGCGGAGCCGCCGCCGGGCACCGTGGCCGTCGTGGCCCGCCCCATCCGCCGGGTCTCCGCGACCGCGCGCTCCCCGGCCCGGCCCTTGCCGATGCTCACCGGCGGGCTGTCGCCGATCGCGGGCACGTGGACGGCCATCCGTCGGGCCGCGCCCATCTGCGTGGACTCCACGGCCTTGCTCAGCTGCGCCGGGTCGGTGGTGATCGACAGCGTGGGGCCGATGGTGGCGGCCTGCCGCTCGGCGTTGGAGAAGGCCCGGTCGCTCGCCATCTCCTGGACGACGAGCCCGAGCGGTACGGCGAAGGCCACGACCACCATCGCGGTGACCGCGAGGCACACCTTGACCAGGGCCCATCTCATCGCGGCATCACTGCGGTGGCTCCAGCTTCACGCCGACCCCGCGCAGGGTGTGCAGGTAGCGCGGCCGGGCCGCGGTCTCGCCGAGTTTGCGGCGCAGCCAGGACAGGTGGACGTCGATGGTCTGGTCGTCCCCGTAGGACTGCTGCCAGACCTCGGCGAGCAGTTCGCGCCGGGCCACGACCACTCCGGGCCGCCCGGCGAGGAAGGCCAGCAGGTCGAACTCCCGGCGGGTGAGGTCGAGTACCGCCCCGTCGAGTTCGGCCTGGCGGCGCAGCGGGTCGATGGCGAGGCCGCCGACGCGCAGGACCCGCGAGGGCGGCTCGGCTCCGGCGGCGGCCCGCGCCCGGCGCAGGACCGCGGCCATCCGGGCGGAGAGGTGTTCGACGGAGAAGGGTTTGGTCAGGTAGTCGTCGGCGCCGTCGTTGAGCAGCCGGACGATCTCGGCCTCGTCGTCGCGCGCGGTGGCGATGATCACGGGCACGTCGGTGATGCCGCGCAGCATCTTCAGCGCCTCCGACCCGTCCAGGTCGGGCAGGCCGAGGTCGAGGATGACCACGTCGAAGCGGTGGTGGGCGACCTCGCGCAGCGCCTCCAGGGCCGTGCCGACGCTCCGCACGGTGTGCGAGGCCTCGGTCAGGTGTCGGATGAGGGCGGAACGTACGAACTGGTCGTCCTCGACCACGAGCACACTTGCCATGGGCCGCACCGTAGTCCATCCGGACGACTGCACGGGGTGTCGGGCCGCTCTTATGGCACGTGGTGCAGTATGTGCACTGATGCGAAGAGGACTTGTGCATGCCGCGGCATGGATGCTCGCGACCGGGGCGGCGGTGACGCTGTGCTGGTGGGGCGTCCACACCGTCATGTCGGGCACGGCCTACGACCGGCCGCTCGCGGTGCCGCTGACCGGGCAGCCGCTGTCCTCCTCGACCCGGCGGGCACAGCCCGAGGAGTCCCCGTCGGGGACCCCGTCCGGCGCGCCGTCCCAGTCGCCCGGCCCGACCGCGTCGCCGTCCGCCGGTTCCTCCGCCGACAAGCCGTCGCAGAAGCCCGCGGCCTCCCCGGGCGGAGGGCAGCAGGAGGGCGGCCGGAACGCGGGGGAGGTGCGGGCCTATCCGGTCTCCGGCGGCCGGGTCACCTTCTCGCTGGGTGCCTCCTCGGCCGAGCTGGTCTCGGCGACACCGGCGGCCGGCTGGCGCATGCAGGTGTGGAAGCAGGACTTCTGGATCCGGGTCACCTTCACCCGGGACGGCCGGGAGGTGTCGGTCTTCTGCACCTGGCACGACCACCCGCCGATGGTGGAGATCGTCGACCCCTGAGCCGGGGCACCGGTCGACGGCGCGCAGGGCCGGACCGGCAGGGGCCGGCCCTTTGCGAGGATCAGGCGGGGACCGTACCCACCAGCACGAACTCGTTGTACGGGAAGACCTTGCCCATCAGGCGGGGGAAGGGGAAGGAGTACGTCCGTCGGACCGCCACCCCGGCCTTCGCGGCGTGGCTGCGCAGCTCCTCGAAGCCCACCCAGCGGATGTGGGTGGCATCGGAGCGGAAGCCGACCTCCTGCGGGGTGATCATGACGGCCGAGCCGCCCGGCCTGACCAGCGGGAGGTACTGCTCCAGCAGGCTCGCCGCCGTCCCCTCCTCGACGTGCTCCAGCACGTGCGCGACCAGCAGGCTGTCGAAGGACCCGGGACCGCAGTCGGGGGCCTCGGCCAGGCCGTCCGGGGTGTAGGCGTTCAGCCCGCGCTCACGGCAGGTCCGCACCGAGTGCGGGTTGTGGTCGACGCCGACGCTGTCGGGTCCGCAGTTGAGCAGGTTGCGCCCCAGCCCGCAGCCGACGTCGAGCACCCGGCCCAGCCGGAGCCGCTGGAGGTGCCACCGGTAGGGGGCCTGCGTGGGCAGCAGCCGTTTGAGCCCGGACCGCTCCAGACGGGCGAGTCTGCGCGTGTAGTCGGAGCTTGCGGTACTGGGCGTGCTCGGGGTCGGAGCACCGGATGAAGCGGGGAGATCGGGCATCGTCGGCCGTTTCCTGAGCGCGTCACATGGAGGACAGACCGGATGGTGTTCACAGGCCGCGCCGTGCGAACGACCGCCGGAAGGGGAAGGGTAAGCGGAAGCGGAAAGGTGAGGCGGAAGGGGATAGGGGGTGAGGAAGGGGAACTGAAGCTGGATCCAAAACGGGAACTGAACCTGATCCTCTTCCAGGAGTCCCGCCCGCACAAGGGGGTTGCCCTCTTCCCTAGCGGAAGACGGAGGGCGGAGGCTGCGGGGAGGCCACCGCGGAGGCGTCCCCGACCGGGGCCGCGCCGCCGGCGAAGTCCGCCAGTGCCCGGCCGTGCTCGACCCGGCCCGGATGCGGGTCGCCCGCGACGCGCCGGGTGAACTCCGCGACGGGCAGCTCCCGGTCGGCAGCCACCAGCACGGCGTTGCCGAAGCGCTTCCCCCGCCACACCACCGGGTCCGCGGCCAGCGCCAGCTCGGTGAACCGGGACGCCGCCGTCGCGATCTGGCCACGCAGGTGGGTCAGCGGCGGCCCGTCCGCGAGGTTCGCCACGTACCACCCGGTGGGCGCCAGGGCCCGGCGTACGTCGTCCAGGAACTCGGCGCTCGTCAGATGCGCCGGGGTGCGCGCCCCGCTGAACACGTCCGCGATCACCAGGTCCGCCCAGCCGTCCGGCACCTTCGCCAGGCCGGCCCGCGCGTCCACCGCCCGGACCCGGACCCGCGCCTGCGGATCCAGTGGCAGGTGCTCCCGTACGAAGGCCACCAGGGCGGAGTCGATCTCCACGACCTGCTGGGCGGAGCGGGGGCGGGACGCCGCGGTGTAGCGGGCGAGGGTGAAGGCGCCGCCGCCCAGGTGCACGACGTTCAGCGGCCGGCGGGCGGGCGCGGCGAGGTCGATGAGGTGGCCGATCCGTCGCTGGTAGGAGAAGTCCAGGTACCCGGGATCGTCCAGATCGACGTGCGACTGCGGGGCGCCGTCGATCAGCAGGGTCCAGGCGGCTGTGCGCTCCCGGTCCGGCTCCAGCTCCGCCCGGCCGCCGTCCACCTGCCCGACGACCGTCTCGGCGCCGCCGCGCCCCCGCTGCCTGCCCTTGTTCCTGTCCTTGCCTGCCACCACCCCATTGTGCGCGGCGGCCCGGCGAGAGGGGTCAGCGGCAGTTGTCCGCGGCCTCGATCAGCCGGGCCGCCTCGCCGAGCGCCGCGCGCAACACCTCGGGGTCGGTGACCGGCCCGACCGCCTCCGGCGGGAGCAGCCAGCCCGTGGCGCCCGCGGTGGGCGAGACGGCGTCGCCGAAACGCATCCCCCGCCCGTCGGACTGCGTACAGGCGCTGCCCGGCAGGTCCCAGGCGTCGGCGGTGCCGGGCGGGACGAGGAAGCCGAGGGTGTCGCCGGACCCGTCGTGCAGGACGGGTCCCACCGGGCCGGAGCGGCCGGCGGACCGGCGGATGATGTCCACCGCCTCCAGGCCCTGCCGCGTGGGCACGGTCACCAGGTCCAGGTCCGGAACCCCCGCAGGCCCGGGCGCGGTGTTCGTTCCAGTGCTCTCCATGCCGGCCTCCACCAAGGGGAACCCCTCCTCGATCCGCATCCGCATGGGTTCAACGCGCGGGAACGTCAACGGGTGCGGCACCAAGACGCTGCAAAGGATGGCAGTTCATGGCAGATCACGGGTGAGATATCCGTTTTGTAGCTAAACATCGTGTGAACACCCCGTCACTGGCGGTACGTTCATGCGCGCCGGGCCCCACGGCACCAGCCACCGCACCGGCGCTGCGTTCCTTGCCAGAGAGGTCACGTCCATGGCGGCGTTCCCCCACTCACCCAACTCCACGTTCCGGCGGCTGCGCGGGCAGCACTCCCCTGCCGAGTTCGCGGCCCTGGTACGGCGGGCGGCGAAGGAGATCGGAGAAACGGTTTCCTGCGACGCGCGCTACATCGGCCGGGTCGAGTCCGGCGAGATCCGCTGTCCCAACTACGCCTACGAGCGGGTCTTCCTCCACATGTACCCCGGCCGGACCCTGGCCGACCTGGGCTTCTCCCCCCGCGAGAGCGTCCGCGGGCGCTCTGCGCACCGCGGCCCCCACCCGGTCCCCATCCCCCCTCCCCCTCCCCCTTCCCCTTCCCCTTCCAGTGCCAAGGAGAGCGACGTGCTGCGTCGCGCGTTCATGGCGGGCGGCTCCGCGACCGTGGCGGCCGCGACGCTCGGCATCACCCTGCTCGGCGACTCCCGCCGGCCGCCCGCCCGCGCCGGCGAGTCCGAGGCCGCCGCCGTCGAGGACGCCGTACGCCGGATCCGACTGCTGGACGACCGGCACGGGGCGGACGCCCTGTACCGCAAGGCGTCCGAGCCGCTGCGCACCGCCTACGCCCTCCTCGACGCCGGGGCGACGCGGCAGTCCACCGAGGACAGGCTGCACGCGGGCGCCGGTGAACTGGCCGTCTCGGTCGGCTGGCTGGCCCATGACTCGGGCCGCTTCGACGACGCCCGCTCGCACTACGCGGAGGCCCTAGCCACGGCCCGGGTGGCGCGGGACGCGGGCCTGGAGGCGCACGCCTTCAGCAACATGTCCTTCCTCGCCCGGGACACCGGCCGCGCGCGCGAGGCGGTACGGGCGGCCCAGGCGGGCCGGCGGGCCGCGTCCGGCCTCGGCTCGCCCCGGCTGCTGTCGCTGCTCGCGCTGCGGGAGGCGGGCGGATGGGCGGGACTCGACGACCGCAGGGCCTGCGAGGAGTCGCTGGCGCGGGCACACCGGGAGTTCTCCCGGGGGCCCGCGGAGGCCGACCCCGAGTGGATGTCCTTCTTCGGTGAGGCGGAACTGGAGTCGCTGGAGGCGCGGTGCTGGTCGGCACTCGGGGAACACGCCCGCGCGGCGCGGCACGCGCGGCGGGCGGCCGACCTCCAGGATCCGCACTTCGCCCGGAACGTCGCCCTCTACACCGCCGAGCTGACCGGCGACCTGGCGCGGGCGGACGCCCCCGACGAGGCCGCGTGGGCGGGCGGTCGGGTGCTGGACCTCCTCGCCGAGGTCCAGTCGACGCGGGTCCGCTCGATGCTGGCGCGGACGGCCACGGCCCTGGTCCCCCACCAACGCTCCCCCCGCGTGGGCGCCTTCCTGGCCCGCCACGCCTCCGCGTAGGCCGGCCCGGCCCGCGGAGCCGGTGCTAGACGTCCAGGTGGCCCGTGTCGTTCCAGCGTTCCAGCGCGGGCGCGCCGTAGGCCCAGCCGAGGACCGACAGGGACGTCGGCTCAAGGCGGATCCGGGCGCCGAAGGAGGCGTCGAAGCCCAGCCAGCGCGCGGCCAGGGTGCGCAGGATGTGCCCGTGGGCGAAGACGAGAACGTCCCGCTCCGCCGAGCGCGCCCACGCCACGACCTCGTCCGCGCGCGCGGAGACGTCCGCGACGGACTCGCCGCCGGGGACGCCGTCGCGCCAGATCAGCCAGCCCGGCCGGACCGCCTGTATCTCCGACGGCGTCATGCCCTCGTAGTCGCCGTAGTCCCACTCCAGCAGCGCGTCCCACGGCTCGGCCCGCGCGCCGAAGCCCGCCAGGTCGCAGCTCTCGCTCGCGCGGACCAGCGGGCTGGTGCGCACCTGCAGGCCGGGCAGGCCCCGCCACGGGTCGCGGGCCAGGCGTTCGCCGAGCAGCTTCGCGCCCTGCCTGCCCTCCTCCAGCAGCGGCACGTCCGTGCGCCCGGTGTGCTTGCCGAGCTGGGACCACGCCGTCTGGCCGTGCCGGGCCAGCAGGATGCGGGGGGCCATGAGAATCTCCCGGTCGGTGCGTTTCCTCGTCCGTCCATCATCCATCACGCCCCCGACCTGCTCTCCCACCGGCCCTTTTCCCGGCTCCGCACACGATTGTCAGTGGCGGATGGGAGACTTCCGCGGTGAGCTCCTACCCGCCCAGCAGCCCCGCGCAGCCGACCACGCTGCGGCAGCGGCTCGCCGGCCTGCGAGGCCCCGCCGTACCACCCCGCCCGCTCGACGCCCGGGCGCTCGCGGCCCTCGCCGCCAACCCCGGCTGCGGCAGACGCGCCCTGCTCGACGGCGCCGGCGTGGACAAGAACGCCCTCGCCACGGCCCTGGGCTCGCCCGCCGCCTTCGGCCAGTCGCAGTTCGCCATCATCCGCGGCAACTCCTTCGAGGCGAAGGTCAAGGGGGACGGCGGGGCCGAGCTGCTGCGGCTGGTGCACGCGCACCTGGACGCGTCCGCCGAGCCTCCCGGCGCCGGCGCCCTCGTCCCCGACCTGACGGCCGCCGGGCCCGAGGGCCGCGCCGCCCGGACCGCCCTGGCCCTGCGCGAGGCCACCTCGGCGAAGGACTGGACCCTGCTGGACCACCCGATGCTGGCCCTGGAGGTGGCCGGCACCCCGGCATACCTGGAGCCGGACGCCGTCGTGGTGCACCCCGACGGCCGCTGGACCGTGGTGGAGATCAAGTCGTTCCCGATGATCGACGCGGCCGCGGACGCCGCGAAGGTGGGCGCGGCGGCCCGCCAGGCCGCCGTCTACGTCCTGGCCCTGGAGCGGATCGCCGGGAAGCTGGCCGGTGCCGAGGTCGGCCACAGCGTGCTGCTGGTCTGCCCGAAGGACTTCTCCAACCTGCCCACCGCCGCTCCCGTCGACATCCGCCGCGAGCGCTCCGTGACCCGCCGCCAGCTGGACCGGCTGACCCGGGTCGACGAGCTGGCCGCCGCACTGCCCGAGGGGCTCAGTTTCGACCCGGAGCGGCCCGCCGAGGAGCTGGCCGAGGCGGTGTCCGCGGTGGACGCCGCCTACGCGCCCGAGTGCCTGGCCGCCTGCGAGCTGGCGTTCCACTGCCGGGAGCGGGCCCGCGCCGCCGGCGAGGTGACGGCCCTGGGCCGTTCCGTACGGGGCGAGCTGGGCGCGCTGACCACCGTCGAGGAGGCCCTTGCGGCCGCCGCCGGCGCCGGCTGCACCGAGGACCCCACCGCCGCCGCCCTGCACCGCGCGGCCACGCTGCGCGCCGAGGCGCTGGAACGGGCCGCCGCCCTGCCCCGCCCGCACGTCCCGGAGAGCCCGGAATGCCCCTGCTGAGCACCCTGGCCCGGCTGGAGGCCGTCCGCGCCGGCCGCGCGCAGCCGCTCGCGACCGTGCGCCACCGCCACCTGAGCGACAAGCCGTTGGTCTTCGTGCCGCTGACCACGGCCGGCGAGGCCGGAGCGCCGCTGGGCGCGATGGTCGGCACCGATCCGGACGAGCCGCGGGTCTTCGTGATACCCCAGCCCCGCGACCGGGACCTGCGCTGGGCGTTCCTCGCGGACCTCGCGGTCCACGTGCTGGCGCACATCGAGGCGTACGCCGACGACGTGGAGCCGGCCGAGCGGAGCGAGACCGACCCGGAGACGGGCAAGCGGGTGAAGGTCGAGACCGAGCTGTGCGTGGACGCCCCGCAGCTGATCGTGCCGAGCCGGGCGGGCATCGAGTACGTGCGGCTGCTCGGGCGGTCGATGCGCTTCAGGCGCACCGCCGAGGAGGATCCGGACCATCCCCATCCGGCGCCGTCGCGGGTGCCGCTGCTGGGGCGCTGGTTCACGCACCTGGGCGAGCGGGCCCGAGTGCCCGGATCCTCGATGCTGCTGTCGGCGACGGACCTGCTGTCCCGGCACTGGGCGACGGGCCAGAGCAATCTGGAGGACCAGCACCTGGGCGCACTCCTGGCCTGGATCGACCCGCCCGCGGGCGGGTCGGGTGCCGAGGCGGCCCTGCGCGCCGAGCTGGGCCGCGACGGGCACGGGCAGTTGCTGTGCCCGCCGGCCGGTCCGGCCACCGACCCGGCCTTCGACAACAAGCTGCTCGCGCCGGCCATCGCCCGCTACGACGCGGCGCGCGCGGCCCTGGCGGCCGGGCCCGGGGAGGACGACCGCGCGGTGCGCGAGGCCGAGCGCGCGGTGCGTCGGCTGGTCGTGGAGCAGATGTCGAGCACCTGGCGGGCCACCTGGACCGCGATCGGCCTGGCCCGCGCCCTGCCGCCGGGCGAGCGGGCGGAGGAGCGCTGGACGCGCGACCGCTGGTCGTACACCGGCCACCGGGACCGCGTACGGGCCGGCGAGCCGCCGCAGCCGCGCCGCGACGACGCGGTGACGGCGGCCCAGAAGCTGGCCACGCGGGAGACCGAGCAGGTGCGGCTGGACGCTCAGGAGGCGCTGGACGACCCCCTGGTCATGGCGGGCCGGCGGCTTGCGGGCGAGGCCTTCGAGGGCGAGGTCACCGAGGTCGTGATGGAGTGGACGGAGTCGAAGCGGCCCAGTCCGCGGCCGCTGGTGACGGTGTCCTCGCAGGACCGGCCGCAGCTCGCGGACGGCGGCGGTGCGACGGTGTACCGCGTGCTGGACGGGGACGGACGGTCGCAGAGCGCGCGGTTCGTCCGTTTCGAGGAGGACGGGCAGGTGGTGCTGCGGCTCCTCGACAAGATGGGACGCGGCCGGGACCCGGAGCCGGGTTCCGTACCGGAGGAGGGGGACCGCGTGTGCTGGACGCTCTTCGAGCACGACGCGCGCGGCGGCCCGAAGCTCCCGGACCCGGAGCGGACGCCGTGGACCCACGGTGGTCCGCCGGGGTCCGGGGCCGCCCTCCACCTGCCCGACGCCGTCACCGAGGAGGACATCCTGTGACTCCCGTGTCCGCGCCCGCCGCCTTCGATCCGGGTGCGGCGGCCGCCCGGGCGACCGCCGCGATCCTGCACGACACCCTGCACGGGACCGAGCAGGGTGTCGTGGTCGACTCCCCGCCCGGCGCCGGGAAGTCCACGCTCGTCGTCCGGGCGTCCCGGGAGCTGGCCGCGGCCGGCCGCCGGCTGATGGTGGTGGCGCAGACGAACGCGCAGGTCGACGACCTGGTGCTGCGGCTGGCCGAGAAGGACCCGGAGTTGAAGGTCGGCCGGCTGCACAGCAGCGAGGGCGACTCCTACGACCCGGCGCTGCGGGAGCTGCCGTCGGTGACCCTCTCGGCCAGGCCGGGGGACCTCGCGGAACTGCCGATCACCCTCTCCACGGCCGCGAAGTGGGCGTTCGTGAAGGACGTCGAGCCGTGGCAGCACGCGATCGTCGACGAGGCGTACCAGATGCGCTCCGACGCTCTGCTGGCCGTGGCCGGGCTGTTCGAGCGGGCGCTGTTCGTGGGCGACCCGGGGCAGCTGGACCCGTTCAGCGTGGTGGGTGCGGAGCAGTGGGCGGGGCTGTCCTACGACCCGTCGGCGTCTGCGGTGAGCACGCTGCTCGCGCACAACCCGCAGCTGCCGCAGCACCGGCTGCCGGTGTCCTGGCGGCTCCCGGCGACGGCGGCGCCGCTGGTCTCGCGCGCCTTCTACCCGTACACGCAGTTCCGCAGCGGTACGGGGCCGGGCGATCGGAAGCTCTCGTACGGGGTGCCCTCGGACGGGTCGGGCCCGGACCGGGTGCTGGACGAGGCCGCCGAGGCGGGCTGGGGCCTGCTGGAGCTGCCGGCGCGGCACACGCCGCGCACCGATCCGGAGGCGGTCGGCGCGGTGGCCCGGGTGGTGCGCCGGGTCCTGGACCGCGGGGCGGTGACCTCCGACGAGCAGTCCGCGGGGCCGGTGCCGCTGACGGCCGACCGGATCGCGGTCGGTACGGCACACCGCGACCAGGCGGCGGCGGTTCGTGCGGCGCTGGCCGCCCTCGGGGTCGGCGGGGTCACGGTGGACACGGCGAACCGGCTGCAGGGCCGCGAGTACGACCTCACCGTGGTGCTGCACCCGCTGTCGGGGCGCCCGGACGCGACCGCCTTCCATCTGGAGACGGGCCGGCTGTGCGTGCTGGCCTCCCGACACCGGCACGCCTGCGTGGTGGTGGCCCGGGCGGGCATAGCGGAGCTGCTGGACGACCATCCGTCGACCGAGCCGGTGCAGCTGGGCGTGACGATGAAGTTCCCGGACGGCTGGGAGGCCAACCACTCCGTCCTGGCGCACCTGGCGGAGCACCGGGTGTCCTGGCGGCCGTAGGGGGTCGGGGCGCTCCGCTTCAGCCCCCGGCCTTGCGGTGGGCGCCGAAGCGGCGCCGGAGCACTTCGCCCACCTCGGCCAGGGCCTGCAGCTGCTGCGGGGTCAGGACGTCGATCAGGTGGCGGCGCACCGATTCGACGTGGAGCGGTGCGGCGTCGGTGATCGCGGCCACCCCGGTGTCGGTGAGGACCACCTCCGCGCCGCGGCCGTCGGTCGCGACGTCCTCGCGGCGGACGAGGCCACGCTGTTCCATGCGGGTGAGCTGGTGGGAGAGCCGGCTGCGGGACCACTGCATCAGCTCGGCCAGTGCGCTGATGCGCATGCGGCGGCCGTCGGTGGAGCCGAGCACGGACAGCACGTCGTAGTCGGCTTCCGACAGCCCGCTGTCCTGGTTGAGGTCGCGCGCGATCTCCGCGTCGACCAGCGGGAACATCCGCCGCCAGGCGTACCAGGCGTCCTGCTCGGCCTCGGTGAGCCAGCGGGGCTCGGATGCGGGGGTCATGCATTCCACTGTAGCCAGATCGATGACACATCATCTACCTGGTTGACACGTCACTCATATAACGCTTTGATAGATGACACATCAACAACTCATCGACCGGGAGTCGCCCCCATGACCCGCCTGCACGTCGTCTCCGCCGCCACCCGCCCCACCTCCTCCGGCCGCCCGCTCGCCCAGTGGGTCACCGCCCAGGCCCGCGACCACGGCGGCTTCGAGGTCACCCCCGTCGACCTCGCCGAGATCGCACTGCCCTTCCTGGACGAGCCGGAGTACGCCTCCACCGGGAACTACGCCCACCAGCACACCCGCGACTGGAGCGCCCTGGTCGACTCCGCCGACGCCTTCCTCTTCGTCCTGCCGATGTACAACGGCGGCTTCACCGCGCCCTTCAAGAACGCCATCGACTTCCTCTACGAGGAGTGGAAGGGCAAGCCGGTCGGCATCGTCAGCTACAGCGCCGGCCCCACCGGCGGCGCCCCGGCCGCCGAGATGCTGCTCCCGATCCTGACCCGCCTCGGCATGCTGCCCGCCGAGCACTCCGTCGCGGTCCCGGGCATCCCCAAGCTGATCGGCGCCGAGGGCTTCGAGGCCCCCGAGGCCCTCTCCGGCGAGCTGGCCGCGGTACTGGCCGACGTGGCCGCCCTGGCGGCCGGGCGCGAGGCGGAGCTCACGGCCGAGGCCGTCACCGCCTGAGCGGACCGCCGCGCGGGGCGGGCGCGGGCCGCCAACGACTGACGGCCGATCACCTGATCGACTCCCCCGCCACGGGACCCGCCCAGCTGCTCGCGCACCTCACCGGCCGTACGGGCGTTCCAACCCGTCGGCGCGCACCCTTGCGGGGCGCTGGACAATGGACGGTGGCCCGGAAGGATTTCGCACGCGCAGCAGGAGGACAGGAATGGCAGAGCCCGAGCGGACCGAGCGACGGCTGCGGCCGGCGCCGCTGCTCTTCGAACCCTCGGAGGCCGTGGCGGATCCGGAGCACTTCTTCGACCTGGAGTCGATCGAGGACCCGCGCGAGCTGCTGGCCCGTGCGACCGAGCTGACGCTGGCCTTCCGGTCGGCGCAGGAGCGGGCGGTGGAGTTCCAGGCGCTGGCCGCCGCGCAGCTGGCGGACCCCCGGCGGTTCGACCGGCTCACCCCGGGAGCCATCGCCGAGCGGGCGGAGTGGACCGAGGACTACGCCCTCAAGATGATCGAGTTCGGCGAGACCCTGCAGCGCGGCCGCGCCGACCTGGCCTGACGGCGGCACGGCCGGCCGCCCGCGCGGCCGGACACCGCGCATCCGGCATATGCGGGGGCAATGTACCGCCTACCCGCCCGCCCCGTCCCGGCTTTCGGTAACTCCGCGGGTTCGACCCGCTACGGCAGGTAGACCTTGGCATATGACGACGCTGACGACGGCCCACGGATGCACCGCCCTCCACGCGCCCGGCGAGCGCCCGCGCACCACACCCGCCCCGCACGTCACCGCGCAGGGGGCCGCCTGGCTCGCCTCGGCCTCCGCGCAGCCCCGCCGCACCCTCGCCCTGTGGCAGGCCCGGCCGGGGCTGCCGGCCACGCTGCCCTGCGGGCGCGCCTTCGACGTCGTCAACGTCCCGGTGCTGCTCGGGCGCCGCGTCCTGGACCTGCTCCGGGCCGAGGGGCCCGGCTCCGGCCCGGTCGCCGTGCACCGCGGTCGGATGCTGCTCTTCGCCACCCCCGGCACCGCACCCCGGCTGCCCGCCCTGCTGGCGTGGGAGGAGTGGGGGACCTCACGCCGCGCCCCGGCGCCGCTGTGTCACGGCCGCGGCGACGCCGTCACCGTCCCGCCGCTCGCCTCCGGCCCCGGCGGGTCACGCTGGCTCGCAGCCCCCGACGTCCGGGAACCCTGGCTCCCCGGGCCCGAGGCCCTGCTCTGGGCCTTCGTACGGGCGGCCCGCACCGCCGCACCGACGGGACCTGGGGATATCGATTTTTCGTTCCGCCGATCCTCCTGCTAATGTCTTCCTCGTCAGCAAGCGCCGCTAGCTCAGTTGGTTAGAGCAGCTGACTCTTAATCAGCGGGTCCGGGGTTCGAGTCCCTGGCGGCGCACAGACGGGAGAAGGCCCCCCACGCAAGTGGGGGGCCTTCTTCGTCATGTCGTGATCTTCACCGTGTACGCGCCGGACCTGGTGCGGTCGGCCACCTCGATGGTGATCCGCTCCCCCGGCACCGTGTACGTCTCGCCCACCTCCAGCGGGGCGTCGGCCAGCGGCGGGTAGACCGAGCGGTCCCAGCACGCCTCCGTCTGCGGGTGCGCGTCCAGCACCTCGATGGGGCCGCCGCCGGAGGCCGCTTCGTTGCGTACCCGGTAGACGAGGACGCCTTCGGTGCAGGTGCCGCCGTCGTTGCCGGACGAGCCCCGGGCCTCGACGGCGATCGCGCTGCCCGGCCCCGTCCGGATGACCGCGAGCCGGGTCCCGCCCGTGCCGCCGCTGGGCGGTGCCTGCCCGAGCGGCTGCAGGGTGTGCAGCGACGAGCCCGACTGCACACAGTCCACCTGGGAGGCGTCCAGCCAGCCCAGCTTCCACTTGTGCCAGGCGAAGAGGTCCGGGGACATCCCGAACTGGCTGCCCATGACGTCCCAGTCGCCGACGTAGGTGTCCCAGTCGCCCTTGCCGTCGGTGGGGCGGTGGTAGAGGTCCGGCAGGTCGAAGACGTGGCCGGTCTCATGCGCGAGTACGTTGCGGTCCGGCGGGTGGCGCTCGAAGACGGTGACGATCCGGCGCAGCTCCGCACCGTCCGCGATGATCGGGCGGTCGAAGTTCACGACCTTCGTGGCGTCGGAGTCCACCCCGGGGGCGTCGGGGTCGGCGACGAAGTAGACGATGTCGTACTGGGCGAAGTCCACCCGGGGGTCGGCCGCGGCGACCGCATCGCGCAGGTAGGCGGCCCGGTCGCCGGGGGCCCAGTCACGCTTTATGCCGTACGCGGTGGACGGGAGCGGCATCTGGATCCACTCCTTCTGCGGGTGCGGGACCAGGCGGAACCGGCCGTAGGAGGCCTGCTCGAAGAAGTCGCTGGTGGCGGGGAAGTAGTCGCGGGTGAGCAGCTCGGGCGTCAGGGTGCCCCGGTGATCAGGGAAGGAGAGGAAGACCATCACCGCGTCGAGGGTGCGTTCGGGCTTGGGGTAGGAGCCGTTCCAGGAGTCCAGCCCCAGGGAGTGGTGCGCCGCCGTGCGGGTCAGGGCGCAGGGCCCGGCGCCGGAATCGGCCACCGCGGGACCCGCGACGAGCGACATGGCGGCGAGCGCCGTCAGGGAAGTGAGCGCCGCGGCGGTACTTCGGACGCGAGAGCGGTCCACTCCCCCGGGTGTCTGCTGACGCGTCACATCGACCTCCGGTGGTGGATTCGTTCCTGTTTAGCCACCTTGAGGCGATTGTCTTACTTATGCCCTGTTCCGCTGCCCCACACGAGTGAGCGGTACGGCAAGCCGGTGACCCCCGGACTTCACGCCACCACCTACAGAGCGTCACGACCGATCACCAGAGATCAGGAGGGGGCGCGACCCGCTCAGAGCCGCACGGAATCGATCAGGCGGTCCCGGTCCGACGATCCGTCATCACGCCGAACCGCCGCGTCTCATCCGGTGACGCCGCTGGATAGGGCCTCCCGGCAGCCTCTATGATCGGCACACTTTCCTGCACGGACACTCACGAACACTGCGGGGCCAACGGTGAGCGGAACCTCAGAAGGAACCGGTTCGGCGGCCGACAGCATCCGATCGGCCACTACGGAGCGTCACCCATCAGTGCCGGTGCTGCCGTCGGTTCCGTCGGCGTCTCATCGCGCCGAGTCCGAACTGCGCGACTACCGGGCCGCCTTCAACGCGGCACACCTCCCCATGGCCGTCGTGGACCGCGAGGGCTACGTGGTGACGGCCAATCAGGCCTTCGCCTGTCTGCTGGGCAGCGAACCGCACCTGCTCGTCCACCGGTCCGCCGCCGACCTGGTGGACCTGGCCGCGGAGGCCCGCACCTGGGCCGCGTACCAGGAGGTCCTGCGCGGCCGCCAGGCCCGGCTGCGCTGCACCCGCCGCCTCAAGCACCCCGATGGGCACTCGCTGTGGACCGAGGTCACCCTGGGGCCCGTACCCGGCACCGGGAACGTCCTGCTGTCCGTCTCCGACATCAGCGACCGGCGCGACCTCCAGGCCCGGCTGCGGCACCTCCAGATGCACGACCCGGTCACGCGGCTGCCCAACCGGGCGCTGTTCTTCGAGCGGCTCTCCGCCGCCCTGGAGGCCTCCACGTACGACCACGGCGGCGGCACCGGCCGGATCGGGCTGTGCTACCTGGACCTCGACGGCTTCAAGGCCGTCAACGACACTCTCGGCCACCGCGTCGGCGACCGGCTGCTGACGGCCGTCGCCTCCCGCCTCACCCAGTGCGCGGACCAGTCCGGCTACGGGCGCACGGGCGGGCACCTGGTAGCACGGCTCGGCGGAGACGAGTTCGCCGTGCTCGTGGAGGACTCCACCGGCACCGAGCAGCTCGCGGACCTGGCGCGCAGCGTGTTGACGGCCGTGCAGGAGCCGTTCGACCTGGCCGGACAGCGGCTGTCGGTCTCCGCCTCCATCGGCGTGGTCGAGCGGGCCACGGACGGGACCTCGGCGACCGGGCTGATGCAGGCCGCCGACACGACCCTGTACTGGGCCAAGGCGGACGGCAAAGCCCGCTGGACCCTCTTCGACCCGGAGCGCAACGCGCACCGCATGACTCGGCAGGCGCTGTCCTCGACGCTCCGGCCGGCCGTGGAACGGGGCGAGTTCGCCCTGGAGTACCAGCCGCTGGTGGACCTGGAGAGCGGTGCGCTGCGCGGTGTCGAGGCCCTGGTGCGCTGGCGGCACCCGCAGTTCGGCACGCTGACGCCGAATCGGTTCATCGGCATCGCCGAGGAGGACGGTTCCATCGTCCAGTTGGGCCAGTGGGTCCTGCGGACGGCATGCCGGCAGGCACGCCGCTGGCAGATCGAACAGCCGAGCGACGCCCCGGTCTTCGTGTCCGTCAACGTCGCCGTGCGGCAGGTGTGGGACTCGGACCTGGTGGGCGACGTCGCGGAGATCCTGGCCGAGACGGGCCTGGCCCCACAGCTGCTCCAGCTGGAGCTGACCGAGTCGGCGGTGATGGGCTCGGCCGGACGGCCGCTCCAGGCGCTCCAGGCGCTGAGCGACATGGGGGTGCGCATCGCCATCGACGACTTCGGCACCGGCTACTCGAACCTGGCCTACCTCAGCCGGCTGCCGGTCTCGGTGCTGAAGCTGGACGGCTCCTTCGTACGCGGCTTCCGCTACGACGAGGGCGCGCACCCGAACCCGGCCGACGAGACCATCGTCGAAGCCCTGGTCCAGCTCGCCCACCGGCTGGGCCTCACGGTGACCGCGGAGTGCGTGGAGACGGCCGGACAGGCGGCCCGGCTGCGGCGCGTGGGCTGCGACACCGGGCAGGGCTGGCTGTACTCGCGGGCGGTCCCCCCGGACGTGATCGCCGGCATGATCGGCCGCCGGACGAAGCCCGCCGCCCAGGCGGACGTACCGGCTCCGCATCCGCCGGTCTGACGGCCGCGGCCGGCGGCCGGCGGACGTTCGGGAGTGTGAGATTGGCCGCCGACGGGAACCGAACGGCCTGGCCTACTGGGCAGTTGTCCCACCGGATCCCCCTTGCGAAGATCGTCTTGCTGTCGCGACCGGACAGCTCTTTCGATCCGGGGGACCCCATGAAAATGACCCGCACCGCCCTCGCCCTGACCGTCGGCGCCCTGGCACCGGCCCTGCTGCTCGCCACTCCGTCCCTGGCCACCGCCGCGCCGGTCACGGCGTCGGCGAGCACGGTGATCGGCTCGGACGCGGAGAACACCGCCGCCATCGCCCGCATCCTCGCCGACCCGGCGAGCGGCAGGGGTGTGATCCGCGAGGCGAACAGTGCCCTCAGCGGCACGCCCGAGGACCGCGTCGCCTTCCTGACCACCGGCTACGCCAAGGCTCAGGACGAGGACAACATGGTCGCCATCGCCCGCATCCTCGCCGACCCGGCGAGCGGCAGGGGTGTGATCCGCGAGGCGAACAGTGCCCTCAGCGGCACGCCCGAGGACCGCGTCGCCTTCCTGACCACCGGCTACGCCAAGGCTCAGGACGAAGACAACATGGTCGCCATCGCCCGCATCCTGCACACCAACCCGGCCACCGGAAAGGGCGTCAAGCGCGAGGCCAGCAAGGCCCTGGACGGCACCCCGGCCGACCGTGCGGCGTTCCTCGCCACCGGGCTGCGGCTCGCCCGGGCCGAGGACGACCGCGTGGACGTCGCCCGCATCCTGGCCCGCCCGGGCATCAGCGCCGCGCTGCGCGCCGCCGCCGAGAAGGCGATCGAGGGCACCCCCGAGGAGCTGCGGCACTTCATCACGGTCGGCCAGTACCAGGTCTGACCGGCCCCACCCGCACCACGAGCCGCTTCGAGGGCCTGCCTCGAAGCGGCTCGGCGGGTCAGACGCTGCAGGCGAAGGCGGCGAACGCCGCCGCCCCGACGGTGAAGGCGGGCCCGTCGGGGTTCTTGGAATCCCGGACGGCGACCCGGCACGGCTGCGCGGCCACCTCGACGCACTCGCCGCCGTTGGTGCTGCTGTACGAAGCCTTGCGCCAGGCGGCGCCGTCGAGCGGGGCGCACTCGACGCAGTCGCCGCCGGTCCCACCGCTGTAGCTGGACTTACGCCAAAGCGCGCCCGTCAGACTGTTCTGGGTTCCCATAACGTTCCTCCCGTACGCGGGCGATCAGTGCCGCGGAATCGTCCATGGAGAGCGCGGCAGCCTGCAGATGATCGTAGCGATGTGCACAGTCGCTGGCCGTCTCGGGATTCGCCGTCACATGGGCCGAGCCGTAGCTCTCGGCGTAGACGACATCCGGTTCCTTCTCGAATCGGAGAACATTGAACGCCCCTACTGTGGCCGGGTGTTGCCCGGAGCTGAACGGGAGGATCTGAATACGCACGGTCCTCAGGTCCCGAAACTCCAGCAACCGGTCCAGTTGCTCCCGCATGATCTCGGGACTCTCGAACGGGCGGTGCAGCACGGCCTCGTCCAAGACCACCCAGACCAGTGGCGGACGCTCCCTGCTGAGGATGCGCTGGCGTTCCAACCGAGCCGCAACCGCGTCATCGAGGCTCTCGCCCCACCCTGCGCGAAGTACCGCTCGCGCGTACCTCTCCGTCTGCAGGAGTCCGTACACCAGCTGCGGCTGGAACGAAGAGATGTGTGTGGCCCTCGCTTCCATCTCGGCGTACGCCTGGAACCAGTTCGGCAACTGGGTCCGCAGGACAAGCCCCACCAGGCGGGAGAACACCCCGCCCGTATTCAGGGCCGCATCCACCCGCTCCGAGAAGTCGCGGGTCGGGACGCGGCGGCCGTTTTCGACCATGCCGATCAGGGAGCCCGTGCAGAAGATGATCGCGCCGAGCTGCGACTGTTTCAGGCCCGCTTCCTCTCTCAGGCGGCGCAGCTCGTAGCTGTAGTAGTCCAGCGGCGAGGCGCTGGGATCGATGTCGCGGGCCAGGACCATGGGACGGCACCCCCAAGCGGGAAGCGGGCTTGTGGCCGAGCGTAACGAGGTCACTACGGCAGGGTGTCCGGAATCCGGCAACCATGTCACACACCTCCGCCCCGCCCCTGGGAGAGGGGGCGGGGCGGAGGCGTCGCTCGGCGCGGGGTGGGGGGAGATCAGCAGGCGCCGAGGTCCTTCCAGACACCCCATTCACCGGTGGTGCCCGGCGTCTCGTTCTGCGTCCACCACTGGGCCTTGTACGTGCGGCCGTTGTGGGAGACCTCGTTGCCTGCGGTGTAGATCGTGCCCGCGACGTAGGCCGGGGTCGAGCCGCAGCCGGTCGGAGGCTGCGTGGTCGGCGGGGTCGTCGTCGGCGGCGTGGTGGTCGGCGGCGTCGTGGGAGGCGTGGTCGGCGGGACCGTGGTGCCGCCCAGGGCGTCGGAGATCTGGCCCAGCAGCGTGGCGTTGTTGTCGAGGCCGAGCAGGGAGTACATCATCGCGCCGGCCAGGCCGCGCTGCTTGCCGTAGTCGACCCGGGCCTGGATGGACTTCTGGTTCAGGCCCGTGAAGAACTCGCCGTCCTTGTAGAAGTACGAGGACTTCGACTGGTCGTCCCAGAAGGTGGTCGCCGGGTTGTCGACGATGCCGCCGAGCTCCTTGTAGTGCGCGATGCCCGCCTGCTGGCTGAGCGGTCGCGCGGCGGAGCCGCCGGTCGCGGTCTGGGCGAGGCCGTTGGTGCTGCCGGCCGGAACGCCCTTCCAGCCGCGGTAGTAGAACTCGTAGCCCAGGGTCAGCTTGTCGGCGGGGAAGCCGCCGGTGATGCCGTAGGCCGGGTTGCCGTCGATCCAGGAGTCGATGGCGTTGTCGATGCTGTACTTCTCGGTGCCCGGCGCGATCGGGTCGGTCGGGTCGGCCGCGGACGGGTACAGCGGGGACTGGTGGTACGTCGGCCCGTCGCCGTCCCAGGCCCCGTGCATGTCGTACGTCATGATGTTGGCGTAGTCCAAGTACTGGCCGATCTTGTCGGTCTCGATGTACTTGATCTTGTCCTGGCCGGCCGGGAGGGCCGCGGTCAGCATGTACTTCTTGCCGCCGTTGGCCGCGCCCTCGGCGTCGAGCTGCTTGCGGAACTCCTGGAGCAGCAGGGTGAAGTTCTGCTTGTCTTCGGGGCCGTAGTGGTTGCCCAGGTGGCCGCCGGAGGAGCCCGGGTACTCCCAGTCGATGTCGATGCCGTCGAAGATGCCCGCCGCGGTGCCGGGACCGCCGAAGCCGCCCTCCACCGGGAGGTCACCCTTGATGTACTGCTTGATGCAGGAGGCGACGAACTTCTTGCGGGAGGCGTCGGTCTTGGCCGCGTCGTGGAAGTACTTGGAGTACGTCCAGCCGCCCAGCGAGATGTTGATCTTCAGGTGGGGGTACTTGGCCTTCAGTTCCTTGAACTGGTTGAAGACGCCCACGATCGGCTGGTCCCACTTGTCGGCGACGCCGTCCACGCTGTCGGCCGCGCTGAAGGACTTCTGGTAGTCGGCGTAGCTGTCGCCCGCGCCGTCACCGGCGTTGGGGTTGTTGTCGTCGCCGGCCGCCTTGTTCGCCTCGAAGCAGGTGAGCTCGGTGGGGTGGATGTTGCCGAACGAGTAGTTGATGATGTCCAGCTTGCTCGCTATGCCCCGGGTGTCGAGGTGCTTGGGGTAGAAGGCGTTCCCGTACACGCTCCACTGGTCGTAGTAGGCGATGCGGACGCCGCCCGCCGTGGCTCCGGCCGCGGCGTCGGCGGCCTGGGCGGTGCCGAGTCCCGCGAAGGAGGCAAGCGCTCCGGCTGCCAGCGCGACCGTTGCGGCGGCCGCGGCGAAGGGTTTACGGATGTGCATGTACTGCCTCCGGGGGGGCTGGGAGGAGAGTGCTGGAGGTTCGGGTGAGAGAAGTGATAGCGATCACTCACGCCCCGCGTCAATGGTTCGGACCAAAGAAGGACTAGACCACTCCCGCGCCATTTACCCAAGTCAGAGACGTGAGCGCACATCAGAAACCGCTCGCCACCCCGGGTGACGAGCGGTTTAAGGCTCCCTTGAGACAGCCTCCGGCAAGGTTTCGGCAACAAACCAGCCAAACCCCGTTCTCCTGACGTCAGCCGACCGAGGGCGCCGACTCCGGCATGCCGTAGGCATCGGCGACCAGAGCGTAGGAGCGCAGTCGCGCGGCCCCGCTGTGGGCGTTGGTCGTCAGCATCAGCTCGTCCGCCCCGGTGCGTCGGGCGAGGCCGTCGAGGCCGTCGGCGACCGCGCCGGATGTGCCGTGGACGATGTTGGCGAGCCAGCCGTCCACGAACTCCCGCTCCAGCGGGGTGTAGGGGTACGCGGCCGCTTCCTCGGGCGTGGGCACCAGCCCCGGGCGCCCGGCGCGCAGCCGCAGCATCGACAGCGCGCCCGTGAGCACCTGGGCGCGGGCCTCCTCGTCGGTGTCGGCGGCGAGCGCCGACACCCCGATGACGGCGTAGGGGGCATCCAGGACGGCCGAGGGCCGGAAGCTCCTGCGGTAGAGGTCGAGCGCGGGCAGCGTGCCCGCCGCCGAGAAGTGGTGGGCGTAGGCGAAGGGCAGGCCCAGCTCTCCGGCGAGCTGCGCACTGAAGCCGGAGGAGCCGAGCAGCCATAGCGGCGGCCGCCCGGCCGGACCCTGCACCGGGCCCGGTACGGCGTGCACGCGGGCGTACGGATGCCCGTCGGGGAAGTCGTCGTCGAGGAAGCGGGTGAGCTCCGCGAGCCGGCGCGGGAACTCGTCCGCACCCTCATCGAGCCGTCCGGGCCCGCGCAGTGCGGCGGCCGTGCGGCCGTCGGTGCCGGGGGCCCGGCCGAGCCCGAGGTCGATCCGCCCCGGGGCGAGCGCCTCCAGGGTGCCGAACTGTTCGGCGACGGCGAGCGGGGCATGATGGGGCAGCATCACCCCGCCGGAGCCGAGCCGGATGCGGGAGGTGTGCGCGGCGAGGTGGGCCAGGATCACGGCCGGCGAGGAGCTGGCGACGCCGGGCATGGAATGGTGCTCGGCGACCCAGTGGCGGTGGTAGCCGCGGGATTCGGCGAGGCGCGCGATCGCCACACTGGTGCGCAGGGAGTCGTGCGCGGTGCTGCCGGCGCCGACGGTGACCAGGTCCAGGACGGAGAGCGGTACGGGCGCCCGGCCGAGGGCGGTACCCCGTATGCCGCCGGGGCCGTCCTGCGCATCGACGGCCGGGCCGTCGGCGCCGCCTCCGCGCCGCCCGCTCGCCGCGCCGCCCGCGTCCCCGGTGTCACTCATCGTCGCTCCCGTACCGTCGTCCACGTCCGCGCGACGTCCGCGCGAAACCGTACGAAGAACTCGAACCGTGACCGGTCGCCGGGCATTCCCGGAGCGACGGCGCGGGACGTGTGACCACGGCATATGCCTGCGTCATAGATCGAGGCAGACGGACGCGATCGAGCCATCAATCTCCCCAACCGACGCTCCACAGGGGCCTCTTGATGGCTATCGTGGTAAGGCAAGCGGTAACAACCTGCTAGGGGGGAAACCGTGGCGCTGAAGCCCGAGCCGACCGCGCCGTTCCACTCGGTGCAGTACGCACTGCGCGTACTCGAAACGATCGCACGGCACACCGGCGGTGTGACCGACATGCAGATCGCGCGTGAGACCGGCCTGCCCGCAGTCCATCTCGCCCCCATGCTGTTGATGCTGCGCCGGGAGGGATACGTCCTGCAGGTGGCGGACGGCGCGTACGCCATAGGGGACTCCCTCGTCCTGCTCGGGTCCGGCACCGACCGCCAGCAGGCCCTGACCGACAACCTCCAAGAGACCCTCGACCGGCTGCGCGATTCGGTCGGCGCGGCCGTCTACATCAGCCGGTACGTGGACGGCGAGGTCAGGATCACGCAGTTCGCGGACAGCCCTCGCACCCCGAAGGTCCACGAGTGGGTCGACTTCCGGTCGGCTGCGCACGCCAGCGCGGTCGGCAAGTGCCTGCTGACCCAGTTGGACCTGAACGGGCGGCGCGACCACCTGTCCCGACACAAGATCGCCCGGCTCACGTCGAAGACGATCGTGAACGAGCGGGTCCTCTTCTCCAAGCTGGACGCCCAGCCGGCCACCGTCCCGATGCTGGACCTGCAGGAGTACGCCGTGGGCACGGTCTGCGCGGCCGTCCCGATCACGGCGGGGGCCTCGGTCGGCTGCCTGGCGCTGTCGATGCCGGTCGAGCACGCGCACCGGCTGCGCGCCGCGGCCGACACCCTGAACCGGAAGGCCGCGCCGCTGCTGCTGTCGCTCACCCTCTAGCGGCGCCCCAGCGGGAGGTGGCGCCGACCAGTGGCCCACAGCAGGAGGCCCGGGCGAGACCGTTCGGGGCCGGCCGGAAAACACTTCGGGCGGTTCCCGGTGAACCGGAAACCGCCCGAAGGACAGGTGCGCCGCCAGGGACTCGAACCCCGGACCCGCTGATTAAGAGTCAGCTGCTCTAACCAACTGAGCTAGCGGCGCCTGCTGACAGAGAAAATACTACCCGGTCCTCAGGGGTGCTCCACACCACGCCCCGCGCGGGTACCCGCGGCGGGCGGCCGCCCCGGCCCGGACGGCCCCGAGCCCACTCCCCACCTGCGCCTTTCTCCGTTCCGGAACACCGCCCTCCTTAGCGGCGGCCCGCTTCGCGGTCGAGGAGGTCCGTGCGGCCCTGCGCCGCGTACCGGGCCAGCAGGGCCATGAGCTCGGGCGGGGTCAGGAGGGTGTAGCCCCCCGCGGGGGACCGGTGCCAGACCGGGTCGGCACATCGGAAGCCCGCCCGGCGCAGGGACACCCGGTGGACCTTGTTCGTCGCGGTGACCGGCATCTCCGGGACGACGCGGACATAGCGCGGAAGCATCTTCGTGCCCAGATCCGGCTGGTCGGCGAGGAAGGCGGCGAAGGCGTCCGGGGAGAACTCCGCCCCCTCCCGGAGGGACAGGGCCGCCATCACCTGGTCGCCGGCGACCTCGTCCGGGACCCCGTAGACGGCCACCGCGGCTGCCTGCGGCCAGCGGGCCAGGATGTTCTCGATCACCGCTGCGGCGAGGTTCTCGCTGTCGACGCGGAGCCGGTCGTCGGTGCGGCCCGCGAAGTAGAGGAAGCCCGCCGCGTCGCGGAAGAACAGGTCGCCCGTCCAGTACCAGCCGTCGCGGGTGCGGTCGGCCTCCGCCTCGGGGTTGCGCCAGTAGCCCTCGAACAGGCTGTGGCCCCGGTTGACGAGTTCCCCGATGGCGGCCGAGCCGCTGAGGAGGCGGCCGCCCCCGTCCAGGACGGCCGGAGGGCATTCCGCGCCCGTCTCCGGGTCGATGACCGCCAGGTCGTCGCCCGCACCCGCCCGCCCCAGGGCGCCCGGCGGGGTGTCCGGGGTGCGCTGGATCGAGGCGCCGCCCTCGGTGGCGCCGTAGCCCTCCACCAGGCGGACGCCGAATCGCTCGGCGAAGCGTGCCGCGTCCACCGCCCCGGCCTCGGTGCCGAAGCCGAGCCGCAGGCGGTGGACACGATCGTCGGGGCGGGGCCCGGTGGCCAGCAGGTACTGGATCGCCCGCCCGACGTAGGTGAAGTAGGTGGCCTCGTACGCCCGTACGTCGTCCAGGAACGCCGAGGCGGAGAAGCGCCGCCGCAGGGCCACCGCGGCCCCGCCGACGAGCGCCGGGAGCCAGTCGGCGATGACGGCGTTGCCGTGGAAGAGCGGCATGCACACGTAGTGGACGTCGGCCGGGCCGACGGAGAAGCTGCGGGCCAGCGAGGCTCCGGCGGCGGCGAGCCGGCCCTGGCTGCAGATGGCGGCCTTGGGAGCGCCGGTGGAGCCGGAGGTGAAGTAGAGGAGGAGGCGGGAGTCCGGGCCGGGGGTGCGCAGTGCGGCGTCGCCGGGCTTGGCGGCCGCGTAGGGCGCGAGGAGGGCCTCGTACTCCTCGGTGCCGGTGATCAGGACGCGTACGCCCGGCAGGTCGAGGCCGCGCAGCAGGGGAAGGTGGGCGGGCTCGGTGATCAGGAGCCGGCACTCGGTGTGCAGGATGTCCCGGGCCAGCTCGGGGCCGCGCCGGGTGGGGTTGATCCCGGCGACGGCGGCCCCGGCGAGGGCCGCCGCGCCGAGCCAGAACGGGAACTCGGGGGTGTTGTCGAGCAGGACCCCGAGGTGCGGCTCGGCCTCCGCGGGCATGAGGTCGACGAGGAGCGCGGCGCGTGCGGCGGCTTCGCGGGCGGTCCGGTGGTGGGTGAGGACGCCTTCCGCGTGCTTCAGCCCGGGCCGGTGGTCGCCCCATTGGCGCGCTATGAGCTCCGCGACGGTTTCGGGTGCTGTCGTCGTCCGCATGCCGCCGGAGGGTAGCTGACGTACGGTCAGAACTGAACGTCCGAGCAGGCGTAGAAGGCCATCGGGGTGTCGTTGACGGTCCAGACCGCCAGGATGAGGTGCCGGCCCGTCTTGCCGCTTGGCATGGCGCCCTGGTGCACGGTGGTCATCGCGGGGCGGGCGCCGTTGTAGGCGACGGTGAGGAAGGGCTGGGGTTCGAGATCGGCGCGGGTGAGGGCCTTGGTGCCGGTCCAGCCGTTCTTGGTGACGTAGTACTTGATGTCGGTGGTGGAGTGGTTGGCAGTGAACTGCCACCGGAAGGAATAGCCCTGACCGCTGGTCACCTTGGTGGTGGGCCAGGCGCCGCCGCGCGGGTTGTCGAGCTCGGCGAACTGCGAAAGGCCTCCGGAACAGATCTTGCCGTCGGCGGGGCCGGCGGCCGGGAAGCCCTTGAAGCCCTCGACGCTCTGCGGCTCCCACTGGATCGCACCACAGTCGGAGACCGTCCTGTTGGCACAGAGCTTCTGGCGGCTGATGGGGGTGTCGGTGTAGCCGTGACCGCTGGCGCTGGGGGCGCCGACGAGGGTGACTGCGGCAACGAGGCCGAGACCGAGCGCGGCGACGCCGGCCCGTCCGGGCACGCGGACGTTACGCATGATGCTCCTTGGACGTGGGGGGAGTTCGGCGAGCGCGCGCAGGGGATTCAGGTCTAGACCAAGTCCCAGATTATTGACGAGAGTTGGCCATGTCCATACCAATGAGAGAACGGGTGGTCCGGTCTCTTCCGGCCACCCGTTCCCGCTCCCGCTCCCGACGCGGTACGTGCCCCGGCCCCGCCCGGGCGCATCGCGAAGGCCCCGCCTGCCCCACGCCCCCGGCCGGCCCTAGTCGGCGCGTCCCGTGCAGAAGGCGACCGTGAGGTCCTTCACCAGGGCCTTGCGCTCGTAGTCGTCGAGCTCGACGAGTCCGCGCGAGGTCAGCCGGTGGACGGTGTCGTCCACCGCGTCCACCACCGAGGCCAGCACCGTGTCCCGATGCTTGGCGTCGATCGCCGCGACCCGGCGGCGGCGCATGGCCTCGGCGACCTCGGCCGCGTACTCGATCCGGGTCGGCTGGGCCGAGAACACCTCGATCCCGACCGCCTCGGTCTCGGCCGCCAGCATCCGGGTCAGCGCGTCGCCGACGGCCTCGGCGTCGCGCAGGGTCGGGGCGTCCTCGTGGAAGGCGTCCGCCGGAAGCTGGGAGAGCACGCGGGCCATGGCGGACTCGACCTGCTCGGCGAGGTATCCGGTGTGGTCCGCGACGGCGAGCGTGGCACGGGCGGTGTCCTTGACCTGCCAGACGACCTGGACAACCACCTGGAGGGCCAGTCCGCCGGAGTCGACGGCGGGCATCGGGTCGCTGCGCCAGTGGCGCAGGCGTACGTCCACCCGGCGGCGCAGCAGGAGAGGGCTGACCCAGGTCAGACCGGTTCGGCGGACCGTGCCGCGGTAGCGGCCGAAGAGCGTGAGCACCCAGGCGTGGCCGGTACGCGCCCGGCCGAGGCCGCCGAGCGCCACGAGGGCCACGACGCCGAGGAAGGCCAGCGGCGGCCAGTCGGCGGCACGCAGTCCGCGGTAGGCGCGGGGGGCGGCCCCGAACGCGGCCGCGAAGGCGTCGGGGACGGCCCCCGCCCGCCAGAGCACCGCCGTGCAGCCGACGAGGGCGAGGCCGCCGACGGCCACGCCGACCCAGCCGGGCAGCACCGGGCCACGGTGCTCGCGGAGCTGGTCGTCGCCGCGGGGGACCCGGCGGCCGGGGGCGGGGCGCACGGGGCGGGCCACCGCCGCGGGGGCGCGCTGGGGCAGGAGGCCGGTCGACGCGGCACGGAACGGGAGGTGCAACGGGACCTCGGTGACGGCGGTCCCGCGGTGGGGGGCGGCGGCGTTCGGGAGGTCCCGGGCGCTGTCCTCCTCCATGGCGCGCGTCACCGCCCGGGCGACGATCTCGGCGACGCCCGGTCCGGGCACGCCCGAGTTCGGGGCGGCACCGGACTCCTCGCGCTCCCCGCACTGCGGGTGCGGGACACCGGCGTCCGGCCGTCCGCCCTCCGAGCCCGCCCGGGTGTGCTCGGGCTCGGCCCGCCCCCGCGCCGCGGCCTCGGCCGCCTCGGCCGCCTGCGGACCCGGCGCCGGGACGCGGCCGGAGCCGTCGTCCACCCCGGCCGTCTCGCCGTGCGCGAGCGGAGCCGCCGCAGGAGCAGGGAGGAGGGGTCCGGAAACCCTGTCCGCCGGGCGGGGCGCCGGCTGCGACGAGGACGCGTGCGGCGCCCGCGCCGCCAGAGGCTCGGCCTCACCGGCGGGCGCCGGAACGGCGGGCGGCTCGGAGGCCGTCTCCGGGGCGGGCCCCACGGGCTGCTCCACCGCCGGGGGCACGGCGTACGTGCCGAGCGGTACGGCCCGCGGGGCCTGCGCTGCGGGCACCCCCGCGAGCACCGCCCCCGGCACGGCCGCGGAACCGCACCCGTCCGGGGTCTGCGGGGTCTGTGCGGCGGGCCCGGGCTGCCGGGCAGACACCGCAGACGGCTCGGCAGCCCGGGGCGGGGCCTGTCCGGCGGGAACCGGTACCCCGTGCGGTGCGACGGCGGGCCACGCAACGGCGGCGGGGGCCGGCCCGGAGGAGGCCGACCCGGCCGGCGCCGATACGGAGGGCCGGGCGGGCACCGCCGTCGAACCGTGCCCGACGGGCACGGGCCACGGCTCCCCCGGCCCGGACGGGGTCGGAACGGGCGCCGCCGATGCGGCGGGCGCGGGCCAGGACTCCCCCGGCGGCTCCGCCGACACCGCACCCGATGCGGCCGCGGGCACCGGGACGGGACCGGGCACGGCCTCACCGGCCGGCGGCGGAACGGACCCGGTGGCGGGCGGCGCGGCGGGCCCGTCGCCGGTGTGGGACGGAGCCCGTTCCGCAGCCGGCGGGGGTGCGGCCCGCAGGGACAGGGTCGGGGTGGTGGCGGCCCAACCGAAGGAGGTCGGGGCGGGCTCGGGCGCGGCCGGCAGGCGGAGGGTGCCCGTCGTCGAGGTGGTGCGCGTGGGAAACATCGTTACCTCCGTCATGCGAACAACCGACGCCACGTTTCCGGGCCCGGATAGCCGTCGGCCGCGGCCCCGCGCCAGCCCTGCGCGCGCTGGAAGGCCTCGACGTTGCGGCGGTCGGCCTCGCCCCAGCGGGGGCCCGGCCCGGACGTGTAGTACCTGCCGAAGCCCTTCTTCACCAACTGTCGGCCGAGGGCCTCGATGGCCGGGTGCGACTGCCCCGGGCGGAACACCGCGGCGCCGGGGTAGGCCCGTACGCCGCCGGGGCCGGGCGCCGCGCCCACCGTCGGCGGGATGTTCTTGCCCTGCTTGTCGACGAGCAGGCGCCAGGTGTGCGCGCCGGGCACGCCGTCGGCGTCGGCGCCCGTCCAGCCCTGCGCCCGCTGGAAGGCCTGGGTGGCGAGCCGATCGTGGTCGCTCCACGTCCGGTCGGCCACCCCCTTGGGGTAGAAGCGGTAGGCACCGCGCTCGATCAGCATCCGGCCCAGCTGGGCGACGTGGTCGTTGACGGCGCCCGGGCCGAACGTGTCCGCGCCCGGGAAGGTCCTGGCGGGGTCGCCGGGTTTCGGGCCCGCCGCCGGCGCTTCGGGGGCGGGGACGGTGCCCGGGGCCTCCGGGACGATGCCGCCGGTCACCCCGTTGAACCGGTAGGGGACGTACTTCGCCGCATTGGCCCAGTAGCCGTAGGGCGTGGCCTGCTTCCGCGTCGTGGGGCGCGTCTGCTCGTAGGCGACGTAGTGGGTGCGCGTCTCGTCGACCCATCCGCCGAAGAGGACCACGTGCGAGCCGTTGTTGGGGTCCGCCGGGTTGTGGAAGAGCAGCATGTCCCCCGGCAGCAACTCCTCCTTCGTGATCTTGGTGGCGAACGTGTCGAGGCTGCCGGTCCACTCGTTCGAGCCGAGGTTCCAGGCCATGGAGACGTAGCCCGAGCAGTCCTGCCGGTAGCCGTCCGACCAGTACGCGGACATGCTGTACGGAACCCGCGCGTCCAGCCACAGCTTGGCCCTGTTGATGATCGTCGTGCGGTCGATCCGCTTGACGGCGCCGGGCCGGGCCGGCGCCCCGGGGTTGCCCGGCATGCCCTTCGGGCCGTGCAGGGGGGCGCGGCCGCCCTGCGGGCTGCCGGGGTCGTCGAGGGCCACCGGTCCGGTGGCGGGTGCGCTCAGGGCCACCGCGGTGCCGCCGCCACCGCCGAGGACCACTCCGGCTGCGGTGGCCACGACCAGCGCCCGCCGCGCGCCGCGCGCGGCGGGGTGGCCGCCGTCCCGAAGCGGTATGGCTCCGGCGCGGGCGAGGTCCCGGCGGCGCTGGGCGCAGCCCCGGCACACGCAGTCGCCCGCGGGCTCGTACTCCTCGAAAGCGGGCATGGGCATCTGCACATGCGCCGGGGGCTGCATCGTCATGCGGTTCCGTCCACTCCCCTGCTGTTCCAGTGGTCGACCGGGGCCGCATCTGGTAGAGCGTCAGATGCGGGCGGCGCAGACATATCGTGCACGATAAACTGCCCAAACATGGGTTAATCGGACAAGGTGGGCGTGGCTGGTCATGAGCACCCGCGGAGGTGGGGTAGAGTTTTCCCTGTCAGCAAGCGCCGCTAGCTCAGTTGGTTAGAGCAGCTGACTCTTAATCAGCGGGTCCGGGGTTCGAGTCCCTGGCGGCGCACAGACGGAAGAAGCCCCTCACAGGGAAACCTGTGAGGGGCTTCTTCGTTCCCGTGCGAGGGCTCCGTGCGCCGGGCGCGCTAGACCGACGTGCCGGAGCGGACTCCCACGCCGGTGAGATAGGCGGAGACCACCACGTTCGCCGTGTACTCCTTGGCCGTCTTGTCGTACGTCCCCCCGCAGGTCACCAGCCGCAGTTCCGCACGGCCCGGCACCCGTGGGCCGTACGCCCTGTGCGCGTCGAAGGCAGCACGCTCGTAGACCCGTACGTCCTCGATCGTGAACTCGGCGACGGAGCCGTCCGCCCGCACCACGCGCACCTTGTCACCCGGCTTCGCCGTGCTCAGGCCGTAGAAGACCGCCGGCTTGGACCGCGTGTCGACGTGTCCCACCATCAGTGCCGTCCCCACCGCCCCCGGCTGGACGCCCTGCCCCCACCAGCCCACCGTGCCGGGGCTGTCGTACGGCGGCGGATCGATCGCACCGTCCTTGTCCAGACCCCGGGAGACCACCGGGGCCTGGATCCCCATGGACGGCACGTCGACGCGCTGCGGCAGCGATCCCGCGACGGGGGCGTGCGCGGCCGGCAGCCCCGCGCTCAATCCTCCGCCGCCCTGCCCGGCGAGCGGGGCCGGCGGCACGGTCAGCTCACGGCCCCACAGCCACAGGCCCAGCACCAGCACCGACCAGGCCGCGAAGGTCAGCAACCGACCCCCGGCGGAAGCCTTGGCCTCGTCCGTCCGCCACTCCTCGCCCACGCGCCGCCCGCCTCACTCGCCGCTGCGGCGACGGCGCAGGGCCAGGGCGCGGCCCGCGACGGCCAGCGTGGCCACCGCGGCGAGCACGGCGCCGATCACCGTGTGCGGCGTCCCCGGGCCGTCGCCGCCCGTGTGCTCCTTCTTCGCCGCCGTGAGCAGGCCGGGAGCCTCGGCCGGGCGGTCCGCCATGCCGCCGCCGCCCGCGTGGACGGGCCAGATCGGCGAGGCGTGGTGGGAGGGGTGGCGGCGGGCGGCGACCTGCACGGAGCCGGTGAACTTCTCACCGCCGTCGCAGTACACCCGGACGGCGTGCCAGCCCGGCGAGGCGTGCGAGCTGATCATCGCGTCGCCGTAGAGCGGACTGCGGCGCCCGCCGTCGCGTCCGTAGAGATCGGCGTCCGAGACGAAGACGGAGGACTTGGCCGCCCCCCGGTTGCCCTCGCAGCCGTGGACCCGCAGCTTGACCTGCGCTCCCGGGGCGGCCGGGTTCGGGTCGACCGTGATGCTGCCGCGGTCGCCACGGTCCTCCTCACCCGCGAGGGCGGCGGGCGCGGACACGACGGTCACCGCGGAGAACGCGGCCAGAGCGGCGGCCACGGCGGCGGTGCGGACAGCGATCGGAACACTGCGCATGGTGAACCTCCTCGACAAGGAGATTCACGCGCGGCAGGCCGCTCCGCATCCGGAGCGGCGCCGTACGTGTCAGCCGTACGCCCCAAACGCGGTACGCCCGGACGGCCGTACGGGCCGCCGTCCGTCAGACCAGGTCGACCAGGTCCGCGATCGAGGCGACCGTCTCGGTCGGGCGGTAGGGGAACTTCTCGGTGTCCTGTTCACTGGTCAGCCCGGTCAGTACCAGGAAGGTCCGCATGCCGGCCTCCAGACCGGCGAGCACGTCGGTGTCCATCCGGTCGCCGATCATCGCGCTGGTCTCCGAGTGCGCGCCGATGGCGTTCAAGCCGGTGCGCATCATCAGCGGGTTCGGCTTGCCCGCGAAGTACGGCTGCTTGCCGGTCGCCTTGGTGATCAGCGCGGCGACGGCGCCGGTGGCGGGGAGCGGGCCCTCGGTGGAGGGACCGGTCTCGTCGGGGTTGGTGCAGATGAAGCGCGCCCCGGCGTTGATCAGGCGGACCGCCTTGGTCATGGCCTCGAAGCTGTAGGTGCGGGTCTCGCCCAGCACCACGTAGTCGGGCTCGTGGTCGGTGAGGACGTAGCCGATGTCGTGCAGGGCGGTCGTCAGACCGGCCTCGCCGATGACGTAGGCCGTGCCGCCGGGGCGCTGGTCGTCGAGGAACTTCGCGGTGGCCAGGGCGGAGGTCCAGATGTTCTCGACGGGGACGTCCAGACCCATGCGGGCGAGGCGGGCCTGGAGGTCGCGCGGGGTGTAGATGGAGTTGTTGGTCAGCACCAGGAAGGGCTTGCCCGACTCGCGCAGCCGCTTGATGAAGGCATCGGCGCCCGGGATCGGCGTGCCCTCGTGGATGAGGACCCCGTCCATGTCGGTGAGCCACGATTCGATCGGCTTGCGCTCTGCCACGGGACTGTTCTCCGCTCTCGCTGACCTGCTGCCTCTGGTCTGTACCACCCTATCCGGGCCGGGCTGCGGACGTCTCGGCCGTCCACAGCCCGGACGCGGGAGGGCGGGCGGTCAGCCCAGCCGGACGTCGTCGACGGTCCAGAACCAGTTGTTGTCGCCGCTGTAACGGAATCGGACCTGGACGTCGGTGGCTCCGGTCGGGACCTGGAGGGCGAGGGACTCGGTCTTGGCGACGGCATCGGCGGTGTAGGTCTTCACCACCGTCGGGGCGGCGCCGTTGTACGAGACGAGGACCTGGGCGGTCTGGCCCGCCTCGTGGCGGTAGTGCGTCTGGAAGGTGAGGGTGCGTGTACTGCCGCCCGTGACCGGCCACTTGGGGGTGACGAGGGTGGAGTCGAAGGTGCCGGTGTGGGCCTTGTCGTCCCACTCGTCGGAGTCGGCGACGGCGAAGACGTCACGGGAGCGGACGTTCAGCTCGCGCCACTGGTCGCGCTGCGACTGGGTCCAGAACTCGTCGGTCGCGAAGGCCCAGCCGGCCCACTCGCTGACACCGCCCGTGCCCATCTTCGAGTTGTCGACGGACCAGCCGGCGGGCGGGGTGTGCGTGAAGCCCTTCACTCCGGCCGGGATGCCCGTCTCGTCCACCCGGGCCTGGAGGGCGGGGCGCACGGTGTCGAAGGGGTCGGCGTCCGGGGAGCCCAGCGGGACGCCGTCGATGCCGGGGGCGCTGACGCCGACCTGGGCGAGGGCGGTCGCGGCCACGTCGGCCAGCTTGACGTCGTCGCGGACCGAACCGGCGGGGATCCCGGCGCCCTTGGCGATCACGAAGGTGCCGCGTTCGGCGAGAGTGGAGCCGCCGTGGCCGCCCGAGGAGGTGTGGCCGTGGTCGGTGGTGACCAGGATCTTCCAGTTCTCCCGACCGTACGTCGGGCGGTTCTCTACGGCGGCGAGGAGCTGGCCGACCAGGGCGTCGACGCGGGCGACGGCGTCGAGGTACTGCTGGCTGGCGGCGCCGTGGGAGTGGCCGGCGGCGTCGATCTCGCCGAGGTAGACGAAGGCGGCGTCCGGGTTCTGGGTGCGCAGTTCCGTGGCGGCCGCGGCGGCCACCTTCGGGTCCTCCTTGCGGTAGCCGTCGCGGTCGCCCTTGAGGGAGAGGCGCTTGTCGACCTTGGCGGAGAAGATCGGGCCGTTCTGGTCGGTGGAGGTGATGGGTTCCCAGTCCGCGGCCGCGTACGTGTTGAGCGCCGGCTTGGCGTTCTCGATGCGAGTGAGGAAGTCGGGGTGGGCGGCGTAGTTCTTGCCGATGAAGGAGTTGTCCTTCACCCCGTGCTTGTCGGGCCAGACGCCGGTGGCGATGGTGGACCAGCCGGGGCCCGAGGAGGTGGCGGCCATCGGACTCGCGTAGAGGGTGCTGCGGGCGGTCAGCCCCTGGGCCATCAGGCCCTGCAGGTGCGGGGCGTCGGCGGCCTTGACGCGGTCGAGGACCGCGCCGTCGACGCCGATGACGAGGACCTTGTCGCTGGTGCCGGCCGCGGCGGCGGTGGCGGTGGGGGCGCCGAGGGCGGCGGCGATCAGGGCGGTGGCGGTGGCGGCCACGGCGAGGGTGCGTCCGGCAGGGACGGCGGGGACGGCAGGAGACACGAACTCCTCCGGGAGTGAACGTGGGAAGGGGCGCTGGGGGTGACGTGCCAGGGGGTGCGGTGCCAGGGGGTGCGGTGCCAGGGCCCGCGGGCCCGGCGCGATCGGCAGGACACCCCCGGCCGGCGCCGGGCCCGGACCGAAGGTGCGGTCTTCGGTCCAGACCCGTTATGCGAGTGTCACTGTGCCGGTCATGGGTGACCGGGAGGCGACAGGTCAGCTTCCGGTTGCCGACTTCCACGCGTCCACGTAGTCGGTGAGGTTCTTGTCGATGTCCGCCCAGTCCGGCTCGAAGATCTCGACACCCGTCATGAGCCTGGTGAGTTCGACGGCGTTGGCGTCGGTCGGCTTGACGTCGCTGCGGGCCGGGAAGCCGCCGCCCACCTCGCTGACCAGCCGCTGGGCCTCCTCGCCGAGCAGGTGGTCGAGGAGCTTCCTGCCGTTCTCGGAGTGCGGGGCCTTGGCGACCAGGCCCGCCGCGTACGGCAGGGCGAAGGTGGTGGGCCTGCCGCCCTCCTTCGCGGGGAACCATATGCCCAGGTTCGGCATGGACTTGGACTGCGCGAAGTTCATCTGGACGTCGCCGTTGGCCACGAGCAGCTCGCCCTTGTCGGTCTTGGGCGCGAGCTTGCTGGTGGAGGAGGACGGGCCGACGTTGTTGGCCTGGAGCTTCTTCAGGTACTCCATCGCCGGCTCCTTGCCGCCGAAGTCGTGCATCGACTTGATGAGGACGGCGGTGCCGTCGCCCGCGACGCCCGGCGTGGAGTACTGGAGCTTGTCCTTGTAGCGGGCGTCCAGCAGCTCCTCCCAGGTCCTGGGGGCCTCGGCGAGCTCCTTCTTGTTGTAGACGAAGCCGAAGTAGTTGTTGACGACCGAGGTCCACTTGCCGTCGGTGGACTTGTCCGCGCCGTTGACCTTGTCGGCGCCCCGGGGCACATAGGGCTGGAGCAGGCCCTTGCCGTCGGCCTGCTGGATGAAGGGCGGCAGGGTGATCAGCACGTCGGCCTGGGTGTTGGTCTTCTCGCGGACGGCGCGCTGCACCATCTCACCCGAGCCGCCCTCGACGTACTTGACCTCGATGCCGGTCTTCTTGGTGAAGTCGGCGAAGACCCGGTCGTACCAGCCGTCGCCCTTCTCGCCCTTGAGGCCGTCGGCGCTGTAGACGGTGACGACCTTCTCGGTCTCCCCGGACTCGGCGGGGCCGGCCGTGGAGGAGCCGCCGCAGGCGGTGAGTGAGACGGTGAGGGCGAGGCTGCCGGTGACCGCGGCGCAGGCGCGGAGCACGAGGGTTCTGGGCATGGAACTTCCTTACGGGGTACAGGATTCGGCGGGCGGGGGACGGGCGGAGTTCGACGGAGACCGGCCGCGATCGACTGCGATCGGTGGGGATCCGCCCGGCTCGGCGGGGGCGGAGGGAATCAGCGGTACGAGGCCCTGGTGCGGATGCGGGAGACGGACAGCAGGACCAGCACGGTGGTGGCCATCAGGACGACGGCGACGGCGGATCCGCCGAAGAGCGAACCGCGGTCGGTGGCGGTGAAGATACGGACCGGGAGGGGCACCCAGTCCGGCGGGTAGAGCATCATCGTGGCGCTGAGCTCACCCATGGACAGGGCGAAGCAGAGTCCGGCCGCGGCCGTGAGGGACGGCAGCAGGAGGGGCAGCCGGACCCGCCACAGCACGTACCCGGGACGGGCGCCGAGGGAGGCCGCCGCCTGCTCGTAGGCGGGGTCGAGCCGGACGATGGCGGCGGACACCGACTGGTGGGCGAACGCCGTGACGAGGACGGTGTGGGCCAGGACGACGATCGGGGCGGTGCCGTTGAGCAGGACGGGCGGGCGGCTGAAGGCGACGAGGACGGCGAGGCCGACGACCACGGACGGCACCGCCACGGGCAGCATGAACAGCGCGTCCAGGAGCCGCTTGCCCCGCTTTCCCAGCGCGGCGGCGGCCAGCGCGGACCAGGTGCCGACGGTGAGCGCGAGGAGGCTGGCCGCGACGGCGGTGACCAGGCTGGTGGTGAGGGCCTGGAGGGACTCGCCGCGCACGGCGGCGGCGTAGTGGGCGGCGGTCGGGCCGGAGGGGAAGGCTCCGGACCAGTGGGTGGCGAAGGACGCCGCGACCACGACGGCCAGGGGCAGCGCGAAGAGCGGCAGGAACAGAAGCCCGAAAAGGCCCCAGGCGGCCCAGCGGCCGGTCTTGCTATGCACCAGCACGCTTGCCCACCATCCGGTAGAGGCCGAACAGGCCTACGGAGATCACGATGTTGACGACGGCGACCACGCAGGCGGCCGGGTAGTCGGATTCGAGGATGGCCTTGCCGTAAATGAGCATCGGCAGGGTCGTGACCCCCTTGGCCCCGGTGAACAGGACGATCCCGAACTCGTTGAGGCACATGACGAGGACGAGGCTGCCGCCGGCCGCGAGAGCCGGGAGGGCCTCGGGCAGGATCACCCGCCGCACGATCCGGGCGGGGCGCGCGCCCAGACTCGCGGCAGCCTCCAGCTGGGCCGTGTCGAGCTGGGAGAACGCGGCGAGGAGCGGGCGGATCACGAAGGGCGTGAAGTAGGTGATCTCCGCGAGCAGGACGCCCCAGGGGGTGGTGAGGAAGCGGAACGGCCCCTCGGCGGCGCCGGTGAACCCGGTGACGAGGCCGTTGGCCATGCCGACGGTGCCGTAGAGGAAGAGGAGGGCGAGAGTGATGAGGAAGGAGGGGAAGGAGAGGAAGACATCGATGAACCTGGCGACGGCGCGGGCTCCGGGAAAGGGCACGAACGCGATGATCAGCGCGAGCGTGAACCCGAGGAGCAGGCAGCCGAGGGTGGCTCCGACCGCGAGCCAGACGGTGGTCCCGAGGGCGTCGCGGAAGGCCTGCGACCCGAAGACGCGGGCATAGGCGTCGAAGGCGCCGCCGCCGTCGTCGGGAGTGAGGGACTGCTGGACGACCAGCGCGAGGGGATACAGGAACAGCAGCGCGAGCACGGCCACCGGCGGCACCGCCCACACACTGCGCGGGATCCCCCGCGGGGGCGCCCCGGGGGCCGCGAGGGCGGGACCGGGAGCGGGGAGGACCGGGGGCACCGGGTCGGGCGGCGGGGGTGCGGCGGAGCCCGGCGGCGGGGGCGGCGGGGCTTGCCGCGCGGCGTCAGGCACGGGTCACCCCTGCGGCCAGCAGCACGGCGTCGCGCGGCTCGAAGTGCAGCGTGACCGGGTCTCCCAGCGAGGGCGTCTCCCGCAGTTCGGGAAGGTCCGCCTTCACCCGGTGTCCGCCGACGTCGACGTACAGCCGGTGCGTGGAACCCCGCCACTGCACCTCGGTGATGGTGCCGCTCAGCGCGTTGGGGCCGGTACCGAGACCGAGCAGGTGCGGCCGTACGCACAGGGTGGCCGCGGCTCCCGGCGCCGCGCGCCCCGGGTCGAGGGTCAGCGCGCGGCCCTCGAAGACGGCGCCGCCGTCCGCCACCGTGACCGGGAGCAGGTTCGCGTCGCCGACGAAGGAGGCGGTGAATTCCGTGCGCGGGGCCCGGTACAGCTCCTGCGGTGTTCCGCAGTCCTGCAGCCGGGCGCGATCCATGACGGCGATCCGGTCGGCTAGGGTGAGCGCCTCCACCTGGTCGTGCGTGACGTACAGGATGGACACGTCGGGCAGTTCGCGGTGCAGTCGGGCCAGTTCGGCGAGCATCCCGGAGCGCAGTTGTGCGTCGAGGGCGGAGAGCGGTTCGTCCAGCAGGAGCACGCCGGGGCGGATGGCGAGGGCGCGGGCGAGGGCGACCCGCTGCTGCTGGCCGCCCGACAGCTCGCGCGGGTAGCGCCGGGCGTAGGCGGCCATGCCCGTCATCTCCAGGGCTTCGGCGACCCGGCCGGGGACGTCGGCCTTCGGCGCCTTCCGGGCCTTGAGGCCGAAGGCGACGTTGTCCTCGACCCGCATGTGCGGGAAGAGCGCGTACTGCTGGACGACCATGCCGATGCCGCGCTGGTGCGGCGGGAGTGCGGTGACGTCCCGGCCGCCGATGAGCACCCGTCCCGCGCCGGGCCGTACGAAGCCGGCGACTGCGCGCAGGGCGGTGGTCTTGCCCGAGCCGGAGGGTCCGAGCAGCGCCATCACCTCGCCCGCCTCCACGGTCAGGTCGAGGCGGTCCAGCACGGTGTTGCCGTCGTAGGCGACGCTGACCCCGTCGAAGCGGATACCGCTCACGCCGACTCCGTGAGGAGCCGCGGGAGTTCGGCGACGGAGCCGAGGATGTGGGTCGCGCCGTTCCGCGTCAGCGCCGCGCGGTCGTGGGCGCCGGTGAGGACGCCCGCCACGATGCCCGCTCCGGCGCGCCGCCCGCTGAGCATGTCGTAGGCCGTGTCGCCGACGACCACGATGTCGGCGACATCCGCGACCCGGGCCGCGGCACCGGTCCGCAGGAACGCGGTCAGCACCATGTCGGGGAAGGGCCGGCCGCGGCCGCCCGCGTCGGCGGGACAGAGGGTGAGGTCCGCGAGGTCCTGCCAGCCGAGTGCGTCCAGGATGGCGTCCTGGGTGACGCGGGCGAAGCCGGTGGTCAGGGCGACGGTCCGGCCGTCGGCACGGAGCTCCTCGATCGCGGCGCGGGCGCCGGGGACCTCGGCGACCAGGCCGCCGTCGACGAGCTCCGCGTAGGCCTCCTCGAAGGCGGAGTTGGCGCGACGGGCCAGCTCCTCCCTGCCGAAGAGGTGTCGGAAGACAGAGATCTTGGACTCGCCCATGGTGGCCAGGACGTACTGGAGCTTCTCGGCGTGGTCGGGGGTGCCGGGCTCGACGCCGAGGCGCCCCGCCGCCCGCTCGAAGGCGCGCTCGACCAGGCCGCCGTCGGCGACGGTGGTACCGGCCATGTCGAGGACGACCAGCCGGCCGGCGCCGGTGGTGGTGCCGGTGGTGGTGCGGGTGGTGTCGGTGGCTTCGGCGCGAGTGGTGCCGGTGGTTTCGGTGGTGTCGGTCATCGGGATTACCAGCCCAGTTCGTTCGCGGTGGTCTCGGCGATGGCGGGGGAGCAGGTCATGCCGCGCCCGCCGGGTCCGGTCACCAGCCAGACGCCGTCGGCGACCTGCTGGCGGTGGACGACGCGGGAGGTGTCCGTGCACTGCGCGTACACGCCGGCCCACCGCTGCCTGATCTTCGGCAGTGAGCGGCCCAGGAAGGACTCGACGACCTCGGTGAGGTGCTCGTACGGATCCTCGACGGTGTCGAAGGCGAAGGGGTGCTCGTATGCGTGGGTGTCGCCGATCGTCAGTCCGCCGTCCTGGCGTTGGACCATCAGCAGTTGCATCCGGTGCGCGGCGGCGATCGGCGTCTGGGCCTGGCCGGCGTTCAGCTCGTCGAGGGCCGCGGACCGGTAGGCGGGGTAGTAGCGGAAGCTGTCGGCGTCCGCGACGGAGGTGGTGAGCGCCTCTCCGAGCGGCGCGGTCTGCATCATCTGGAGCCGGACCCGGCGCACGGGCAGGTCCGGGACCAGTTCGCGGACCAGCCCGGTCAACCAGGCGCCGGTGGCCAGGACCACGGCGTCGCCGCGGTGGACGTCGCCGTGGTCGTCGCGGACTGCGCCGGGGCCGGTGACCTCGCGGACCTCGCGGCCGGGCAGGAAGGTGTAGCGGCTGCCGGCCTTGGCGCGCAGGGCCTCGCGCAGGTGCAGCTGAGCGGTGCGCGGTTCGACGGCCGCGTCCCGCTCGCACCACAGGGCGGCTTCGAAGTCGCCGCGCAGGGCCGGGTTGATCCTGCGCGCCTCCCCGGCGCCGAGAAGTTCGTAGCCGCGGGCGGCGGCGTCCGGCCGGGCCAGGGCCGCCTCGGCGACGGCGTGTTCGCGGGCGTTGCGGACGGGAGTGAGGGAGCCGATGGCGCGGAAGCCCAGGCCGGGCACCTCCGCGCCGATCCGCTCCCACAGCTCGCGGGCGCGCAGGGCGGTGTCGAGCTCTTCGCCCCCGGCCCGTCCACTGACCCAGATCTGGCCGAAATTGCGCAGTGAGGCGCCGCGCGCCTCGGCCTCCCGCTCGATCTGGACGACCTCGTGGCCGCGTTCGACTGCTTGCCAGGCGTGCATGGTGCCGACCACGCCGCCTCCGACGACTATGACTCTCACGCCGCCAACGGTGGGTGCCGGCCGTGACCCGGGAGGGGCGGTCCGGCGACGCGCCGGTGAACGCGCCTCGACGATTGGACCAGACCCGTTATCTTTCTGTGATATCGCTGCACCCTTTTTCAGTGGCTACGGTTGATTTGACGTCGGGTTATTCGGCGCGCAGGCGGGTCGTGAAGCTGAACCGGTCACCGCGGTAGAGCGAACGCACCCGCTCCAAGGGGCGGCCCTCCCCGTCCCGCGAGAAGCGGTGGATGAGCAGCATGGGCAGGGCCGGCGGGGTGCCGATCAGCAGGGCCTCGCGAGGGGTGGCGAGCACGGTCTCCAGCTTCTCGTCGGCCTCGCCGAAGGAGATGCCGAGGCTGTCGCGGAGATATCCGTAGAAGGAGGAGTCCGGCTGGAAATCGATGTCCAGGCGCGGGGCACGGGCCACCTGGATGTATGTGCTCTCCAGGCCGACGCGCTCGTCGTCGGCGAGCAGGACCCGTTCCAGGTGCCAGACGGGCTGGCCGGGCTCGGCACCGATCCCGGGCGCGAGGTCGGGCGGGCAGGGGAACTGTTCCAGCCCGATCAGCCGCCGGCCCGGCCGGTGCCCCTGACGGCGCACCCCCTCCGTGTAGCTGGCGAGGGACAGCGGCTGCTCCAGCTTGGGCCCGGCGACGACGGTCCCCCGGCCGGAGCGGCGAAGCCGGCCCTCCAGCAGCAACTCGCGCAGGGCCTGCCGGACGGTCTCGCGGGAGACCTCGTACCGCTCGGCCAGATCGCGCTCGGTGGGCAGTGTCCCGCCCTCGCCCAGCGCGTCGAGGAGCTCGGCGATCCGGGCCTTGACGGCGTAGTACTTGGGGATGCGGCCGTGCTCGGGGATGCCGGACCGCACGGGCGAGCCGGGGCGGTGGCTCTGGAGGTTCTTTTCCACAGCGGGACTCTATGCGGGGCGGTCGCGGCCGCCGTACGTGACTCCGGGGGCGGGCGGACTTCCCCACGGGCCGGCCGACGTCATCACGGGCGGACGGACTTCAGCCGGGGGGCGGACTCCAGTGCGGGCGGGACGGCGTCAGCACCCGCGGCCGCGGGGTCGGGTGCGGAGTCTGCGGGCTCCCAGCAGGAGGCCTCCGCCCACGGCGACGGCGGTCAAGGCGCCCGCCCCGTACACCCACGTGTGGGGTCCGGTGTGGGCGAGGGAGCCGGCCTCGACGGAGCCCGCGGGCTC
Organism: Streptomyces sp. PCS3-D2; assembly: GCF_000612545.2. GTDB lineage: Bacteria > Actinomycetota > Actinomycetes > Streptomycetales > Streptomycetaceae > Streptomyces. The sequence continues at coordinate 4,797,948 of NZ_CP097800.1, read as the reverse complement.
CTCGACGGAGAACCGGTAGCCGCCCGCCTCGCCGATCCAGTCCCCGTCGTCGCCCTTGCGCTGGACGAGGGCGGCGTCCGCGACGACCTCACCGGTGGGCGCGTCGGGGGCGAAGGAGAGCGAGACCTTCACGGTGTGGGTACCGCCGGGGGCCACGGTGAAGCCGGGAAAGGCGTCCCCGCCGTCGAAGACGGCGATGATCTCGTCGCGGTCGCTGCGTTCGAGCCCGGCGGGCAGGGTGCCGCCCGGGGCTTCGAACTCCATCCGCAGGTGGGCGGGTCGCAGGGTGCGGGCCTTGTCGGTGAGGACCACGACGGGGTGGATGGCCGTGCACCGGGAGTTCGTGGTGTTGGTCAGGTCCAGGTACCAGGTCTGCGGCTCGCCGCCGGTGCGGTACACGGCCGGGCCACCGCGGATCCGCGCGCCGATGGGGAAGGCGGAACTCGTGCCGTCCCCGCAGGCGGCCTGGATGCGGGACGGCAGCGCGGGAGCGGGGCGGGCACCGCCGCCGGTGCCGACGTCCGCGCCGGCGGTGGGTGCGGCGGTGACGGCCAGGACGGCGGAGAGGAAGGCGGTGAGGGCAAGGGCTTTGCGCAGTCGCATGGAAGACCTTCGCTGCTTGCCGGACAGGACGATGGTCGGACGAGGTGACCATCACCCCGGCCTGCCCGCACCCTCCCACGCAGGCGCGAACGTCACCGCGCACCACGCCTGAGTCGTTCCGGTTTACGCCCGATCGGTGCACCCGTCAACCCCGCTCCCCCCCGCCCCACCGGTCCCGATCAACCGCCGACGGTCGAGGCACGGGGGGCCCGGGGGTATCGCCCCGCAGCAGCGCCGCACCCGGCAACGCACGGCCCCCGCGACGCACCAGCACCGGCATGCGCCCCTTACGGAGCGGACCGACGGGACCCGCGCGGCCGAGCCGCGCCCTACTCGCGCCCGAACAACGGCGCCAGCACCATCTCCGCCGCCCCCTCCGCCACACCCGCACCCGCCAGGGCGACCACCGGCCGGGCCGGATCCAGCGCACGGGCCGCGAGAACGGCTCCGACCCCGGACACGAACACGTCCGGCGCCGCCGCCACCACCCGACCGCCGAGCAGCACCCGGTCCACGTCCAGCAGCGCGACCAGGTTGGCCGCGGCCTCGCCCAGGATCCGAGCGGCCCCGGGGAGATCACCCCGGGCCACCGCCTCAAGGCACAGCACCTCCACGCAGCCGCGGGCCCCGCACCGGCAGGGCGGGCCGTCCAGCAGGAGCACCTGGTGGCCGAACTCGCCCGCCGCCGAGCGGACGCCCCGGTAGACCCCGTCGCCCAGCCACAGCCCCGCGCCGAGCCCGGTCCCGACGTGCAGATACACGCAGGTGCGGGGACCGCTGCCGGCGTACCCGCCGGCGCCCGGTTCCGTGCCCGTGTCCGGCCCGGTGTCCGGCCCCGTGTCCGCGTCCCCATCCGCATCCGGATCGGGCCAGGCGGCCCGGAGCCACGCCCCGGCGGCCGCGGCCGCACCGGCGTTCGTGTCCTTGTCCAGCAGCACCGGCAGTCCCAGCCGCCCCTCCAGCACCCCCCTCAGCGGAAAGTCCTTCCAGCTCGGGTAGCCGGTCACCCGCCCCATCACCCCGGCCCGGTGGTCGAGCGGTCCCGGCGCGGCCACCCCCACGCCCAAGGGCGGCAGGCCGGACGGGGCGCCGACCCGCGCGACCGCCCGTACGACCGCCTCGACCGCCGCCTCCGGTCCGGTCCCGAAGTCGAGCGGGCCGCTGCTCTCGGAGACGACGCGGCCCGCCAGGTCCACCCGTACCGCCCGGAGCTCGTCGCGGTCCAGCTGCACCCCCACGGCGTGCCGGACATCCGGCACCAGCCTCAGCAGGGTGCGCGGCTTGCCGCCGGTGGAAGCGGCCCGGCCCGCCTCCGCGACCAGGCCCTCCACACTGAGCCTGGCCGTGATCTTGCTGACGGCCTGCGGGGTGAGTCCCGTGCGGGCGGCGAGTTCCGTGCGCCCCAGGCCCGCCGGCCCCGCGGCCCGGAGCAGGTCCAGGACCAGCGCGTCGTTGTGGCCGCGCAGCGCCGGCAGGTTGGCCCCGCCGCGCCGACCGTACACGTCGCCCCGGCCGCCGTTCCCGCTCCCGTTCCCGCTAGCCCTGTTCACAGGCCCATTGTCCACCCTCCTTGCACTTCGACAACGCTGTTGCCAAAGTGGCCTCATGAGCACCCCCACCCCCACTGCACCACTTCGTGTCGGCGTCATCGGCTACGGACTCGCCGGTTCCGTCTTCCACGCCCCCCTCGTGGCCGCCACGGACGGACTCGTCCTCGACACGGTCGTCACCTCCGACCCGGATCGGCAGGCCCGCGCCCGCGCCGAGTTCCCCGGCGTCCGCACCGCCCCCACCTCCGACGAGCTGTGGGAGCGCGACCTCGACCTCGTCGTGATCGCCTCCCCCAACAAGACGCACGTCCCGCTCGCCACGGCCGCCCTGGAAGCCGGGATCCCGGCGGTCGTGGACAAGCCGCTCGCCGCCACCGCCGCCGAGGCCCGGGCGCTCGCCGCCCTGGCCGACCGGCGCGGAGTCCTCCTTTCCGTCTTTCAGAACCGCCGCTGGGACAACGACTTCCTCACCCTGCGCCGCCTCCTCGCGGACGGCGAACTGGGCGAGATCCACCGCTTCGAGTCCCGCTTCGAGCGCTGGCGCCCGCAGCTGAAGGGCGGCTGGCGGGAGTCGGGCGCCCCGGAGGAGATCGGCGGCCTGCTCTACGACCTCGGCAGCCACGTCGTCGACCAGGCCCTCGTGCTGTTCGGGCCCGCCGTGCGGGTCTACGCGGAGACCGACGCGCGCCGCCCGGGCGCCGAGACCGACGACGACACCTTCATCGCCCTCACCCACGCGAACGGGGTCCGCTCACACCTCTACGTCAGCGCAGCCACGGCCCAGCTCGGACCGCGGTTCCGGGTGCTCGGCTCCCGCGCCGGCTACGTGAAGTACGGCCTGGACCCGCAGGAGGGCGCCCTGCGGGAGGGCCTGCGGCCGGACGGGCGGCTGCCCTGGGGCGAGGAGCCGCCGCACCTGTGGGGGCGGGTGGGCTCGGGCGAATCCCCGCTGACCGGTGGCGGGGCACCGGTACCGACCGAACAGGGCGACTACCCGGCGTACTACGCGGCGGTGGCGGCCGCCCTGCGCACCGGCGGGCCCGCCCCGGTCACGGCGCACGAGGCCGCGCGCTGCCTCGACGTACTGGAGGCTGCCCGCATGTCGTCCCGGGAAGGCGTGGCGGTGGAGCTTCCCGTCACCATGGCGCACGGAGAGCACTGAGGGCATGGAGAGCACCTGGAACACCGAAGGCCGCAGGCAGCACGGGACCGCGTGACGTCCCGGGCACGCGCGTGAGCCGGCGCGGGCGGGACGGGCGGGGCCGCCCCGACGGCCGCCCTGCCCGGCCCTCGCCCGTCCCTCGCCCGTCCTCCGCGTCCCGTACGGCGGTTACGCGCCCTTGACCTCCTGGCGCTGACGGCCGAGCCGCTCGATCTCCAGCTCCACGACGTCGCCGGCCCGCAGGTACGGCTTCGGCTCCGGCTGGCCCATCGCCACGCCGGCCGGTGTGCCGGTGACGATGACGTCGCCCGGGTACAGGGTCATGAACCGGCTCAGGTACCGGACCACCTCACCGACCGGGAAGATCTGATCAGAGGTGTTGCCGTCCTGCTTGAGCTCACCGTTGACCCACAGCTTCACGTCCAGGACCTGCGGGTCCGGGATCTCGTCGGCGGTGACCAACCACGGGCCGAGCGGGGTGAAGGTCTCGCAGTTCTTGCCCTTGTCCCAGGTGCCCCCGCGCTCGATCTGGAACTCGCGCTCCGAGACGTCGTTGACCAGCAGGTAGCCGCCGACGTGGGCCAGGCCCTGCTCCGCGGTGTCCAGGTAGCGGGCGGTGCTGCCGATGACGACGCCGAGTTCGGCCTCCCAGTCGGTCTTCACGCTGCCGCGCGGGATCAGCACGGTGTCGTCGGGGCCGACCACCGTGTCCGCGGCCTTCAGGAAGAGGATCGGCTCGGCCGGCGGCTCCGCGCCGATCTCCGCCGCGTGGCCGAAGTAGTTCAGCCCGATGCCCACGATCTTGCCGATGCGGCCGACCGGCGCACCGGTTCGCAGCCCTTCGGCGTCCAGGACCGGAAGCTCACCGGACGCGGCCGCGTCCCGCACCCGGGACAGCACGGAGCCGTCGGCGAGCAGCGCGCCGTCCACATCCGTGATCAGGCCGGACAGATCCCGCAGGGTCCCGTTCTGGTCGAGCAGCGCGGGGCGCTCCGACCCGACCGGTCCGACACGCAGCAGCTTCATGGGCATTCTCCCGTGGTCGTGGGTGGTCGGCCCACGGGCATGCCCCGGGCCGGACGATGGGTTGCGGCCATCGGAGGATTGGTCGATCCTCCAAGATGGCCACCCCATCCGCAAGACCCTGTTCACAGACTGGAACGCACAGCCCTGTCGGCCGACCGGTCGGCGGCGGCTCCGGCCGCGACCCGCGCCGCGACACGCCCCTTGCGGTACTCCAACCAGGCCCGCTCCGCCACGGACCAGGCGGTGGTGGTGAGCAGGTAGAGGCCGGCCGCCAGCGGCACGACGGCGGCGGTGATCAGCGTCCCGAAGGACAGCAGGGGCAGGACGCCGCCCAGCTTGCGCATGGCTTCCTGCTGCTCGGCGCTCAGCTCGGGCAGCCCCGCGACCGCCGCACTCCCGGCACCGGCACCGGCCTTCTTGGCGGCCTTCGCCGGATGCACCGGCTTCTTCGGGGCGGCCGCAACCGCAGCCGCCGCAGCGGCGGACCGGCGGCCGCGCGCGGCACTCCACGCGGCTACCACCGCGATCGCCCCGAAGAGCGCGAGGAACACCAGCCCCTGCGCCCCGAACAGGCCGCCCTCCCCGAGCGCGTCGGTCCACCGGGACCCCAGCGGGGCGGCGAACAACCGGTGGTCCAGCAGCTCGTTCCCCGACGAGAACGCCTGGTACATGAGGAAGAAGACCGGCAGCTGGAGCAGCACGGGCAGGAGGCCGGCCACCGGGGTCGCACCGCGGAAGGCGGCCCTGCTCAGCGGGTGCAGGGCGAGCCGTACGAGCACGGTGAACAGCACGATCGCGGCAGCAGTCGCGGACTCGGCCAGGGCCGGCTCCAGAAGCCGGCCCAGCTCAGCGACAAGGTGGATGAGAACGGACACGTGGGCCCTCCGAGGGGTCTCGTCGAACGTCGAAAGAACTGCGTTTCGGCGTGACGACCCACGAGGGGCGACAACAGTGATCAGTCAGCAGAAGGCGGGGAGTACTGCGCGCCCCTACGCGGCCGTCGGGGCGAGACGGCCGGGTGCCCTGGGTCGTGAACGGCCCGAGGCGTCGGGATCGCGCTGCGGCAGGAACGCCGTGCGCTGCTCGCGATCACGGATCGCGGTGCGTATGCGGTGCGGCGGTACGGGCCGTACGAGCCGCGCGGCGGCGGCCAGGGCCTCGGCGCCCACGGAGACGGACGCGACGGACGCGGCGAGGGCGACCACCACGGCGCCCAGCCCGCTCTCCCCCGCGAACAGGCCGAGGGCTCCCCCGAGCAGCACGAGCGGGAGCAGTACGGAGAGCAGCCGGGCGATCCGGGCGGGCGGAACGTCGAAGCGTCGTGACCGACCCATGCGAACCTCCCCCTCGTCACATCCGTGAACTGCACCGTCCTCGGTCGATGGTAACCGGGTCCACCGACAACGGCGGGGCCCGGGTCATGGTCTGAGGGTCCCCCAGACCACCAGCCGGTACTTCGAGCTGTACTCGGGCGTGCACGTGGTCAGGGTGATGTACGCGCCGGGCTCGTCGTACCCGTACTCCGGCTTCACCACGCTCCGCGGCACCGGCGCGATCACCCCGGTGTCCCGTGCGGTCGTCTCGCCCAGGACCTTTCCCACCACGTAGGTGTACCTGCGCCCCCGCACGTCGACGATCAGCTCGTCGCCCGGCCGCAGCCGGTTGACGTACCGGAACGGCTCGCCGTGGGTGTTGCGGTGTCCGGCCAGAGCGAAGTTCCCCCGCTCCCCGGGCCCGGCGGTCCCGGGGTACTGCCCCACGTACCCCCGGTCGAGGACGGCCCGCCGGTCGATTCCCTGCGCTACGGGCGCGACGAGGCCGAGGCGCGGGATGCGCAGGACGGCGTAGGCCCGCTCGCGCGCCCCCGACGGCTCGGCGGCGGACCCGGGCTCCGGCCGGGGAGCAGGAACGGCCGAGGGGCCGGAAGGGGAGGCGGGGGGAGAAGAAGCGGACGGCGAACCGGAAGGACGGGGATCGGCCCGCCAGTCCTGCTCCAGGACCCGGACCTGCTCCTGCGCCGCAGCGACGGCCTGCCGGTTGGTCCACCACATCTGGTGCACCACCAGCAACAACACCACCACGCCCGCGGTGACGGTCAGCTCGGCGGTCGCCCACAGGATCCGCGCCGGGCCGACCCGGCGCGCCTGTCGACCCCGCCCCTGGACCACCACAGGTATGTGATCGCGCACGGGCGGCACCCTAAGTCCTCCCCCACCAACTGACCAGCGGCAGTACGGTGTGAACCATGCGCCCCGACACGCCTGCCGAGCACATCGCCGAAGCCGAGCGCCTCATCCGCACGGCGACCCGCTACCCCGAGGACCAGGAGCCCTTGCTCCTCCAGGCCGCGGCCCACCTCGAACTGGCCGACGAACGGGACCGGGCGAGCACCCTCTACGACCAGCTCCTGTCCTCCTCACCGTCCGACCCCCACCTGATCAAGGCCCTCCAGGCGGCGAACCTCTGGGAGTACGGCCACGAGCCCGAGGCCCGCGCCCTCATCTCGGGCATCCGCGCCGCCTCCCCCAAGGACCCGGCCCCGTGGGAGGTCATCGCGGAAGCCCTGGAGACGCACGACGAGTTGGAGGACGCGGAGAACTGCTTCACTCAGGCCGCGACGCTCCTGATCGCGGACTCCACCCCGCTCACCCCGGCCACGACCGCCCTCCTGACGGGCCGCCACCGCGTGCGCCGCCTCCTCGGGCGCCCGCACGACGACTGGGACATGGTCGCCGACACGCGCCACATCGGCCCCATCCCACTCGACGAGCTCCACGACCCCAAGCGCATCTGGGCCCTCGGCTCCGACGACCCCGCAGAGCTGCGCGCCGAGATCGCCCGCCTGCGCGCCGAACTGGGCGACCGCCGTGCGGCCCTGTCCCGCCCGTTCCCGGTGGCGATCCTCCACTGGCCGCAGCGCGAACTGTCCGAGTTGCTGACCAGCTACCCGACGCTCGGCGCGGAGTACGCCTCGCACGAGGCCCACCTGCGCGACATCGAGACCTCCCTGCGTGCCCTCGCCGCCTCGGGCACCACCAACCTGGGCATCGTCACGGCGAGCGTCCCCTCGTACGAGGCCTTCGCGGCCTCCGAGAAGACCTCCCCCGCGTCCCCCAGCCTCCTGGCCGAATACGCCACGACCCTCGCGGCCCGCGGCAAGGCCACCCCCTGGCCCCCCACCCCCACGGCCCCCTGCTGGTGCACCTCGGGCAAGCCGTACTCGGAGTGCCACGGGGAGTAGGGGGCGGAATATCGCCTCTCTGGAGAACGATCCAGAAGGGGCGGTCCGCCCAACGTTCGCGGTGAAATTCCGACCGCCCTAGCGGTCTGCCACCGCGTAGGCTGCGGCGGCCACGGCGGCTGCCGCCGTGCAGACCGCGGGCCAGGCACCGATCTTCTTCGCCAGGGGGTGCGAGCCCGCGAACGCCGCGACGTAGGCCGCGCCCAGCAGGGCCGTCGTCGTCGGCGACGTGCGGCGGTGCCACTCGCGCGCGGCGACGGTGCCGGCCGCCGCGAGAACCACACCGCCGAGCGGCCGCCTGCCGGTCCAGCGGGCTGCGGCGTACCCTCCGACGAGGCCGCCTGCGGCTACGACCGATGTGGGGAACTGCTCCATGGCGGGGACCTCCAGCCGTTCGAACGTCACCGGACGAGGCTAACGCGCCCGGCGGGCGAACCGGCGCGCAGCCGCCACCGCCAGCACGACGGCCGCCCCGCCCAGGACGCCGTCGGGCAGCGCGTCCTGGAGGGACCGCGGCAGTACGGCCACGACGCCCAGGACCACGAAGAACGCCACCGCGCAGGCGGCGAGACCCATCAGTGCCCTGCTCAGGAGGTTGTTGCGCACGCCGGGCTCAACGCCGGGCCGGGCGGGCCGATACGGGTGGCCCACGACACCGTACGGAAGTCGGATTTGTCGCACACCCTCCGGATCTGTGGACCTCCCGACCGGGGAACACCCCAGGCGTAGATTCGGCCTTCGACAGGGGCGATACGACCCAAGCCGCCCAAGCCGGCCCAAGGAGCTGCACACGTGATCTGCTATGGACCGGCCGTCCTCGACCTGGTGGACGAACTGGCCGACGTCTACGGCGAGGTCTTCTCGGCGCCGCCGTGGAACGAAAATGAAGAAACCATTCGCCAGTTCGCCGTACGGCTCCAGGCGGACAGCCGGCGCACCGGCTTCCGCACCGCCTTTGCACAGTCGCCCCTCGGCGTCGACGGGTTCGCCACGGCCTGGCTGACCCCCCGCGCCTTCCCCACGGACCGCGCCTACGGGCAGGTCGCCGCGCAGCTCGGCCGACAGCGCGTCCGCGAGCTCCTCATCGGCGCCCTGGAGATCGACGAACTCGCCGTACGCCCGCACGCGCGCGGCCACGGCACCGGGCGCGCCCTGCTGGCGGAGATCACCGCCGACGCCCCCGCCGAGCGGGCCTGGCTGCTGACCTCCCGGGTGGCCACCGACACCGTGGCCACCTACCACCGGCTCGGCTGGCACGAGGTGAAACCGCTGCCCGGCACGCGGAACGCGGTCGCCGTCTTCCTCGCCCCGAACCACCCCTCGGCCTGAGCGTCGACCGCCCGCGACCGGGCATACCGGGGCCATGAACACGCGTTTCGCCCGACGCCGGCTGAACACGACCACCCACCACCAGCTCCGGCAGGCCGGCGTCCCGGCCGCCACCATCAGCGGCCGCAGCCGCCGCGGAGGCCCCGGGCAGCGGCTCCTACCGGGCGTGTACCTGCCACAGACCGGCCCGCCCGATGCCCGGCAGCAGGCCCTGTCCGCCGTGCTGTACGCCGCCCCGCCCACCGCGGACCCGCTCGCCGGGACCGGCACCGCGCTGACCGGCGGTGCGGCCCTCGCGCTTCGCGGCATCCGCGGCGCTCCGAGGTCGCCGCGCTAGGCGCCGAAGGCGCGGGAGACCGTGTAGATCAGCAGGCCCGCCAGGGCGCCGACCACCGTGCCGTTGATGCGGATGAACTGCAGGTCGCGGCCGATGTGGGCCTCGATCTTGCGGGAGGTGTGCTCGGCGTCCCAGGCCGCCACCGTGTCGGTGATCAGCGAGGTGATCTCCGCCCGGTAGGTGGTGACCACGTAGACGACCGCACCCTCGATCCAGCCCTCCACCTTCGCCTGGAGGCGACCGTCGGTGGCCAGGCGCGCGCCCAGGGAGATCAGCGAGGCGCGGACCCTCAGACGCAGCTCGCTCTGCTCGTCCTCCGCCGCCGAGATGATCATCGAGCGGATCGCGGACCAGGCGGAGGCGATGACGTCCTGGACCTCGTCGCGGGCCAGGATCTCGGACTTGAGGCGTTCCACCTTGGCGCGCGTCGCCGTGTCCGACTGCAGGTCGGCCGCGAAATCACGCAGGAAGCGGTCGACCGCCGCGCGCGCCGGATGCTCGGGCATGTCCCGCATCTCCGTGACGAAGCGGAGCAGCTCCTTGTAGACGCGCTCGCCGACCTTGCGGTCGACGAACCGGGGGGTCCAGCCGGGGGCTCCGCCCTGGACGGCGTCCGTGATCGAGTCTCCGTGGGTGATCAGCCAGTCGTGCGCCTTGGCGCAGACGAGGTCGACGGCGCGGCGGTGACCGCCGTCCGAGACGATCTTCTGCAGGGTCTTGCCGATGCCCGGCGCGATCTCGGCGGACTCGGCCCGCCGGGTGATGGCCTCGCCGACCACTGCCTGCACGTCGGAGTCCCGCAGGACGGTCAGTGCGCCGCGCAGGGCCGTGGCCAGTTCGGCCGTGACCCGGTCGGCGTGCGCGGGCTCGGCCAGCCAGGCACCGAGGCGGCCGCCGATGCCGAGGGCGTGGAGGCGGGCCCGGACCACGTCGGCGGAGAGGAAGTTCTCGCCGACGAACTCGCCCAGGGTGACGCCGAGCTGGTCCTTCTTGGTCGGGATGATCGCGGTGTGCGGGATGGGTAGGCCGAGCGGCCGCTTGAAGAGGGCGGTGACGGCGAACCAGTCCGCGAGCGCGCCGACCATGCCGGCTTCCGCAGCCGCGGCGACGTAGCCGGCCCAGCCACCGGCGCCCCAGGCGTGCTGGGCGTACGTGGCCAGTACGTACACCAGCGCGACCAGGAGCAGGAGGCCGGTCGCGGTGGCCTTCATCCGGCGGACGCCGCGGCGGCGCTCCTCGTCGGCGGCGTTGAACACGAATGCTCCGCGGGCGGGGGACGAGGGCGGCAGTGGTGGTGGCGGGGCGGTGCCGCCGGCCGTACCGGCGGCTGCGCCGCCGGCGCCGTCGCCGGTTGTGCTGCGGTTGTCCACGTGCTCCTGCCTTCCCCGGGGGCGTGCCGGTTTGTCTGCATAGCATCCGACTCCTGAGAGGGCGGCGGAGTTCCCGCCACGCCCTTCCGCTCCCGCGGGGGCAGCGGTCCGGGCGGCCCGGGCCCGGCTCTCCGCCCCGCGAGGGTGACGGTCCCGGTCCGGACGCGCCGGGCCGCCCCCGCGGGGCTGACGGTCCCCGTCCGGACCGGACCGCCCGTCCGCTCCTGCGGGAGCGGGCCCGAGTGGGCCCGACCCGCCGTACCGCCCCCGCGGGGGAGACGGTCCCGGTCCGCCCGGCCTCTCGTGCCCGCCCCTGCCGGGGACGCGGCGGGAGCCGGGTGGAAGCAGCGGCCCGCACAGGATCCGGCGCGCGGTGGCGCCCCGCGCGGGGTGCCTCCTCGGCTCGCACCTACGGCCGGAACGGCCCGTACGGGGCGATGCTCGCTCGCCCTGCGGGCGCGCCCCTCCCGCCCCCGCGGCGTGCCGCGCGGGCGGACGCTCCGGCCGAACCACCGACCGCGGGGACGGCCTCCCCGGAAGCTCAGAGCTCCTTGCGGAGGGACGGGCCGCCCAAGGGACGCTTGGGCTTCTTGATCTTGACTTCGACACCGCCCCAGAACGCGAAGCCCGTCACCACCACCCGCGGAGCGCCCGGGTGGGTCGGGCCCGGGCTGTCGCGCTGGTCGAAGGCGCCCATGAAGCCGAAGCCCCGGACGTCCACGTCCACCCCCGGCGGCACCGTGATCTCGATGCCGCCCATGACCGCGACGCAGTTGATCACCACCTCGCGCTGCGCGAAGTCCGCCTCGCGCAGGTCCAGTTCGCCGCCGCCCCAGAAGGCCACCGCATCGAAGCGGGGCGGGACCGTCCAGCGGCCCTTGCGCTGGAAGCCCGACATCACCGCGACCGCCAGCGCCGACGAGCCCGTACCGCCGATCCGGCCCGGCCAGGGCGCGCCGGCCGCCGGCGCCGATGCGGACGGGACCGGGGCCGGCGCGGCCTGCCCCGCGACCGCCGGCAGATCCGCCGTCAGCGGTTCCAGCTCCGCGTACGTACGGGACTTGTACGCCGCCTCCAGCCGCTCCTCGAACTCCTCCATGTCGAGCCGACCCTCGGCGACGGCGTCCCGAAGGCGCTCCACCACCCGGTCCCGGTCGGCATCCGACGCCCTCAACTCCGGCAACGGCTTCTCCGGCCGCTCGTCACTCATGTGCACCAGACTATGCACCGGCGCGCGGGAGTTGTATGGCCCGGGGCCCTGAGGCCGCCCCCGACTCTCCCCTGAACCATCCCTGACCCGCCCCCGACCTGCGCCCCGGTCAGCCCCGCCCGGCGTACATCTTCGCGATCACGTCCTCGATGTCCGGCTCCCGCACCGACAGGTCCACCATCGGGTACCGGGCCGCCACCGCCGACACCAGCGGCGCGGCCGACGTGCCCGCCGGGAACGCCAGCCACTGCCGGGGACCCTCCACCTTCACCACCCGCGCCCCCGGCACACTGATCGGCGCCAGCTCCCGCTCCAGGTCCACCACCAGCATCCGCTCGCTCTCCCCCGCCGAACCCGCCGAACCCGCCGCGTGCAGGCCGTCCAGGGCCCCGTCGTACATCAGCCGCCCGTGGTCGATCACCATCACCCGCTCGCAGAGCTGCTCGATGTCCTGCAGGTCGTGCGTGGTCAGCAGCACGGTGGTGCCGCGCTCCGCGTTCAACTGCCGCAGGAAGCCCCGCACCTTGGCCTTGCTCACCACGTCGAGCCCGATCGTCGGCTCGTCCAGGTACAGCACGTCCGGATCGTGCAGCAGCGCCGCGGCGATGTCCCCGCGCATGCGCTGCCCGAGCGACAGCTGGCGTACCGGGACGTCCAGCAGCTCCGCCAGGTCGAGGCGGTCCACGCACCGGTCCAGGTTCTCCTCGAACCGCGCCCTCGGCACCCGGTACATCCGCCGCATCAGCCGGTACGAGTCCTTCAGCGGCAGGTCCCACCACAGCGTGGTGCGCTGCCCGAACACCACCCCGATCCGCTGTGCGAGTCGGACCCGCTCCCGCGCCGGGTCGATGCCCGCGACCCGCAGCCGTCCGCCGCTCGGCGTGAGGATCCCGGTCAGCATCTTGATCGTGGTGGACTTCCCGGCCCCGTTGGGCCCGATGTAGCCGACCATCTCGCCCCGCGCGACCGCGAAACTGATGCCGTCCACCGCCCTGACCCGGCGTTTCTCCCGGCGCAGCAGACCCACCCGGCGCCGTACGTCGAAGACCTTCTCGACCCCGTCCAGCGAGATCAGCGCATCGTCACCCACGGCTCAGCTCCCCGTGCTCCGGTACGAACGAACTCCCGCGCGCCAGGCCAGCGACGCGGGCACGAACACCGCCACGGCCACCAGTGGGCTCAGGAACGCGGCCCACTCCGGCAGCCCCAGCGGATCGGGCCGCCCCAGCACGTACAGCGCGGGCAGCCAGTTGACGAAGGCCAGCGGGACGACGAAGGTCACCCCGCGCAGCAGCTCCGTCGCGAAGACCGTCGGCGGGTACTGCAGCATCGTGCAGCCGCCGTAGGTGAAGGAGTTCTGGACCTCCGCCGCGTCCCCGGCGATGAACTGGAAGGCGGCTCCGGCCACCATCACCGCAGCGAAGATCGCCGCGCCCGCCAGCAGCATCACCGGCATCAGCAGCACCTTCCCGACCGTCCAGTCCACGTCCAGCGACGACAGCGCCCAGCCCAGCACCCCCAGCCCCTGCGCGATCCGACCCAGTCGGCGCAGCGCGAAACGATCGGCCGCGACCTGCGCGAGCAGCGGGACGGGCCGCACCAGCATGGTGTCGAGCGAACCGTCGCGAATCCGGGCGCCGATCCGGTCGGTGCTGCCCAGCAGCAGGTCGGCGAGCCCCAGGGACGCCGAGCAGGACCCGTACAGCAGGGCGATCTCGGGCAGGGTGAAGCCGCCGAGGACGTCCACGTGCGAGAACATGATGGAGATCGCCGCGAAGTCCAGCATCGTGATCGCCGCATTGCCCAGCGTCGACAGGACGAAGGACATCCGGTACGTCATGGTCGCCCGCATCCACATGGCGACGATCAGGCCGTAGCCGCGCAGCCCCTCCCGGACCCGGCCGCGCACCCGGGGCGCCACCAGGTCCGCGTGCTCCCGCTCCCGTACCGCCCCCGCAGCCCCGGCAGCCCCGGCAGCCCCGGCAGGCCCCGCAGGCCCCGCAGCACCCGTGACCTCAGCCACCCTGGACCACCACCTTCCGCGTCGCCGCCGCCTGCAACAGCCGCCCGGCGCCCAGCAGTACGAGGACCCAGCAGATCTGGAAGCCCAGCGCGCCGGCCGCGTACCCGGCCCCCGAGTTCACCCCCAGCAGCACGTCCATCGGGACCTGGAGCATCGCCGACCAGGGCAGCATGCGCACGAACGCACCGAAGGCCCCGGGCAGGACGGTCAGCGGCAGCAGCATCCCCGAGCAGAAGATCGAGACGACGGTCATCATCAGGTTGATCCCGGAACCGTCCAGCAGCCAGAACGCCAGCAGCCCCATCAGGTAGCGCACCGCGAAGCTCACCACCAGCCCGAGCCCGACGGAGGCCAGGAACAGCAGCCAGCGCCACGGATCCGGGGGCAGCGCCAGCCGGAAGGCCAGCGCCCCCGCCGCGAGCGGCACCAGCCCGCGCCCCAGCAGTTGGAAGGCGGCACGGCCCAGGTCGGCCGCGAGCCACCACATCTGGAGGTCCGCGGGCCGGTAGAGGTCGACGGCGATGTCGCCCGTGCGGACCCGCTCCTGGAGCTCCTCCTGAAAGCCGCCGCCGATCAGGGCTCCCGCGGCCAGCAGCGATTGGCTCACCCAGACGAAGGCCAGGGCCTGCGCCTGGTCGTAGCCGCCCAGCCCCGGGCGCTGGTCCCACAGGGCGATGTACGTGAACGCGACGATGAACCCGAACACGGTGTTGGTGAACACGCCCGCGGCGGTCGCCGTCCCGTAGGTGGCGTAGCGGCGGAAACCGCCGGCCGCGACCGCCGCGTAGAGGCGCACTCTCTGGCGCACCGTATCCCCTCCGTTTTCCGCGTCGTTCCTACGTCGGCCAGGTCGGCCAGGTCGGCCAAAGCGCGTGAGCTTAGTGCGGAGGGGCGAGCCACGCGACCGATTTACCCCCGTCCGGGGCGGTGGTCACCGGCCATCGGGTAGACACCATGAGGTACAGAAGTGGATATTTCGTACAGCGTCGAGGAGTCCTGGAGATGAGCGACCAGTCACCACCCGCGGGCTGGACCCCTCGAGACCCGGACACCCCGCCCGGCGCCCTCGACCCGCGGGCCCGGCAGTCGGCCCGCGGGCGGACGCGGCCCGGGACGCGGCCTCCCGGGCCGGGCGGCGGACCGGGCGGGAAAGCCCGCCGCGGGCGGACCGGATGGCGCCGCCTGCTGCCCACCTGGCGCATGGTCCTCGGCGCGGTACTGCTCCTCGCCCTCCTGATCGGCGGCGGACTCGTGGCCGGTTACCTACTGGTCGACATCCCTCCGGCCAATGCCGCCGCGACCGCGCAGTCGAACGTCTACCTCTACTCCGACGGCTCCCAGCTCGCCCGCGACGGCGAGGTCAACCGGGTCAACGTGGCCCTCTCACAGATCCCGCGAACCGTCCAGGAGGCCGTACTGGCCGCGGAGGACCGGGACTTCTACTCCGAGCGGGCCGTGGACCCCAAGGCGATGGTCCGGGCCGCCTGGAACACGGCCACCGGCAAGGGCACCCAGTCCGGGTCGACGATCACCCAGCAGTACGTCAAGAACTACTACTTGGGCCAGGAGCAGACGATCAAACGCAAGGCCAAGGAGTTCTTCATCGCGATCAAACTCGGTCGCGAGAAGTCCAAGGCCTACATCCTCGAGGGCTACCTGAACACCAGCTACTTCGGCCGCAACGCCTACGGCATCCAGGCCGCCTCCCAGGCGTACTACGGCAAGGAGGTCGGCCGCCTCACCACCGCCGAAGGCGCCTACCTCGCGACCCTGCTCAACTCCCCCAGCGCCTTCGACGTCGTCTCCCACCCGCAGAGCCGTGCCCGCGCCCTCGCCCGCTGGAACTACGTCCTCGACGGCATGGTCACCAAGGGCTGGCTCAGCAGTGCCGAACGCGCGACCACGCAGTTCCCCGAGCCCGGCAAGGTCCGGGCCGCCGCGGGACTGTCCGGCCAGCGCGGCTATCTCGTCGAAGCGGTCAAGGAGTTCATCCTCAACCGCGAGATCCTCGACGACAAGACCCTCGCCGAGGGCGGCTACCGGATCACCACCACGATCGACCGGCGCCTCCAAGCCGACTTCGTCGAGGCCGTGGAGGACCGGATGCTCGGCAAGCTCGATCCCGAGGCGCACCCGGCGGACCGGGTGGTGCGGGCCGGCGGGGTCTCCATCGACCCGGCCACCGGCAAGGTCGTCGCCCTGTACGGCGGGCTCGACTACACCAGGCAGTACGTGAACAACGCGACCCGGCACGACTACCAGGTCGCCTCCACCTTCAAGCCGTTCGTCTTCGCGGCCGCGGTGGAGAACGACTCCCGCACCCAGGACGGCCGCAGGATCACCCCCCACACCGTCTACAACGGCGACAACAAGCGCCCCGTCGTCGGCGGCCGGATCCGCTTCGCGCCGGAGAACGAGGGCCAGATCTCCTACGGCAACATCACGGTCAGCACCGCCACCGACCTCTCGGTGAACGCCGTGTACGCCCAGATGGCCGTCGACGTCGGCACCGCCAGGGTCAAGAAGACGGCCATCGACCTCGGCATCCCCGAGGACACGCCGAACTTCGTGGTCGGCCCGGCCATGGCACTGGGCACCCTCCAGGCCAGCGTCCTCGACATGACCCAGGCGTACGCCACCCTCGCCGACCACGGCCGGCGCACCCCCTACACCTTCCTGGAGGAGATCGCCAAGGGCGACGACACGGTCCCCCTGCCGGAGCGCACCCCCGTTCAGGCCATCAGCCGCGAAGCCGCCGACACCACCACGTCCATGCTGGTCAGCGTTGTGGACAACGGCACCGGTACGGCAGCCCTCGCCGCCGGACACCCGGCCGCGGGCAAGACCGGCACGGCCGAGCTGGACCGCTCGGCCTGGTTCGCGGCCTACACCCCGAACCTGGTCACCGTGGTCGCGATGATGGGCCAGGACCCGGACACCGGCAGTCTGGAGTCGCTCTACGGGGCCCTCGGCGAGCCCCGCATCGGCGGTGGCGGCTACCCGGCCCGCATCTGGGCCGCGTACACCAAGAGCGCGCTGGAGGGCACCGACCCCGTCGACTTCGAACTCGACCTCCAGCCGGGCGCCGCGCAGCCCCCGCCGCCCTCCTGGCAGCCGGAGTCCCCGCGGGAGACGCCCGGCGAGGACACCCCGTCCCCGTCCCAGCAGCCCACCCCGCCGTCCGGCGGCCAGGACAACGGCGGCCAGGGCGACGGGGGCCGCACCCAGGGCGGCCGGGACAACGGCGGCCAGGACGGCGGGGGCCGCGACAACGGCGGCCAGGCCCAGGGGGGCCGGGACACCGGAGGCCGCACCCAGGGCGGCCAGGACGGCGGCGGCACCGGCCGGGACGACGAGGGCGCCACCACCTCCGGCCCCCGGGGCGGAACGGGCACCGGCGCAAGCGGGGGCGGCTGGGACGGCGGCGGGACGATCGGAGGCCCCCGCCCGCCGTCCGCGTTCCTGGAGTGACCGAGGAGTGACCGCAGGACCGGGGAGTGACCTGGGCGGCCGGGGTCAGTGGCCCGAGGTCGCCTTCAGCCCCACCACGGCGACCAGCAGCAGACAGATGAAGAAGATCCGGGCGGCGGTGACGGGCTCACCCAGCACCGCCATACCGAGCACGGCCGCACCGGCGGCCCCGATGCCCACCCACACCCCGTACGCCGTGCCGATGGGCAGGGTCTTCGCGGCGTACGACAGCAGCACCATGCTGGCCACGATCCCGGCGCCCGTGAACACGCTGGGCCACAACCGGGTGAAGCCCTCGGTGAACTTCATGCCGATCGACCAGCCGACTTCGAGCAGACCGGCGACAAGAAGAAGAACCCAGGCCATGACGGCACCTCCGAGACGTCGAGCGGTACGGGGTGCGTCGTCTTTTCCTACCCGGTACGGCGCGTCTCGTCGGGTTCTCCCCCACCGTAGCAAAAGACGGCGGAAGGGCCGGTGGCCTCGGCCACCGGCCCTTCCGCCGTGCGTCGGATCAGAGGTACAGCCCGGTGGAGTCCTCCGACCCCTCCAGCCGCTCCGCGGCCACGGCGTGCAGGTCCCGCTCGCGCATCAGCACGTACGTCGCCCCGCGCACCTCGACCTCGGCCCGGTCCTCGGGGTCGTAGAGCACCCGGTCCCCGGGCTCGACGGTCCGTACGTTCTGCCCGACCGCGACGACCTCGGCCCAGGCCAGCCGCTTGCCCACGGCGGCCGTCGCCGGGATCAGGATGCCGCCGCCGGAACGCCGCTCGCCCTCGGGCAGGTCGGACTTCACGAGCACGCGGTCGTGGAGCATGCGGATGGGCAGTTTGTCGTGGGTGGTGTTGTCGCTCACGCCCCGAACCTACCTGTCCTCACCGGTCCCGTACCGTCCAGGGTCATCCGCGCTTGCGGCGCGCCGAGACCACGAGCAGGCCGACCACGCCGACCGCGAGCAGCGCGACGGGCACGACGCGCTCGATGCGCGGGCTGCCGTCCTCGTGGCGCAGACCTTCGCGCAGGTCCGTCACGAGGCGGTTCACCGCGGCGACGGCACGGCCCGCGGTCTGGTCGACGGTCGAGGCCGCCCGGGCCCGCGCGTCCCCGATGATCGTCTTCGGGTGTACGCGCACGCCGATCTCGTCGAGCGTCTCGGCGAGCTGCTCGCGGCGGCGGACGATATCCGCCTCGATCTGTGCGGGGGTCCTGGCTTCCGACACCGCGCTGCCTCCGTCGTCGTGGTCGTCATCGTGTGGGGGCGTGGTCCGCCGTGAACAGTCTGTCAGCTTAGTCTCGTGACGTACCGTTCCCCTTCCGAGGAGACTGTGAGATGAGCGAGCGACTCCAGCCGGGCGACACCGCCCCCGCCTTCACCCTGCCCGACGCGGACGGCAACGAGGTCTCGCTCGCCGACCACAAGGGCCGCAAGGTCATCGTGTACTTCTACCCGGCGGCCCTGACGCCGGGCTGCACGAAGCAGGCGTGCGACTTCACGGACAACCTGGACGTCCTGGCCTCGGCCGGCTACGACGTCATCGGCGTCTCCCCGGACAAGCCGGAGAAGCTGGCGAAGTTCCGCGAGAAGGAGCACCTGAAGGTCACCCTGGTCGGCGACCCGGAGAAGGAGACGCTGGCGGCGTACGGGGCGTTCGGCGAGAAGAAGCTGTACGGCAAGACGGTCACGGGCGTCATCCGCTCCACGGTGATCGTGGACGAGGAGGGCAAGGTCGAGCACGCCTTCTACAACGTGAAGGCGACGGGCCACGTAGCCAAGATCATCAAGGACCTGGGCATCTGAGCCCCGTCCTCCCGGAGCGGGCCGCAGGGGAACGGCACCCCACCGCGTGACGAGGTCGACCACGTCGGCGGCGGAAGGCCGGACAACCGCCCGCCGAAGCTTCGGCAGTTGGGCCCGTCGCGCCACAGCCGGACTCCGCCCCTCGCCGAGCGGCCGCGGAAGGACGTCCCTTCGCAACGGACTGCCGCCGACGACCAGTAAGGTGGTCGCACGGGTCCGTACCCCAGCTGGCCAGAGGGCGCCGGTTTAGGTCCGGTGTGTCGTGGGTTCGAGTCCCACCGGGCCCACAGCGAAAGGGCGGTGCCCCTCTCACGAGGGGCACCGCCCTTCGACGTGTCCGCCCGTCAGGGCAGCAGGGCCCGGATGAACGGGACCAGGGCGCGGAAGGCCTGGCCCCGGTGGGAGATGGCGTTCTTCTCGGCCGGGGTCAGTTCCGCGCAGGTGCGGGTCTCGCCGAGGGGCTGGAGGATCGGGTCGTAACCGAAGCCGCCCGTGCCCGAGGGGGTGTGGCGCAGGGTGCCCAGGAGGCGGCCCTCCACCACGCGTTCGGTCCCGTCCGGCAGGGCGAGGGCCGCCGCGCAGAAGAAGTGGGCGCCGCGGTTCTCGTCGGCGATGTCTCCGAGCTGGGCCAGGAGCAGGTCGAGGTTGGCCCGGTCGTCGCCGTGCCGGCCGGCCCAGCGCGCGGAGAAGATCCCGGGGGCGCCGTGCAGGACGTCCACGCACAGGCCCGAGTCGTCGGCGACCGCCGGCAGCCCGGTGGCCCGGGCCAGGGCGTGGGCCTTGAGGAGGGCGTTCTCGGCGAAGGTGACGCCGGTCTCCTTGACGTCGGGGATCTCCGGGTACGCGTCCGCGCCGACCAGCCCGTGGGGCAGGCCGGCGTCGGCGAGGATGCCGCGCAGTTCGGAGACTTTGCCCGCGTTGCGGGTCGCGAGGATCAGGCTGCTGGGCGTCGAGGTCATGCCCTCATTATCCCGGGGTGCAGACCTTGGAGATCTCGCTCGCGGCGTCGGCGACCGGGGTGATGTCCGGGGTGGGGTTGCCGCTCTCGATGGCCGTGCGGACGTTCTTGACGGCCGAGTTCATCGAGTCGATGGCCTTGCCCAGGTCGGCGTTGTCCGTCTGGTCGCCGATCTTCTTGAGGTTCGTCTCGATCTGGTCGAGTGCGTTCATGGCGTTCTGGGGGCTGTCGCCCGCCTGGGAGACGGCCTGCTGGAGGTCGTTCGCGCCGTCCGTGATGGCGACCGCCGTGTTCGCGCAGTCCATCGCCGTGGAGATGGCGTCGCAGGCGGAAAGGGCCGGGATGGTCAGGACGGCGGCCACGGCTACTGCCGCTATGCGGAGCTTCATGCGGTTCTCCCGAGAGGACGTGTACGTGGACGGGCGCACGGCTGTGACACCGTGCGCCCGTGGTCCGTAGGACGCCGGAGGGCGTCCGCCGGTTGCCGACTAGCGTTCCAGCGCGCCGAGCTGGAGGGCTTCGAGGTCCGCGCAGCCGCCGGCGGCGAGGTCGAGGAGGGCGTTCAGTTCCTTGCGGTCGAAGGGTTCGCCCTCGGCGGTGCCCTGGACCTCGACGAAACGGCCGTCGCCGGTGCAGACCACGTTCATGTCGGTCTCGGCGCGCACGTCCTCCTCGTAGCAGAGGTCCAGGAGCGGGACGCCGTCGACGATGCCGACGCTGACGGCGGCGACGGTTCCGGTGAGGGGCTTGCGGCCGGCCTTGATGAGCTTCTTGCTCTGACCCCAGGCGACGGCGTCGGCGAGGGCGACGTAGGCGCCGGTGATGGCGGCGGTGCGGGTGCCGCCGTCGGCCTGGAGGACGTCGCAGTCCAGGACGATGGTGTTCTCGCCGAGGGCCTTGTAGTCGATCACGGCGCGCAGCGAGCGGCCGATGAGGCGGGAGATCTCGTGGGTGCGGCCGCCGATCTTGCCGCGGACGGATTCGCGGTCGCCGCGGGTGTTGGTGGAGCGCGGCAGCATCGAGTACTCGGAGGTGACCCAGCCTTCGCCGCTGCCCTTGCGCCAGCGCGGGACGCCTTCGGTGAAGGAGGCGGTGCAGAAGACCTTGGTGTCTCCGAAGGAGATGAGGACGGAGCCCTCGGCGTGCTTGCTCCATCCGCGTTCGATGGTGACCGGGCGGAGCTGTTCGGGCGTACGGCCGTCGATGCGAGACATGGGTCCGAGCCTAGTGGGTGGCAGGCGGTGCCTCGCGGGTCGGGCCGAACCGGCAGGAGCGGGTACCGGTGCCGCGGTGCCGGACAGCGGTGCCGGGGACGCGGCGCGGCGCCGGGGCCCGCCGGCCCCGGCCCGGGCGACAGGCGGACCGCCGGCACCCCGCTACGCGAAGACCCCGTCCGGGGGTTCCGGGACGGGGTCCGTCGTGGCTTCGGGCCGAGCGGCCCGGACTCAGGGAGTCCGGATCACATCATGTCTTCGATGTCGGCGGCGATCGGGTCGGCGTCGGTGCCGATGACGACCTGGACCGCGGTGCCCATCCGGACGACGCCGTGCGCGCCGGCGGCCTTGAGGGCGGCCTCGTCGACCAGGTCGGGGTTGACGACCTCGGTGCGCAGGCGGGTGATGCAGCCCTCGACCTCTTCGATGTTCTCGATGCCGCCGAGCCCGGCGACGATCTTCTCAGCCTTGGTGGCCATGTGTTTCTCCCTGAGTGATGCGAAGAACGAGTCTCAGCGGCCGGAACATGGATGCCCACCCGCACGGCCCGCGTTGTCACGGTAACGCACGGTTGGCCCATCTACGCGAGCGCGTGTCCGGTCCCTGCCGAATGATGACGATCAGCAGCAACCTACCCACAACTGGTCTACACCAGTGTGCACGCTACTGCTGCCGCAGCCAAAAACCCGGCCCGGTCAGGGAGACGCCGATGAGTGCGAGCAGCGCCGCCGCAGTACCAGGACCGTCCCGGCGCAACACCCTGTATCAGGGACTGCAGAAGATGGGCCGGAGCCTGCAGTTGCCGATCGCGGTGCTGCCCGCGGCCGGCATCCTGAACCGGCTGGGACTGATCGACGCCGAGGGCACCGGCGTCTGGTCGCAGATCGCCAAGGTGATGGCCGCGGCGGGCGGCGCCCTGCTGAACGCCGACCTGGGGCTACCCCTCCTCTTCTGCGTCGGCGTCGCGATCGGGATGGCGAAGAAGGCCGACGGCTCGACGGCGCTGGCGGCGGTGGCCGGCTTCCTCGTCTACCGCAGCGTCCTGCGCGCCTTCCCCGTGCCCTGCCCCGAGGGGACGAAGGACGTCGGGGGCGGCTGCCTGGGACAGGACGACACCTTCGCGCAGTACACGTTCCAGAATCCCGGGGTCTTCGGCGGCATCGTCATGGGCCTGCTGGCCGCCTGGTTCTGGCAGCGCTACCACCGGGTCAAGCTCGTCGACTGGCTCGGCTTCTTCAACGGCCGCCGGCTCGTCCCGATCATCATGGCCTTCGTGGCGATCGCGTTCGCCGCGCTCTGCCTGTGGGTCTGGCCGCCGATCGGCGAGGCGCTGGAAAGCTTCTCCGACTGGCTGGTGGGGCTGGACTACTGGGGTGCGGGCATCTTCGGCGTCGCCAACCGCGCACTGCTGGTGATCGGCCTGCACCAGTTCCTGAACGTGCCGGTGTGGTTCCAGTTCGGCAGCTACACCAAGCCGAACGGCGAGGTGGTCCACGGCGACATCAACATGTTCCTCAGCGGCGACCCGGACGCGGGCCTGTTCCTGACCGGCTTCTTCCCGATCATGATGTTCGCCCTACCGGCGGCGGCGCTGGCGATCACGCACTGCGCGAAGCCGCAGCGGCGCAAGGAGGTCGGCGGTCTGATGCTGTCGGTGGCCCTGACCTCGTTCGTCACCGGGATCACCGAACCGCTGGAGTACTCCTTCCTCTTCGTCGCGCCCGCACTGTACGCGGTCCACGCAGTACTGACGGGCGTGTCGATGGCGGTGACCTGGGCGTTCGGCGTCCACGACGGCTTCAGCTTCTCGGCGGGCCTGATCGACTACGTCATCAACTGGGGGCTGGCGACGAAGCCCTGGCTGATCATCCCGATCGGGCTCGGTTTCGCGGTCGTCTACTACGTCGTCTTCCGCTTCGCGATCACGAGATTCGACATCCCGACGCCCGGCCGGGAGTCGGACGAGGAGATCGAGGCGATGCGGGCGGAGAACACCAAGGCCTAACCGGCTTGGCGGACAAGGCCGTTCGGCGCGGCCACCGAAGGCCCTCGGATCACGGATCCGAGGGCCTTCGCCCGCTCCGCGAGTCCGGGCGTCGAGGAGGCCCCGAACACCCCGGCTCCGTGTGGCGTAGACCACAGGAAAACGAAGGTTCCTTATCTATCCCCCACCGTGCTACAACTGGTCTACACCACGATTGGTGTAGACCACGCGGACCTGTTCGAGCCCGCGTACCCCCATTTCTGAGACGTCGCCGCCCCCCGTCTTTCCCTGTCGGCGTCGCCTTGCCCACTGGAGGAAGTTGTGTCCACGGCTACCGCCCCCGCGGCGGAGAAGAAGAAGGGCGCTGGCGTGATGGCCGTCATGCAGCGCATCGGCCGGAGCCTCATGCTCCCCGTCGCCGTGATGCCCGCCGCCGCGCTGCTGGTCCGCTTCGGCCAGGACGACATGCTGGCACGTGCCTCGTTCCCCGACTTCGTCCAGAAGCTCGCCGGATACATGGCCGCCGGCGGCGACGCCATCCTCGGCAACATGGCCCTGCTCTTCTGCGTCGGCATCGCGATCGGCTTCGCCAAGAAGTCGGACGGCTCCACCGCGCTCGCGGCCGTCGCCGGCTACCTGGTCTTCCAGAAGGTGCTCGCCACCTTCACCGACAGCAACCTCCCCAAGGTCGCCAAGGTCGTGGAGGGCAAGATCGTCCACGTCGACGCCCCGGTCAACGCCGGCGTCCTCGGCGGCGTGGTGATGGGCATCGTCGTGGCCCTGCTGTACCAGAAGTTCTACCGGACCAAGCTGCCGGACTGGGCGGGCTTCTTCGGCGGCCGCCGCCTCGTCCCGATCCTGTCCTCGTTCGCCGGCCTGGCGATCGGCATCGTCTTCGGCCTGATCTGGCCGGTCCTCGGCACCGGCATCCACGGCTTCAGCGAGTGGCTGGTCGGCTCCGGCGCCGTCGGCGCGGGCATCTTCGGTGTTGCCAACCGTGCGCTCATCCCGATCGGCATGCACCACCTGCTCAACTCCTTCCCGTGGTTCCAGGCGGGCACGTACAACGACGGCGGTACCGACTACCACGGCGACATCGCCCGCTTCCTGCACGGCGACCCGACCGCGGGCCAGTTCATGACCGGCTTCTTCCCGATCATGATGTTCGCCCTCCCGGCCGCCTGCCTCGCGATCACCCACGCGGCCCGCCCCGAGCGCCGCAAGGTCGTCGGCGGCATGATGTTCTCCCTCGCGCTCACCGCCTTCGTCACCGGTGTGACCGAGCCGATCGAGTTCACCTTCATGTTCATCGCCCCGGTGCTCTACGCGATCCACGCGGTCCTGACCGGCGTCTCCATGGCTCTGACCTGGGGCCTCGGCATGAAGGACGGCTTCGGCTTCTCGGCCGGCGCGGTCGACTACCTGCTGAACCTCGGCAAGGCCACCAACCCGCTGGGGCTCGCGATCGTGGGCCTGTGCTTCGCAGTCCTGTACTACGTGATCTTCCGCTTCGCGATCACCAAGTTCAACATCCCCACGCCGGGCCGCGAGTCCGACGAGGAGCTCGCCGAGCTGGTCAAGGCCGAGGCCAAGTAGGCAGGCCGGACGCCCCGTACCCGCCGAAGCCCCCGCTCTCCCCTCTCCGGGAGGGCGGGGGCTTCGGCGTGCGGGCGAGGGAGCGAGGGAACGAGCGGGCGTCGCCGGGGACCCGGTGGCGCTCAGACCTCGTAGACCGCGCCCGCGTACGCCAGGTCCACCGGGCCGTCGTAGACCGCGCGGGCGTCGGCCAGGTTCTGCGCGGGATCCGTCCACGGCGGGATGTGGGTGAGGACCAGCCGCCCCACGTTGCCGCCGTGCGCGTACGCGCCGGCCTCGCGACCGTTGAGGTGGAGGTCCGGGATGTCCTCCTTGCCGTGCGTGAAGGAGGCCTCGCAGAGGAAGAGGTCGACGCCCTCGGCGAGCCGGCCCAACTCGGGGCAGGCACCGGTGTCCCCGGAGTACGCCAGCGAGCGTCCGCCGTGCTCGATGCGGATGGCGTACGACTCGACGGGGTGCGCGACCCGCTCCGTGCGCACCTGGAAGGGGCCGATCTCGAAGGCTCCGGACTTCAGGGTGCGGAAGTCGAAGACCTCGCTCATCGAGCGCTCGTCGGGGACGTCGTCGTAGGCCGTGGTCAGGCGCTTCTCGGTGCCCTCGGGCCCGAAGACGGGGATGGTGCCGCAGCGGCCGCCCTCGTGGCGGTAGAAGCGGGCGACGAAGTACGCGCACATGTCGATGCAGTGATCGGCGTGCAGATGGCTCAGGAAGATCGCGTCGAGGTCGTAGAGACCGCAGTGGCGCTGGAGATCGCCGAGGGCACCGTTGCCCATGTCGAGCAGCAGCCGGAAGCCGTCGGCCTCGACGAGGTAGCTCGAACAGGCCGATTCCGCGGACGGGAACGACCCCGAACAGCCGACGACGGTGAGCTTCATGGAGCGTGAACCTCCGTGGACGGTCCGTGGACGGAATGCGGGCCGTGCGTGGGTCGAGCGTAAGGCGCGAAACGTCCGGTCGCTCCTCCGCGGCAGGCCGTTGTGGGGGGAATCACCTGCGCTGTCACCCGGGGGAGCGACGGCGGGCACGAAGGTTGCCGTGCCGCGGTCGGCCCGCGCGGCTACGGTCGGAACATGGACACGTCCTGGTGGCCCGCGGTGGCCGCCGTCGTGGCCCTGGCATTGGTGATGCTGATCGCCGGGGGGCGGCTGGGGGTCCCGCGCCGGACCCCGCCCGCGCACGGTCCCGGTCGGCCGCCACACCCGCGGGCGGGTGAACTGTGGACCCTGGCGGACGGCCGGACCTGCCTCGTCCTGGGCGTGGGACCGGCACGGGAGCACCGGGCGCGGGTCGCGTGGATCACCGCGAAGTACGACGACCGGCGGGCCGGGGTCATCCCACTGCCCCCGGGGACGGTGGGGGCGCAGGGCCGCGCGGCCTTCCTGGAGGCGGACCGGCCGGAGGAGGTGTCGTTGTGGGAGTTCCGGGCCCGGCTGGGGATGCTGGACCCGGCAGTGTGGGACGAGGTCAAGGGACTGGGAGGCGGTCGGTGATGCCGGAGATCCGCTTGCGGCGGGTGTACGACCCCCCGGAGCCGGGAGCGGACGGGCTGCGGGTGCTCGTGGACCGGCTCTGGCCGAGAGGCCTGGCGAAGGCGGCGGCGGGCGTCCGGGGGCACCTCCCAGCGGTAGCTGGGGGAGAGTGGCCGAAGGCGGTCACCCCGTCGACGGAACTGCGCAAGTGGTTCCACGACGGGGGCTCGGCCGACGAGTTCCGCCGGCGGTACGAGGCGGAGCTGGCGGAACCGGAGGCGGTGGCGGAGCTGGCCCGCCTGCGGGGCCTGGCCGGGACCGGGCCGGTGACGCTGTTGACCGCGGTCAGGGATCCGGGCTCCAGTCACGCCGCCGTCCTCGCGGAACACCTTTCGGCCTGACGGCCCGGCCGCCGCGCAGGGCTGTTGCCGGGCCCCGCCGGCGGGCCGGGCCCGGGGGCCGCCGCCGGTCACGCCCCGAGTCCTCGGGGCCGAGAGCCCAGAACCCGGAACCCGGAACCCGGAACCCGGAACCCGGAACCCGGAGCATGATCCGCCGAGCAGGCCCTAGGCCCAGAGCTGGCCCTGGAGGACCTCGATGGCCTCCTCCGTCGTCGCCGCGGTGTAGACGCCGGTCGAGAGGTACTTCCAGCCGCCGTCGGCCACGACGAAGACGATGTCGGCCGTCTCGCCGGCGGCCGCCGCCTTGCGGCCGACGCCGATCGCCGCGTGCAGGGCGGCGCCCGTGGAGACGCCGGCGAAGATGCCCTCCTGCTGGAGCAGCTCCCGCGTGCGGGTGACCGCGTCCGAGGAGCCGACCGAGTAGCGGGTGGTGAGGACGGAGGCGTCGTACAGCTCGGGGACGAAGCCCTCGTCCAGGTTGCGCAGCCCGTAGACGAGGTCGTCGTAGCGCGGCTCGGCCGCGACGATCTTCACTCCGGGAACGTTCTCGCGCAGGTAGCGGCCGACACCCATCAGGGTGCCGGTGGTGCCCAGGCCGGCCACGAAGTGAGTGATCGACGGGAGGTCGGCGAGGATCTCCGGGCCGGTGGTGGCGTAGTGCGCGCCGGCGTTGTCCGGGTTGCCGTACTGGTAGAGCATCACCCAGTCCGGGTGCTCCGCGGCCAGTTCCTTGGCCACCCGGACGGCGGTGTTGGAACCGCCGGCGGCCGGCGACGAGATGATCTCGGCTCCCCACATGGCCAGCAGGTCGCGCCGCTCCTGGCTGGTGTTCTCCGGCATGACGCACACGATGCGGTAGCCCTTGAGCTTGGCCGCCATCGCCAGCGAGATGCCGGTGTTGCCCGAGGTGGGCTCCAGGATGGTGCAGCCCGGCCGGAGCCGGCCGTCCTTCTCGGCCTGCTCGACCATGTGGAGCGCCGGGCGGTCCTTGATCGAGCCGGTCGGATTGCGGTCCTCCAGCTTGGCCCAGATCCGGACGTCTTCCGACGGGGACAGCCGGGGCAGCCGGACCAGCGGCGTGTTGCCGACCGCTGCCAGCGGGGAGTCGTAGCGCATTACTTCGATCCGCCGGCCACGGCCGGGAGGATGGTGACGTTGTCGCCGTCCTTGAGCGCGGTGGAGATGCCGTCGAGGAACCGGACGTCCTCGTCGTTGAGGTAGACGTTCACGAAGCGTCGCAGCTGGCCGCCGGCGGCCTGGTCGACGAGCCGCTCTCGGATGCCGTTGTGTCGGGTCTCCAGGTCCGCGAAGAGGTCGGCGAGCGTGGCGCCCTCGCCGTTCACGGCCTTCTGGCCGTCGGTGTAGGTGCGGAGGATGGTGGGGATGCGGACCTCGATGGCCATGGCTGGGCTCCAGTCGTCAGGGCGTGGGCGTGGCAGGTGTGCGGGGGAAAGCGGGCGCGCGTTCGTGCGGGCCCCCGCATGCGGGGGCTCCGGTGCTCAGGCGGCAGGACAGATGGCGCTGGCGAGGCGGCACAGGTCGACGTGCAGCCGCGCCACGAGCAGCAGCCTGCCGGGCGTCTCGATGCTCACGTCGTGGGAAACCATGCGGTCATGTTAACGATTCCCGGTCCCCGGTTTGGAGTGTGATCCCGCATCGTGGACGCCGTCCGCTCACATGATGGTCAGTAGGTCTCGACGACCTGCACTTCTTCCTCGGTGATCACGCCGTCGACGATCCGGTACGAGCGGAACTGGAACTCTCCGAGCCCGTCCTTGTCCGCGGTGGAGACCAGCACGTAGTGCGCGCCGGGCTCGTTCGCGTAGGTGACGTCCGTGCGCGAGGGGTAGGCCTCGGTCGCGGTGTGCGAGTGGTAGACGATCACCGGCTCCTCGTCGCGGTCGTCCATCTCGCGGTAGAGCGTGAGGAGGTCCTTGGAGTCGAACTCGTAGAACGTGGGCGAGCGGGCCGCGTTGAGCATCGGGATGAACCGCTCGGGGCGGCCGGTGCCCGCCGGGCCTGCCACCACACCGCACGCCTCGTCGGGGTGGTCCTGGCGGGCGTGCTCGACGATCCGGTCGTACAGGGCCTGGGTGAGGGTCAGCATGAGCGACAGGATAGACAGACGGGCCCTGCCGTACCGAGGGGTGGTACGACAGGGCCCGCATGGTGGACAGGATGTCCACGGGAGCAGGGCTCCCGGCCGTGACAGGCGGCCGGGAGCCGCCGTCACGACGCCTTGGTGAAGGCGGCTCCGCGGGGATCGCGGTTCTTCATGACCAGGTAGGAGACGCCCAGGACGGCGCCCCACAGGGGGGCGCAGTAGAGCGAGACGCGCGCGTCCTTGTCGGCGCCCATCATCACGATGACCATCGCGATGAAGGCGAGCGCGAACCAGCTGGTGTACGGCGCTCCCGGGGCCCGGAACCTCGACCCGGGCAGCTCGCCGCGGTCGGCCTTGGCCCGGTAGCGGATCTGGCAGACCAGGATCATGATCCAGGCCCACATGCCGGAGATCGTGGCGAAGGAGACCACGTAGTCGAAGGCCTTGCCGGGGGCGACGTAGTTGATCCAGACGCCCACGAGCATCAGCGCGGCGGAGAAGGTGGTGCCGACGAGCGGGGTGCCGCTCCGGGTGAGCTTGGTGAAGACCTTCGGGCCCTGGCCGTTGAGCGCGAGGTCGCGCAGCATGCGGCCGGTGGAGTACATGCCCGAGTTGCAGGAGGACAGGGCGGCGGTGAGGACGACGAAGTTGACGATCGCGGCGCCGATGCCCAGCCCCATGCGCTCGAAGGCGGCGACGAAGGGCGAGACGCCCGGCTGGAAGTGGGTCCACGGGACGACCGAGAGGATCATGATGAGCGCGCCGACGTAGAAGACGGCGATGCGCCACGGCACGGTGTTGATGGCCTTGGGCAGGGTCTTCTCGGGGTCCTTGGACTCACCGGCGGTGACGCCGACCAGCTCGACCGCGAGGAAGGCGAACATCACGATCTGCAGGGTCATCAGCGTGCCGCCGATGCCCTTGGGGAAGAAACCGCCGTCGTTCCACAGGTTGGCGACGGAGGCGGTCTCGGCGGCGTCGGAGAAACCGATGGTGAGGATGCCGGCGCAGATCAGGATCATGCCGACGATGGCGGTGACCTTGACCATGGAGAACCAGAACTCCAGCTCGCCGAAGAGCTTCACGGAGATCAGGTTGGCGCCGTACAGGACGATCGTGAAGATCAGCGCGTAGGCCCACTGCGGGACGCTGTCGTGGGTCCAGTACGACATGTACTGCGCGGCGGCGGTGACCTCGGTGATGCCGGTGACCACCCAGAACAGCCAGTACGTCCAGCCCGTCACATAGCCCCAGAACGGGCCGAGGAACTCGCGGGCGTAGTCCGAGAACGAGCCCGAGACCGGGCGGTACATGAGCAGCTCGCCCAGGGCCCGCATGATGACGAAGATGACCAGGCCCGCGATCGCGTACGCCAGGATCAGGCTGGGGCCGGCCTTGGAGATCGCCTTGCCGGCGCCCAGGAAGAGGCCGGTGCCGATGGCTCCGCCGATCGCGATCATCTGGATCTGGCGGGCGCCGAGCGTCCGGTGGTACCCCTCGCCACCGTCGTCCCGGGTGCCCTCGCCGGGCGTGTTGCCGTGCTGCTCGACCTGCACTGAGGTCATGTCTGGTGCGCCTTTCTCCACTGCCGACCCGCGCCTTCGCTGGCTGCGGATCGGGTCCTCGATCCCCCCGGATACGGATGGAGTTGCACGCCGGCGGTCTGCCGGTCCAAGCAGGCCGGGAGACATGGGTGGCGTCTCTCCGGCGGTCGTGAAGATCTATCACGTACCCACGGCCGCCCGAGGGGGAGAAAAGTGGCGCACCACATCAAATTTTCCGGACAAACAT
This sequence comes from Streptomyces sp. PCS3-D2, assembly GCF_000612545.2. GTDB lineage: Bacteria > Actinomycetota > Actinomycetes > Streptomycetales > Streptomycetaceae > Streptomyces. The sequence continues at coordinate 4,767,311 of NZ_CP097800.1, read as the reverse complement.
CAACGATCATGACAGATCACCGCATGGCGGTGATCTGATCGTTATCCGGATTTGAGCGTCCGCTGAGCGAACAATGCCGTGCTTTTGAAGATCCTCAGAGGGTTTCGATCAAGGATTCCTGGAGTCCGCCGAGCCACAGGTACGCCATCACCATCGGCTTGCGCGGGTCCTCGTCCGGCAGCCGGAAGAGCGCGGCGCTCTCGTCGTCCTCGGTGATGTCGAGCCGGGCGGCGAGGGTCAGGCGCAGGTCGTTCAGCCCGCCGAGCCAGCGCAACGGCAGCTCGCCGGTGAGCTCCAGCACGGCCGCCCCGTCACCGGCCGGGGTGAGCCCGTCCAGGCTGCGGACGAGGGCCAGCGCATCATCGCGCTTGCGGGCGCGCAGGTCGTTCTCGGTGTACCGGCGGAACTCCGCGGCGCGGGCCTTCAGCTCCACCGGGTCCACACCCTCGTCGCCGGTGCCGTCCGGGGAGCCGTAGGCGTCGGGGAAGAGCCGGGCCAGCGCCGGATCGGACGGCGGCTCGCTGGGGCCCTCGGCGAACAGCGCGGCGAGGGGGTCGGCGTCCTCGGCCGGCTCGGGGTCGCCGGGGCCGATCAGCTCCAGCATCTGGACGGCCAGGGAGCGCAGGATGGAGATCTCGATCTCGTCCAGCGCGATGGCGGCGCCGCCGCCCTTCAGGGACTCGAACATCCCGGTGTTCCGGCCCATCAGTTGCGGTCCTGGGAGAGGGTCGCCCACAGGCCGTAGCCGTGCATGGCCTGCACGTCGCGCTCCATTTCCTCGCGGGTGCCGCTGGACACGACCGCCCGCCCCTTGTGATGGACGTCCAGCATCAGCTTGTGCGCCACGTCCTTGGAGTAGCCGAAGTAGGCCTGGAACACGTACGCCACGTAGCTCATGAGGTTGACCGGGTCGTTGTGCACCAGGGTCACCCAGGGAACGTCAGGTTCCGGGACCGCGAAGGTCTCTTCGGCCGATTCGGTGCGTTCGATCTCAATGGGAGCAACACTCACTCGTCCCATGCTGCCATCGTGACGGGGCGGTTGCACAAACGGGACCCACATCTCGTCACTTTGACGAAATGTGCGCTAGCATCGCCGCCATGAACCCTGCGGACCTGGGCCTGCCGGTGGACGTGCCGTCGACAGCGCTCTTCACGGACCATTACGAGCTCACGATGCTGCAGGCCGCCCTGGCCAACGGCACGGCCGACCGCCGCTCGGTCTTCGAGGTGTTCACCCGGCGGCTCCCCGAGGGGCGCCGCTACGGTGTGGTCGCGGGGACCGGGCGGGTGCTGGACGCGGTGGAGAACTTCCGCTTCGACGGCGCGGTGCTGGAGTTCCTGCGCGAGCGGGCCGTCGTCGACATGCGGACGCTGGACTGGCTGGCCTCGTACCGCTTCTCCGGCGACATCTGGGGCTATCCGGAGGGCGAGGTCTACTTCCCCGGCTCGCCGGTCCTGCGGGTGGAGGGCAGCTTCGCCGAGTGCGTACTGCTGGAGACGGTGATCCTCTCGATCCTCAACCACGACTCGGCCATCGCGGCGGCCGCCTCACGGATGTCCTCCGCGGCCGGCGACCGCCCGCTGATCGAGATGGGGGCCCGGCGCACGCACGAGCTGGCGGCCGTCGCCTCGGCGCGGGCCGCGTACGTGGGCGGCTTCGCCTCCACCTCCGACCTGGCGGCAGGCTTCCGGTACGGCATCCCGACCGTCGGCACCAGCGCGCACGCCTTCACCCTGGTCCACGACAGCGAGCGGGACGCCTTCACCGCGCAGGTGGCCTCGCTGGGGCGCGGCACCACCCTCCTGGTGGACACCTACGACGTGGCCGAGGCGGTGCGCACCGCCGTCGAGGTGGCGGGCACCGACCTGGGCGCCGTACGGATCGACTCGGGGGACCTGCTGCTGGTGGCCCACCGGGTGCGCCAGCAGCTGGACGAGCTGGGGGCGACCGCGACGAAGATCGTGGTCACCTCGGACCTGGACGAGTACGCCATCGCCTCGCTGGCGGCGGCCCCGGTGGACGCGTACGGCGTGGGCACGCAGCTGGTGACGGGCAGCGGGCACCCGACGTGCTCGATGGTCTACAAGCTGGTGGCGCGCGCCACCTCGGCGGACCCGAAGGCGGCGCTGGCCCCGGTGGCGAAGAAGTCCACCGGGGGCAAGACCTCGATCGGCGGCCGCAAGTGGGCGGCCCGCCGCCGGGACGCCGACGGGGTCGCGGCGGCGGAGGTGATCGGCGTGGGACCGGTTCCCTCGGCCCTGGCCGACCAGCAGCTGCTGACGCACCTGGTCAAGGCCGGCGAGGTGGTCGCCCGCGAGCCGCTGGAGACGGCCCGCGACCGCCACCGCGCGGCGCGCGCGGGTCTGCCGCTGTCGGCGACCCAGCTCTCGCGGGGCGAGGCGGTGATCCCGACCGAGTACGTTTAGGGCTGTGGCCGCACGGTGTGCCGGCTCGTACCGTCCGGTGCGGTGCATGGCACGGCGGAGGGCCGCAGCTCGCACTCGGCGAACTCGCGCGATCCGACACCGCTGCGAGGCGCCGTGCCGGAGGCCGTGGGGCGGTGAACCCGTCCGGCCACAGCACAGGGCGTGTCGCACGGACCCGCCGAAGGGGCTCCGGCGTTTGAGGCGCGGGGATCCGGGGGCAGAGCCCCCACGCGGCGCAGCCGCCGTGCGGCACCGCGGGAAGGGGCGGGGAAGAGCCCCCGTACGGCCCGCCGCCGCACCACGACAACGAACCGAAGGACACGTCATGCACCGCGCACTGATCGTCGTCGACGTACAGAACGACTTCTGCGAGGGCGGCAGCCTCGCGGTCACCGGCGGAGCCGACGTCGCCGCCGCCATCACCGAGCTGATCGGGCAGGCCACCGCCGGATACCGGCACGTGGTCGCCACCCGCGACCACCACATCGACCCGGGCGCGCACTTCGCGCACCCGCCGGCCGAGCCGGACTACGAGTCCTCCTGGCCGGTCCACTGCGTGGCCGGGACCGAGGGGGTCGGGTTCCACCCGAACTTCGCGCCCGCCGTGGCCTCGGGCGCGGTCGCCGCGGTCTTCGACAAGGGCGCCCACGAGGCCGCGTACAGCGGCTTCGAGGGCACCGACGAGAACGGCGAGGGCCTGGCCGCCTGGCTGCGGGAGCGCAACGTCGCCGAGGTCGACGTCGTCGGCATCGCCACCGACCACTGTGTGAAGGCCACCGCACTCGACGCGGCCCGCGCCGGCTTCACCACGCGCGTCCTGCTGGACCTGACGGCGGCCGTGGCCCCGCACACCACCGAGCGGGCCCTGGAGGAGCTCCGCGCCGCCGGTGTGACCCTCGTGGGCGCGACGGGGCCCCGGTCCTAGACGCCCCGGAGGCCCTGGACGCCCCGGAGGCCCTGGACGCCCCGGAAGGCCCTGGCGTCCCGGCCCGGGGCCCCGCCGCGTCCTCAGGTGCCCAGCAGGGCCCTGATCGGATGCCAGAGCTCCTGGGCGCGATCGGGTGCGCCCCGCCAGAGCAGGCCGTCCGGGTGGTGCAGGACGGCCGTGACCTCGTCGGGTGTGGGCGGCTGTGCGTTGCCCCGCAGGTACACCGCCCGCATCCCGAGGTTCCGCAGCCTGGTCAGGGCGCGGGCCCGGTTCGCGGCGTGCACCAGCACGCGGACATTTCCGCCCTCACCGGACGGCCTCGGCAGCGTGAGCGCAACGACCACGCTGCCGCCTGGCAATCTGACGAAACCTCCACCGGGCATGTCGGTCATCTCCCCCGTCAATAAGAACCTCGTACCGGGGCATCTAAACGCGATCGGCCGCCGCCCGCTAGAGGGCGACGGCCGATCATGCTTTGACCTGCGATTTTACCGAAATACTACTTCGAGGGGCCGACCTGGACGGTCATGACCTCACCGTCGTAGGTCTCCTTCAGGATCTTGATCTTGGTGTTGGTGTCAGTGACCTTCACCGATCCGGTCGGGTTCTCGTCGTAGTAGTACTTGCCCTTGTGGTCGTCGAAGACCAGGTTCGCGCGCTTCGGCTTCAGGAACAGCTCCTCGCCGTTCTTGTGCAGCGTGAAGGCGTCCGTCGAGTACGCGCTGAAGGTGGCGTCGTACGGCTGGATCTTGTTGCGGAGCAGGGTGCCGTCCGCCCACTTCATCGGCTTGGCGTTGGCGTCGATCGGGAGGATCAGACCCTGGCCCGGGTGCTGGCTGGTGTTGTTGTCCTTCTGGGAGGTGTCCCACTGCCAGATCAGCAGGCCGTCCTGGTACGGGTAGTGCTCGACCCAGTCCGGACGGGTGTTGCCGAAGCCGAAGTTGTACGGGCCCACCTTGAGGGTGGAGTCGTACGACACGTAGCGGCGGTTCTCGGCCAGGTAGTACTGCGCGTAGTCCTTGGTGAAGCCCGCGCCGATGCGGGAGAAGCCCTTGCCGGTCCAGCCGTTGTCGCCGTTCTCGGCGCCGTCGGTGAACAGCACGGAGCCGTCCGCGGTGATGGAGAGGGCGTCGGCCGTGAAGCCCTTGCCGCCCGCGCCGCCGTCCGTCTGGTAGCGGAAGCGGAGGTCGAACTTCTTGCCCGCGTAGGCGTCGAGCGGGAAGTTCAGGTTCTTCCAGGCACCCGAGACACCGGTGAGCGACGGGCTACCGGCGGCGTCGACCGGGATGGCCGTGCCGTCGGCGGTGCCGGCGAGGGCGGTCCAGTTGGCGCCGCCGTCCGTGGACACCTCGGTGTAGAGGTAGTCGTAGTCGGCCTCGATGTCCCACCAGCCCTTGAGGGACAGGGCGGCGGACGTCTTGCCCGTCAGGTCGACGGAGCGGGTGAGGGTGTTCTTGAGGTCGTCACCCATGTTGCTCCACCACTGGGTGGAACCCTCGGCGGGAGCGACGACGTCCGTCTGCACCTTCTTCTTCGGCAGCTCGACGACCAGGGCCTGCTTGTCCTTGGTGTTGAACGCCGACACGCCCAGCTTGTGGGTGGACTGCGTCGCGGCCTTGGCCGTGTCGTAGTTCAGCCAGCCCAGCTGGAGCTTGTCCCAGGCGGTCATGTCGCCCGGCATGTCGCCGATCGACTCCTTGCCGGTGCCGAGCCAGGAGCCGGCCGACATCAGGGACCAGAAGCCGACGCTGTTCTCGCCGCCACCGGAGGTGTCGTAGAGGTCGGGCAGACCCAGGTCGTGGCCGTACTCGTGGGCGAAGACGCCGAGGCCGCCGTTCTCGGGCTGCATCGTGTAGTCGCCGACCCAGATGCCGGAGTCGCCGATCTGGGTGCCGCCGGCCTTGTTGTTGTCCGGGCCGGTCTTGCCCGCAGAGGTGCCGTAGGCGTACCAGCGGTGCGCCCACAGGGCGTCGGGGCCCTGCACGCCGCCGCCGGCCGACTCGTCCTCGCCCGCGTGGACGATCTGGAAGTGGTCGATGTAGCCGTCGGGCTCGTTGAAGTTGCCGTCGCCGTCGAAGTCGTAGCGGTCCCACTGGTCGTACTCGGCCAGCTTCGCCTTGATCTGGGCGTCGGTCTTGCCGGCCTTCTTCTGCGCGTCCACCCACGCGGTGACGCCGTCCTTGACGGTGTCCCAGACGTTGGCGCAGTTGCTCTGGCCGCAGTAGTTGGAGCCGTAACGGGCCTCGTTGTACGGGACCTTGACCCAGTCGGCGACCTCGCCGTCGACCGAGTAGCGACCCGAGGAGGTCTTCTCGTAGTACGTCTTCAGGGAGTGCTTGCCCTCGCCGGTGGCGAAGTACAGGTCCTGGAAGTGCTGACGGCTGAAGTCCTCGCGCCAGGCCGTGCTGTTGTCCTTCGCGCGGTCGGGCTGCGCGATGGTGTTGTGCAGCGGACCGGGGGTGCCGCCGTACTTCGGGACGGCCGGCTTGGGACCGGGGCCGTCCGGGTCGTACATGGTGGTGTTGTCGACCTGGTCGCCGAACTCGACGAGGATCGTGAAGATCTTGTCGGTCTTCTCGCGGCCGAGCTCGACGTACTTCTTGTCGTCGAGCTTGACGACCTTGGAGGCGCCGCGCTGCTCGACGCCCTTCTTGCCCTGGAGGACCTGGTCCAGAGCGGCCTTGCGCTGCTCGGCCTGCTGCTCGCTGAACGGACCCTTGAGGTCGTGCTCGACGACCTTGGCAGGGCTGGTCGGGTCCTGCCGGTCGGCCACCGGGGCGGCCGACGGCCTGCCCTCGGCCTGGGCCGCGGTGATGGTGAAGAAGGTCGCACTGGTCGCACACGCGGCCATGGTCACGGTGACGGCGGCAGCGCGAATCGCACGCCGTCTGGCGGAATTGCTGGTCACTTGATGTGTTCCCCTCCCGCGGCCGCAACGTCTGAGTTCGGAACTTCTCCATAGGAGCGGGGGGTTCCGCGCGGCGCGCGTCTCAAGTGACGACATTTGACCGGAGAGACGCGAGAAAAGACAGACCTTGACTTGAACCTTACAACTGCACTATGCGGTCAGGGAGTTCCGCTATCCGGACGTTCCGCAGCCATACGGGGCGAAGGACCCTTCCCGACGCTCCGACAGGTCCGTAGCGTCCCCTTTCTCCCCCTGCGGGGCGCGAAAAAATGATCCCGTGCGCCCCCTGTGCTCCGGCACCGTGTGTTAGGTCACGCTTACCGGGGGCTCGCCCCGGGCATCCCGTCATGGAGTCACTTGACGCGCGACGTTGGTTGAGCCGACTCCCCCTCCCCCTCACCGAGGACGGATATCGCCATGCCGCGTCCGACTGCCGCACAGCTCGCATACGGGTCCGCCACGGTCATCGTGTCGACGATCGCCATGCTGCTGCTCTCGCAGACGAGCACCGGGCTCGGCGTCGCGGTCATCTCCGCCGCCGCGCTCGCCCTGGGTCTGCTCGTCGCCCTCACCGTGCCCGTTCCGAAGCGCCGCGGCCGCCACGCGGCGCGTACGGGGGCCGGCGCGCCGACCGCGCCCACCGCGGAGGCGACGCCCGGCGCCCGGGCGCCCGAGTCGCGGACGGCCTCGGCCGAACATCCCGTTCACCACTGAGGCTCCGCACGCGACCCGGGCACGGCGCGGGACGGGCGGCCTCCACCGGGGGGAGGCCGCCCGCCCCGCGGCCGCGCGTACGGGTGCGTGCGGGTGTGCGACGTCCGTCAGGTCGCCTGGACCACCACGGTCTTGGCGGCCTTGTCGTGCAGGCCCTGTTTGTACGGCTTGTCGGCGAGGATCGAGACGATCAACGCGATCGGCCACAGGCAGAAGCAGCAGATCAGTGTCGGCAGCCAGAGCACGGCGGCCCGGGTCAGGGACGTGCCGGAGTCCGGCACGCTGCCGTCGTTGAGCATGGCGACGCGCAGGCCCATCGCCCTCTTGCCGACCGTCCGGCCGTCCTTCTTGGTGAAGAACCAGTCGTAGCCGAGGTACGCGACGATCGAGATCAGGGTCATGACCAGACCGCTGCCGCTGTAGGACCTGGTGAAGACCTCGCTGACGTCCTCGCCCCGGTCGGTCTCGACCGTGTAGCGGTTCGTGCCGAAGGCCAACTGGATGAGGAACAGCGGGACGGCGACGATCAGCACGTCGATGACGCGGGCAGCGAGCCGCTTGCCGAAGTCGGCGAGCGGGGGCATGCCGGCCAGCGGGTCGGGCATGCCGTAGCCCCCGCCACCGCCGTACGGGTCGCCGCCTCCGTACGGGGGCGGCGGGGGCGGGTATCCCCCGCCGCCGGCCCCCGGGCCGCCCGGGGGCGGCGGTCCGCCGCTTCCGGGCGGCGGCGGTCCGTAGGGCGAACCGCCCGACGGAGGCGTCGGTTCCTGGGGCTTCTTGCGGAACGGGTCTTCCTCGGGCGGCTGCCCCGGCGGCGGCTGGTCGGTACTCATGGCCCGAGTCGAACCCGGGTCCGCCGCCCCCGCAACGGGACCGCGTCCATTCGGGGCGGCACGGGCCGGGCCCCGGCCCGCCGGACCGGCCCTACCGGGCCACGTACGTCCCGGCCGCCTTGTCGTGCCAAGCCTGTCGGCGGGGGCGGTTGACGAGGCACCACAGGCTGCCGGGCAGGCCCAGGAAGGCGTACACGAGCCAGCGGCCCAGAGCCGCGCCGAAGGACGGCGGGCGCAGCGTGGCGGTGGACAGGACCCGGACGCCCAGCAGCTTCTTGCCCGGGGTGCGGCCCCAGCGGGCGGTGGGCAACGCCTCGTACAGGACACCGAAGAGCAGGACGGCCCCGAAGACCAGGCCCAGGCTGCCGGCGATGGTCGGGTCGAGCAGCCAGACGGTGGTGGTGCGGCCGCTCGCCCGGGCGGCGTCCACCTTGGCCTGGACGTGGGCGGCGGCACCGGGCAGAAGGGGCCGGGCCGCGGCGGCGGCCACCGCGCCGAGCACGAGGGAGTCCAGGATCCGGGCGAGGACTCGGCGGGCCAGCCCGGCGGGACGCACGGCCCGTTCGGCCATCCGCTCGAACACGGCCCGGGGCGTGGCGGGGCGGCCGGTACCGGTGCCCGCACGGTCCTGTGCCGATCCACGCGGCTCCCAGCCCCCGGCCTGCGGCTGCGAGGGGGCCGCGTCCGCGGCGGGCTGCACGAGCTTCGGGCGCACGCCTGCGGGCCGGGGCTCCCACACCTCGGGGCGGGCGGGAGCAGGCGCCCGCTCGGCTGCGGGAGCCGGAGCGGGCGCGGCTGCGGGAGCCGGAGCGGGCGCGGGGGTACGAGCCGGGGCGGGCGCGGGGGTACGAGCCGGGGCGGGCGCGGGGGTGCGGGCGGGCCCCGGAGTGCGGGCGGGAGCGGCGGCGGGGGCCGCCTCGGGCCAGGAGGAGGTGACCCCGGTGGGACCGGGGCCGCCCGTTCCGGGGGCGTCGGGCCACGCCGGGGCCGCCGGGGCCACGGGAGCCTGCGCGGCCGGGGAACGTGCGGACAGGATGCCCGCGGAGGACTGCGCGGGCCGTCTCGTGGGCGCCGGGGGCTCCGACGGCGGACGGGTCAGGGAGATCCCTGCGGGCCGGGCCGACGCCTGCCCCGGATCGTCCGCCGGTGCCGGCGCCGGCACCGGGTTGGGTGCGGGCGCGGACGCGGAATCGGGCTCCTGCGGGCTGCCCCAGGACACTCGGCGGTCACGCGGCCCACCGAAGCCGGCCTGGTGCACGGGGTCCGCCTGCCACACGGGGGCCGGCGCCTGCGTCTGCGCGGCCGGGGTATCCGGGGCCGGCTCCGGCTCCGCCGCGGATTCCGCCAGCGCCTCGGTCGCGGAGGTCTCGTCCAGGAACACCGGCCCCGTCTCGTCGGCGCGGACGGCGGGAGCGGCGACGGGAGCCCGGGCGGGGAACGGACGGACCGGAGCGGGAACGGGGACGGGGACGGGCGCCGGGGCGGGCTCGGGCGCCGCCGGGGCGGGGCGGCTCGTGCCCGGGACCCAGGCCGCGCCGTTCCAGTACCTGATGTACCCCGGGATGGACGGATCCGGGTAGAAGCCCTCGCGGGCCGCGTGCTCACCGTCACCAGGGGAGGCCGTCATGTCCCCAACTCCGATCGTGGCTTGAGGCTTGTGCAAGGGGAGGACCATAGCCAAGAACAGAGGCCCGACAGGTCCGGTAACGGGAGAATCCAAGCCATTGAGCGAACGTCACTCCCCATGGCCGCTTTTGGTCAGCCGACAAGATTCGGCCAATTTCGTGCTCGGCGTCGAAAGTCGCGTCATACCCGGGTGCATCGGAGCTCTCAGCGGGTGTGGGGTGCCATCCGGCCCCACGCACCGACCGAAGTGAGGCAGTCATGCACCACCCCGCCATCGAGCGCGAGCTGGAACTGAAGCTGGTCCTTTCACCAGAGCGCAGCATCCCCGTCCCGGCGCGCCTGCTCTACCTCACGGAAGACCCGTACGCCGTGCACATCACCTTCCACACCGGCTCCAGCGCCCCGGTCCACTGGACCTTCGCCCGCGAGTTGCTCGTCGAGGGGGTGTTCCGTCCCTGCGGACACGGCGACGTCCGGATCTGGCCCACCAAGGTCGACAACGAGGCCGTGCTCTGCATGGCGCTCAGCTCCCCCGACGGCGACGCCCTCCTGGAGGCCCCGTCCCTCGCCGTGTCGGCGTGGCTGGAGCGGACCCTGCGGGTCGTCCCGCCCGGCAGCGAGCCGGAGCGGCTCGGCCTGGACGCGGCGCTGGCGGAGCTGCTCACCCCGACCCCGGCCGACGACCTGTGGCTGCGCGACCCGTGGCCGTCGGACGAGTCGGCGGACGGTGAGCTGTGATGACGCACGGCCCCCGGACCCCGGGCGGGCGCCGCAGACCGGGCGGCCGCCGCAGGCAGGGCGGCCACCTGCGCCTCATACGGTCCGAAGAACGCGCACAGGTCCCGGAGTCCCGGCTGCCCGGCGACCTCGCCCGGGTCGCCGAAGAGCTCGCCCGGATCTCAGAAGAGCTTGCCCGGGTTGAGGATCCCGAGTGGATCGAAGGCCTGCTTGACGGCCCGCTGCATCTCCACTCCGACCGGGCCGAGTTCACGGGCCAGCCATTCCTTCTTCAGGACGCCGACGCCGTGTTCGCCGGTGATGGTCCCGCCGAGGGAGAGGCCGAGCCCCATGATCTCTCCGAAGGACTCGCGGGCCCGCCGCGTCTCGTCCTCGTCGGCCGGGTCGAAGCAGACGATCGGATGGGTGTTGCCGTCGCCGGCGTGGGCGCAGACGCCGATGAGGAGGTTCTGGGCGCGGGCGATGGCGGCGGTCCCGTCGAGCATCTCGCCGAGCCGCGAGCGGGGCACGCACACGTCGTCGATCATCGTGGCGGGCCGCAGGGCCTCCAGGGCGGGAAAGGCCATCCGGCGGGCCTGGAGCAGCAGTTCCGACTCCGCCTGGTCCTCGGCGGGTACGACGGCGGTCGCCCCGGCGGCGGTGCAGAGCTTCCCCACCGCGGCGAGGTCCTCGGGGGCGTGCGGGGTGTCGAAGGCGGCGAGCAGCAGCGCCTCGGTGGCCTCGGGCAGTCCCATCTTGCCGAGGGCGTTGACGGCGTGGACGGTCGTACGGTCCATCAGTTCGAGCAGGGAGGGGGTCAGTCCGGCCTCCATGACGGCGCAGACCGCCGCGCAGGCGGCGGCCACGGAGGGGAACTCGGCCGCCAGGGCCAGCTGCCGGGGCGGCGCCGGCCTGAGCGCGAGGACGGCCCGTACGACGATCCCGAGGCTGCCCTCGGAGCCGACGAAGAGCCGCGTGAGGTCGTATCCGGCGACGCCCTTGGCGGTGCGCCGGCCGGTGCGCAGCAGCCGCCCGTCCGCCAGGACGACGTCGAGGCCGAGCACGTACTCGGCGGTGACCCCGTACTTGACGCAGCACAGGCCACCCGAGGCGGTGCCGATGTTGCCGCCGATGGTGCACTGCTCCCAGCTGGAGGGGTCGGGCGGGTAGGAGAGCCCCTGCTCGGCGACGGCCCGTGACAGGGCGGCGTTGACCACGCCCGGCTCGACGACGGCGATCCGGTCCACGGCGCTGATCTCGATGATCCGGTCCATCTTCACCAGGGACAGCACGATGCAGCCGTCGGAGGCGTTGGCGCCGCCCGACAGGCCCGTCCGGGCACCCTGCGGGACCACCGGGATCCGCAGGGCGGTGGCGGTGCGCATGACGTGCTGCACCTGTTCGACGGTCCGGGGCAGCACGACGACCGCCGGGGTGCCGGCGGCGCAGAAGCTGGCCATGTCGGTGGAGTAGGAGGCGGTCACCTGGGGGTCGGTGAGCAGGGCTTCGGCGGGGAGCCCGTCGAGGAGGCTCGCGCGCAGACGTGCGGAGAGGTCGTCGTCCATGGGTTCAGCGTGACAGCCGGGGCCATCGGTGTGAACACGCCCGCGCCCGTCTGCGGACACCTCGGCGCGCTCTTCATATTGACGCACAGTGACCCCATGGACCGTTTCGACGACGATGCGCAGACACCGGCGCCGCCCGTGACCTTCACCGGCCGCAAGACGCTTGTGGCCGCCGGGGTGGCGGTGGTCCTGATCGCCGGGGCCCTGTTGATCCGCCCGGCCCGGACCGGTGACGACGCGCGCCCGCCGGGACCGAGCGAGCGCGCCGCCACCGCGGTGGGTATGGGGGCGCCCGCCTCGGCGGCGGACGTGGTGGCGCTGATGGCGGACCGGGAGAAGTGGGTGGCGGCGCACGCCGACGACGACGCCTCATGGGCGGTCCTCGGCTCCGCCTATCTCGAACAGGCACGGCGGACGGCGGACTCGGCCTGGTACCCGAAGGCGGAGAAGGCGCTGAAGCGGTCGCTGGAGGTGCGCCCCGCGGAGAAGGGCAACTTCGACGCGATGACGGCCATGGGCTCGCTGGCCAACGCCCGGCGGGACTTCGGGACCGGCAAGAAGTGGGGCGAGCTGGTACGGGCGCAGGCGCCGCGGCGGTGGACGGCGTACCCGGTGCTGGTGGACGCCTACACCGGGCTCGGCGACTACAAGGGCGCGCAGAAGGCGATGGAGCTGCTGCTGGAGCTGCGGCCGGGGCTGGCGGCACACGTCCGGGCCTCGCAGGTGTACCGGGACCGCGGCTGGCGCGAGGACGCGGTGGTGTCGATGGAGTCGGCGGCAGCCTCGGCGAAGGCCCCGGCGGAGAAGGCGTACGCGCTCTTCCGGCTCGGCGAACTGTCCTGGGAGCGGGGCGAGCCGGCGGAGGCGCTGCGGCAGTACGAGGGTGCGTTGCGGACGGATCCGGCGCGGTCGGAGGCGCTGGCCGGCCGGGCGCGGGCGCTGGCGGCACTGGGGCGCGGCGGGGAGGCGGTGCGGGACTACCGGATGGCGCTGGGGCGGACCCCGGTGCCGCGGCTGGCCCGGGAACTGGGCGAGCTGCTGGAGTCGCTGGGCCGGGAGCAGGAGGCGCGCGAGCAGTACGAGGCGCTGCGGACGATGGCGGCCCGGGACGGCGCCAACGGGGTGGACGACGACGTGGTCCTGGGCCTGTACGAGGCGGACCACGGAGATCCGGCGGCGGCGGTGCGGCGCCTGTCGGAGGAGTGGGAACGACACAAGAGCATGCAGGCCGCGGACGCGCTCGGGTGGGCGCTGTACCGGGCGGGTGATCACACGGCGGCGCTGGAGTACGCGAAGAAGGCGACGGAACCGGGGCTGCGCAGCGCCGACTTCGCCTACCACCGGGCGATGATCGAGCGGGCCCTCGGCGACGAGGCGGGGGCGCGCAGGCACCTGGAGGAGGCCCTGCGGACGAATCCGTACTTCTCCCCGGTGCGCGGGCCGCTGGCCAAGGAGGCGCTGGCGGCGATCGGGCAGCCGCCGGCGGGCGGTCCGGAGCACCTGCAGCCGGTCACCCCGTGGGTCGAGCCGGAGCTCCCGAAGCCCAACACGAAGCCGAAGGCCGACCCGAAGGCCGACCCGAAGCCGAAGGCTTCACCGTCGGCGAAGCCCTCACCGGAGCCGTCGCCGAGCGCCACCCGCTGAGGGGCCGGACGCCGCCGCCCCGGCCGCCGGGAGACGGCACGCCGGGGCGGCGCCGCGCGGCGCGGCCGTGCGGTCCGGTGCGCGGGCGGCACGGGCGCCGCGTTCCGGCCCACTCCCCTCCGGAGGGCACCACGCGGCGCGGGTCCGGCCCTCGCACCGGGACCGACGGCAGCCCTCAGGCCCCCGGCGGCTGCCGGGGGCCTGAGGGCACGTGTGCGGCTCAGAGGTTGCCGCGCTTCTCCTGCTCGCGCTCGATGGCCTCGAACAGCGCCTTGAAGTTGCCCTTGCCGAAGCCCATCGAGCCGTGGCGCTCGATGATCTCGAAGAAGACCGTCGGGCGGTCCTGCACCGGCTTGGTGAAGATCTGCAGCAGGTAGCCGTCCTCGTCGCGGTCGGCGAGGATCTTCAGCTCGCGCAGCTCGTCGATCGGCACGCGGGTGTCGCCGACCCACTCGCCGAGCGTGTCGTAGTAGGTGTCCGGGACGGACAGGAACTGGACGCCCGCCGCGCGCATCGAGCGGACCGTGGAGACGATGTCGTTCGAGGCCAGCGCGATGTGCTGGACGCCCGGCCCGTTGTAGAACTCCAGGTACTCGTCGATCTGCGACTTCTTCTTCGCGATCGCCGGCTCGTTGATCGGGAACTTGACCTTCTTGGTGCCGTCCGCGACCACCTTGGACATCAGCGCCGAGTACTCGGTCGCGATGTCGTCGCCCACGAACTCCTTCATGTTCGTGAAGCCCATGACCTTGTTGTAGAAGGCGACCCACTCGTTCATCCGGCCGAGTTCCACGTTGCCGACGCAGTGGTCGATGGCCTGGAAGGTGCGCTTGGCCGGGGCCTCGACCATCGGCTCGACGGCCACGTAGCCCGGCAGGTAGGGGCCGGTGTAGTCGCCGCGCTCCACCAGGGTGTGGCGGGTCTGGCCGTAGGTCGCGATCGCGGCCAGCACCACCGTGCCGTGCTCGTCCTTGACCTCGTACGGCTCGTCCAGGCCGCGGGCGCCCTGCTCGACGGCGTACGCGTAGGCGGCGCGGGCGTCGGGGACCTCGATGGCGAGGTCGATGACGCCGTCGCCGTGCTCGGTGACGTGCTCGGCGAGGAAGCGGCCGTGGTCGGTCGTCGCCTTGATGACCGAGGTCAGCACGAAGCGGGCGGAGCCGTTGGTCAGCACGTAGCTGGCCGTCTCGCGGCTGCCGTTCTCCGGTCCGGAGTAGGCGACGAGCTTCATGCCGAAGGCGGTCGAGTAGTAGTGCGCGGCCTGCTTGGCGTTGCCGACGGCGAAGACGACCGCGTCCATGCCCTTCACCGGGAACGGGTCCGCCTCACGCGCGGTGTGCGGGGTGGTTTCGAGGTTCGCCAGAGACTCAGTCATGAGCGCAGATTCCCGCCGATCCACAAGCTGCGCAATAGTTTCCTGAATGACTGTACAAACTGCACAGCATGGTCGGAGCATGGCTAAGACATCTGTGCACTATGACCACCCGTGCGTACGCGTGGGCACCCGGAGGCATCCATGGGCATCGACGATCTCGACGGCCGGCTCATCGTCCTGCTGGCGCGCGAGCCCCGGATCGGGGTGCTGGAGGCCTCGCGCCGGCTGGGCGTGGCCCGCGGGACGGTCCAGGCACGCCTGGACCGGCTCCAGTCCGGCGGGGTCATCCGCGGATTCGGGCCACAGGTCGACCCGACGGCCCTGGGGTACCCGGTGACCGCCTTCGCCACGCTGGAGATCAAGCAGGGCCAGGGAGCCGACGTTCGGGCGCACCTGGACGGGGTCCCGGAGGTGCTGGAGCTGCACACCACCACCGGGCACGGGGACATGCTGTGCCGGCTGGTGGCCCGCTCCAACGCCGATCTCCAGCGGGTGATCGACCGCGTCGTCGGCTTCGACGGGATCGTCCGGGCCTCGACGGCGATCGTGATGGAGAACCCGGTGCCCTTCCGGATCATCCCGCTGGTGGAGCAGGCGGCCGGGGACGACGCCCGGACCCGGTGACGCGGGGCGTGACGCACAGAGTTCTATGCAAAGGATTCTCTGCAAAAACCGTTGCAGAGAATCCTTTGCATCTCTAGGGTCGGGGCATGCCCGAGAGCCGACCCCAAAGCCGTCCCGAAAGCGCACCCTCCGCGGGCCGCGAGCCCGTGACGCCCAGCCTGCGCATGCTCGACGCCCGCGCCCTGCGCGGCCTCGCCCACCCCCTGCGGATGCTGCTGCTGGCCGAGCTACGCCGGGAGGGCCCCGCCACCGCCTCCCGGCTGGCCGAACGCCTCGGGGAGTCCAGCGGATCCACCAGCTACCACCTGCGCCAGCTGGCCGCACACGGCTTCGTCGAGGACGCCGTCGGCCACGGTAAGGGGCGGGAACGCTGGTGGCAGGCCGTGCACGAGGGCACCGGCTTCGACGGATCGCTGATCCACGACACCGACCCGGCCACGAGCAGCGCGGCCGCGCTCTTCCTGCAGACCGTCGCCGCCAACCACACCCAGGAGGTCTCGGCCTGGGTCGCCGAGGCCTCGGCCCGGCTGGGCCGGTGGGAATCCGGCGCCGACCTCAGCGACTTCACCCTGCGGCTGTCGCCCGGGCAGAGCGAGGAACTGATCGGCCGGCTGCACGACGTGATCAACACCTACCGGGACCTGCCCGAGACGGAGGACACCCGCACCGTCCGCGTCCACACGCACGTCCTGCCGCGTTCGGCTTCCGAGTAGCCGCCCCACCGGCGGCCGCCCGCCGCACCGCGTACCGGTCCGCCGCACCGCGTACCGGTCCGCCGCGCCACCACCGCCGCACCGAAGGAGTCCTGCCGTGCCCGCCGCCGTCCCTGCCCGCAGCCGGGCCTTACGCTCCACGAGCCGGCGCCCGCTGGCCGCCGTACTGGCCGCCAACACCGTATCCATCGCGGGCAGTTCCCTCACCCTCATCGGCGTCCCGTGGTTCGTCCTCCAGACCACCGGCAGCCCCGGCCGGGCCGGGGTCGTCGCCTTCTGCGCCACCCTGCCCGTCATCGTGGCCGCCCTGGTCGGCGGACCGATCATCGACCGGATCGGCCGCCGACGGGTCTCCGCCGCCTCCGACCTGATCTGCGGCCTGTCCGTCGGCGCGATCCCCCTGCTGCACCACCTGGGCGTGCTGGAGTTCTGGATGCTGTGCGCGCTGATGGCCGTCGGCGGCCTGGTGCACACCCCGGGGCTGACCGCCCGGGGGGTGCTCCTGCCCGACCTCGCCGAACACGCCGGCACCACCCTCTCCCGGGCCGCCAGCCTCTACGACGCGGTCTCGCGCGGCGCCCGGATGCTCGGGGCCGCGGTGGCGGGCCTGCTGATCGCAGCGTTCGGCGCCGAGGCGGTGCTGCTGCTGGACGCGGCCACCTTCGGGGTGTCGGCGCTGCTCGTGTCCGCCTTCCTACGCGGGGTCCCGGCCGCCGAACCGCAACGGGCCGCGGGCACCGTCTCGTTCGCCGCCTACCGCACGGAACTCGCCGAGGGATGGGCCTTCCTGGCCCGCTCCCGGCTGCTGCTGGGCATCACCGTGATGGTCATGATGACCAACGGCCTGGACCAGGGCTGGTCCTCGGTGCTGCTGCCCGTGCACGGCCGGGACGTCCTGGGCGGCGCCACCACCATCGGCCTGATGATCTCCCTCTTCGGCGGCTTCGCCCTGCTGGGCGCCCTGCTCTACGGAGCGTGGGGCGAGCGGTTCCCGCGCCGGGCGGTGTTCGCGGCCGCCTTCCTGGTGTCCGGCGCGACCCGCTACGTCGTCGCCGCGCTCACCGACACCACGCTGCCGCTCGCGGTGACGATGGCACTGGCCGGCCTCGGCGCGGGCATGCTGAACCCGATCCTGTCCACGCTCGTCTACGAGCGGGTCCCGGAGGACCTGCGCAGCCGGGTCGCCGGGGTCACCACGGCGGGCTGTGAGCTCACCATGCCGGTGGGCGGACTGGCGGCCGGACTGCTCGTCGGCCGCTTCGGAGTGCGCACGGCACTGCTGCTCTTCGGCGGCACGTACCTGCTCACGACGCTCGCCCCGCTGGTCTTCCCGGCCTGGCGCGGGATGGAGCGCGGGGCGGACGTCAGCAGGACGGGGCCGGCTGCCCCCGATTCAGTGCGCGAAGAGCGTTCACCGCACCCGTCAGTGAACTGACCGGCACCAGCCGCAGCCCCTCGGGCAGCTCCGACTGCGCGTCCGCGCACTCGTCCTTCGGGACGAGGAACACGGTGGCCCCGTCCCGCCGCGCGGCCTGGGTCTTCAGGGCCACTCCGCCGACGGCGCCGACGGTGCCGTCGGCGGTGATGGTGCCGGTACCGGCGATGGTGCGGCCGCCGGTGAGGTCGCCGCCGCTGCCGTCGCCGTCGAGCTTGTCGACGATGCCGAGGGAGAACAGCAGCCCGGCGCTCGGACCGCCGACGTCGGCGAGGTTGAGCTCGACCTTCACGTCCTGCGGATTCTTGTCGAGGAAGCCGAGGGCGGCGTCGGTGGCCGCCGACTGCGACTTGGCCATTTCCTCCAGATTGTGCTGCTCGATCTGCTCGTCGCTTCCGCCGGTGGAGTAGACGGCCTCCCGGGGCAGGACCGCATGGTCCGTCGCGAACCAGTGGCCGACGAGCTCGGGCAGCGTCACCGTCGAGGACGGCCCGGTGGCCCGGATGGTGGTCATCCGCAACTGGCCCTCGGTGTCCCGGACCGGCGCGCCGGACACGGTGATGACGGGCTTGCCCCGGTCGGACCCCAGCACGTCGGCCGTCGGCCCGGGCACGGCGACCACGAAGGGCAGCGGCGCGAAGGCCGCGGCGGCGAACAGCCCGACCACGGGTACGGCGCAGACGGCCAGGGCGGCGGGACGCGGCAGACGTGTGAGACGAGAGAGCACCCGCCCAATCTATCCGCCCCGCCGGCCCCGCAGACGCCCTCGGCCCCCGCCGCGCGCTCCGGCCCCGGCCGCACCGCCCGGTGCCTGCGATCGCACGGCGGAGGGCCGTCCTCGCACCGGGCCCGCTCGGACGGTCCCGACCACGCGGCGGACGTGCGTGCCGGGTGCCGGGTGCCGCGGGGCAGGCGGGACGTCCGCGACCCGCCCTAGCGGAGGGCGTCGGCGACCTCGCGCGCCGCGTCGACGACCCGTGGTCCGACCCGCTCCGGCACGGCGTCGGCCAGCATGACGACGCCGACGCTGCCCTCCAGCCCGCTGATGCCCACCAGCGGTGCCGCGGCCCCACTGGCACCCGCTTCGAGCTCGCCGTGGGTCAGCGTGTACCCCGGCTCGATGAGGGAGCCCTGACGGGCGGCCAGGATCGCCCGCCCGGCGGCGCCCCGGTCCAGGGGGTGGCGGAAGCCGGCCCGGTAGGCCACGTGGTAGTCCGTCCACGTCGGCTCCACGACGGCGACGGCGAGGGCCTCGGTGCCGTCGACGAGGGTCAGGTGTGCGGTGGCACCTATGTCCTCGGCGAGGGACCGCAGCGCGGGCAGCGCGGCCTCACGCACGAGCGGGTGCACCTGCCGGCCCAGTCGCAGCACCCCGAGCCCGACCCTGGCCCGGCCACCGAGGTCGCGGCGGACCAGGGCGTGCTGTTCGAGGGTGGCCAGGAGCCGGTAGACGACCGTGCGGTTGACGCCGAGGCGGTTGGAGAGCTCGGTGACGGTCAGACCGTGGTCGGTGTCGGCGAGCAGTTTGAGGACCCTGAGCCCTCTGTCGAGAGTCTGGGAGGTTTCCGCGGTCACGACGCCTCTCCCTCTTTCGGTGAGCGGCGGTGACTCTCGGAATGGCGCGCCGCCGGTCCCACGGCGGCGCACAGGAGAGGCCGCCGGTAGCGGCCATTGCACCGGCTGCGCTCCCGCGGCGGCGCTGCCACGGTGCGTTCGATGCGGGGAATGTAGCGAGCAGGTCCGCTCAGCGGAAGGGCTCGTCCAGAATCCGGGCGCGAGCTACCCGTTTGTGCTATTTCCTGATCGCCTCAAGTGTCGTTTCGTGACAACGAATCGCACAGACGCGGAGACGGCGGCACGCGGACGGGGTCCGTGCGAACCTCCGCACGGACCCCGTCACACGTTCTGGGCGAACTCACCGCAGTCACCGCGGTCACCGCACATGCCGCAATAAGTGCAGTAAGCGGAGCAAGCGCGCCTACCGCATGCGGGTGGCCCACTCCTGCACCTTCTTGATGCGCTCGCGGATCTGCCCCGCCGTGGCCTCCGCACTCGGCGGCCCGCCGCACACACGGCGCAGCTCCGTGTGGATCACCCCGTGCGGCTTCCCGCTCTGGTGGACGTAGGCGCCCACCATCGTGTTGAGCGACTTCCGCAGCTCCAGCAGCTCCTTGTGGGAAACCACGGGCCTGCGATCGGCCGGCAGTTCCAGGAGGTCCGCTTCGGAGTCGGGCTTGCGCCGGCTGTGCGCGATCTGCCGGGACTGCCGCTTCTGCAGCAGCATCTGCACCTGGTCCGGCTCCAGCAGCCCGGGGATGCCGAGGTAGTCCTGCTCCTCCTCGCTGCCCGGGTGCGCCTGCATGCCGAACTCGGCCCCGTCGTAGAGGACCCGGTCGAAAACGGCGTCGGACTCCAGTGCCTCGAAGGACATCTGCTCGTCCTCGCCGGTGTCCTCGTCCTCCTGCCGGTTCGCCTCGTCCATCTCCTTCTCGGACTCGGCATACGGGTCCTCCTCGCCCTGCTTCTTCGGCCGGTCGAGCACGTGGTCGCGCTCGACCTCCATCTCGTTGGCGAAGCCGAGCAGGTAGGGGATCGTCGGAAGGAAGACGGACGCCGTCTCGCCCCGTCTGCGCGAGCGCACGAAGCGTCCGACGGCCTGGGCGAAGAACAGCGGGGTGGAGATCGTGGTCGCGTACACGCCGACCGCGAGGCGCGGTACGTCGACGCCCTCGGACACCATGCGGACCGCAACCATCCAGCGGTCGTCGTTCGCGCTGAAGGTGTCGATGTTCTTCGACGCCCCCGTGTCGTCGGAGAGCACCAGGGTCGGCCTCGTCCCGGTGATCTCCCGGATCAGCTTGGCGTACGCGCGCGCCGAGTCCTGATCGGAGGCGATGACGAGGCCGCCCGCGTCGGGGATGCCCTTGCGGACCTCGGTGAGCCGCTGGTCGGCGGCGCGCAGCACGTTGGGCATCCAGTCGCCGCGCGGGTCCAGGGCCGTACGCCAGGCCTGCGAGATGGCGTCCTTCGTCATCGGCTCGCCCAGCCGCGCGGCGATCTCGTCGCCGGCCTTGGTCCGCCAGCGCATGTTGCCGCTGTAGGAGAGGAAGATGACCGGCCGGACGACGCCGTCACCGAGGGCGTTGCCGTAGCCGTAGGTGTAGTCGGCGGAGGACCGCCGGATCCCGTCGTTGCCCTCTTCGTAGGTCACGAACGGGATGGGATTGGTGTCGGAGCGGAAGGGCGTACCGGTCAGCGCGAGCCGGCGGGTCGCCGGGTCGAAGGCCTCCAGGCAGGCCTCTCCCCAGGACTTCGAGTCTCCGGCGTGGTGGATCTCGTCGAGGATCACCAGGGTCTTGCGCTGCTCGCAGCGGTTGCGGTGGAGCATCGGGCGCACGCCGACGCCGGCGTAGGTGACGGCGACGCCGTGGTAGTCCTTGCTGAGCGGACCGGCCGAGTACTCGGGGTCCAGCCGGATTCCTATCCGGGCGGCGGCCTCCGCCCACTGCTTCTTCAGGTGCTCGGTGGGCGCGACGACGGTCACCTGCTGCACCACGTGGTGGTGCAGCAGCCAGGAGGCGAGGGTGAGGGCGAAGGTGGTCTTGCCTGCGCCGGGGGTGGCGACGGCGAGGAAATCCCGGGGCTGGTTCTGGATATAGCGATCCAGCGCTCCCTGCTGCCAGGCACGCAGCTTGCTGGCGGTGCCCCACGGGGCACGGCCGGGGAAGGCGGGTGAGAGATGGTGGGAGGCGGTAGTAGTCACGGTCTCCGGTTCGTGCTCTCGGCGGCGGTCGTACGTAGGACAACCGGGCCACCTTACCGGGGCGGGCCCGCCCCCCGCGGAGGGACAGGCCCGTGACCTCGGGCGGTGCGGCGAGCGTCACATCGCCTGCCTCAGCGCGCGAACCTCGGCAGCTGCGCAGCGATCTTGGGTACGTCGAGAGCCCCCTGGCACACGTCCAGCACGAACTGCTCGGCTTCGTCCACGTCGAACTCGGGGTCGAGCGGATGCCCGTTCATGTGGAGGAAGACCCAGGTCGCGTACCAGGCAATGCGCTTGTTCCCGTCTACCAGCCCGTGGTTGCGAGCCAGCGATTCCATCAGAGCCGCTGCCTTCTGCCAGATGTCCGGGTAGGCGTCCTGGCCGAACACACTCGCTTGCGGGCGCGCCAGTGCCGAGTCGAGGAGACCGTAGTCGCGCACTTCGTCCGCTCCGAGACGCTCCGCGAGGTTGAGTAGCTCGGGAAGCGTGAGGTAGTGCATCAGGCAAGCCTCCGGTTGAGCTCTGCGCTCGCCTTCAGCACATGCTCCGCCGCCTCGTTGAACAGTCGGGAGTGTTCGTTTATGGCCTTGATGACCGCGTCGTGCGCGAAGGACTGCATGCTCCGGCCCTCCGCCTCGGCGCGCTCACGCAGGGCGTCCAGCTCTTCTTCGGTGAATCTGACGTTGAGACCAGCCATGGAATGACGGTACCGCGCGGTACCACGCGGTGTCACGCGGTGTCACGCGGATTCGGGAGCCGGCTCCAACCGGGTCGCGACCCACGCCCCCACCAGTGCCACGCAGGCCATCGGCAGGAACACGACCGCGAAGGCGGCGGGGTGCGAGGCTCCCGCCCCGCCGGCGGTCACCGCGTGCGCGGCCCCGACCGCTCCGCCGCCGAGTGCGGCGAAGGCGGCTCCGCCGGCGGCCAGCAGGACGACGTTCGCGAGCGCGTCGGAGATCTGCAGGGCGGCGGAGTTGGCACCGACCTCCTCCGGTGCGGACAGCTTCAGCAGCAGCACGCTCGTGGAACCGATCACCAGCCCCATCCCGAGACACCCCACGGCCCAGGCCGGGGCCAGCGTCCACACGGGCACCGACTCGATGAGCACGGCGGGTGCGGCCGCGATGGCCAGCGCCACCAGGACCATGCCGATCACCATCAGCCGCTGCCGGTAGGGCGCCGTCCGCCCCCGCGACTGCACCCAAGAGCCGCCCGCCCAGGTCACCCCGCCGAGCGCGAGGGAAAAGCCGGCCATCGTCGGGCTCAGCCCCCGCTGGGTGACGAGCATGAGCGGTACGAAGCTCTCGGCGGCGATGAACGCCCCCGCCGCGACCCCGCGCAGCAGCACCACGGACGGCAGCCCGCGCCGGGCCAGGTACGTCCCGCGCGGCAGCAACCCCAGCACGGCCGGCACCAGCAGGGCCGCGCCGGCGACGCCCGGAACGAGCGAGAGCCACCGCAGGTCCTGGGCGGCGTACTGGAGCAGACCCGCCCCGACGGAGATCCCGAGCGCCAGCCGGATCCGCCGCCGGTCGAACGCCGCGGGCTCGCCGCCCACGGGACCGGAGGCGGTCCGGCGGATGGCGGGCAGCGCGACGACGAGGGGGACGACGACGAGCACGGGTATGCCGAGGAACACCCACCGCCAGCCGAGATGCTCGGTGACCGTCCCGGAGGCCAGCGGCCCGACGATGGAGGGGACGACCCAGCTGGCGGCGAAGGCAGCCATGATCGCGGGCCGCAGCCGCTCCTCGTAGGCCCGACTGACGACGACGTACAGCGCGACGATCACCAGCCCACCGCCGAAGCCCTGCACGGCGCGGCCGAGGACGAACACCCACATGGCGCCGGCGGTCCCGGAGACCACGAGCCCGAGGGCGAACGCGGCGATGCCGACCGTCAGCGGCTTCAGCGGCCCCTGCCGGTCGGCCCACTGCCCGGACAGGACCATGCCGAAGAGGCTGGTGGTGAAGTAGGCGGAGAAGGCGAAGGCGTACAGCCCGATCCCGTCGAGCTCACGGGCGGCGACGGGCATGGCCGTGCCGACGGCTGTCGCCTCGAAGGCGATGAGGAAGACGACCGAGATGATCCCGATGCTGAGCGTCCGGTACGCGGACCCCATGACCCCGCCCTGCGACGGGGTCGGAAGGTCTGCGGTTCTCTGGGGCACGCGGGGCTCGAGGGCGCTCATCGCCCCAGAGTAAGGTGCACAGCCCCTTTTCGACCCTGTCCGTTAGGCCGATCCCGCCCTCGGCCCCGGGTCCTAGGACCACGCGCGCCGAGGGTGACTGCGGTCCGGGGGGAGCCTGCCAGGGGCAGGCGCAGCCCTTGTGCGGCTTCGGTCTTCGCAGGCCGCTTCACACCCCGCACTGGGTCTGCTGCTTAGCGGAAGCGAGGTACTTGGTCATGAGTGCGGTGAAGAGCGCACGGGACGTGCCCGGCTTCACGTGCTCCACGGAGCCGCTGAGTGCCAGTTCCAGCTCAAAGGAGTCTTTGGCCCCTTTGCAGGTGAGGGCAACGCGAGCACCCGTGTTCCACACGATCCCCTTGTCGCCGAGGGGGAGCGGATCGGGCGCCGACTGGTTCTGGACAGTGGACGGCCAGAAGAAGCTCTGCCCCAGAGGCTGGCGGGTGGCTGCGACGAGGACACGGCCCCTGCCATCCACATCGACACTGCACGTGGCAGCGCGATGCTCTGCGGTCAGCCGGGCGTCGGCGGGTCCGGACACCTTCACCGTCTCCCCGTAGCCCACCAGCGGCTCCAGATCGGAGCGGGTGAAGACGCCGAAGCAGCTGCGCTCGGGGAGCTTCGGGGCAGCCGCCTTCTTCTCCTCTGCGCACCCCGTCAACACGGCCGCCGCGGCCAGGGTTCCGGCGAGCAGGGGTATGGTCCGGGCGCGGGAGGCTCGGACCATCAGCCGCCGCCATTAGACGTGGCGACCTGACCACGGCCGACAGCGTGCGCGTTGGCCGTCTGCGCCGAGGCCGTGCCGGCGAGGGCGTCAATGCTCCGCTGGTTCATACCCGTCCCCTCCGCAGCCTTGCGGACCGACTGCGCCGCGGACTCGCCGGCCTCGACCTGGGCCTGCGTGTAGTCGAGCACGGCCTTGTGGTCGACCTCGCCCGTCTTATCCGCCTGGTCCTTCTTCGCTCGTTCGACCACGCTCTCAGAGATGTCCTCTTGGAGCCACTCCACGACATCGCCTGCGAACGGCACCATCTCCAGGTACTTCCCACCGGCAGCGCCGATGACGCGGTTGACCCACTTGGCGTTGTCCTCCACGCCCTTGACGTACTCCTCAGCCTGGTAACCGTTCTCGGCAAACGTCCCCTCGGCCCGGGCCTCGGAAAGGATGCCCGCGATCTGGCCACCCGGGTGGACGGCGACCGTGATCGCCGCGTCGATTTCCTCGTACTCGGCACGGTGGGCGATGACGTCGTTGACGAGTGTCGTGGTGAACGCCCGCTGGGCGTTGGTGATGGCTCCGTAGGCGTCCGGGTCCTGCGCCACCGCGCCGATGAAGGCCGCCATGTCGGCCTTGTTGAACTCGGCCATCACCCCGTTGACCTTGATCATTCGGCTCGTGTTGTCCGCCGCCGCCTGGATGTCCGGCATGTACTCCGCCGCCATCTGGCCGAAGTGCCCGGACAGCCCGTTCAGCGGACCCTCCGGGTCACCCGGGTCGGCGTCGACCAGATCCGGCTCGTCGCCGATCTTCTCGACGATCCGTTCCATGACCGCCGCCATCTCCTTGGTGTGCGCGACCGGCGGCGCGTCCTCGTCGCCGGGGCCCCGGTGGGAGACGGCCGCCATCAGCGCGTCACCGAGGGCCTGCTGGGCCGGGCGGAGGTCGCCGGTCGGGACGATGTCGAAGCCGTCCATGTACGGCTTCTTGTCGAGCATGTAGTCGACCATGCCCCGGTCCTTGCCGTGCTGGCCGCCGACCGGCTTGTCGTCCTTCGTGACGATGCCGTCCTTGTTGCTGTCCTCGCGGACCGGCTCGTTGAAGAAGGCCGTCGCCGCGTCCGGGTTGTTGCCGAGTGCCTCCATGAGTCCGGTCAGCGGGTAGAAGCCGCGGCCGCCCTCCAGCCCCTGATTGAGTACGGTCTCCAGGCCGATCGGCGTGTGGAACTCCCAGGCCTGCGGGTCCTCACGGTCCATGGCGATCATGTCGCGGCCCACAGAAGTCAGGAACTCCGTGTCGTACTTCCCCTCGCGCAGCAGCGCGCCGAGGGCCTGGTAGCCGTAGATCTGCCGGACGCCGCCGAAGACGTCCATCTCCTTGCGCCCGGCCTTCATCAGCTGGGTCGTCCAGGCCGCGTCGAGGTGGCCCGGCACGTCCTTGTGCGTGGCGAGGCCGAG
The DNA here is from genome assembly GCF_000612545.2 of Streptomyces sp. PCS3-D2. Lineage (GTDB taxonomy): Bacteria > Actinomycetota > Actinomycetes > Streptomycetales > Streptomycetaceae > Streptomyces. The sequence goes on along the minus strand of NZ_CP097800.1, from coordinate 4,741,671 downwards.
CATCGCGCCCAGGTCGCTCTGGATGTTCGAGACCATGAGCGCCCGGTCCTTGCCGGCGGTACCCAAACTTGTCGCGTCCAGGGACATCGCGGAGTACATCTGCAGGGTGCCTTCGGCACCGATGGTCCGGAACAGGCCCGTCGAGAACTCGGGGTCGTCGCGGTTGTCGTCGAGCACTTCCTCCAGCTCGCGCAGCGCCTCGACGTTGCGGGCCGTGCCGCCCGGGCCGGTGACCTTCTTCATCAGGTCGGCTGCGCGGGAGACCTGTTCGGCGTCGAGGGTGGTGAACTTCGGTCCGCTGAAGTCGTGTTCGTCCGTCGTGTTCGCCTGGAGCACGCGGACTAGGGAGTCATCGGCGTCCTGAGCGTTCTCGACGGCCCGGTTGACCTGGGACTGCCAGGCGTTGCGGTTCGCGTTGAGGGTCTGCTGGTAGTCGGGGTCGTGGCGGGCCGCGTTCCGCTCGGCCTCGGTGGGCCGGGGGGTGACGCTGACCCGCCCGGTGGCGTCGATCCGGAAACCGGCTGCGGGGGCTTCCGCCGCGAGCCTCTTCAGCTCGTCCTGGGCGGCCTTGAAGGTGGCGTGCGCGTCGGCGAGGACCAGGTGCATGCCCTTGGCCGCCTTGGCCGCGTCCTCGAACTCCTTCGCCGTCTTGTCGACGAACCCGCGTGCCACTCCGGCGGTGATCCCGCTCCACTCGGCCTTGTCGGACTTCGCCTTCATGCCGTTGCGGGCGGCCTCGGCCATCTCGTCCAACTTACCGGCCATGGCCGTCCAGTCGGTGACCGCGGTCTGGAGCTTGTCCAGGGGCGCGTTCATCACGTTCTCGTACGTCAGCATGCGGACGCCTCGCCTACTTCAGGTACTTGTCGATGGCGGACGCCGTGAAGTCCGCGTGGAGCTGCTGCTCGTCCTTGGCGTGGGAGGAGAGCGAGTAGTTGAGGCCGTTGGAGATGTTGGCGCAGGCGGCCACCAGGGTCTTCACCTGGCTCTCCCAGAGGGTGTTGGCTTTGAGCAGGGCAGCCCCGCTCGCGAATCCCTCCCGGGTGAGCGCCCCGGCAGCCTCGGCGGTCGCGGTGGCGGCGTGCTTGCCGTCGGTCTGCAGTCGGGTGTGCAGCTTGTACGCCTCGGAGCCGATCGCTCCGATCTGGTCCTGGTTGAGCGCGAGATCAGCGCCGCCTCCGGGGGTGGGGGCGGGGGCCTGGTTGAGCCGCATGGAGACACTGGCGGTGGCCGTGGCGCGAGCCGCCGACCATTCCTCGTCGAACGACATCGCGCGAACCTCCGAGTTGGGACCGGTGGGATCAGGTGTGGGTCAACGGTTGCGGCGTACGATCACCGCGGTCACGGCCCCGCCGATGAGCACACACGCCCCGAGTCCCAGCCCGACCCAGAGCAGGGAGTTGCCGCCCTTCTCCTCGGCGGCAGCCTGGGAGGTGGGAGCGGACGGCGTGGCGTCGGTGGGGGCGGACGCGGAAGGCTTTCCGCCACTGGCCGCCGCGGCCAGATCGGGCAGCGGGTAGACATCGGCCGGGCCGGGATCCCCGGGCGTCTGCAACGCGATCCGGGGCCGGACCACGCCATAGCCGACGTAGTCATTGCGCTGAGACCCGTCAACGGGCTTCCCGGCGGTGTTCAGGAGCACGCGCAGGACCTGGTTGTTGGTCCAGTCGGGGTGAGCGGACCAGAGCAGCGCGGCGGAGGCGGAGGCGAGAGCGGAGGCGTCGCTGGTTCCGTGGCTGGTGCAAAGACCAGACTTCCCTGTGCATGCCGTCACGATCTCCATGCCAGGAGCAGCCAGATCCACCTGCGGGCCGTGCTGAGACTCCTTGGTCGGTTCGCCTGAGGAATCCACAGCCCCGACGCCGACCACTCCGGGGGTTCCAGCGGGGTAGGCAAGCTCGTTGGCCGAATCGCCATAATTACCCACAGCCGCGAAGATTAGCTTTCCTTTGGACAACGCATACTTGACGGCTTCAGCTCTCGCCACATCATCCTCGGGCTCCCCGGGAATCCCCAGAGACATGTTGATGATCTTTGCATCCGAATCTGCCGCGTACCGAATTGCCGCGACCCAGGTCGGCGTCGCCTTCTCATTATTATCCACAAGAATGGGCAGAATCTTCACGGCGGGTGCCAGGCCATAGGCACCGTCACCACTCGGATGTCTTCCCGTTCCGGCAATCACGGCGGCCATGGTGGTTCCGTGGCTGCCTTGGTCGGTAGGACCGTCACCGCCTGCAACGGTGAACCGCTTCCCCGGGACGAGCTGGCCTGCCAGTTCGGGAATTTCCCGGACCCCGTCATCAATGACTGCAACGGTGATGCCCTTACCCTTGCTGATCTTCCAGATCTCGTCGGCCTTCATGGCGTCGAGATGCCACTGCTGCGATCTGATGGTCTCCGCGTGAGCTGGGGTCGCGGCGACCCCGGCCAGCAGGAGACCCACCAGGGCCGAGGTCGCCTTGCGCATGTGCATCCCGTACAACGTCCGTTCTGCTCAGTCGATCACGGGCGGGGCAACACGACGGTTGCCCTGCCAGGTCTCTTCGTCCTCGGTCAGGTAATCGGGGCGCTTGCCCCCCTGGCTGTCCCGGCCCCCGCCCGGAGTCTGCATACCTGCACCCGCATGACCCACGGGACCGGCACCGTTGCGCACAAGGCCAGAACCGCCCTGGGTGAACGGCTGACCCGCCGCAATCGGACGACCGACCGCACCGGCCTGACGCCCACCCATGACGCCACCCGGCTCCGTGGCCAGTCGGCGGCCCGCCGGAAGACCGGCCTGGGTGCCGCCGTAGTGGCCCCCGGTGCCGTGGCCCATACCGCTACCCATGGGACGACCGGCCTGAGTACCTTCGCCGACGACCATGCCGCGCGGGATGCCGGAGGCCGGGCCGGTGGACGTCACCGGACGTCCGCCTGTGATACCGGCGTCACGCGGGGGCAGGCCGGGCGTACCGATGACCTTGCCGCTAGGAGGAAGGCCAGGACCACCCAATCCGGGGTACGGACCGATTCCGGGGCCGGTACCGAACGGGCCGGGTCCCTTCAGGCCGCCGACGGGCGGGATGGCCACAGGCGGGACGAAGGGGCCGGGGGTGGGTCCGACGGGGCCCGTGGCCAGCGGGAGACCGGGGGTGGTCGTCACCGGTGGCGTGGTCGGAGGCGGAAGCGTGGCGACAGTGTCGAGGTCCACGCCCACTTCTTGATCCGGGGTGGCCGGCACGGAGACAGAGGGGGCCGCGGTGCCCGCCTTCGCCTGGCTCCCAGACGCCCCAGCTGACTCGCCCGTAGGGCCGAAATCGCCTGATGTCGAAGCCGCGTACGACACGATTCCTGAAGAACTCGGCGTTCCGGGACCACCCCCGGAGCGACTCCTTTCCACATCGGTGCCGTAATCCGACGGCACCAGTACCTGCGGCGGCGGCGGAAGCCTCGGGGCTTCCGTCTTGCCCATCTGCGCCGCGGACTGGTCGTACGCCCCAGCGAGCTTGTTCATCGCGTCCACGGCTCGCGCGTGGTCGCCGCTCAGCTTCGACCAGGCCTCCTGGCCGAGCTGCACCGCATCCGGGTCGTTGTGGTATTCGCGGGACGTCGCCAGGTTCTCCCTGAGCTTCGCGTCCGCAGCAGCGTCGTACGGGGGGAAGTTCCCCGCGCCGTCCTTGGACGGCTTGACCTCGCGCATGACCTGCGCCGCTTCGGCCATGTACTTGCCGCCGACCTTGCTGTATTTGGCCAGTTCCAGCGTGGCGCTGCCCGCGCGGCTCACCCAGTCCTGGAACGCCGTGGCAGCTTCGCCCTCCCAGTCCTTGACCTTGTGGTCCTTGAGCTTGGTGCCGATTTGCTCGATCGTCGTGGCGGCCTCGGTGAGCTTCGTGCCCAGCGCCGCGACCTTCGTCGGATCGAGCGACTCGATCATCGCGTGCAGCTGTGCGTGCGTGTATCCCTCGAAGTCCGTCATCAGATGACACCACCCTTCGGCTTCGGGCTGTCGCTCTTCTTCTCCGCGTCGGGGCCACGATCCCGGCCGTACTCGTCTTCGGCCTGCTTGGCGATGACGACCATGCGCCGCTTCTGCTCCTCGTCCACCTCGGCGTAGCCGCCGCCTGCGGACAGGACCGCGATGCCCAGGGCCTCGATCAGCTCCGCCAGACCCTTCGACAGCGTCTGCAGCTCCGAATGGACGGTCTTGTACGCCCCATACAGCTTGTCCGCCTCGGGAAAGCCCTGCCCCAGGGCACCCGTCGGCAGGGTGCCGTCGGCCAGTTTGTTGTGGTGCGCCGGGGATTCCTGAAGCTTCGTCAGGAGGCCGTCCACCAGGCTCTTGTAGCTCTGCAGGTCCTCGTACTGGACCTGGAGGGCCGCCGCCTTCGCCTGTGCGTCCGCCTGGGCTCGGATCGACGCCGCCATGTCCCCCGACAGGTCTAGCGCCAGAACCCCGACTGTGTCCTCTGCCACGATGGCCTCCCCGACTCCCCGTCTCCCCGCGGTCGCGGCGCGCGGCGCCGCTCCCCGTCCCCGTTCGCACCCGTTCGCACGTGTGCGCGCGCACTCTCGTCGATCACTCTAGCGACCGGCACCGACAGCCCCAAGTCCGGGGTTGCACGTGCAATGCGACTCACACGGTCACGAGTTGGGCACTCCCACCGCCGCGGACGGCCTGATCGGGAGCCTGTTGACCGGGCGGCCCGTGGCTGCGCGGACCGCCGAGGCGATCGCCGCCGGGGTCGTCACCACCGGGACCGCGCTCGCCGCCTTCGCGCCGAACGGGGCCACCACGTCGCGCTCCTCCACCAGCTTGACGATGCGGACCCTCGGGGCGTCCAGCGCAGTCGGCAGGGCATAGCCCGTCAGGTCGGGATGGCGGACCAGGCCGGCGACCGTACGGAGGTTCTCCGTCAGGGCCGCGCCCAGGCCCTGGGTGACGCCCGCTTCGATCCGGGCCTCCAGGCGGCGGGGGTTCAGGACGCGGCCGACGTCCTGGGCCACCGCGAGCTCCACCACCCGTACCGAGCCCAGCTCGATGTCCACGTCCACCACCGCGCGGATCGCGCAGAAGGCGAGGCCCACGAACGCGTCGCCCTGGCCGTCCGCGTCCAGCGGCTCCGTCGGGTGGGGGCGGCACTGGGCGGTCGCCCAGAGTTCCTTGCCCGCCATCGCCTCCGCGACCGACATCGAGAACGCGCCGTCGTACGAGGTGATGCGGCCGTCCTGGATCTGCAGGAGCTCGGTGGACATGCCCAGCTTGTGGGCCATCGGCTGCAGCAGCTGGGTGCGGACCATCTTCGCGGCCCGCTCCACCGCGCCGCCCGACACCCACGTGTGCCGGCCGTGCGCCGACGGGCCGGCGGGCGGCTGGTCGGTGTCCACCGGGGCCACCACCACTTCGTCGACGCCCAGGACCTCCTGGACGATCTGGCGCGCCAGCGTGCCGAAGCCCTGGCCGGTGTCGACCGCGGCGCAGATGACCGTGGCCGCGCCGCCCACGACCTTCACCGTGGCGGTGGAGACCTCGTCGGCGCCCTCGGCGCCGAGCATGTGCACCATGCCGACCCCGTAACCGACACCGCGCCGCACCGCACCGGGCTCGCCCGCGCCCTCCGGGCCACCGGGCAGCAGCCACTCGTCCTCGGGGGCGTCCTTGGGCAGCGCGGGCAGTTCGAAATCGCGCACCGCGCGGAGCAGTTCGGCCACGGGGGCCGGGCAGGTCACCGTCTGGCCCGTCGGGAGGAGGTCTCCGGTCGCCAGGACGTTGCGCAGACGCAGTTCGGCGCCGTCGATGCCGAGGGCGGCCGCGAGCTTGTCCATCTGCCCCTCGTACGCGGCGCACACCTGCATGGCGCCCTCGCCGCGGACGTGGCCCGACGGCGGGTTGTTGGTGCGTACGACCCAGCCCTCGACGAAGGCGTGCGGGACGACGTACGGGCCGCAGGCGAAGGCCACCGCCGCGGCCAGGGATTCCGCGGAGGCGTCGGCGTACGCACCCGCGTCCATCAGGATCTGCGCCTCGACCTTGACCAGGCGGCCCTCCGCGTCCGCGTGGTGGCGGTAGCGCAGCAGGGTCGGGTGGCGATGGGTGTGGCCGAGGAAGGACTCCTCGCGGGTGGCGGCCAGTTTCACCGGGCAGCCCGTGCGCAGCGCGAGCAGGCCGAGCGGGAGCTGGAAGGCGGCGTCCTCGCGGTCGGCCGTCGCGCCCGGCACGCCGGTGACGACGACGCGCACGCGGTCCGGTTCCAGGCCGAAGCAGGCGGCGGCCAGGTCGCGGTCGGTGTGCGGGTCGGTGGAGGCGGTGTAGAGCTCGACGCCGCCGTCGGGGCGGGGCACGGCCAGTCCGGCCTCGGCGCCGATCGGGGCGGGGTCCTGGCGGCCGATCCGGTACAGGCCCTCGACGACGACTTCGCCGGTGGCCTCCGGGTCGCCGTAGCGCAGCGGGATGTGCCGGATCAGGTTGCCGTCGGGGTGGAGGGCGGGGGCGCCGAAGGACTGCTCGGGGTCGGTGACCGGGTCCAGGAGCTCGTACTCGACGGCGATCGCTGCCGCGGCGAGGCGGGCGGTGTCGGGGTGGTCCGCGGCGACGGCGGCGATGGGCTCGCCGTGGTGGCGTACGACGTCGTGGGCGAACACCGGGCGGTCGGCGATCCGGCGGCCGTGGGTGGTGGCGCCCGGCACGTCGGCGTGGGTGACGACGGCGCGCACGCCGGGCATCTCCGCGGCGGCCTCGGTGTCGATGGAGAGGATCCGGGCGTGGGCGTGCGGGGAGCGCAGCACGGCGGCCCAGAGCAGTCCCTCGGCCCACAGGTCGGCGGCGTAGGGGAAGGTGCCCTCGGTCTTGGCGCGGGTGTCGGTGGCCTCGACGGAGGCTCCGATGCCGCGCGGTGCCTGCGGCTGTGCGGCGTCGGGCGCGCCCGGGGCCGCCATGGCCGTCACCGTGGCGTTCACGGCGGTCGTCGCCGTCGCCGTCGCCGCGTCCTGCCCGCTCACACCGTGCCTCCGTGGTGGATGCCGCCCTCGCCGGGCGCTGCCTGGTGCGGGATGCGCGGCTCCGGCGCGCCCTCGCCCTGGCCCTGAACGTGCCCGTGCCCCGGTTCCGGGGCCTGTGCCGCTGCCGCGGCCGCTGCAGCGTCCGCGGACGCTGCCGACGCGGCCTCGCGCCCTGCCACGACCTCGCGCACGGCCTCGACGACCCCCGCGTAGCCGGAGCAACGGCAGAGGTTGCCGCACAGCGCTTGGCGGGTCTCCAGCTCGCTGGGGGCGTGGTTGCCTTCCAGCAGGTCGTGGATGGTCATGGCCATGCCGGGTACGCAGAATCCGCACTGCACCGCACCCGTCCTGCACAACGCCTGCTGCACGTCGGAGAGTTCCCCGCCCGCCGCGAGGCCCTCGACGGTGCGGACCTCACTGCCGGCGGCCGTGGCCGCCGGGACCAGGCAGGAGGCGACGAGCCGGCCGTCGACCTGCACGGCGCAGGCGCCGCACTCGCCCTGGGAACAGCCGTCCTTGGCGCCGGCGAGGCCGAGGCGCTCGCGCAGCACGTAGAGGAGGGACTCCCCGATCCAGGCGCCGGTGACGGGGCGGTCGGCGCCGTTGACGCGCAGCACGTAGGAGGCGTGGGGGTGCTCGTGGTGCACGTCGGCGGCGGGCCGGGGCTCTTCCGCGTACGCCGGCACCTCGGCCGGGACCCCTTCGCCGGTTCCCTCCGGCGGGAGCTCCGCCGCGCTGTCGGCGGTGTCCGCCACCGGCGTGGACGCGACCGGGACCTCCCCGCGGGCAGGGGCGGCCCCGGCGGGCGCCGAGCCCTCGGCGTCGGCGTGGTCCGGTGCGGGCCCCCGGCCCGCTTCGGCGAGGCCGGGGCCGTCCGCCGGGGCGGGCTCGGGCTCGGCGGTGTGGCCGGCCGGGGCGGGCTCGGGCTCGCGCTCGGCGCGCTCCGGCGCCTGCCCGAAGGCGGCGAAACCGTGCCCGTCGGTGTCCGCGGGATGCGGAGGGTGTCCGGTGTGCCCGGTGTGCCCGGTGTGTCCGAGGTGCGCTGCGTGTTCGGGGTACGCGGCCGGGTCGGAGTGCCCGCCGTGTTCGCCGTGTTCGGCGCTCCCGAAGAACGCGGCGTGCCCGCCGTGTTCGGCGTGCCCGCCGTGTTCGGCGTGCCCGCCGTGTTCGGCGTGCCCGCCGTGAGCGGGCTGGGCGAAGTGCTCCGGCTCGGCCGGCTGCGCGGCATCCGCGCCCGGGGCCTGGACATGCGCCCCGCCGAAGGGGTCCGCACCGCCGGCCGCCGCGGACGGCTCCTGCGCCGGGGCTCCCGGGTGCGGCCGCTCCCCCGCGTGTGCCGTCGCCGCGGGTCCGTGCGCGGCCTCGATGTCGTGCGGCGCCCGGTGCGCGGGCTCGGCCTCCTGCAGCGCGGTCCCCACGCCGGGCCCGCCCAGCACCCGCGGCCCGCGCCCCGCGACGCCCACACCGGGCCCGCCGAGCAGGCGTCCGGCGGCGTGCGCCGTGGCGGCTGCGGCGGCCGAAGCGGCGGCGGCCTCGTCCGTGCCCGGCAGGACACCGGCGTCCTGGGCCTGCGTCCGGGCCTGGCCCTGGTCCGGCCCGGCGACCGGCTGCTGCTGCGTCAGGTAGGCCCACGGTGCCGGGGCACCGCCGGGCAGGGTCGCCGGGGCCTGGCTCCAGTCCGCGTCCAGGCTGCCGCCCGTGCGGAAGTCGCCCTGCTGCCGGGCGGGGTCGGAAACGTCCCACTGGCCGGTCGCCGAGGGCGCCTCCGCGGGCTCGCGCACCGCGTCGGGGAAGCGCCACTCCGCCGTCGCGCCCGGGTCGTGATCCGGGTTGTGATCCGGCGCGGAGTCGGGCTCGGACTCGGCGAACGCGGCGGCCACCGACGCCGGGATGGGGATCGTCGCGGGGATCGGCCCGCCGACGGACCCGCCCGCCGGACCGGCAGCGGAACCGGACCCGGAAGCCGCACCCGCGCCCGCGGCGGCCCCCGACGGGTCCCCGCCCGCCTCCGGCCACTGCGCCGGGACCGCCCACGTGCCCGTGGCCGCCGGGTCCGTACTGGCCGAGCCCAGCGGCACGATCATCGGCGGCGGTACATAGCCGTGCCCGGGTGCCGCGAGCGGCTCGCCAGTGCCGAGCGCGTCCAGCATGTCCTGCGGCAGCTTCACGAAGGCCGTGGCGTCCGAGTCGTACTCGCCGCCCTGCGGGACCGGTTCCCAGCCCCAGCCCGCCGTGCCGTTCCCCTGGGTCACGTTCTCGTTCTCGTTCTCGCTCATGAGGTCAGCGCCCTTCCGAGGGCCCTGCGTGCCAGTACCGCCACCGTCCGCCGCAGGTGCAGTACGCCGGGAGCCACCGGCTCCCCCTGGTCGGGGACGCAGGCGGCCGCGACGTACTCGCCGAAGGCCTCCAGGGCCTCGGGGGCCAGGTTCCGCCCGCCGTCCCAGTCGATCAGCGAGGCCACCCACTGCTCGGCCTCCAGCGGCCGCAGCGGCATGGGCGCCACGGCGCCGATCGCACAGCGAACGCCGCGCCGGGCCGGGTCCAGCACCAGGCCGACGGACGCCACCGCACGCCCCGGGCCCGTGCGCCCGGTGGCCTTGAGGAACACCTGCGGGGCGTGCAGCAGCGGCACCCGGACGAAGCCGATGAGCTCGCCGGGGCACAGCATCTCGCGCCCGGCCAGCAGGTGGGAGACCGGGATCTCGCGCTGCCCGTCCGGGCCGGCGATGACCAGTACGGCCTCCAGCGCGGCCAGCACGGGCAGCGCGTCACCAGTGGGCGCCGCGGTGGCGATGTTCCCGCCGAGGGTGCCGGCGTTGCGGATCTGCGGGGGCCCGGCCGCGCGCGCGGCGGCCGCGAGCGCGGGGATCAGGGCGGCGAAGTCCGGACGTCCCATCCGGGCGTGGGTGAGGCCCGCGCCGAGCAGCGCGTGGCCGTCCTGGTACTGCCAGCCGCGGATCTCGTTGATCCGGCCCAGGCCGACGAGCGCGGCGGGCCGCAGGAGCCCGGCGTTGACCGCGGCCATGAGGTCGGTGCCGCCCGCGACGGGAACGGCGGCGGGCATGGCGGTGAGCGCCGCGACGGCCTCGTCGAGCGAGGCCGGCAGCGTCACGGACTGCGCCGCCTGCCGGCCCTGAGCCCCCTGGGGTGAATCAGGTGCGTGCGGTGCGTGCGGTGCGTGCGTGGTCAACCCAGCTGCCCCTTCCCGATGTCCCGGTCCTGGCGCTCACGCCTGTCCGCCGTACGGTACGTGCTCACCGCCGGGACGTGGCAACTCTGGCACATCTTCCGGGCCGCCCGGCGCGAGGGTCCTCCCCGTGCCCCGCGGTCACGGTCGGTGTCCCGTACGGGGTGGAGGGCCCGGTCGCACCGCCTTCGACAGCTACCCTCCCCTATTGCCCGGTTTTACCCGTATAGCGGGAAATCGAGGCAGAGTTCCCGACCCGTCCCCCTGCCGTTCAGGGAGGCCGCTCCGCCCCCGTGTCACACGTTCGGGGGCGGGCCCTCGACGGGGCGCCCGAGCACGCCGGGCCGCCGCTGCCACGGCAACGGGCCGCCCGGCGGCCGGTAGCCGACACCTTGGGCGTCCAACCGCCCGTAGTGCGCGTCCATGCGCGCCTCGAAGTCCGCGAAGTCGCGCTCCTCGGGCGCCGGCTGCCATGACCACACCACCTCCGCGAAGGCCGCCAGCCGCGGGAACACCTGGTAGTCGACCCGACCCTGGTCCTCCGTCACCTCGGTCCACAGGTTGGCCTGGGCGCCCAACACCCGGGCGGCGGCCTCCGGCGACAGCTTCGGCGGCACCGGCTCGAAGCGGTACACGTCCTCCAGCGAGCGGACGTATCCGATGGGCATCGGCTCGTCCCCGCCCGCCGCCTGACGGTGATCCAGGTACACCTGCTGCTCGGGGCACATCACCACGTCGTGCCCGGCCTCGGCGGCGGCGATCCCGCCCGCGTAGCCGCGCCACGAGGAGACGGCCGCGCCCGGCGCGAGTCCGCCCTCCAGGATCTCGTCCCATCCGATCAGGCGGCGCCCGCGTTCGGCGAGCCAGGTGTCGAAGTGCCGGATGAACCAGGCCTGCAGCCCGTCCTCACCCTCGACGCCCAGCTCGCGGATCCGCTCCTGCGCGGCCGGGGACGCCTTCCACTGCGCCTTGGGGCACTCGTCGCCGCCCACGTGGACGAAGGGCGAGACCTCCGCCGGGAACAGCTCCAGCACCTCCTCGAAGACCCCCTCGTAGAACCGCAGCACGGCCTCGGTCGGCGCGAGGACGTTCTCGCAGACGCCCCAGTCGTCCCAGACCCCGAGCGCCGCGGTGTCGACCACGTCGGTGTTGCCCAGTTCCGGGTACGCGGCGATCGCCGCCTGCGAGTGCCCCGGCAGGTCGATCTCCGGAACCACCCGGACGTGCCGCTCGGCGGCGTACGCGACGATCTCGCGGATGTCGTCCTGGGTGTAGAAGCCGCCGTGCGGGGTCTCGTCCCACAACGGCGAGGCCCGGTGGCCGCGGCGGCTGCGGGCCCGCCAGCCGCCGATCCCGGTCAGTCGGGGGTGGCGCCCGATCTCGATCCGCCAGCCCTGGTCGTCGGTCAGGTGCAGGTGGAGCACGTTGAGCTTGTGGGCGGCGAGCAGGTCGATGTAGCGCAGCACGCCGTCCTTGGGCATGAAGTGCCGGGCGACGTCGAGCATCATCCCGCGCCAGCCGAACCGCGGGCCGTCCGCGACGCGGGCGTGCGGCAGGCTCCACGTCCGGCCGGGCAGTGGGGCCTTGCGGTACGCGTCGGGCCCGAGCAGCTGCCGCAGGGTCTGGGCACCCCAGAACAGCCCGGCGGCCGTGGCCCCGGTCAGCTCCGCCCCGCCCTCCGAGATGTCGATCCGGTACGCCTCCGGACCGCGGTCGCCCGCCGCGTCCGAGTCGATCCGCAGCCGCAGCTCCGCGGCATCCCCCGCCCCGGGGGCGGCGGCGGGCAGCGCCCAGCCGGTGGCGGCTCCGAGCTCCCGCCGGATCCAGCGGGCGACGGATCCGGTGCCGGGCCCGGCGTCGAGGACGGGCTCGGGTCCGAAGACGAAGCGGTGCCCGTCCCCGTCGGGGAGCAGCACCCGGGGTGCGGGGATCAGGCCCGTGCGGATCCGGTCCATGCGTCAGCCCTTCGCGACAGCCTGTTGCGCCCTGCGCAACACACGTTCCGCCGGGTGCTCGTCGCGCCGACCCTAACGCGCCCCGAAAGCACGGAAAAGGCCCCCGGCCGCACCGTGGTGCGCCGAGGGCCCGGTCCCGCGAACGGGAGGAGGAACGGGTCGGACCTACTTGTCCTTGCCGCCCTTGTCCTTGTCCCCGCCGGGACCCATGGACTCGTAGATCTCCTTGCACATGGGGCAGACCGGGTACTTCTTCGGGTCCCGGCCCGGTACCCAGACCTTGCCGCAGAGCGCGACGACGGGGGTCCCGTCGAGCGCGCTCGCCATGATCTTGTCCTTCTGGACGTAGTGGGCGAAGCGCTCGTGGTCGCCGTCACCGTGCGACACCTGCGGCGTCGGCTCTACGAGGGTCCCCGTGCCAGTCCCGCGCTCGGGCTCAAGAGTGCTCATGGAACCCAGGGTACTTAACCCCGCGCCCGTCAGTTGAGCGACGGGTCGTCCGGATAGGTGGCGACCATCGCGAGTTCGCTGCGCTGGCGGCGCAGCACCGACCGCCACAGCCGCTCCGGGTCGGGTGAGGACACGTCCCCGGGCTCCGACTCCACCACGTACCAGGCGCCCTCGCCGAGCTCCCGCTCCAGCTGGCCCGGCCCCCAGCCGGAGTAGCCGGCGAAGATGCGCAGGCCCCCGAGGGCCGGGGCCAGCAGCTCCGGCGGCGCCTCCAGGTCGACCAGCCCGATCGCCCCGTGCACCCGGCGCCAGCCGAGCGGCCCCTCCTCGCCCGGGATGACGGCGAGCCCGAGAGCCGAGTCCAGCGCCACCGGCCCGCCCTGGAAGACCACGCCGGGGGCACCGGCCAGGGGCGCCCAGGGCTGCAGTACGTCGCCGACGCCCACCGGGGTCGGCCGGTTGAGGACAACGCCGAGCGAGCCCTGCTCGTCGTGGTCGAGCAGCAGGACCACCGCGCGGTCGAAGTTCGGGTCCGCGAGGGTGGGGGTGGCCACGAGCAGCCGCCCTGTGAGGGAGGACACCTCGGTCATGCCGCCATGATCCCCCACATCACCCCTTCGCGGGGAGCGGGCGGGCGGATCGGACCGCCCGCAGTTCAGGGCGCACGGCGGCGGCGGGGAGCGCGCACGGACGGAGCAGCCGGAACGCGACACTCCGCCATGTGGTGGATACGGAGGGTGTTGTACCGAATTCATGACAGTCCTACGGCCACGTCACCCTTACGAACAAGGGGGTGATGGCCCTTACCCTTTTCCCTGATCCCCCTGCCCACCCTCTCCGGAACGCGAGATTCATGACCGGCATCAGTGACGATGTACTGCTTGTCCACGGCGGTACCCCGCTCGAGGGCGAGATCCGTGTCCGCGGTGCGAAGAACCTCGTGCCCAAGGCCATGGTCGCCGCTCTGCTCGGCAGCGAACCCAGCCGGCTGCGCAACGTTCCCGACATCCGTGACGTGCGTGTCGTGCGAGGTCTGCTCCAGCTGCACGGGGTGACGGTCCGCCCCGGCGAGGAACCGGGCGAGCTGGTGCTCGACCCCACCCACGTCGAGAGCGCCAACGTCGCCGACATCGACGCCCACGCGGGCTCTTCACGCATCCCGATCCTCTTCTGCGGGCCCCTGCTGCACCGCCTCGGCCACGCCTTCATCCCCGGCCTCGGCGGCTGCGACATCGGCGGTCGGCCGATCGACTTCCACTTCGACGTGCTGCGCCAGTTCGGCGCGACGATCGAGAAGCGCGAGGGCGGCCAGTACCTGGAGGCCCCGCAGCGGCTGCGCGGCTGCAAGATCCGCCTGCCCTACCCCTCCGTCGGCTCGACCGAGCAGGTACTGCTGACGGCCGTCCTGGCCGAGGGCGTCACCGAGCTCAGCAACGCCGCCGTGGAGCCGGAGATCGAGGACCTCATCTGCGTGCTGCAGAAGATGGGCGCCATCATCTCCATGGACACCGACCGCACCATCCGGATCACCGGTGTGGAGCGGCTCGGCGGCTACAACCACAAGGCGCTCCCGGACCGCCTGGAGGCCGCCTCCTGGGCCTCCGCGGCCCTCGCCACCGGCGGCAACATCTACGTGCGCGGCGCCCAGCAGCGTTCGATGATGACCTTCCTGAACACGTACCGGAAGGTCGGCGGCGCCTTCGAGATCGACGACGACGGCATCCGCTTCTGGCACCCCGGCGGCCCGCTCAACGCCATCGCGCTCGAAACGGACGTGCACCCCGGCTTCCAGACCGACTGGCAGCAGCCGCTGGTCGTGGCCCTGACGCAGGCCTCCGGCCTCTCGATCGTCCACGAGACGGTCTACGAGTCCCGGCTCGGCTTCACCTCGGCGCTCAACCAGATGGGTGCTCACATCCAGCTGTACCGCGAGTGCCTGGGCGGCTCGGCCTGCCGCTTCGGCCAGCGCAACTTCCTGCACTCGGCGGTCGTCTCCGGCCCGACCAAGCTGCAGGGCGCCGATCTGGTCATCCCCGACCTGCGCGGCGGTTTCTCGTACCTGATCGCGGCGCTGGCCGCCGAGGGCACCTCCCGGGTCCACGGCATCGACCTGATCAACCGCGGTTACGAGAACTTCATGGAGAAGCTCGTCGAGCTCGGCGCGAAGGTCGAGCTTCCGGGCGGCGACCTCGTGTAACCCCCGCCGGTCCCGCGCGCCGCACTCCGCGTACGGACGGCGAAAGCCCCCCGGCCCCCACAAGGGCCGGGGGGCTTTCGCATGCCCGTCCGCGGCCCGTCGGCGGCCCCCGGTGCCGGATCAGCCCCGGATCAGCCCCGAGGGGCCCTAGGGGGCCCTGCGGGGCGCTGCGGGGCGCTGACAGGCCTCGCCCCGGTAGCGCCCGGATGGACGGACAGGCGGAAGGGCGGCCACCCCGCCCGGGGGTGGCCGCCCTTCGCCGTTCCACGTACTGCCGCGTCCCTGCGGTGCTCGGCGTCCAGAAGGCCTCTGCGGCCCCCGGCGCCGGGGCAGGACTACTTGCCCTTGGCGGCTTCCTTGAGCTTGGAGCCCGCGGAGACCTTCACGCTGTAGCCGGCCGGGATCTGGATGGGGTCGCCGGTCTGCGGGTTGCGCGCGGTGCGAGCGGCACGGTGGGTGCGCTCGAAGGTCAGGAAGCCGGGGATGGTGACCTTCTCGTCGCCCTTGGCGACGATCTCGCCGACGGTCTCGGCGAGCGCGGCCAGAACGGCGTCGGCGTCCTTGCGGGTCACCTCGGCGCGCTCGGACAGAGCGGCCACCAGCTCACTGCGGTTCATGTTGTACTCCCGTGTTCAACTTGCCTTAGAGGCGTGAGATCGAAGCCGATGCTGCCAGGGCCCTAGGACAGTCCCCGGACCCGGGTCTGAACGTCAGACCCTCTCGCCCGGTTACGCATCCTGCCCCCACCAGCGGCGGGAAAGCGAATCCGGCACCCGCCGGGGTCACACGAAAAGCGCCACAGTCACGCCCCGGTGACACTCCGTCCGCACCCGAGGGATGCGAACAGCGGAGCACGTTGGCATCCCCGCAACCCTAGAGGCGGCCCAGCGGGCCCGCATCTCGCGACGCGCCGGGGATCAGGGAGCCGTGAGGCCCGTCACAGACCCGTTCTGCGCGGCCGAGGCGGCCTTGCGGACGGCGCCGGCGACCGCTCCGGCGACCTTGTCGTTGAACACCGACGGGATGATGTAGTTGGCGTTCAGCTCGTCCTCGCCGACGACGTCGGCCAGCGCGGTCGCGGCGGCGAGCATCATGCTGGTGTTCACGGTGCGGGACTGGGCGTCCAACAGGCCGCGGAAGACACCCGGGAAGACCAGGACGTTGTTGATCTGGTTCGGGAAGTCGGAGCGGCCGGTGGCGACCACGGCGGCCGTCTGGCGGGCCACGGCCGGGTCCACCTCGGGGTCCGGGTTCGCGAGCGCGAACACGATGGCGCCTTCCGCCATCGCGGCGACGTCCTCGCCGGACAGCACGTTCGGAGCCGAGACGCCGATGAACACGTCGGCGCCGACCACGGCCTCCTTCAGGGTGCCGGTGTAGCCCTCGGGGTTGGTGTTGTCCGCGATCCAGCGCAGCGGGGAGTCCACCGCGGCGTCGACGAGGTCGGGACGGCCCGCGTGCACGACGCCGTGGATGTCGGCGCTGACGGCGTTCTTCACGCCCGCCGCGAGGAGCAGCTTGAGGATGGCGGTGCCGGCCGCCCCAGCGCCCGACATCACGACCTTGACGTCCTCAACTGCCTTGCCCACCACGCGCAGCGCGTTGGTGAGGGCCGCGAGCACGACGATCGCGGTGCCGTGCTGGTCGTCGTGGAAGACGGGGATGTCGAGGGCCTCGCGCAGCCGGGCCTCGATCTCGAAGCAGCGCGGCGCGGAGATGTCCTCCAGATTGATGCCGGCGAAGCCCGGGGCGATGGCGCGGACGATCTCGACGATCTTGTCGGTGTCCTGGGTGTCGAGGCAGATCGGCCAGGCGTCGATGCCGGCGAAGCGCTTGAAGAGGGCGGCCTTGCCCTCCATGACGGGCAGCGCG
The DNA here is from genome assembly GCF_000612545.2 of Streptomyces sp. PCS3-D2. Taxonomy (GTDB): domain Bacteria; phylum Actinomycetota; class Actinomycetes; order Streptomycetales; family Streptomycetaceae; genus Streptomyces. Next base: position 4,725,029 of record NZ_CP097800.1, on the reverse strand, counting down.
GCCATCGGGCCGATGTTGCCCAGGCCCAGCACCGCGGAGCCGTCCGTCACGACTGCGACGGAGTTGCGCTTGATGGTGAGGCGGCGCGCGTCCTCGGGGTTCTCGGCGATGGCGGTGCACACGCGGGCGACACCCGGGGTGTAGACCATCGAGAGGTCGTCACGGTTACGGATGGGGTGCTTCGACGACATCTCGATCTTGCCGCCGAGGTGCATCAGGAACGTACGGTCGGAGACCTTGCCCAGGCTGACGCCCTCGATGCCGCGCAACTTCTCCACGATCTCGTCGGCATGCGCGGTGGAGGTGGCGGCGATGGTGACGTCGATCCGCAGCTTCTCGTGGCCCGAGGCGGTCACGTCGAGGCCGGTGACCGAACCGCCGGAGGACTCCACGGCGGTGGTGAGCTGGGAGACCGCGGTTCCGCTCGCGGGCACTTCCAGCCGGACCGTCATCGAATACGAGACGCTGGGCGCCGTTGCCATGGCCGTGTTTCCTCTTCTGTCCCTGGTTCGCTTCACACACAGGGCCCGCGCTCCACAGCAGGTGCGGCAGGACCTGTTGTCCGATCGTCCCACCTACCAGCCGGTACAAGGTAACCAGCTACAAATTTCGGAAAGACTCTTCCACCATACGAGATACGAGGGGGGTTCGGAATGGTGGGGTCATACAAAACAGGTCCGCGCCCTCCACCTGTGGAGGGCGCGGACCTGGTGATGCGTACGTTTGCGACACCGACCCGCCATGCTCGCCTCGCGGCAAGTGGTCGCTCTGAGCGACGAAGGTTGGGCCCGGGGGCTTGGATCGAGTCGGTGCCGTACCCAGGCTAACAAAGGATCGCCGAATGTGATCCCCCCGGTCGCGGTCGGTTGCCGGGACCACGCGCCCGGCTGCGGCCCATACGGCCGTACACGGCCGCTGAACAGCCCGGACACCCGTCCGGGCCACGGGGCCGGACCGTCCCCGGCTACGGCAGGAGCAGCTCGGGAACCCCGTCCGCGTCCGGCCCGTCCCCCTGGCCGGAGACCACCGTCAGCTGCTGCGTGGCACGGGTGAGCGCCACGTACAGGACCCGCAGGCCCGCCGGGGACTCCTCCGCGATCTCCGCCGGGGAGACGACCACCGTGGCGTCGTACTCCAGGCCCTTCGCCTCCAGGCTGCCCAGTGCCACGGCCCGTTCGCCGAGGTCGGCGAGCCAGCCCGCGGCCTCCGCCCTCCGGTCCATGGCCACCACCACGCCGACGGTGCCGTCCACCTGCTCCAGCAGCCGCCGGGTCTCCTCCCGCACCACGGCGCCCAGGTCGCCCGCCGCCGCCGTGAACCGCGGCCGGAGTCCCGTGGAGCGCACCGCCGACGGCGGCTCCATCCCGGGCATCGCCCGGCGCAGCACGCGGGACGCGACCTCGGCGACCTCGGCCGGGTTGCGGTAGTTGACCGTCAGCGTGAACCGCCGGCGCGGCCGGGACCCCAGGGCCTCGTCACGGGCGGCGGCCGCCTCCTCCGGATCCGTCCAGGAGGACTGCGCCGGGTCGCCGACGACCGTCCAGGTGCCGTGCCGGCCCCGGCGGCCCACCATCCGCCACTGCATCGGCGTCAGGTCCTGGGCCTCGTCCACGATGACGTGCGCGTACTCGGTGCGCTCCGCAGCGAGCCGCTCGGCCCGCTCCCACTGGGTCTCCTCGCGCGTCGGCATCAGCTCCTCCAGCCCGCTGAGCTGGTCGAGCCCCCAAGCGCCGGACGCGGTCGCCTCCCGCTTCCGCTTCGGCCGGGCGGGGGCGCCGAGGAGCTGCTGGAGCTCGTCGAGCAGCGCCACATCGTGCACCGACAGGGGGCCCTCGCCCTCCGGGCCCACCCGATGCAGCGAGCGGGCCAGCCGGCGGGTCTCGCGCGGGTTCAGGTCGCGGCGCGACCAGCGCCCGAGCCTGCGCTCGTCGGCCATCGCGGCGAGCACCCGGCGCGGGGTCAGCTCGGGCCACCACGCGTTCAGGAAGCCGACGAAGGCCTCCTCGGTGGAGATGTCCTCGTCGAACGCGGAGCGCAGTTCGGCGGCGAGCTCCGGATCGCTGTGCCGGCCGGCGGCGCCGGTCTTGGCGTACAGGGCATCGAGCAGCAGCTTGCGGGCCCGCGGGCGCAGCAGGTTCACGGGCGCGGTGCCGCCGAGCACGTTCTGCCGGATCCGGTTGAGCTCGGTGGCCTCCAGCTCCTGGCGGCTGCCGAAGGCCACCACCCGCAGCCGGTCGGGGGCCGGGCCCCGGTGGTCGCCGAGCTCCAGGGTGCCGCGCACTGCCTTGCGCAGGACCGATCGCATCCGGGAGGAGCCCTTGATCCGGGCCACGGCCGGGTCGTCGTACGTGGTCGCCTCGGCACCGTCGACCAGCGAGCCGAGCGCCCGGATGGCGACCTGGCCCTCCTCGCCCAGCGAGGGCAGCACGCCCTCGGTGTACGCGACGAGCAGCGGGGTCGGGGAGACGATGAGGATGCCGCCGGAGTAACGGCGGCGGTCCTGGTAGAGCAGGTAGGCGGCGCGGTGCAGGGCCACAGCGGTCTTGCCGGTGCCGGGGCCGCCCGCGACCTCGGCGACGGAGGCGGCGGGGGCCCGGATGACCAGGTCCTGCTCCGCCTGGATGGAGGAGACGATGTCGCGCATGGAGTGCGTACGGGCCCGCCCGAGTGCGGCCATGAGCGCGCCGTCGCCGATGGCGGGGAGCTCGCGGCCGTCGAGGAAGGCGGTGACCTCGGGGCGCATCAGGTCGTCCTCGACGCCCAGCACCCTGCGGCCCTTGGAGCGGATGACGCGGCGGCGCACGACGCGGCCCGGCTCCTTGGGCGTGGAGCGGTAGAAGGGCGCGGCCGCCGGCGCCCGCCAGTCGATGACCAGCGGCGCGTAGTCGGAGTCGAGGACCCCGATGCGGCCGATGTGCAGGGTCTCGGCGATGTCGGCCGTGAGGTCGTCGCGGATCGCGGCATCGGCGGGTTCGACGGAGGTGTACGCACCGTCCGGGCCGCGCTCGCCGTCCTTGCCGAGCAGCAGGTCGATGCGCCCGAAGAGGAAGTCCTCGTACTCGTTGTTGAGCCGGTTCAGGTGGATGCCCGCCCGGAAGACCTGCGCGTCACGCTCGGCCAGGGCCCCGGGGGTGCCGACCTGGCCGCGCTGGGCGGCGTCGTTCATGAGGAACTCGGCCTCGTGGATCTTCTCCTCGAGGCGGCGGTACACCTGGTCGAGGTGCGTCTGCTCGACCGCGATCTCGCGATCGCGGACGGAATCCGCCGTGCTGTCGACAGCGGCATCCTGCGCGGCCACCAAGGCCCCCTTCTGACGTGCATGGGCGACCGTCAACCGTACGCGAACCGGCGCCCTGCGCGCACGCCCGTTCCGGAAACGCGTCTCGCTCAGTGATACGACGGCTACCGGGATCCGGACGCCAGCAGCCGTCGGCGGTGGCGGGCGACGCGCTCGCGGTTGCCACACAGCTCGCTGGAACACCACCGGCGCCGGTGGCCGCGGGAGGTGTCCAGGTAGACGCGGGTGCAGCCGTCGCCCGCGCAGGCCCGCAGCAGGGCGCGGTCGCCGGGGTCGGTGAGCAGTTCCACGGCGTCCCGGGCGACGGCCGCGAGGAGGGCGCCGCATTCGACGCCGCCGCACAACTCCCGCACGAGGTGCCCTTCCTGGTCCCGTACGGCGCACAGGCCCGGGGGTGGTCCGGCGGCCAGCGCGTTGACCCGGGCCAGGGCGCCCTCGTCGAGATCGCCCCCGGACAGCTCCGCCCGTACGAGGGTCTCCACGTCGGCGCGCAGGGCACGGAAGGCCTCGGCCCAGTCGCCGCCCACCCGCGCCAGCGGTGTCCGGTCCGGCACGAGGCCGGCCCCGGCGAGCCACAGCCGCAGCTCGTCGCCGTCCGGGATCCCCTCGCGCGGGGTGAGGGTGGCCACCAGGTCCAGGCAGACCCGCCCGGAGTCGAACCGCATGTCCGTCACCGCCTCGCGTCGTCGGGCGCCTCCCCAGAGTGCCCGTCCCCCGCCCGTGGGGGAAGCCCCCGAACCGGTGCGGGGCCCGCCGTGTTCGGCCCGGCCCGGCGCCGGATCACCGGAGGTGCGTCCCCGTCAGGGGGCCGGCGGGTGATCGTGCAGGATCCGCTGGAAGAGGCGGTGGTCGCGCCAGGCGCCGTTGATGTGCAGATAGCGCGGCGCGAGTCCGTACTGCTCGAAGCCCGCCTTCGCCAACACCCGCTGCGAGGCAAGGTTGTCGACCAGGGTCCCGGCCTCCACCCGGTGCAGCCCCAGCTCGTCGCGGGCGATCCGGCAGACCTCCTGGGCGGCGGCCGTGGCCAACCCCTTGCCGCGGCAGGCCTCGTCCACCCAGTAGCCGAGCCCGCCGCTGCTCAGCGGCCCGTGCTGGATGTTGCCGAGGTTGATGGTCCCCAGCGGCGTGCCGCTCGCCAGGTCCACCAGCACGTACGGCAACAGCCGTCCGGCCGCCCGGGACTGCAGCTGCTGCCCGATCCGTTCCCGCTGGCCCAGTTCCGTGTAGAAGGCCTCGGGCCGGGCCGGTTCGAACGGCGTCATGTACGCCCGGTTCCGTGCGAACGCCTCGGCCAGTGCGGCGGCGTCGTCCAGTGCGACGCCCCTCATCTCCACCCCGTCGATGATCATCCCGGTACGCTAGCCCAGGACCCCCCTGGCCGTCACCGCCACGTCCCGCGGAAGCTCGCCGTACTTGTCCTCGCCGCCCGCGTCGAGCGACAGTCGGTAGCCGCGCTTGACCACCGTCTGGATGAGGTTCGGCACCCCCAACGCCGCCCGCAGCCGGGCCATCGCCGTCTCCACGGCGTGCTCGTCGCGGCCCGCGCCCGGCAGCGCCCGCAACAGTTCCGCCCGGCCCACCACCCAGCCGGGCCGCCGCGCCAGCGCCCGCAGCAGCGCCATCCCGGCGGGCGGCACCGGCCTCAGTTCCGCGTCGAGGAGCACCGCGTGCCCCCGGATCTCCATCCGGTGCCCGGCCACCGGCAGCACCCGGGCCCGGCCGGGCAGCTCCTGGCAGAGCAGCTGCACCAGCGGGCCCAGGCGGAAGCGCTCCGGCTGGACGGTGTCCACGCCGAGCGCCTGGAGCGGCAGCGCCGTCACCGGCCCGACGCACGCGGACAACGGCCCGCCGCGCAGCGCGTCCAGCACCGCCTCCCGCATCCCCCGCTCCCCGGCCCGGGACAGCAGCGAGGCCGCCGCGGGGGCCGAGGTGAAGCTCACCGCGTCCACCGCGCCGCCGACGATCGCGTCCAGCAGCCGGTCCAGCGGCGCGAGCTCCTCCGGCGGCATCCACCGGTACACCGGGACCACCACCACCTCGGCCCCGCCGGCCCGCAGCGCCTCGACGAAGCCGGGCAGCGGCTCCCCGTGCAGCTGGAGCGCGATCCGCCGGCCGGCGACGCCGGCCGACAGCAGCCGGTCCAGTACCTCGGCGAGCGATTCCGAGTCCGGGGACCACTCCTCCACGAGTCCGGCGGCCCGGATGGCGCCCTTCACCTTCGGCCCGCGCGCGAGCAGTCCGGCGGAACGCAGGGTCTCCAGGAGCCGCTCGCCGACCCCCCAGCCGTCGGCGGCCTCGACCCAGCCGCGGAAGCCGATGGCGGTGGTGGCGACGACCACGTCCGGCGGGCAGCCGATCAGTTCCTTGGTGGCGGCCAACAGTTCGCTGTCATCGGCGAGTGGCACGATCCGCAGCGCCGGCGCGTGCAGCACCGACGCTCCGCGCCGCCGCAGCAGCGCGATCAGTTCGTCCGCCCGCCGGGCGGCGGTGACCCCGACGGTGAAGCCCGCGAGCGGCCGGGTGTTCCTGTCGTCCATCGTGACCTGCCTACTGACGCATGGGGGGGGCGGTACGGGTGGACCGAGCCTGCCAACTCGGCGTGTCGGACTCGGTTCACCCGCATTTCGCCCCGGTTACACCGACGTGAGCTGGGGTTTCACCGGAGCCTCGGCCGTGTGGACCACCGGGGCCGCCGGGCGGCGAAGGTATACCGCCCACGTCACCGCGCAGCACACCGCGTAGAAGCCGAGGAAGGTGGCGAAGGCGGTCGTCCCGGACCCGGAGGAGCGGAACGCCTCCCGGAAGACCAGGTTGATGCCCAGGCCGCCGAGCCCGCCGACGGCGCCGATCAGCCCCATGGAGGCCCCGGAGAGCCGCCGTCCGTACGCCGCCGCGCTCTCGCCGCTCATCCCGCGCGCCAGCGCCTTCGCCTGGAAGATGCCGGGGATCATCTTGTACGTCGAGCCGTTGCCGAGTCCGCTCAGGACGAACAGGGCCACGAACCCGACGAGGAAGACCGGCAGCGAGGACCGTTGCGAGGCGAACACGACGACTCCGGTCGCCGCGGCCATCGCGACGAACGTGGCCAGGGTGATCCGCGCCCCGCCGAACCGGTCCGCCAGCGCGCCGCCCACCGGCCGGACCAGCGAGCCCAGCAGCGGTCCGATGAAGGTCAGCGAGGCGGCCTGGAGCGGGGTTCGCCCGAACTGGGTCTGCAGGACCAGCCCGAAGGCGAAGCTGTAGCCGATGAAGGACCCGAAGGTCCCGATGTAGAGGAAGGACATGATCCAGGTGTGCCGGTCCTTCAGGACCTCGCGCACCGCGCCGGTGTCGTTGCGCACGGGCGCCAGGTTGTCCATCCGTACGGCCGCCAGCAGCGCGGCGATCACGATCAGCGGGATGTAGGCGCCCAGCAACAGCCGCGGGTGGCCGGCCCCGGCGGTGGCGATGACGAGCAGGCCGGCCAGCTGGACGACGGGCACGCCGATGTTGCCGCCGCCCGCGTTCAGGCCGAGCGCCCAGCCCTTCTTCCGCATCGGGAAGAAGGCGTTGATGTTGGTCATGGAGGAGGCGAAGTTGCCGCCGCCGACACCGGTGAGGGCGGCGACGATCAGGAAGGTCCCGTACGAGGTCCCCGGCTCCATCACCGCGATCGCGGCGACCGTCGGCACGAGCAGCAGCAGCGCGCTGAAGACGGTCCAGTTCCGGCCGCCGAAGCGGGCGACGGCGAAGGTGTACGGCACGCGCACGACCGCGCCCACGAAGGTCCCCGTCGCGATCAGGAAGAACTTCCCGGCCGGGTCGACGCCGTACTGGGGGCCCATGAAGAGGACCATCACGGACCAGAGGGACCAGATGGAGAATCCGATGTGCTCGGAGAGGACGGAGTACAGCAGGTTGCGGCGGGCGATCCGCTCCCCGGTCTCCTTCCAGAAGGTCTCGTCTTCGGGGTCCCACTGTTCGATCCAGCGGCCCCGCTTGCGCGGTGCGGTTCCGGTCATCACACGCCTCCACAGCTGTCGCGTCCGTGGGAACGACCGTAGGAAGGGCTCGTTTCGGCCCCGGTCCCCGCCGGATGACCGCCGGGAAACCTTGCTCTCACCCGCCGCCCGTGCCGTGTGTGAGCGGGGCGGGCAGCCAGCTCCCGGCCGGTGGCTCCAGCCAGCCCCGCTCGGCCGCCAGCCCGGCGGTCGCGGCGTGCAGGGCGTCCAGCCCGGGGTGGCCGAAACCCTTGCGCCACACCATCGACAGCGGCGACAGCGGCACCGGATCGGTCAGCGGCAGCTTCACGCACCCCGGCATCTCCAGGAAGCCCACGGTCGCCAGCACCGGGTTGCCGGTCTTGACCATGACCCGGCGGAACTCGTCCATGCCCATCGCGACCGGCGCCGGCGGCGCCACCAGGATCCCCCGCCCGGCGAACAGCTCGCGCGCCAGCCCCGTCCACTCCAGCGTCCGGGGGTTGCCGGCGCCCGCGTACACGGTCTCCCCGGCCAGCGCGTCCAGCGGTACGGACTCCCCCGCGGCCAGAGGGTGGCCCTCGGGCAGCAGCACGGCGAGCGGCTCGTACCGTACCGGCCGCCGGGCGAGCGGCGCCCGCAGTGCGGGGTCGAGCCCGTCGGCGTATCCGAAGGCGACGTCGAGCCGGCCGGCCGCGACCTCGGCGGCGGCATGGGTGAGCCCGCTCTCGAAGCGGGCCATCAGCTCGCAGTCCGGGGCGATTTCGCGGGCCCGTTCGAGCACGGTGCGCGCGGTGCCGGGCCCGTCGGTGTTCAGGTCCACGAGGAGCGGGCGGGGTGCCGCGCCGGATGTGGTCCCGGTGCCGGGCGCGAAGGCGCCCGCCAGCTCCTCGTGGGCACCCAGCACACGCCGGGCCAGGGGCAGCAGGCGGTGCCCGTCGGCGGTCAGTTCGACGGCGCGGGTGGTGCGCAGGAACAGCGTGGCCGCCAAGGTCTGTTCGAGGCGCCGAATGTCCCTGCTGAGCGCCTGCTGGGCGACGTACAGGCGGGCGGCGGCACGGGTGAAGTGCAGTTCCTCGGCGACGGCGACGAACCCGCGGAGCAGACGGGGTTCCACATCACGGGGATTCACCCCCGGAGACTAACAACGGGAACGGGTGAATGGCTTCGGAACAGGTGTTGGACGCCGCACACCGCCCCGGCCGAGGGTGGGCGCATGCCCCTCATGACCGTCACCGGCGGCACGCTCGTCATCACCGCCACCGCCCCCTCCCCCGCTGCCGCCGCTCCCTCGCCCGCCGCCGCCCCCTCGCCCGCTGCCGCCGCCCGCCGCCGGGCCGCCGGGCGGGCGCCCGGCCCCTACCGGCGGCTGTTCGCCCTGCCCGGCAGCCGCGGGTTCACCGCCGGCAACCTCCTCGCCCGCCTGCCGATGGGCATGTTCGGGGTCAGCGCGGTCATGATGATCGCCGGCCAGCGGGGCTCGTACGCGCTCGCCGGCGCGGTCACGGCGACCGGCCTGGCGGCCACGGCGGTGGTCGCACCCTGGACCGCCCGTCTGATCGACCGCCACGGCCAGGCCCGGATCGCCGTACCGGCCACCCTGATCGCGGTCCTCGGCTCGCTGGCCCTGGTCATCTGCGTCCGCACCGGCGCTCCCGCCTGGACGCTCTTCGCCTGCTACGCCGCGACCGCCACCACTCCCAACATCGGCGGCATGTCCCGCGCCCGCTGGACGCACCTGCTGCGCGACTCCCCCGCCGCCCACCACACGGCGATGTCCTTCGAGCAGGCCGCGGACGAGCTGTGCTTCATGCTCGGGCCGGTCCTGGCGGCCTTCCTGTGCGGAGCGCTCTTCCCCGAGGCGGGCACCCTCGCCGGAGCCGTGCTGCTGCTCACCGGCATGCTGGTCTTCACCGCCTGCCGCGCCACCCAGCCCCCCGTGACGGCGGCGGCGCGGCGCGGCTCCCCGCTGCGCGCACTGGGTCCGCTGCTGCCGCTCTTCCTCGTCACGGGCGTGGTGTTCGGCTCGATGGAGGTCGCCTCGATCGCCTACCTCGACGTCCGGGGGCTGGGCGCCGCCTCCGGCCTGGTCCTGGCCTTCCAGGCGGCGGGCTCCTGTGCGGCGGGCCTGCTCTACGGCACCGTGCGCGCCCGCTCGTTGAAGGCGTGTGTGTGCGCCCTGGCCGTCCTGATGACCCTCCCGTGGGCCGCCGCGGCCTCCGGCTCGGTGACCGCGCTGGCCGGCGCGCTCCTGCTGGCCGGCATGGCCACGGCCCCGACGATGGTGACGGCGATGTCGCAGGTTCACGCCCGCACCCCTGGCGGACGGCTGAACGAGGGCCTGACCCTGGCGGTCACCGCCATCCTCACGGGCATCGCGGTCGGCGCGGCGAGCGCCGGGCAGGTCGTGGAGGGCGCGGGCCCGACCGCCGCCTACGCGGTGCCGGCGACGGCCGCGCTGATCGCCCTGGCGATCGCCTTGTCGGGCCGATCGATCCGGCGCCCGAGTGACCGTTCCCGCGTGGTACGCACGACCTCCGCCCAAGATCCGCAATAACTGGTGGTGCCTTCCCCCCAGCGCCCTTCCCTTTGCGGAGGAACTACCCGTGCCTGCTTCCCGTTCCGTGCCCGCGGCCCTGTTCGTCGCTGCCGTCACCGCCGCCTGCCTGGCACCGGCCGTGCCGGCCGCCGCCGACTCGTCCGACATCCGGTTCTTCCAGCCGTACGTACCCTCGATCGCCCCCGGCGGGACGGGCCGCGTCGTCATCGCGGCCGCCAACGGGGCCGACCGGGCCGTCAGCAGCACCTTCCGGATCGTCGCGCCGGACCGTACGAGCTTCCCCGAGGCCCGCTTCTACTGGGACGGGCAGCGTTCCTCGGTCCCGTGCACGCGCTCGGCGGACGCCCGTCAGCTGATGTGCGACGCCGGGAGCCGCGCCGGCTTCGTCTTCCCGTCGAACGAGCAGACCCGGCTGGGCGTCGACCTGCGGGTGGACGCGGACGCCCCACAGGGCACCACCCTGCACGGCGGCGAGTGGTCGACCGACGGTGCGGCGCCGGCGCTGTTCGCCGTCGCCACCCCGGTGACCGGCCCCAAGGGAGACAAGGGGGACCGGGGAGACGACGGCAAGCCTGGCCACCACGGCAAGCCCGGGCGCCCCGGCCCCAAGGGCGAGAAGGGCGAGAAGGGAGACCAGGGCGAGAAGGGGGACAAGGGAGACCGCGGCGAGAAGGGCGACAAGGGGGAAAGGGGCGAGATCGGCAGGCCGGGCCACACGGGGCCCCGCGGCCCGCAGGGCGAGCCCGGACCCGCCGGCGGCCCGAAGGGAGACAAGGGCGACAAGGGCGAGAAGGGAGACAGGGGCGACCGCGGCGAGAAGGGGGACAAGGGCAACAGGGGCGAGACCGGCAGGCCGGGCCCGCGCGGCCCGCAGGGCCCCAAGGGCCACCCCGGCAAGCCCGGCCCGGTCGGACCGCAGGGCCCCAAGGGTCCGAAGGGCGACATGGGCAAGCCCGGGAAGCCCGGCGACTGCAAGTGCGGCGGCGGCCACCACGAGCACCCCAAGGCCAAGATCGTCAGCCCCGGCAAGGGACTGGGCGTCCGCTCCGGCCCCGGCACCCACTACAAGAAGCACGGCAAGATCCCGACCGGCACGGTGGTCAAGCTCCAGTGCAAGGTCAACGGCCAGAACATCGACGGGAACGCGATCTGGTACAAGCTCGCCGACGGCTCCGGCTGGATCTCCGCCCGCTACGCCCTGAACCTCAACAAGGTCCCGTTCTGCTGACCCCCGCCACCGCCTGACACAGCCCCCCGGCCCGCCGGCCGGGGGGCTGTTGGCCCATCGGCCGCCGGAAGCGGTCGCCGGCACGGGATGAGGGGAGAGGGCGGGAATCGACCCCGCCCACAAGCCCTGCCTCCAGCAGGGCGGGCAGGGCGGGCCGTTGATCGTCGTGGACTCCTCCGCCCTGGTCCTGTTCCTCACGGACAGGGGCTCCAGGGCGCAGCTGCCCGCCGGCGCATCGACGCCACGTACGTCGCCCTCGCCGAGACACGGGGCGTCCCCCTGCTGACGGCGGACGCGCGCATCGAACGAGGCGTTCGGAAACCGCGGTGCCCCGTCGAGGTCATCGCCGCCGACAGCGACCAGCCTGCGCATGACGAAGGCCCCGCCCCCAGGAACCGGGGTGCGGGGCCTTCGCCCACATGGGATGAGTGGAGATGGCGGGAATCGAACCCGCGTCCAACGGTGCAGAAGCAGGGCTTCTCCGAGCGCAGTCCGCTGCGCTTTTCTCGGCCCCGGAGATCACACGGACAAGTCTCCGACGGGCTCAGTCACTGTTTGATTTCCCTCCAACCCCCGTGACCGGGGCTAGAGGTTTAGATCCCTTGTTGACGCCAGGATCCGGACCGGGACCACTTCCGGGCTGACGCTCCTCACAGAGGCTTCAGCTCACTGTTATTAGGCAGCGAGGGTGAAGCGGGAGTTATCGCTCTTGGAGTTGGCGATTATTTTTTGCGACATGTGGTTAGCGAGATCATTGCCGCTTCCTCGGCTCGCTTCCCCTGCATCGACATCCGCTGTCGAAACCGATCATCCCCATGTTTTTTTAACAATGTGCTCCACCCCGGGGGGCGGTGCTGACGTCATGGTACGCGAAGTGGACCACCGCGTGCCAGGTGATTACACCGTGCCCCGCTGCTTGCGACGGATGGCTGAGATCACCCGGTTCGTCTCGCGGGTGTCCTGCTTCTCCCGCATCGTCTGCCGCTTGTCGTACTCCTTCTTGCCCCTCGCCAGGGCGATCTCGACCTTGGCTCGGCCGTCCTTGAAGTACAGGGCGAGGGGCACGATCGTGTGGCCCGACTCGTCCGCCTTGCGCTCCAGCTTGTCGATCTCCTCGCGGTGCATGAGGAGCTTGCGCTTGCGCCGGGCGCTGTGGTTGGTCCAGGTGCCCTGGCTGTACTCCGGCACGTGCACGTTGTAGAGCCAGGCCTCCCTGCTCTCCACCGACACGAAGCCGTCGACCAGCGAGGCCCGTCCCTGGCGCAGGGACTTGACCTCGGTACCGGTGAGCACCAGTCCGCACTCGTAGGTGTCGAGGATCGCGTAGTCGTGCCGCGCCTTCTTGTTCTGGGCGATCAGCTTGCGCCCTTTTTCCTTAGCCATAGTGCGGTCATTTTCGCACTACGGACCCACCCCGAGGCCACCCAATACCGTGACGGCCCGCTCCTCGGCCCGCTCGCCGGCCGGCACGTCCGGGGTGATGCCGCCGCCGTCGAGGCTGCGGCCGGCCGGAGTGCGGTACGTGCCCACCGTCAGCTCGGCCACCGAGCCGTCGGGGAGCTCGGTCGGCATCTGCACGGCGCCCTTGCCGAAGGTCCGGCTGCCCACCGCCACCGCCCGCCCCCGATCCTGGAGCGCGCCCGTGACCAGCTCGGCGGCGCTCATCGTGCCGCCGTCGACGAGGGTCACCAGCGGCCGGGTCGTGTCCCCGCCCGGCGCGGCGTTCAGCACGCGCTGCTCGCCCCGCACGTCGTAGGTCGCGACGAGCCCGCCGTCCAGGAAGGCGGAGGCGGCCGTGACGGCCTCGGCGACCAGCCCGCCGCGGTTGCCGCGCAGGTCGAGCATGACGCCACCGCCGGCCGGGGCCGCCCGGACGGCCGCCCTGACCCGCTCCCCCGAGCCGCGGGTGAAGGAGGTCACCTTGATGACGGTGACGTCGCCGGCGAGCTGCCGGACGGTCACCGGCTCGGTACTCAGCCGCTCGCGCAGGACGGTCTCGGTGAGGTCGGCGCCGTTCCTGCTCAGGTTGAGCACGACGGGGGTGCCTGCGGTACCCCGCAGCAGGGCGACCACGTCGGCCACGGCCAGGCCGGTCACAGCGTGCCCGTCGACGCTGAGCAGCCGGTCCCCGGCGCGCAGCCCGGCCCGCGCGGCCGGGCTGCCGGACTGGACCTCGTCGACCGTGATCATGCCGTCCCGGGCGCGCACGGCCCAGACCCCGACGCCGGTCCAGTGCCCGTCCAGGTCTTCGGCGAAGGCGGCGTACTCGCCCCGGTCGTAGACGGTGCCCCAGCGGTCGCCGCTGCGGCTGACCACCTCCTGCGCGGCCTTCTTGCCCGACTTGCCCTCGGCGACGGCCTCGGCGGCGGCACGGGCGACTGCCTCGCGGTCGGCCGTGCCCTCCGCGCGCCGGGCACCGGGCACCGGTGCGTCCGCCGGCGCGGCGGCCGCCGCCCCGTCGTCGCGGTCCCAGCAGCCGGTCAACGCGCCGACGGCGACGACGGCGACGAAGGTTAACGTCAGAACGGCCCCGCGACGTGGGTCGCGGGGCCGGAGACGGAAGGCGGGCAGACCCGGCATGGCGCCGAGTCTAGGACAAGCCCCGCGCCGGTACGGATGGTCGGCCGGACCGCCTGCGGGGCGCTTGTCACACCTTCAGGTACTTGCGCAGAGCGATGAAGGCGGCCATGGAGGGCATCAGGAGGCCGATGAAGAGCACGTACGGAAGCTTGGCCAGCACCGATCCCCAGCCCATGAAGTCGATGAGCTGGATCTTGTCCCGCAGGCCGACACCGTGGTCGATCACGAAGTACTGGCCGGAGACGAGCATGACGCAGGCGAAGAAGGCGCCGATGAGCCCGGCGACGGCGGCCTCCATGATGAAGGGGACCTGGATGTAGAAGCTGGAGGCCCCGACCAGGCGCATGATCCCGGTCTCCCGCCGGCGGCTGAACGCCGAGACGCGCACGGTGTTGACGATCAGCAGCAGCGCCACGATCAGCATGATCGCCATGATGCCGATGGCCGCCATGTTGAGGTAGTTGAGGATCCTGAAGAGGTCGTCGATCGCCTGGCGCTGGTCGTCGACGGTGTGGATGCCGTCACGGCCCGCGAAGGCGGAGGTGACCACCTTGTACTTCTCCGGGTTCTTGAGCTTGACCCGGAAGGACTCCTGCATCTGGTCGGGGGTGATGGAGGAGGCCAGGGCCGTGTGCCCGTACTGCTCCTGGTAGTGCTTGTACGCCTCGTCGGCCGACTCGTAGGTCACCGACTTGACCAGGGACATCGCCTTGAGCTCGGACTCGATCTGCTTCTTCTGCTCGTCGGTCACGGCGCCCTTGCGGCAGGTCGCCACGCCCCCGGCGCTGTTGGCGGCGGCCTCTCCGGCCTCCTGGGCGTCCTGCTTGTTGCAGAGGTAGATCGAGACGTTGGCCTTGTCGTACCAGTAGCCCTTCATCCTGCCCACCTGCTCGCTCATGAGCAGGGAGCCGCCGAACAGGGCCAGCGACAGGGCCACGGAGATGATGACCGCGAAGGTCATGGTGAGATTGCGGCGGAGGCCGACGCCGATCTCGGACATGACGAACTGGGCGCGCATGACTCTGGGGGCCTTTCAGTGCTGGTAGCCGTAGACGCCGCGCGACTGGTCGCGCACGAGTCGGCCCTGTTCGAGTTCGATGACGCGCTTGCGCATCTGGTCGACGATCTGCTGGTCGTGCGTCGCCATGATCACGGTCGTGCCGGTCCGGTTGATCCGGTCCAGCAGCTTCATGATCCCGACGGAGGTCTGCGGGTCGAGGTTGCCGGTGGGCTCATCCGCGATCAGCAGCGCCGGACGGTTGACGAAGGCGCGGGCGATGGCCACGCGCTGCTGCTCGCCGCCGGACAGCTCGCCGGGCATGCGCTCCTCCTTGCCGCCCAGGCCGACCAGTTCGAGGACCTGCGGGACGGCCTTGCGGATCTCGCCCCGGGGCTTGCCGATGACCTCCTGCGCGAAGGCCACGTTCTCGGCCACCGTCTTGTTGGGCAGCAGGCGGAAGTCCTGGAAGACGGTCCCCAGCTGGCGCCGCATCTGCGGGACCTTCCAGTTGGAGAGCTTGGCGAGGTCCTTGCCCAGGACGTGCACCTGGCCGTGGCTCGCCCGCTCCTCGCGCAGGATGAGCCGGAGGAACGTCGACTTGCCGGAGCCGGACGAACCGACCAGGAAGACGAACTCGCCCTTCGCGATGTCGAGGGAGACTTCTCTGAGTGCGGGACGGCTCTGCTTCGGGTAGGACTTGGAGACGCTGTCGAATCGGATCACGGGTGCACCACGGTCGCCGGGGGTAGGTGAGCGTGACCCTACGCGAACGGGCGCGAGGTGGGGACCCGGCATCCGGAGTTGTCCGCTTTATCCCTCGGTCCTGGAGGGTCCGGACCGCGATTGCCCGGACGGGCCGCGCCGAATGTCGGCAAAGCTGGCACAGTGGTAGGGGGAACGGTCCGGTTCCCCGCGCCGTTATAGGCAAGAAGGATGACCGAGGGGACGAGAGGAGGAGCGCATGACATATGACCGGCTCGTGTGCGCGAACTGCGCCGCACCCGTCAGCCAGGGCCGCTGCCCGGTGTGCCGGGCGAACCGGGAGCGCCTCCAGCAGGAGGGTCCCTTCTCCGGCCTGAACCCCGTGGCGCTCATCGCGCTCATGGTGGTCCTCGTGGCAGCTCTGGTGCTGGTGGCCCAGCAGACCGCCTAGGAGGCGCCGCCGGGCGGGTCGGCGCCGGTGCTCGTCGGTGCCCGCGCCGCGTACCGATCACATGCGGCGGAAGGGCCCGGACACCTGTGGTGTCCGGGCCCTTCCCGTGTTCCGTGCGCGCGGCGTGCGCCTTACGCGGTCTGCTCCTGCTGCTTGCGCCAGCGGATGCCCGCCTCCAGGAAGCCGTCGATCTCGCCGTCGAGGACCGCCTGCGGGTTGCCGACCTCGAACTCGGTGCGCAGGTCTTTGACCATCTGATAGGGGTGCAGGACGTAGGAGCGCATCTGGTTGCCCCAGGAGCTGCCGCCGTCCTTGAGGGCGTCCATCTTGGCCTGCTCCTCCTGGCGGCGCCGCTCCAGCAGCTTGGCCTGGAGGACGTTCATGGCGCTGGCCTTGTTCTGGATCTGCGAGCGCTCGTTCTGGCAGGAGACGACGATGCCGGTCGGGATGTGCGTGATGCGCACGGCCGAGTCGGTGGTGTTGACGCCCTGTCCGCCGGGGCCGGAGGCGCGGTAGACGTCCACGCGCAGCTCGGACTCGTCGATCTCGACGTGGTCGCTGGTCTCGACGACCGGGAGCACCTCGACGCCCGCGAAGGAGGTCTGGCGGCGGCCCTGGTTGTCGAAGGGGGAGATGCGCACCAGGCGGTGGGTGCCCTGCTCCACGGAGAGGGTGCCGTAGGCGTAGGGGGCCTTGACGACGAAGGTGGTCGACTTGATGCCGGCCTCTTCGGCGTACGAGGTCTCGTAGATCTCGGTGGAGTAGCCGTGGCGCTCGGCCCAGCGCAGGTACATGCGCTGGAGGCGCTCGGCGAAGTCGGAGGCGTCGACGCCGCCGGCCTCGGCACGGATGTTGACCAGGGCCTCGCGCTCGGCGTACTCGCCGGAGAGCAGGGTCCGGACCTCCATCTCGTCCAGCGCCTTGCGGACGGACACCAGCTCGGCCTCGGCCTCGGCGAGGGTGTCCGCGTCGTCCATCTCCTGGGCGAGCTCGAACAGCACCCCGAGGTCGTCGATGCGCCCGCGCAGGGTCTCGGTCTTCCGAACCTCGGCCTGGAGGTGCGAAAGCTTGCTCGTGATCTTCTGGGCGGCTTCCGGGTCGTCCCACAGGGACGGCGCGGCGGCCTGCTCCTCGAGCACGGCGATATCTGCCCTCAGCTTGTCGAGGTCCAGGACGGCCTCGATCGACCCCATGGTCGAGGAGAGGGACTTCAGCTCTTCGGAAACATCGACGACTGCCACGGGTCCAGCCTAGCCGGTCCGCGGGCGAGCCCGTCCGGTCAGGCCGGATCACCCGTTCTGATGAAGGCTCGCGCGGGCGTACGCTCACCGTATGACCGTTCTCCTCGTCAAGCGCCGCCATGTGGACTACATGCGCGTCACGACGGCGAGCTGTCAGCCGCCGGACCGAACCCAAGCCTGATCCGCCCCGATCCGACTTGGTCCTGTACGCGGCCCGAGCGGTCGCCGGCACCATCCCCGCCGACGGCCCCGCCCCACCCGCTGCCCCGCCACCTCTGGGGAACAGGACCCCGTGACATCCGAAACGGAGCCGTCATGCCGTCCGTGCACTCCCTCCCCGTCCTGGACCTCTCCCAGGCCGACGACCCGGCCCTGCGGGCCGCATTCCTGAAGAAGCTGCACGCAGCAGCCAGGGACACCGGTTTCCTGCACCTGACCGGGCACGGCGTGACCGCCGCCGAGAGTGCCCGCATCCTGGAGGTCACCCGGACCTTCTTCGCCCTTCCGGAGGCCGACCGGCTCGCGGTGAGCAATCTGAATTCCCCGCACTTCCGCGGGTACACCCGGATCGGGCACGAGCTGACCGGCGGGGCCTCCGACTGGCGCGACCAGCTGGACGTGGGCGCCGAGCGGCCCGCGCCGGCGGTGGGCCCGGACGACCCGCCGTACCTGTGGCTGGAGGGCCCGAACCAGTGGCCGGCGGCCCTCCCCGAGCTCCGCACGGTGGTCCTGGACTGGCAGACGCGCCTGGCGGCGGTGGCGCACCGCCTGCTCCAGGAACTCCTGGTCTCCATCGGCGCCCCGGCCGACTTCTTCGACGAGGCCTTCGCCGACCGCCCCCACCTGCACACCAAGCTGATCCGCTACCCGGGGTCCGCCCCCTCCGGCGCCGACCAGGGGGTCGGCGCGCACAAGGACTACGGCTTCCTGACCCTCCTGCTCCAGGACTCCGTGGGCGGCCTCCAGGTGGTCCGGGACGGCGGCTACGTGGACGTGCCGCCCCTGCCGGGCGCCTTCGTGGTGAACCTGGGCGAGCTGCTGGAGATCGCGACCGAGGGCTACCTGACGGCGACCGACCACCGGGTGGTCAGCCCGCCGGGTGCGGTGGAGCGGTTCTCGGTGCCGTTCTTCTACAATCCGCGGCTGGACGCGGTGGTGGAGACCGTGCCGGGCGAGTACCTGCGCGCGGCCCCCGGGGTCGCGCACGACGCGTCCAACCCGCTGCACGCCGAGTACGGCCGCAACGAACTGAAGGGCTGGGTCCGCGCTCACCCGGCCGTCGCCCGGCGCTGGCACCCCGAGCTGGTGGCCGCCTGAGCCGCGCCTGCGCCCCGTACCGGCGCGTGCCGGGGCCGGACCTTCGCGGGGAGGTCCGGCGTTCGAGGCCTGGGGCGCGGCGGAGCCCGGGGGCGCGGCGGAGCCCGGAGTGGGCCCTGCCTCCGGGCGGAGCCCCGCAGGGGCGCCGCCCCGGCGTCACGGCACCCGCGGAACGGACTGCTTGTTGTCCTGGCGGGGCTGCGGCTCATCGCCCCCGGAGAAGGCCAGCCAGCCTCCCAGACCGAGGGCCGCGGCCAGGGCCACCGCGACCGCGGACAGGGTCAGCCGCCGCTTGCGCGCGGCCTCGGCCCGGTGCCGGGCCGAGCCGGGCCGGTGCCCGCCGGCCGGGCGCGGCACCCGGGCGGTGCCCAGCGCCCCGCCGGCCAGCTCGTCCGGTCCCGGTACCCGCATCGAGGTGTGGGTGTCCCGGTTGGAGTCGGTGGCCGACCCCGGCACCAGCGGGACCACGCCGCGCCGCCGCACCGGGTCGGTGGAGGGCTCCTCCGGGACCGCCGGCTCCGGCTCCGCGTCGTCCGGCTCGTCCACGTCGAGCGGCGGCATTCCGGCCAGCATCGGCAGCAGGTCACGCAGCCGGGCCGACAGCTCCGAGGCCCGCAGGCGCGAGGCCGGGGCCTTGGCCAGGCACTGCACGACCAGCTGCCACAGCTCGTCGGGGATGCCCGGGAGCGGGACGACGGTCTCCGTCACGTGCCGGCGCAGTACCGCGCCCGGGTGGCCGCCGCCGAAGGGTGTGAACCCGGCCAGCAGCTCGTACAGGACGGTGGCCAGGGCGTATATGTCCACGGCCGCGCGCGGGGGCAGGCCCTCCACGATCTCCGGGGCGAGGTAGTCCGGAGTGCCGATGATGCGGGTCGCCGGGGCGTTGGACCTGCCCGCTGCGGCCCGCCGGGGGGAGTCGATCAGCTTCGCGACGCCGAAGTCGGTCAGCAGGGCGGGGTGCGAGCCGCCGGGGCCGAGCGCGCCCTGCATGTCGAGCAGGACGTTCTCCGGCTTGACGTCGCGGTGGACGACTCCCGCCGCGTGCGCCGCGGCCAGCGCGTCGGCCACGTCGGCGACGATCGCCACGGCCGCCTCGGGGGCCAGCCTGCGCTCGCGGTCGAGCCGCGTGCGCAGGTCCGTGCCGCGTACGAGGTCCATGACGAGGGCGAGGTCGTTGCCGTCCACGACGAGGTCGCGGACGGAGACGACGTGCGGATGCTCCAGGCCGAGCAGGGCGCTGCGCTCCTGGACGAAGCGTCCGACCAGTTCCTGGTCGGACGCGAGGTCCTCGCGCAGGAGTTTGACGGCGACGGGGCCGTCGGGCCCCTCGCCCAGCCACACCGTGCCCGCGCTGCCGCGCCCCAGGATCTGGTGCGCCGTGTACCGGCTGCCGATTTTCCGTGCCACGACTGCTCCCTCAGTGGCTGGCGTACGCCCCAAAGCTACGCGGCCCGGCGGGCTTCGAAGGCCAGCAGGGGGCCCGATTCGCGACGACCTTCACATCAGGGGGCGAAATCACGCCTTGGATGTCGACAAATCCACGAGGTCGCCGCCGGGGCCCCGCCTCAGGGGCTGCCGGAGCCGGAGGAACCCGAGGAGCCCGCCGCGTCACCGATGCCGGCGACCCAGTCCACGACGTCGGTGCCCCAGGTCCACACCTGGTCCCACCATCCCCGGCCGGTGCCGACCCACTCCTGGAGCGGGGTCAGCTCCCAGACCAGCCAGCCCGCCACGAAGAACACCAGGATCAGCACCAGGCAGCCCTTGAGGCAGCCGAGGCCGGGGATGCGCACCGGGTTGGCGCTGCGGCGGCGCGGCTCGCGCGGCTCCCGGGGGGCCGGGGGCTGCGGCGGGGCCTGCTGGGGCTGCTGCGGCTGCCGGTACTGCGGCTGCTGCGGGGGCTGCTGGTACTGCTGGGGCTGACGCTGCTGCGGCTGGTAGTGCTGCGGCGGCGGGGGCGGCGGCGCGTACTGCTGCTGTGGAGGCTGCTGCGGCTGGCGGTATTGGGGCTGCTGCGGCTGCTGATACTGCTGTTGCTGCTGCGGCGGGCCCTGTCGGTACTGCGGCGGCTGCTGGGGTCGGTGCGGCGGGGGCGCCTGGCGCTGCGGGCGGCGGCGCAGCGGGTCGTCCTGGGGGTCGAGGTACTGCATCTGCGTCTGCTCGTTGCGGTCCCGGGCGGCCCGCATCTGCGACTGCCACGGGTGCGGCGCGTCGGGCTGCTGCACTGGTGGCATGACCGAGGTCGGGTCGGCGCCGGGGCCGGCCGTCTGCCCCGGCCCCCCGGGCCGGGGAGCCCCGGTGGGCAGCACCGAGGTGGCGTCGGCGGCGCCGACCGGCGGCAGGACGCCGGTCATGGCCTCCGGGTCGTACGCGCCCGCCGGGGAGGCCGCCCCGGACGGCAGCACCTGGGTGGGGTCCGCGGCGCCCGGGGTCTCGGGGACCGGGGCCGGCGAGGGGTCGGGCGCGAGCAGGGCTCCCACCCCGAGCGCGGCCTCCACCTCGGCAGCCGTGGAGTGCACGCCGATACCGGCGGCGACCACGCGCAGGCCGCGGGCCAGGCTCACGGCGCTGGGGCGCTCGTTCGGCTCCTTGCGCAGGCAGCGCTCGATGACCGTCCACAGCGGCTCGGGCACGGTCGAGGGGCGCTGCGGCTCCTCGCTGAGGTGGCGGTGGAGCACTTCGAGCGCGGTGCCCCCGGCGAACGGCGGGCGGCCGGTGAGCAGCTCGTAGAGGAGGATGCCGGCGCCGTAGACGTCGACGGCGGAGGTCTGCGGGCGACCCTCGGCGGACTCGGGGGCGACGTAGGCCGGGGTACCGACGAACTCGTGCGTACGGGTCAGTCCCGGGGAATCCGCGAGCCGGGCGATGCCGAAGTCGGTGAGCATCGGCCGCATCTGCCCGCCGCGCTCGTCGAGCAGCACGTTGGCGGGCTTGAGGTCGCGGTGCACCACGCCGTCGGTGTGGCTGGCGGCGAGCGCGTCGGCGATCTGGGCGGTCAGCAGGCTCGCGGCGACGGGCGTGAAGGGGCCGTTCTCGCGCAGGTACCGGTGCAGGTCCGGGCCGTCGATCAGGTCCATGACCAGGGCGAGGAGGTCGCCCTCGACCACGAGGTCGCGGGTGCGGACGATGTTGGGGTGGGTCAGGCGCAGCAGGACGGAGCGCTCCCGCAGGAAGCGCATGACGATGTCGGCGTCCTGGGCCAGCTCCTCCTTGAGGACCTTGATGGCCACGGTCTCACCGGGCTGTCCCGCGACCGCCGCCTCCGCGCCGGCGGCCTCCCTCTGGCGGGCACGCCAGACAGTGCCCGTGGCGCCGCGCCCGAGCGGCTCCTCGAGCAGGTACTTGCTGCCGACTGGCCGCACGTCTCGCGCTCCCCTGCTGTCGTCTGCTGTGGTCGATCCGTCGAATGGTTTTCCGGCCCACTCTAGGGGGTGTCCCCCCGGAAGACGCCGGTCCCCGGAGGTTGGTTGCCGCACATATGTACGGAGGGTGACGTTTTCGGGGTATGCCGGAGGCGATTTTCCCCTCTTTCACCCGCTCGTGGTTCGGATTCGGCCGGACCACGGTCCGACCCGCGACAGATCAAGATCATTTATTGCCGGGTGCCGGGCGTGTTGTCCGCGACAGGTGCGAGGATGCACCCGTACGGACGGCACGGGACGGGAGCCCCGCCTTCCGGGCAGACCTGACCGGACGACGCGTCCGTGCCGGGCGGGGGGCGATCGGCACGCGTGTCGCGGGTCCCCTGCCGGGCGCACACACCGGCGCACCGCGCAGAAGGGACCGCTGACGGCGATGCAGATCCGGCTGACCGTCCTCGGGTCGCGCAGCGGCCACCAGACCGCGACCGCCCCCGCGAGCTGTGACGTGCTCGTCACCGCGCCCGCCGGCACCGCGCTGGCCGCGGTCGCCTCCGGGCTCGCGGCCACCGTCGGCGGCCCCGACACCGGGGGCACGGTCGTGCTGTACGCGGGCTCCGAGCGCCTCGACCTCCAGCGGCGGGTGCTGGGCGAGCCGCCGCTGGTGGACGGCGCGGTGCTGGCAGTGAACGCGCCGATGCCGGACGTACTGCCCGAGGACGGCCTCGGCACACCCCAGCTGCACGTCGTGGCCGGACCCGACGCGGGCGGCGTGCACCTGCTGCACGGCGGGCAGATCCGCGTCGGACGGTCCGCCGACGCCGACGTTCCGCTGGACGACCCCGACGTGTCCCGGATGCACTGCGCGGTGACGGTGATCGGCGGCGGCCGGGTCGCCGTGGCCGACCTCGGCTCCACCAACGGCACCGCCGTCGACGGCTCCCCGGTCGGGCTCCAGCCGGTCGCCCTGCCCCCCGGAGCCCTGCTGCGGGTCGGCGAGTCCACCCTGCGGCTGGCGCCCGCGAGCGCGCCCGCGCTGGCGGTGACCCCCGACCAGGAAGGCCACCTGGCGCTCGCGGCCCCCGCGAGCTCCGGCGGCTCCGGCGGCTCCGAGGGCCCCACGGGCGCCTTCCCCGACGCCCCCGGGAGCGCGGCGGGCGCCCGCGGCCCGGCCGGGCCGGAGGAGTACGACCCGCACGGGCCGCGCGGCCTGCACGCCCCGGCCACCGCCCCCCGTACGACACCGGGCGCCTCCGGGACCGCCCCGGAGACCACCGGGCCTTACGGACCGACCGGCGCGGCCGGAGCCGCCCGTCCGGACACGCCCGCCTCCCCCGGAGGCCCCGGCGCGGCCGGTCCGGACGGGGCCCGGCCCGGATCCGGCCGCCGCCGGGGCCTCGGCGCGTGGGCCCGCCGGTGGGTGCGCGGGGAGGACATCGCGGAGGACATCGCGGAGGCGGTCGTCGCAGCCGCCGCGCCGCACCCCGACGACCCGGCCGCGCTGCTGCTGGCCGCGATGGGGCCCACCGGCCGCCTGTGGTCGCGTACGTCCGGGCGGGCCGGTGGCTCCGCGCTGCTGGAGGTCGGGCTCGGCGCCGGGAACCGGCTGTCGCTGCCCGCCGTCGGCGCCCTCGGCCTGGCGGGCCCGCGGGCCCGGCTGTCCGGGGCCGCCCGCTGGGTGGTCGCACAGCTCGCGGGACTGCACGCACCGGGGCAGCTGGAGATCGTGCTGGTCTGCGCCGACCGGGTCCGCCCGCTCGCCGACCGGCGGCGCGACTGGGGCTGGCTGGGCTGGCTGCCCCACGTACGGCCCGCGCACGGCCAGGACTGCCGCCTGCTCCTCGCGTACGACCGCGACCAGGCCGCCGCCCGCACGGCGGAGCTGACCCGGCGGCTCGACGACGGTCCGCTCGGCGCGCACTGGGCGAGTACCTCTCCCGAGCAGGTCCGGGAGGCGGCCGACGCCTACGCGGGTCCGTACACGCTCCTCGTCCTCGACGGCGACCCCGGCACCGGCGCGCTGCGCGACATCACCGGCCGGCTCGCCTCGCACGGCCCGGCCGCCGGGATCCACGTGCTGGTGCTCGCCGAGGCTCCGGCCGCCACCCCCGCCTCGCCGGTCCACGACACCTACGAGGCCGCCTGCGCGGCCACCCCCGCGTTCCGGGACTGCGGCGCGGTCGCCCTGCTCAGCGGGGACGTGGCCACGGCCGTGCAGACCTTCGCGGTCCGGGGCGGCCATCCCGTTCCGTCCGGCAGCACGGCCGTCTCCGACGCCGTCTCCACCGCCTGGGCCGAGCGGTTCGCCCGGGCCCTGGCCCCCCTGCGGCCCACCGACGGCGGGGCCTGCGGACCGGGCCGTCCCACGGCCGCGACGCTGCCCGCCACGGCCCGGCTGCTGGACGAGCTGGGACTGGCCCGGGCCACCCCGGCCTCCCTGATGGCCCGCTGGGCGGCCGCCACCGACCAGGGCCAGGGCCAGGGCGGCCTCGCCGAGATCGTGCTCGGCAGCGGGCGGCGCGGCCCCGTCGGCACCGAGCTGGTCCACGACGGCCCGCACCTGATCGTGGAGGGGCCCGCCGGGAGCGGGCGGACCGAGCTCCTGCGGTCGGTGGCCGCGTCACTGGCCGCGGGCGCCCGCCCGGACCGGCTCGGGCTGGTCCTCCTCGACGGGGCGGGCGGCGAGCGCGGGGACGGGCTGCTGCCCTGCACCGAACTCCCGCACGTCTCCGCGCACCTGGTCGCCTCCGATCCGCTGCGCATGCGGGAGTTCGCCCAGGCACTGGGCGCGGAGCTCAAGCGGCGGGCCGAGCTGCTGGACGGCGTCCCCTTCGCCGAATGGCACGCGCAGCGCGAGGTGTCGGGCCGGATGGTCGCGCCCCGCCGGCCCGCCCCGGGCGAGGTCCGCGGCGACGGCGGCTCCGCACCCGCCTCGCCGGGCCCCGGCGAGGCGGTACGGACGGGGACGCTCCGGCTGCGCGCCGCGGCGACCCGTACGGAACCGGTCGGGCCGAGCCCGCTGCCCCGCCTGGTGGTGCTGGTCGACGACCTCGACGCGCTGGTCGCGCCCGGGCTGGGCAGTGCCGGCCGGCCCGCCGCCGGCTCGGTGGTGCGGGCGCTGGAGGCGGTGGCCCGTGACGGTGCCCGGCTCGGCGTGCACCTGGTCGCGAGCACCTCCCGACCGGACCGCACGGCCGACACCGGCCCGGCCCGGACGGCGGCCCTGCGGGTGGAGCTGGAAGGCCCGGACCAGCCGGGGCCCGGCCGCGGCGTGCTGCGCTTCGGGGACGGCCGCACGGTCCCCTTCCAGGCAGGCCGGGTCACCGGGCGGATCCCCCGGACGGCGACCCTGCGACCGACGGTGGTGCCGGTGGAGTGGGAGCGGATGGGCGATCCGCCGGCCCGCCGGCCGGTGCGCGAACTGGGCAACGGCCCGACCGACCTCGCGCTGCTGGCCAGCGCCCTGGACCGAGCCGCGCACCTGGTCTCGGCGATACCCGTGCTGTTCCCTCCGGCGCCCCAGGACGCCTCGTAGCGGCGCCTCCCGGTGGCACCTCCCGGTGGCACCTCCCGGTGGCACCTCCCGGCGCCATGGACCTTCGCGGCCACCGCACCGTCCGGGACACCCCTGGGCCTCTCCTGCGGTTCGCGTCGGCGGAGCCCGCAGCGCCCGCTGCCGGGCGGGACGGCCCGGCGTCGCCCGAACATGACGGCCCCGGCCGCGCGGCCGTCCCGGTGAGGCGGTATTGCGGGGTCGAGCGGGTCGGCGTAGACCTTGTGGTCCGGGACACACCACGGGCATCGGGGGCAGAACCATGCGCGAGCACGGAACAGGCCGTACGCATCTCAGGTGGGCGGCGCTGGCCGCGGCGGGCGCGCTCGCGCTGACCGCGTGCGGCAGCGACGCGGAGCGGGAATCCCCGGCGCCGCAGGGCGCCACGGCCTCGCCCGGAGTGGAGTTACCCCGGCTGGACGGCGAGGAACTCCAGGTCGCGGCGGTCTGGACGGGGCCCGAGCAGGAGAACTTCACCAAGGTCCTGAAGGAGTTCGAGAAGCGGACGGGGGCGTCGGTCACCTTCGTCCCGGCCCAGGACCCGATCGTCACCTTCCTCGGCACCAAGATCGCCGGCGGGGCTCCACCGGACGTCGCGCTGCTGCCGCAGGTCGGGGCCCTGGTCTCGGCGGTGCAGAACAAGTGGGCGCAGCCGGTGGGCCCGGAGGCGCAGGCGCAGCTCGACAAGAACTACTCGGCGGGCTGGAAGTCCCTGGGCGCGGTCGACGGCACCCAGTACGGCGTCTACTACAAGGCTGCCAACAAGTCGCTGATCTGGTACAACGCGAAGGCCTTCGAGGCGGCGGGCGTGAAGCCGCCGACGACCTGGAAGGAACTGATCACCGCGGCGGACACCCTGTCGGCGTCGGGCACCCCGGCGGTCTCGGTCGCAGGAGCGGACGGCTGGACCCTCACGGACTGGTTCGAGAACATCTACCTCTCGCAGGCCGGCCCGGAGAAGTACGACCAGCTGGCCGCGCACCGGATCAAGTGGACCGACGACAGCGTCCAGCAGGCCCTGACCACGCTCGGTGAGTTGTTCGGACGCAAGGACTTTCTGGCGGGCGGCACGAGCGGGGCACTGGCCACCGAGTTCCCGAAGTCGGTGACGCAGACCTTCACGGGCGGCGACCGGCCGGCGGCCGCGATGGTCTTCGAGGGCGACTTCGTGGCGGTCAACATCGGACAGACCGAGGCGAAGATCGGCGAGGACGCCCTGGTCTTCCCCTTCCCGGCGGTCGGCGCGAAGGCCCCCGTGGTCTCGGGCGGTGACGTCGCCGTCGCGCTGAAGCCGTCGAAGGGCGCGCAGGCGCTGCTGACGTTCCTGGCGTCGGCGGACGCGGCGCAGATCCAGGCCCGTGAGGGCGGTTTCGTCTCCCCGAACAAGGCGGTCGACCCGGCGGCGTACCCGGACGACATCCAGCGGGGCATCGCCAAGGCGCTGATCGCGGCGGGCGACGACTTCCGTTTCGACATGTCGGACCAGGCGCCGTCGGCGTTCGGCGGGACGCCGGGCGCGGGCGAGTGGAAGGCGCTCCAGGACTTCCTGGCGAACCCGTCGGACGTGGCGGGCACCCAGGCGAAACTGGAGGCGGACGCGGCCAAGGCCTACGGGAACTGATCCCGTGACGGCCCCCGCCGCGCACGGTCTGTCCACCGAGGCACGGCGCCGCCGCCTGGTGGCGGCGGCGTTCCTCCTGCCGGCCCTGGTCCTGCTCGGCGCACTCGTCGTGCAGCCCATCGGCTTCTCGCTCTACCGCAGCTTCTTCGACCGGTCCGGCGAGGTGTTCGTCGGGGGCGACAACTACCGGGAGATCCTCACCGACGACGCCATTCGCACCGCCCTGAAGAACACGGCGGTGTGGGTGGTGCTCGCACCGGCCACGGCCACCGCCCTCGGGCTGATCTTCGCAGTGCTCACCGAACGGGTGCGCTGGGGAACGGCGTTCAAGCTGCTGGTGTTCATGCCGATGGCGATCTCGATGCTGGCGGCGGGCATCATCTTCCGGCTCGTCTACGACCACGATCCCGACCGGGGCGCCGCCAACGCGGTCTGGGTCGGTGTCCACGACACCTTCGTACAGTCCTCGGCCTTCCCCAAGGCCCGGCCGGGCCGTGACTCGCCGCTGGCGGACGCGGGCGGGGGTGCCTTCGTGACCCGCGAGCCGGTGCGCGCGGGGAGCCCGGTGCTGCTGCCGCTGGTGGGCGTGGCCCCGGAGGCGCTGCCCGAGGGGACCCGTACGGCGGCCGCCCCGGCCGCGGCGGCGGGGAAGGTCACCGGCACCGTCTGGCAGGACTTCACCCGGGGCGGGGGCGGCGCGACGAACGTGATCGACCCGAGCGAGCAGGGCTTCTCCGGGATGCGGGTCGAGGCGGTCAAGGACGGCCGGGTGGTCGATTCCGCCACGGCCCGCGCCGACGGCACCTTCACCCTGTCGGCGAAGGCCGACGGGGCACTGCTGCGGCTGCCCGCGGCCAACTTCCGGGAGGCGTACGGCGGCGTGGAGTGGCTCGGCCCGACGCTGGTCACCCCGGCGGTCATCGGCGCCTACGTGTGGATGTGGGCCGGCTTCGCGATGGTGCTGATCGGGGCCGGGCTGGCCGCCGTACCGCGTGAACTGCTGGAGGCGGCGCGGGTGGACGGGGCGAACGAGTGGCAGGTGTTCCGGCGGATCACCGTCCCGCTGCTGGCGCCGCTCCTGGCGGTCGTGCTCGTCACGCTCGTCATCAACGTCATGAAGATCTTCGACCTGGTCTTCGTGATCGCGCCGGGGGCGGTCCAGGACGACGCGAACGTCCTCGCGCTCCAGCTGTACCGGACCTCCTTCGGCACCGATGCCGATCCGGGTCTGGGCAGCGCCATCGCCGTGCTACTGCTGGTGCTGGTGATCCCGGTGATGCTCGTGAACATCCGCCGCCTGCGCAAGGAGGGGGCCCGATGACCCGTACCGAGACCGACACCGACACCGGCACCGGCACGGCAGCCGGAACCCGCACCGGCGCCGGCGCGGCGCCGGCCTCGCGTTCGGCGCCGTGGGCCGGGCGGGCCGCCGGCCTGCTGGCTGGCGGGGCCGTGCGCGTCTTCCTGGTCGTGGCGGCGCTGTTCTGGCTGCTTCCCACCCTGGGGCTGCTCGTCTCCTCCCTGGTCGCCCCGGCCGACCTGAACGACGGCGGCTGGTGGCAGGTCTTCAGCGCGCCGTCGCGACTGACCGCCGGGAACTACGAGCGGCTGCTGGCCAACGAGACGATCACCTCCTCGCTGCTGAACACGTTCGTGATCGCAGTGCCGGCCACCCTGCTCGTGCTGGTCCTCGGCGCGTTCGCCGGATACGCCTTCGCCTGGCTGGAGTTCCCCGGACGGGACTGGCTCTTCCTCCTCGTCGTCGGACTGCTCGTCGTCCCCGTGCAGGTGGCGCTGATCCCGGTGTCGGAACTGTTCGGAACCATCGGGCTGTTCGAGACCACGGCGGGCGTGGTGCTCTTCCACACCGCGTTCGGGCTGCCCTTCGCCGTGTTCCTGCTGCGCAACTTCTTCGCGGAGATCCCGCGCGAACTGCTGGAGGCCGCCCGCCTCGACGGCGCCGGTGAACTGCGGCTGTTCACACGGGTGGTACTGCCGCTGGGCGGCCCGGCCATCGCCTCGCTCGGCATCTTCCAGTTCCTGTGGGTGTGGAACGACATGCTGGTGGCGCTGGTCTTCGCCGACTCAGCCAACCCGCCGATCACGGTCGCCCTCCAGCAGCAGGTACGGCAGTTCGGGAACAACATCGACGTGCTGGCGCCCGGAGCGTTCCTGTCGATGGTGGTGCCGCTCGTCGTCTTCTTCGCCTTCCAGCGGCAGTTCGTCACGGGGGTGATGGCCGGCGCGGTCAAGTAACCCCGCCCCGACTCCCGTGCGACGTCGACGCTCCGTAACCCGAATGCCACACACCGCGTAACCCGAACGCCACGCCGGGGGTTCCTGGGCGAAATGCCCGCGCCGACCCCTGGATGTGCCGTGCCCCGGTTCAGCGTCATCGTGCCCGCGTACAAGGTGCAGGCCTACCTCCAGGAGTGTCTGGACTCGGTCCTGACCCAGTCGTACCCGGACCTGGAACTGATCGC
Source organism: Streptomyces sp. PCS3-D2 (assembly GCF_000612545.2). Taxonomy (GTDB): domain Bacteria; phylum Actinomycetota; class Actinomycetes; order Streptomycetales; family Streptomycetaceae; genus Streptomyces. The sequence goes on along the minus strand of NZ_CP097800.1, from coordinate 4,695,677 downwards.
CGTCGACGACGCCTCCCCCGACGCCTGTGGTGCGCTCATCGACGAGTACGCGGCCCGCGACCCCCGGGTGACCGCGGTGCACCTGGCCCACAACCTGGGGCTGGGCCCGGCGCGGAACGCCGGGCTGGCCCGGGCCACCGGCGACTACGTGATCTTCCTCGACGGCGACGACACCCTCGCCCCGGGCGCCCTGCAGGCCGTCACCGACCGGCTGAAGGCCACCGGCTCCCCCGACGTCCTCGTCTACGACTACGCACGCGCCTACTGGTCCGGGGAACTGGTGCGCAACCGGCTCTCGCACCGGCTGTCCGAGGAGGGGCCGGCCAGCTTCCGGCTCGCCGACCGCCCCGCTCTGCTCGCCATGCTGATGGTGGTGTGGAACAAGGCGTACCGCCGCGAGTACGTCGAGCGCGAGGGCCTCGCATTCCCTCCGGGGCTCTACGAGGACGCCCCCTGGACCTATCCGGCGCTGCTGGCCGCGGAATCCGTCGCCGTCCTCGACCGGGTCTGCGTCCACTACCGTCAGCGGCGCACCGGATCGATCCTGACCACCCGCACCCCCCGCCACCTGGAGATCTTCGACCAGTACGACCGGGTCTTCGGCTACCTCGCCGGCCGGCCCGAGCTGGAGCGGTGGCGCTCCACCCTGCACCGCCGGATGGCCGAGCACTTCTGCGCCGTCCACTCCGACCCGCGTCGTCTCCCGCGTTCCGTCCGGGCCGAGTTCTTCCGCCGCGCCTCCGCCCTGCTGCGCCGCTACCGCGCCCCGGGCGACCGGAGTTCGCCGCCGCTGTCCCTGTCACGCACCGACCGGATCCGGCACGCCCTGATGCTGCTGGGCGCCCGGCGGAGCTACCGGCTGCTGTCGGTGCTGCGCTCGGCGGGGCTGGCGCTGGGCCGAGCCGCCTCGACGCTGGGGCGGGGCCTCGGGGAGTCCGCGCTGCGGCTGCACTACCGGATCCAGCGGCTGCTGCCACTGCGCCCGGAGCTCGCCGTCTTCTCCGCCTACTGGTACGGCGGTTACGCCTGCAACCCGGCGGCGATCGAGGCCAAGCTGCGCGAACTGGCGCCCCGGATGCGGACGGCGTGGATCTGCGACCCGGTGCACGCCGCGACGCTCCCGCGGGAGACGGTGGCGCTGCGGCCGGGTTCGGCGGCGTACTGGAGCGCCCTGGCCCGGGCCGGATACCTGGTCTCGAACGTCGCCTTCGACCGTGCACTGGTCAAGCGGCCCGGCCAGGTCCTGCTCCAGACACAGCACGGCACCCCGCTCAAGCGGGTCGGCCTCGACCTCCAGGACCGGCCCGCGGCCGCCCCGACCACGGACTTCGCGGGCCTGCTGCGCGGCGCGGACCAGTGGGACTACCTGCTCTCCTCGAACCGGCACTCCACGCTGGTCTGGGAGAAGGCCGTCCCGTCCTCGTACACGACCCTCGAATACGGCTATCCGCGCAACGACCTCTTCCACCGGGCGAGCCGGACGGAGGTCCTGGAGCTGCGCGAACGCCTGGGGATCCCGGCGGGCTCGACGGCCATCCTGTATGCGCCCACCCACCGCGACTACCGCCGCAGCCGGCCGGACCACCTGGACTTCGAACGGCTCCTGCGCGAGCTGGGCCCGCGCTTCACGGTGCTGGTCCGCACCCACCTGACGTACGCGGACGCCGACCACCCGTGGGAGCCCCATCCGCGCCTCGTGGACGTCTCCTCCCACCCGTCGGTGGAAGAGCTGTGCCTGGCCTCCGACGCGCTGGTCACCGACTACTCGTCCCTGATGTTCGACTACGCGGTGCTGGACCGGCCCATCGTGATCCACGCGGACGACTGGGAGGCGTACGAGGCCGCCCGGGGCACCTACTTCGACCTGCGGTCGGCCCCGCCGGGGGCGATCGCCCGCACCCAGGACGAGCTGGTGGACATCTTCACCACGGGCCACTGGCAGGGCTCGCGCTCCGCCCAGCTGCGCTCGGCCTTCCGCGCGCGCTTCTGCTCCTACGACGACGGTCACGCGGCGGAGCGGGTGGTCCGCCGGGTCTTCCTGGGCCAGCCGACCCCGTCCCCGGCGGTCACCCCCTTCCCGGACCGCCGCCCGGCCCCACCGGCCCCGGCCCCCACCGCCCCGGAGCCGGCGCTGTCCCCCGTCTGGCCGTAGGGCACGCGGACCGCCCCGGGCGGCTACCCGCGCGCGAAGAAGCCCCCGACGACGTGCCGCCCGGCGACGTCAGGCCGGGCCCGCGGCCGACCTCAGGCCCGCCACGACCTGGTCGGCCAGGGCATCCAGGTGGGCGGGGGTCACCGTGTCGCGGACGACGACCTGACGCCAGTAGAGCGGGCCGATCAGCAGGTCGAGGGCGTGGTCGGGGCTGATCTCCGCCGGGAGTTCACCGCGGGCGACGGCGTCCGAGACGATGCCCTGCGCCATGCGGTGCTGGCCGTCCAGGAGGGCTCCCCGGACCGCGTCCGCGATCTCCGGGTTGCGGGAGGCCTCGACCAGCAGGTCGGGGATCACCGCCGAGGCCACGGGGTGCCGCAGTACATGTGACATGACTTCCAGCAGGGCGCGTACGTCCCCGTGGAGCGAGCCGGTCGCCGGCACCGGCAGGCCGTCCACCGCGAAGGCCCCGACCAGGTCCAGCACCAGGTGCAGCTTGGACTTCCACCGCCGGTACACGGCCGTCTTGCCGACCCCGGCCCGCCGGGCGATGCCCTCGATGGACATCCGGGCGAACCCGACCGCGGCCAGCTCCTCCAGCACCGCGTTGCGGATCGCCTCGGTCACGTCCTCGCGCAGGACGGCGGCACCGGCGGGGGCGCGGCGGGCGGAGGCGGCGGAGGCGGAGGGGTCCATGGTCATGCACAGAGCATAGCCGCGCCCCGTCACGACGATACGGTTGCGTTCCATCGATCAACGCCCTAACCTCGCCGTAGCGACGATACGGACCCGTCCCGACCAACGTCGAAAGCGAACCTGTGACCACCGCGACCGCATCCAAGAACGCGCCCGCCGCCTCCGCGGAACGCGCACGGCTGGCCGCCGCACACGGCCTCACGCTCAGCGGCGCCCGCCCCACGCTCCCCCGCTACATCGCGCAGCTCTGGCAGCGCCGCCACTTCGTGAGTGCCTACGCGACCGCCCGCATGCAGGCCACGTACAGCACGGCGAGGCTCGGCCAGGTCTGGCACCTGGTGACCCCGCTGCTCAACGCCGCGGTCTACTACTTCATCTTCGGCCTCGTCCTGAAGGCCAGCCACGGGGTGCCGGACTACGTCCCGTTCCTGATCACCGGGATCTTCGTCTGGGACTTCATCAGCAGCTCCGTGAACGCCGGCACCCGCGCCGTCCACAGCAACCTCGGCCTGGTCCGCGCCCTGCACTTCCCGCGTGCGAGCCTGCCGATCTCCACCGTCGTACAGCTCTTCCAGCAGCTGCTCGTCTCCATGGCCGCCCTGGTCGTCCTGCTGCTGGCCTTCGGCCAGCGGCCCGGCCCGGCCTGGCTCCTGGCCCTGCCGGCGCTCCTGCTCACCGCCGTCTTCGCCGCCGGCTGCGCCATGGTCATGGCCCGCATCGGCAGCAGGAGCCCCGACGTCAACCAGCTGATGCCGTTCGTCCTGCGTACGTGGATGTACACCTCGGGCGTCATGTGGTCCATCGACCAGGTGCTCAAGGCGGACGACCTGCCCCACTGGGTGCTGGTGGCGCTGAAGGCCAACCCGCCGGCCGTCTACATCGACCTGATGCGCTTCGCGCTGATCGACAGCTTCCCCGCGCACGCGCTCCCGCACCACGTGTGGCTTCTGGCCGCCGGCTGGGCGCTGCTGGCGGGCGTCGGCGGGTTCATCTACTTCTGGAAGGCCGAGGAGGCGTACGGACGTGGCTGAGACGAAGACCGGCACCCGGGTGCCCACCGTGATCGCGGACGGGGTCCACGTCGTCTACAAGGTCCACGGCGCCGGCGCCCGCAAGGGCGCTGCCACGGCGGCGCTGAGCCGGATCTTCACCCGCGGCCCCGCCCCCGGGATGCGCGAGGTGCACGCGGTCAAGGGCGTCTCCTTCACCGCCTACGAGGGCGAGGCCATCGGCCTCATCGGGTCCAACGGCTCGGGCAAGTCCACCCTCCTCAAGGCCGTCGCCGGCCTCCAACCGGTGGCCCGCGGCCGGATCTACTCGCGCGGCCAGCCGTCCCTGCTCGGTGTGAACGCCGCCCTGATGAACGACCTGACCGGCGAACGCAACGTCATGCTGGGCGGCCTCGCGATGGGCATGACCAGGCAGCAGATCCACGAGCGGTACGCGGGGATCGTCGACTTCTCCGGCATCAACGAGAAGGACGACTTCATCTCCCTGCCGATGCGGACGTACTCCTCCGGCATGGGCGCCCGGCTGCGCTTCTCCATCGCCGCCGCCAAGGACCACGACGTCCTGATGATCGACGAGGCGCTGGCCACCGGTGACGCCGCCTTCCAGCGGCGCAGTCAGGCCCGCATCGAGGAACTCCGCGCGCGCGCCGGCACCGTCTTCCTGGTCAGCCACGCCGTCAACACGGTCCGCGAGACCTGCGACCGCGCGATCTGGCTGGACTCGGGCGTCCTGCGGATGGACGGTCCGGCGGACCAGGTCTGCGCCGCCTACGAGAAGTCCAGCCGCTCCGGCGCCTGAGGCGCCGCCCTGCGCCACCGCGCCCGCGGACGCGAACGGGCCGGGCCCGGGACCCTATGGTCCCGGGCCCGGCCCGTTCGTCACGCCGTCGCGATCAGCTGTGCGCGCGCAGCAGACTGCGCATGGTCCGCATCGCCACCGACAGGTTCGCCAGGTCGAAGTCGTCCGAGCCCCGGATCTCCTCCAGGGTCGTCCGCGCACGCCCGATGATCGCCGCGTTCTTCTCCTCCCACGCCTGGAAGCGCTCCTCGGGAGTCGAGGCGCCGCCGCCCACCGACAGCACGTCCGCCGTCAGGGCCGCGTGCGCCGCGAACAGGTCCTCGCGGATGGACGCGCGGGCCATCGACTGCCAGCGGTCGGCCCGCGGCAGCTCGATGATCCGGTCCATCAGCTGCGTGATGTCCAGGCGGTCGGCGAGGTCGTAGTACACCTCGGCGACCCCCAGCGGGTCCACGCCCGTCCGGTCCGCGATCGCGACGATGTCCAGCGTCGGGAAGGCGGACGAGAACCCGGCGACCTTCGCCGCCAGCTCCTCCGGCACGCCCTCGCCGGTCAGCTCGTCCATGACCAGCTGGTACCACTCCAGGTCCGCGCCGCGCACCAGCTTCGGCAGCTCCGCCCACACCTGGGACACCCGCTCCCCGAAGAAGGCGATGGTCTCGGTGATCTGGAGCGGCTGCGGCCGGTTGTTGAGCAGCCAGCGGGTACCGCGCTCGACCAGGCGGCGCGAGTGCAGGCGCACCCGGGTCTGGACGTCCGCGGACACCTTGTTGTCCAGCGCCTCCACCGCGTCCCACACGTCGGCCAGGCCGAAGATCTCGCGGGCCGCGAGCTGCGCCCGGACGATCTCCTCCGTGGAGGCTCCGGTCTCCTCGCGCAGGCGGTGCAGGAAGGTCGAACCACCGGTGTTGACGGTGTCGTTGACCAGGATCGTCGTGATGATCTCGCGGCGCAGCGCGTGCCCGTCGATCTGCTCGGCGAACGTGTCGCCCAGCACCGCCGGGAAGTACGCGAAGAGCAGGCGGCGCAGGTACGGGTCGTCCGGCAGCCCGGTGGCGATGAGCTCGTCCGCCGTCGTGATCTTCGTGTAGGCCAGCAGCACGGCCAGCTCCGGCTGGGTCAGCCCCTTGCCGTTGTTGAGCAGTTCGCGGATCTGCCGGTCGGTGGGCAGGAACTCCAGCTCGCGGTTGAGCAGTCCGGCGCTCTCCAGGCGGCGCATGAAGCGCTGCTGCGCGTGGAGCAGGCTGGGGGCCTGGGCCGAGCCGTTGGCCAGCGCGGTGTTCTGCGCGTAGTTGTTGCGCAGGACCAGGTGGCCGACCTCGTCGGTCATCTGCGCGAGCAGCTTGTTGCGCTGCTTGACGGTCATGTCCCCGTCGGCGACGACCGCGTTGAGCAGGATCTTGATGTTCACCTCGTGGTCGGAGGTGTCCACGCCCGCGCTGTTGTCGATGGCGTCGGTGTTGACCTTGCCGCCCTCGCCGCCGGCGCCGCTGCGGGCGAACTCGATACGGCCGAGCTGGGTCAGGCCCAGGTTGCCGCCCTCGCCGATGACCTGCGCCCGCACGTCGGAGCCGTTGACGCGGATGGCGTCGTTGGCCTTGTCGCCGACGTCGGCGTGGGTCTCGGACGTCGCCTTGACGTAGGTGCCGATGCCGCCGTTCCACACCAGGTCCACGGGGGCCTTGAGGATCGCCTGCATCAGCTCGGCCGGGGTCATCTTGGTGACGCCGGCCTCGATGCCGAGCGCCGCGCGCATCTGCGCGGTGACCGGGACGGCCTTGGCCGAACGCGGGTGGATGCCGCCGCCCGCCGAGATCAGCGAGGTGTCGTAGTCCGCCCACGAGGACCGCGGCAGCTCGAAGAGGCGGCGGCGTTCGGCGTACGAGGTGGCCGCGTCCGGGGCCGGGTCGATGAAGATGTGCCGGTGGTCGAAGGCGGCCACCAGGCGGATGTGCTCGGAGAGCAGCATGCCGTTGCCGAAGACGTCACCGGACATGTCGCCGACGCCGACGACGGTGAAGTCCTGGGTCTGGGTGTCGTGTCCGAGCTCGCGGAAGTGCCGCTTGACGGACTCCCACGCGCCGCGGGCGGTGATGCCCATGCCCTTGTGGTCGTAGCCGGCCGAGCCGCCGGACGCGAAGGCGTCGCCGAGCCAGAAGCCGTAGTCCTCCGCCACGCCGTTGGCGATGTCGGAGAAGGTCGCGGTGCCCTTGTCCGCGGCGACGACGAGGTAGGTGTCGTCCTCGTCGTGGCGGACCACGCTGCGCGGCGGCACGACCTCGCCGGCGACCATGTTGTCGGTGATGTCGAGCAGCGCCGAGATGAAGATCTTGTACGAGGCGATGCCCTCGGCGAGCCAGGCGTCGCGGTCCACCGACGGGTCGGGCAGGTTCTTGGCGACGAAGCCGCCCTTGGCGCCGACCGGCACGATGACGGTGTTCTTGACCATCTGCGCCTTGACCAGGCCGAGGATCTCCGTACGGAAGTCCTCGCGGCGGTCGGACCAGCGCAGGCCGCCTCGGGCGACCTTGCCGAAGCGCAGGTGGACGCCCTCGACGCGCGGGGAGTACACCCAGATCTCGTACGCCGGGCGCGGCGCCGGCAGGTCCGGGATGGCCTGCGGGTCGAACTTCATCGACACGTAGGCGTGCTGCTCGCCGTGGGAGTCGAGCTGGAAGAAGTTCGTGCGCAGGGTCGCCTTGATGAGGGTGAGGAAGGCCCGCAGGATGCGGTCCTCGTCGAGCGAGGCGACCTGGTCGAGGGCCCCGTCGAGCTCCTCCAGCATGGCGTCCACGAGCTCGCTGCCGGCGGCCTGGCGGACGGGAGACATCCGGGCCTCGAAGAGCGAGACCAGCAGCCGGGTGGTGTGGACGTTGTTGCGGAGGGTGTCCTCCATGTAGTCCTGGCTGAAGGTGGAGCCGGCCTGGCGCATGTACTTGGCGTACGCGCGCAGGACGACGGCCTGGCGCCAGGTCAGGCCGGCGCTCAGCACGAGGGTGTTGAAGTTGTCGTTCTCGGCCTGGCCGTTCCAGACGGCCGCGAAGGCGTCCTGGAAGCGTTCGCGGGCATCGTCGCCGAGGTCGCCCGCGGAGAGCCGCAGACCGAAGTCGTAGATCCACGCGGTCGTGCGGTCGGCGCAGCGCAGCTCGTACGGGCGCTCGTCGGTGACCTCGACGCCGAGGCGCTGGAGGACCGGCAGGACGGCGGACAGGGAGACCTGCTCACCGGCGCGGTAGATCTTGAAGCGGCGTTCGCCGGGGCCCGCGCCGACGGGCTCGTAGAGCGACAGCGCGAAGTCCTTGTCGCCGTCGCGCAGCTTCTCCAGGTGCACCAGGTCGGCGACGGCGGCGCGCGGCGAGTGGTCGGCCTTGTAGCCCTCGGCGAAGGCGCTGCCGTAGCGGCGCAGCAGCTCCGCGGCGCGCTCCTCGCCGAGCTCGGCGTTGAGCGCCTGGTCGAAGCCGTCGGCCCAGGACCGGGCGGCCTCGACGAGTCGACCCTCGATGCGCTCGACGTCGCCGTCGGTCAGCACGGGCAGCTCGGTGCCCTGCGGGACGCGGACGACGAAGTGGATGCGGGAGAGGATCGACTCGGTGTTCCAGGCGGTGAAGTCGACGCTGATGCCGCCGAGCTCCTCGCGCAGGATGTCCATCAGGCGCAGCCGCACACCGGTGGTGAAGCGGTCGCGCGGCAGGTAGACGAGCGCCGAGTAGTAGCGCCCGTACTCGTCCTGGCGCAGGTACAGCCGCAGCCGGCGGCGTTCCTGGAGGTACAGGACGGAGGTGACGATGGACTGGAGCTGGTCGACCGGGGTCTGGAACAGCTCGTCGCGGGGGTAGGTCTCCAGGATCTGCGTCAGGTCGCGGCCGTCGTGGCTGGACGGCGAGAAGCCGGCCCGCTCCAGGACCTCGGCGACCTTGCGGCGGATGACCGGCACGCGGCGCACGGACTCGGTGTACGCGGCGGAGGAGAACAGGCCGAGGAAGCGGCGCTCGCCGACGACGTTGCCGTCGGCGTCGAACTTCTTGACGCCCACGTAGTCGAGGTACGAGGGGCGGTGCACGGTGGAACGGCTGTTGGCCTTGGTCAGCACCAGCAGGCGGTGCTCGCGGGCCTTGGCGCGGGCGTCGGCCGGCAGCCGGTTGAAGGAAGGCGAGACCGGGTGGCCGTCCTCCTTGCCGCTGTGGTGCGGGTCGGAGCGCAGGATGCCGAGGCCGGTGCCGGGCACGGCGGACAGGGAGTCGCCGTCCACGAGGTTGTACTCGCGGTAGCCGAGGAAGGTGAAGTGGTCGTCGGCGAGCCAGCGCAGCAGCTCGCGCGCCTCTTCGAGCTCGTACTCGCGCAGGTCCGGGGCGGTGGGCTCGTCGGGGAGGCTGTCCGCGATGCGCAGCGCGGCCTCGCGCATCTTCTCCCAGTCCTCGACGGACTCGCGTACGTCGGACAGGACGCGCTGCAGGTCGACGGTGATCTGCTTGAGGTCGGCGCGGTCGGTCTCGCGGTCGATCTCGACGTGGATCCAGGACTCGACGAGGGAGTCGTGGGGGCGCTCGGTGCGGAGGCCGTGCGCGTCGCAGTCGGGGCCGAGGATCTCGATCAGCTTGCCGGTGATGTCACGGCGGACGACGACCTGCGGGTGGATCACGACGTGGATGCCGCGGCCCTGGCGGGACAGCTCGTTCGTCACGGAGTCCACGAGGAAGGGCATGTCGTCGGTGACGACCTCGACGACGGAGTGGCTGGAGGTCCAGCCGTTCTCCTCCACCGTGGGGGTGTGCACGCGTACGTTCGCGGTACCCTGCGGGCGGTTCTCGGCCAGGCGGTAGTGGGAGAGCGCGGCTCCGAACACATCCACCGGGTCCCGGTCCGTGAGGTCCTCGGGCGCCGTGTGCAGGTAGTAGCGCTGGAGGTAGGAGAGGACCGTGTCCCGGTCCGGACGCTCTCCCTGCTCGGCCCCAGTCGGAAGTAGCCCCCCGGCCGGGCTGTGCTCAGCTACCCGGGCCGCCCGTGTGAGCAGCTCGGCCTTTGCTTCGTCCAGCTTGGTCTGCATGTCCTCTGGCTCCTGTCGCGCGCCATTGCGTGACGTAGGTGAAGGAAGGAATGGCGTAGCGCCGCGAGGCGGGGTGTCCGTTCTGGGCCGACGCTATGCCGTCGTGAGAGCCGACCGGGAGGGAATGAGCCAAGATCGGCAGAAGGTCCCGGTGGCGGGGATCAGCGATGGCCCGGGCACTGTCGTACGCCGGGCGCAGGACGGAGGCTCCAGTGCCCCCGAGGGATATCGCGCTGATCACGGGTACAAGGCTATCCCGACCTACCCCCAAGTCGTCATTCACTGCATCTGTACAAATCTTGGGGTGGAACTTTGACACTCTGGCCAGCGACGTTGCGAGCCTTCCGTGCAGCGGCCTGTCCAGTCGCTATTCGGCCAGCTCGCGAGCTGTGAGAACGGCTTCCGCCAGGGTGTCCACGACCGGCACTCCGGCTGATTCCAGACTGCGGCGGCTGTGCGAGCCTCCGGTGTAGAGGACGGCGCGCGCGCCGACGTGGGCGGCCGCGAGCGCGTCATCGACGGCGTCTCCGATGAGGACCGTACGGTCGGCGGTCACTCCCGTCGCGTCCAGGGCCTGCATGTGGCGTACGAGATGTCCTGCCTTGGAGGTGTGAGACGGGCCGGTCCGCCCGTCGACGCGCAGGAAGTGCGCGTCGATGCCATGGGCGCGCACGAGCGGGACGAGCCTGTCGTGGGGTGCGAGGGACAGCAGGGACTGGGTGAGCCCGTCGCGCTGCCACCCCTGGAGCAGGTCCCGGGCGCCCTCGGCCAGCCCGGAGTCCGCGGCGGCGGCCCAGTAGTGGCGGTGGAAGGCCTCGTCCATGACGAGCCACTCCTCGTCGGTGGGCAGGCGCCCCATGAGGCGCTCGTAGAACTTCGGCACCGGTACGACGTACAGCTCGCGGTACGTCTCCAGGGTGATCGGCGCGAGGCCGAGCTCGGCGAAGGAGGCGTTCGTCGCGGTGATGACGGCCTCGATGTCGTGGAGCAGCGTGCCGTTCCAGTCCCACACGATGTGGTGCGTGTGCGTCATGTCAGCAGCCCCGGGATCTCCTGGACACCGAACCACAGGAGCTCGTGGTCCTCGGCCCCGTCGACGGTGGACCGCGCGTCCTCGTCCCCGCCGTCGGCGGCGGGCAGGGCCAGCACGGCGGCGGTGACGTCCTCGTCCGCGTCGTCGGCGTCCGCGTGCACGGCGGCGGCCACGGTGAGGCGCACGGCGGCGGCGAGGCTCACCCGGCCGAGGGCGGCCTCGTCGTCCCCGGGCGTGGCGGTGGCGGCCTTGTCGTCCACGTCGACGGCGACGACGACGCGCCGTCGGGGTGCGCCGGGGTCGGCGGCGAGCAGCCGCAGTGAGGCGGCCGCGGCCCGGCCCAGGGCCGCGTACTCCAGCTCCTCGATGTCGTCCGAGGCGTACCACTCGCGCAGGCCGGGGGTGACGGCATACGCCCGCAGCGGGGCGGGGCCCAGCTCACCCGCCGTGTGCACCTCGGCGAGCCCGGGGAGGGTCAGGGGGACGTACACGCGCATGGCCGGCTGCTTTCGGTAGTCGGAAACGCACCCAGGATACGACTCGGAGGCGGCCGGCCGGGGTGCGGCAGGGTGACGGCCGCGGTACCCCATCGGGCTGCCGCGGCCCGCCGGGTGCCCGTCCACCCGAGTACCCGGCCGCGATCGGGTGCACGCCCCGGGGCGGCGGTCGGGCTACTCGGATAGGTGAACCGGGCGGGCGGCCGGACCGGCCGCCGCCGTGGTTGCGGAGCGTGTTCGCCGACCGTAGAAGATCCCCATCAAGTTACCGCCCGGTACCGCGCCGGGCCCGGCCTGTTCGGGGGCAGATCGCGATGGACACCACGACGCGCGGCACGATCGGCGGAAACAGCGGCCGTCGCAGGCCGGCCGGCCGCTCCGGGACCCGCCCGGCCGGGCGGCGCGACACCCGCCGCCCCGCGGATGCCCCGCCCACCCCGCGCCTCGGCCCGCACCACTGGTTCGCCGAACGCCTGCTGGCCGTGGTCAGCGGCCGGCGCCCGGTGCACTCGCTGCTCGGCCACACCGTCGGCCCGGCCTACCAGCAGCTGGTGAACCTGGCCCCTGCCGAGCAGGCCCGGCGCGTGCGCCGGTCACCGGTCGTCCGCCAGTGCGGCCGCTTCGTCCCCGGCCCCGGTGTCATCGAGGCCTTCGCACGCATCGCCACCGGCGACCGGCTGACCGCGATGGCCTTCCGCCTGGAACAGGGCCCGGACCTCCGCTGGCGCTGCGCTGCGATCGAGATCCGGGGCCCGCTGCCGTGACCCCCTCCCCCGGCACGTGCCCGGACCCACCGGCGGTCGAGGCGCGCCGGCCCGGGTGCGGCGCCCCCGGACGGCTCCGCACCCGGGAACGCCCCGCGGCCCCGGCGGGAACCGAACGGCCGGGGCCGGACACCCGTACGGTGTCCGGCCCCGGCCGACGCCCCAGGACCCCGCGGGGCCACGGCTCACTTCTTGCGACGGCGCCCGCCTGCGGCCTTCTGCGCCTTACGGCGCTCGGCCCGCGTCATCCCGTCGCCCGCTTCGCTCTCGAAGTCGCCCTCGATCACACCGCCCTCGCCGTCGACCGTCGGCGCCGAGAAGTGCAGCCGGTCCGGACGCTGCGGAGCGTCGAGACCCTTCGCCCGGATCTCCGGGCGGGCGGCGGCCACCGGCTCCTTCGTCAGCGAGGGAGCGGCGTCCTGCACCGGAAGCTCCTCGACCTGCTGCTCGACCTGGACCTCCAGGTTGAACAGGTAGCCGACGGACTCCTCCTTGATGCCCTCCTGCATGGCGTTGAACATGTCGAAGCCCTCGCGCTGGTACTCGACCAGCGGGTCCTTCTGGGCCATCGCCCGCAGGCCGATGCCCTCCTGGAGGTAGTCCATCTCGTAGAGGTGCTCACGCCACTTGCGGTCCAGCACCGACAGCACCACGCGCCGCTCCAGCTCGCGCATGATCTCGGAGCCGAGGGCCTTCTCACGGGCCTCGTACTGCTCGTGGATGTCGTCCTTGACCGACTCCGCGATGAACTCGGCGGTGATGCCCGCGCGGTCGCCGGCGGCGTCCTCCAGCTCCTCGATGGTGACCTTCACCGGGTAGAGCTGCCGGAAGGCGCTCCACAGGCGCTCCAGGTCCCACTCCTCGGCGAATCCCTCGACCGTCTCGGCCGCGATGTACGCGTCGATCGTGTCGTCCATCATGTGGTGGACCTGCTCCTGGAGGTCCTCGCCCTCCAGGACGCGGCGGCGCTCACCGTAGATGACCTCACGCTGGTTGTTGAGGACCTCGTCGTACTTCAGGACGTTCTTGCGCGTCTCGAAGTTCTGGGTCTCGACCTGCGACTGGGCCGACGCGATCGCGCGGGTCACCATCTTGTTCTCGATCGGCACGTCGTCCGGGACGTTGGCCATCGCCATGACGCGCTCGACCATCTGGGCCTTGAACAGGCGCATCAGGTCGTCGCCCAGCGACAGGTAGAAGCGGGACTCGCCCGGGTCGCCCTGACGGCCGGAACGGCCGCGCAGCTGGTTGTCGATTCGGCGCGACTCGTGGCGCTCGGTGCCCAGCACGTACAGCCCGCCGAGCCCCTTGACGTCCTCGAACTCAGCCTTCACGGCGGCCTCGGCCCGGGTGAGCGCCGCGGGGAGGGCGTGCGCCCACTCCTCGATGTGCTCCTCCGGGTCCAGGCCCTGCTGGCGCAGCTCGGCCTCGGCCAGGTCGTCCGGGTTGCCGCCGAGCTTGATGTCGGTACCGCGGCCGGCCATGTTCGTGGCGACCGTGACGGCGCCGCGGCGGCCGGCCTGCGCGACGATCACGGCCTCGCGCTCGTGGTGCTTGGCGTTGAGCACCTCGTGCGGGATGCCGCGCTTGGAGAGCTGCTGCGAGAGGTACTCGGACTTCTCGACCGACGTCGTGCCGACGAGGATCGGCTGACCCTTCTCGTGCTTCTCCGCGATGTCGTCGACGACGGCGGCGAACTTGGCGACCTCGGTCCGGTAGATCAGGTCGGCCTGGTCCACGCGCTGCATCGGCCGGTTCGTCGGGATCGGGACGACACCGAGCTTGTAGATCTGGTGGAACTCGGCGGCCTCGGTCATGGCCGTACCGGTCATGCCCGACAGCTTCGAGTACAGGCGGAAGAAGTTCTGCAGGGTGATCGTGGCGAGGGTCTGGTTCTCGTCCTTGATGTCCACCCCTTCCTTCGCCTCGATCGCCTGGTGCATGCCCTCGTTGTAGCGGCGGCCGGCGAGGATACGGCCGGTGTGCTCGTCGACGATCATGACTTCGCCGTCGATGACGACGTAGTCCTTGTCCTTCTTGAACAGTTCCTTCGCCTTGATGGCGTTGTTCAGGTAGCCGACGAGCGGGGTGTTCACCGACTCGTAGAGGTTCTCGATGCCGAGCCAGTCCTCGACCTTGGCGACACCGGCCTCGTGGATGCCGACGGTGCGCTTCTTCTCGTCGACCTCGTAGTCGCCGGTCTCCTCGATGCCCTTGAGCGGCTGGCCGGCCTCGCCCTTGGTCAGGCGGGTGACGAGCTTGGCGAAGTCCGCGTACCACTTCGTGGCCTGGTCCGCGGGGCCGGAGATGATCAGCGGGGTGCGGGCCTCGTCGACGAGGATCGAGTCGACCTCGTCGACCACGGCGAAGTTGTGGCCGCGCTGGACGAGCTCGTCCTGGGACCACGCCATGTTGTCGCGCAGGTAGTCGAAGCCGAACTCGTTGTTCGTGCCGTAGGTGATGTCGCAGTTGTACTGCTCGCGCCGCTGCGCCGGCGACATGTTCGCCAGGATGCAGCCGATGGACAGGCCCAGGAACTTGTGGACGCGGCCCATCATCTCGGAGTCGCGCTCGGCCAGGTAGTCGTTCACCGTGATCAGGTGGACGCCCTTGCCGGACAGCGCGTTGAGGTAGGCGGGCAGGGTGCCGACGAGGGTCTTGCCCTCACCGGTCTTCATCTCGGCGACATAGCCGAGGTGCAGCGCCGCGCCACCCATGATCTGGACGTCGTAGTGGCGCTGGCCGAGGACGCGCTTGGCCGCCTCGCGCACGGTCGCGAAGGCCTCGGGCAGCAGGTCGTCCAGGCTCTCACCGTCCTGGTACCGCTGCTTGTACTCGTCCGTGAGCGCCCGCAACTCGGCGTCGGAGAGGTTGACGAAGTCCTCTTCGATGGAGTTGACCTGGTCCGCGATGCGGTGCAGTTTGCGCAGGATCTTGCCTTCGCCTGCACGCATGAGCTTGTTGAAGACGGACACTGAGGCTGGTCTCCTTGCCGGTCGGGCCTGGGCACTTTACGTAGCCGGGCACGGCAGGTGGGCCCCACCGCAACGGCCATCGTAAGCGAGGACGCGGCCGCGTCGGGAGGTCCGCCGTTCCCATGAGGGCACGGGTGCCCGGATTGAGAACGTACGGGGGACACCGAAGGTGCCGCATCGCCCCGAGGGATTCCCGGAAAGTGTTCGCCCGGGGGGCTCGGCGACAGCAGAATCCGCGCATGGAGCCCATCACACTGACCACCGAACGCCTCGTGCTCGGCCCCTTCGCCCCCGAGGACGCCCCCGAGGTGTACGCGGCCTGCCAGGACCCGGACATCCAGCGCTGGAACGAGGTCCCTTCCCCCTACGGGCACGCGCACGCGGACACCTGGGTGAACGAGACCGTGCCGGCCGGCTGGCGCGAGGACACCGCGTACAGCTTCGCCGTCCGGCTGCGGCCACCGGGTCCGCTGGTGGCGGCCCTGGGCGTGCACCCACGCGGCGAGTGCGTGTTCGAGGTCGGCTTCTGGGCGGTGAAGGAGCACCGCGGCCGCGGCTACGTGACCGAGGCGGTCGGCGCCGCCGCCCGCTGGGCCTTCGCCGAACTCGGCGCCGGACGCCTGGAATGGCGGGCCGAGCCCGGCAACGCGGCCTCCCGGGCCGTCGCCGAGAAGGCCGGCTTCAGGATGGAGGGGATCCTGCGCGCCGGGATCTCCCACCGCGGCACCCTGCGCGACTGCCGCGTCGGTGGTCTGCTCCCCTCCGACCTGGGCCTGTCCGCGCGCCTGCCGTACCTGCCGTCGCCGACCGCCTGACCCCGCCGGGTCCGGCCCGCTCGATGTCAGTGGCGGCCCCTAGGCTTCGGCGCATGACCAGCCTGCCGCCGCCGACCGTGTCCCTGTCCGCCGACGAGGCCCGCCGGATCGCCCTGCGCGCCCAGGGCTTCCTCGGAGCCCCCGACCGGCGCGGCGGGGTCCGCGGGGTCCTGCGCCACCTGGGCGCCGTCCAGCTCGACACCATCTCGGTGCTGGCCCGCTCCCACGAGCTGATCCCGTACGCACGGCTCGGCGCGGTCGGCCGGGACACGGTGGAGAAGGCCTACTGGAGCGAGCGGCACGCCTTCGAGTACTGGTCGCACGCGGCCTGCATCCTGCCGATCGAGGAATGGCCCCACTTCGCTTTCCGCCGCCGGGCCAACCGGGCGCGCGGCCACCGCTGGCACGTCCTCCGGGACAAGGAGCACTCGACGCGGGCGGTCCTGGACCGCCTGACGGCGGACGGCCCGCTGACCTCCACCGAGCTGGGCGGCGCCAAGAACGGCGGCGAATGGTTCGAGTGGTCCGAGACCAAGATCGCGGTGGAGTGGCTGCTCGACACCGGCGAGGTGGTGTGCAGCGAGCGCCGCGGCTGGAAGCGGGTCTACGACCTCCCCGAGCGGGCCGTGCCCGACGCGCTGCTCCACGACGACCTTGACGACCGCGAGTGCCTGCGCCGCCTGGTCGCCCTGGCCGGCCGGTCCCTCGGGGTCGGCACCCGCGCCGACATCGCGGACTACCACCGGCTCAAGGGGGAGCAGTTCGACGCGGTGGTGGCGGACTCCGGGCTGGTACCGGTGGAGGTGGAGGGCTGGTCCAAGCCCGCCTGGGCCGACCCGTCGGCCCTCGCGACGGCTCCTCGGGGCCGCCACCGCACGACGCTGCTGTCTCCGTTCGACTCCCTCGTCTGGGACCGTCCGCGCACGGAGCGGATCTTCGGTTTCACGCACCGCCTGGAGGCGTACGTCCCCAGGCCGAAGCGGATACACGGGTACTTCGCGATGCCCCTGCTGGCCGGCGGCCGGCTCCAGGGCCGCGCCGACCCGGCCCGCGAGGGCCGCACGCTGGTCGCCCGGCAGCTCTCCCTGACCTCTCCCGCGGCCGCGGGAGCGATGGCGCGGGCGCTGCGGGAGGCCGCGGAGTGGGTCGGCTGCGACGCGGTCCGCGTGGAGCGCGCGCAGGACGCCGCCGAGGCCGCGGTGGTGACGGCCGAGCTGGCGGCACTGGGCGCCTGACCGCGCTCCGCCGGCCCCGGGTGGGGAGGCCGGGGCTGTTCCGTGGCCGCGCGGGCGCGCGGCGCCGGCCGCGGCACCTCGCCGTGCCGCCGGACCGCCCGGGTGCGCCCCGCGCGGGGGCGTGCCTGCCCGTGCGGGGCACCGCGTCCGATGCCGTGCGCCGTCCCGCGCCGCGGGCCGATCCACCGGTGACGGCGGCACAGCCCTCAGCGGATCTCCAGGATCTTCTCCCGCATCGCGTAGACCACGGCTTCCATCCGGGAGTGCAGCTGGAGCTTCTCCAGGATGTTGCGGACGTGGTTCTTCACGGTGTTCTCGGAGATGAACAACTCCTTCGCGATGTCGCGGTTGTTCATGCCGGTGGCGACCAGCTTGAGGACCTCCAACTCCCGGTCCGTCAGCCGCGGCGCCGGCACCAGCCGCCGCTCGTCGGTCCGCTGGATCATCGACTTGAACTCGGTGAGGAGCTTCGACGCCATCGACGGGCTGATCTGCGACTGGCCGTCGGCCACCGCGCGGATGGCGGTGGCCACCTCGTCCGTGGAGATCTCCTTCAGGAGGTAGCCGGTCGCGCCCGCCTTGATCGCGTCGTAGAGGTCCGCCTCCTCGTCGCTGATCGTCAGCATGATGATTTTCGCGGAGGGAGCCACCTCCTTGATCGAGGTGCACGCCTCGATCCCGCCCCGCCGGGGCATCCGCACATCCATGAGCACGATGTCCGGCAGCAGATCGGCGGCCTTGTCCACCGCCTCCGCGCCGTCTCCGGCCTCGCCGACGACCTGGATGTCCTCCTCTTGCGCGAGGACGATCTCCAGTCCCCGCCGGAAGAGCGCGTGGTCGTCGACCACGAGGACCCTGATGGGCTCCCCGTCCGACGCGTCGGCGGTCTCCCCCGACGGGTCCGCCCCGCGGCAGGCCGCGCCGTCGTCCGCGCGTACCGGACCGAAGCTGTCCGCCATCGTCCCTCCCCCTGCATGGTGCTGAGCTGCCGGGCCAACCGGACACGTTCCGCAGCCGGTTGACTGCCCGCCATGATTCCATGCCCGCACCACGGCGCGGGGGATGCCGGCGGACCTCCTGGCGCATACCCGCCATGCAGGTGCCCCCGCGGAGGCGCCGGAGCGTCCCGCGGGGGCAGCGAACGGTCTGCTCAGCCGCCGAGCGCGCCACCCGCGCCGCCCCGCGGCTCCTCCGAGCTGGAGGCACCGTCGGGGTTCACGTGGATGACGCCGTAGTCGTAGGCGTGCCGCCGGTAGACGACACTGGGCAACTTCGTCTCGGAGTCGACGAACAGATAGAAGTCGTGGCCGACCAGCTCCATCTCGTAGAGAGCCTGGTCGAGCGGCATGGGCGCGGCCGAGTGGGTCTTCTCGCGGACGATCAGCGGGCCTTCGCCCTGCACTTCGATGGAACCGATCCGGGTGATCGGAACTCCGTCCGTCTTCTCCTCGGTGACCGGCTGGCCACTGCCGTTGAGCGAGGCGACGCCCGGCACGACGTCGGCGACCTCGGCAGCCGGGATCCGGCCGCTGCCACGGCGGGTGTAGCGCTTGTCGTGCTGCTTGCGCAGCCGGGCCTCCAGCTTGTCCTGGGCGAGGTCGAGCGCCGCGTACGGGTCGGCGGCGGCGGCCTCGGCCCGGATCACCGGGCCCCGCGAACGCAGGGTGATCTCCACGCGGTCGGAACGGTCGGCCTGGCGCGGGTTGTGCTCCTTGGACACCTCGACGTCCAAGCTGATCACCTTGGCGTCGAGCTTCTGGATCCGCTCCGGATTCAGCTTCTCGGCCACGTGCTTGCGGAACCGCTCGGGCACCTCGGTCTTGCGGCCCTTGACGACGATGTCCACGCAGAACTCCGTTCCCGGATAGCTCCGCCCGACGGGGCGAAGCGTCTCCCTTTCGCACCAGACTCCGGTGAAGGCCGGAGCCTCGGACTTGGCGACTTTCACCTCCTCCTCCCCCATCGGCAAGATCTACACCCCACCGACTTCGGAGTCGAGAGAACAGCCTCCTGAGTTCCTCACCACCGAACATATCCCTGTATGACGGTTGTCGGCACCCGCTACCGGCACGTACTTCCAGTCCGGTGGCCGTTCCCTCGTACTACCTGCAACGATGGGCCTTCCCCTCCAGTTCCAAATGTATTCACGGGATTTTCCTCCCGGAGACGTTGCAGGTCACCGCGCCGCCGTCCCGCGAGATCGCGCGAAGGAGTCCGCCGGCGCGGCGACCACCGCTGCCCGCAGCACGGCCCCCGGGCCCGCCCCGGCACCCGCCGCGCGCACCGCCCGGGCCGCCTCGGCCAGCGTCGCCCCGGTGGTGATCACGTCGTCCACCAGTACGACCCGGGCCCCGCCCGTCAGCCGTGCCCCGTCCCGGCACACCGCCAGCGCCCCGGCGAGGTTCTCCCGGCGCTCCCGGGCCCCCAGACCCGCCTGGTCGGCCACGGCCCGCCGCAGCCCCAGTACGGGCGCCACCCGTGCGGCGACCCCGGCCCGCCGCAGCCGCCCCGCCGCGGCCAGGGCGATCCTGCGGGCCGGATCGTGCCCGCGCGCCCGCACCTGCCGCCGCGCCGAAGGAACCGGCACCAGCGCCACCTCGGCCCGGCCCGGCCCCGTACCGCCCGCCAGGACGGCCGCCGCCAGCGCGTCACCCAGCACCCCGGCCAGGGGCAGCGCCCCGCGCTCCTTGTGGGCCAGCAGCACGCCCCGTACGGCCCCCTGGTAGGCGGCCGCAGCCGCTACCACCGGCAGCCCCTCGGGGCACGGAGACGGCCGCACCGGCCGCGCCAGGGACCCGCCGAGCGCGCCCCGGCAGTCGTCGCACACCAGCACGCGGGCGGCACCGCACCCGGCGCAGTCCGCCGGCAGCACCAGACCGGCGAGCTCCTGCCACCACCCCCGCATGACTCCACCCTGGCGGCCCGGCCCCCGGCCCGCCACCCCTGTGGACGACCGCAGGACCTCAGCCCGGGTAGACCGGAGACCCGCCGCCCTCGGCCACCGTGCGCCACTGCGCCCCCGGCGGCAGCCAGACGATCCCGTCCTCCGAGTACGCCACGACCGGCTTCGGCTTCGACTCGTCCTCCGCCGCGGCAGCCGCGACCTCGGCCAGCCCCGTGGCCCCCGGCAGACTCGCCGCGACCACCGAGCCGTCCGCCAGCATGTAGCGGGCCTGCTGCACCCCGCGCTTCTCCCGGCCCACCACCAGCAGCCGGCCGCGCGGCGCCCAGCTCATCGTGGTCACGTCCGCCATCTGCGGGGCCGCCGGACGCAGCTCGCGCACCGACACCGCGGAGATGTCACCCTTCGTGTCGGGCCTCTCGACCCGCCCGATGTAGAGGAGCTTGCTGCGCGCGTCCTCCTCCAGCAGCAGCGCGATCCGCGCCCCGTCCGCGGACGCCTTCAGCGAGACGATCCGCCGGTTGTCGAGCCCCGCGACCTGCACCCTCTCGGGCGTTCCGGTCCCGCCCGGCACCCGCCACAGACCCGGGTGCTGCTGATCCCGGTCCGCGACCCACAGATCGCCCGAGGCGTCCCAGCTCGGCGCCGTCAGCGTCTCCGCCTTGCCGCCCCGGCCGATCGGCACCTGGGCCGGCATCGGCCCGCCCCCAACCAGCGACACCACGTACAGGCCGTGCCCGTCCTCGGACACCACGGCCGCGCGCCGCTCGTCGTGCGAGACCGCCGCCGAGCTGACCTTGAACACCGGAGCGGTCGCCAGCGGCCCCGGCACCGGCTCGGTACGGATCTGCTGGTCCTCACCGCCCACGTCGAGCTTCATCCGGACCAGACGCTTCTCGTTGTCGACGAAGTACTGGTACTCCGGGATCTTCGGCCGGTTGGCGATGGCGTCCGCGCTCACCGAGGTCACCGAACACAGCGAGGACGTCTTGTCGTCGGAGGAGCGCAGCAGTTCGACCTGGTCGAGCCGGGAACCCGTCAGGTCCTTGACCGTGTAGAGCAGCTGGGTGGCCATCTTCTTGCACTGCGGCTGCGCGACGTTGCCCACCTTGTCGTTGAGCGGCACGCGCAGCGTGTTCTGGCCGTCGTACGAGAGGGACTTGGTGCCCGTGCGCAGTTCCGTACCGGTGGGGAAGCTGGACTCCACGACCGGCGCGAGCCACCGGGACGGCCCGGCGAGGAGCGACTGCACGGTCTGCGTGGTCGGGTCCATCCGCGAATCGGGGTCGCTGCGCTGGCGCACGTAGACCGGGTCGGCGACGAGCGTGTCGCCGGCGAAGTAGTACTTGTTCACCGGCATGTAGATGCGCTGGAAGTCCGACTCGCTCAGCACCAGGCCGTTCGGCGGCGTCGAGATGCGCCACTGCCGGTCCTCGTCCTGAACGAGCTGGAGCTGCTCCTCGTACTCCCTGGCGCCGGTCTGCGGCTGGTACGCGCTGTGCTCGTCGACGGTCGCGAGCAGCTTGCCCGTCACCTTCCAGCGAGGCCCCTCGGGATCCTTCTCGCCGCGCACCGCGACCCGGTTGAGGCCGGACGAGAGCACGGTGACGACGGAACTCGGCTTCCAGGACTTCGCGGCCGCCGGCGTGAGGTACTTGCGGGCGGTCTCCAGCTGCGGGTCGTCACTGGTCATCGCCTCAAGGAAACCGTCGACGATCTCCGCCGGGGTGGCCTTGTCCGCGGGCGGCACGCCGAACACCCGCACCTGCGAGTCCACGCCCTGCGAGGCCTGCACCGCGCGGATCTCGCCGCTGTCGGGCATCGAGGCGCAGCCCGCCAGCATCAGCCCGGCCGCAGCGAAGGCGTACGCCCGCACGGTGCGCAGGCGCCGGCGCCGGCCCTTCACCCGTGCGCTTTCCCACCGCGCGTCCACGGGCTCACCGTCCATCGGCTCGATCCTCCTGTTGTACCTGCTCGGCCGGGCGGGCAACGACCCGCGCCCCGCTCCCCGGCAGGGCGGTCGGGTCGGCGGGCACCGCCTGCGCCCCGGCGACGGGCGGGCGCGGCGGTATCGGCGAGCGGTCCCCGGCATCGGGCACCGTGCGTTCGGTCCCGGTGCCCGACGCCGCGGCCGCGGCGTCCGCGGCAGCCTTGGCCCGGTTGGCCCGGGAGTCCTCCGGCTCCAGCGGGATGGGCGAGCCCCGCAGCGGCTCGTCCGCGGTACGCGGCAGCGTCAGCCGGAACTGCGAACCGCCGCCCGGCTCGCCCCATGCCTGGAGCCATCCGCCGTGCAGTCGGGCGTCCTCCACGGCGATGGACAGGCCGAGGCCGGTCCCGCCGGTCGTGCGCGCCCGCGCCGGGTCGGCCCGCCAGAAGCGGTTGAAGACGCGGGTCGCCTCGCCGGGCTTGAGTCCGACGCCGTAGTCCCGTACGGCGACGGCGACGGCCCCGCCGGCGGACGCCAGCCGCACCACCACGTCGCGCCCCTCGCCGTGCTCGACGGCGTTGACGACGAGGTTGCGCAGGACCCGCTCGACGCGCCGCGAGTCGGCCTCGGCGATCACCGGCTGGGAGTCGCCGAGGACCCGGATCCGGGTGCCCTTGTGCTCGGCCAGCGGCTCCGCCCCGTCGATGACGCGGCGCACGACCTCCCGCAGGTCGATCGGCTCCGCCTCCAGGGCCGCGGCTCCGGCGTCGAAGCGGCTGATCTCCAGGAGGTCCGCCAGGAGCGACTCGAAGCGGTCGAGCTGCCCGGCGAGCAGCTCGGCGGAGCGCGCCGTCACCGGGTCGAAGTCGACGCGGGCGTCGTGGATGACGTCGGCGGCCATCCGGACCGTCGTCAGCGGGGTCCGCAGCTCGTGGCTGACGTCCGAGACGAAGCGGCGCTGCATCCGGGACAGCTCCTCCAGCTGCTGGATCTTGTTCTGGAGGTTCTGCGCCATCTTGTTGAAGGCCTCGCCGAGGCGCGCGATGTCGTCCTCGCCGGTGACCTTCATCCGCTCCTGGAGCCGACCCGCCGACAGCCGCTCGGCGATCCCGGCGGCCATCCGCACCGGGCTCACGACCTGGCGCACGACGAGCCAGGCGATACCGCTCAGCAGGACGACGACGAACAGCCCGGCGGTGGCGATGGTGCTCTTGACCAGGTTGAGGGACTCCTCCTCCTGGGTCAGCGGGAAGAGGTAGTACAGGTCGTACGGGTCACCGTTGATGTCGGTCAGCCGCTTGCCGACGACCAGCGCCGGCTCGGGCTCCTTCTTGTCGGCCCCGCTGGAGTAGCGGATCTGCGAGAAGGTCTCGAACGTGCCGGTGCCGTGGTTGACGGCCCGGCGCAGACTGATCGGCACGCTGGCCGTCGGATCCACGTTCCCGGAGGCGCGGGCGCCCCGGACGCCCTGCGCGCCGGGCTGGGGCTCCTCTCCGGTGCCGGCACCGAGCGCGACCACCTCGAAGGCGGTCTGGCCGCCACTGGCCAGCTGCTTGACCAGGGAGTTCATCCACGTACTGGCGTCACGACCGACCTTGTTGTCGGTCGCGTCGGGCCCGTCCACGGTCGCGGGGGTGTTGGCCTTCTCCTGCGCCACCGCGAACCCGCCCGCGGCCTGGCTCTGCGCAGCCTCCTCCTTCGCGTCGAGGAGGCCCTTGCTGACCTGCGCGATGACGACGAAGCCCAGGGCCAGCACCACGGAGAGCGAGATCAGCAGGGTGGCCGCGACGACCCGGAGCTGGATGTTGCGGCGCCACAGCCGGACAGCCGGAAGCAGCGGCCGCCGTACGAGACGTACGAACAGCCGCAGCATCCGGCCGGCGGGAGCCCCGTCCCGGAGCAGCCTGCCGGTCCACAGGCGGGAACCGCCCCGGACCCTGCCCGAGGTGCCGGACTGCACGTCAGCTGGGTCCGGCCTTGTAGCCGACACCACGCACCGTCACGACGATCTCGGGGCGCTCCGGATCCTTCTCGACCTTGGAGCGCAGCCGCTGCACGTGCACGTTGACCAGGCGGGTGTCCGCCGCGTGCCGGTAGCCCCAGACCTGCTCCAGCAGCACCTCGCGGGTGAAGACCTGCCAGGGCTTGCGCGCGAGCGCGACCAGCAGGTCGAACTCGAGCGGGGTCAGTGCGATCGAGGCGCCGTCGCGCTTGACCGAGTGTCCGGCCACGTCGATGACCAGGTCACCGATGGCCAGCTGCTCGGGCGCGGGCTCCTCCGACCGGCGCAGACGGGCCCTGATACGGGCCACCAGCTCCTTCGGCTTGAACGGCTTGACGATGTAGTCGTCGGCCCCGGACTCCAGGCCCACGACCACGTCCACCGTGTCGCTCTTGGCGGTCAGCATGACGATCGGCACGCCTGACTCGGCCCGGATCAGCCTGCAGACCTCTATGCCGTCCCGTCCGGGCAGCATGAGGTCCAGCAGCACCAGATCGGGCTTCGCCTCCCGGAAGGCGGCCAGCGCCTTGTCGCCGTCCGCTACGAACGACGGCTCAAAACCTTCTCCCCGCAGCACAATGCCGAGCATCTCGGCCAGCGCGGTGTCGTCGTCGACGACGAGCACGCGTCCCTTCATGGTTGACATCATCCCATTAGCCAATCGTGACCCGGCGGTGAGCTGTCCCACAGCCAAAAGGGCTGGAAATCGCCCCTCGGACCTGCGTGGACGTCGGCCCGGCCGGTCTCGCCCGGATCCGGGCGACACTTGAAGGTACGGGCTGCCGGGTATCCGGGGGGACGGCTGGTCCGTTCGGGGCCCTCACATGGCACGATGGCAGCGACCAGCGCCCCCGCCGCAGCAGGTGGATGTGAAGGAGCGACGATGAACGACTCTCCGGGCTGGGCTACGCCCGGATCCTCTCCGTCCGACGGCGACCGGCAGGGCTCCCCTGCCGACCGGCCGGGCAGCGACGGCGGCGCGCAACAGCCCGCACGGCCCACCGGCGACCCCAAGTGGTCCGCCGAGCAGCCACCGCCGGGCCAGTGGTCGAGCCCCGGCGCCACGCCCCCGGCCGACACCCCGCAGCCCCCGGCGCAGCCCTCCGGCGGCTGGGGGCAGCAGCCCGCGGCCCCGTACGGCGGCCAGTACGGCTACCCGGGCGGACCGGGCCAGTGGGGCCAGCAGCCGCCCGCCGCCAAGCCCGGGGTGATCCCGCTGCGCCCGCTCGGCCTCGGCGAGATCCTCGACGGCTCGGTCGCCACCCTGCGCACGCACTGGCGCTCCATCGTGCCCATCACCCTGGTCGTGGCCACCGTCATCCAGGTGATCAGCGTCTTCGTGCAGAAGTACATGCTGAGCGACCTGCCCCTCAGCTCGGCCGAGGACATGACCGCCGAAGAGGCGATCGACAGCCTCGGCAGCACACTCACGGTGTCGATGGTGGACCAGTTCATCCAGGTCCTCGGGACGATCGTGGTCACCGCCATGCTGACGATGATCTTCAGTCGGGCGATCCTGGGACAGCACTCCACGGTGTCGGCCGCCTGGCGCGAGGCCCGCCCCCAGCTGCTGCGCCTGATCGGCCTGACCCTGCTGCTGGCCCTCGGCATCATCCTGCTCGGCGCCGTCCTGGTGCTGCCCGGAGCCCTCGCGGGCAACGCCGACCTGATCGTCATCGGCTTCGTCGCCTGGGTGCCCCTCATCATCTGGCTCGGGATCAAGTTCAGCCTGGCCTCCCCCGCCCTGATGCTGGAGAAGAGCACCGTCATCAAGGCTTTCACCCGCTCCTCGAAGCTCGTCCGCGGCGCGTGGTGGCGCGTCTTCGGCATCACGGTCCTCACGGCCCTCATCGCCTCCATGGTCGCGCTGGTGGTCTTGGGGTTCTTCCAGATGATCGGCGTCTTCGCCTTCGGCGGCATCTACTCCCTGGCGGACGGCAGCGCCCAGACCGCCTGGGGGCCGCTGATCTTCTTTGGCATCGGCCTGATCATCGCCCAGACGATCATCATGCCCATCCAGTCCGGCGTCACCGTCCTGCTCTACGTCGACCAGCGCATCCGCCGCGAGGGCCTGGACCTGGAACTCGCCCGGGCGGCCGGCATCGAGAACTACGGCACAACCGGAGGCTGACCCACCAATGATGAGCACGGGGGGCCTCATCACCCGCACCGCGGCACTCCTGCCGACCGGGGAGACACCACCGGTGACGACACCGCGCGCGCCCGCCCAGGAAGCGGCGGAGCACGAACTGTCCAAGCCGATGTACCACGAGAGCGACCCGAGCCTGGTGGACCGCGCCCTACGCGCGTTCTTCGAGTGGCTCGACGACCTGTTCGGTGCCGCCTCCGGGGCGACCCCCGGAGGCACCGCGGGCCTGCTCGCCGTCCTCCTCCTGGTCGTCCTCGCCGTCGCCGCCCTGTGGTGGCGCCTGGGCTCCCCCCGCCGCACGGCCGCCGCCGCCGGCACCCTCTTCGACGACGGCGTCCGCAGCGCGGCCGACCACCGCACCGCCGCGGAGGCCCACGCCACCGCCGGCCGCTGGACGGAGGCCGTCCAGGAACGCATGCGCGCGGTGGTCCGCTCCCTGGAGGAGCGCACCCTGCTGGATCCGCGCCCGGGCCGCACCGCCGACGAGGCGGCCGCCGAGGCCGCGGTCTCCCTGCCGGAGCATGCCGCCGCCCTCCGCGCCGCCGCCCGCACCTTCGACGACGTCACCTACGGCGGCCGCACCGCGGACGCCGACGCCTACGCCCGCCTGCGCACCCTCGACCTCACCCTGGACCGTGCCAAGCCGCTCCTGACGGGACCCGCCTCATGACCGGCCCGACCCAGCCCTGGAGCACCCCGGAGCACCCCCCGGCACGGTCCGGCACCGAGGCCGCCCCCGGCACCGGAAGCACACCGGGCCACCGCTCGGGCGCCTCCGAACCCCTGCCGGCACGGTCCGGCACCGAGGCTTCCGCCCCGGCCGGGCGCGAGCCGGGGCCGTCCCCGCGCAGCGCCGAGCAGCATGCCGCGCCATCGTCCGGGCCCGGTCCCGCCCCGGCCCCGGCCCCGGCCGCCGCGGGACCCGGCGAAGGCCCCGGCCGGGGTACGGTCACGGCCGCCACCCCCGCCGCAGCGCACCACCCGCGCCGCGCCACCCGCACGGCACGCCGCACCGCCGCCGTCCTGGCCGTCGTCGCCGCCGGCGCCGTCATCCTCGCCGCCCTGAATTCCGGCACCCGGCACGGCGCCCTCGACCCCCGCTCCGCCGACCCGGCGGGCAGCCGTGCCGTCGCCGAGCTCCTCAGGGAACGCGGCGTCACGACCCGCGTCGTCACCACCGCCCGCGAGGCCGCCGACGCGGCCGGCCCCGGCACCACCCTCCTGGTCACCGAGCCGGACCTGCTCGGCGCCGCCCAGCGCAGCGCCATCCGCTCGGCCATCGACCTCTCCGGCGGCCGCACCGTCCTGCTCGCCCCCGGCGACCCCAGCCTCTCCGACCTCTCCCCCGGGGTCCGCACCGAGGGCGACGCCGCCACCGACGACCTCGCCCCCCGCTGTACGCTGCCCGCCGCCGAATCCGCCGGCCGCGCCGGCACCGGCGGCGGCCTCCGCTACAGCACCGCCCTCCCCGGCGCCATCGCCTGCTACCCCAGCGGCGGCCACCCCACCCTCCTCGTCCTGCCCACCGGCACCACCGGCGGCGACACCGTCCTCCTCGGCTCGGAGACGGTCCTCCTCAACGAGAGCCTCGCCGAGGAGGGCAACGCCTCCCTCGCCCTGCAGCTCCTCGGCTCCCGCCCGGACCTCGTCTGGTACCTGCCGTCCCTCGCCGACTCCGACGCCGGCACCGGATCCGGCGACGAGGACAAGACCCTCTTCCAGCTCGTTCCGGCCGGCTGGTCCTGGGCCCTGCTCCAGCTCCTCCTCGCGGCCGTCCTGGCCGCCCTGTGGCGCGCCCGCCGACTGGGCCCCCTCGTCACCGAGAGGCTCCCTGTCGCCATCCGCGCCTCCGAGACCACCGAGGGCCGCGCCCGCCTCTACCGCAGGGCCGGGGCCCGCGACCGCGCCGCGACCGTACTGCGCGCCGCCTCCCGCGAGCGTCTGGCCGCACTGGTCGGCGTATCCCCCGCCCAGGCCCACGAGGCGACTGCGCTGGTCCCGGCCGTCTCCGCCCGCCTGACCGGCGGATCCCTGGACGTGACCGCCCTCCTCTTCGGTACCACCCCTTCCGACGACGCGGCGCTCGTCGCGCTCGCCGGCCACCTCGACGCCCTCGAAAGAGAGGTCCGCACCTCATGACGTACCCGGCCACCGAGTCCACGGCCGCGACCGCGGACAGCGCCCGCGCTTCCCTCGAAGCGCTCCGCACGGAGATCGGCAAGGCCGTGGTGGGCCAGGACTCCGCCGTCACCGGTCTCGTCGTCGCGCTCCTGTGCCGCGGCCACGTCCTCCTCGAAGGTGTCCCCGGTGTCGCCAAGACCCTGCTCGTGCGCGCGCTGGCCGCGTCCCTGGAGCTCGACACCAAGCGCGTCCAGTTCACCCCGGACCTGATGCCCAGCGACGTCACCGGCTCGCTCGTCTACGACGCCCGGACCGCCGCGTTCTCCTTCCAGGACGGCCCCGTCTTCACCAACCTCCTCCTCGCGGACGAGATCAACCGGACCCCGCCCAAGACGCAGTCCTCACTCCTGGAGGCGATGGAGGAACGCCAGGTCACCGTGGACGGCACCGCCCGCCGGCTCCCCGAGCCGTTCCTCGTCGCCGCCACCATGAACCCGGTCGAGTACGAGGGCACCTACCCCCTCCCCGAGGCCCAGCTGGACCGCTTCCTCCTCAAGCTCACCGTGCCCCTCCCCTCCCGCGAGGACGAGATCGGCGTCCTGAGCCGCCACGCCGCCGGCTTCGACCCCCGCGACCTGAAGGCCGCCGGCATCCGCCCGGTCGCCGGACCGGCCCAGCTCGATGCGGCCCGGGAGGCCGTCTCCCGGGTGTCCGTCTCCCCCGAGATCGCCGGCTACGTCGTCGACATCTGCCGCGCCACCCGCGATTCGACCTCGCTCGTCCTCGGCGTCTCGCCGCGCGGCGCGACCGCCCTGCTGGCCACCTCCCGCGCCTGGGCCTGGCTCACCGGCCGCGACTACGTCACTCCCGACGACGTCAAGGCCCTCTCCCTCCCGACATTGCGCCACCGGGTCCGGCTGCGTCCCGAGGCGGAGATGGAGGGTGTCACCGCCGACGCCGTCATCACGGCGATCCTCTCCCACGTCCCCGTCCCGCGCTGATGGCCCTCACCGGACGCGCCGCGCTGCTGGCGGCCCTCGGCAGCATCCCGGTCGGCTTCCTGGAGCCGAGCTGGGCGGGCATGCTCGCGGTCAACGGCCCGATCGCCCTGGCCTGCGCGGTCGACTACGCCCTGGCCGCACCGGTACGCGGCCTCGTGCTGGCCCGCTCCGGCGACAGCTCGGTACGCCTCGGCGAGCCGGCGGACGTCCACCTGGCCATCACCAACCCCTCCGGCCGCACGCTCCGGGCCCGTGTCCGCGACGCGTGGCCGCCGAGCAGCTGGGCCCCGGGCACGGAGGCGGCCGCTTCCCGCCACGAGCTGGTCGTCCCGGCGGGCGAGCGCCGCCGCCTGACCACCCGGCTGCTCCCGACGCGTCGCGGCGACCGCCACGCCGACCGTGTCACCATCCGCTCGTACGGCCCGCTGGGTCTGTGGGCCCGCCAGGCGTCCCGGCCGGCGCCCTGGACGGTCCGCGTCCTGCCGCCGTTCACCAGCCGCAGGCACCTGCCGTCCCGGCTGGCCCGACTGCGTGAACTGGACGGCCGTACCAGCCTCCTGACCCGCGGCGAGGGCACCGAGTTCGACAGCCTGCGCGACTACGTGCCGGGCGACGACACTCGTTCGATCGACTGGCGTGCCACGGCCCGCCAGCACAAGGTGGCCGTCCGCACCTGGCGCCCCGAACGGGACCGGCACATCCTGATCTGCCTCGACACCGGCCGCACCTCGGCGGGCCGGGTGGGCGACTCCCCCCGCCTGGACTCGGCCATGGACGCGGCCCTGCTCCTGACCGCCCTGGCGACCCGCGCCGGCGACCGGGTGGACCTCCTGGCCCACGACCGCCGCCCCCGCGCCCAGGTGCAGGGCCGCGCGGCGGCCGACGTCCTGCCGTCCTTCGTCAACGCCATGGCCACCCTCGAACCGGAGCTGGTCGAGACCGACTCCCGCACTCTGGTGTCGACCATCCTCCGGAATGCCCCACGCCGGTCCCTGGTGGTCCTCCTGACGAGCCTGGACGCCGCCCCGATCGAAGAGGGCCTGCTGCCGCTCCTGCCGCGGCTCACGCAGCGTCACACGGTCCTGCTGGCCTCGGTGGCCGACCCCCATGTGGCGGCGATGGCCGCCTCACGGGGAAGCGTGGACGCGGTGTACGAGGCCGCGGCCGCCGCCCAGACCCAGTCCCAGCGCCGCCGCACGGCCGACCAGCTCGCCCGCCATGGCGTCCACGTGGTGGACTCCACGCCCGACGCCCTGGCCCCGGCCCTGGCCGACGCCTACCTCTCCCTCAAGGCCGCAGGCCGCCTGTAGGGCACCGCGGCTGGATGCCCCGGGCGCCCTGGGCGCCCTGGGCGGGCACCCCTCAGAGGGACGCGCTCGCTCACCGACGTCTGGACGCTCGACACGAGCGGCCTCACGAGCTACCGCTCAGACTGGTGACACGGGGCGGCAGCGACGCCGTTACGCGCGTATGCGCCGGATGCGGCGCTGGTCATGCCGGCGCGACCGGCCCGTGAACGCGGAAAAGCCCCGTACCAGAAGGTACGGGGCTTCCCCACAACAATTGTTCGGCGGCGTCCTACTCTCCCACAGGGTCCCCCCTGCAGTACCATCGGCGCTGAAAGGCTTAGCTTCCGGGTTCGGAATGTAACCGGGCGTTTCCCTAACGCTATGACCACCGAAACACTATGAAATTTAGAACGCTGGCATGTCATCACAGCCGTTCGTTATTTCAGAACTAACACAGTGGACGCGAGCAACTGAGGACAAGCCCTCGGCCTATTAGTACCAGTCAGCTCCACCCGTTACCGGGCTTCCACATCTGGCCTATCAACCCAGTCGTCTACTGGGAGCCTTACCCTCTCAAGGAGGTGGGAATACTCATCTTGAAGCAGGCTTCCCGCTTAGATGCTTTCAGCGGTTATCCCTCCCGAACGTAGCCAACCAGCCATGCCCTTGGCAGGACAACTGGCACACCAGAGGTTCGTCCGTCCCGGTCCTCTCGTACTAGGGACAGCCCTTCTCAATATTCCTACGCGCACAGCGGATAGGGACCGAACTGTCTCACGACGTTCTAAACCCAGCTCGCGTACCGCTTTAATGGGCGAACAGCCCAACCCTTGGGACCGACTCCAGCCCCAGGATGCGACGAGCCGACATCGAGGTGCCAAACCATCCCGTCGATATGGACTCTTGGGGAAGATCAGCCTGTTATCCCCGGGGTACCTTTTATCCGTTGAGCGACGGCGCTTCCACAAGCCACCGCCGGATCACTAGTCCCGACTTTCGTCCCTGCTCGACCCGTCGGTCTCACAGTCAAGCTCCCTTGTGCACTTACACTCAACACCTGATTGCCAACCAGGCTGAGGGAACCTTTGGGCGCCTCCGTTACCCTTTGGGAGGCAACCGCCCCAGTTAAACTACCCATCAGACACTGTCCCTGATCCGGATCACGGACCGAGGTTAGACATCCAGCACGACCAGAGTGGTATTTCAACGGCGACTCCACACCAACTGGCGTTGATGCTTCAAAGTCTCCCACCTATCCTACACAAGCCGAACCGAACACCAATATCAAACTGTAGTAAAGGTCCCGGGGTCTTTCCGTCCTGCTGCGCGAAACGAGCATCTTTACTCGTAGTGCAATTTCACCGGGCCTATGGTTGAGACAGTCGAGAAGTCGTTACGCCATTCGTGCAGGTCGGAACTTACCCGACAAGGAATTTCGCTACCTTAGGATGGTTATAGTTACCACCGCCGTTTACTGGCGCTTAAGTTCTCAGCTTCGCAACCCCGAAAGGTCACTAACCGGTCCCCTTAACGTTCCAGCACCGGGCAGGCGTCAGTCCGTATACATCGCCTTACGGCTTCGCACGGACCTGTGTTTTTAGTAAACAGTCGCTTCTCGCTGGTCTCTGCGGCCACCCCCAGCTCAGAGTGCAAGACTCATCACCAGGAATGGCCCCCCTTCTCCCGAAGTTACGGGGGCATTTTGCCGAGTTCCTTAACCATAGTTCACCCGAACGCCTCGGTATTCTCTACCTGACCACCTGAGTCGGTTTAGGGTACGGGCCGCCATGAAACTCGCTAGAGGCTTTTCTCGACAGCATAGGATCATCCACTTCGCCACAATCGGCTCGGCATCAGGTCTCAACCTTCATGAGGGACGGATTTACCTACCCCTCGGCCTACACCCTTACCCCGGGACAACCACCGCCCGGGCTGGACTACCTTCCTGCGTCACCCCATCGCTTACCTACTACAAGTCTGGTTCGTCGGCTCCACCACTTTCCATTCCCCGAAGGGTCCGGAACGGCTTCACGGACTTAGCATCGCCTGATTCGATATTGGGCGTTTCAAAGCGGGTACCGGAATATCAACCGGTTGTCCATCGACTACGCCTGTCGGCCTCGCCTTAGGTCCCGACTTACCCTGGGCAGATCAGCTTGACCCAGGAACCCTTAGTCAATCGGCGCACACGTTTCTCACGTGTGTATCGCTACTCATGCCTGCATTCTCACTCGTGAACCGTCCACAACTAGCTTCCGCTGCTGCTTCACCCGGCACACGACGCTCCCCTACCCATCACAGCCTCCGTTGGGAGTATTGCTGCAATGACACGACTTCGGCGGTACGCTTGAGCCCCGCTACATTGTCGGCGCGGAATCACTTGACCAGTGAGCTATTACGCACTCTTTCAAGGGTGGCTGCTTCTAAGCCAACCTCCTGGTTGTCTCTGCGACTCCACATCCTTTCCCACTTAGCGTACGCTTAGGGGCCTTAGTCGATGCTCTGGGCTGTTTCCCTCTCGACCATGGAGCTTATCCCCCACAGTCTCACTGCCGTGCTCTCACTTACCGGCATTCGGAGTTTGGCTAAGGTCAGTAACCCGGTAGGGCCCATCGCCTATCCAGTGCTCTACCTCCGGCAAGAAACACACGACGCTGCACCTAAATGCATTTCGGGGAGAACCAGCTATCACGGAGTTTGATTGGCCTTTCACCCCTAACCACAGGTCATCCCCCAGGTTTTCAACCCTGGTGGGTTCGGTCCTCC